>CAJTDD010000024.1 GCA_910574885.1 Lachnospiraceae bacterium | reverse complement strand
CTTTTGCATTTCAGGCGCAAAACAATACCGACAACAACGTGCAGCATTTTTGACAGGATTGTGCATTTGCAGACAGCACTGCGCAGTCAATAGGATAAATGTCGGAAAAATAATTCGCTGTTTGCGTCTCCCTCAATTTGCCGTCCGACACTCAGCCCACAAGGACATGGCATTGCGTTGGTTCTCTTCCATGCGTTTTAGCTGAAATATGTTTCCTTGGCACTCCTTGCAGTCAAACGCATATGCTGTATTGCTTCTGACCGCTATCAGGTCGAAGGGCTGCCCGTTTGAATTGTCTCTCAGGCGATGAACCCAGAATCCTCTGTTTGCCAGTGTCTCCGCAAATTCCCTTTCAAATGCCGTCCCCATACTTTTATTGCTCATAATCACAGCCTCCTCTCCACTTCCAGCGAAATTCTCCGTATCATCCTCATGTCGTCCCTCACCCTCTGTTTGGATGGATTCCGCTTTTTCCATAGTCCTGCATATTTGGCATCATCTTTCTGTGCCATTTCGATTTCTTCCTGATATGTTTTTATATATTCTAACTCCTTTCCCGCATCGTCAAGCAAATGCTCCATAAACTCTATTTCCTGCATATATCCCTCCAGATTTTCTCCTGTCTAACCATTTCCCGAAAACATCTACCCCGCATTTCCCAAAAATACACCCTTCAAACCCAGCAAAAACGTTGGGTCTGACCGTCTGCCCCAAAAACCGTTCATACAATCACATTTTTTACGTGTATAATTGGCGGTATCGTTTTCTCGCGCGTATAGACGTTTCTTTTTAGGTTAGACTGGTTAGACGGTTAGACCGTATATATATAAGCCCCATTTTTCAAGGGTTTCGAGATTCAAAAAAGTCTAACCATTGTCTAACCTTGCCATTTTGGTTAGACATTTTAAGTAAAAGGCAGCTCTATCTGCTCATCCAGTTCCATGAATCCCTCTTCATCCGCATCCGCCTCCATATTGATTTTGAGATAATTCGCCTTGATCCCATACACCTTCGTATTGTGCACATACTTCCCCTGCGTGTTTCTGATCAGCCGGTTTTTAGCAGCCCATTTTTTACTTACTGCCGCATAATCCATCCCACATTTGTCCAAAAATTCACACAACACATCCTTGTTTACCACTGCCATCGGCGGAATGTCCGGACGGTCTCCATTAACATCGATCCGTCCCCAGACTTCCCCCTTATTCATGGCATCCGGGCCATTGGGATTCTGGAACCTTATCGGATTTTTTGCAACCCAGTTAAGCACCATTTGGTAGGCGCGTTCTGCAGCGTCTACTTCATTGGCACTTTTCAAGTACATTGCCACATCGCCTATAGACAATGGAGTTTCATTAAAAAAAATCTGTTCCACTAAAATTCTGTCCGCAACCAGAATACAGGACATCGCCATAGCCTGCTTTTCTGTAGTGTCCAACTTGCATATAGCGTCGAAACACGCCTTGTATTCTGCTCTCAGGCTGTTGTGGTTTGCACCCTGCAAGTACTCAACAAGAATCTTCCCTGCATGTCCATAATTCTCTGTCAATACAGCCACGCAATGGTTGCCGTCTTCAATTAGGTTCTCCTCTACCTCGATCTCAATGACACGGTTTTTAGAGCCACCGCGGCTATTAGACTTCGTGATTGGCTCCTCCCCGGTAAACAGGAAACTATTATGCCACGTCTTTGTATCCTCCACCCCTCCGGATGCACGGCCACGCACACGGTCAATCCCTTCCGTAATCTGATAGATCATCTGGTCAAAATTCGATGTCCACCGATCTTTCATCGTCTGAAGCTCATCGCCGGCAAATGGGAGCGAATACAGGAAAGCGGCGCTCCTCATAATCCCGACCTTCGTCGTATTCATGGTCTTGACGAGCCCTCCCATCTTCGGGTTTCCCCAGATAGACATCCCCGCCATGACTGCAACGGTTTTTCCGGTCCCAGATTCGCCGCTCCAAATATGGAACACAAACGGAAGTATACGCAGGATTTCTATCAGTACGCTCCCAAAACTTGCCGCAAAAGCCATGCGGACAACCTTATTTTTTCTGAGGGAGCCGCAATACTCCCGCCAAGCCTCAAAACTGCCCCCGCACTTAATGTTCCGGAAAACAGCGTCATATTCCTTATCGCCATCATATACGATGTCCTCAGCATAAGGCATGAAATCATTCCCCGACCAGCCCAGGCGGTTAATCGACCTTCTGGGCTCCAGTTTCGCTGGGTTCATTCCGATGCAGTCGCTGATATAGCGCACAAGGTATTTCGCATTGTCCGATGTTACCTCGATCCCAATCTTACTCAAAGCCTTCACGATGGAATTATTGTCCGCACAGACATCCCGGTTTACGGTTACGCTGTTCCATGCGCCATACTTGTAATAATCCAGCCTCACCCTTTCTTCATTTGTATCCACGTTCTTTAGTATCTCTACCGGAAGGATTGGATGCGAGCACGCCATGACCTTGACCGGCATCCCGTTCTTATCGAATTTCTGCATAAATATCCCCAGATCGTCTGCCTTCCACGGGCCGCATTGCAGTTCTGTTCTCTGTTCGGTGAAATGCGTGACATTTCCTACCGCCCGCATTTTCTGCTGGTAATCAATCATGAATGCCTGTAAGACATTGTTGAATTCCCTCGCGCGCTTCAATAACTTTGCCTTCATCCTCAGCATCTCTATATACTGCGTCCTTTCCACGTTATCCTCAATCTCGAATATTTTGTAAAAGACCTCATCAGGAAAGGGTTCTGACGGGCTGAGTTTATCCATTCCATCCAGCAATTCGTCTTTCGATTTCTCCAATCTTTCTCACCGCCTCTCTGTCAGCATGGTATTCTTCCAGATGCTTCTGGATACATTCAAGCCTGTATTCTATGACAGACAGCTCCTGCATAGCCTCCTCAAAATGCGGGGACGCGAAATTATGCGCTGCTTCGCATAACAGCATCCAGTAATTTTTCAAGACCGTATATGCCCACTTCCTGAAACGCTGCTGTTTCCTACGTTCCAACTGTTTCCTGCTCCGCTCACGCTTTTCCCTGTAAGTAAGGCCTGCCAGTGCGATCGGCAACGAAAAATCCTCTATTAGCTTCTTACACGCCTCTTCATTTCTTAGACCGAACATCCTGCCCACAAATTTGACCACATCCCCGCCATTCCCACAGGTAAAGCAGTAATATCCCTTATCATCCTTATAGATCTTGAGGCTTGGGTTGTTATCTGCATGGAAAGGGCAGAGGCAGGTTCCTTTCCGGTTCACTTTGCATCCGTAATACTCGGCAACCTGCCTCATGCTTAAACGCTGCTTTACCTCGACATAATCTTCTTTACATAAATGGCAGCTCTTCATCGATTCCATCAGGGATACTCATAAAACCATACTTATCCACAGGTCCATATTGGGTCTGTGGCGGCAATCCCGCCTCCTCCTTTAGCATCTTATCTTCAGGGACTTTTGCATCCTTTAGCCCGTCAAGGCTGCGGATCTGGGTTATCTTAGTCGTCATGCGCTTTTCGCCTTCCGGGGTCAGGAACTCCTCCCGGCCCATCACCGCACCGAACTGTTTCCCTACCAGAGTCTTCTCATTGCCTTGTTGTCCAAATGGGAAGGTGAATCCTGCGTTTGATTTTTCAATGCTCGTGATCAACCCCTTAAAGAATGGTGTCCCCTGGCCATCCATATTTTGCCTATATATACCTTTATATTTCACATTAGGGTCACTGTGCTTTGCCTGGTCATACTGCTTCTTGTAAAATCCTGTATATTCCCCCTCAGCAATATCGAATTGCATAAGGAAACGTTCATGCTCATTGTATCGCTCTTGTTTTACCCCCAGTATCTTGCACACATAACATCCTGCCGGGAGCTGCATGGCCTCACCCATGTATGCCGGCGCCTCATCATATCCCTGTGGTTTTGTAATCATGGTCTCTCCTCACTTTCTTTATTCTTCGGATTCTCTATCCCGTAATATTCCCTGATCGTATTGTCTACCAAAAGCAGGTCGTTATCTATCTCGACATCGGGAAACATATCATCTGGCGCTTTGCTGACCGCGCCATCCCTTGACTGTGTAACAAATGCATATTTTTCTCCTTTAAGCGCCCTCAATACAATGGTAAACATCCCTTCCAGGCAAACTTTCTCATCCAACAGCTTACCTATTGTCTTAGGTCGGATGTCCCCAAATTCGTTTGTATCTTCATGCATGATCACATACACAATCCGATTCGCCGGCGCCTCATTGGCGATCGTCTGGATCAGGCGGTAAAAATTATCCGCCATCTGGTTGTATAAGGAAAACACCGTATTTCCCTTCCCCGTTGTTGCATGCCCATCCATGAACTGCCCTGTGATCAGGTATCCTGCGTCATCAATCACGATAGATCCCGGCCACTGCGGATTCTTGATGATCCGCTTTATTTCTTCGTAATTATTACATGGCTTGCCAATAAATTTCCCACGGAATGGCAACGGCTTATTTAACACACGGAGCAAACCGAAATCCTTCCCCACACATCTTTTTAGGCTCCTGCTCTTGCCGCTGCCTGATCTGCCCATAATCAATACTGGTATCCCCATCAATAACCCTCCTCACTGAAATTAATCGAATCTATCCTCTCCATGATTTTCCTTGCAGCGTCATTCGTCCTATCCAGGGGAATAAAGGCATAAGCTGAATATTCGTTCTTGTAGATCAGCATGTGGCCTTCTGCTCCTGTTGATGACGGTCCGGCCGGGGCGTTCTCACCTTCCAGTTCTCCCAAGTCAATCACCTTGCAGAACTCCTCATTAACCCCAATTGTCTTCATCGTCTGATTCTGCTGCAGAATCCTGGTTGCCACATGTTTTCCCGTCACAACCACCGGCGTTACCGTGAAAGCGAAACGGCTTTTCAGGAACATTTCCGGCAGGTCATAAAAGGAATTATCCGCAATTTCATACTGCAACGGTTCATCTTTCTTTGCACGGAATGCACATCCCTGCTGCGGTAATTCCCCCGTAAACTCCATGACCGCCGCTTTCAGCCAGTTCGGGACATATCCATCCTTCGTCCAGGTGATCCACGTACCTCCCGCCACCACGAGCCCTCCATAAATCCGCCCTACAGTCAGCCCTTCCCATCTAAAAGAGTGTTTGATCATCTTCTTGAGCAATGTCTTATTTAAGAACATCTCGTTCCCTCCTATACTCGTCCTTACCCCTTTTTAACGCTTCCGCAACCAGTGCCACTACAATCTCGCATTCATGGTAAGTGGGATGGTACAAAGTCTTCCCACTTACGATCATTTCCGTGACATGTGCCGCTGTCTTCATTAACTGTCCCATACGGTAAGGTGTAATTTCCTCGTTCCTGACCTCCTCCATAGCTTTAACGGATGTTGAGGTGCGTCCCATACGGCTCCAGGTGCGCCCACTCTACTTCTTTGTCTGCCAACAGTTCCCGAACCGCCTCCTTATTGACGAGGGGAGCCTGCTGGATCAGGAACTTGTTAGGGATCTCACCAAGGTTTTCTGTAATCGTCATAGGCTGTTTGCCGCCGTTCTTGGAAATGGAAAAACTGAATAATGCAGTTTTGAACTTAGTCTTGCCAATGAATTCCATATTGGCTTTCAGCGTCTTTTTCAACCAGTCTGCCCTGTCTTCCAATGATTTACGGCGGCGGTTCAGCCTGTCCGCCTCCGTCTTTACCATCTCTGCTTCTGCAGACAGATTTTTGATAATCCGGGCGTAATTGTCCGCCTTATCCTCAATCTCGCCCTCAATAGATTCCAATGTATCCAGGATCGTCTGCTCGTCTGTTTCCCCGTCGTACAGAAGATTGAGCACTTCCTCATACTGCTCTGTCAACTCATATAATGCTGGTATTTTCATATTAGTTCTTGCCTCCTTCAATTTTTTTTGCTATTTAAGCTACACTACGATATCCAGAATCATCGCTATCCCAGAATCGTACTTCTGACGCCTTATTTTTCATTTGACGCATTCCTCCTTTTCCGCTATAATAGCGGTAGATACTTCCTTGAGCGCTTTAGGATTGCCGTCCTGTATAAGCGCTCTTTTTCATTCCCAGACCACCTCTTGCCCCGCATCCCGGTAGAACCACCAGCACGAGTCCTCGTAGGTGATGCTGATGCGCCCGTCATGTTCCCGGTATGCCCTTGCCACCTTGCCATGGCTCCACGGCCTGTCCGACTCCATGTGGGCTTTCGCATAACGCATAACCTCTTCCGTGATTGGGATTTCTTCCCTTGCATTCAACTTATCCCTCCTCTCTGAGATACTTGTCCAACCGGTCACCGCCTAAGCGGTTTCCTCTTTCGGGTCAGCAACCTTTCTCCACTTCCATTTTTTCCCCGTCTGGTCTTCCCACAAGAAGACCAAGGTATCCATAATAGATTTTTCGAGGCTCTCTGTAGTTGGGATTTTCTCATTATCGTCCATAAAACCACCTCCATTTTAAATCTATGACATACTGTTTGTACTTGTTTCCACCTTTACCTCAGGTACTTCTACCATCGTAAGGATCTCATAGCTTTCATGCCGGTAACAGGCCCAGAAATCAGACCTTGCAGCCCCTTCACTGGGACTGGTAAACATATCCATCTTTACCTTCCCCGTCCTCTGGTTCTGGAACACCACTGCATACGTTTTACACATTTTCACACCGTCTCCTCTCCCGTAAATCGTTGCACGATTTTCTCCAAAGACCTTTCTTCATCCTCGAACTGGCGGTTGAATGCTACATGGATCAGATTGTTCCCAACGCTTTTCATACATTCACACGCTCCAATCAGCATGTCGTACATATTGCAGAACACCTTTCGGTCGTCAGTGGTATCTTCCCACGCCTTGCGGTATTTGCCATATCTTAGGCCCAGCAACTTGATTTTCGTATCCATCGCTTCGCCATTAAGCAGCTTTTTTCTTTGCTGGCAATTTCTTTTATCTTCTTCTTTTAAAAATTCCCAGACAACAATATCTGATTTTTTCAGCATTAGCTCTTCATACTCAGTGATAAAGACCCTAACGTCACGCCCGTAAACCGCATTCCTAAGCTTCTTAATGCAGTTGTCCAGTTCCTCATCAATAACGGCATGCAGTTCCTTCACATCTTCTGTATTCAGATCAAGGTTAAATTTTCCGCTGATCTCTTCCATGAGAGACGCCAGCTTTTCTCTATCATCCATCTGCCACTATCACCTCCTTCACTATTGTAAATATCTTCCAATTCTCCTATACTGTACTTACAGGCACCGCCATGCCGAGTACAAAAGAAAGGAGAAAACACTTAATGGAACTCACAAAAGATTCTGATAAACTTGCTTGCATTGTCTATAAAGAATACCTAAATAAACGTAAATTGGGTGAATCTAAGGCAAATGCAAAACATTTTAATCATGACTTCTATTCAGATATCAAATCATTATCCGGCTGGCATCCAGATGACATTGATGAAACCATAAACGAATTAAAACGTGCCAATTTCATTAAAAAATATATAGATGGTGGTTTTGTATTATTAGACAGCTTTATCATCTACATGGAAAATCGTTTTAAAAATGGTCTTACAGAAGTCACTGATTTTATAGCGAAATTTATACCTTAGATTTTGGTTGCTGCTTGCTTAAACAATTCGTCTTTTGTTACAAGCAGTGACCATTCTCCATTGTTGAATTCCAACTCTAAGTGACTTATTGCTTTCATGCTCTCTCCATTCAGAAGGTATTCACCCTTCTTTATGTCGATATGTAAAGATTCAAACGCCTTACTTTCTATTGCCACTTCTCACACCACCTTCCCTACATCACCTTTTCCCATGTCCCATTAATCCTATTGCCATTTCCTTCCAATTTTCTTATACTGTATTTACAGGCACTGCCATGCCGAGTACGAATGAAAGGAGAATCTTATGCGCAGTTCCGAAAAAAAATACATCATGGATTTTACTAAGGATATTGTTATAGCCAAACTATCCCAAGCTGCCCCCAATTACTCAAATGCGGAATCCGGCAAGGGAATTGCTGATATGTTCGAGGCCATATACAATAAAGTCAGCAACATTTATTTTACTGACAATGAAAATGCTTCGGAATATCCCGAATAATCCAAAAGTAATTTTGCAACTTCGGGGATTAGCTTCACTTCTTCGGTTGTAGCTCTATCCCCGGTTGCTGTTTTTAAAAAATCCAATAATATTTCCAAAACTTCTTCACGACAGCCCTGATTCACTTTTCTTTCTATTGCCATTCCTCACACCACCTTCCCCTCAGATAAATAATTTTTTCTGGCTGTGCAGATTTCTGTACATCCGCCGTGCTATGCTTATCTAAACAGCCTCCTTTTCTTCACTAAGAAAATACTCGATAGACACCCCGAAGTAATCAGCAAGAATTTTGAGTTTATCCGCTTTAGGAATATAACTGCCCTTTTTCCAACTAGATAGTGTAGCCGTGGAAATGCCCGTATCTTTTGATACTTGATATGCTGTTTTGTTTGTTTTATCCAATAAATCAGCAAATTTTTTGTACACTTTTTCACCTCCATAATATAAAATTATAATTGACATTATCTAAGGTTTCTTATATAATCAAAGCACCACCTAAGTTATTTAAGAAACCTTAGATTTTTAACTTAGATATCTAAGCTATATCAGTATGATAGCATAGTTTTCTATGTTTGTCAATATGTTTTAGCATAGTTTTCTAAGTTATTTGAAGGAGTATGCCAAATGTATGAAATATTTGAACAATTGCTATCAGAGAGAGGAGTTACTCCCTATAGAGTTGCAAAAGAAACTGGTATTACTACTGCTACATTGACCAGTTGGAAACAGGGCAAATATACACCCAAACCCGAAAAGTTACAAAAAATTGCTGACTATTTTCATGTTTCTCTTGATTACTTAATGGGGAAAAACAGTTCTCTTACTACGTGTCCAGATTGCGGCTTCACTTATGACCCTTCTTATCCTGAAGACATTGAAACACATATTGAACAGCATACCGCTTGGGAAAAGGCAGTAAAAGAATTCGGAGAAATATACAGCGATGGCGTTAAATGCGAACAAATTAAAGCTGAGAATAGAAAAATTTCTCATGACTTATCATTGCCCCTAGAAGAAAGATGTGAAGCGCAGATTCGTGTCCTAAGATGTTTATTCTCTCGAAGTCTTGTTGCAAACAGTTATAGCTTAGACCATGTACCATTTGATACTTACGTCGCTATGATGTTAAATAACCCTTCATATCGGAAAAATAATCTTGAAGATGATTTACTGCAAGCCTTAATAGATAAATATGGCACTGCATCTGGTATGAACTCAGGAACGATATATCATATCCCTAACAAATCAAAAGCAATAAGCACAAAGGATAAGCGTGATATAAAAAGAGATCTTGACCGTATAATGGAACAACTCTCTAACCAGGAATACGGACCAGCGGCATATGATGGCGAAGAATTATCTCCTGAAGCGGCTGAATTATTTCGGGATGAGTTAGAAATAGCACTCAAACGATTAAAACTCATTAACAAAGAAAAATACAATCCCCATAAAAATAAAAAGTAGGTGGTTTATTTTGAATGAAAGAATTAAAAAGATTGTTGCCTATTATACAAAAAAATTTGATACGCATAATCCTTTTAAAATAGCAGACGCTCTTGGTATATTGTACCAAATTGGGGATATAGGTTGTGATGGATGCTATATGTTCCTAAAAAACCACAGATACATATTTCTTAATCAAGATTTATCAGAACACGACATGGATTTAGTAATGGCACATGAGTTAGGACACGCTATTCTTCACCGAAAACAAAACTGCTATTTTATTCGTAACAAAACTTTATTGCTAAATTCCAAAACTGAACGAGAAGCAAATAAATTTGCCATAGAACTGTTAGTGCCAAATGAAATTATATTAGAAAATTGGCAATATACCATTAGTCAGTTATCCCGGCTAACCGACTACGATGAAAAATTAATAAAATTACGATTACAATAAATATAAACGCTTCGGCATTTATATAAATCTCAATGTAAGGTCGAACAAAAGAGAAAGTGAGGTATGCTTATGGGATTAAAATTTAGAAAAAGCATCCCCACATGGGTTTAAACAATAGAATAACACCATTAATAGGAGGACTACACTATATGGCTTTCGCACAAGCAAAAATTTATACCGAAGACGATTATTACAATATTCCCGAAGATGTCCGGGCAGAACTGATTGACGGGCAGATTTATTACCAGGCTGCGCCGAACCGAATACATCAAAAAATATCCTCCGCATTGCATATCTACATTGGAAATTATATTAATGCTAAAGGCGGAGCGTGCGAAATCTATTCGGCTCCATTTGCAGTAAGACTCTTCGAGGACAGAAAAAACATATTAGAACCCGATATCAGCGTTATCTGTGACCCAAATAAATTAACGGAGCGTGGATGTACAGGAGCCCCGGACTGGATTATTGAGATCATATCTCCTGGAAATCCCGAGCATGATTACATCAAGAAACTAAACCTATATAAAGATGCCGGTGTACGTGAATATTGGATCGTAGACCCCAGGAATGAAAAGGTTTTCGTATACTACTTTGAGCAGAAGGAATTTAAGGTAGAGATGTATACCTTCCGGGATCGGGTAAAAGTAAACATTTATGAAGATTTCTGGATTGATTTTCAAGAACTAAATCTGTAGATAGAAAGGATGTGACAACATGCAAGTGCCACAGGAGCGCATTTACACATCAGAAGACTACTGGAACCTCCCAGAAGGACAGCGTGCGGAGCTGATCGACGGAAAGCTGTACGCCATGGCTCCGCCGAACCGGATTCACCAAAAACTTATTATGGAACTAACATCAACAATCCATAACCACATAAAGAATAAATCTGGTTCTTGCGAAGTTTACCCCGCTCCGTTTGCTGTAAATCTCACAGCAAATGATAAAGCGTGGGTAGAGCCGGACATTTCCGTTATTTGCGATAAAGACAAGCTGTCAGACCGTGGGTGCGAAGGTGCGCCGGACTGGATTATTGAAATTTTATCCCCCAGCAGCACCCGGACAGATTGTGCAATCAAGTTATTCAAATATCGTACTGCTGGCGTTCGGGAATACTGGATCGTGAACCCCATCAAGAAGATTGTTCAGACTTATATCTTTGAAGGTGAAGAGGACGCAAATATATATTCTTTCGACGATGAAATACCGGTTTATATTTTTGATGGCCTGACTATCAAAATTTCAGATTTACTATAGCAAAAGCCGTTCGGCGCGGGTGACCCCGAACGGCTTTTGCAGAGGCACATCCAAAGGATGTACAATAATAGTTTATCACAGACATATTGTATCATCTTTATTGGCCAACAGCAATAAAATAATACATACATATACAAAGGAGCGATATACTATGGGCAGAATTATCAGATGCGCCATCTATGACCGTGTTTCGACTGATATTCAGGTACAGCAGGGACTCTCTCTGGACACCCAGAAGGAACTACTGACCGAGTATGCGAATACCCATGGATATGAAATTGTAGACTATTACATAGACGAAGGCCTAACCGCAAGGAAGAAACTGCAGAACCGCCGTGACTTCATGCGGCTTCTGAACGACATCAAAGCCGATAAGATTGATCTGGTCCTGGTTACAAAGCTGGATCGCTGGTTCCGCAATGTCAAAGACTACCATAACGTCCAAGCTGTGTTGGAAGAACATCACTGCAACTGGAAGACGGTGTTAGAAGATTATGACACATCCACCGCTGACGGCCAGCTCAAGATCAATATCATGCTTGCCGTGGCACAGAATGAGTCTGACCGCACCTCAGAACGTATCAAGGTGGTCTTTGAACATAAGAAACGAAACCAAGAACACCTTAACGGCCCGATTCCATTTGGATACAAGAACATAGAAAAACATCTGCAGAAAGACGAAGAGACACGCCCCATCGTTGAGGATATCTTCCGCTACTATTTTACCTGTTTTTCCAAGCGGGCAACGATATTCTATACCATGAATACCTACCAGAAACGGGCCCCTTCCAAATATCAGATCGACCGGATATTGACAAGTGAAGTATATGCCGGTATGCGGTATGGCCGATCCAATTATTGTGAACCTTATATCACCCCGGAACAACACGAACGGATTCTGAAGACCTGCCAATCTAAGATCTATCCTGCCACTAAGGAGCCGTATCTGTTCAGCCAGATGGTTAAGTGCCCGCATTGCGGCTGCAGCCTGATCGGGTTTAAGAAGCGCCATAAATGCAAAGACGGTACAATCACAGAATATAAGCGCTATAAATGTGAAAAAAAATATGACGAAGCCCACACAGCCCCCTGTATCACGGAGCATGTGATAGAGAGTTATCTTCTGGAGCATGTCTGCCCTGAACTTAACCGCTGTATTTATGAGGTGGAAGAATCAGAAAAAAAGACGGCAAAGAAAAAAGATAACTCCATAAAAATCAAGGCTGAGATGGAACGCCTTAACATTCTTTTCCAGAAAGGGCGGATCCCCATGGATTACTACGATGAACAATACACAAAATTGGAAAAGGAACTCGCAGCGGAGCAATCAACGACTCCAGCTATTACTGTAGCATCTTTTGACCCAATCAAAGAAAAGCTGGCTGGCGGCTGGCAGGAGCTATATGACCAGCTCGATTACACCCACCGCAAGGCCTTCTGGAAAAGCATTATCAAAGAGATACTTGTTGACCCCGACACACACAAAATATGCGGGTTTAAATTTTTAGTTTGTGGGTGCAGTAACTCGTAGAATTCAGTTGAATTCGAGCCAGGCGCCACCACCCTTGAAAAAGAAGGCAAAGGCTACGTTGTAGCCTCCCTCGGAACCGACAGCGGCTATGTCCCATACACCGCTTTCTCCGCAAAGAAAAGCTATATGGAAGACCACCCGGAAGTCATCCAGGGATTCACCAACGCACTGCAGAAAGGCATGGACTATGTACAGTCCCATACGCCGGAAGAGATTGCAGCCATCATCGCTCCTCAGTTCAAAGAGACAGACCAGGAAACCATCACCACCATCGTCACACGCTACTATGATCAGGACACCTGGAAAGAAAACCTGATTTTTGAAGAAGAGAGCTTCAATCTCCTGCAGGATATCCTTGAAGAAGCCGGGGAGCTTAGCGAACGCGCTCCGTACAAAGATCTCGTGACAACCGAATTTGCCGAAAAAGCAGCAAAGTAAGGGATATCTTAAATAACACATAAGAAAAGCAGAGGACACCCTCTGCTTTTCTTATCTCCGGTTCTGCTCTTCTACCAGATGCGCCGCCCCATACATCTCCCTTAACCTCGGCTTCTCAATCTTCCCTGTCGCATTCCGCGGCACATCTGCGAATATCACCTTTCTGGGCCGCTTGTACCTCGGAAGCTTCTTACAAAACTGGTCGATATCGTCCTCCATACAGATCACGCCAGGCTTCAGCGCGATAATCGCCGCCGCAATCTCGCCTAACCGCTCATCCGGCAGACCAATCACCGCAACATCCAGAATCGCATCATTCGTCCGCAGGAAATCCTCAATCTGCACCGGATAGATATTCTCACCGCCGCTGATGATTACATCCTTCTTCCGGTCTACCAGGAAGATAAAGCCATCCTCATCTTCCATCGCCATATCTCCGGTATACAGCCACCCGTCATGAAGCACCTCTTCGGTCGCCTTCTTGTCATTATAATATTCTACCATAACCCCCGGGCCTTTGACCGCAAGTTCGCCTGTTTTCCCTTGCTCTACCGGATTCCCCTGCTCGTCAATAATCTTTGTCTCCCAGCCAAAACCAGCCTTTCCAATCGCGCCGACCTTGTGGATGTTCTCCACGCCCAGATGGACGCAGCCAGGCCCAATGGATTCGCTCAGCCCATAGTTCGTATCATACTGGTGATGCGGGAAATACTCCTTCCAATGCTTAATCAGGCTGCGCGGAACCGGCTGGGCGCCGATATGCATAAGCCGCCACTGATCAAGCTGGTACATCTCAAGCTTAATCTTCCCGCTGTCTAAGGCAAGCAGTAAATCCTGCGCCCAAGGAACCAAAAGCCACACAATCGTACACTTCTCCTCAGACACGGCACGGAGGATGAACTCCGGGTTCGTCCCCTTCAAAAGCACCGCCTTCCCTCCGGTCAGGAAACTTCCGAACCAATGCATCTTCGCCCCCGTATGATATAGCGGAGGAATGCATAAGAACACATCATCCTTCGTCTGTCCATGATGGTTCTGTTCCACCTTGGCAGAATGCAGCAGCGCCTCATGGGTATGTAAAATCGCTTTCGGAAATCCCGTCGTCCCCGATGAGAAATAGATCGCCGCATAGTCGTCGTCATTAATATCAATCTTAGGAGACTGGCTGGAGCAGTTGGCGGAATGCATCGTATAATCCTCCGCAAACCCCGGGCAGCCGTCCCCTACATAGTACAGAAGCCGATGTTTGCTGATACTGTCCGCAATCTCCTCCACACGCCCGATGAACTCCGGCCCGAACACCAGCACATCCACCTCGGCCAAATCCACGCAATACTGAATCTCCTCTGCCGAATAACGGAAATTCAGCGGCACAGCCAACGCGCCTGTCTTCAATATCCCAAAATAAATCGGCAGCCACTCCAGGCAATTCATCAAAAGAATCGCCACTTTATCCCCCTTTTTAATCCCCCGCTCCAACAGAAGATTCGCAAAACGGTTGGATTTCTCGTTGAAAACATTCCAGGTAATCTCCCGCCGGTAATAAGACGCGCGTACCGGCTCAATCAATTCATACTCCTTCCAGGTCACACGTCTAGTCTCCGGCATCTCTGGATTAATCTCCACCAGACATACGTCATCCCCGTACAGCCGGCAGTTCTTCTCTAAAATATCCGTAATCGGCATTAAAAAAATCCCCTTTCTTACTCAAAGCAGCCTGCGGTCCCCGCATATCTTTCACTGCTGTTGAATTTCACAATATCCGCTTTCACTTTAGTGCTTTTACTCATTAAAGCTAATGATACCCAATTTCCTAAGAGATGTCAATGCCTAACCGACAAATCTCTGCCAAATCCCGATTGGAAAAGAGCCGGAAATCCCGAAAAAGGAGACAGCCGGGAAATGCGATAATAGCGCTTCCCGGCCGCCCCCATTCTTATACTGTCCTTTTTCTCATACAGTCCTTTGTGTCCCCCGGTTCTTCTGCCTGTACTCCCTGGGCGACATCCCATACACACCTTTAAACGCTCTGGAAAAATGAAGCAGATTAGGGTATCCCACAGACGCTCCCACGTCCCCAATAGGCGCCTTTCCTTCCTTCAATTCCGCAGCAGCCCTCTCCATACGGAAATGAATCAGGAACCTCTGGGGCGACTGGCCCGTAATGGATTTGAAGACCTTGCCGAAATAACTCCGGTCCAGCCAGCACTGCCTCGCCAATTCTTCTACCGAAATATGGCGGTAATAATTCTGCTTAATATACTGGATTGCACCCCTCACATACTCTTCACTGCTTTGTCCCTCAGACGCCGGTCTGCGGAAACGGGACGTCCGTATCAGGCAGTCCACGAAAATATACAGATATCCCGTAGCCCGCAACGGACACTCTTCCACACTTTTTAACAATTCAATCAAACTTTCGAGAAGTTCGTCGCCCTGCATCGGCTCCTTGGGCAAATACACCGGCTGCTCCCTGCACAAGCCGGACATCCTTGCACATTCCTCTGCCCTAAGCCCACCGAATTCCACCCACACATAATCCCACACGCCGTCCGAAACAACCTCAGCTCTGTCTGCTTCTTCCGGCCCGATCAGGAACCCCATCCGTTCAGATATGGTGTGAAGGCAGGCTTCTTCCTTCTCCATCCGCAAAACTCCACTGCCTGAAATGATGTAACAAAAAAGATAATGACCGCCAGATTCATACTGCTTTATCTGTAGCGGACACTGTTTTTCATACCCGCATCGATAGATCGATAAATCCATAAAGCTTCTCACTCCTTAATTTGTATTAGGTTTTGCGCAAAACTATCATTTAAAGGTATTATAAGCATACAAAATGATGTTTTTCAAGAGGTTTTACGCAAAACGGAATATTGCACAAAATCAGGCGTATTTTTTTATTCACTTTGTATAATCAGTCGCCGATTCTTGACGGAATCACGAACCACCAGCTTTACAGGAAGCCTGTCCGCCATAGAAATCCCGCCTTCTCCCTGAATGAATTCAAACAACTTCTTAACAGCACGGCGCGCCTTCTCCTCCACATCCTGATGCACCGTTGTCAGCCGGGGCCTGCACATCCTTGCGCTCTCCGTATCGTCGAATCCGGCCACGGACACATCCTTAGGCACACAGATTCCCATGTCGTTCAATCCTGCGATCACCTCCACCGCATAGTAGTCTGATGCAAAAAACAAGGCGTCATACTCCTCAGAAAGCCTCCTAAGGTTCTGTTTATAAAAAGTGGCCCGGGACTCCTGCTCCTTGGGTATGATGATATGCTGCATATATTCTCCGGGCCGCTCTGCCGCCTCTTTACGCTCCTGTGCCGCATCATAATCCTTCCCAGCCCCGTACTGCCAGGTAAGCCCGTACTGCCCGCATGCAAGGCATACTCCCTTCCACCGCTCATGATCCACGCCAATATCATTATCCGACAGGAATGCGATTCTCCTGTGCCCCGTCTCCAACAGGTATTCCGCCATAAGATATCCTCCGCTCAGGTCGTCAAGCCCCACGTTCGCCACCTTCTGTTTCTCATAATATGTATCAATCGACACCATGGGAACCTTACAGTTTCTCTGCAGCTTCTCATTGTCACGGGTGCCGAATCCCAGCGTAATCAGTCCTTCCACGTTCCATGTTGCCGCGAACTGGATTCCCTCCTTGGCAGTTGCCGTAAAATGCAGCAGCATATAGTAATTTCTCCGATATATTTCCGACTCCATAGAACGAATCAATATATTGGTAAATGCATGGCCCTCGCCGTAATGTTTCCATTCGTCCAGTTCCCCGGCAAGAATCCCGATTACCCGGGAACTGCCGCCCGCCAGCATCCTCGCCCCCATGCTGGGGATATATTCCATCTCCGCAAGAAGCTTTTCTACCTTCTCCACTGTCTCCTCCGACACTTTCTTGTGGTTCCCGTGAATCACATTCGACACAGTCGTAGGGCTTACCTCCGCCTTTCTGGCAATGTCCTTGATACGTATCATAAACTAACTCCTCTTAAAACTTTAAAAACTTAAAACTATCTGTCTATAATCTTATTCTTCTGCCGGTACTCCCGGGGAGACACCCCGTATACCCCCTTAAACGCCCTGGAAAAGTGCAGCAGATTGGGATACCCCACCGACATTCCAATATCACTCACCGAATCGTCCCCGATAATCAATGCATCCGCCGCCTTCGTCATCCGGTAACGAATCAGGAACTCCTGAGGCGACTGCCCCACCACTTTCTTGAACACCTTGCCAAAATAGCTGCGGTCAAGCTGGCATTTTCTCGCGATATCCTCCACTGTGATATCCTGGTCGTAATTATGCTCGATATATACCACTGCTTCCCGGGCATAGAATTCACTGAGTTTCCCGCCCTGTAACTGCTTCTTGGATGCAGAATACTTAATCAGACAGTCCAAAAACAGATACAGATGCCCAATCATCTCCATATTCGACGCGTTCTGGCTCTTGACAATGGTAAGCATCCTCTTTTGCAGGCTCTCACCATATTCCGGAGATGCCAGGCGGTACACCGGGGACTTGTGGGACAGTCCCGCAAGCTCCACACACTCCTTGGCACGCAGTCCTCCGAATTCCACCCACACATACTCCCATGGCTGGTCATTGTCCGCGAAATACGTATTGACGTATCCCGGTTCAATGATAAACCCGTTCCCCGCCTCGATGTTATAGGGAACCGCCTCCCCCTTCTCGTCGTTGGCGTGCAGGCAGCCCTTTCCCGAAATTACATAGTGGAACAGATAATTGTTGCGCACATAAGGTCCAAAAGCGTGCAATGGTTCGCACTTCTCATACCCATATTGGTATATTGTCAGGTCCATAAAACGCTCGTCCTGAAACACAGAAAACAAATGATTCGTCATTTTGCGTTACCTCGTCTTTCGGATAGTTTTCTGGATTTTCGTGATTTTGCTCAAATTGCACCTCCCTTTTTTATAGAAAATCACGAAAATTCATGCTTTTTTAATATTATATACCATAATTCGTCTATACTTCAACATTTTCTTTATTATCCCGCATTATGATAAAATCCCGCCTCATCTAAACATTTACCTTTGCGTAGCAAACTGCTATCATTTTACCAGTAAATACATCAAAATTCATGCAACTTAACGAAAGCATGAAGGAAAAAGGAGAGGTGTGGAATGAAAAAGAGAGTAATTGCCACAACACTTGTGGCAGCAATGCTGATTGGGACCGCTTTTTCAGCAAGTGGCTGCAGCTCCGAAGGCAGCTCAGACGGAAAGACCCATATCACCATGCTTCAGTACAAGCCGGAAGCTGTTAAGGCTTTCGAGAAGATGGAGGCCGACTTCAACGCGTCCCATGACGACATCGTATTGAAGATCGAATCCCCCAACGATGCCATGACTGTACTGAAAACACGTTTCATCAAGGAGGATGCCCCGGATATCATCGGTATCGGCGGCGACGTGAATTTCTCAAACTTCCTTGACGCCGAGATGCTGATGGACATCTCAGACTTTGAAGGACTTTCCTTAATCAAGCAGGCCTACTTAGACATCGACAAGAACTTAGAGTTCGTTCCGATGGACGGCGTGTACGCAGTTCCTTATGTTGCCAATGCCGCAGGCGTATTGTACAACAGAGAGATGTTTGAGGAAAACAAGTGGGAAATCCCGACGACATGGAATGAATTCATGGACCTGTGCGACGAGATTAAAGCCTCAGGACAGCAGCCCTTATACTTCGGTTACAAAGACGTATGGACCTGTCTGGCGCCATGGAACGCACTTGCCTGTGACTTAGCTCCTGCAGATGTCTGCCGTCAGGTAAACAAAGGTGAGACGAAGTTTATCGACGAGTACCCGGAAGTTGCCGAGAAGATGCTTGAACTCCTCGACCACGCACAGGATGATCCGTTTGCGTACAACTACAATGACGCATGTACCGCATTCGCAAATGGAGAATCTGCTATGTATTGTATCGGAAGCTACGCTGTTCCCCAGATCCAGTCCGTAAATCCGGATATGGACATTGATTCCTTCGTTATGCCGGGATGCGACAATGCCGACGACAACATCCTGAACTCTGGTGTTGACCTTCAGTTCTGTGTCACCAACGAATGCAAGGACAAGGAAGCTGCCTATGAGGTACTGAAGTTCATGCTGGAGGATTCCACCATCCAGACTTATCTGGACGACCAGAATGCCGTTCCATGTAAGGACAAGGAATTTGAACTTTCTCCGGCTCTTGACGGCATGCTTGACTACATCAACGAAGGCAAGATGGTTGACTATCAGGATCACTACTATCCGGCAGAGATGAGTGTGGACGCTCAGATCCAGACCTTCTTATTAGACGGCGACGTAGACAAGTTCCTGAACAAGTTCGACACCGACTGGGTACGTTACAACCGTGACATCATCCGCAAAGTACAGGAATATGAGGAAAAGGGAGGGAATGAATAATGAATAAAAAATTGAGCAGAAACCAGACCTTTTTATTAATTACAGTTCCGATCCTGGCATTGTTCTTCTGCTTCAACACTCTGCCATTGATTAAGGGCCTGATTTACAGTTTCACGAACTTCAAAGGGTTCGGAAGCTATGACTGGGTAGGAATGCGTAACTACGCTGACTTATTTACGGACGCACGTGTAGGGAAATCCTATCTCTTTACCTTCAAATTCGCGATTCTGGCAACGGTTCTTACTAATGTAATCGCCCTGCTCCTTGCACTGGGGTTAAATGGTAAGATTCGTGCTAAGAGCGCACTGAGGGGTATGTATTTCGTTCCGAGAATCTTAGGCGGACTGGTTGTAGGTTACATCTTCGGATACATTTTCACCTACATCCTTCCGGCGCTTACAGGAACAGGAAGTATGCTTTCCAACACCAAGACTGCATGGATTGCCATCGTAATCGTTGCTGCATGGCAGTCTATCGCACAGACCACCCTCATCTATATCTCCGGCCTTCAGACCGTACCGGAGGATGTATATGAGGCAGGCGCTATCGACGGCGCCACCGGATGGTTAAGCTTCAAGTCTTTGACTTTCCCGCTGATCATCCCATTCTTCAGCATCAACATGGTATTGAGCATGAAAGACTTCCTGATGGTATTCGACCAGATCATGGCGTTGACCAAGGGTGGTCCTGCACAGAGTACCGAGTCCATCTCCTACCTCATTTACAACAATGGTATGGGCGGCGGACAGTTTGGATTCCAGAGCGCTAACGCGGTTATCTTCTTCATCGTAATCGTTGCGATTTCTGTAGCCCAGCTTACTATTACAGGAAAGAAGGAGGAACAGTTATAATGAAACAGAAAAATAAAGTTGCGGCGACTACCAATTGGCCGCTTACCATCCTTTTAATCGTTGGCTGTCTGACTGTTATCTTCCCGCTTTATATGGCGCTCGTGATTGCTTTTAAGAAGCCGTCAGAGATGACCAACGACATTGCCGGGGCGTTAAGCCTTCCAAAATCCTGGAGCCTTGAAAACTTCTCAGAAGCTATGCGTGTTACGGACTTCTGGCACTCTCTGGGATACAGTGTTATGATTACGGTCGTGACCGTAGTGCTTGCTATCCTGATTCACTCTCTTGCCGGATATGCAATCGGAAGAAGCATGGCTAAGAGCAAGTTCTACAAAGTATCATACCTCTACATCGTAAGCGGTATGTTCGTACCTTTCGCAATCCTGATGATGCCTTTGGTAAAACAGACTGCACAAATGGGTATTGACAACTGGTTCGGAGTTATATTATGCTACCTTGTGTTCTATATGCCAATGAACGTAATGCTTTACTCCGGCTATTTAAAGAACATTCCAATCGCACTTGAGGAAGCGGCTTTCGTGGACGGCGCTACCACATGGTCTACATACTGGAAGATTATCTTCCCGATCATGACGCCGATGCACGCCACAGTTGCCGTACTGACCGCCTTAGGAACCTGGAACGACGTTATGACGCCGCTCGTCATCATGTCAGGTACAGGAGTCAACACACTGCCTCTGGCACAGTTGACATTCCAAACTCAGTTCGGTACGAACTACAACTTAGCATTTGCCTCTTACCTGCTGGCGCTGCTGCCAATCCTGATTTTCTATCTGGTTTGTCAGAAGCAGATCATCAACGGCGTGGTAAACGGTGCGGTAAAATAATTTCAAATTCACACTTTTCAATGGGGGCAAACTTATGGCGATATTATTTGACAGCACAAACAGATTATTCACATTACAGACAGACCATAGTATGTACCAGATGAAAGCAGACAGGTATGGAGTATTACTCCATACCTGGTTTGGTATGAAGGGTTCTGCTTTCGACTATTCCTACCGGATTGCATATGCAGACCGGGGGTTCTCTGGTAATCCATACGATGCGGGGGCGGACCGGACTTATTCTCTGGATGCCCTTCCGCAAGAATTCCCTACCTACGGCAGCGGGGACTACCGCTCTACGGCTTTGAAAGTCCGTTATCCGGACGGAACATTTGCATGTGAGCTGCGTTATTTGAAACATGAAATTTTAGAGGGCAAGTACTCCCTTCCCGGGCTCCCGGCAATCTATGATACTTTGCCGGGCGTATCCTCCTCCAATACAAAGGCAGACACATTAGTCGTCACCCTTGAGGATACCCGGCAGATGTTCTATGTACATCTCTACTATGGCGTCATGGAAGACCTGGACATTATCACACGGGCCGTCTGCGTCGAGAACCACAGCGGCGAAGACATTTATCTGGAAAACCTCCAGAGCGTATGCATCGATTATCTCTACGGCGACTATGACCTGCACACCTTCTATGGCCGCCACGTAAAGGAACGCAACTGCCAGCGCACTCCTTTGCATCATGGAGTTCAGTCTGTGGGCAGCACACGCGGTACTTCGAGCCACCAGTACAATCCGTTCCTGATTCTGTCTGACCGGGACGCCACAGAAGATGACGGAAACTGTTACGGCTTTTCCTTCCTATATAGCGGTGATTTTATCGGAAGCGCCGAGCTTGACCAGTATGGCCAGACCCGGCTCCTGCTTGGAATCCATCCCGATAATTTCTGCTACTGCGTTGGACCTGAAGAACGTTTCTATGCTCCCGAAGCTGCCATGGCATACTCGGAACACGGGCTTGGCACATTGTCCCGCATCTTCCATAAGGCATACCGAAGCAACCTGTGCCGGGGCAAATGGACGAGAACCCGGCGTCCGGTCCTGTTAAACGACTGGGAGGGCGTGTATTTTGACTTTGACGGGGACAAGCTGGTACAGATGGCAAAGGATGCTGTCAAAATGGGCATAGAGCTTTTCGTCATGGACGACGGATGGTTCGGCAAACGTGATTTAGATGTATCCGGTCTTGGCGACTGGGTGGTGAATGAAAAGAAACTGGGCTGCACCTTAAAGGAACTCTCTGACCGGATTCATGATTTAGGCATGCAGTTCGGCATCTGGTTCGAGCCGGAAGGCATCAACGAGGACAGCGACCTCTACCGGGAACATCCGGAATGGGCAATGCAGATTCCGGGCAAGGCCCCGACCCGCTCCCGACAGCAGCTTTTACTGGACTTTTCCAGGGAGGATGTCCGAGACTACATTTTCAGCCATATCTGTAAGGTACTTGATTCTGCAAGGATTGAATACCTGAAATGGGACTTGAACCGCAGTCTCTCCGACCTCTACAGTGCCGTCCTTCCAGGAGAAAGACAGGGCGAAATCATGCACCGTTATGTCCTGGGACTCTATGACATGCTTGAGAAGTTAATCATGCGTTACCCGGATATGCTGATTGAAGGCTGCAGCGGCGGCGGCGGACGTTTTGACGCCGGGATGCTTTACTACACGCCGCAAATCTGGTGCAGTGATGATACGGATGCCATCGAGCGGCTCAGCATCCAGTACGGCACTTCCTTCGGCTATCCTGTCAGTACCATGGGCTCCCACGTCTCCCACTGCCCCAATGAGCAGACCGGAAGGATTACGCCCCTCAACACCCGGGCGACCGTCGCCATGTCCGGCACCTTTGGATACGAGCTGGATGTTAATACGATGTCCGAAGAGGAAATGGAAACCGTAAAAATACAGATTCAGGAATTTAAGGAATACTATGACTTGATTCAATATGGGGATTACTACCGGCTCACCAATCCGGACAATGTAGAGGCATACCATGGGTGGGAATTTGCCGCAGAAGACGGCAGCGAAGCCCTCCTGTGCATCGTAGCCCTCCAGATTCATCCCAATGGCCCCGGACGCTGGATGCGGCTGAAAGGACTGAAACAAGACGGCATTTATCTTGTGGACGGACAGGAATATCCCGGAGATGTACTGATGAACGGCGGACTGCTTCTTCCAAGGGCAACGGAAGAATACGAGAGTTTCCGTATTCATATAGTAGAAAAATGTTAAAATGACTGATCATATGGGGCTGCCGTGATACATTCTACATGATATACCCAGTGTATATTGCAGAATATCTCACGGCAGCCCCGTTCCATGAATCGACCTGATAATCTCTTTTGTTACTCTTCTAAACACTTCTCTATATACCCCCGTACTTCTTCCTTTGGCATATCTAACACAAAGGCAAGTTCCCCGAACAAAAACTTCTCTGCTATGCTCAGATACTTTTCATCTACATTGATGGACTTCTTCCCGGATGCAATCCGGTTCATCTTGCGCATATAAGACGTCTTGAGCAAAGCTACCCATTCCCTGCACTGGTTCTTTAAGAGAGCTTCTTTATAGAACACTTCCCTCTTCTTCTCATCCGTGACTCCAATCGTCTCAATGCTTCCCATCTCGCCAATCAGTTTCTTTGCCTCCTGACCGGAAATCAATTCTCTAATCTGTCTCTTCTCGTTCTCCACAGGTGTATACAAAGTTCCTTTGACATTATAAAGCGGCTTTAAGGTATAGTATTCCTTCTGCTTGTCCGAACAGCTTATATCAAGCCTCCCGATGTCTATCACCTCACAGACGCCCTCCTTATAATGCGCTACATAATCACCGATTTTGAACATAACGAACCTCCTCTCTGTCCTGACATTACCATTACGCTGAAAAGGATTTAAAAAACAGCGTACAATCATTGCGGCTTCCCCCTTGTTGCCTTCAGATTGTACGCCAGTATGTCTGGAGCCCCACCTATGGAATTACGTCTTCCCAACGACATATAATCCTTTTCTATACTGTATTATATCACGGATAAACGGCAAATGTAAGGATTATTTTCAGAAAATCTTTTCTTTTAACAAATTTTATCTGATATCACACTGGTTTCTCCATACTATTACCCATTACCAGTTAGATACATGACAATTTTTACAAGAAATTTTTCTTTTTTTGCACAAAAATATGGAAAGAATGAGAAAAAAATTGTATAATATCTATTATCATGTAACACAAATGGAAAGAGAGGGCTCACTATGAAGCAAAATACTATGTTAGCGATGATTTTGGCCGGTGGCCGTGGCTCCAGGCTGCATGACCTTACGAATAAGGTGGCAAAGCCGGCTGTATCATATGGTGGAAAGTACCGCATTGTTGATTTCCCGTTAAGCAACTGTGCCAATAGCGGCATTGATGTGATCGGCGTACTGACACAATATGAATCCGTTTTATTGAACAGTTACGTTGCAGCCGGACGCCGCTGGGGTCTGGACGCAAAAGACAGCGGTGTCTATGTACTTCCGCCCCGTGAGAAGGCTGACGCCAATCTGGATGTTTACCGCGGAACAGCAGACGCGATTTCCCAGAATATCGACTTTATTGATACCTACTCTCCGGAATACCTCCTTGTCCTTTCCGGCGACCATATCTACAAGATGAACTATGCCAAGATGCTTGCCGAGCATAAGGCACAAAACGCCGACGCAACGATCGCCGTAATTGAGGTGCCTCTCAAAGAAGCAAGCCGTTTCGGCATCATGAATACGGACGAAGAAGGGCATATCGTTGAATTCGAGGAGAAGCCGGCGAATCCTAAGAGCAATCTTGCTTCAATGGGTATCTATATCTTTACCTGGAAACCTCTTCGCAAGCTTCTGGTTGCCGACATGAAGAATCCGGATTCCAAGCATGACTTCGGTAAAGATATTATCCCGCAGCTTCTTGCTGACCACAAGACGCTGTATGCATACAAGTTCAAAGGCTACTGGAAGGATGTTGGAACCATCGATTCCCTCTGGGAAGCGAACATGGATCTTCTGGACACGAACAATGAACTTGACTTGAATGACCCGACATGGAAGATTTATACGGAAGACGTTACCACCCTGCCACACTATGTAGGTCCTGATGCCAGCATTAAGCGTGCATTCATCACACAGGGCTGTATCATCGAAGGCGAGGTCAAGAATTCCGTCCTCTTTACAGGAGTGGAAGTCGGGGAAGGCGCACGGGTCATTGACAGCGTCCTGATGCCTGGCGCGAAGGTTGAAGCAGGCGCCGTTGTACAGCGCGCACTGGTAGCCGACGGCGTGAAGATCGGCAGGAATGCGGTCGTTGGAAGCGCAGACAGCGAACACATCGAACTGGTGGCAAAACGTGTAAAGGGGGTAGAATAATATGAGTAAAGCATTAGGAATCATTAATTTTTCCGGAAATCACATCTGGGTGAAAGGACTGGAAGAATACCGCCCCATCGGCGCTTTCTCTTTCCTTGGCAGATACCGTGTCATCGATTTCCCGATTTCAAATATGAGCAACAGCGGTATTGACCGCATTCAGGTATATATCAGAAGGAAACCGCGCTCCCTGGTGGAACATCTTGGAACCGGACGTCACTACAACATCAACTCCAAGCGCGGACGGCTGCATATCCTGTTCTCGGAGTCTAAGGGCGACAACGACCTCTATAACACAGATATTGCCGCATTCACGGCGAATTTAGAGTGTATCGAGCGTTCCCACCAGCCTTATGTGGTGATTGCCCCCAGCTATATGGTATACTCTGCCGACTTCAACACCTTGCTTGCGAACCATATCGAGTCTGAGGCAGATATTACACTTTTATACCACAGTGTAGACAATGCCCGTGAATCTTTCCTGAACTGTAACGCACTGAACCTGAACCGCCAGAAGGGCGTCTTGTCATTAGAGCCGAACCGAGGCAACGCTAAGAACAGGAACATTTTCATGGATACATATATTATGAAGAAGGAACTGTTCCTTGACCTGATTAAGAAAGCAAAGTCTCTGTCCTCCATGTACACGCTGGCAGATATCGTCAACAATGCCTGTGAAGAGCTTGATGTACGCGGTATCTCCCACAGAGGATATTTTGCATCTATCACAGATTTGAATAGCTTCTACAATGCGAACATAGAGCTGATTGACGCCAAGAGGGCGACGGACCTGTTCGACGACGAGTGGCCTGTATACACCAGAACCAATGATTCCTGTCCGACACAGTATTTTGACACGGCGGACGTAAAGAGTTCAGTCGTATCCAACGGATGCCTGATTGAAGGTACGGTTGAGAATTCCGTAATCGGACGTGGATGTGTCATCAAGAAGGGCGCTGTGGTGAAGAACAGTGTCGTACTTCCAGGAGCGCTTGTTGGGAATGACGTCATCATAGATTGCCAGGTGGTAGACAAACACGCGAAGATTATACATGCGAAGGAGATTATTGCCGATCCTGCGAATCCGGGATATATCCGGCGTGAGGATACTCTGTAAGGAACAGACTAAGGGGCGTTTGACGCCCATCTATCTAAGGCAGACGGACTTTGCGGCAATGTCACCGTACTTCTGCTAAAATAAAATCATGAAAATAGAGGAAGCTGCCTGAAAGGGGAAAATCTTTCAGACAGCTTCCTCTCATTATCTGCCTCTCGTTCTTTCATTCTTAGAATTCTATTGTATCTCCCGAATCTTTTTGCGCAGCGCAAGCACTTGATTTGGCGCCACAGACAGCTCATCTATCCCTATCTGAATAAGATACTCTGTCATCTCTAAATCAGCCGCCATATCGCCGCACACGCTGATATGCTTCTCCTCCAGATGTACATTATTCGTAATAATCCGAATCATTTTAAGAAGCGCCGAGTGGTGAGGATTAAAATACCGCTCAAGCTTCTCGTTCTGCCGGTCCATTCCAAGGGTCAGCTGCAGCAGGTCATTGGTCCCAATACTGAAAAAATCAACTTCTCTCGCCAGTTCCCCGCTGATCATGACCGCCGCCGGAGTCTCAATCATGACGCCTACCGGAATGTCTGAATCAAAGCCGGTCTTCTCTTTTTTCAGCTCCTTTTTCGCCTTCTCAAGCATTAATTTTGCCAGCTTTACCTCTTCGATGGATGTAATCATCGGAAACATAACGGAAAGATTCCCGAATGCAGAAGCGCGCAGAATCGCACGCAGCTGTGTCTTGAATACTTCTTCCTTGTCGAGAGACACCCGGATTCCCCGGTAGCCGATTGCCGGGTTAGGGTCTGTCCCTAAGTCCAGACACTCCGCCGTCTTCTCTCCTCCTAAATCTGCCGTCCGGATGACCACCTTCTTAAATCCCATGGACTCTGCGGCAAGCTTGTACACCTGGAACTGATATTCCTCTGTCGGAGGCTTAGAACCGCTCTCCATATACAAAAATTCGCTCCGAAACAACCCAATCCCGCCTGCGTCGCAGCGCAGCACGTTCTCAATATCCTCCCGGTTCCCGATATTCGCACAGACATCAATCTTCTGCCCGCTCTGGGTAATATTCTCCTTCCCCTTGAGCCGTTCAAGATTCTGTACCTGAGTATGGTTGGCGTCCTGCTTCTGCCGCATCTTCGTTATCGTCGTATAATCTGGCTCAATATATATCTTGCCCTCGAACCCGTCCACGATGATCGTCTTGCCCTCGTAATCCTTCTTTAACGCTTCCCCAAGCCCAATCACTGACGGAATCCCTTTCGTCCTTGCAAGCACCGCCGTATGGGAATTGATCGTCCCATACCTCGTAACGAATCCCAGTACCTTCGTCTTATCAAGCTGGACTGCCTCGCTGGGGTACAACTCCCCCGCCGCCAGCACAAACGGCTCGTCCATCAGCATCTTATCCTTCCACCCTCTCGCCAGGATATTCTGAAGGCGATTCGCCACATCCCAGACATCCGCGTCATGCCCCTGTACATAATTCTTATCGTTCTCCACTGCCGTCGCAATAAAATTCTCCGCCGCATTCTCTATCGCATACTCCGCGTTCAGCTTCTGCTCGACAATGATTCCCGTAACCTTGTCAACCAGATCCTGATCTTCCAGTATCATCTGCTGCATCTCAAAAATCGCGGCGTTCGCCTCTCCTACTTCTTTGGCTGCCGTCTCATACAGCTCTTTTAGTTCCTGTAACGCCTTCTGACGCGCTTTTTGGAACCGCTGTACTTCCTTCTCCACGTCTTTTACATAGATTCGCCGAATCTCCTTGGAATCCCGCTTATAGAAGGATAACTTGCCCATGGCAATTCCTTCCGATACTTTTTTCCCCGTCAATGTGATCATACTCTTGTCCTCTGTTATCTCATTAATCATCCCATACCCTATACTTTACACTTCTGGGGGCATTTCGTCAAGTAAAATGATACCGCCGCCTCTATGGTTTTATAGTAAAAATATAAAAAATATTCCCAAATCTCTTGACGCTTTTATAAATATATGCTAGTCTATTAGACAGTTATCTATAGATTTATTTTATAGATGCGGAGTTTCTAAATTAACTTTAAGTTTGGAGGTATTGTCATGAAAGGTACAGTGAAATGGTTCAACAACCAAAAGGGTTACGGTTTCATTTCTGATGAAACCGGCAATGATGTGTTCGTCCACTATTCCGGGCTGAACATGGAAGGTTTCAAGTCTTTAGACGAGGGCCAGAGCGTCGAGTACGATGTAACAGAAGGATCTAAGGGTCCTCAGGCAGTCAATGTAACAAAGATCTAATTAATGTAATGCAAAGTAATTCTTATAATCGTAATGAATGTACCTTTTATATATTAAATAGTAATAGGATTTAGATATTTAAAAGCAATACATGAAATTGAGATTATGGAAAAGACCAGATAACCCTCAGTTATCTGGTCTTTTTCTTATCTTGAACTGGACATTCACTCCAACAGGATTGAGCACGACGCCCTCGCTTTCCGGCGGCAGAAGATTCCGGATCTTATCCGCCTCTACCACCATGGCGCTAAGCTGGTTCGGTCCGTTGAATTTCTGGAATTCCTGGGAATCCGTGAATAAGGGCTGGTATAGTTTCCCATCCTTTCCTTTTAACGCCGGGATTCCTTTGTCCTTACCCACGGCAAAGATATATTTTCCTCTTCCGAAATGTGCGAGCATCTCTTCATACAGTTCTGTCATCTCTTCCGTCATTTCCTTCCCCTGGTTCTTATGGAGTTCCTGCATAAAGTAGATTGCCGTCAGATGCAGCTCCGGATTCTCTACCCATACCTGCCCTTTGGGAAGCTGTTCGGGACGGCTGCGCCGAATCAGTTCATTAAGCTGTACAGCGATTCTCTTTGATGTCCCGTCATTGACCACGATGCAGTTCACGCCCATGGGATACAGGCTTGTGTAGAACGGCAGGAAGCTCTTCTTCTCCACCTTAACGACCTGTACTAAGTTTTTATCTTCTAACAGTTCCTTTGCCCGTCTCCTTGCGTCTTCTTCCCTGTAAAATAGTAATATCTGGTCGTCATAGGTCTCCGAATCACATTCCACGTAAGGCAGGCGTGTACATCCGGACAACAGAACATAGACTGCCTCAGAGACACGCATCATCTCCAAAGCAGTTTTCTTCATATCCTCACTCATTCTATTCTTTCCTTCAATAATTTCTTCGTCAGCTTCTTCGCTTTTTTCTTGCATTTACCGCAGCCCTTGCCCACCTTTGTCACCTTCTTGACTTCTTTGAAGGAATCGGCCCCGGCTTTCACGGCGTCTGCAATATCACCCTTTGTCACGTTGCGGCAGGAGCAGACCACTTTCTTGCGGTTCATGATTAAAGCGCCAGAGACGGGGCAGAATATGTACGCGCACCCAGCTCATTGTCCAGCATATACAGGCTCTTGGGGTCATCTCCGAATAACTCGAACTTCTTTACCAAGTTGTCTGCATTGGTCTCTTCTTCGCCCTGTTCTTTCACGAACCAGTCTAAGAACTGCATCGTGCGGAAGTCCTTTACAGAATATGCGGCATCGTAGATTCCATGGATGAGGCTTGTTACGTACTGCTCATGTTTTAAGCCCTCTGCCAGTACGGATTTGGCGCTCTCTAAAGCAATCTGTGGTTTGTCGATTGCTTCTAATTCTACCTTTTCTCCGTTGTTCTGGAGATACTGGATAAAGAGCATTGCATGGTCGCGCTCTTCCTGTGCCTGAATCTTGTACCAGTTGCCGAAACCGTCAAGACCGTGGTCGAAATAGAAGTTGGAAAAATCCAGATATAGGTAGGCGGAATAGAATTCCTTGTTTACTTGTTGGTTTAATAGTTCTACGACTTTTTTATCTAGCATGATAGGTGTCCTCCTTTGTTTGGTAAATTCTTTTTTATTATACACTTCGCTTGTTTCATTTTCAAGGGGATTCCTGTAGTATTTGTGCCGTACAAGGGGGACGCCGAGCAGGGCGGCGGGTCCTGCCTTATAAGACTTTTCTGAGGAATATTTCTATGGGCTGGTCAAATGGGGTGTTGTGAAATACCAGGCTGCCGCAGTCTATGTAGCCTAGTTTCCGGTATAAATGCTGCGCTTCCTCGTCTGCCTGGGTTGAGAGCAAGGTCATCTTATAGCCTTGGTTTTTCATTTCATTTTCCCAGTGGATGATTGCTTGCTTTCCAAATCCTTTACCACGGTATTCTTCTCTAATATATATTAAATTCAGAAATGGGAGGTTATCCCACAAAATGCAGTGTGTGATGATTCCAATCCGTTGTTTATTCTCCCATATGACATAGCCGGACTTTGTGTATACCCTGTTGGCATAGCCTATATCGTCAACATGGTTATCGATACTCATTACAAATTGTTTGTCGCTGTCTGTTACGGCTTTTATTTCCACATTTTATCCTCCGCCAAATAATTTTAGAAAGCATAATACAATTAAGGGGAGATAGAAACAATATGCTATCTCCCCTTTTGCCAGAGTTATCGGGCCACGAGCAGCTCTATTCCTCTGGCTGTGTTTTAGAATCGCCAGAGGGGAGCTGCTCCTTACTGATATGTTTTTTAGTTTTACTGGTTTGCGCGGTATGCTTCGTCGGCGCTGTAGACGTCGAAGCCGCTGGCTTTCAGGATATCGATGACGCGGGCGGGGTCGTCGCTTTTGAGGACTGCTGCCGCGTCGGTTCCGTTGGCGAAAGCGTACATGTATTCCACGTTGACTTTCCCTTCGACGATCTGGTGCATCGCTTTACTTAGGGAACCTGTGGCGTGGGGGACGCGCAAAGCCACTACGTCGGTGAGCATGGCTGTGATTCCTGCCTCTTTAAGCGCTGTACGCCCTTTATTCGGGTCGGAAACCACCATACGTAACATTCCATAGTCGGAAGTGTCCGCAAGGCTTAAAGCCACGATATTTACGTCGTTTTGAGACAAGACTTTCAGCACGTCGTCAAGACGGCCTTCCCTGTTCTCCAAAAATACAGATAATTGCTGAATTGTGTTGCTTACACCCATGGTATTTCCCTCCTCTTACAACTCGCGGTTGTCGATGACACGTTTTGCTTTGCCTTCGCTGCGCTGGATGGTCTTTGGCTCGACAAGCTTTACTCTCACGGATACGCCGAGAGCCTGTTTTAATACGGCTCCGACTTTGTTCTTTAAGGCGTCCAGTTTCCGGATTTCGTCGGAGAAATATTTTTCGTCTACTTCTACCATGACGGTCAGGACGTCCAGATTGTTCTCCCGGTCTACGATGAGCATGTAGTGAGGCGCTACGCCGCCGCCCATAGAGAGGAGCGCCGTCTCCACCTGAGTCGGGAAAACGTTGACGCCGCGGATGACTTTCATATCGTCCGTACGTCCGGTGAATTTCTGGATTCTTGGCAATGTCCTTCCACATTCGCATGTGCTGTGCTCGATGCTGGTGAGGTCTTTCGTCCTGTAACGGATGAGGGGCATTCCTTCTTTTGCCAGAGTGGTGAATACGAGTTCTCCTGTCTCGCCGTCCCCACATGCAGACTGGTCTGCCGGGTTGAGTACTTCCGGATAGAAATAATCCTCGTATACATGCAATCCTTTGTGGTGGATGCAGTCCATGGCCACGCCTGGCCCCGTAATCTCACACAATCCGTAGATATCGAAGCTGTTGATATGGAAAATGCTCTCAATCTTCTTGCGCATCTCGTCTGTCCACGGCTCTGCACCGTTGATGCTTGCCTTGATCTGCAAGCGGTCTACCACCCCTGCCTCCTGTGCCGCTTCTGCAAGGTACAGCGCATAAGATGGAGTACAGGCAAATGCAGTGGCTCCGAAGTCTTCCATGCACATCAACTGACGTTTTGTGTTGCCGGAAGACATAGGGATTGCCATTGCGCCTAACGCCTGCGCGCCTAAATCAAGTCCCATTCCTCCGGTGAACAGACCGTAACCGTAGCAAACATGGATGCGGTCTGCCGCGCTTAATCCTGCCATCACCAAGCCTCTTGCCACACACTCGCCCCAAACGTCCACGTCTTTCTGTGTGTAAGACGCAAGGGTCAGTTTGCCGGTCGTCCCGGAAGTTCCCTGTACACGGGCAATCTTCTCCTTAGGGACTGCCAGCAGTCCAAAGGGGTAGTTGTCCCTCAAATCTTCCTTGGTGGTGAACGGAAGTTTGTGGATATCCTCAATTCCCTTGATGTCGCCGGGTTCTATGCCCAAGCTGTCCATTTTTTTGCGGTAGAATTCCACATGTTCGTAAACATTCTTTACCTGCCTGATGAGACGCTCGCTCTGAAGGGCATTCATCTCGTCCCTTCCCATACACTCGATTTTCGGATCTCTGATGGTTTCTTTCCAGTTTTCTATTGATACTCCTGCCATTTTCTCATACTCCTGTCCTGAATTTTATTTCTACTGTGGTTCGGAATCAAATTCCGGTCTGCCAACCTGTAAAAATACCCTTCGCCCCCTGTTGGCGCATGACGACCAAGCAACTACTCTGCCGCAAGATGATACCCCACGTTAAACGCCTGTTTATTGATGTCTATGGTCTTAGGCGGCACGGTATTCTCGATTACCCGATACCATTCTTCTTTAGAGAAATCCATGTGCCAGGCGGCAATTCCCAGCACAATCAGGTTAAATACCCTTGGATTGCCCAGTTTCTTCGATTCCTCCGTCGCATTTACCGTATAGACCTTGTGTTCCTGTTTCAATGTCTCTATGATTCCTTCCGGATACTCTGCGGCTCCAATCACCACGGGTATGGGGTCGATTCTCCAGTCATTTACAATCAGCGCGCCGTCCTTTTTGAGGAAATGTGCATAACGGAGAGCTTCCAGCCTTTCAAATGCGATCAGCACGTCTGCCTGGCCTTCTTCCACGATTGGCTCCGCCACTTGCTCGCCATAGCGGACGAATGTCACCACGCTCCCGCCTCTCTGCGCCATTCCATGCACCTCGGAAAGCTTCACGTCATATCCTCCGGCAGTGGCAAGTCCGCCCAATATCCTGCTGGTCAGAAGGGTTCCCTGTCCTCCGACACCCACAATCATAATATTCTTCGCCGCCATTATCTGTCACCTGCCTTTACTAACTCAATCGCGCCAAACTTACACAAATCTTTGCAAAGCCCGCATCCCGTACACATGGTGTCGTCAATACGAACCGTCCCGTCCTCCCGCCTGGTCATAGCAGGGCAGCCCGGTTTCATGCACATGCCGCACTTCTTACATTTATCCTGATGGGCGATGTATAACGGTTTCTTTCCTTTGCTAAGCAGTACACAGGGAGTCTTCGTGATGACGACGGATACCTCGTCCTTTGCAATCTCCTCTTTGAGTACCTTTTCCAGGGTCTCAAGGTCAAATGCGTTCACTTCCGTCACATTCTTCACGCCGATTGCACGGCAGAGCGCCGGAATGTCGATAGCGTAGGCCGGGTCGCCCTGTAACGTCTTTCCGGTTGCCGCATGATCCTGATGCCCGGTCATTCCTGTGGTAGAATTGTCCAGAATCAGCACCGTGCCGGTGGCATGGTTGTATACCATGTTCATCAGGGAATTCACGCCGGTATGGAGAAATGTGGAATCTCCGATTGCAGCTACCCAGTTCTTTATGTAATCCTTTCCCTTCGCCTTCTCCATACCGTGAAGGCTTGAGATGCTGGCTCCCATACAGATGGTAGTATCCACCACGCTAAGGGGCGCGACGGCTCCCAGGGTATAGCAGCCGATATCGCCCGCCACATGAAGCCCCAGCTTCTTCACCACATAGTACACGCTCCTGTGGGGGCATCCCGGACAGAGAATGGGCGGCCTAACCGGCACCTTTGCCGGCGGCGCAATCTCTAGCTTCTCTCCAAGGACTGCTCTTCGGAGCATGTTTGCGCTGTACTCTCCCTGCACGGTAAAGATTTCTTTTCCTGTTGCCCCAATCCCCCAGGACTTCACCTGTTCTTCGATGACGGGATCCAGCTCTTCTATAATATACAGCTTTTCCACCTTCGCAGCAAAATCTTCAATCAATTTTCTCGGAAGAGGGTTCACCATCCCAAGCTTCAGCACAGAGGCATTGGGCAGGGCTTCCTTCACATACTGGTAGGGAATCCCGCTAGTAATCACGCCAATCGCCCTGTCATTCATCTCTACCCGGTTAATCGGAAGCGTATTGGCTGCTTCTGCCAGTTCCAGGTTCCGCTTCTCAATCTCGATGTGGCGCTGCTTTGCATTTGCCGGCATCATCACCGTTTTCTGGACATTCTTCTCGTAAGGCTTATCTGCCGCTTCTTTGCGCTCCCCAAGCTCTACCACTCCCTGAGAATGGGCAAGCCTAGTGGTAGTGCGGAAAACAAAGGGGCGGTCAAACTGTTCACTCAGCTCAAATGCCTTCTTCATGAACTCTTTTGCCTCGGAACTGTCCGAAGGCTCTAACACAGGAAGCTGCGCCGCACGGGCAACCATTCGGGTGTCCTGCTCATTCTGGGAACTGTAGAGTCCCGGGTCGTCTGCGACGACGATTACCAGTCCGCCGTTCACTCCCATGTAGGACACCGTATACGCCGGGTCTGCCGCCACGTTGAAGCCCACATGCTTCATACAGGACATGGCACGCACTCCTGCAACGGACGCACCGATTGCAACCTCTGTCGCCACCTTCTCGTTGGGCGACCATTCGCAGTACAGGTCATCTTTATACTGTACCAGATATTCACTAATCTCGGTACTTGGAGTGCCCGGATATGCGGCGGATACCTTTACCCCCGCCTCATAGGCGCCCCGGGCAATGGCTTCATTGCCGAGCATAATGACTTTCTTCTTCTCTGACATTCTATCTTCCATCCTTTCGTATCTTTTATAGTATACCACAATACTTTCACAGCTTAAAGCATTAATTTAATGTTACTTATAGTGGCGCTTACAACTAAATTCATCCACCTCCACACGGATGATCCCTACCGTCTGCCCAAGTTTCAGGTTCGTCTCCAGTTCCGCAAACCATTCTCCCGTCTGATGCTTCATGATGAGTGCCAGAGCCTTTGATTTCTCTTCCAAGTCCGTGATGATCTCTGCCTTTCCGTCTCCGATAATGCTTGCATAACAGTAACTGTACTGGCAGGCCGTACTTCCTGCCACTAATTCATGCTCTCCGTCCATCTCGATTCCAACGGACGGATTCTCCCCGAGAAGCCTTAGCTTCTTCCCTTCTCTCGCTCCGTGGAAATATAGTACCAGTTTTCCCTCTTCGTATTCATATCCATAATTCATGGGTACGATATAAACCTTCCCCTCATCCATTATCCCAAGCCTGCATACCTTGCATGACTCAAGTATTTGATGGATTTCTTTACAATCCTTTACTTCACGGTCTGCCCTGCGCATAGTCTCCTCCTTCTGTCCCACTTTATCATTTTGCCGTTCATCCAAAGGCAATTTACAAAGATGGGGCTGTCCGGAAAACAATCGTTCGTTTCCCGACAACCCCATCTCTATAAGCCACTAACTGGCATCTCTGGCATATTAAATAGTTTAGCCCAAACCAGCCTATATTGCAAGATATTTTTTCTCAAACAGCTCTATTGTTTTTCCAGATTAACCGCAGCCGCCAGCTCTTTCAAGTTCAATACTTTTCCCCGAATCCCCATCGCCTGCGCAATCTGCGCCGAAAGCGGCGGCTTCACATGAGCTTCTTTTAAAACGTCTGGCTGGTAAAGGATATCCTTTTTATTCCCGTCGGCAATCACATTTTTATGGGCCATCACGATGATCCGGTCAAAATTCTCCGCCACATATTCCATATCATGGGAAATGGTTAGCACAGCCTTTCCTTTATCCTGAAGATAGTCCATAACCGTTTTAAGCTGCGCACATCCCCACAAATCCTGTCCCGCCGTCGGTTCATCCAGGATAACATAATCCGGACTTACGGCCACCACCACCGCAATAGTCAAAAACTTCCGGATAGGAAGAGGGATATCGAAGGGATGAGTCTCCAGGTAGGGCCGGATGCCCGTCACGTCGATTGCCTCCTCCCTGCGCCTTCTAATCTCCTCCTTTGGCAGTTTCCAGTAACGGAGCACATATTCAATCTCCCTGACCACGTCGTCATTGAAAATCTGGTCGTTTGGATTCTGGAAAACATACCCTACATGGGAAGCAATCTGCGCCGTCGTCTGCTCCTTCGTATCAATCCCGTCAACCGTAATCCTCCCTCTGGTCGGCTTGTAAATATTATTCATCAGCTTTACCGTGGTAGACTTTCCCGCTCCGTTCTGCCCAATAATCGCGACTCGTTCTCCTTTTTCAATGGTCATGGAAACATTTTCCACCGCCATAACAGAGCTGTCCGGATAGGAAAACGTAATATTTTCTACTTTAATTGCCATTACTTCTCCCCTCCTTCATCCTCTCTTTTAGCATGGTAATCGTCTCCTCCATCGTAATCGGGATTTCCCCAAAAGCCTTTCCTGCCTTCTCAAGCTCCAGGGCCAGGCTGACCACCTGTGGAATCCGCACACCGTTATCGCGCAGGATGGCATCCGAAAGAACCTCCTTGGCCCCGCCCATCGCAATGATGCTTCCTCCTGCAATCGCAATAATCTCGTCGCAATATTCCGCTAACAAATCAACCTTATGCTCCGCAATAATGACCGTCTTCCCCTGCCTCTTCAACAGGTCAATAATTTCAAACACATCGTTGCTCGCCTCCGGATCAAGCTGGCTGGTAGGTTCGTCTATCACGATGATATCCGAGTCAAGTGCCAGAATAGACGCAAACGCCACCCTCTGGCATTGACCGCCCGACAGCGCCAACGGATTCTTCTGCAAAAGCATATCCACATGGACCATTTTGGCAATCTCCACAATCCGTGCAATCATCTCCTCGGCTTCCATCCCAAGATTTTCAAGCCCCATACCAATCTCTTCAAATACCGTCTCCTTGATTCCGCTGACCTGGGCGAAGGGGTCCTGAAATACATATCCCACCTGCACGCTCAACTCCTCATCTTCCCATTCCAGAAGATTTTTCCCGTTGACCAATACCGAACCTTTTAAAATCCCGCCGTAAAAATTGGGACAAAGCCCCCGCATCAGGTTACAGAACGTCGTCTTTCCCCCTGCATTCGGTCCAATCACGCCATAGCATTTCCCAGTTTCTAATTTACAGTTCAAATGCCGCACCGCTGCCTTTTTTGTCAGCGGATAGGCATAGGATACATCCTGAAACTCAATACAAACACCCATAATCCAAACCCTCCATCTACAAATACATCCTGCCCGCGACACTCCCCGCAATACAAAAGACAACTGCAAGGCCTGCGATTATTTTCTCGGACATTTTCGCAGGCGCTACTTTGCGGAGCGCCGTATGTTTCCCTTTTGCGGAAAATGCCCTGGCATCCATCGCCAGCGTCCGATCCTCTACCCCTGTCATGGAGCTGATGATAACCGGGAACAGCACAGGAAGAATGGATTTGATTTTCACAATCAGATTTCCTTCTGTCTCAATCCCTCTCGCCCGCTGGCTCTCCCGCACACAGCCAAGCTTCTCCTTAATCGACGCGATTCCCGAAAATGTAGACAGCACCATAAATGTTGCGGAAGGAGACATACCAATCTGTTCCAGGCTGTAACATAAATCTCTCATTTCCGTCGTCAGGAAAAATGTCATGAATATCCCCAAAAAACCTTCAATCATAAAAATCAAATCCAGACAACTAATGACAGCCGACACCGGAACTGCCTTCCCAAACAGATAGAACGCCGCCGGCCCCGGGTCTCCCATATGTACATAGAGCCGCACGATTACGGTAAACAGGCATCCCACTACGAACATGACGCCCAGTGTAACAAAATAGGTCTTCCTCGCCGGCGTCTGGACGGCAATGATTCCTGCCAGAAGAAAAATTGCAAGCCCTACCTGCCATTTAAAGACAATCAACGACATAAACCCAAACGCAAGGCAGAATACCAGTTTTGCGACAGGATGAAAATCACACCACCAATTATTTTTCTTCTGATAACGCCTGAAACTCTCAATAAAATCCTGCTCTGTCATAATACTACCCCCTTCCGCTAAAATTCTATCTCTGATTCGTCATACTGTTTGCTGGTCACATACTTCCCATAAGGCAATTTTATTAAAAATCGGTCTGGAAGCGACCGGATAATCAGGCAGACCAGAATCAGGCAGACCACCTTGTCGATACAGTCGAACAAAAGCTGCCCGATTGCCATTGCAAAATACTTGGGCACGCCCGCATTGAACAGCGGTATCCCCACGAAAACGCTCGCCATATTTCCCCAAAAATCACCGCCCATGGCAAGAAAAATAATGCTTCCGCTGAGCCATCCTCCGATAAACCCGTAAATCGGCGTACATAAAACCGCTTTCCAGAGACGTAAGAATATCTTCTTCTTTGAAAGATAACCGGAAACCACCCCGAACGCCACATTTAGCGGCAGCATAACAATCATGACCGGATTCTTGACGACATTGACCAGATTCGACAATATCCCTACCACAGCCCCCGGTCCCGGCCCGCAGATGGCTCCCACCAGAATTGTCCCGATGGAATCCCCCAGAATTACCATCGTCGTAGAATACAGCACATTGTAAGCCAGCATATTGATTGCCACCGCCAATGGAATCAAGAGTTTTGTCATATTGTCCATTTTCTTTTTTTTCTTCTTGCCCATCGTCTCATTCCCCCTTTCCTTCATCAGTCGATTGTCTCATAGGACGCCAGCGTATTTTTCAGCAGTTCGATATAGGCCTCCTTGTGAAGCTCCATGGCGACCTTCGTATCCTTAGGATAGCCAAGGGGCGTGTACATGGTCAGCGGGACGACCCTTCCCCGGCAGACGTCGCTTCTCGTCTCTATGAAAATATTTCTTCGCTCAAATGTAATTGTTTCCGGCATGCCAAGCCCCATTGCAGCCAGCGCAGGGCCGTAGTAGATGGGTTCCCCAGGCTTGTGCGACATCCCGCTCATGGCAAACGCCGTGGTATACGGCCCGTTTGCTCCGTCTACAATTCTGCCAATCTCGGCATTAGAAAGAGCCGATTTAAGCTCCACGTGAAGGCCGTACATCTCCATCCGGATTCCGCTCTGGAATACTGCCCGCGCCGCCTCCGGGTCTGTTGCCATATTAGCCTCCGCCACGGCAGACACATCTCCAAAGTCGTAACTCCCTCCCACAAATGCGACCTTGCGTATCATCTGGCAGATTTCCGGATATTTGAAAATCGCAATCGCCAGATTCGTCATTGGGCCGAAGCAGAGAACCACCAACTCCTTACCAAACGCTTTTGCCGTCTCATAGATTCTGTCCCATGCCGGAAGTTCCTCATACTCCGCACTCTTTCCCGGAAGGGGCATCCCACATTTCCCGTCAGGCAGATACTTCGTCTGAGACGGCTTTCCCTTCGTCAGCACCGCCCTTTTGCTGCCCGCCGAAATCTTAAAGTCCAGCCCCGCCATGGCAGCAAATCCCGCTGCATTTGAAAATGCATGCTCCGGATTGTCATTTTTCCCGGAACATACCGTCACAGCCTTCACATCCAGTAACCGTTTCGCCAGAATCATCCCCCACAGGCTGTCCATCTGGCCGTCTGTGTCTATTAAAACCGGTATTCTACTCATCCTCCTTGTCTCCTTTCCCATAACTTGCACATGCATTGAGCAAAAGCTCCACGAACCGTTCCCTGTCAGAGGAAATCCCCACAAGGGCGTTGGCCTCCCGGCCCTCTGCCCCGCAGTAATCCCCAACCGTACTGCCCATAGTAAATTCACCGGTCAAATCAATCCGGACATTCATCTCTTTCATGGTAAACAGCGACGGATCAATCAGGTAGGCAACCGTACAGGCATCATGGACAGGTACGCCGCACCATCCCACCATCTCGAACCCTCGCCCGAAGAAGTCTGCCAGATCCGCTACCAGCGTCCCCACACGGCCGGCTGCCCGGAACTTCTCTTTTTCATCGAATCCAATGGTTGTGTAATTCGTAACGTCCAGCCCCATCATCACAATCGGGACTCCCGAAGTAAACACGATGTCTGCCGCATAGGGGTCCACCATGATATTGAACTCCGACGCCCCTCTCCCGCTGCACCCGCTGACAATAGAGCCGCCCATCAGGACAATCTGGCCTATCTTTGGAATCAGATGGGGATAACACAGAATCAGCGTGGCAATATTGGTCAACGGTCCTGTAGGGACCAATGTTACCGGTTCATCGGCGCTTTCAATCTTCTTCGCCATAAAAACAACTGCGCTTTCTTCCTGCAAAGGCGCCACAGGCTCCGGAAGCTTAGGGCCGTCCAGCCCGCTTTCCCCATGGGCGATTCCCGCCGTATAGACCGGCGTAAGGAGCGGCGCATTGCGCCCCTTGGCAATCGGGATGTCCCTGCGCCCTAAGAATTCACAGATTCCTTGGGCATTTTTCGTGGTCTTCTCAATGGTCTGGTTCCCACAGGCAGTCGTAATGCCGAGCACGTTAAGCTTCTCAGATGACAGGGCTAAGATAATGGCAATGGCGTCGTCATGCCCTGGGTCGCAGTCCATCAGTATCGGTATTCGTTTCATGTTTCTCTCCCTCCCTAATATAATTTTCTTCTGAAAAACCTTTGAAATAATATCTCCATCTGCCGCTGCTATGTATACCATAGTCAATTGCTTCTACAGGGCAGTAATTCAGGCATGCCATACACAGATAGCAATCCTCTTTGACCCAGATTGGCTTCCCATCCTCCATCCGGATTGCCTCTGCCGGACATTTCCGCTGGCACAGCCCGCAGCCGATACAAGCGTCCGAAACGTGGTAGGGTTTCGTCTTCCTCCATTCGGCGTTGAATACCGGGGCTTTCAGATAAGTATTATCCCGTGCGTCTTCTCCCCGCTTTACGTCAAAGACCTCCTCCTTGCACTTAATGCGCCTGACCACGTCCGCAACCCGCTCCTTGGCCTTACAAAGTTTTTCCATAGCGCTTTCCTTCGTGTCAATGATATGGTCTGTCACCGGATAATTATCCGGCATCACAATCCCGAACCCGCCCTTTAACGGCACAATCTCCGAAAACTGCTCAAGCGCCATACCCGCCACATTGCTGAACGTCCCCACAGCAAATGTGTACGCATCCGTCCGCCCAATCCCCTGTGCAAACTGCTGCATGACTTCCGGCGCGGCCCATGCATAAATCGGGAATACAAATCCCAGATATTCCTCGCTGGATAAATCATAATCTTCAGCCCGTTTCCCGATGATATCCACGGCCTGGTCTCCAAGCTCTCTGGCTGCTATCTTTGCCACAGCCGCAGAATTTCCTGTTCCTGAAAAATAGAAAATCATCACATTCCTCCTTTCGCAATTACTTTAGTACCTAAAGTAATTGATTAAAAATTATTGCATAAATCCAAATTGTACATTAAAATAGAGTTAGGATTCATGCAGACTGGTAAATAGTTGCTTTAGATTCTAAAGTAATTATATCACTTTTGTATGGCTTGTCAAACATTATTTTTATTATTTCAGCAAATTACACAAAAAGGAGTTGACCATGAAGGATATAGACCTGACGAAAGAATTAATCACAGCCACACGTAACGCAACTCTTGCTTACCACAATTACATGTATACGGACCGCGAATATGTAAAAGGTCAGAAATTATACCTGCGGGAAATGCATTTTCTTCTATATATCGGTCCGGACAACTCTCTTACCATGAGCGAGATTGCCAGGAAAATGAACATCACCCAGGGAGCCGCCACCCAGATTGCGGGACGGCTGATGAAAAAGGGATTCATCCGGAAAGATAAAGACCCTCAGGACAAACGGTATTCTGTTATTTCTCTGACCGACGACGGTAACAGGGTCTATGGGGAATATCTGGAATATGACAGGCTGCGCAGTAAGGAAATCACTGCCTATCTGGACGAAAATTTCAGCGAGGAGGACATTCGCACCATACTCAGGTATGAAAACCTGATTCAGGATATGTGCAGGAAACTGAGCTAAATCTTACGGGCCTATATTGGCTCTTGAGAATATAAAAAAACAGTAGGAGGTTAAATCTATGCATAACTTTGAATATTATGCCCCGACTAAAGTCGTATTTGGCAGAAACACGGAATCAGAAACCGGGAAGCTTATCAAAGAATTGAACTGCCAGAAGGTACTCGTCCATTATGGAGGCGGAAGCGTTGTGCGCTCCGGGCTTTTAGACCGTGTCTATGGGGCGCTGGACGCAGAGGGAATCCCCTATATTTCACTGGGCGGCGTCGTTCCTAACCCGCGTCTTTCTAAGGTGCGGGAAGGTATATCCCTTGCCCGTCAGGAGGGCGTGGACTTCATCCTTGCAGTTGGCGGCGGAAGCGTCATTGATTCTGCAAAGGCAATCGGGTATGGAATGGCCAACGAAGGGGACGTCTGGGACTTCTACGCCAGAAAACGGACGGCGTCCGCCTGCCTTCCCATTGGCGCCGTGCTTACCATCGCCGCTGCCGGAAGCGAGATGAGCAATTCTTCTGTCATTACCAATGAAGCGGGCTGGATAAAACGTGGGTACAGCAGTAATTACTGCCGCTGCCGTTTTGCCGTCCTCAATCCGGAACTTACCTGCACTTTGCCGGATTACCAGACCCAGAGCGGATGTGTGGATATCATGATGCATACTTTAGAGAGATACTTAAACCATGGGACGAATATGGAGATGACCGACGGAATCAGCGAGGCTTTGCTGCGGACGGTAATAAAAAGTGCAAGAACCTTGAGGGACGATCCTGAGAACTACGAGGCCCGCGCCGAAGTCATGTGGGCTTCTAGCCTTTCCCATAACGGGCTGACCGGGTGCGGGACTGACGGAGGCGACTTTGCTTCTCACCAGTTGGAGCATGAGCTGAGCGGCATGTTCGACGTTATCCACGGGGCAGGTCTTGCCGCTATCTGGGGAAGCTGGGCGCGGTATGTTTACAGGGCGCGCCCAGACAGGTTTGCAAGCCTTGCCGTAAAGGTTTTGATGATTCCTGAAAAAAGTTCTGCCGAAGAGACTGCCCTTGCAGGGATTGAAGCTATGGAGGATTTTTACCGGAGCATCGGGATGCCGACTTCTCTGCGGGAACTGGGCATTGAGCCTACGAAGGAGCAAATTTTGGAACTGGCGGAGAAATGCAGTTTTGGGAATACGCGTACGATTGGAATCGTGAAGAAACTGGGGCGGGAGGATATGGCAGAGATCTATCGGATGGCTATAGGGTAAATTGACCGCAATAGAGAGGAATCTATATCGTGTAAACAAAATGGCAGCGGAACCATCAAGATTCAAAGTCGTTGCTGTCCTGAATCTTGATAGTTCTACTGCCGCTGTCCTTCTCTATGTACCACATATTAAAACTTCATGATGATCTGTCCATCTGACTCCTCAGAAGCATCTTCATTATCTATACCAGTAATAATATCTATTTTGGAATCTGGAATTTCTAACCCCCAATTATCCCAGCCATTAAAATTATTTCTGGCAAACAATTCTATTTTATCTTGTTCCGGGAACATTTTCGTAATGCCATCTATTACTTCCAGAGGTTTTTCACTATGTTTTCCACGCGGTACAGCAACCATCTGCTTTATATTTCCTGCACCACGTGGTTGTGGGAATCTTCCTTTTTTGAATGCCAATACAAATTCTGTCTGGTCCTCAATCTCGTCCAGTAAATCGGTAACCGTCTTTACCTCTGTATTCTGTTCCCTGTCTGCTATCCCCTCAAGGTATTCGCCGAAGTCGCTTGTCTAATGGTAAAACCTCCTGTTGGAATTGAAGTCTGCCCTGTCGTCTATACACATTTTTTCAATGGTATTTTCATCAACTCCATGCTCCTGCAATATTTTTCTCGGCTTCTTTCCAGATAAGCCATTTCCTGTTCTCCCGTCCGTTGTTGTGTGCGATTCTTTTTCCTCCAATCTGAATTTTTGAAATGTAATAATCCAGATCGGAAAGGCGGCGAACGGCAGCCAACAGCAGAAACAGCCCTGCGGCATATTCCGATAAGAAGATCCATATTCTGTTAAATGGAGATTCTACTTCTGGTTTCATAGTGAGAAGCAGCGTTGCATAGGCAGGGATTTTTTTAACTGGCTACCTGCCATTCCCCGATATATTATGTATGTAAAATTTTTGCCTTAACTTTCCGTGTTTATGTTTATTTGCAGACGTTTTAGTAATCTATACCTTTAAAGATATATAACCTGCGAAATGATTACTCGTTATTTTTCATTCCTAATCAATCCATGATAAAACAGCATAGCACAAACTGCTGATGTTGTACCTGTCGCTGTCTGGTCTAAGTGAATGTCATGCATATTACAAAACATATTGATTACCATTAAAGCAGCCAATACCACCGCTGCTACAGCAGCTCCTTTTAATAAATGCTTCATATCTTCCTGTTTCCTTTCCAAAATAAATTTATGTACTGCAGAATAGTATACCAGAGAAAACAGCAATTCTTTCAAAACAGTCATGAAATGCCCCAATTCATGAATAAATGCCTTTTACTTTTTACAGAACACGCACTTATTCGTCATTTTTGCAGGGAGTAGTTGATATAAAGAATGGTATAAAGTATAATTAGGGAAGTAACTATCGAAAGAAGGAATATATTGAAATGCTGCTATCTTTTTTTCGGCTTTCCCTTGCTATCCGCAATGTATGGCCTCAGCATATGAACTTCAAAGCGTTTAGCGTACTTTATATACTGCTGTTGGCTGCTGGAATGCCTGTAACGCTCCTCGCCTGTGTTCCATATGGTTTGTTCGGTATTCTGGTGGCGGTATGTATTTATGGGTTGATTGCTTGCCGTGACACTGCGCCACAGAATGTTTTTATGGGTATGATTGGATGTATGCTTGCCGTTGTGACAGAGAATTTGCTGGCAAATTTTCTTTATACACTGATTCCCTCACCTTTATCAAATCAGTGGTATTTTTTTTACGGCATCGATTTGATTTATACTTTGCTGTTTTATTGGATTACGCTGCTTTGCGGCAAGCTGCTGAAAAAAATATTCCTGTCTGGCAAAGGCATTTTGCGCCTTCCGCAGACATGGTATGTGATAGATGCTGCATTACTGCTCCTTATAACCATCTATCTGTTTGATAATTTGATTCCAGGACAAAACGGCTCTGTTGGCAGAATGATATATAATAATGCTTTACACATTTCGGGGTATCTGCTTGTGATGTGTTGTTTGCTTCTGGCTATGCGCCGCTCTTATCTGGAACAGATACAGACCGAATCAAAGCAGAAAGCCATGCAGGACTTACAGGACTACACACGGAATTTAGAAGCTATGTATAACGGCTTGCGCTCCTTTAAGCATGATTATGTTAATATTCTGCTCTCTCTGTCTGGTTATATAGAAGATGGTGATATGGATAGGTTAAAGGATTTTTTTGAAAGCAAAATCTTCCCAACAAAGAATTTGATTACAGGGGGAGATTATAAGCTGAACCAGCTTAGCAACATCGGCGTGTTGGAAATCAAAAGCCTGCTCTCCGCAAAAATGATTTACGCCCATGAATCGGGGATTGACATCACCATTGATATCCCCGATAAAGTGGAAAGTTTTCTGATAGACACGGTAGACCTTGCCAGAATACTGGGAATCTTTTTAGACAATGCGATGGAAGCCACATTGGAGACAGAACAGCCGCAAATAGGCTTAAATATTATCCAGAATAAAACCGGCGTATCAATCATCATAAGCAACCGCTTTCTGGATAACGGTGTAATGTTGCATAAATTAAAGCAAAAAGACTTTAGCACAAAAATCGGACATCAAGGAATCGGGCTTTGGAACGCCCAGAAAATCATCAGTTCTTATGACAACGTGCTATTAGAAACAACAATGAAATGCGACTATTTTACACAACATATAGAACTTACTGATAGAAAGGAATGACATCATATGCTGGATATCTTTGTATGCGAAGACAATGCCGCACAGCGGCGGACTGTTGTAAATATCATTCAAAATACTGTTCTGATAGAAGAATTAGATATGCAGCTTACTTTAGATACAGGAGACCCTTATATGTTGTTGGAAAAAGTCAAGACCAGCCAGAACACAGGCATTTATTTCCTTGACATTGACTTGAACAGCAACATGAATGGAATGAAGCTGGCACAGCAAATCAGATTGTATGACCCCCGTGGTTTCATCATATTCATAACAGCACATTCAGAACTGAGCTATATGACTTTTCAGTATCGGGTAGAGGCGATGGACTTTGTATTAAAAGACAATCCTGCCGAAGCGAAAGTGAAACTCAGAGAATGTCTATTAAATGCTATGGAACGACATACGCTCCAAACCAACAAGACACATAAGGTCTATACCCTTGAAGTTGGCGGACGAAAAATCAACGTGAATTATGAGGATATTTTATTTTTTGAAACTTCCAGCAATATCCATAAAGTCATTCTCCATGCAAAAGACCGCCAGATTGAATTTCCCAGCACTTTAAAAGAACTAACAGGCGTATTGGACAGCAATTTTGTGCGTTGCCATCGGGCATTTTTGGTAAACAAAAATAATATAAAAGAAGTTGACACTAAAAATCGAATCATCCATTTTGCCAACGGAGAAACTTGCCTGATGTCCACACGCATGATGAAAGGGCTTTAAAGCAATTTTCAATACTGTCATCTTCACATTGAAATTGCATTGTTTGACGAAAATAGGGGTGAGGTTTTCCCCACCCTTATCTTTTACATTTGAATAATTTCCTCGTTCACAATCTCCCTCGCACAAGCCCTTATGTTATTGAGCCGTCCTGTCCATTCTACGGCATTTTCTTCCTTTAGCCGTTCCGTTATGCCCTGTGCCTGTTTCATGCCCTTTATGAGCCTTTCAAAGCGTTCCTGTGCTTGCCTGTCAATGTCGGCAAGATAGGCGTTAAGCCTGCCCTTAAACACAATTTTTGAGTTTTATCCTTATCTGGTTTCATTCATAGCTCATTGCATGCACATTCCCGTTTCCACCAGATACCATGTATTTGGCATGCTACACTATCTTCTCGTTCTTCCACTGATACATACACCTTACTCATCTTCTCCGCCCCTTTCATCTGTCAATTTGGCTATAGCCTCTCTAAATAAGGGTTTCCTTTGACAGTTTCGTACACCTCGTATCTAAAATTATACTTTTTAAGATATAAAACGTCAAGTTTTCCGAACATATATTCTATTAAAAAATTCAATAACCTTACTTCTTAAAAATAAACACAGGCAATGGCGGATGGTTCGCCCGATTGTAATACGCATTCACAATCACAGTATATTCCCGCGCCGGAAGATTCTGGATGTATCCCAGAATCTTCTTCTTCTCCTCAAACCCCGTATCCCCGCCGCTGTAAATGCACAGGCTCATCATCCCGCCATGCTTTAAAATCCCAAGCCCTTTTTTAACCGCCTCCACGCTGGTATCCGCCGATGTGGAGACCCTATGGTCGCCTCCCGGCAGATACCCGAAATTAAAACAAATCACATCCGCAGTCTCTGGTTTCGCATACCGCTCCATATGCTCATGTCCGTCCAACACTAGCTCTGCCCGCTTGCGCATACCAGATTCCTCAAGTAACTGTCCCGTCCGTCGCAAAGCCTCCTCCTGCACATCAAACGCCAGGACACGTCCCGATTCCCCCGCAAGCTTGCAGAGGAACAGCGTGTCATTGCCTTTCCCCATGGTAGCGTCAATATAGAATCCTTCTGCCTGCGCCTGACAGCGGATAATCTCATGACACCAAAACGTAATCTGCGACTGCCTCAATCTCATCCCCCCATACCAACCTACAAATCAAACAGCGACAACTGGTTCGACTCCGGCAGCCCTTTCAAAATCCCCAGCTTCACCATATAATCAATCACACTCTTGCTCGCCTTCGTCCGCTGCCGGAAATCATCCAGCGAGAGATACTGCCCATCCTTGGACGCCTCTTCCACAGCCTCCGCCGCCTTATCCCCCATGCCTTCAATACTGACCAACGGCGGCATCAGCTTCCCGTTCACAATCAGGAACTTAGAAGCCTTGGCCTGATAGATATCCATAGGCTCGAACTCGTACCCTCTGGCATACATCTCCTGCACCAGCCGCATATCCTTCATGGTATCCTGCTCCTTCTTGCTCAGGGCATCCGAACGCCGGTTGTAATCGTCAATATACCGTTTCAGGTTCTCCTTCCCCTGGCACATAATTTCATAAGAAAATGCATCCGCACGAATCCCAAAATAAGCCCCGTAATACGCCAGCGGAAAGTTAATCTTACAGTAAGCAATCCGGTACGCCATCATGACATACGCCGCCGCATGGGCTTTCGGGAACATATACTTAATCTTCTCACAAGACCAGATGTACCAGTCCGGCACGTCGTGAGCCTTCATATCCTCCTTAAATTCAGGCCAATCCTTACATTTCCCCTTCGCCACAGTCCCTTTCCGCACCCTCTCCATAATGGTAAAGGACTGCTCCGAGTCCATCCCCTTATTAATCAGATAGGTCATAATATCGTCACGGGTACAGATTGCCGTAGAAATCGTCGCCTTTCCGGAGCGAATCAACTCCTGGGCATTATTCAGCCACACATCCGTCCCATGGGACAGCCCGGAAATCCGAATCAAATCCGACAAGGTCTGGGGCTTCGTGTCCACCACCATCTGGATAACAAAATCCGTCCCGAACTCCGGAATCCCAAGGCACCCCACCGGGCATCCCCCGATATCATCCGGCGTAATCCCAAGCGCCGACGTATCATGGAACAGGGAAATCACCCCCTTATCGTCCAGAGGGATATTCGTTGCCACAAACTTATTGTCCGTCTCGTTATATTCATTTTCCATGGCAGGAGAACTGATATACTCCTCCAGCGTCTTAATCATCGTCGGGTCATCATGCCCCAGGATATCAAGCTTCAACAGGTTGTGGTCAATGGAATGGTAGTCAAAATGGGTGGTCACGATATCCGTATTCATGTCGTTCGCCGGATGCTGCACAGGCGTAAAGGTATTAATCTCCTCGCCTAAAGGCAGTACGATAATTCCCCCCGGATGCTGCCCGGTACTCCTGCGGATACCCGTACAGCCAAGGACAATCCGGTCAATCTCACATTTTCGTTTTCCCTGCCCCCGCTCGGTAAAATAATTCTTCACATAGCCAAAGGCCGTCTTATCCGCCAGCGTTCCAATGGTTCCCGCCCGGTACGTCTGCCCCGCCCCGAAAATGACCTCCGTATACTTATGGGCAAGGCTCTGGTAATCCCCGGAGAAATTAAGGTCGATATCCGGCTCTTTATTCCCCTTGAACCCAAGGAACGTCTCAAACGGGATATCAAACCCGTCCTTCACAAGCGGCTCCCCGCAGACCGGACACGCCTTATCCGGCATATCCCATCCACATCCCCCTGCATAGGCCCTCACTTCCTCAGACTCAAAATCACTGTAATGGCAATGGCTGCAATAATAATGGGGGCTTAAAGGGTTTACCTCCGTAATACCCGCCATTGTCGCCACAAAGGAAGATCCTACCGAACCTCTGGAGCCTACCAGATATCCGTCTTCGTTGGACTTCCACACCAGCTTCTGGGCAATAATATACATTACGGCAAATCCGTTAGATATGATAGAATTAAGCTCCCTCTCCAACCGCTCCGTCACCACTGGGGGCAGATTCTCCCCGTACATGGAATGCGCCTTCTGGTAACAGATTTCCCGCAAAAGTTTATCCGAATCCGGAATCACAGGCGGGCATTTATCCGGACGCACAGGCGTAATCCGCTCCACCATATCCGCAATCCGGCAAGGGTTATCAATCACGATTTCCTGCGCTTTGGCAGAGCCAAGATACTCAAACTCTTCCAGCATCTCATCCGTAGTCCTAAGGAACAGCGGCGACTGGTTGTCCGCATCGGAAAATCCCTTTCCCGCCATAATGATACGCCGGTATACCTCGTCGTCCGGCTCCATAAAATGCACGTCGCAAGTCCCCACCACAGGCTTGTTGAAACGTTCCCCCAGCTCCACGATTTTCCGGTTGATCTCCTTCAAATCTTCTTCACTCTGAACCTTTGTGATACGCTCGCTTTCAATCATAAACCGGTTGTTGCCAAGGGGCTGTATTTCCAGATAGTCGTAGAAATTCACAATCCGCGCAATCCGCTCCTCCGACTTCTCATTCAATAATGCCTGATAAAGCTCTCCCGCCTCACAGGCGCTCCCCACAATCAGCCCCTCCCGGTACTTCGACAGCTCGCTCTTGGGTATTCTTGGCCTTCTGGCATAGTATTCCAGATGGGACTTAGACACCAGCGTATAAAGGTTCACCCGCCCAATCTCATTTTTAGCAAGGATAATCACATGATAGGTGGGCAGCTTCTTCACCGCATCCCCATTGTTGGCCCCGAACTGGTTCAGTTTCGTAAGGTCTGTGATATTCCTGTCTCTTAACATCTCAATAAACTTCACGAAAATCTCCGCCGTCGCCCCTGCGTCGTCCACCGCCCGGTGATGGTTTTCCAGAGAAATATGAAGGGCATTTGCCACCACATTCAATTTGAACTTGGACAGGGTGGGAAGCAGAATCCGCGCCATCGCCACCGTATCCACAGAGGTAAAGTCCGGCACAATATCCTGATACCGTAAGTTTTGCTCAATAAACCCCACGTCAAAGGAGGCATTGTGCGCCACCAGAACAGCGTCCCCGATAAATGCAAGAAACTCAGGCAGCGCCGTCTCAATATCCGGCGCGTCCAGCACCATCTCATCCGTAATGCTGGTAAGCTGGGTAATCTGGAAGGGAATCGGCACCTTAGGATTCACAAATGTACTGAACTTCTCCGTAATCTTCCCCTGCTCCACCTTCACGGCGCCGATTTCGATAATCTTATCCTTAATCGGACTGAACCCCGTGGTCTCCAAGTCAAATACCACATACGTCCCGCAAAGCGGCTGTCCTTTCTCATTCACAGCCACATCCGCAAGGTCGTCCACCAGATATCCCTCCACACCGTAAATGACCTTGAAAGGATCGTCCTTGTCAAGGGTCTCGATATAGTGGTTGGCGTCCGGGAATGACTGCACCACCCCGTGGTCTGTGATGGCTAACGCCTTATGCCCCCAGTCATGGGCGCGTTTCAGCAAATCCTTTACCTCCGTCACGCCGTCCATGTCGCTCATTTTCGTATGGCAGTGCAGCTCCACACGTTTCTTAGGCGCCGTATCTTTGCGGGACTCTGTAAAATCACTGATTTTGCGGATGCCTGCCACAGAAGAAATAACCAGCTCACCGTCAAATTTATCAATATTCGTCACGCCTTTGATTTTCAGGAATGCGCCCATTTTTACTTCGCCTAGTATGTCGGGGAGCTGGTCATTTCTGACAAACAGCTTGATTGTGATGGTATCCGTAAAGTCAGTCACAGAGAATATGACAATCGTCTTCTCATTGCGAATCTCACGTGTCTCAAAACTGATAACTTTCCCCCGGAACGTAATCTCTCCCATCTCGCCTACTACCTGGCGAAGCTCCATCGGCTCGTCGTTAAAGTCGCGTCCATAGACCAGGTTCGGGTCGTCTGAGGATTTCCCCCATGAGCCTTTGGAAAATCCTCTTTTTTTCGATACACCGAAAGAACTTTTAAAATTCTTATTTTCTTTCGGTACGTCTATATTTTCGTTTCCGCCGCCGGACGTCTGGCTCTTTTTGCCCGAATCCCGTACAGCAGTCTTTCCGGAGCCTCTGCCTTCATCCTGTCCCGCTGCCTTCCCAAAGCCGCCGGAATGGCTTTCACCATTCTGCCCGAAAGCGTCATCCCCGGTGGGCATTCCTTCCCCGTCTGCCTGCTGCCCCTTCTTCCTCGCATTTTCCTGCTGGATGGTGGCGTTCACTTTCAGAATCTCTTCCACTTCCTGTTTCAGTTTTATCTCATTATATTTTAAAGCGTTCTCCTTAGGCTTCTCATACCGCACCCGAATCTCAATGGGACGCCGGAATCTGTGCCGGAACACATCCGTAAGATAATTGGTAATCGACTCCCGTTTCCCCTGCGCCACAATGGAATCCCTAAGCGTAAGGCACAGGATATTCTCATCCTGGAACTCGAAACTTGAATTCTGGAGCATACTGCGTTCCACCACACTCTTTTGGTCAAGTTCCAGAAGGAAACTGTCGAAATACTCATTCATCAGATTCTCCGGCGTATACTGCTCAGACAGGTCGTACTGCTCCTTCACCTCAATCTTTATAAAGCTGCGCCCGAACAACTGCTCCTTTAACTTCCGTTCCACCTCATAGACACATTTTTTCTGAATCAGGTAACGGCTTAACAGATGCACCTTAATAAAGTCCCGTTCCGAATTTGTGGTCACTTTGCTGACCTCAGCCTGCTCAAATATGCTGCGGAGTTCATCATCTACTTTTAATGTAGGAAATACCTCAAAGAATGGCTTACTCATTCCAGTTCAACAACTCCTGTCTCAATGTCTCTAATAGCTGGTCTTCCTTTACCTTCTTTACAACCTCGCCCTTCTTAATCAACAGCCCTTCGCCGATGCCGCCTGCAATCCCTATGTCTGCCTCCTTCGCCTCGCCTGGCCCATTGACCACGCATCCCATGACAGCCACCTTGATATTCAGCGGGATATCCTCCACCATCTGCTCCACCCGGTTCGCAAGCCCGATTAAGTCAATCTTCGTCCTGCCGCAGGTAGGGCAGGAAACCACCTCAATACCTCCCTTGCGCAATCCCAGTGTCTTGAGTATCAGTTTCGCAGACCGAATCTCCTCCACAGGATCGCCTGTCAATGACACACGGATGGTATCGCCGATGCCCTGGTTGAGAATCAGCCCTAACCCGATAGAGGACTTAATATTTCCCGCAAGAAGGGTTCCCGCCTCCGTAATGCCTACATGCAGGGGATAAGGGCATTCTCTGGCAATCAGCTCATGGGCCTTCACACACATCATCACATCCGAGGACTTTATACTTACCACCAGATTGCCGTACCCCATCTTCTCAATCATATGTACCTTGTCCATGGCGCTCTCCACTAATCCTTCGGCAGTCACGCCTCCGTACCGTTCCAACAAAGGCTTCTCTAAAGACCCGCTGTTGACCCCTACCCTGATGGGGACCTGATACTCCTTTGCCGCATCTACCACAGCCTGTACCCTTCCTGCGTCCCCGATATTGCCGGGATTAATCCGAATCTTGTCCGCACCGTTCTCAATGGCGGCAATGGCAAGCCGATAATCAAAATGGATGTCCGCCACCAATGGGATATGGATGTTCTCTTTAATCTGACCAATGGCCTGAGCTGCCTCCATGGTTGGTACGGCACAGCGGATAATCTCACAGCCAGCCTTCTCAAGAGCCAAAACCTGCGCTACCGTCCCTGACACATCCTCTGTCTTCGTGTTTGTCATAGACTGGATGGCAATAGGGCTTCCTCCCCCGATTGTAACATCTCCAATCTGAACCTTTCTTGTCTCATCTCTGTACATACCGCTTCTTACCCCTTTCTATTTTTCCTGCCTAAACCATAGTTTATGAATTGTAATGAAATACCCCTCTACCGCATATCTAAGCCCGATAGAGGGGTATCCTTATCACTCTTTTATCAATACTAACTGTTCGCCGTACTCCCGTTCCGTCAAGGTAAGCTGCTCCTGATCCACACTGTAATCAAAAGTGGTAATTACCGTTGATAACGCCTGCCGGATCTCTTCCTCCGTATACTGTCCGCTCGTCTTGTCAGCCAGCTTCTGAAATCCCGCCTCATCCGGCGTGATGGTAATGGTCTTCTCATCCTTATTCAGCGTATACTTCATATCCACATCCACACTTACAGCTTCTTCCGCCTCTGGAATCGTAATCACCATGGAACCGTTCTTCATAATAGACATATTAAAATTCCCGTCTTCATCCGCCCAGTCACCCTCCAACGGATTCGTCGTAAATAACTTCGCAAGCAGCAATGCGGCCCCCACAATGATTACGACTGTCGAAACCGTAGTAACGATTCTCCATATTTTGCTTCTCTTTACTTCATCATTCTTCGCAATCATCTGCCTGGTCCCCACTCTTTCTATATCATTTCCTGCTTTTTATTATATGTGCTTTTTCCTATGATGTCAACGGACGACTTTTAAGGACTACCCTTCTGTCTCGACCAACAAATAGAACCCCTTGTCCGTCTTCTCAATCTTCTGAATGATACCTTTGCGGGCGTGTAATCGCTCGCTTGTCCTGTAAATTCCAGACATGGCAATGGACGGCTCCACCAGATAGGTATACTGCCCCGTCACGGCACTCCTCTCACTGATTTCAACCTCCTGCCCTTCCTTGACAAGCCCTTCCCGCTCCATCTTAAAACGGTCTACCCTCATAATCTTCCACGCTCCATCTTAAACAGTCTGCTTCCGATTGTCAGGCTTCCAGAAGTTTTGTAATCTCTTCCGGCTCCGGCATGGAACGGATTGCACCCTTCTTCATGGTAATCAACGCCGCACCACCATTGGCATAAGTCAGGATATCCCCCAGGAGCTCTTCGGTCAGGTTCTCAAGCCCGTGTGTCAACACCCCGTTAATCGCGCATCCACAGAAAGTATCCCCCGCCCCGGTCGTCTCAATCGCCTTCACGGTAAATCCTTTGCGCTCCACGCGCAAATCCTTATAATACGCCCTGCTGCCATCCTTCCCCATGGTCAGGAAAATCAACGGAATCTGATACTTCTCCTGAAGGAAACGGATTCCTTCATCATAATCTTCCTTGCCAGAGATAAACTGAATCTCATTATCCGAAATCTTGAGCACATCACAATACTGAAAACCAAACTCCATCTGCTCCTTCGCCTCATCTAAGGAACGCCAGAGCGGCGGACGTAAATTCGGGTCAAATGTAATCAAACATCCGGCTTCCTTCGCAGCTTCCAAAGCCTTCTTCGTCGCCGCCTTTACAGGTTCGTCCGTCATAGAAAGCGTGCCGAAATGAAAGACCTTAGACTGGCGGATTAACTCAAAATCCACCTCATCCTCCGTCAACATCATATCCGCTCCGGGCTTACGGTAGAAAGAAAACTCCCGGTCGCCGTCCGGAAAAGTATGTACGAAGGCAAGCGTCGTAGGAATCTCCGAATCCAGTATCAATCCCTTTGTCTCGATTCCAAGCTCCTCAATCGTACCCTTCAGCAGGCGGCCAAACTGATCCTCGCCCACTTTCCCGATAAATGCCGTCTTTCTTCCAAGTTTATTCAACATCGCAAGCACATTACACGGCGCGCCGCCGGGACATGCCTCAAATAGATTATTCCCCTGATCGCTCTTTCCATTCATCGTAAAGTCAATTAACATCTCGCCTAATGCCGTTACATCATATAATTTGTCCATACACCAGTCTCCTTCTTTCCATTTCAAGTTTGTAAATATTTTAACATATGACGGAGAATTTTAAAAGGGGGACAATTTTTATAAATGCTTTTTCAGAAGTAGTTTGAGATAATTTTTCTTAAAATTACGGACAGAGCCAAAAAATTCTTGCTCTGATCGAGAAAATATATTAGCATCTGCCTTTTCTCTTAGGAGTTCCATTGTACATAGTAAATCAGCAACTTGAAAAAGTTTATAATTCATGGGTTTTACTTTCCGAAACTCTACTTGAACATAGAGCGTATGAAAAACAGAAGTCAAGATCTTTGTCAGTTCAACCTGTCCATTCAACCTGTCCATTATCATAGTAAACAATAATATGGTCAAATTGTCTCCAAAAATCTTGATGTATTCTGAATACATCTACAATCGCCTTGGACACTTTGGAAGTAAAAGAGACTATATCCTGACATTCATCCTTTCTAATCTTCACACAGACATACCTGATATTCAATCTTCTTGTGAAATGAAACAGTGCATGAAAGAGTCTTTTACGCTCCTCCATATAATCATTCCTATACACAGATTCCCGTCGGATTAAGGGCCCCGTATGGACAGCACAAATCTTTCTTTGTAACAAAAATGGCGAGGAAATTCCCCGCCGTTTCGGTGGACCAGGGTCTTTCGACCAGCCCTGTCAGTGATATCACTGTTTTTATCTATTTACAATTATAATAGTCTTATCCATTTTTTGCAATGGTTTTATTTTTCTTTTCTATATTTCTCTTCGACTTTTTTCGACAATATATGCTATTTTATGCCTTCTTTCTCCGTTCAACCTCCATCACAAGCAGAATCCTCTCACAATCCGCCCCTTCCATCTCGTCCACCTCTATCATCTCATTCAGCCTTGCAATCCGCGGCAGCAGCGTATTACGGTGCAGCTTCATCTTCGCTGCGGTAGAAGCCACATTACGTTTCATCCGCAGATACCAGTAAAGAGTCTCATAGAGTTCTCTCCCAATCTTCTCAAGCTCCTCCGGATAAAAGGGCGCAAGCTCCATCTGCTCGCTCATACAGTCCACAGCAAGCTCATAGTAATAATTTTCAACCAGCCAGACATTGCCCCGATCCTTCATCTTCCCAGCAAGAGAAAGCACCCTCTCCTGAAGCCTTACATTCTCTTCTTTTTCCGATACATCCTGAAAGCCGTTACCGACCGCCACATGTCCGTCCCGGTCGCGCATACACTCCCTGCACACATCAATCAACCGATTCCGGTCGTCCCGCCCCCTGATACAAGACACAAACATCCTCTTATCATCCGGCCGCTTTGGCCTCCCCTGAAATCCCATATCCTTCCTCGCCGCCTCGTAAATCCGTTCCAAATCCCCGGCGCATTCCGCGACCACCCAGAGATAATCCGGCTGCTCGTAATTCTCACCTTGTGAAAACTGTTTCCTCATCCTATAATTCTGAACCAGAATATCAACCAGCTGCTCCACAGGACGCCTCGTTTTCCCAGGCAGCACATACCCTGCAATCCTTCCCTGCCCATCGGGGTAATCCTTTTCAACCTTAACCAAATCTTCATAAGCCACCCGAGAATCCCCCACGGCGTCATCAGGAAATCCCCGCTTGCCAAACTCAACCCCCGCGGCAGCAACCGGAAATCCCTGCTTGTCAAACTCAAGCCCCGCACTGGCAGATGGGAATCCCTGCCTGTCAAACTCTGCTACAGGAATCCCGGTATATTCCCAGATCTCCTCAAAAATCTCCTGTTCCGGGCAGCCTCTATTCGTTCCCGACAGCACAATCCTATAACAGTCATTCATATTAGCCTGCTTCTCCTTCGACCGTTCTGCCTGTATCATCTCAATAAATGCAGTCAGCCTGGTAGCAATCTGCCCCGAATCCGCATTGGAATAGTCCGTATCCACGGCAATATAAGGAAGACGCTTCTCCTCATTCACAAATTTCCGGATATAGAACGACTCCGCCCCAGTGGAATGGCAGCCCCTTAATATCACCTCCACCACGCCTTCCACATGGTACTCGTCAATAATCTCTCCAAGCAGTTCAATCCGGTTATCATTGGGCGTCATAATCGAACATCCCGTCGCCAGATATTTTCTGGCAATCGCCCCGTAAATATCATCCGTATCCTCTTCCACCATCCGGGAAAGCGCACGGACGCCGCTGCAGTTTTCCGTCGCCACTACAACACCGCCGTTTTCCTCGACTGCACGGATGACCTTCAGGCTGTCCCCTCCAACCGGGCAGCCTGTCACCAGAATCCGTACCCTTCTCTCTTGCCTCTTACCCTGACCATACTCCTTTAGAATCTTCTCCCTCACTCCTGCCACAAGCTCTGGGGTCGTCTGAAAATCAAATCGGTACTTACTGCCAAGCACCATCTTCTGAATATCTTCCCCCAAAACAGGCACAGGGTCCAGCTTCATCACTTCACATAAAGATTTCAGCGACATACGGATCCGATTATTCAGATGCACCGCACTGCGAGTCATCTCCTCCGTAATCACCACATGAAAAAACTCCTCCAGAAACTCCTTGGCACGTATCACCTCTCCCCGCCAGAATTCATATCCCCGCTCGGACTGGCTGTTAGGAAGCTCCATCACATGAACCGGCTTAAATTCCGCCATCATCTCATACATCTTTTTCTTGCCGTCACACGTCGTCTCACCGATTACTAAGTCCGCAAAATGAAAAAGAGGACATTTATCCTCAACAGCAAAACCATAACTGGACTTCACCAGCGGGCACATGCTCTGGGGCATGAACCGCTCTGCCGCAGGAATCGTCTCCTCCGCAAATGAACATAGGGCCACAGGAACGGCTCCCGCCGCAATCGCAAGCTCCGGCGGGAAATACGCGCAATACATTCCCACCACAGGAATCCCCCGGTCCTTATACTCCTTAATCTCCAAAAAAGAGGTCTTCCTCTGTTCCCCAAACTCCTCAAAAATCTCCGGCAATTCCCGCTCTATCCTCATAGCCTATCCTAACTCCTTAACCTTTTCCCTGCAATATCATACATCATGATAAATGCCAGCAGTTCTCTGGATACCTCGAAATCATTCATATCCACGTCAATACACTCTTTAATCTGCTTCAGACGGTAAACCAACGTATTCCTATGGATATGCAGCCTCTTCGCCGCAGCCGTGACATTATTCTCACAAAGCAGATAAGTCTTTAATGTATGGTACAATTCCGTATGGTTTCTCTCATCCTCCAAAAGCAGCCTCTCAACCGAATAGTCCCTAAGCCCCGCCTTCTCAATCAGAGAGGCCGTATACGTGTACATCCCCCGCATAGACCATTCCTTTTCCCTGCGCACCACGGCAGTTTCCCGGGAATCCTTAACCCGCGCCATTCTCTGTAAAATCTTCTTCTTTTCCCTGCACAGGCAGATATCCGAAAAAACCTCGCTGACACAGCAGCCGCACTTTTCCGCCTCCATTGCTCCATAGACAGAAAAAGCATCCTTCTCCTTCAAATGGTACAGCAATACATACACCTCCCGGCTTTTTTCGTAAATGTACAGACAATTCCATACTGCCCGCAAAGCAGCCACCTTCTCCTGTACATGGCCGTCGTCTTTACAGAATAAAACAACAAGATAATTCCCCAAAGGAAAACCATACTCCTTAAAAATCCCCGAGGCGTCCTCTTCAAAAAGGACCCATCCGGACATATGCTCCTTAAGCGGCTGGCAGAACAGATACTGCTTCTGCTCCTCCTCGAAATACCGCTTCATATTCTGCGCCAGAATCCCTCCCAACTCATAAAAGGCCGCTTCTTCCTCCTTCTCTCCAAAAACCAGGATGACAAAGCCAATCGCCATCTTCCCTCCATATACAGGAGTGACGCATACACGGCTGCCATCCACTTCCTTTCTGTCACAGACAGCCATATAATCCTTAAAAGTAAGATGCCCCTTCCCGGCAGACACAGGGAACAACTTTTCACACATACAGGAACAGGCAAGAACTTTCCCTGTCCCTGCCGCAAATGCTACTCCTGCTTTCGTATACTCCTCAATCCTCTCCGCGATGCACATAAATATAGAATCTTCGAGCATTGCTTCAAATATAATTCTGTAACAATTCTCAATCGCAAACATATTCATCCACCCCATATGAATATTATTTCCCAGAAAATTGTATCTGTCAAATAGATTTTCCTCCCCTTAGCCGCCAATTATAGAGATTGTCTATACCTAAACTCTATAGCTTCCCCATACAGCCATAATATCCGATTGCCGCGAATACTCCCGCAGCTTTTCCCAGCGCCCGGTCATCAAACCGGTAATCCGGGCTGTGAAGTCCCGGAATTTCCTTCTTGCCTGCAGGCCGGATTCCGATAAACAGATACACAGACGGTACCCTCGCACTATACTCTGCAAAATTCTCTCCTCCAAGATTATCCTCTTCAATCATATACGCCTGGCCCTGTCCGAGAATCTGCGAAGCAGCATTTCTGACTCCATTAAGGAGGCTCTGTGCATTCTCCACCGCGCCACCGTGAAACCGCACGTCTACCTCACAGGAAGCCCCGTAAACGCTGCACACCGCCTTTGCCTCCTGCTTCAATTCCCTGCCCATGATCTCCAGCGTCTCCCGTCTGGCCGCCCTCATAGTGCCGCCAAACTCACAGACCTCCGGAATCACATTGCGCACTTTTGGATCCCCTGCCTGCATATAAGTCACAGACATCACCTTTGACGCCGTACCTCCAATCTTCCTCGTCAGGATTGCAGGAATATGCTGGTAGATCTCCCCCGCAGCAGCAATCGGGTCAATGGTCTGCTCCGGCCAGGACGCATGTCCTTTTTTTCCGGTAATCTTCACCCGGAATGACCCCACACAACCAAATGCATACCTTCTGGCAATCCCAATCCTGCCGCTCTCGATGGAAGGCCAGCCGTGGGCGGCAAATGCCATGTCAACATCCGGAGCCTCCAGCACTTTGTCTTCACAGATTAAGGTATCTGCCCCTTTCCCCACCTCCTCTCCTGGCTGGAACACAAACTTGATACAGCCGCCCCATTCCTCCCGGATCTCTGACAGGAGCATCGCTGCGCCAATCAGCCAGGCAGCGTGCCCGTCATGGCCGCACGCATGCATACAGCCCGGATTCTTAGACTTATATCCCCATTCTCCCTTTTCCTCAATAGGGAGCGCATCTATATCCGCTCTCAGAAGGACTGTCTTCCCTCCGCTCCTTTTCCCCCGCATGACGGCAACAATCCCAAAGCCTCCGGCCTTATGCTCCTGTACCTCAAGTCCCGGTATCTTTTGGAGTTCCCGGCTGATGATTTCATGCGTCTTGGGAAGATCCACGCCAAGCTCCGGATACTGATGGAGTTCACGCCTGATCGCTGTCAGCTTTGGCTCTAACTCTCCCGCCGTCTTCTTAATCTTTTCGATTACATTTTTCTGTTCACCTGTTTCCATGTCTTCCTGCCCTTTCTACACAAAAAGAACCATCGGGAAACGCCATCCTTGCCATTTCCCGACAGTCCTTCCATACTATTTACGATTCACAAAATTCAGGAACTGTTTAAGCCTGGGATTCTCCGGATGGTCAATGATCTCCTCCGGCGTCCCGTCTGCCGCAATGCGCCCGCCGTCCATGAATAAGATCCGGGTCGCAACCTCTCTGGCAAATCCAATCTCGTGGGTTACAAGTATCATAGTCGTCCCGTCTTCTGCCAAAGATTTGATGGTATTCAGCACTTCGCCCACCAGCTCCGGATCCAATGCAGACGTCGGCTCGTCGAACAAAACCACATTAGGGTTCACAGCCAAAGCTCTTGCAATCCCTACCCGCTGCTGCTGTCCGCCGGATAATTTGGACGGATAAAAATCCTTTCTCTCTCCCATCCCCACCTTTTCAAGCAGCTCAAGAGCCGTCTTTTCCGCCTCGGCTTTCGGCTTTTTCTGGACTACCGTCAGAGCCTCCATGACATTCTCAAGAGCCGTCTTGTTCTTGAAGAGGTTATACCCTTGAAAAACCATGGAAGAATGCCTGCGGAGCTCTATGACCTCCTTTTTCGTATGGCGCTCCGCGTCCACCGTAACATCTCCGATGGTGATCAGCCCCTTCGTCGGCACAGTCAGATAGTTCAGGCAGCGAAGCAGCGTAGATTTCCCGGTCCCGGAAGGCCCGAGTATGGCAATTACCTCATTCTTGTTAATCGTAAGGCTGATATCCGTCAGAACCTTCGTATCTGCATCAAACTCTTTATAGAGATGTTCAATCTTTACCAGTTGTGTCTCTGTTCCCATAATTTTCCCAATCTTCCTGACTTTATATTATTTTTGAATCAATTCTGTCATATCCGCAAACATCCACTTCTCCGTGATTTTGCCGATGGTTCCGTCATCTAACATTTCCTGAATCACTTTGTCCAGTTCTTCTTTAAGCTCTGCGCCTTCGTCCGTCTTTGGCAGGAAATATGCTACATTGTTCGCCAACAGATTCTCCTCGAAGAAACGGAAGTCAGCCTCGCCATTATTGTGGGAAAATGCATTTACATTGGTCGTGGTATTGGCATAAGCGTCAATTCGTTCAAGCATTAAGTCATTCATACCCACCGCGCTGTCTTCATAAAGCTTCACTTCAAATCCAATCTCCGCTCCGAGATCCTCAATAATCGTCTGCGCCGCCTGTCCGTTCGTACATCCGACTACCTTGCCCTTCAAGTCCTCTACCGTCTTATAGCTGCTGCTGTCATTGACGATGACACACTGGGCGTCTCCATAATAGGGAATCGTTGCATTGTACTTTTCTTCTCTCTCCGGCTTCACAGCAGTACAGTTGGCCACTACGTCTGCCCGGGCCGTATCAAGTTCTCCCCACATGGCGTCAAATGCCGCCTGTTTTACCTCCACTTCCCATCCGGTACGCTCTTCTATCTCAGCCCACATCTCGGCGTCAATCCCTGTCCATGTCCCATCATCTGCCAGAAGGGTGTACGGCTCTCCTGTCCCTGATGTCACGAGGGTAACTTTCCGGTCTGAATATCCGGTATCAGAATCAGCATCAGAGCCTTCGTCTGCATCATCTGCCGTCCCTTCAGATTCTGTCTTAGCCTCATCCTTTCCAGAATCACCGGTATCACTGTTCCCGCATCCTGCTGCCATTGTCATTGCCATGGCTGTCACTAATAAAGCTGCTATCAAACGTCTCTTCATAATTCTTCTTCTCCTCTTTTCGATTTAATCTATCTTAAATAGGACGCCTTGCAGATTCTGCCGGCTTCCCAGTTAAGATCCCGCTTAATACATCGTCGCACACTTCTTCTCCAGAAGCTTATGTACTAATCCAAGGATAAAAATAATTACCCAGTAGATGAGCATGACTGCCGCATAGATTTCAAAGTACCGGAAAGTCCTTGCGCCCTCAATCTTCGCGGCTCCCATGATATCCGGCACGCCAAGCATGAACGCCAGGGACGTCTGTTTGATCAGGTTGATAATATCATTGAACAATGGCGGAAGCGCCACACGGACTGCCTGCGGAATGATAATCCGCCATACCAGCTGAAGGTTCGTCATTCCCAGAGAATAAGCGGCTTCTTTCTGCCCTTCGTCCACGGAAAGCAGCGCGCCTCTGATACTCTCAGACATGAACGCCCCCATGTTCAGGCTCATGACTACCGCAACCGCAATCAAAGGAGTCATGTCGCGCACAAATGCACTGTAAAGGGCCACTCCATAATAGAAAAAATACAGCTGTGCCACAATCGGGGTTCCTCTCATAATGGATACATACACCCGGGTAAACTGATACAATGCCGGAATCTTGTAATAGCCGATGATGGCGATGATGACTCCCACTAACAGCGCAAATATGGTCGCCACGATGGTCAGTTCAAATGTGACGTTGACCTTGCTTGCGATTACAGGGAGAACTTCTAAAAAATAACTTACTTTAAACATCTCATCTTCTCCAGACTCTTTTTTAGAATTTGTATTTCATACGTTATTATTTTAACTTTTTCGACATATTTTTCATCGTCATTCCTATACAAACAAAAGATTTAATTTTGTAAACTTCGCACATTTTCTATGAATAGAGCTATTTATAGAAAATTTCTATTGCAATAAATATTTATCGCCGTATTGATACCTGTATGGTTGGATTGCACGCAAAAAACGCCCGTCTGCCAATGCAAACGAGCGTTCTTGTAATTAATTTTAATATTCTGTACTGAGCAGGAAATCCTCCCAAACGGACATAATTTGCAAGCTCAGCTTTTCCATAATCATTTTCAAAATTGTAGACTTCCCGCAGCGCCGTACTCCTGTGAGTATCTTCACAAACGGCGTATTTACATAAGCCATTATCTTATCCACATACATAGGTCTGTAAATCATCCTGACCACCTCCGTCTGCAAAATATTATACCGCATTTCGCGTTTTATGGTAATGGTCAGTTCTTACAAAAACTCGAAATTTCCTATAAAGCAAGAAATAGCGCCTCTGCTTCGGCAAAAGCAAGGCGCTATCCCTAATATCTGCAATCTATATTAATTCACAGACCGTTTCACATAACTGGTATGCAGTGTCTCATGTGCCTTATGACTTCCCGGCGCTCCCAGATACTCCTCATAGAGCTTCTTAATCTCCGGATTCTCATGTGACTTACGTATCGTCTTCGCTGCATCGCTGCGGTACAGCACACCCGCCCGGATGCCCCGCACATCCGTAAAGTTACGGACATCGCCGGATACCTGCGGCTGTCCGCCGCCGTTCACACATCCGCCCGGACATCCCATGATTTCGATGAAATGATACTCTGCCTCGCCAGCCTTCACTCTTCTAAGCAGCTCTGCCGCATTGCCAAGCCCGGACGCAACGGCAACCTTCACATCCATGCCTGCCACATGGTAGGATGCCTCCTTGATTCCTTCCGTCCCGCGCACATCCGTGAACTCCAGATTCGCAAGCTCCTCGCCGGTCAGCGTCTCCACAGCCGTACGCAGGGCCGCTTCCATCACGCCTCCCGTCGCCCCGAAGATGACGCCCGCACCAGTAGACTCGCCCATCGGATTGTCAAATCCTTCCTCCGGCAGTGCCGTAAACTCAATCCCGCACCGCTTAATCAGCCGCGCAAGCTCCCTTGTGGTGATTGCAATATCCACATCCGGTACTCCGGCAGCGCTCTGGTCTTCCCTTCCAATCTCGAACTTCTTCGCCGTACAAGGCATTACGCTGACAGACACGATTTTCTTAGGGTCGATCCCTTCCTTCTCGGCAAAGTAGGTTTTGAGCATGGCGCCGAACATCTGCTGCGGCGACTTACAGGTTGAGAGATGCTCCGTCATATCCGGGAAATAATGCTCGCAATATTTAATCCATCCCGGCGAACAGGAGGTAATCATGGGCAGTACACCGCCGTTCTTAACCCTGTCTATCAGCTCGTTCGCTTCTTCCATAATGGTAAGGTCTGCCGCCCAGTCCGTATCGAATACCTTGTGGAATCCGATTCTGCGCAATGCCGCCGCCATCTTGCCTTCCACATCGGTTCCCATGGGATAACCGAACTCCTCTCCAAGCCCTGCACGGACAGAAGGCGCTGTCTGCACCACCACATATTTCTCTGGGTCTGCAATGGCTTCGATAATCTGCTTCGTATAATCCTTCTCATAAAGTGCGCCCGTCGGACAGACTGCGATACACTGGCCGCAGGATACACAGCTTGTTTCCCCAAGCCCCATCCCGAACGCAGAACCAATCATCGTCGCAAATCCCCGGTTATTCGGCCCGATTACGCCGATTCCCTGCGTCTTCTCACAGACAGCCACACAGCGGCGGCATAAGATACATTTATTATTGTCCCGAATCATATGGGCGGCGGAATCATCCAGCTCATAATGGTTCATCTCACCCTCATAGAAATCCTCGTCCTCCACGCCATACTCATGACATAACTGCTGCAATTCACAGTTTCCGCTCCTTACGCATGAAAGGCATTTCTTATCATGGTTGGACAAAAGAAGCTGCAAGGTCTTCTTCCTGGACTCAATCAGGTTCGGTGTGTTGGTGTATACCTCCATCCCCTCATTGATCGGATGCACGCATGCGGCCACCAGATTCCTTGCTCCCTTTACTTCTACCACGCACATACGGCATGCGCCGATTTCATTGATTTCTTTTAAATAGCAAAGCGTCGGTATCCGGATTCCTGCAAGATGCGCTGCTTCAAGGATTGTAGAGCCAAAAGGAGCGGATACGTCAAGACCGTTGATTTTAAGATTTATATTTTCCATATTCTCCATCCTCCATTACTCTTTATAAATCGCGCCGAAACGGCATTTTTCCATACATGCGCCGCATTTTACGCACTTGTCCTGATTAATCATATGGGGTTCTCTCACGGAGCCTGTAATCGCATCGTTCGGACAAGTCCTTGCACACAGGGTACAGCCTTTACATTTGTCCGCGTCAATCTTGTAAGAGAGAAGGGCTTTACATACGCCTGCCGGACACTTCTTGTCAACAATATGAGCTATGTATTCATCTTTAAAGTAACGTAGGGTGGAAAGTACCGGGTTCGGCGCCGTCTGCCCCAGTGCGCACAGAGAATTGGACTTCAAATGTGCCGCCAAATCTTCCAGCTTATCCAAGTCTTCCATGGTTCCCTGTCCATTGGTAATCTTCTCCAGGATTTCCAACATACGCCGGGTTCCGATACGGCACGGCGTACACTTCCCACAGGATTCGTCTACCGTAAATTCCAGGAAAAACTTCGCAATATCCACCATACAGGTATCTTCATCCATGACAATCAATCCGCCGGAACCCATCATGGAGCCGATGGCTATCAGGTTGTCATAATCAATCGGCACGTCAAAATGCTCGGCCGGGATACATCCTCCGGATGGCCCTCCGGTCTGGGCTGCCTTGAACTTCTTGCCGCCCGGGATGCCGCCGCCTATCTCTTCTACAATCTCACGCAGCGTAGTCCCCATGGGAATCTCTACGAGCCCCGTATTCTTTACTTTACCGCCAAGGGCAAATACCTTGGTCCCCTTAGACTTCTCTGTTCCCATATCCGCAAACCAACTTGCACCGTTCAGGATAATCTGCGGAATGTTCGCCAGCGTCTCTACGTTGTTCAAAATAGTCGGCTTCCTAAATAATCCTTTCAGCGCCGGGAACGGCGGACGGGGACGGGGTTCTCCTCTGTTGCCTTCGATGGACGTCATAAGCGCAGTCTCTTCCCCGCAGACAAACGCGCCTGCACCCAGCCGAAGCTCAATGTCAAAATCAAATCCTGTGCCGAAAATATCCTTTCCCAGCAGGCCATACTCTCTCGCCTGCCCAATGGCAATATTGAGACGCTCTACAGCGATAGGGTACTCGGCACGGACATAGATATACCCCTGGGATGCGCCGATGGCATAGCCGGCGATTGCCATTGCCTCTAATACTACGTGAGGATCGCCTTCCAGCACGGAACGGTCCATAAATGCGCCCGGGTCTCCTTCGTCGGCGTTACAGCACACATACTTCTGCTCCGCCTGATTCGCCGCCGCGAACTTCCATTTCAAACCGGTGGGGAACCCTGCGCCGCCGCGCCCGCGAAGCCCGCTGTCCAGAATGATCTGGATGACCTCCTCCGGCTTCTTTGTCGTCAGCACCGTGCCAAGGGCCTCATATCCCCTTGTGCCGATGTACTCTTCAATATTCTCCGGGTTGATGACTCCACAGTTGCGCAGCGCCACCCTGTGCTGTTTCTTATAGAACTGGGTCTCCTGCAAAGGCAGAATCTCGTTATTCCCCTTGACCGTCTCGTCATACAACAGACGCTCTACCACATTCCCTTTTAATAAATGCTCGGACACAATCTCCGGGATATCCTCTTCCTTTACCATGGCATAGAACGCGCCTTCCGGATATACAATCATAATCGGCCCTAATGCACACAGGCCAAAACATCCTGTCTTTACCACGCCGACTTCGTCTTCCAGACCGTTTTTCTTAATTTCTTCTACTAACCTCTCCCGGATCTTCTGGCTGCCCGAGGAAGTACAGCCTGTTCCGCCGCATACAAGGACATGTGTACGGTATTTCGTGCCTTCTTCGTGAGCCTGATTCCCAGAACGGATGCCGATAGCCCCCTGATTTCTTTCTCTTATCGCTTTTAATTCTTCCAGAGATTTCATTCTATCCTTATTCCTCCCTTACTCATACTTCGCCAGAATGTCGTCGATATCGTCCACTGTGAGCCGTCCATACACCTCGTCGTTGACCATCATGACCGGCGCCAGCCCGCATGCGCCCACACATCGGCAGGCATCCAGAGAAAATTTCCCGTCAGGCGTACATTCGCCTCCGACAATCCCCAGCTTTTCCATCAATTTGTTGTAAATATCTCCGGAGCCTTTGACATAACAGGCTGTTCCAAGACAGACGGATATACGGTATCTCCCCTTAGGATTCAAGTTGAACTGTGAATAAAATGTAGCGACTCCATAAATCTTCTCCAATGGTATCCCCGTCTCATCGGAAATCATCTTCTGAACCTCATAAGGCAGATATCCATAGATATCCTGCGCTTTCTGCATAATCGGCATCAAAGCGCCCTTCTCATCCTTCAGCTCGTGAATCACGGCTAACAGTTCTTTCTCCTGTTCCTTTGTACCATTAAACTGAACCGTAGATTTGTTAGAAAGCATTCGTGTTATACCTCCCTTGAATTATATTTTTGTAACTTATGTATCCATATCCACTAAATTTTATTTTATCATAATAATTTTCAATAATCTACAAATTACGACATTAAATTGTGTTAATTTTCTGACACCTTTGTTCATTATTTCACGAACAATCTCCCTTTAATATCTGCTCCACTTTTTCCCTGATTTCCCGCACCTTCCGGTGATCCGTCCCACCCGAGCAGAATCCCATCACCAGATTCTCCTGACAGAGGATTCCCGGGAAATAGAAGTCGCACAGTTCTTTCTTATGAGAAGTATTGACAGGAATATTCTTCGCCTTGCAGTCTTCCACGACACGCATGTTGCAGTCAGCGTCATTGGTCGCCGCCAGCACCAAATCCGCATGAGCAAGGACGCTCTCATGGTAGGCGTCAGGAATCCATTGAATTTGCTTTTTCTTGCTTAACTGCCGCAGCCTCTCCGTAACCTCGGGGGCAACAACACTAATATTATCTGAAAATTCCAGAAGGGCTTCGATTCTTCGTGCCGCAATCTTTCCGCCGCCGATTACAACAATTCTTTTCTTTGATATATTTATGAATAATGGAAAATATGGTTTCTTTTCCAACTGTTATCCCATCCTTTCTCACTCACCAGCCATCCCCTGCGAGATTCTTTAAAATGCAGCCGAGAATTCATGAAGACGTTTTCTGCGTTCCTGGTAATCCGGCAAGACTTGTTCTACGATTTTCCAGAAATCCCTGGAATGGTTCATCTCTTTCCTGTGTGCCAGTTCATGCACAACCACGTAATCTAGTATTTCCGGAGGCATCAGCGTAAGTTTCCAGTTAAAATTCAGATTTCCCTTGCCGCTGCAGCTCCCCCATCGTGTCTTCTGCTCCCGAATCGTAATCCTGCCGTAGGAAACTCCCATCATACGGGCATAATATTCCACACGCTGCGGGAATATCTCCCTCGCTTTCTCCACGCCCGCCTTGCGCATTGCCTCTGTAATTACGGTCTTCTGCCCCTGCGCTTCTTTCAGCTTTCTCTGGTTCCTGGCAATCCAGTCCATCCGCTCCTCTAAGAACTTCTCCACCTGTGTACGGGATACGGAATAAGGGGTACGCACGACTACACAGCCGTCTGCCCTGATTTGGATTGCAAGCGTCCTTCTCCCTGATTTCACCCATTCATATGTAATCTTTTCCATCTTTATGCTCACTTCTCCTCATATTTCTTGCCGATGTATTTATCATATCATACAACGGCAAGTTTCACATAGGAAAATATACGTCCCCTTTTTGCGCAATAGCAAACAGGGCGCAGTCTTATCTGACCGCACCCCGGGTATTTTTATCTATTATTTTGATCATTTATTTTGATAATCCAAACTTCTCAGACACAACCGGATTCTCTTTCTGCTTTACAGGAACAGTTGCATTTTCCGGCTCCACAGGATCGCCGACTGTCAGCCCTTCAATCTCTTCATCCGGGCAAACCGGCGTCCAAGCCAGTTCCATTACATCGTCCGCCGTCATGTCCTTCTCTGTGATGATTCCAAGACGGATATAGTCTTCCGCGATTTCTTTCAGCGCCCTCTCGGTAAATGCGTCAGACAGCCCAAAATGAAGGGAATCCCAGAATACCATCTGATCGTCTTTCTCTCCGGTCATCTTATCCGTATCATACATTGCCTGAACCGCCTCCTCAGAATTCAGACGGCTGTACTCGCCGGCGCGCTTAATCGCCATTACCACATATTTTGCATGTACCGGATTCTCCTCGATGAACTTGTTATTCATCGCTGTTACACAGCATGGCTCGTCCTGAAATTCCGGGCTATAGGTAATGGAACAGATCATACGCATATCTTCCGGATAATTTGCAAGTACGAAGTAATCTGAGAAAATCGAAGCGTCAACCTCACCGCTTTCCAGTGCCGCTACCGTAGCCGCACTGTCGGCAATATCAAGATACTCTACATCCTTCGTCGGGTCAACACCGTACTCGTCCAGAAGACGATATGTAATATTCTGGTCAGAATTTCCGATACCGTCATGGATTGCAATCTTCTTGCCCTTTAAGTCTTCCACCGTCTTAATATCGCTGTCAGCATTGACGAAAATGGACTTACAGCCGATATGCGCCCCTGCAACGAAGGTCATGTCTACCCCGTTGGTTACGGGTACAAGCATAGTCGCAATGTGATCTGTCCCCCACAAACACTGGCCAGTACCGACAGTAGTCACAACTGAGTCACCTTCCATATAGGTAGCATTGATCCCATATTCTTCATAGTATCCCTGCACTTCCGCCATATATTTCGCAGACACACAAGCGCCGCCGTTAAACAGGTAGTGAATCTCCGTGCCAAACACCGGCTCTTTCTGCATAGCCTCCCAGTCTTCCTCAGAAACTGCCTCCGGACGTTCTACGTCAGCTTTTGCTCCATCGTCGCTCTTGCTTTCGCTTTTGCTCTCAGTCTTTGCTGAATCATCCTTACTTGCCGGCTCTCCCGGTGTCCCGCAGGCAGCCAATGATACCGTCATAGCCGCAGCCATTGCCGCTGCTGCCAGACGTTTGACATCCATCCATTTCATAGTACTTTTTCTCCTTTTTTCTTAAAATATTTATCCATAAAAATCATTGCGGAAACATTATTCCGTGTTGATTTACTGGAACAAAAAGATAAAATTACCCTCTTCCGCCGAAATGCAGGCGGTTCAGAATCTCATTCCGGTACTCAACAAATGCCGCCGAAGAACGGTCTCTCGGGTATCCTTCGGTAATCTTGATATCCGCCACTACGCGTCCCGGGTTTGCGTCCATGACAATGACACGGGTTCCCATGTAGACCGCCTCATCCACATCATGAGTCACCATGAGCGCAAGCTGTCCTTTTGCCTGCCAGATTTTCAAAATCTCATCCTGCATATTCATACGTGTAAATGCATCCAGCGCCCCCAGCGGCTCGTCCAGAAGCAGGATATCCGGCTCATTAATCAGCGAACGCATCAGTGCAACCCTCTGTGCCATACCGCCGGACAGCTGCCCCGGGTAATCATTGCGGAACGCTTCCAGTCCAATGACCTTCAAGAGACGTTCCACCTTATCTTCATTTCCTTTTAACTTTCCCTGCATCTTCAGACTGAACGCTATATTTTTTTCAACCGTAAGCCATGGAAATAATGTAGACTTCTGGAACATCATGCCTCTTTCCGGAGACGGTTCCGTAATCTCCTTCCCGTCTACGGTCAGTTTCCCGGTAGTCGGCGTAATCAGGCCTGCGACCAGGCGGAGAATGGTGGACTTTCCACAGCCGGAAGGGCCTACCAGACTGACGAACTCACCGCTTTCCAGAGTTAAATCAATCTCGTTCAGCGCGTGGGTAACTTCGTCATTCTCTACTTTTGCAAAACTCTTCGATACATTCTTAATCTCTAACGTAACCTTCTTCTCTGCCATCTATTTCACAACTCCATTCTGCCATCTTAATACACGCTTCTTGATTAGATCTAACGCCTTCGTAACGATTGTAAATATAAAACAGATTACAAACAGCGCTGCGAACATCTTATCATAAGCCGCCCATGATTTTGCCCAGTTCATGTACCATCCAAGCCCTGCTTTTACACCCATCATCTCGGCAATCATGATTGCCACGCATGCGGAACTCATGGCCTGGGTACAGCCCTGAAGAATGGAGGGCATCGCATGAGGAATCGCAACCCGGAACACCAACTGCCTTGAATTCGCTCCCAGCGTCCTTGCGGCATCGAAAAAGTCCTTGTCCACATTGGATATCCCTGTCATGGATGCAACTGTCACGGCAAACCATGACCCCAATGCAATGATGAACACCGCTCCTTTAAACAGGGACGTTGCAACTACCATTACGATCGGAATCCAGGTGGAAGTCGGGATAGGTCCCAGAAATTTGATGACAGGGTTGACCCAGTAACGCACTCGCTCTGAGTATCCGCAGGTGATTCCCGTGACCAGGCCAAGGGCAATCCCGATGAAATATCCAAGGAACAGAAGACGCAGCGTATGCAATGTACATTCCAACAGGTATGCACGGTCAATCCATGCGATATTGATAATGTAGTTCATACACGGAACAAACGGCTGTGTCAGGATACCTGTTTTCAGCGTCAGATAATCATAGCCTGCAAGCAGTAAGAACAACGCTGAAAAAAGCGGCGCCCGATAGCGGAGCGTGTCCAGCCCGGTTTTGTCTCCCCTCAGTTTTTTCGCCACAGAAAAGAGAAAGTAAATCAGATATGCGCCAATTAATACGGCAAGAAACCCCACATATGTATACGGATGATCGTTGGGGCTTCCGTTTGGAACCATCCAATATTCCAAAACTGCCACTGCGCCGCAGAACAACGGCAGAATCATAATAATCCAATCCAAAACCTTCTGCCATGTAGTCTTTTCTTTTTCCTCCAATTCACGAAGCTGCTGTCTCGTTAGGTTGGCAAGCTGAGTGCTGTCCACATAATCTTTTTGTTTTTTTGACATAATTTTCTCCTAAACTGCATAAAATTACCTGCCACATATTACAGTATATGATGGCGTCCAAGAGATACTTTAGCATAAAATTCTGCAAAAGTTAAATTGATAATTATAATCAATATCTATATTTATTTATAATATCTATTACAACACATGGCTTTCATAAATCCATAGCAAACTATCTATATCCAGATAAAACATATCACTGAATAAAACTGTTTCAGCTTATCCTCCTTCCTCCTTTATTCAATAGCTTACTATATAAAATTCCCCGCTCTTTTCAGTAAATGATGTAATAATACGAGACTCATCTAAAATACAACACAAACAGGGTTGTCAGAAAACGCACGCTCATTACGCTCATTTCCTGACAACCCTGTTCAGTCTCTCCCCCTATATCTTTATCACTTAATTCCGCTCTCCCCGATTGCTTATATATCACTCTTCTGAATCTATATCTCCCATAAATGCATTGATGAATTCATCCGTAAGATGCACTTTCCACTTGCCGCCTTCCTCATATGCCGTCACCGTAACATGTACCGTCCTCATTTCTTCTGTCTCATCGATGAACCGAATCAAATCGTCGTCACACTCATTTATGGCAATCGAAAGATTCTTTACCAGAGGAACAACGCCAAATCCTGCGTCATTCACAGCGTCCTCCATGACCCACATCGTATAACGCTCTATAGCCTCCCCTATATCCTTATTCGTCAGCGTCAGCTCAAGCGTAGCTTTCCTGCCTCCTTCTTTCTCCTCGGCCTTGCCAATCTCCCATGTCAGCCCTTCCACGGTCTTTTCTGCAAACCTATGCTTTTCTTCGTACCGTTTGCTCCCAAATATACGTGGCTGCAATAAATCCTGAAAAACTTTATACTCCTTTTCCACCCAAAAACCAATAAAATTCCAGCTCATTCCCTCGTAATTGTCCGTATATGCATTAAAGGTTTCCAAGTCCAATTCCTTGATCGATTGCATCACAGATTCAACCGCTTCCTGCGGGGAATCCGTCCCTAAAGCCTTCGTCCTTCCCGCACAGGCAGTAACAAGAACCATAGCCGCAAGAATTGCATAGATTCCCTTCCCACGGCTCCTTCCCATATAGTTTTTGCAGTTTCTGAATAATTTCATGTCTGGCCCTCCATTTCTCCTTGTTCTGCTTACATCCTATAAACATACAGGAATATTTGCAACCCACAAGGCAGAAATCGACGGCCAGATGGCACAAAAAGACGGTCAGCACACTATCCAAATAATTCTTTCGTTTTCTGCATCCTCTCTGCAATCGGCACATGGAACGGACATCTGTCCTCACAGCCTTTACATCCGATGCAGTCGGATGCATTTGCCAAAAGCTCCCCATAGTGGGCGCGTACCGTTCCTGGAATCTCTTCCTGCATCACAGCAAGGTCATATAATTTATTCACCATCGCAATATCAATCTTAGACGGGCAAGGCGCGCAATGACCGCAATAGGTACACTGGCCCGTGGCAAATGCATGGCTAGGCGCCGCTGCAAGGACACTGGCATAATCCTTGTCCTGTTCCGAAGCCGTCTCATATGCCACGGCTTCGTCTACATGCCGGGGATTGTCGAATCCCACCATCACAGAAGCCACCGCCGGACGGGTCAGCGCATAGTGGAGGCACTGTACCGGCGTCAGCGCCACCCCAAAAGGCGAAGTCTTTGCATGGAACAAGCGTCCTCCTGCATATCCTTTCATGACTGTGATTCCCACTTGCTTCTGCTCACAGAATTTATACAGTTCCTCCCGCTCCGGGGCGATTCCTCCAAGATTTTCATCATATTTTTCTGCAAAATACTCCTCTAAGTCCGTCACAGGCGGCATCATGTCAAACGCCGGATTAATGCTGAACAGAATCATCTCAATCTCGCCATCTTCCGCCGCCATCCTGGCAGTCTCAGGGTTATGGGTGCTCATGCCGATGTGGCGAATCTTCCCTTCTGCTTTCAACTGCCTTACATAATCCATAAATTCACCCTTCACTACCCGATCGAACTCTTCTGCAGTATCAATAAAATGAATCATTCCCAAGTCTATATAGTCCGTTTGAAGACGCGCCAGCAAATCTTCAAAAGCCGGCTTCACTTTCATCAAATCCCTTGACCGGACATATTGGCCGTTTTCCCAGATAGAACCAATATGTCCCTGAATCATCCATTTTTCCCGCCGGCCTTTCAGCGCAAGGCCAATATTAGAGCGGACGTTCGGCTCGGACATCCAACAGTCCAGAATATTAATCCCCTCTTTCTCACAAGCGTCAACGACTGCCTTTACCTCTTCCGTATTGTGGCGTTCCAGCCATTCTCCGCCAAGCCCGATTTCACTGACCCTTAAACCTGTCTTCCCTAACTCTCTGAATCTCATAGTTTATCCTCTCTTTCTTTTTATGTAAAAATCCCACTCATTCCCTAAGAAGCGTGATTTTTGACCAGCTTTTTTTTAACTCCCGGTATCACGGCAGAAAAATAAAACCACCCGTCCCGGCATTCCAGAAAACTCGTCCCATGGTTTTTCTCAATCACGTTGTTAATATTTAACATTCCAAATCCGTGACTGTTCTTATCCTCCTTTGTAGTACGAATCCGCTTACCCTTGACTGTAACCGGCTCTTTCACCGGATTGCGCACGGAGAGAGTTAACTCCCCGTCTTCCAGCATCATTTTAAATTGTATCAGCCGATTCCTATCCAGCTTCTCACAAGCTTCAATTGCATTGTCCAGCAGGTTCACAAGCAGCGTGACAATCTCTTCCCTGCCCATCGTTAGCCCGGACAAATCATTCACTGCCATTACCAGAGTAATTCCTTTCTCCTGAGCATGCAGGTATTTCTGATTCAACACAGTGTTCACTACCGGATGATTCGTATTGACAGAATCCTCACCTTTTCGGATACTCCCATTCAATTCTTCGATGTAACAAATCGCTTCTTCTGTAAGTCCGTCTTTCAACATGCCTTGAATACATCCCAGCTGATTCTTATAATCATGCAGATACCGGCGATAGCGCATATCATTTTTCTGAATATTCTCCACCATCTCTATCTGGTTCTGCATCCGAATCTGTGTGACCTGTACTCTGCGTATCTTTGCTTCTTTCTCAAGGATATTTCCGATAAAATAGAAAATCAAGACGTTAAGAATACTATATCCGGCTGCTACCACTACGACGCCTGCCTTATCCAGCGAATCCGTATACCAAACCGTTATGCTCAAAAGCGTTGACACGACAAGGCTCAACACCGGAAGCCATGCAAAACGGCGTAAGCCTGTTTCTTCCCATCCTTCCGACCAGCCTTTGCATCTATGGTGAAAAAGCAGGGAAAGGCACAAAAACAGAATACCGCAGAAATAATCCGATATTCCCTGTAATGTTTTGTAATGCTGGGGCATGGCATATACAACTGAAACTGCCAGTAGATTCAGTGTCCAGTATATTGCACACCAGAATACAGTAAAGAGGAAGGTTTTTCCGATTCCTGCTTGATAAAAAATCTGGATGATTACACCGAGGATTATCATTACTCGAATTGGCTGTAACAGATAGCCTGGAGCTTCTGTAAATGAAATCACCAAGAATCCTGCCATAAATGCAAAGGTAGGTAGTTGTTCCGCAACAAATGCCACAGCTGCAGGACATACCATCCCATCTGTCCGTCGTTTCCGTGACAGCAATGTTCCAAAGAAATGGCTACAGTTGATTCCATTCAGGAAACTAAGCGCAAGGCATCTCATAATTCTTTCCATCCACATCGTTCCTATCCATCCTCTTTATAGATTCTGCTTCTATATATGATTCGAGCTTTGCTACATCGCTCCCTTATATGCAACAAAGGATTCACGGGCTTTTGTAAACCTGAGACGTGACACCGGGAATTCATCCCCGCTGTCCATCACGGCAATGTAATTGCTAATTCTTTTCACATGCTTCATGTTTACAAGGAAACTTTTATGTATCCTAAGAAATCCATATCTTTCTAACTTAATTTCAATTTGATCAAGTTTGCCGTACAACTGATAGGTCACGTTTTCCCTCTCCATGCAGGAAAATATGCATTTATGCTTCCGGCTCTCTACGTAGAGGATATTGTCCGTATACAACGTCCTGTCGCCTTCCAGAAAGGGAAACGTGATCTCCCGAAACTGCATCTTCTGAATGATTGCATCCATGCACTCCTTTATCTGTACATCAAGGGCATCCTTCATGATGTAACGGACAGCCCCTACTTTATAGCCTTCCAGCACATAATTGATAAATGCAGTCACAAGTACAATACAAGTATCAGACTGAAAGCTGCGCATCTCCTGAGCCGTCTGGATACCGTCTATTTCTTCCATATTGATATCCAGGAACACGATATCATATTTCACAAGATTGTCCCTTTCTGAAAGAAATTCCTTACCGGATGAGAATAAATCTATGGATGCATTGAGATTATGCGTTTCAAGATATTCCAAAAGCAGGGCTTGAATTCTGTCCCTATCATATTTTTCGTCATCACAGATTGCAATCCTAAGCACCCAATCCCTTCTTTCTATATTAGACTAACGATATCATAGAATTCCTTTGCACGGGTCTGCGCATAAAAAATTCATGTAAAGCAAAAAAGTGACTGAATCCTATCAATCACTTTTTTTCTGACATATTATATTATGTACCCTCAAAACTGCATACAAGAAATCTTAACTAAATTTTCTCTTATCATCCATCTTTTTCTTATACCTATCCACCTTTGGTCATGCCCTCGACCGATTAGTTGCGGTCAGCTCCATACATTACTGCACTTCCACCTCCGCCCTATCTACCTTGTCGTCTTCAAGGGGTCTTACTGCTCTACGCAGG
>CAJTDD010000023.1 GCA_910574885.1 Lachnospiraceae bacterium | reverse complement strand
TCCGTGACCTCACGCCCGGGATACCGGAGGGATTCCCCCATCTCCCCCTTGGTAAGCAGGTTCTTCATGAAGATCACATACTGTTCCGGTGTGGACTTGTCCAGCCCATATTTCTCATAATAGTTCGCCCTGGTCTGCTCCGGAAGGTTCCTTGCCATGTGCGCAAGGGGGTCTCCGGGGATGCTGTGCATCAGAAAGAAGGTTGCCGTGATAACGATGAACAGCGTAAGCAGCATATATCCGACACGTTTTGCGATAAATTTTGCCATATAATCTCTTCCTTTCCGTTCTCAAATTTCAATCCGTATCCCCAAATCGGCCGATCAAGGATACGTCCTCACTATCTGCCTCTTGATATCCTGCGGCAGATATGAAAAAGAGGCCGTCGGGAAATGACATCCAACATTTTCCAACAACCTCTTCTTAAAGCTACCTATCTTCCTTCAATATATATGTACTTTGCTCCGGAAGTTGACGTAAACTTCTTATCTACATTCTTCACATAGCTGTAACGGAATATGTGCTGCATTTCATTGACAAGCGGACAGATATTGCATCCTTCATTGAAAAGGATCTGCTCTGCCTGTGCATAAAGCTCCACTCTCTTCGCCTCATCCATCTCTTTTCCTGCCTGTGCAATCAAAGAGTCGAATTCCTCGTTAGACCAGTTAGTAGGAATATTGCTGGAATTCTCTGTGGTGAACAGGGAAATCATGGACATTGGGTCGTCATAGTCCGTACTCCATGTCATATTGCCCATCTGATATTCTCCGCTGTTGGTCTTCTGCTGGAACGTGGACCATTCATTGAAATCCAGTTCGATGTTGACGCCAAGGACGTCTTTATATTTCTGCTGTACATACTCGCCATAATTACGCGCCCACTGTGTGGTTGCACTCAGAGAATATTTTACCGTAATCTTAGATGGGTCGCTCCCCAGCCCAAGCTCGTCCATTCCTTTCAGGAGCAGCTCCTTTGCATCCTCTTCTTTCGCCATCTTCTCAAGCGGTCCCTCTACCTGGTCGCGGTAATCCCCAAGCTCACCGGTAGAAACTGCCTGCGGCACCCACCAGTATGCCGGGATATGCATGTCCTGGTAAATGGTCTTCGCCATGTCTTCCCTGTCTACTGCCAGCACGAATGCTTTACGGATATTCAGGTTACTGAACAACTCATCCTTCACATTAAAGAAATCAAAACGCATGGAAGGAATAACCGCATCGATTCTCTCTACGCCTTCCTTTTTCTCAAAACGTCCCACCCATTCCTCTGAACCTGTGGAACAAGTATCTAACTGTCCGCTGTCAAAAGAATTAAATACCGCCGTCTCGTCATTGATGATGGCATAATGAATCTTATCAAGCTTCACATTCTCCGCATCCCAGTAATTCTCGTTCTTCACCAGCGTAATCTCAGAGTTATGTACCCATGAGTCAATCTTGAAAGGTCCGTTCCCAATAAAATTCTCTGCCTCTGACCCATAAGTCTCTCCGTATTTCTCCGCAAAATCCTGACGCACCGGATAACATGCCCTTGTATCGGTCAGTGACATGAAATAAGGTGTCGGAGCTTCCAGCGTAATCTCCAACGTCTTATCATCCACAACCTTCACTCCTAACTCTTCCACAGAAGCCTCTCCGTTCACCACTTTGGAGCCATTCTTGATAAAGCTTGCGGTAAAGAATGAGTTTGGGGAACCTGCATCCGGGTTCAAGGTCTGTGTAATACCATAAGCGTAATCTGCAGCCGTTACTTCCTGACCGTCAGACCACTTGTTGTCGCGGATCTTGAACGTCCATACTGTACCGTCCTCATTGGATTCCCAGCTCTCTGCACCTGCGGCCTCCCTCACCTGCTCTCCGTCCTTCTCCACAAGACGTGTGAGCGGCTCCATGGTATTGATCAGGATTCCACGGCTGTAATTGTCATTCCCCTTGATGGAATCCAGCGTGGACGGTTCTGTCATGAGATAGTTATTATAATACATCTCTTCTCCGCCGCCGGAACCTCCTGACCCGCCGGAACCTCCGCCATCCTTGCCGCCGCATGCCGCAAGTGATAAAACCATTGTCGCCGCAAGCAGCGCTGCCACTAATTTCTTTTTCATAAATTAGCCTCCTTTATGCTTTTGGTTTGATGAAGTATAAATAATGTCTATACTTCATATATCTTTTTTCTATTATAGCAAATGCTACAGTTTTTGAATATAGATATTCAAAAAAATATGCAACTTTGTACAAGTTGCATATTTTTACAATACAATATTTGTCAATTTTTACGAAAAACATCTTGCCATATATTATCTTACTATAGCAGACATGATATTCCTTACCCAAATTATACGGTCAGACAAAAAGCTTCCCGAATTCCTGCCCGATGCTCCCTGCCTCAATACCGCTTTCAATCTTTATCGCCGATACAAGCAGATTGATCAGCGCCATGGGCGCAGATGCCGTATTCAAGAACATCCGCGTCGTACTGCGGACCGTCAGGAACATATCTGCATACTTCACCACTCCCGCTTCCGGGCTGTCTGTGATGCTAAGTACCTTTGCCCTCTTCTTTTTCGCATATCTGGCGATCTGTTCCGTCATAAAATAATAATCCGGAAAGGAAATCGCCACAAGCAGCGTATCCGCGCCAATCGCAGGCAGCGTTGCAAAAACACTTTCATTCAGTTCCGGGTTTGTGATCATGGTCGGGATCTGTACGCCCCCAAGGTCTGAAGCAAGCCACTGACAGAGGATATATGACATTCCCCTCCCACATAATATAATCTTAGAACCTTCAAGGAAAAGCCTTGCAGCCTCCATAATCTGCCGGCTGTCAAAATTCCTGACATATTCGTCCATTAATCCCCTCTCTTCCAGACAGATTTCCGTCAGCAGCCGTTCCTTATCGCTCAGCTCATACTCCGGCAGTGTAATGTTAAAATAATCATTCTGGCTGTACAAAACCATCCTCCGATTGACGTTGATATACTTACGCACCTCATACTTTACCTCATTAAAACTATTATACCCCAGAACCTTGCATGCATTCAGAATCGTAATCTCCGTGATACCCAGCTCTTTGCTCATCTCCTTCAAAGTAATGAACGACATGGTATCAATATTTTCTTTGATATAGTCTGCAACCTGCCTCTGTTTCTTCGTCATAGACAGATAATGCTTGTCAATCTGCGTGATGATATCCGTTTCCATTTGTCCTGTATCCTGCTCTTTCTTATGATAAGAAAATTATACTATTTTTTGAATTTTTTCGCAACAGGTCTTGCATCTTTCCAGAAAATAGATTATTATAGTAAATACTATATTTTATTTCCAATCTAAAAGGGGGATTTTATATGAAAGACTATATTTTAGAACAATTATCAACACTTACATCGATTCCAAGTCCCTCCGGATATACCCAAAGGATTACAGACCACGTAATGGGGAAACTACGTGACCTTGGATACCAGCCGGAGCGTTCAAACAAAGGAAACGTGACAGTAACTCTCGGCGGCTCCGGAAATCCTCTCGTCCTCTCTGCGCATCTGGATACGCTTGGGGCAATGGTACGGAAAATCAAGGATAACGGGCATCTTCGCCCGACCACCATCGGCGGGCATCAATGGGACACCTGCGACGGCGAGAATTGTACCGTACATACCCGCGACGGACAGACCTATACAGGCGTAGTCCTAAATACGGATCCTTCGGCGCATGTGGCTGACAAGAAGAAGGAAAAGACGGAACACCATATGGAGATTCTGCTGGATGAGAACGTCCATTCCAAAAAGGGAGTGAAGAAGCTGGGAATCCACAACGGAGACTTTATTGCAATGGAGCCACGCACGGTCATAACTGACAGCGGCTATATCAAAAGCCGTTTTTTGGATGACAAGCTTTCCGCCGCCATTCTCCTTGGGCTTGCCAAGGCAGTACAGGCAGGTGAGATTACCCTGGGCCGCAAGGTCACGCTTCTGTTCACAGTCTATGAAGAAGTGGGGCACGGCGCTTCCTGCCTTCCCTCTGACACAGAGGAAGTGCTTTCCGTAGACATGGGATGCGTGGGAGACGGCCTGGATTGTACGGAGCATATGGTTTCCATCTGTGCGAAGGATTCTGTGGGACCTTATGACTATGAGCTAACTACAAAACTGGTCGAACTTGCCAGGGAGTACGAGCTTGATTATGCAGTTGACGTCTACCCACATTATACCTCCGACGCGGATGCATCGCTGAAAAGCGGATATGACATCCGCCATGGACTGATTGGTCCCGGCGTATATGCTTCCCACAATTATGAGCGTTCCCATACGGATGGCATGATGAATACTTATCATTTACTGAAAGCATTTGTTACACAATAAATCACAATTAAGGGGTTGTCGGGAAATCTTGACAACCCCATTCTATCTATGGATTTTTCCGTATCGCATCCATCTCTCCAATATAATAAAACCCTCTGCACTCCGTAAGAGCCACATCCACATACTGCCCGATTAATTCCTTCCCCCCATGGAAATGCACTAACAGGTTATTGCCAAGCCTTCCTGTCACCATCTCTGGGTCGTGGCTGCATATATCCTCTACCAGCGCCTCCTGCACCGTCCCTTCATGGACTGCACAAGTCTCTGCCGCAATCGCCTGCACCTCGCCAAGCAGCCGATCGAACCGCTCCTTAATCACATCCTTTGGCACCTGCTCCTCCATCACGGCGGCAGGCGTCCCCGTCCGTTTCGAGTAGATAAATGTAAAAGCGCTGTCATACCTCACTTTCCTGACCACGTCGAGGGTTTCTTCAAAGTCCGCTTCCGTCTCTCCCGGAAATCCCACGATAATATCCGTAGTCAGGGAAATGTCCGGCACAGCCTTACGAATCTTTCTAACCAGCTCAAGATACTGTTCCTTCGTATAGCGCCGGTTCATCTTCGTCAGGATATCCGTGCTCCCCGACTGGACGGGAAGATGCAGATGCCTGCAGATTTTCTTAGAACGTCCCATCACCTCGATTAACTCGTCGGACAGATCCTTAGGGTGGGACGTCATGAACCTTATCCTCCTAAGCCCGTCAATCTTCTCAATCTCCTGCAAAAGCCCGGCAAATGTCATAGGCGTATCCAACGTCTTTCCATAGGAGTTCACATTCTGTCCAAGGAGCATCACTTCGCTTACGCCGTCCGCCACAAGCCGCCTGATTTCCCGGATAATCGCCTGAGGGTCCCGGCTCCGCTCTCGTCCCCGCACATAGGGGACGATACAATAGCTGCAAAAATTATTGCAGCCAAACATAATATTGATCCCTGACTTAAACCCGTATTTCCGTTGGTTCGGAAGATTCTCCACAATCTTGTCCGTATCTTTCCAGATATCAATTACCATCCGTCCCGACTCAAGGCGGGTTGCCACCAATTCCGCAAACTTATAGATATTGTGGGTTCCGAAAATAATATCCACAAACCCGTAGCTCTTCTTTAACTTTTCTATCACTTCCGGCTCCTGCATCATACAGCCGCAAAGCCCAATCATCATATGGGGATTCTTCTTCTTTTGCGGCTTCATCTGCCCAAGCCTTCCGTATACGCGGGTGTTGGCATTCTCACGGACCGTACAGGTGTTATAGATGACAAAGTCCGCCTGCTCTTCCGGGCTTTCCGCATAACCGATCTCTTTTAAGATTCCCCTTAACTTCTCGGAATCACGTGCATTCATCTGGCACCCGAAGGTCGTTACACATGCACTGGGCAAACGGCCGTTTTTTTGCTCAAAGTCTTTTACCCACTCCCGGCATTTTGCCATGAAATAGTATTGTCTGGCCGGTTCCTCTATCGGCGGCTCTTCAGCTATATCTATTTTATCTAAATGAATTTCGTTATACATTTCTCTTGACTTTTTTCCCTTTCTATCATATAATAAAAATAAGAAATGAGTTTTTAACCGTACAGCCTATGGTTCAAGCGGGGTACTCGTTTCTTTTTTTATATTTATGATGTCATATAGATACAATTTCCCATCCATTGCATGTCTTATAACAAGTTCCACATGAAACACATTATAACGCAAAACTTCTCCATCGTCATCAAAAATCGGAAGGGCAAATCGAGAATCATATCGGTACCAGCCAAATCTGGCATTTTTATCATGCTTTTTCGCCAAATTTTCCCGGAATCTCTTATTTTCGGCAATCTCAACCATCTCAGGAATTCCTTGTGCAGCATTAGCTTTCGCCTTTGCAAGAGTACCTTTCAACTTTGCCGTATAATTGGATCCTGTGTATTCATCTGGAAGATCATTGCCTATATATATGATTTCTTTACTTTCAGCAATTTCTACAAATTCTCCAACATATAGCTTTAAATACTGCTCAACCTCATCCCAGTCAATATTCTGTCTGCCTTTAAAACGTATGTCATTTATTACTACAATCTGATTTCCATTCACATCTTTTATAACACTTATGTTTCTTTCCATAACCTCTCTCTATCCTCACTCCTCTCATATCTTTTCAGAATCTGGTTTACTCACACGTTATGGCTTCTAATTCCTCCGGTTCAGGGATTACATCAGGCACAAACACCTGATACCATTATACGAACTGCCGCCTCTCCCCGTCATATTCGTAACCAATCCCTTTTAACTTCCTTACAATCTCCTCTTTCTCCACGCCCATATCCAGGCACAAATCATCCAACGTATGATACACATCCCTCAGCTTCGTATTCACAACGCTTAACATCATCACAGGATCTTTCGGTAATCCATTCTGCATATACTCTCCACTCCAATCACTCGCTGCTCCAATCACCCTTCGCTCCGTAACCAGAATCTCCGGGCATACGTCATGTTCCTCACAGGGCACCTCATCCAACACCTGAAACTCAAAACCAACCGCCATCCTGCGCAGCTTCCGATGTTTCGCAAGATACCTGTCATAAAAGCCGCCGCCATATCCCACACGGTGGCAGGCTTCATCAAACGCCACCCCCGGCATGACCATCAGCCCCTCTTCCCCCTTGGGGCTTTCCATCCCTGTGGGCTCTAAAATCCCATATGTACCGGGTTTTAACTCATCCATCCCCCGTATACGGCAAAAAAGCATGGCATCCCCCTCTACGCGGGGAACCCACACATTCTTCCCTCTTTCAAATGCCGCCGCTATGATCCTGCCTGTCCCGACCTCCCCTTTACAATCTATAAAAATATAGAGATCCCTCTCCCTTAAAAACCACGGATGGCTGATTACGGCGGCGGCAATCCTGTCCGTATCCTGAATCCAGCGTTCTTTGTCCATCCTCGCCCGTTCCCGCCGGATTCTCTGCCTAATTTCCTTCTTTGATTCCAAACTTCTCACCCAGGTTCGTAATCGAACCATCCACTTCCTGAATCGAAATCTGGTCTAACTGACCGCGCAGATTTCGCTTAAACGAATCCACATACTCCCTCCGTAAGACCTGCTGCTCTTTGCGCTCCTCGTCTGTCAGCCCTTCCGACTTTGACTTATGGTACAATTCGTTGATCCTCGCAATTTTCTGTTCATCCATAGCCGCTTCCTCCATAGGGCGTTATCCTACAAGCTTCCCAATCCATGAAATCATCTGATAACGCCTGCCCGTATCTTTTTTGAAACTGTCTTTGCCTTCATCCTATCTTACACTATCTTCCCCCGAAAGTCTACAAATGATTTGCACCTTAGCTGGAATAATTCTCCAGGAACCCATAGAGAGACTTGGCATCCTCCACATATTTCCCATTCCGGATCTCATCCCTAAGTTCCGCCGGAAGGTCGTCATACTTGATATCCGTATACTCATAAGGCGTCTTTTTGTCGCTTAGATAGACCACAACATATCCGTTTACCTCCATCAGGTAATAGCAATCTTCTTTCAACGCCTGTCCGTCTGCCGCGACAGAAGCAGGGTCCGGGTTTACGGAAGAAGCGTCTTCCTTCTGGCTCCCCTCTGCCCGAGTCTCTTGTGCTGCCTGCATCTTGACCTCCATCTGCTCCTTCGCCCTCTGGTAGCTTAACTGGTAAGCTCCTGTGACCAACATCAACGCCACAATCATAACCGCAAAAAAACCGATACCTAACTTATTTCTCATAAGGACAACTCCTTTTTAAGTACAGTATCGGTCATTTTTTCATTTTTTATACCAAAACTTCAATTTAATGATAAACATCCCTAAATAAATGCATTTTCCGGCAAAGAGTAAGAAGCGCCGCTCCCTTTGGCATCCCTTCAATCTCTTCTTCCGTCACGCCGCCAAGCAGCACCAACGCAATGCCATAGGCAGGAACCGCCGCCAGCAATGCAAATATTGTCGCAATCCTTGTCCCCGCAAACAGCTCGAAAAGCAAATGTACAATCACTGCCACTGCTCCCATGATCCCCGATGCCACTGTCGGTATAATGAACGTCCGCTTCCGCTCTTGCACATAGCCGATCCGCTCCCGCAGCGCATGGCAGTTCAGCATATAGACCGTGGCCGCAAAAACGGTCCTGCTCATCACTACGGCGTAAATGTTCCATTTGAATGCAATCAGCATCACAAGCAGAGAAACTACATGGACCGCCAGCGCTATCGAAGAATTCTTCACAGGCGTCATCATATCGTCCAACCCCTGAAGTACCGAATTCGTCAATGTAGACGGACAGAAAAATACCACGGAGACAGCCCCAAGCTGCAGCATCAGCGCCGCCGTCGTGTTATCTTCCGTATAGAACAGAAGATCCATTAAAGGCTTTGCCAGAATCGTAAGCCCCACGGCACAGGGGATTGCAATCATCATATTGAACCGAATCGCCGTATTGATCTTGTTATGTACCTGCTTGCGGCTTCCTGTCTGCACTGTGGCCACCAGGCTTGGGATCAATGACGCGGCAAGGGCCGTCGCCACAGACAGCGGCACGTTGATTAACGTGTTGAACTGGCTCCCAAAGATACCCATGAGGCTTGCGTACTCCGTCTTCTTATACCCTTGGGCCGCCATAATATTATTGAAAATCGCAGTATCCAGAAAGTCGCTGATATTGTAAACCGTCGCACTCAAAATAACCGGCGCAATGGTCAGGAACAGCACCCGGTAAATCTTCTGGTAACTCTCTCTCTTCCTGCTTTTGTCCCTGCGCATCTTCTTGCGGAACAACTGATAGTATGCGATAAACACCACGAACACAAACAGCAGGGCGACAAACGCCCCCATGATTGTTCCCACCGTGCCACCTGCCGCCGCATAGGCCGGGCCGTAGGAATCATCTCCTCTTGTCTTCGCAACCTCCATCCCCGTCTTCAGAAGCAGATAAGCTCCCACGATGGAAGCGACCGCATTCACAATCTGCTCGATTACCTGAGAAAACGCAGTAGGCATCATGGAGCCATTTCCCTGAAAGAATCCTCGGATTACCCCCAAAAGCGCTACCACAAAAATACAGGGCGCAAGGACACGCAGGGCATAGACGCTTAAATCCATGGACATCAGCGTATCCGCAATAAATTCAGCGCCGAAAAAAATCGCCAGCGAAACCACGCCGCTTGCAACCACTGCGAACATCATCGCACATTTGAACACCTTGAAGGCGTTCCGGTACTGCCCCACAGCCACCCGAGCCGACACCAGCTTCGAGACGGCCAGCGGAAGGCTGTAAGAGGTAAGCATCAGGGCAATGGTATAGATGGAAAAGGCTACGTTATAGTACCCCATTCCTTCCGTGCCTACGGTATTCGTAAGCGGAATCCGGTAAACGGCTCCAATAATCTTGGTAATCACACCTGCAAACGCCAGTATGGAACCCTGGACCAGAAAATTCTTGTCTCTTTTTCTTCGTCGTTCAGCCATAAAATGCTCCCTCTTATCGTAATATTTTCAGGACATCCATGATTTCATCCTGCTTCGCCTCCATGGCACGACGCCCGGCCTCTTCCATATGGTCGTACCCGGCCAGGTGGAGGACGGAATGTACGGTTAGAAACGCAAATTCCCGCAGGAGGGAATGCCCGTATTCTTCCGCCTGTGCAATGACCTTTTCTTTGGAAATAACGATGTCACCCAGCGCAAGCTCACCCGTCTCCGGGTCAAAGCAGTCGTCCCTCTCCTCAAGAAAATCAAACTCCCCCGGCTCCGTATATTCAATCATAGGAAAAGAAAGCACGTCCGTAGGCTTATCCATTCCCCGGAATTCCCGGTTCATCTCCTGTATCTGTGCATTCATCGTAAGCAGCAGGCTCACCTGCGCCTCGTAGGGGCAATTTAACACATCCAGGGCTGTTTCTACCACCTTCTTTGCAATCTCGCGGCACTTTAGGGGGAGTGTAATTTCTCCCTCTTCTTCAAAATAAAGTGTCATGATCTTCTCCTTTTCTCTCTGCTGCCTTCCCTGTTCCGCTTCATGCCGCCGTCTCTTCCCCGGCTGCGATTCTCGTACTCCTCGTACGCCTTCACGATTTTTTGCACCAGCGGGTGCCGCACCACGTCCTTACTGGTCAGGCTGCAGATTGCAATATCGTCAATATTTTTGAGGACGGAAACCGCCACGTCAAGCCCGGATACCTGTCCGGCGGGAAGATCCTTCTGTGACGTGTCCCCCGTCACAGCCACCTTTGAGCCGAACCCGATTCTCGTCAGGAACATCTTCATCTGGGCAGGCGTCGTATTCTGCGCCTCATCCAGAATGATATAGGCATTATCAAGGGTCCTGCCTCTCATATATGCAAGGGGTGCAACCTCAATCAGCCCCCGCTCCGAATTCTTCAGAAAACTTTCCGCCCCCATAATCTGGTACAGCGCGTCATATAAGGGACGAAGATAGGGGTCTATCTTGCTTTGCAGGTCCCCGGGCAGGAAACCCAGTTTCTCACCTGCTTCTATGGCGGGCCTCGTCAGGATGATCCTTCCCACCTCATTGTTGCGGAACGCAGTGATTGCCATCGCCATGGCAAGATAGGTCTTTCCCGTACCCGCCGGTCCTAAGCCGAATACAATCATCTGCCTGCGCAGCGCGTCCACGTATGCTTTCTGTCCCAATGTCTTAGGCTTAATCGGCTTGCCCTGCAAAGTATGGCAGATGATGTCCGCGTCAATCTCCAGGATACTCTCCTTGCTGTCCTCCATGGCAAGGGCAAGGGTATAGTCCACATTCTGCTCCTGAATCGTGCTGCCCCTTCTTGACAGCCCCACAAGCTGGACAAGGACTTTCTTCGCCTTCTCCACGTTCGCCGCTTCCCCCATAATCTTCACGCTCTCGCCCCTTGCGATAAAGGTTACGTGAAGCGTCCGTTCTATCTTCTTCGCAAAAACATCAAACTGGCCGAACACGTTCGCCTCATGTTCTGTCGGTATGTCGATGACTGCCTCCATTAATCCCATCCGCTACTCTCCTGTCTCGTCCTGTTCTTCGATTACCGGGATTTCCAGTAATTGAGATTGGGCCAATGTCCCGATGGGCGTAAGGACAGTCAGCGTCCCCCTTGCCTCGGCTTTTTTTGACCCTGTGTATATTTTAACATTATTCTCAATAATTTCTACCCCCTTTTTATCCAAATCTTTACAATATCGCTGAAAATTTGCGCTTAATATCTTTTGAAGCTCTTTTTTTGAATATTTTTTCTCCTGAGGGCGGTAGGGCCTTGCCGTTCTCTTGTCGCAGATAACGGGAAGGTAGAAATTCTCACCGATGCACAATTGTTTCTCGGACCCGTTCATTTCCCATGTATCATAAGAATTCCGGATTGAGCCGAACCGTAGGAAGTAGCTGCCGATTTTCAGGGTATACTCTATTTTTTCAACATCCATGTATTCCTTTACCATATAAGCCAGATCTGTCTCATCCAGATATTCGACGGACGTTCTCCCCTGAATGTCTGCGTCCGCCTTATGGTACTGGTAGGCAATCACGGTCCCTGCGTCGTCTAACACCGGCACCTGCCCGGACACCAGAAGATCCCCTGCCTTCACCTCCTGCCCTTCCTTTACCATTGGGATTCCGCTGCGGGGGACGATTCGGGTGATGACGCAGTCCTGGTCGGCAACAATGTCCATGGCCTGAGCCTCCCCGTTTCCCGCCTCCCCCAGCTCAGACTCCGCCCCAGCCGTCCCAGCCATATCCATGGCAGGAAGGGAATCCTCGTTCTCCTTCACCTGTATGATCAGCCGTGTACCCTTGATGGAAGCAGAAACCCAGATAATGTCATTATATTCCTTACGGATGTCTTTTACAATCCTTGCGCAGTCCACCTCGGACACAGGCATCCCATTGGTCACTTCGGTACTTGCAAGGAAACGAAGAAGCGTCTCGTCCGTGTAGGAAAGGTTCCCTCGGATGTCGATGTTCCAGATATATCTGGACATGAGAAATATGAGAGCCACAGAAAGGAAAGCCCCTGCAAAAAATAATTTCCGTTTGCGGTATTTATGTAAAAAAAAAGGAAGACCGAACCGCCCCACAATCACTACTTTTGTTCCCGTCTTCCTGATAATCGGTTTTAGCTGCCGGAATCCCTTTGTCTCTATGTTCATCTCATATGCACGGTTTACCGGCGTAAGCCCCCACAATACAATCCCCTTATGGCTGCACGCATTTAAGAATCGCTCGGTTGAGTATCCTGTAATCCGGATGCGGATGTATCCTTTGATGTATCGGATCGTTTTTAACAGCAATGTCGTACCTCCTTATTACCGCTGATATTCAATAGACTGTATATGGCCGGTCACTTTCATCTCATCGTTGGTGTAATAGACTACCTGAAGTTTTTGGCCGGTAATACGGATCTGCCCGGTCCTGGTCTGGATGCGCACCAGAGAATCTGTGTATTCGAGAATTCCCCTGTAGTTCTCAAGGCACAGCTCCATCTGCCCGGTGACGGTCAGGATTGGCATGCCTAAGGCTACGTCTTTGGGCAGCTCTGACAATTCCGCAATTTTATTCCTGAAAGGATGACTCTCCTCTTCCTGTCTCTGTCTTTTCGGTCTCATAAAAATGCCATTCATGGATTTTACAGTAGTTTATGCGGGCGTAAAAGGGAATATGCATTGGAACGCATGTTTCATTGTCCCAATAAACGCACCGGCAAGACCTTGAACAATGTGGACGCCAGCGCCATCCCCCACAAAATCCCCTGTCTCTGTCTCCTGCTGCTTTTTATCTTTTCCAGATTACGGTAACTGTCGTCCAGCCTTGACTTGCCCCTTTTTAAATCAGCCATAATCTTTATTCCTGCCCATGATTGAAGAACCGTGAGCAAGAATACCCCGCAGCTTCTCCAAAATCGCTGCTTTCCCGCCAACAGATAATACATACCTTCCGATATGCCAATCAGTGTTGCTATATGATGAATCCAGATACAAATCGATAGCTCCTTCTCACGCATTTTCCCTTATCCCCCTTAAATAATCCTGTATCTATTGTAACGGATTTTGCTGTCGGAATATAGTAAAACAGTTCGCAACTTTCTACAAATTTCGAGTTCGGATGCTTAAAAAAACGAACCCGAAGATTCCCATAACCTTCAGATTCGCTCCCTGTACGGTCTCGCTCCTTGCAAAACCTTCTTATGCTGACACGATACATTAGACAAGTATGTCGATATTCTCTCCCAGCCCCGGTATCGATGCACCGCCTGAGACTTGCGCCGCCGCATCCATCATCTCAGCCATCGCTTCGGTTGACATCTCCATGGCGTCCATGACTTTAGCCATCATGGCATATCCAACATTCATCTGTAACTTTTCCATAGACATAACTGATGATAATCCTGCAATATCCATATATTCATCCGCTCCTTTCCCACATCAGAGGTATCTATATATCTATATATCGGCTTCAACGGAACATACTTAACATAAAAATGAAGATTTCAAAAGACGCACATCCTTCCACTCATTCAGGATGTGCGCCCTATCATTCTAGTACACCGAAAAATAAGTTCCTAGCCATATAACGCAGGATGATTTTTCATATGCAAGGCGGAGAAATGAGGCGTAGTGGGTGCTACGCCGATTGACGACAACGACGCAGATGGAAAATCAGACAAGTTATATGGCTGGTTACTTATTATTCGGTGTACTAGCTAAGCCGCGCAAGTATTAATTATTAACCAGCTTATCCTCATCGCTCCAGCTATACAGCTTACGAAGCTCCTCGCCGATCTTCTCGCACTCATGCTCCGCAGCATTTCTTCTCATGGCACGGAAATGCGGCGCTCCCACCTTGTTCTCCGTCAGCCATTCCTTGGCAAAGCTTCCGTCCTGGATATCGGACAGAATCTTCTTCATCGCCTTCTTAGTATCCTCTGTAATAATCTTCGGTCCGGTAATATAATCGCCGTACTCAGCCGTATTGGAGATAGAATATCTCATTCCCGCAAATCCGGACTGGTAAATCAAATCTACAATCAACTTCATCTCATGGATACACTCAAAGTAAGCGTTTCTCGGGTCATATCCCGCCTCAACAAGAGTCTCGAAACCTGCCTGCATCAATGCGCAGACACCGCCGCACAGAACCGCCTGCTCGCCGAAGAGGTCTGTCTCGGTCTCCGTACGGAAATCTGTCTCAAGGACGCCTGCCCTTGCCCCGCCGATTGCCAGAGCATATGCTAAAGCCTTGTCAAGAGCCTTGCCGGAAGCATCCTGCTCTACCGCTACCAGACACGGAACACCCTTGCCGGCCTGATACTCGCTTCTTACCGTATGTCCCGGTCCCTTAGGCGCAATCATCGTTACATCCACGCCTGCCGGAGGCACGATCTGTCCGAAATGAATCGCAAAACCATGGGCGAACATCAGCATGTTTCCTTCTTCCAGATTCGGTGCAATATCCTTCTCATACATAGCTGCCTGTAACTCGTCATTGATCAGAATCATGATAATATCAGCCTTCTTTGCCGCCTCTGCCGCCGTATAGACCTCGAATCCCTGGGCCTCGGCCTTTGCCCAGGACTTACTGCCCTCGTACAGGCCAATAATTACATGGCAGCCGGACTCCTTTGCATTCAGGGCATGGGCATGTCCCTGGCTTCCGTAACCGATTACCGCAATCGTCTTTCCTTCCAGTAATGATAAATTACAATCTTCCTGGTAATAAATCTTTGCCATTTTAGCATTCCTCCTACATTAAAAAATGAAATATGTTGAAATAATATTGTGAAACAGAAAAATAGCTCATGAAAGCTGAATTCCTGTTTTACATACTTTATCGGGCAAAGCCCGCCTGCCCTCAGGGCATGCAAGTTCAGTCTATATATGTAACATCCTTGCTCCCGCGGGACAGCCCGGTAATCCCTGTCCTGGCAAGTTCCAGAATCTCATATCCGTCTAACAGGTTCAAAAATGCTTCCAGCTTCGACTGGTTCCCCGTCAACTCAATCATCAGGGAATCATTCTCTACGTCCACGATCTTAGCGCGGAAAATATCCGCCACAGAGATAATCTCCGACCGCTCCGCCTTATTTGCCCGTACCTTAATCATAATCAGCTCGCGGTACACAGACTCCTCAGGCTTCAGCACCTTAATTTCTACCACGTCTTCCAGTTTCCTTACCTGCTTCTCAATCTGTGCAAGAATCAGCTCGTCCCCTGACGCAACAATGGTAATCCTCGTAAATCTCGGATCTGCCGTCACGCCGGCAGTGATACTGTCAATACTATATCCCCGTCTGCTGAAAAGCCCGGATATCCGGCTCAAGACTCCTGTGGTATTGTCAACAATCAATGAATAAACTCTTTGCATAATGCACCTCTTTCTTTCCTATACAAAAAACAGAGTGCGTTCTGTTTTTTTATCATAACAATATCTATTCCCTTTGTCAAGCAAAAACATAATTATTTTCCTATTTTGCTGCCAACTGAATTTCCGACAACCCCACCATATTCTCGGCAGGCGGTATCCCCAGCAGACGGCACAGAAGCGGAGCTACGCAAAGCTGTGAAATGTATTCCTCCTCAAACCTTCCGCACTTGACTGCATCACTGAAAATGTACAGAGGGACGTCCCTTTGGGCAGTATCCGTGCCGCCGTGGTTTCCAAGTACATTCATCCCATGATCCGCAGTAATGACAACCTGATACCCTTCCTTTCGCCATACCTCCATCAATGGGGACAGAATCGAATCTGCATTCGCTATGGCGCTCTCATATTCCGGGCTTCCCGCCCCTTTTCGATGTCCCCAAAAGTCAATTCCCATAGAATGGTATAAGAGGAAATCCGGGTCGAACTCCTTTCGCAGGTACTCCCCGTCCGCAAAAAGATGAGAGTCCGGATAATCGTCTGCCCAGTAAAAAATTCCCGTGTCAATCATGCCGCCCTTCCGAATCCGGATTCTGTCCTCATGCTTTTTAAAAGCTGCTTCATTATACAATTCACTCATCCAATGGTATGCTGCTGCCGCCGTAACTCCTCCCGCCGCCTTGCACATGGAAAAAAGATTCTCACCCTGTAAGGTCCTGACCGTCCCATTGGACGTGATTCCATGCCCGCAGACCGGCAGGCCGGTGAGCAACGTGGCATATATAGGCCTTGATAAAGAGGGCAGCTCACCTCTTACCTTGTATTTGGAACCCATTTTATAATCAATCAAATGCTCAAGATATCCTAGATTTCTGGTTCCGGCTTCGTACTGGCATGCATCCAGCAATACGAAAATCGTTTTCTTCATTAGACTCTTTTCATCCTCCTAATCTTTCTGACATTCTTCCAAAAGGTTCTCTCTTATGAAAACCTAAGAATCCCCTCCACAGTCTCTCCAATATAATCTGCACCTGCGCTTACAAGTTCTTCCCTTGTCCCAAATCCATATAGAATCCCCAGACATTCCATTCCTGCGGCGTGCGCCCCGAACACATCATGCTCCCGGTCTCCCACCATCAACACTTTGGACTTGTCCGCAATCTTACAGGCACAAAGCGCATAACGGATGACCTCTTCCTTCGTGCCGCGTCCGCCGGAAAGTTCCATTCCTGCCACATAGTCAAAATATGGATCCAGCCCAAAATGTTCGATAATCTGACGCGCAAATGGTTCCGGCTTGGAAGTCGCCACCACCAGCGTCTTCCCCCGCCTTTTAAGCTCCTTTAACACCTCTTCCATCCCGTCGTAGACATGGTTCTCAAAAATTCCCTTTTCACGGTAATATTCTCTGTAATATCGGACCGCTTCTGCACATTGTTCTTTTGTAAAACCACAGAATTTTTCAAAAGAATCCGTCAGCGGCGGCCCGATAAAGGAGTAGAGCTTCGTGCGGTCCGTCTCTTCGATTCCAAATTTTTTCAGGGCGTAAATGACCGAATTCGTAATTCCCAGTGAAGAATCCGTCAATGTCCCATCCAGATCAAAGAAAAAAATGTCAAAACTTTTATCCATACTGTCCATATCCCTTCCCACTCCTTCCATAAACAACACTTTATCTGCAATTTTAACATAAGAAATCCGGAATAACAAGATAAAAGCAGGAGACCCGAACATCTCCTGCCTCTAATAGCACAATCTCTCTCAAATCTTCTTAATTACCTTCATAAGAGTCCCATCCTGCGCCCATACAAGTTCATCCATCTTCAAAAATCCCCGCACAAAATCATTGGCAGGATTGTGGTAGATATTCATAGGCGTATCGTACTGTATGAGTTCCCCCTTCTCCATAATTGCAATCCTGTCTGCAATATTTAACGCTTCTTCCTGGTCATGGGTCACGAAAATCATCGTGATCCCCAGTTTCCTCTGAAGGCTTTTCAACTCCTCCCGCATCTTTAGCCGAAGATTGGCATCCAGATTGGACAGCGGTTCGTCAAGAAGCAGAATCTTGGGGTTTGTCGCCATGCTGGCAACATTTTTCCCCGGCGAAATCAGGAATGTTCAAATTGATATTTCCTATATAAATAAATTAAATATTTGATTTATCTATTAGCCATCCTTTCGTAATCCTTAACTCGTAATCCTCTCCGAACACGATTTATCCTCCCGCGACACGCAGAAATATTTCCATATGCATCTAATATCCTCTTCCCTGCTGCTGAACAGATAAGGAACCCAGCCGTCGTCATACACCAAAACGGCCCCTTGGATAATGAACATCTGATACTGCCTGCCGTACCCGAAGATAAGCTCCCCGTCTTCGTCATAAATATTGACATAAGAAATCACGTCCATCTCATAGGGCCATCGGTCATGGTTCCTCCGGTTGAGTTCCATAATGCACATCCGGTACGTGCAGTCTGCCCGGAAAATATCGTTCTTATCCCGGCTTGCGTATATGAATAACTGACACAGCTCGGTGTCAGAATATTTTTGAAGTTGCATTAATGATATGCAGTAGTCAATCTCCAGCAGCACAGCCTAAATCCCTTTCCCGTTACCGTAAAAATTTATAGAAGATACCCTTATATCCAATATTTTGCTCTCCTGATACGGTTTTAATGCATCGGAAGAAACTATCCGATCAAAATCTTCTTTCCTTCAAATGCAAAACCATATTTCCGGATTCTCTCTTGCGGAATCCCTTTTGCTTCCAAGTCCGCAGCGTACTGCATCCGCTCAATCTGCTCTAATGCTTCTGCTACGGCATCCTCTAAAGACTGCTTCTTTTTTGCGTTACAGACCTTGAATTCGATAATCGCAGCGTCTTCCGAAGGCAGGAGAGGCTCCAGCACCACATCATATCTTCCGAAGCCGCTCTCTCGGTTGGATGTGATCCTGTACTTGTCCTCCAGTTCAACCATCAGCCCAAGCACGAAACCATGGTAAAAACGTTCAGGCTCCGTCTCCTCAGAAGGATTTTTGCCGGTATCGAAGTAACTAAAGGAAGCGGAAGCCACCCGGTTTATATAAGTATTCATAGCATCCACATCCCCCAACAGAAACGCTTTGATGAATGTATTATATGCAGAGGCAGAAGCCGGCCGCCTAAACCATTGGGCCACCATCCTCCTGAACATCACAGTAACTTCCCAGTTGGTCAGCTTTAATCTGCATTCCGGATATCCGCTGTCGGAAAACACAAACTGCTCTACCCGCAGATATCCGCTTGCCAGAAGCAGGCTCCAGACCGCATTTTCGTCGGCATCCAGCATACTAAATACCACCTGCTCGTCAATCTGTGCATGGAGCGGTTTGCCGGAAAGCAGATCTTCCATGGCAATCTTCAAATCCGGGCTGCCTTCTTGGATCAGCTTCCCCACCAGGCCGTTGCTGCTGGTGTTGGCCCAGTATGGGGAGAAACGGCGTTTGTCCAGATAATTGATGATCGACCAGGGATTGTAGATGTCTGGCTTTTTGCCGAAGGTAAAGCCGTCATACCAGCGCCGCACCTGCTCCCGCTGCTCATACAGCCCATATTCTTTCAGGGCCTCCCAGACCTCCTCCTGGGTAAAGCCGAAAGAATCCTCATATTTTTCAGAGGTCGTAGTCACCACCTCTAAATTGTTTAGGTCAGAAAAAACAGACTCCTTGCTGACCCGCGTGATCCCTGTCATCAGTGCGCGTTCCAGATAAGGGTTGGACTTAAACGTGGAATTGAACAGATTCCTGATAAAAGAAACCATCTCATTCCAGTATCCGCCTACATAGGCTTCATGCATCGGCGTATCATATTCATCCAGAAGTATGATAACCTTTTTTCCGTAATAACGCATTAGATAATCGGAAAGATTCGACAGGGATTCCGATGCGAGATAATCGTCCATGTCAGCAGATATATCCCGATATGCCTTTTTTTCATCTTCATTCAAATAGTTGCCTTCCAGCAGAAAATCACATTTATTATAGAGATTCTTTATGAGCTGGCAGATCTTCTGCCTTGCATTCCGAAAGGATATTTCTTTCACCTTTGCAAAACTTAAAAAGATCACTGGCCAGGTTCCCTGTAGTCCCCGGTACTTTTCCTCCTCCCAGATCGCAAGTCCCTGAAACAGACTGTTTCTGCCAGTATGCAAAAAGCCTGCATCAGAGCCGGAAAAAAAGTTCTCCACCATGCTCAAAGTCAGCGTCTTTCCGAAACGCCTTGGGCGGGTAATCAGTGTGACTTCATCCCCGCTTTCCCACCATTCTTTAATGAACTTCGTTTTATCAATATAAAAGTAATCATTTGTTATCAATTTTTCAAAATTCTGATGGCCAATTCCTACAGTCCTTGACATATTGCCTCCTCTTTTTTGCGGATACCTTTATCTCAAACAGCCTCCCTGTTTCCATCTGTGGAATAACACTTTGATTATAGCCGATTTTAGGCTATATGCAAAATCATGCACATAGCCCAAACAAAAATTATATCTTCTTTTCTTCAATCGTAATCGAATCTCCTTCACGGAGTTTCTGTTGGAACATACCTGGCTCCCCATTTACAATCAGTTCAATCGTCCCTTTCGGATTGTTGAGATTGATACCCGAATACTGGAGCAAATCCATCAAGTAATAGGAACCCCCGTTTTCTTTGCGGGGCAGCCGCAAGGGAGAACCATTGAGCTGAAAGAGGATCGTACCTCCTCCTCCCATGCGGGAAGCCTGTGGTTTAATTCCGGCTGTCCCTGGCGCTCCCGACGCCGGGATTCCCGATTCCCTTCCTCCTGCCAAAATCGGTGTCTGCCCTGTCCTTGCCGGAGCTGGCTTCGGCTGCGTCCCGCCTATCCCAAAATCTAACTCTAACTGGCCATCCTCCCCGTCATCTTCTTCCCACCTTTTTTTCACAGTCCGGTTCTGGGACAGATGCCCTTTTTCCGGCATAGCATCCCTCTTCAAGGATTCCTCTTCTCGCTCAACCCTGTTTTTAATCTCTGCCACAGCGTCTGCAACCTGCATCCGTCTTGCCCCGCTCTCTGGCTCCGTAACAGCCTGTCCAGCCGGCTGGCTCTTCGCCATACTTATATGCGCACTTCCCACATCCTCCTCATCTTCCGCATCCATATCTTCTTCCGCATCTATATCTTCTTCCGCATCTATATCTTCTTCCGCATCTATATCTTCCACGGAACCGCTCTCCCTTTCATCCGTTTCAGACACAATGCCAGTTTTCTCTTCCGTCACAGGCAGTGGCCCGGCATTCTCTTCTCCATCTGCTCCGTCTGAGGACCTGTCTTCCTTTACGTCTGCCGTTCCATCTTCCTCCATGTCAGCAGGTCTATCTTCCTTCGCATCTGCCGCTCCTTCTTCCTCCACGGCTCCCTCTTCCTCCGCCTCTTCTTTCTTAGGCATCCGTATCCGGATGATATCACCAATCTTGAGGGGCGTCTCTAAAGGCATGAACACTCCGTTCAGCGTGATTTCCAGACATTCTTCGGCTCCCTCGATATCCCCCAGATACGCTTCCGCCGGAATGCCTGGAACCGCCGGAACAAAATCAATGCAATCCCCCGCATGAATCACCGTGGAGAGCTTGCCTTCCTTCTTATTAATGAACAGAGACGCCGGCTGCGCCGCAGTACCATAGAACACCTTCCGCTTCCCGTTGACCGTCACAGGCAGGCTGGTTCCCGGACGCCCCAGAATATCCTGGAAATTATAACCGTTCATCATCAGAAGATTCAGAGCCGTAAAACTTCCGCTGCGGAATAACTTCGCAGGCCTTCCGTTCAGCGTCACGCGGAAACTATCGTTAATCAGATTCAGCCCGGAGGACACCGTAATCCCAAGGGGCGTCGCATACTCCGGGTTATTCAGGTCGTATTCATCGGAAAATGCGCTGATACGGAAATTATTTCCCGCAACGGCAACACGGTTCGCATCCATCTGGAGAGCCGCCGTAATCCCTTCCCTAAGCCCTGCCAGTTTACTTCCGCCTCCGGCAAGGAACAATGCGGAGGGCGCGCCTCCGTTTACTTCCAGCACCTTCGCCGCAATCTCTTTGCACAGGACTTCCGTAGTACCCTGGATGCACTGGATGACTTCTTCTCTGGACGCTTTCCGCTCGAACCCTAAGATATCCGTAAAGGTTATGACTTCTTCCTGTTCAATCTGCGCCTTCATGATCTCTGCCGTCCCAAAATCCACCAGATATTCCCGCATGACTGCCTCTGTGATCTCGTCCCCCGCTACCGTCGCCATGGTATAACCGGTCACGCTTCCGCCCGTACATGCGGCAATATCCGAAGTACCTGCCCCGATATCCACCATAACCAGATTCAAAAGCCGCAAATTCTCAGGAATCGCCGCATTAATTGCCGCAATCGGCTCCAGCGTCACGCTGACTACCTCAAGGCCAATCTTGTTCATGGTGGTATACAGACTCTCCACTACCTCGCTGGGAAGGAAGGTGGCAATCAAATCTACCTTCACATCCTGTCCCCGGTGGTCTTTTAAGCTGGAAATCCGATAGTCATCCAGATAATACTGGCACACCGTATATCCCACAAGATAGAAACGGCGCATATCCTCCTTGGCGTTATTCTCCTCATCAAAGGCTTCTTCCACCTTGTTGATTGCCCCCGCCTCCAGACGGCTGATAATCTCGTCGTCAATCAACTGCTTGCCCGGCAGGTTAATCTCATACTCCGCGCGCTTCGTCCTAAGGGCGCGCCCAGCCGCGGCAACACAGACCCGGCTTAACTGAAAATTCACCTTTTCTTCCAGACGCGCCTTCACCTTTCTTGCTAAGGACGTTACCTTCTCTATATTCTCAATCTGTCCGTCAATCATTGCCCGTTCCGTATGTTCTACCTTTTCAATGGCAATAATCTTGACCTTCTCTTCTTCTACGACTCCGACCATCCCGATAATGCTCCGCGTTCCGATATCCAGAGCAAATATTGTATTTTCAGCCTGCACCTGCGCTTTTTGAACCTTCTGAACCTGTGCCTTCTTAACTTGTCCCTTTGCCATGTCCGTCCTCCTGAGTAATATGGGCAGAATACATCCTGCCCACAAATTTTCACTATAGACTATTATAATAAACTTCTTTTTCAATGTAAATGTTTTTCTGCTGGAAAGGTTCTGAAAACGTCTGAAAATGTCTTATTTCCCTTGGGTACTTACCGGCGTAATCACAATGTTCTGCGCCGCCACCCCGGTCTTACGCGCAACGATGTCTTCAATCTGCGCCCGGTTCGCGTCGCTTAGGTCCGCCGCATTTACCACTACGTCCGCCGTGTCCGCCGTCAGGCTTATCACCACTTCGTTGAATCCCTTGGATGCAAGAAGGGTCTCGGCTGCGGCTTCTTTTTCCGCTAAATCCGTCATTGCCACCATCTGGTTCACGGCGTCCTGTTTCTGTGCGTCGCTCAATGTCTCGTTGTCGATGATTTCGAGCAGGGACTCTTTATTCTTTGCCCGCACCTGTTCCCTTGCCACTTTTGCCTCTGCCACAACTGCGCTTGCTTCGCCGCCTGTCAGCACCGCCTCGCCCGGCGTACCGTCCACGCTTCCGTCAGACCCTTCCCCGTCCTGGCTTTCGATGTCGTCCGATGCGCTTGCTAAGTCTTCCTCTGAGATATCCAGAAGCTCCTGGTTGGCAAGATCCGCATTTGCCGTCTCCGCCTCTTTCTTGTCCCCGAAAATCTTCCCCGAATAATTCAGGTATCCTGCCGCCGCAATCATGACAGCCAAAGCCGCAATAATGATCTGGTTTTTCTTCACGATTTGTTTCACTGTTCTTCCTCCTACTTCTGCCACATTATTTTAACTCTTCTTCATTACCCTAATCTTATGCGTGTCTATGCCAAATAATGCCTGAACTGCCTCAGTTATATTCTGTTTGACCACAGAATCCGCGCCTCCCTCGGCAATGACCACCACGCCCTCGATCTGAGGACTTAACTCTTTGCTGACATAAGGCTCTCCTGTCTGTCCGCCGTCGCTGTACACGGTCGTCTCCCCATGTTCTGCATTCTGGGTCGTCCTTTTGCCCCCCTGGCTGTCCGACTCTGAGACTGCTTCATTGGCCACTGACAGGTCTTTTTCCACCACCTTCTCCGCCGAAGATTTCAGCGTAATCATCACCGTCACATCCCCAGCCCCGGACATCTGGGAAAGCGCAGACTCCAGGCGTCTCTCCAGATTATATAAGTATTCGTTCTGATTGGTTTCCGTCTTCCCTTCGCTCAGGCTAAGGCCTGTTTCTGTTTTCCCCTTCCCATCTCCTTTCTTTTCTGTGGGAATCGCTATGACGAGCAGCAGGATTCCTGCAAGCACGAGAATGAGAAGCTGGTCTTTTTTTAACTTTTTTGGGGAAATCTTTCCGAAAAATGTAAACAACTGCTTTTTTCTTTCTTCCAAATGCATCCTCCTTCCCTCCTTCCCACTGCTATCTTCCAATTTTGATTTCATCCACTCGTATCTGCGTACCAGCATCCTCTTCTGTTCCTGCGCTTCCCATACTGCCCGCAAAATCTTCCTGGTCTCTCTCCTTAGATTCCTCCTCAAAATCCTCTGACATTCCCGTAAAATCCTGCAAAGCCTGCTCCATCTTCTCCACCTGCTCCCGGTATGCCGGGCTTTCATAGAGGTTCTGCCACAAATCCCCTGCGCCCAGCAGCCCAAGGACTGGGTCTGTCAGCATAAGCACCAGCACAAGTCCGGTGAAGAACCGAATATACCTCTTATAATCGGAGTTCGGGACGATATGCATGACTGCCGTTACCATGACCATGTAATATGACAGATTCATAATCCATTCATACAAATAAGAAAACATCCTCACACCTCATACATTTCCCGTGACCGCCGCCACCACTACAATCGTCAGCAGAAACAGAAATCCAGTCGTAAATACCACGCTAAGCAGCATCCTGCACCCATCCCCCACAGTCTCAATTAAGCCCACAATCCGCTTATCTGAGACCGGCTGTATGACTGCGGCTGCCAGTTTGTAGAGAAGTGCGATGCAGGCGACTTGTGCCAGAGGAACCATACACAGGGCAACCGAAATCACTGCTCCCGCCATGCCGATTCCGTTTTTTACAAGGACGGCTGTTCCAATGGCCACTTCCGCCATGCCGCCGATGGCATCGCCGATTCCAGGGATGGCCTCTGCGCTGCGGGTAATGGCGCTTCGCTTCACACTGTCGATTGCAGGGCTAATCAGGCCTTGGATAACGTTTAACCCCACAATACAGGCAAGCACCGTCTTGAGAATCCAAGACACGGCCATCTCGATTAATTCTGCAAATTTGCTCAGATAGTCTTCATCCGACAGGTAATTCAAGACCCGCACCATCATATAGATATGGAGCATAGGCAGCAGAAAGTTCAGAATTAAAACCTCCGTCAAAAAAATCAGGAACAGCACAATATGGTAGAAAGCTACGGAAGTAATACTCCCTCTTGCTACGGAGATGGCAAGGAAATACAGAGGGCAGAACACGCCCATAAAGGCAACTAGCGCCTCGATTCCTCCCCGCACCCAGTCCACCACGGCTTCAAAGGAACTGATTGCAAGGGCAATGAGCAGCAGGTACAGGGCATAAAAACTGATATCGGAAATCTGTCGGCTCTTAAATACCTTGGAAAAATTGCCAAACAAGGCGGCCAGCAGTGCGATGACCAACATATGAATCAGACTATCCCGGCTGCTTTTGAATGCGTATCCCAACTGGTCTGCCACCAGCCTGCCCAGTAAATGAATGGAAAAATCCAAGTCGCCGGACAGGATTCCCATCAAAGTTTCCTTGAAGCCTAGCTGCTCCCTGGGAAATATTTCCTCAAGCATACTGTCGATTTCATCAAAATCATACCGGCTTATCATATCCGAGCCATCTGCTCCCTCGGATGCCTTTGCATCCACCGGCAGAAAGGAAAGCAGCACCAAGACGCCCATAGCCAGCGCCAATAAGGCATGTTTCCATTTCCTCATGACAGAAACTCCCGGATGGTGTTCAGCAGAGTCATGAGTATGGGCAGGCTCAAAAGCATCACCGCCAGCTTCCCAAAGATTTCAATCTGGCCGGCAATCGTCTGGTATCCCGCATCTTTACAGATACCTGACGAAAACTCTGCCACATAGGTAATGCCCAGCATCTTAATCAGCGTCCCCACATACGCCTGATCAAGCCCGATAAACCTGCCGATTCCCTTCATCGCTTCTACAATCGTTCCAAGACGCCCCAGGATGCAGAAAAAGATAATCAGGCTCAATGTCACCGTAATATAAATCCCATACTCGGATTTCCCGCTTTTAAACTGCACGGCGAGAAGCGTCCCGGCTACGCCCATAATCCCGATTTGCAGCATATCCATGGCAATCCCTTCTTTCTACCGTCATATATTTTCCGCCGCATAATCTATAATGAAAACAGCCGCTTTATGGACTCAAACAAATCATAGATATACGGCACAATCCAGAACAGCACCAGCAAAAGCCCCGCAAGGCTCGTCAGGAATGCCTGCTCTTCCCTTCCGCTGTGCTTTAAAACCTGGCTTAACACGGAAACCAGAATTCCCACAGCCGCAATTTTGAATATCAGGTTCACACTCATGTACTCCTCCTCTATAGCAACAGGACAGTGATAAAGATTCCGCTCATCACCCCAAGGCAATGGCACAACCTTATCTTCGTCCTCATTTCTTCACGCATCTCCTCCATGGAAAGCCTGATTTCTTCCAGATACAAATCCAGAGTCTTTACCTGCATCTCGGCGTCTGCGATTCCCAGCTGGTTTCCGAAGGCGGCAAGGCGCAGAAGCTCTTCCTTAGGAAGCCCGGAATCTGCCAGAAAGGTCTTCGTACTCTCCTCCCACATACCGGCAAATGTGCCGTCCCGCTCTTTCTCCATCTGCTTACACAGCCCTAAAAGCCATTCCCTGTAAGGACTTAACGCCTTCTGTCCAATCTGTAGAAATGCTTCTCCTAAATATGACCTTGCATATTGGATTTCACTCCTTAACAGATACAGGAGTTTTTGCAGATATTGAAGCTCTTTGTAGCCGTCGCCAATCTGCTTTGCCGCGGCATGCCCCCACATGGAAGTGGCTGCGATGACAAGGGCGCCGCCCACGGTTTTCATCAGCATGACACACCCGCCGTCTCGCTGTAGAGAAGGCTTCCCCGGCTGTCGAACAGACCGCTTACCTGCCCCACACGTTCCCGTTTCCCAAGCAGTATATACCTCTCGAACCGTTTTTCAGCCACCATGCGGTCAACCAGCGGCTTCTTCCTAAGCTCCTCCATAGAATCTGCGTGGATGGTCGCCAGCAGCCGACAGCCGCAGTGCATGGCGTGGATGGTGGCATGTACATCCTCTGCCGAACCGATTTCGTCCACAGCCAGGACCGCCGGGCTCATGGAGCGGATGAGCATGGTCATTCCTTCCGCCTTAGGACAGCCGTCTAAGATGTCGGTTCGGATGCCCAAATCATTCTGGGCAACGCCCCTGTAACAGCCGCCGATTTCCGAGCGTTCATCCACCACACCTACCGCCATGCCCTTAACCCAGCGGTTTCCGTCGGAAATCTGGCGTATCATGTCCCTAAGCAGCGTTGTCTTGCCGCATCCTGGCGGGGAAACGATGAGCGTATGGCACAGCCTTCCTTCCTCAGTGATGTATGGGAATACTGAATCTGCGCACCCGATTGCTTCATGGGACATACGTAAGTTTATGGATGAGATATAGCGCAGGTTCTTCACCCTCCCGTTTTCTATGATTGCCTGACCTGTCATCCCCACTCTGTGACCTCCCTCAATTGTGATAAATCCCTGCTTCATTTCCTGTTCGTATGCATATAAGGAAAAATTACTGACATACTCCAACATTTCCTTTACGTCTTCTCTTGTGACGATGTAAGGCCCGTCCCGCTCCTTCCCGATTAGCCGTTCATTGCCGCCATAGATTGCAAGAAGGGGTTTTCCCACCCGAAGCCTTAATTCCTGCATGTGTGCGTCATTTTGCCGTTCCTTTATGACCGCCAGCCGGACATTCCGGGGAAGAACCTTTAATATTCTATCGTTTTGCATATCTGTCCACCTCTTAATTCCAATATATGTACAGGCATTGTATTTATGAATAAAATTCTGTTTAAATAAATCTCCTTCCTCCCCGTAAGCACTAACGCAAAAAAAATCCACCTATAAAAGGTGGATTTTTCTTTACTCCGCAACGTCCTTAATACTAAACGACATCCGTCCCATCTTATCCTTGCCCAGGCAGACAACCTTCACCTCGTCTCCCAGTGTCAGTACATCCTCTACCTGCCTTACTCTCTCCTTAGCAATCTTGGAAATGTGTACCATTCCTTCCTTGCCCGGTGCGAATTCAATAAATGCGCCAAACTCCTTAATGCTGACAACCTTTCCTTCCAGAACTTGTCCCGCCTCGAAATCGGTCACAATGATATAGATCAGCTTCTTAGCCTCTTCCATGCTCTTTGCGTCGGTTCCGCAGATAGACACAGAACCGTCGTCCGTAATATCAATCTTCACGCCGGTCTGCTCGATAATCGCATTGATGGTCTTGCCCCGCTGTCCTACCACGTCGCCAATCTTCTGCGGGTCAATCTGCATCTGGATAATCTTCGGCGCGTACGGCCCTACCTCCGGCCTTGGCTGTTCAATCGTCTTCGCCATCACCTCGTCAAGGATGTAAGTCCTTGCCTTCTTCGTCGCCGCAATCGCTTCCTCAATAATCGGCCTTGTCAAACCATGAATCTTGATATCCATCTGAATCGCCGTGATTCCCTTATGAGTACCGGCTACCTTAAAGTCCATATCCCCGAAGAAATCCTCAAGCCCCTGAATATCCGTAAGCACCAGATAGTCGTCATCCGTCTCACCTGTCACCAAACCTGCCGAAATACCTGCAACGGCAGCCTTAATCGGTACGCCCGCCGTCATCAGCGACATGGAAGACGCGCAGATGCTTGCCTGCGATGTAGAACCATTGGACTCAAACGTCTCAGAAACTGTACGAATCGCATAGGGGAACTCCGTCTCGCTTGGCAGCACCGGAATCAACGCCCGCTCTGCCAGCGCGCCATGCCCAATCTCACGGCGTCCCGGTCCTCTGGAGGGTCTTGTCTCACCCACAGAATAAGACGGGAAATTATAATGGTGCATATAGCGCTTGGAAGTCTCTGCCTCATCCAGCCCATCTAATCTCTGGGCCTCCGCAAGGGGCGCCAAGGTGGTAATGGTACAGATCTGCGTCTGTCCACGGGTGAACATAGCAGAACCGTGAACCCGTGGAATCAAATCAATCTCTGCCGCCAGCGGGCGGATCTGGTCAATCGCCCTTCCGTCGGGACGCTTGTGGTCTTTCAGGATCATCTTGCGGACAGTCTTCTTCTGGTACTGGTATACTGCCTCGCCAAGCAGGGCAAGCCATTCCTCATTCTCGGCGAACGCTTCCGTAAGCTTCTCCGTAATCTGGCGGATATTCTCCTCCCGTACCTGCTTCTCGTCCGTAAATACCGCTTCTTCCATCGCCTCCGGCGGTACAATCTCCCGAATTGCCGCAAACAATTCCTCAGGAACCGCACAGCTCTCATATTCATGCTTCTTCTTGCCGCACTCTGCCACGATGGTATCGATAAATGCAATCACCTTCTGGTTCATCTCATGGGCGGCAAAAATCGCCTCAATCATCTTCTGCTCCGGAACTTCATTGGCCCCGGCCTCAATCATAATGACCTTCTCCTTAGTAGACGCCACCGTCAGCGCAAGGTCGGACACTTCTTTCTGTGCCGCCGTAGGGTTAAACACGAATTCTCCCTCGACTAAACCTACCTGCGTTGTGGATATGGGCCCGTCAAAGGGGATATCGGAAATGCTGGTGGCAATGGCTGCCCCTAACATCGCCGTAAGCTCCGGGGAACAGTCCTGATCTACAGACAGCACCAAGTTTTCAAGGGTCACGTCGTTCCGGTAATCCTTCGGGAACAGCGGACGCATGGGGCGGTCGATCACGCGGCAGGTAAGGATTGCATTCTCGGAAGCCTTGCCTTCCCTCTTATTGAATCCACCCGGAATCTTTCCTACAGAATACAGCCTCTCATTATATTCTACACTTAAAGGGAAGAAATCGATTCCTTCCCTTGGCTTCTCGGAAGCCGTCGCCGTACACAACACCGTGGTCTCTCCGTAATGCATCAAAACGGCTCCATTCGCCTGCTTCGCAACCCTGTCTACATCTACGCAGAGATTTCTCCCGGCTAACTCCAACTCAAATTTTTTGTACATACATTTTCTCCTTTTTTATTCTGCATTTCCTCCTGTGGGCGAAAGCTGCCGAAACTACTGAAAAACACATTTTCTTTCCGGATGAAAATATGCTTTTCAGTGGTCTCGGGCATAAAACTTCCATCCACTAATTAACTGCCGAAATACGGCTGATACAAGTACCAGCCATGTTCCGACAGTTTGTAATGAAGGACGCAGCAAAAACTTGACCTGCGCCCTTCCATATGCCTATTTTCTAAGACCTAATCTCTCGATCAGTGAACGGTATCTCTCGATATCCGTCTTTTTCAGATATGCAAGCAGTCCTCTTCTCTGTCCGACCATTTTAAGAAGACCTCTTCTTGAATGATGATCCTTAGGGTTGTTCTTGAAATGCTCGGTCAGGTCGTTGATTCTTGCTGTCAGAATCGCAATCTGTACCTCCGGTGAACCGGTATCTCCCTGTGACCTTCCATAGTCTGCTACAATCTGTTCTTTCCTCTCTTTGGAAATCATATTCTTATCCTCCTTCTGAATTCAATAAACGCCGGATATTAAGTAAGGGTTGGAGCTTCCATTTACCGAACATCGGCTCTCACACTTGTCAAGTATAGCACAGAGCATGCCCCATGTAAAGAATTATTTTTATTCGTCGTCGTCATCGTCCGCCCCGGAATCCGCAGGCTCCAGAATCGCAAATGCAATATTTGTCGCATGGTCTCCTACACGCTCCAGCCCCGAAACCGTATCCGAGAACATCATTCCCGCTTTCGGGGTACATTTATTCTTAGTCAGCCGTTTTACATGGGAATTTTGCAGCTTTTTCTCCAACTCATCAATCTCATCCTCAAGGCGCAGGATTTCCGCCATATGCTTATAGTTCCGGTTCTTGAACATCTCAAGCGCGTACTCCAGAATCTTGACGGCCTTCTCGTTCATCTCCTGAAGCTGCCGTTTCGCCTTGTCGCTGAAATCAATTCCCCACTCAAGCCTCGTTTTCGCAGAGTCCGCGAAATTCTCCGCATGGTCCCCGATGCGCTCAATGTCATTGACCACATGGAACAAACCGCCAATCAGCCGTTCGTCCGCAATGGGCAGCACAAGCTCGTTTGCCCGCACAAGATAATCGGTAATCCTGCTGTTCATGAAATCAATGTATTTCTCCCGCTGGTAAACTTCGTTAATCTTCTCTTCGTCCGGATTGCACAGCGCCTCCATGGCGACCCGCAAATTTTCTGTCGCTACCTGTCCCATATGCTCAATCTCAGCGATTCCATTTACCACTGCAGTCGTCGTAGACAGGATTTTTCCAGTCCCGATATGGGGCAGTTCGTACTCGTCTTCCGCCGTCACGTCCTCGCCCGGCACGATTTTGTAAGTCGCTTTTACAATCCATCCCATGAATGGGAACAGCATCGCCACTTCAAAGACCTTCATCAGCGTATGTACATTCGCTACCGACCTTGCAAGGTTGCCGCCGGAAATATAGAGCATCATGTCTGTAAACGGATCGATGGCAAGAAGCAGGATTAAAAACATCACGGCAGACCCAATCACGTTGAACAGAAGATGAATCAGCGCCGCCCGCTTTGCGTCCTTCTTGCCGCTTAGGCTCGCTACCAGAGCAGACACGCAGGAACCTATGTTGCAGCCAAGTATCATGAACGGACAGATTGCAAATTCCAGAAGGTTCTGGGATACCATCAAAAGGATGATTCCCACGGTCGCAGAGGAACTCTGCAGCACCGCCGTAATCGCAAACCCGGTCAGGATTGCCGCAAAGGGATTGGTCAGCGAAGCAAGGAAATCAATAATCTGCGGAGATTCCTTGACCGCCTCCATGCTGTCCCCCATGATGCTAAGCCCCATGAACAGGATTCCGAAACCTAAGATAACTTCGCCAATCTTTTTGATTCCCTGTCTTTTACAGAACATGACCATCACCACGCCGATAATGACAATCAACGGCGCAATGTCCGACAGGTTAAATGCAATGAGCTGCCCTGTAATCGTCGTACCGATATTCGCGCCTAAAATAACACCTGACGCCTGCATCAGGTTCATAAGCCCTGAATTCACAAAACTAACGACCATTACAGTTGTCGCGTTGGAAGATTGGATGATAGCGGTAAATACGATTCCCACTATCATACCGATAAACCGGTTCTTGGTAAAGAATTCCAGTATGCTGCGCATCTTTGCCCCGGCTGCTTTCTCGAGTCCCTCACTCATCATCTTCATCCCGTACAGGAAGAATCCAAGTCCTCCAAGCAGCATAAAAATTGTCGTGATCCTCATTCGTATTCTCCTTTACTCTACATTCGCAAAGAAATGTTTTCCGTACTCAATATCCCTGTCAATGCATGCTTTCAGCTCCGCAACGCTTCCGAATACACGCTCCGGCCTCCGAAATGCAAGGAGATCGATGGCCACTTCCTTCCCATAGGCATCCCCCTCGTAACCAAACAGAAAACTTTCTATCAATACCCTTTCCTCTTTACTCACTGTCGGTTTCACGCCTACATTCGAGATTCCGTGAAACCATTTCCCGTCTACCTGGATGTTGCTCAGGTAAACTCCCCTTGGCGGCACAAGCTTATCCTCCTGCCACGCCACGTTGAGTGTGGGGAAACCAAGCGTCCTCCCAAGTTTTTTCCCATGCTCCACCTGACCAGTGATTCCGTACGGATATCCCAGGAGCCGGTTGGCAAGCGCTAATTCTCCCCCGCTTAGTAGCTCCTTAATATAGGTACTGCTGATGACACGGTCCTCATACCGCTCTTTCTCTATCACGATCAGGCGGTATCCGTATGCCTCCTCAAACTGCCGGAGCATATGGATATCCCCCCGCTTTTCATAGCCAAACTGAAAGTCTGTCCCTACTACCACATATCGGGCATGGAATCTACGGCATACGATATCCCGGATAAATTCTTCCGCATGGATCTGGCTGAATGCAAGGGTAAACGGACATTCTACCAGAACGTCTGCCTTTCCCGTAAGCTGCCTCTGCCTTTCTTTCCCCGACATCAGTATCCGCGGCTTCTTCCCGATACGCTCCCACAAGGGCTTCATGTCAAATGCGCACACGATACTGGCAAGCCCTTTCTCTTTCCCTAGCTTTTGGACTTGCTCCACCAGCTTCTGATGCCCGGTGTGCAGCCCGTCAAATTTGCCGAAGGTCACTGCCGCCTCTTTCCTGCCCTCATAGTCAGACAGTCTGTTGATATATTGCATATCTGTCCCTCTTTACTCTACATAATAGAACATCTTCACAATTCGATATTCTTTCTCCTGCCATCGGCAGACCGCAATGAACCGCCCCTTCTCGTCATAAATACGGATATAATCTGGATAACTGTCTATCTCCCGCTCCTTCCACCCTCTCGGATCAGGGGTCTCAAGGAACGCCTCCTTTGGCAGAGGATTCCCGTTCTTTGCCAGAGAATCCCATCTGCTGCCCACGGTCAGCCCGGCATATTCACGAAACATCTCATCCATCGGAATCAATGCTTCTGAGAGGCTTTTGTCTTTACATTTCCCCGCAATCTCATCGAGGGTAAGGCTGTCCTCCAACAAAAACCTTCCTACGCGGGTACGGGTCAGTTCTTCCATACAACCGCCGCATCCAAGCCGGTTTCCAATATCATGGCACAGGGTACGAATATAGGTGCCTTTCGAGCATTCCACCCTCATATACACCCTTGGGAGTGAAATTTTTAAGATTTCGATTTCTGAAATGTGGACATTCCTTGCCTTACGCTCCACTTCTTTTCCCTCACGGGCAAGCTCATAGAGCTTCCTGCCGTCCACCTTCAGGGCCGAATACATAGGCGGTATCTGGGCATAATCTCCCACAAACTCCTGAATGGCCTTTTGTACTTCATATTCGTCAAGACCTGCGGTATCTGCGGTTTCAAGGGTCTGCCCGCTGGTATCCTGAGTATCCGTCGTCCGTCCCAGCAGCATGACTGTCTCGTAAGTCTTATCCCTGTCCGTAATCATGTCGCAAAGCCTTGTTGCCCTCCCAAGGCACACCGGCAAAACTCCAACCGCATCCGGGTCCAGCGTCCCTGTATGGCCAATCTTCTTTTGCCTGGTAATCCCACGCAGTTTTGCCACCACGTCATGGGATGTATACCCCTTCTCCTTTTGCACATTCAGAATCCCATGTATCATATGTATCCTCCGCTTCCCACAGCTGATTCATTTTGTTCCAAGCATCTGCGCCTCAATCTGCCGCGATAAATTATTCAGCACGTCATAGTAAGTCCCTGCCATGGTAAGCCCGGCAGCCTTCTTATGGCCGCCGCCTCCGAAGTATTTTGCAACCTTGCTCACGTCAACCCTCTCCTTGGAGCGCAAGCTTACTTTGAAGACATTCGTCTCCAGCTCATACATAAAAATTGCCACCTCAACATCCTTCGTGACCCGAAGCTGGCTCACGATTCCGTCCAGATCCTTGACCCTCACTCCATAGAAATCCATAGTCTTCTTTGTCACATAAGACGCAATGCAGGTCTTATCCATGAACAGGATGCTCTCAAGCAGCGTACGTCCCAAAATCTGGTTCTGGGCATAGGTCTTTTCATAATACGTATCCTGAATCAGCCTTGCGCCGTCCACGCCTTTTTCCAGAAGGTTTGCCGCCATCCGGAACGTAGACGGAGTAGCGCAGGTATACTGAAACACGCCGGTATCATGCACAATGCCCAGATAAAGGGCTTCCGCCGTCTCCAGAGAAATCTTTTCCTCCTCCATGAGCTGATAGACCAGTTCACAGGTAGAACTGGCATCGGGCACGGTATAATCATCTTCTGCAAATCCTGTATTACTGACGTGGTGGTCAATACAATAAGTCCTCTTCGCCTGGTCAAACAGGGGCGCGGAGAATCCAAGACGCTCCTTGTCCCCACAGTCCAGACTGATGAACAGGTCATACACTTCATCCTTTGGAATCTCATGCCGGATGAATTCCGTAGCTTTCAGGAAGTAGAATTTATCCGGCATCTCTTCCAGATAAACGTCCACCTTCTTATCACTGTAGTTATCCCGGATATAATGGTACAATCCCATGCAGGAACCCACACAGTCCCCATCCGGACGGATATGGCCGCCGATCGCGATTGTCACGGCATCGTTCAGAATCTTATTCAGCATCTGCTTCCCCTTCCGTTGAAATATTTCTGGTTACTTCGTCAATTTTCTTAGACATATTTACACCGTACTCAATAGACTGGTCCAGTATAAAACAGATTTCCGGCGTATTCCTTAAATTCAGCGTACGGGCAAGCTCATGCCGAATGAACCCTTCCGCATTTTTGAGGCCCGCAATGGTGTCCTCCTGCTCTTTCTTGCCGCCAAGCACACTGATATACGCCTTGCAGGTCTTGAGATCCGGAGCCACCTCTGCCGCGACCACGGAAGTCCATGGCGCGACGCGGGGATCCTTCATATTCCTGATAATGTCACTGAGCTCCCTCTGGACCTCAGTGTTGACCCTGGTATTCTTGATGCTTCTTTTTTTCATTTTCTTACACCCTAACCTATCTCGGGATTTCTACCATCTTGAATGCTTCCACAAGGTCGCCTTCTTTGATATCGTTAAAGTTGGCGAACACAAATCCACACTCATATCCCGCTCTTACTTCTTTCACATCGTCCTTAAACCGCCTGAGGGATGCAAGAGGCCCTTCAAAGATGACGATACCGTCCCTTGTCAGGCGCACAGAACAATCTCTCTCGAACGTACCATCCTGAACATAAGAACCGGCAATCGTACCGACTCCTGACGCCTTGAAGGTCTGGCGCACCTCGGCATGGCCAAGCACCTTCTCCTCGAAAATCGGGTCTAACATGCCCTTCATGGCTGCCTCCACATCCTCGATGGCATTGTAGATGACACGGTACAGTCGAATATCCACGCCTTCCCTGTCTGCCGTCTCCTTTGCCGTCGCATCCGGACGCACGTTGAAACCGATAATAATCGCATTGGATGCAGACGCAAGGCTTACATCGGATTCGTTGATGGCACCAACGCCCCCATGGATGATTTTCACCACGACCTCTTCGTTGGTCAGTTTCAGAAGACTCTGCTTCATAGCTTCCACGGAACCCTGTACATCCGCCTTCACGACGATTCCCAACTCTTTTAAGTTACCTTCCTGGATCTGGCTGAACAGGTCATCCAGAGACAGTTTTGACTTCGTATCTTCAATCAGCTTCGCTTTGCTCTGTGAAATAAATGTCTCCGCAAAGCTTCTCGCTTCTTTATCATTCTCACAAGCGACGAACACTTCTCCAGCATTCGGCACATCATTCAGGCCCAGGATTTCCACCGGCATAGATGGGCCAGCCTCCTTCACGCGCCTTCCCTTGTCGTCCATCATTGCTCTAACCTTACCGTGTGCCGAGCCTGCTGCAACAGAATCGCCCACGCGAAGGATACCCTTCTGCACCAGGACAGTGGCCACCGAACCTCTTCCCTTGTCAAGCTGTGCCTCTAGCACAAGTCCTCTCGCGCGGCGGTTAGAATTTGCTTTCAGCTCCAGGACTTCCGCAGTGAGGACGATCATTTCCATCAATTCCTCAAGCCCCTGCCCGGTCTTGGCAGATACCGGCACAAATACCGTGCTTCCGCCCCAGTCCTCTGGAATCAGTTCATATTCGGTCAATTCTTGCTTCACGCGTTCAATATTCGCGCTGGGCTTATCGATCTTATTCACCGCAACCACAATCTCCACACCGGCCGCCTTGGCATGGTTGATTGCCTCTACGGTCTGAGGCATTACACCGTCGTCCGCCGCAACCACCAGAATCGCAATATCCGTGGAACTCGCCCCTCGCATACGCATTGCCGTGAACGCCTCGTGTCCCGGGGTATCCAGGAAGGTAATCTTCTCCCCGTTCACATCTACCACATAGGCGCCGATATGCTGGGTAATGCCGCCTGCCTCTTTGTCAATGACATTGGTGTGCCGGATGGCATCCAGCAGGGAAGTCTTACCATGGTCTACGTGTCCCATGACACAGACTACCGGCGGGCGTTTCTCCATGGTGCTTTCATCCTCTTCATCCTCCTTGAGAAGTTCCTCGATGACGTCCACGACCTCCTCCTTCTCACAGAGAACGTCGAATTCCAGCGCGATTCCTTCCGCAGTCTCGTAGTCGATCTCCTGATTCACCGTCACGATCTTGCCTTGCATGAACAGCTTCTTGACAATAACAGAAGGCACAATCTTCATCTTATCCGACAGCTCCTTGATTGTCAGGACTTCCGGAATCACGATAGACTTAATCTCTTCCTCCACCTTCTGCTCCCGCTGCTGCGGTTTCTGGAACTGCTGCTTCTGGTCGTTCTTCTTCTTGCCCTTAATGTTCCTGTCTTCTTCCTCCTCGCGGCGGTAATCCTTCTTCTTATGGTCTTCCTTGCCTTTTCCCTTGCTGCGCTGCGGCTTCTGCCCTTCTACGGCTGGTGACGGAATGCTGGAGCTGCCGCCTCTCTTATCACCGCCGCGGCGATCGCCCCTCTCTCCGGGCCTGCGTCCCTGCCCGCGGTCGCGATCTCTGTCACGGTCGCCTCCCTGAAAACGTCCGTCCCTATCACGATCGCCTCCCTGAAAGCGTCCATCTCTATCACGGTCGCCTCCTTGAAAGCGTCCATCCCTATCACGATCGCCTCCCTGGAAGCGTCCGTCACGGTTCCGGTCCCCTCCTTGAAAACGTCCATCCCTATCACGATCGCCTCCCTGGAAGCGTCCGTCACGGTTCCGGTCCCCTCCCTGGAAGCGTCCATCTCTATCACGGTCACGCCCATGTTCACGGTTCCGGTCGCGGTTTCGGTCTCCTCCCTGGAAACGATTCTCTCTATCGCGGTCACGTCCTTCCTGCGGACGGTCCCCGCGCTGGGGACGCTGACCTCTGGAGTCTCCGCGTCTATCCTGTCCGCGCTCCGGACGCTCGAAACGATCCGGACGGTCTGGGCGGTCGGAACGTCTCTGCGCCGGCCTTCTGTCTGAGGATGCAGGACGGTCCCCGTTTCTGTCAACAGACCTTTCTGCGGTACGCTCCGCCGCCGGTACGCTCTGCGCCTTCTCTATCGAAACAGTGGGACGCTTTGCTGCCTCCCCCGTCTCCGTTGCCGTCACTGTCACAGGTGATACAGGACGCTTTACCGGTTCCGCCGGCTTAGGAGCCGCAGACGGGCTTGCAGGACGTTTCACTGGCTGTGCCTTCTCCGCCGCTGCCACAGGATTTGCCGGACGTATCGGTGCTGCCTTGGAAGGACGGCCGTTGTTCACCTGCATCGGTTTTCCCGATGCCTGGGCTGTACGCCCATTCCCCGGCTGCGCCGGCCTTCCCCCCGGACGCTTTCCCTGTCTGGCGCCATTCTGGGTATTCTGAGGACGGAAGACGTGTACGATGCTCTTCTTCTTAGGCGCATCCCGCTCAGGCTTTGCAGCCTGTTCGCCCTTCGCCATTCCCTTTCTTACCACATTGGCATCGTTCTCCTCTAGCGCGCTCATATGATTCTTCACTTCTATATTCTTTCCGCTAAGGAACTCGAGTACCTCCTTACTCTGGACACCCAGCTCCTTCGCCAACTCGTATACTTTGATTTTCGCCATATTTACTACCTCCTCTATGCAACTGTGTTATCTTCTGCATCCATACTCTCTCTGATTCCCTTTGCAAACCCCTGATCTAATATTGCAAGAGATGCCCGGAACTGTTTCCCCATTGCATGCCCCAAGGTATCTTTGTCTTTATAAAAACAGATCGGCACGTGATAAAAATCACACATATTCCTAAACTTCTTCTTTGTATTATCAGACGCGTCATCGGCTATAATGACCAGCGCGGCGCCCCCTGACTTCACTTCCCGCTCCGTACAGAACTCCCCGCTTGCCGTCTTTCCGGCTTTTGTGGCCAGACCAATGAGCGACAAAACCTTACTCCGTCCCAAGTGATCCCATCTCCTTTTCCAATGCCTCGTATACTTCCGGAGGAATCGCCTGCTTGAACGAACGCTCCAGCCCCTTGTTTTTAACCGCCTTCTTGAAACATTCGGCGGATGGGCAGATATAAGCGCCCCTTCCGTTCTTCTTGCCTGTGGCGTCAAGCAAAAACTCCCCCTCCTTCGTCCGGATCACCCGGATCATCTCTTTCTTTCCCTTCATCTCCTGACAGCCTACGCATCTGCGGACAGGGACTTTTTTATTTGCACTCAATTAATCACCTAATCCTCTACTTCCTGAAATATAATCTCGTCTTCCTCTTCATAACCGTCCTGTGCAAACTCTTCTGCACCATCTGCGTCCTGGCCGCCGTCCTCATCCCCATCCTGCGGGTACTCCTGCGCGCCGCCTTTGAAGCCGTCTTCCGGATAAGCTTCGCCGTACCCCGCATCTTCAACATCCTCCGGATACGCCTCGTCATACCCGGTCTCTTCTCCGTCCTCTGGGTACGCTTCCTCATATCCTTCCTCATAAGCCTCCTCGTACTCCTCCTCGTATACGCCCTCGCTCAATTCCAGATAATTCTCCGGCAGGTCGCCGGACTCGATTGCCTGCGTCTCACTCTTAATATCAATCTTATATCCGGTCAGCCTTGCGGCAAGCCTTGCATTCTGCCCTTCCTTGCCGATTGCAAGGGACAGCTGGTAATCCGGGACGATAACGCCCGCCGTCTTGTCGTCCGGGTCTGCCATTACGGAAATGACCTTCGCCGGGCTTAACGCATTCTCAATCAGGATTGCCGGATTATCGCTCCAGTTAATGATATCGATCTTCTCGCCCCTCAGTTCATTTACGATGGTATTGACACGGCTTCCGTTCATGCCGACACACGCGCCCACAGGGTCTACGTCCGGGTCATTGGACCACACCGCGATCTTCGTCCGGCTTCCCGCCTCCCTAGCAATGCTCTTGATTTCTACCACGCCGTCTTTTACCTCGGTCACTTCCGCCTCAAACAGGCGCTTCACAAGTTCTGGGTGTGTACGGGAGACTAAGATCTTAGGCCCCTTCGTGGTATTCTTGACTTCCACCACGTACAATTTGACGCGCTCGGTGGGCTTGAACGTCTCACCCTTCACCTGTTCGTTTTCGGTCAGCATAGCGTCCGCCTTCCCAAGATTGATGCTGACGTTCCTTCCAATATAACGCTGGACGATTCCGGTGACGATATCCTTCTCCTTCTCGAAATATTGGTCATAGACTACCTTACGCTCTTCTTCGCGGATTTTCTGAAGGATCAGGTTCTTGGCATTCTGAGTCGCAATTCGCCCAAAGGACTTAGACTCAATCGGAATCTGGACAATATCCCCCAGTTCATACTTGCCGTCGATATTCCTTGCATCTTCAAGGCTGATTTCCTCTAACTTATCCTCAACGTCTTCCACCACGGTCTTCTCTGCGAACAGCCTGTAATCGCAGGTCGTCCTGTCCATGATCACCCTGATATTGTCGGCTTTCCCAAAATGGTTCTTACAGGCATTCAGCAAAGAATTCTCAATGGCATCCAACAACGTCTCTTTGCTGATCTCCTTCTCCTTCTCTAATATATTCAACGCTTCTAACAATTCCGTATTCATCGTATTATCCTCCTATCTAAAATCAAATGCGGGACGTCCGGCGCAGTCTCTAAAAATCAAATGCAAGGCGTATCAGGGCAATATCACTCTTCTCAAATATCCTCACATTCCCTCCGTCTTCTTCAATCGTCACCGTCTTCTCATCGTATTCCTTCAAAATCCCGGTAAATTCCTTCTGCTTTTCTATCATGCGGTAAGTCCGGACTTCCACTTCCTCTCCCAGGCTCCTCCTGAAATCCTTCTCCTTCCTGAGGGGCCTTCCAAGTCCCGGAGAGCTGACCTCCAGAATGTACGCGTCATCTATATAATCCTTCTCATCCAGGATATCCGAAAGCCTGCGGCTCACTGCTTCGCAATCGTCAATGCAGATCCCCCCTGGCTTATCAATATATGCCCGGAGATACCACGTACTTCCTTCCTTCACATACTCCACATCCACGAGTTCAAATCCATACTCCTCTACAATCGGGTTCAGGATCTCTTCTGTCTTCTGTTCATAGCTCTCTCTCTTCGTCAACGGCATTTTCCTCCTTACCAACAAAGAAGAGTGAACTTACGTCCACTCTTCTGCCGATTTCCTTATGTAACTGTATCAAGTATAGCACCATATCCCAGTAAAATCAAGGCTTTTTTCAAAATAATTCCTGTTCGCCAGTCCATTAACCATGCACCTGCAAAAGCTTCGCCTTCAACTCCTGCTCTAACCGTACCATCTCCTGCTCTGCCTCCGCACGTTTCTGCCTGCCCTCTCTCTGAATCTGCATCACCTCATCCAGCGTAGAAATCAGCGTCTCGTTGGTATGCCTAAGCGTCTCAATCTCGACGATCCCCCGTTCCGACTCCTTCGCCGTCTCCGTGACAGCCAGTTTCAGCTTGTCCGCATTCTTCCGCAACAATTCATTGGTCATATCCGTCACTTCCCGCTGCGCCGCCGCTGCCTGGGCGGAATGCTCCACGCCAAGGGCAAGCACCATCTGACTCTTCCAGAGGGGAATCGTGTTGACAATCGTAGATTGAATCTTCTCGACCATTAACGTATCGTTGCCCTGCACCAGGCGGATCTGCGGAGCCGTCTGCATGGACACGGTACGGGTCAGCTCCAAGTCATGGATTTTCTTCTCGAACCGGTTGCACATGGCGTCTAAGTCCCTGGCAGCCTGGGCATCCTCCGCAAGCCCCGACCGGGAAGCCTTATCGAGAAGCTCAGGGAGCTGCGTGGCGCGCACCTCAGAAAGTTTCTTCTTCCCCGCCAGGATATACATAGACAATTCTTTAAAATACGTCAGGTTGAGCCCGTACATCTTATCCAGTACGGCAACATCCTTGAGAAGCTGCACCTGATGGGATTCCAGTACCTTGCAGATCTGGTTGATGTTCGTCTCCGCCTTCGCATACTTCGCCTTCATGGACTGTATCCTGCCGGAACTCTTCTTAAAAATCCCAAAGAGCCCTTTCTCTTCCTCCTCGTCAAAGCTGCGCAGCTCCTTCACCACTCCGGTCAGCAGCTCCCCCACTTCTCCCAAATCTTTCGTCCGCACATTCTCAAGCGCCGCCTCGGAGAAATCCGCCATCTTCTTCTGCGTCCCAGCTCCATACTGTAAAATCGCATTGGAGTTCATCAGGTCGATCTGGGCGGCAAATGCGTCCACTGCCCGCCGCTCCTCATCCGATAAAATGTCTTCGTTAAGCACAGGCGCTTTCTCTTCTTTCACCGGCTGAGGCTTTGGCTCCTCCTGAAACGGTTCCAGTGTAAGCACAGGCGTCGCCTGAAAATTCTCGAATTCATTCTTCATCTTCTTATGTCCCCCTCCTCAATCATTCCTGTCATATCTATTTTTTGTATCACTTAGGTTTTTGCAGTCCGTCGTCCATGAGCCCTTCCTGTGCAAGCATCGTATGTAACACAGAAATATCCGAGGACACGTCCCAGGCTGTCTCCTGAAACAGGCTGTCCAGAAGTTTCTCAAAGGCAATGTTCAGCGTATCTAGCGTCGCTTCAATCTCCCGCTTGGAAGAGCGGATATTCTCGCCGTCTACAGGCTGGGCGTCCAATTCCTGATATGCCTCCAGAAGTTTTACGGTAGTCGGCAGATAATATTCCATCAGCCTGCGGATGTCGTCCACAGAATCCGGCTCTTGCTCCACCCGGTCGAAAATCTTGTCCACCAGCATCTCCATATGGGAAATCTTCGCCGACATCTCCGCGCCGGAAATCCGGTCGTTACAGTCATGTATCTTCCGGATATAGGCGTCGCCCTCTTCGACGATACGCTGTACTTCCGGCGGAAGCTTTGCCCTCTTCCCCTCTTCTGCCTTTCCTTTCCCCTTCTTAACCTTTTCTTCTGCCTGCCTGCGCTTAGCCTCTTCCTGCCTGGCCGCCTGCCGTCTTGCCTCTTCCTGCTGGCTGTCCTTTCTGGCCGCCTGTATCTGCTGATACTGCCGGTACATCCCATGGCTTGTGATCAGGCAGGTCTTCTCATCGTCCAGATGCCCCTCCAGGAACCATCCTTTCGCGAACATATATTCAAGGTCTCTGACTACAAATTTTACGCTTTTATGGACTTTGTCCGCCAGTTCCCGGATATTGCAATACTCACGCTGGCCGAGGACCTGCACATAAGCCCGGAACCTCTTTACCCGTCCCCAGACGCCCGTCCCGCACCCGCAGACTATGAATCCCGACACCGCAAATATCAGGAAAAATGCCGTAACCACAATCTCGGGAATCCCGAATGCACCTGCCAGCAATGCCGTAATAATGAAGAAAATCATTGCGGCAGAAAACATGCCGCCTGTGACTGCCCCCAGCACCGCGGTCAGCACCCCGCCCGCCCCGGTCGGCTTGCGGTACAGAATCGGAAGCTGTTTCCTGCCGTAAGGACCGCCCTGGCCGAAACGCCCCTTCCTGCCGCCAACAGCCGGCTCATCTTTGCCCGAACGCACAGTATCCTGTGAACCACATCTTCTGTCCACAGGACCTCTGCCCCACTGTTGATTTTGCTGCGCATTGCGGATATTTCTCGATACACTGTCTACCGCATTGTTAATCGTGTCCGTTATCGTCTGGTTCAGTTTCCCGAAGTCCTGGGCGTCGATAGCGTCCTGTACGGTCTTCCGGATATCCTCCCCGAACTTTTCCCAATCCCGGTTTATCATCTTGTCCTCCAAATCTGCTGTTCGTATTCGGAACCGGTACACTCGGTTCCTTTATTCAGGATGGGATTATTGTATCACATTCGTTTCCTGACAGCAAGATTTTCAAAAGATTTCCGGGATGGAATCTACTTTAAAAAGTAAATTGTGTGACTGTCTGGGTCGGAATTACTTCCTTTTCAACTGTTCCTACACAGAATAGATAGGTTTCCCCCTCCTTTATTTTCGGGGAAGACAGGGCGAACCACTGTGCCTTTTTCATGGTCACTGTCTCTGCGAGCACATTCCCATCTTTGTCTTTCAGGGAAATGGCCGTTCCTGCTTCTACTGTCTCTTCCGTGCGCAGGACAATGGATGCCTGTGTGGAATCATCGCTCGGAGCCTGCGCCATGCCGATACTTCCGATTCCGATGAATTCTCCGCCGGTAATCTTACAGGAGGCCGCATAATCAAGAGTCCCGTTTCCTCCGCCTGCCGGCCCGTGTACCGTAACCGTACCGCCGCTTATGGAAATATCTCCGTTAGCGTCCAGACCGTCGCCGTCGGCATTGACGCAGATTGTACCGCCGTTCACCGTCAGGGATGCGCCCTGGTCTTCGTCAGCCATGAACGGCTTCTCCATCCGGCTGTCCCTAGTATCACTGGCATCGGAAGATACTCCCTTTTGCCCTATTTGGGCGCCGGATTCTTGGGAACTGCCGTCATCTAAAGCCGCATTGATTCCGTCGTCCGAGGAAATAATATTGATGTCGCCGTCGTTGATTACGATGTCAAATCCTTCCAGGCCTTCATAGCTTTTCAGGATATCAAGGCTGCCGCCGTCCACCGTTAATGTTTTGTCGGCATGGATTCCGTCGTCTCCCGTGAAAATCGTTATCTTGCCGCCCTGAACCGTAACATTCTGGTCACTGTGGATTCCGTCGTCCTGTGAATCAATGTCGAATTCTCCGTTCAGGATGACTAATTCCACATAAGACTTGAAACCTTTTGTGCTCACAGATTCTTCCGTGCTGTCCGAATTGTCCGCCGTGCCGTTCTCTTTTCCGTTTCCTGGAAATTCTCCTTCCGGCGGCTCCATTCCTCCCTCCGGCTTTTCCTGGCTCCCCTCTTGCATTCCTCTGCCGTCTCCTGATTTCCCGCCAAACGGTTTTTCTCGCCCCCCGCCAAACGGCATTCCTCCGTTCATACCTTCCTGTCCACCGTAAAACGTCTCTGCATTCTGGCTCCCGCCTCCCGTAGTAACCTCGAACACTCCATTATTCACCCTAAGGAGCGTCTCCGCCTGAATCCCGTCCCCAGCGGCATTTATCTGGAAGGTTCCGTTCTCAATCAGGACATATCCCTTATCAGAGTCTTCCATATTGGTTGCCTTGATCCCGTCGTCTCCGCTTTCTATGGTAAAATCACCGTTTCGGATGGACACGCTGTCTTTTCCGACAATTCCGTCATTTGCCGAAGAAATGATATAAGTTCCGGCAACGAATTTCAAATCATCTTTACATTGGATTCCATGATTATAATTTCCAATCACTTTAAGCCTGCCGTTCCCATTGAATGTAAGGTCGTCCCTGGCAAAGATTGCCGCTCCCGGCTCATCCTCTCCCTCTTCATCAAAGGTATAAGCGCTGCCGTCCTCGACCGTATTCTCCGTGCCTTCCGCCAGCGTAATCACTACGTTGCCGCCCTTGCTGTAAACAGGCGCCGAATCACTGCAAGTAATCTCTACACCCTGAAAGACCAGCCTGACCGTCTCTTCTTTATCCGCATCTACGATAATCTGCCCGTCTGCCAGCGTTCCTGAAAACACATAGTCTCCTTCTTCACGGATGACAACGGTATTCCCCCTTTCCCCTCCGTCAGCGTCACCGTACTGGCCGCCGCATGCCGGGAGATATCCGCCGCTTCTTCTGTTCCTGCTTCTTTCCCGTTTCCTTCCTGCCTGCATCCCGACATCGTACAAATGAGCATAATGCTCAATAACATTGCCGGGACCTTCTTATTTTTTCCCTTCATCTGCCATGCTCCTATCCTATTATCACAATTCATCCTGCACGGTCGCCCGCCTCCCGCAGATTACGGTCAGATTCCCGTTCCTGCAGCGGATTGCATCCAGCATTTCCTTTTCCTGCCTGATGTCTTTCAACGTAATATGGTAATCTAACTCATACATGCTGCCCAGGTTCGTAGTCTTCACCTTTTGCAGGCAGCATTTGCTGGTATATTTCTGGAAAATATCATCGAAAATCTCCGTATAATCCAGATGCTCCGCAATGGTGATCCGCAGATCCTTCCGCTCCTGCTTCCATTCCCCGAAACAAGACTTCTCCATCACCAGGAATACGGTTCCCACCATAAGCGTCATGACGGCTGCAAAACTTAGGAATCCTGTACCTGTCGCCAGCCCTACCGCCATGGCAAAGAAGATGACTGCCATCTCTTTTGACGTTCCAGGGACTGAGCGGAAACGAACCAGACTGAACGCGCCCAGTACGGCGACGCTGGTCCCAAGGTTTCCATTTACCAGCATAATGACCATCTGTACCAACACAGGAAGCAACACCAAGGTCATCATGAAATTCTTACTGCACGCCCCTTTCATCCCATAGACAAATGCGATTACAAACCCCAATGCCAGGGACGCCAGAGTACACAGCAGCGCATTCTGGATGGTCAGGCTGCCTTCCATATTATTTAATACACTTGCAAACATATCTGTTTTTCCTCCATTTCCGCTTGATTCTGCATCGCCTGTGCGTATACCGCCCCGTACTTTGAAAAGGATATGGGGTAGATTTCCAGTTTTCCTAAAAGGTCTGCAAGCCATAGCGGGTACGCCCCATTTACCTTGATTTCCATCAGGTACTCTCCCGGATTCAGCAGCATGCATTCCCCGTCGTAGGTCAGTTCCAGCCGGTGGCTGCGGCTTCGGATATTGCGGTCAATCGTAATCCGCAGGTTTTCTTCCTCATTTCCCACAAAAGCCTCCCGGTCGTAGGCAAGATAGACTCTCGGTTTGGGATGGTAAAATCGGATAAAATAATCGATTTCATTCATTATCTGGCTTTTCTTCTCCGCAATGAACCCGGATTCCAGATATGTACGCGCTTTCATTAAGGCAAGCTGCGTCCGGCGTTTGTAGACCACTCCGCAGTATTTTTTCTTGATTTCCAGAAATACGGGGCTGTCTTCCTCAATTTCCCCATAACCGCGCAGGCGGAATTTTTCCTTGTATTTCGGCTTGTCAATCGAACGGCGGATCAATTCGTAATTGGGTGTGTCGTAGTAAATATTCCGAATGGTGTGCAGGCCGTATTCATCCATATGGAGATTGCCTGCCGCGCCGCTAAGGAATAAATCGTACTGCTTCTGGTTCATGCGGTATTTCTTCTCTACCCGTTCAAATACATTCTGATCGCTCATATTTCCTCTCCCTTGCTGAAAGTTTACTTTGGTCATTATAATTGGAAAGTTTGGGGAATCTATTGTGAAACTGTGAAAAAATGGTGAAAGAGAATAAAATTTACACAATACTGTTTCATCCATGTTTATAGTTGACAAACCAGAGTACAAATTCATATAATAAATATACAGTGTTATCATATATAGTTTACTTATGAGAAACCAGGAGGTAGAGAAACATGAAAAGCATTCGGACTAAAATCACTCTGTGCCTTATGGTGACAGTCCTAGCTACACAGCTTGTTGTAGGAGCGTTCAGCATTACCCTGAACTTCAACAGTACCATTGCAACCGTAGAGCAGATGATGGGCGAGACCGCAGTCCTTGCGTCAGAACGCATCGAACAAGAACTAACCGCCTACAAGAACGTTGCCATGGATACCGGCTGTGTCCCGCAGCTTCTTGATGAAACTGTTTCATTGGAAGAAAAGCAAGCAATCATAAACGAACGTGTCAGCATGCACGGTTTCCAGCGTGGGAACATCGTTGGGCCGGACGGCATCAGCATCTTCGATGGGAATGACTATTCTGACCGCGAATACGTCATCCAGGCAATGCAAGGCAATGTCTATGTATCAGAACCACTGATCAGCAAGATAACGGGAGAGCTTTCCATTATGGTAGCGGCTCCTATCTACGAAGACGGAATCCAGGGCTCTGCGATTGCCGGCGTCGTTTACTTCGTTCCCCAAGAGACCTTCCTAAACGACATCGTTTCGTCGATCCGTGTCAGCGAACATAACCGTGCATATATGATTAACCGCACAGGCGACACGATTGCAGATACTACATTAGATACCATCACTGTCCAGAATATTGAAAATGAAGCCAAAAATGACTCTTCCCTGAAAGAATTGGCCTCAATCCATGCCGCCATGCGCGAGGGAAAAAGTGGTTTCGGAGAATATAAGAATGATAAGAAGGGCATGTTTGCGGCTTATGCACCGGTAAATGGCACAGACGGATGGAGCGTGGCAGTCGTTGCCCCGCAGTCAGATTATCTTTCTTCTGCTTATTTCAACATTGCAATAAACCTGGCAATGATGGTACTAGCCATCCTGCTTTCCATCATCGTCGCGCTGAAACTTGCCAACAGCATCAGCCGGCCCATGAATGCCTGTGCAGAACGTATGCGCCTGTTAGTGGAGGGAGATTTGGAAACTCCGGTTCCCAAAGCTGTCAGCAGGGATGAGACTGGGATGCTGACACAGTCTACCGCCGAACTGGTGGAAGGGCTGTCTGCCATTATCCATGATATCGGCTATCTTCTGGGGGAGATGGCGAATCGGAATCTGGACATCCATTCCCGGCGACGCGACGCCTATGTAGGCGATTTCCAGAATATTCTGGGCTCCATGCGCAACCTAAAGATAGAATTAAGCGGAATCCTCGATCAGATCAATATTTCTGCCGAACAGGTATCAAGCGCCAGCGGACAGGTATCTTCAAGCTCTCAGAGCTTGAGCCAGGGCGCCGTGGAACAGGCAAGCTCTGTAGAAGAACTTGCCGCCCAGATCGGCGAGATTTCCGATCAGGTCCAAGATACCGCAGACAGCGCGCGGGAAGTACGTGAACAGACTCACCATGCAGGCAAGGGCATTTCCGTCTGCAACCAGCAGATGCAGGAACTAATGAATGCTATGGAAAAGATTCATTCCAGTTCAGAAGAAATCGGCAAAATTATTAAGACCATCGAAGACATTGCATTCCAGACCAATATTCTGGCGCTGAATGCGGCTGTAGAGGCTGCGCGGGCAGGCGAAGCAGGCAAAGGTTTTGCCGTCGTGGCAGACGAAGTCCGTAATCTTGCCAGCAAGTCCGCAGAAGCCTCCCAGAACACCGCATTGCTGATTACCAATTCCACAGAAGCGGTACAGGAAGGCACGAAGATTGCAGAAGATACGGCAAACGCTTTATTGGATGCAGTACAGAATATTCATTCTATAGTCGGTTCGATTGACCAGATTTCAGCCGTATCAAACGAACAGTCCGAGGCCGTCCTTCAGGTCAGCGAAGGAATTAACCAGATTTCCTCAGTCGTACAAAGCAATAGCTCTACGGCTGAACAAAGCGCAGCAGCCAGTCAGGAACTTTCTGCCGAGGCGGCCAATTTAAAACAACTGGTAGAGCAGTTCACACTTGCCAAAAATTAGAACCGGTCTCTGCCAGAAAAATCCAGGAGGTGTACCATGCATTTCATCAATGCGCAGATAACGAATTTTAGGGGAATTGAACAGATACGTCTGGAATTTGAACCAGGCTTCCATCTGATAAAAGGAATGAACGGAAAAGGCAAGACCTCAATCCTTGACGCCCTGACTACAGGTCTTTCCGGAATCCTGTCCGGAATCGAAGGATGTTTTACAGAACATTTTACCAGAGACGAAATCAGCAAAGCATACACTCTGTCTGACGACGGTTCCCTCACATGCGATTATTCCGTTCCGGTGGAAGTCACTCTGGTCGCAGCAATCGAGGGCGTAAATATCCCCGTCCGCTGGATTATGAGCCGGACCAGCATCCATGCCTCGAAAACCTCGATTCAGCCGAAAGAAACTTCTGCTCTCCTTCGGCGTCTTGGGAAAAAGGCCGAGTCAGACCTGCCTGTATTAAGTTTTCAGGGAATGGGAAGGGCGTGTTCCCAGAAATTTGAAAAGACAGAAAATATTTTCCGGAAAAAATATGAGCGAACCGTAGGTTATTTGGATGCCCTGTCGGATTCTACGAACCTGAGGTTTTTGTATAACTGGTGTTCAAAGATGGAAAAGACGGCAGAATATGAAACGGTCATGAATGCATCAGCCGATTTTGCCTGCCGGATGGACGGCGGAAAGCCCTATCGGTTCTTTTTGGATAAGAAGGCTGAAGAATTTATGTGCCAGAACGGAAATAACATCCTGCCGCTGGGGCACCTAAGCGCGGGATTCCAGTCCCTAATTTGGATGGTCTTAGACATTGCATGCCGGATGGCTCTTCTGAATCCCCACAAAAAGGAAGAGCTGACAAAATCAAAAGGTATTGTACTGATTGATGAACTAGATATGCATTTAGATCCAAAATGTCAGGTGAACGTAATCGACGCGCTCCGGGCGGTATTTCCGAACGTACAGTTTATCGCAACGACTTCCTCGCCAATTATCATCGAATCTGCAAAAGAAGTCAGGGTCATTGACATTGAAAATGGGGAGCCGGAATATAGTGATTTAAAAGACTCCCAGAAAAATTGATGGAAATAATTGACTCAAGCGCCAAAAGAGGCTGCTGCATAATTTTTGCATTTTGCAGCAGCCCCTTTGCTATTTGGGACATCCATCTGCTTCTCCTGCATGCCCCATCCATCTCACAGCAGCCATTCCTCAATCGTATCTACAAGCGCGCTCTGGTAACTGACTGCATCCACGCTCTCAGATGCAACAATATCTCTGCTCCCTACCTCTGTGCCGTTCAGATAATATTTCGCCACACCTACTTTATCGCCTTTTTTGATTGGCGCCTGTAATTTCTTGCTGGCCGTGACCTTCCGCTCCATCCCTTTCAAATCCGCCCCCGTTGTGTCGATATATGTAAACGGCTCTTCCTGCGCCGCCTTAACCGTCCCTTTCACACCTCTTGCAATTTTCACGGGCTTGACAGGTTCCGTTCCGTCCTCCTGATATTTGTTGCATTTTCCAAATCCGTAATTGCACAGGGCAATGGCGTCTCTCACACGCGCCTTACTGTCGTCTGCCGCCATGATAACGGCAATCAGTTCCGTATCATCCTTCTTTGCAGTAGCCGACACACAGAACTTTGCCTTGCTGGTAGAGCCGGTTTTTAGCCCGGTGGCAAATTCATACTGCCGAATCAGTTTATTCGTGTTCGTCAGGCCGAATTCGGAGGAGCCCTTTTTCGTCGTGTGAGTTATATTCTCCATCCAAATGGTGCAGTAATCATGAATCTGGGGGTATGCCGTAATCAGCTCCCTTGACATCAGCGCAATATCCCGCGCCGTTGTCAGGTGTCCGTCCGCATCCAGTCCGTTGCAGTTGATAAAATGCGTGTTCGTCATTCCAAGGCCTTCGGCCCTTTTATTCATCTGTGCCACGAATTCCTCTTCATTGCCGCAGATATGTTCTGCCATTGCCACACATGCGTCATTAGCGCTTGCCACGGAAATGCACTTAATCAGCGTATCCACCGTCTGCACCTCCCCCGGCTCTAAAAACACCTGCGACCCACCCATGGACGCCGCATACTCCGAAGTCGTCACAGAATCCTCCAGCTTAATCTTCCCATCCGCCAGCGCATCAAAAATCAACAAAAGCGTCATGACCTTGGTCACGCTCGCCGGAGGGCGCTGCGTATCCGCATCCTTCTCAAAAATCACCTGCCCTGTAGAAGACTCCATCAGGACCGCAGAAGGCGCGCTGACCTCCACCTGTCCCGATGTCCCAGAGCTTTCAGAACCACCCGCATCTTCCTGTGCTTCCTCCGTTTCCTGTACACTGATCTCCCCTTGCGCCGCAGCCCCTTCTTTTTCATCTTCCTGCGCTTCATCCGTCTCTCCCTGTGCTTCCGTCCCTCCTTGTGCTTCCGTCCCTTCCTGTACCTCCGTCTCCTCCTGCACACTTTCCTTCTTTTCCGTACCTTCACCCGCCCTTTGGGTATTCATTATCGGACCAAGTCCGCCCGTCCCTAAGAGACTTGCATCATGGGATGCCCTTTGGGTATACAGAACCGGCTCCTTCACCTGCATTGCCGATACAGGCTGAACGCACAGCAAAGCTCCAAGCAGCATTGCCACAATAGATTTCATACACTGACTCCTCATCATTTTCTCTATTTCTATCATTGTAATAAACACATACAAGAAATATGACAATACAGACAGTACACTAGCCAAAACATATATGAAATATTACCGTAAATAGACAGAAAAAGCAAGGTATGGAAAGCCGCGCCTCCCATACCTTGCTTTTTACCCGGAAAATATCTACTCGGAACCTATGCCTCGGAAAACTGATCTTTCCCTACCATACACAGCGGGCAAACAAAATCCTCCGGCACATCCTCCCACTTTGTTCCCGGCTCGATATCTCCCTCCGGATATCCAACTTCCTCATCGTACTCCCATCCACACACATCACATACATACTTCATACTTCATTTTCTCCTTTCTAATCTATAAACACTCTGATATGCCAAACGGCGTCTGCCTATCTGCCGACTGCGCAGGATACACGCCTGTATCGGCATACCAAAAGCATTCTTCCCAGTTAACCCACAGCCTACTCTGTCTCCAGCACATAATTTCTCGTCGTGATCCCGCTGGCACGTCCTTTACTGTTTACAAGAATCGCCTTGAACAGCGTCTCGCCCTCCGGCATATCAATCGGTCCCATATACTTACTGGACGCAGTAGAAGGATCTTCCCCGTTGGTCGTATAATAAGCCTCATACCCTTCCGGCACCTTAATCTCAATCTGCACCGCCGAACTATACTGCCCGGTAGACGGCGACACCGCCGGGGCGTCCACGATTGGAAGCTCCACCGTATATGACTTCTTGACCGGAAGGCCCGGAACTCCTTTCTCGTCAACCGCAAGCGCAGAAATCTCGCTCACGCCTTCCCCAAGCTGAATTGGCTCCGTATACTTCTTACTCCGGATAGTCGCCTCTGACCCGTCGTCGGTATAATAAATCGTATACCCCTCCTCCGTCGTCAAAGACAATTCCTGTACGTCCTCGTAAACCTCACTGTCATCCAGGCTAAACCCGGGATCGGCGACAATATAGCCTGCCAGACGTTCCGCCACGTCTCCATCCACATCCTCAAGGAGCAGAGGAATCTTCTCCTTCTGATCCGTATCCATATAGAATTCCACATAAGCCTGATAAATATCCGCATTTTTCGGCTGCTTTTTCACAGCCTCCAAAAAAATGGATTCCGCCCAGTCCAAATCCTTTTTCGCAATGTAGACCTTCGCCAACCCGATATAGGCGTCTTTTTTCGTCTCGTCTTTTTTTATCCCACGCTCAAAATAAGCGATTGCCTGATTCAGTTCCCCGGCTTTTAACGCCTGATTCCCCCTGCTTATGATTCCCTGATAGGAATTCCGATACAGATAAAATACGCCTCCGGCAACCGCCGCAATCATAAGGAAAATCACGAACAGACATCCCATTCTTTTGCGCTTCTTTGCCTTTTTACGCTCCGCCTGCCTGCGCTTGCGGTCGCGCTCTGACATATTCTCCGTCCCATTGACCCGGCGGGAACTGGTGTTACGACTTACACCGCCCCTCACATCCCGGCTGGTGCTCCGCCCCGCCCCGCCCATGTCACGGCTGGTACTGCGGCCGACCCCCATGTCACGGGCTGTGCTCCGGCCGGCTCCATTTCGCATGTCCTGGCTAACCCCCCGGCCGGCTCCACCTACATCTCTGACGGTACTTCTGGCTCCTCCTACGTCACGGACCGTACTACGGCCGGCCCCCATGTCACGGGCTGTCATCCGGCCGGCTCCACCTGCATTCCGGCCGGTGCTGCGGCTCACACCGCCTCCCATATCACGGTTCGTCCCCCGTCCCGTATTCCTTCCGGCTCCTCTTGCCTCCCTATCTCCTATAGGACCATAGTCAAGATAATCCTCATAACCATCTTCGCCATTAATGGCACCCCTTATCTGCTCAGTAAGCATGTCATCCAAAGGATTGTAATCCGGAACAATGCGTACTTCCCTGCCGCACGATTCACAGTATAACATCCCTTCCGGTATCTCATATCCGCAATACTCGCATTTCATCTCAAGAGACCCCCCTACTTACTGCCGTTACCAAAACAGATTCCGGCAGGTTTTTCTTAGAACAATCCGGTGATCTTCCCATCGTCTGATACATCAATCCCGTTCGCTGCCGGAACCTTAGGCAGGCCCGGCATTGTCATAATCGCTCCCGTAAGCGCAACCACAAATCCTGCTCCGGCGCTGACATAGACTTCTCTAATATGAATGTCAAAATCCGTAGGGCGTCCCAGCTTTTTCGCATCGTCAGACAGTGAGTACTGGTTCTTTGCCATGCAGACCGGAAGATTTCCGAAGCCCATAGACGTAATCTTCCCAAGCTGCCTCTTCGCCGCCGGCTCGTAGACCACCCCTCTCGCGCCGTAAATCTCCTTCGCAATGGTTTCAATCTTATCCTCAAGGGACATCTCGTCCGGATACAGCACATGGAAATGGCTCTCCTTCTGCTCCAGAGTATCAAGTACCTTCTGCGCCAAGGCAATTCCACCCTCGCCGCCCTTCTCCCATACCTGGGAAAGAGCAAACTCACACCCCTTCTCCTCACAGAACTTACGGATAAATTCATTCTCCGCATCCGTATCCGTCACGAAGGAATTCAGCGTCACAACTACCGGGACGTCATATTTCTTGATATTCTCGATGTGCTTTTCCAGATTCACGATTCCCCTTTGGAGGGCATCCAGATTCTCCTTCCCCAAGTCTTCCTTCGCAACGCCGCCGTTGTACTTCAAAGCGCGGACCGTCGCCACCAGAACCACCGCGTCCGGACGAAAGCCAGCCTTGCGGCACTTGATATCCAAGAACTTCTCTGCCCCAAGGTCTGCGCCGAAGCCCGCCTCTGTCACGGTAATATCGCTTAGTTTCAGCGCCATCCTTGTAGCCCTTACACTGTTGCATCCATGGGCGATATTCGCAAAAGGCCCTCCATGGACCAAAGCAGGCGTATGCTCCAATGTCTGAATCAGGTTCGGCTTGATTGCATCTTTCAAAAGAGCAGTCATGGCGCCTGTGGCCTTTAGCTCCTCTGCCGTCACAGGGTCGCCGTTAAAATTATATGCCACAATAATCTTCCCAAGACGTTTTTTCAGATCCTGTATGTCTTCCGCAAGACAGAGGATTGCCATGATTTCCGAAGCCACCGTAATTACGAAATGGTCTTCCCTGACCATGCCGTCCATCTTGTTTCCAAGACCTACGACAATATTCCGCAAATTCCGGTCGTTCATATCCAGACAGCGTTTCCAGACTACCTGCCTCGGATCGATTTGGAGCGCGTTCCCTTGCTGGATATGGTTGTCCAGCATCGCGGCCAGAAGATTATTTGCGGAAGTAATCGCATGGAAATCCCCGGTAAAATGAAGGTTCAGGTCTTCCATCGGCACTACCTGGGCATATCCGCCTCCTGCTGCTCCTCCCTTGATTCCGAAACATGGTCCAAGAGAAGGTTCCCTAAGAGCAATGATTGCCTTCTTATCAAGCTTTGCCAAAGCCTGCCCCAATCCTACAGTCGTCGTCGTCTTCCCTTCCCCTGCCGGAGTGGGATTGATTGCCGTCACTAAAACCAGCTTTCCGTCCGGCCTGTCCTTAATCCTCTCCCATACCTCATCCGAGAGCTTCGCTTTATACTTCCCATAGAACTCAAGCTCCTCCTCGCCGATTCCTACGGCTTTCGCCACATCCCTAATGTGGAACATCTGTGCCTCCTGTGCAATCTGGATATCTGTTTTCATCGCATTCCCCATCCTTTCTTCTGTTTGTGATATGTTATCATGCTTCATTACTGGAAATGAACTGGTCGAACTCTTCCAAAGCCATCAGGACCTTCCTTGGTTTCGTCCCTTCCTCCGGTCCAACGACCCCTGCCTCGGCAAGCTGGTCCATAATCCTCGCCGCCCGGTTAAAGCCAATCTTAAATGCCCTCTGTAACATCCCAATGGATGCTTTATCCTTATCGATGATAAGCCGCCCCGCCTCTACGAAATAGGCGTCATGTGCCTCCTCCTCCGGCGGGGCTCCCCCGGCCGGCATACTGCCGCCTTGGTTGGTGTTCACATGGTTCACCACTTCTTCATCGTATGTAACCTCTTCACTATGCTCCTTCAAGAACTCTACCACGTCCTGGACCTCTTTGTCTGAGACAAACGCCCCCTGCACTCTGGCAGGCTTTAGATAACCCGCCGGATAGAACAGCATATCTCCCTTTCCCAGAAGCCGCTCCGCCCCGTTCATATCGATAATGGTCCTGGAATCTACCCCCTGTGACACAGAAAATGCAATCCTGGAAGGCATATTTGCCTTGATAAGCCCTGTAATGACATTGACCGACGGACGCTGGGTCGCAATGACCAGATGGATTCCCGCCGCTCTCGCGAGCTGCGCCAGACGGCAGATGGCTCCTTCCACCTCTCCCGGGGCAGTCATCATCAAATCCGCCAGCTCGTCTACGATTACGATAATCTGGGGCAGCGGTTCCTGAACCGTCCCATCCACAGAAGGCATGGACACAATCTTTTCATTGTATCCCTTCATATCCCGGACACCGTACTCTGCAAATACCCGGTAACGCCTGTCCATCTCGGCAACCGCCCAATTCAGCGCCCCCGCAGCCTTTTTCGGGTCTGTCACCACCGGTATCATCAGGTGGGGAATCCCGTTATAGACGCTTAACTCCACCACCTTAGGATCAATCATGATCAGTTTCACCTCATCCGGCATCGCCTTATATAGGATACTCATAATCAATGTATTGATACAGACAGATTTACCGGAACCCGTCTGGCCGGCAATCAAAACATGGGGCATCTTCCCGATATCCGATACCACAGCCTTTCCGCCGATATCCTTTCCCACGGCAAATGAAATCTTCGAGCTGCTGTTCTTGAATTCCGGTGACTCCAGAAGATCCCGAAACATGACCGGAGAATTCTCCTTGTTGGGAACTTCGATACCAACCGCAGCCTTTCCGGGAATCGGCGCCTCGATACGGATATCCGCGGCGGCAAGGTTCAGCTTGATATCATCCGAAAGCCCGACAATCTTGCTGACCTTCACTCCCATCTCCGGCTGCAGCTCATACCGGGTGACGGACGGGCCGCAGCTTACGTTGGTCACAGTGACCTTGACCCCAAAATTCTCCAATATCTGCTGCAGCTTCATCGCCGTCTCCCGAAGGCTTAAATCCGATTCTCCCTTCTGCCTGACGCCTTTTTTCAGCAGGGAAACAGGCGGCATACGGTATGCCTTTTTAGGTTTCTGATTTTCGGAAGCAATGGCAGACGCCACTGCCGCCGTCTCATCTGCGGCATCCATTGCCTTCGCGTCCTTCTTCCGGCTTTTCGCCGAAGTCGTATTTATCTCTTCATTTGCCGGCTTTGCTGCCCGCATCTTAGGTGCGCCGACGTCTACAGACACCTCGCTGTCTTCCTGCTCCGTCGAGGCCATATCATTGCCGTCTTCCATTGCTTCTTCCGGATATCCGTCGCCTCCCCGGTTGATGACAAATTCCATTGTTTTCTCCGGCTCGTCCTTTTTCTTCGCCTCATTCCCCTTTATTCCTGCATGCCCGAAATCCGTCTGTCCTGCTTTAGCCTCCTGCACATTCGGGACATCCTTGGCAATCTCTGTATTAAAGGAAACTCCTTCCACATGCCGGTCGCTTCTCTTGCGGGACTTTTTCGCCGCCGTCTTCGTTTCTTTCGGCTCGGTTTCACTCATCATCCGCCGTTCTTTGGCAAGCTCACGTCTGCGCACGGCATCCTGCTTCGCCCTGTCATACACCTTCCCGCTATGGTTCTTGACACCCTTGAGCGCAGACCTTCCCGTGATGATTACCAGACAGATAATCATCAGGATGATATCCACCACATAGGCGCCGGCGACCCCGATTGCCGGCGTCAGGATACCCGCCAGCAATTCGCCGAGAAGCCCGCCCTTTTTATCCACCAGCTCAAGAAATGTGCAGGCGAGAGCCAAAAGGCACAAGACTGCCCCCACCTTCACATAAGCATTGGGATTCTCCCGATTCGATATGATAAATGTCACAGAACCGAACAGCACGAACGGCAGGACGTACGCCGCCCACCCGAAAATATCTTCCATCATCCCAGCCAGCATCTCTCCGACAAAGCCGCCGAAGCCAAAATTACTGATCATCAGAAGGATACTCACGGCAAGGGTCATCCATATGGTAATCTCCGTCCCTACAAAACTGGTCTCTGTGTTCTTCTTTTTCGCCGTTTTTTTACTCCCCTGTTTTTTTGCTTTAGCTGCCATCATACTCTCCCCCTTATTCTGGCAAAATAATGCAATAATAGTATATCATTTTTGAAAAGGACTGTCATTACCTATTTTCACACTTTTTCTCGCGGTACTCGTCAATCATTTCGTGCAATTTATTCAATGCGTCGCTCATTCCGCCCACTTCATCAATCAATCCTTCCCGTACCGCGTCTTTGCCCTCCAGAAGCGTCCCCACATCCTTCACCAGCTCCCTCTGGTTCAGCATCAGCTCTTCAATCCGTTTCTGGGTCATATGGGAATGGTCGGCAAGAAACCGGGTGATGCGGTCCTGGGTCTTAATCATGTTGCGCAGGCTCTGGGTTATGCCGATGAACATCCCGTTTGAACGTACCGGATGGATAATCATCGTCCCGCTGGGCACGATAAAAGAATATTTTGCAGAGACGGCCAAAGGCCCGCCGATGGAATGGCTGCCGCCAAGCACCAGAGAAACCGTAGGCTTGCTTAAAGAAGCAATCATCTCCGCGATGGAAAGCCCTGCCTCCACGTCTCCTCCCAGAGTATTCAAAAGAATCAGAAGCCCTTCAATCTCATCGCTGTCCTCCACCTCGGCCAGCAGCGGGAGCAGATGCTCGTACTTGGTCGCCTTCGCATTGCCGGAGACGGCCTCATGCCCCTCAATCTCCCCAATCACAGTCAGCAGTTTGATTTTATGCCGGTTCCTGCTTCCTTCCAAATCCACGCTTCCCATTTCCTTGATTTCTTCCCTCTTCTGCTCCTCACGTATACCGTCTGACATAAAAAAACACCTCCATACATATATTTACTCTCTTTCATTAGTATGGAAGTGTTTTACATATTTTATACCTTAATGGACGGAGTCCACCCGCCCCGTCAGGGGCATGCATCACGGGATGCCCTATACTTGTTCCAATGCCTGTGTAATATCCGCTATGATATCATCAATGTGCTCTATCCCCACACTGAATCGGATCAAATCCGGCTGTACCCCCGCCTCCATTAACTCCTCATCATTCATCTGTCTGTGGGTATGGCTTGCAGGATGGAGTACACAGCTTCTCGCATCCGCAACATGGGTCACGATGGCAATCATCTTCAAGCTGTCCATCATCCGGACAGCCGCTTCTCTTCCGCCTTTCAGCCCAAAGGTAATCACCCCGCAGGTCCCTTTCGGCATATACTTCATCGCAAGCTCATAATACTGATCCCCCGGCAGCGACGGACAGTTCACCCAAGCTACCTTCTCATGCTTCTTCAAAAATTCCGCCGCCCTCTTTGCATTTTCACAGTGCCGTTCCATGCGCAGATGCAGCGTCTCAAGCCCCATATTTAGCAAAAATGCATTCTGGGGAGACTGGATAGACCCCAAATCCCGCATAAGCTGAGCCGTCGCCTTGGTAATATAAGCACCTTTCCCGAACCGCTCCGTATACACAATCCCATGGTACGTCTCATCCGGCGTCGTAAGCCCCGGGAACTTCTCTTTATAAGCCTCCCAGTCAAAATTACCGCTGTCCACAATCGCGCCCCCTACACAAGTTGCATGGCCGTCCATGTATTTCGTCGTAGAATGGGTCACAATATCCGCCCCCCACTCAAATGGCCGGCAATTCACAGGCGTAGCAAACGTATTGTCCACAATGAACGGAACGCCATGGGCGTGCGCCGCCTTTGCGAACTTCTCAAAATCCAGTACCACCAGCGCCGGATTGGCAATACTCTCCCCGAACACAGCCTTGGTATTCTCCCGGAAAGCCCCGTGAAGCTCCTCCTCCGTACAGTCCGGGTCTACAAACGTCGCCTCCACGCCCATCTTCCGGATTGTATGGGCGTACAGGTTATAAGTACCCCCATAAACGGCAGACGCACAGACCACATGGTCGCCCTTTTCCGCAATATTCATCACCGCATAAAAATTCGCCGCCTGCCCGGAAGAAGTCAGCATTGCCGCCACGCCGCCCTCCAAATCGCAAATCTTCGCCGCCACAGCGTCATTGGTAGGATTCTGGAGCCGCGTATAGAAATACCCCGATTCTTCCAAATCAAACAGACGCCCCATCTGCTCGCTAGAGCCATATTTAAAAGTCGTGCTCTGGCAAATGGGCACCACCCTCGGTTCCCCGTTCCCCGGCGTATATCCCGACTGGATACATTTGGTTTCTGTCTTATAATCACTCATAATGCCCTATCTCTCCTTTATCCTTCTAGTTCAAATGCGACGGCGCAAACCTCTCCCTCAGGCTGCCCACCATATCCGCATACAACTCCCTACACTTTTCATTTTCCGCATTCTTGGCATATTCCACACACGGACGCAGATAATCCCGATAAATCTCTTCATAGATCTTCTCAGGCTCCCGCTGCATCCCAATGGAAAGCACCAGGACCGGCGCAATCTCATAGTATTCCTCCACCATAGCACGCCCCTCGTCTGTCCCCAGCAGATATCCGTCCCGGTATTCCCTGAGCACGGTAAGCTCCTGACAGTCATCCGGCTTCCCCTGGCATTCGCACACAGCCGTCGTAATAAAACACATCCCCTTCCGGAATCCTCCGGCAATCTGCTCATAATCCGACTTCTGCAATCTAAGCCCCGTCACCTGCGCCTCATTCCAGATCTCTACCATCCGTTCGGCAATCCGCTCGTTCACAGGGTCATGCTGATACACCAGCATCGGCACCACATACACCGCCATCGCCATATTATAATCAATCCCCGCCGGCTCCTTCTTCCTTTTCGGCACGTCGAGGAACTTCCTCCTGGCATACAGCGGAATCACCGAAGCCAGTTCCTCAACCGCCCCATCTCCCTCTTCTCCTTCACACAAGCCCGGCAGCCCCATCACCAACTCCCGGTACTTCTCATAAGTATCCTTAAAAATCTGCTCATAAGACTTCTTCTTAAAATACTTCATATTCCTAAGCATCTCATCAAAGAACTCCTCGAGCCTCTTCCTAGTCTCTTCCATACAATCCCCTCCAGTATCTACCCCATTCTTCACACCAAAAACCTACCCATACAAAAAGTCACACAGGTCACACTTTCGCCAGCAGCCCCGAACTGCCGTCCGCCGCCATGAATTAATCCCTGCACAGCGACCTTATTCGTCCCAATTATGATACACATCCTGCACATCATCATCATCATCCAGCATATCCAGCGTCTTCTGAATCCCCGCAATATCCTTCTCATCCGTCAGTTCCACATAAGTCTGCGGAATCATCGTGACCTCTGCTGCCGCCATCTTGATTCCCGCCTCCTCAAGCGCCACCCGGACAGCGCTGAAATCATCCGGAGCAGTCAGGATCTCGAAACTATCCTCTTCCTCCACGAAATCCTCCGCACCCGCATCCAGCGCCATCATCATCAATTCATCCGAGTCGCCCTCATACTCTTCCTTGTCCACCACGATCTGCCCCTTCTTGTCGAACATAAAAGAAACACACCCCGGCGTCCCCACATTGCCGTTTCCCTTGGTGAACGCATTCTTCACGTTAGAAGCAGTACGGTTCTTATTATCCGTCAGCGTCTCCACAATAATCGCCGTCCCGTTAGGCCCGTACCCCTCATATGTAATATGCTCATAATTCGCAGCATTGGCATCACTGTCCGCCCGCTTAATATTGCGGTCAATGGTATCGTTGGGCATATTATTCGCCTTCGCCTTTGCAATCACATCCCTAAGGCGGCTATTGTTCGCCGGATCTGCGCTTCCGCCCTCTTTCACCGCAACGGCAAGTTCCTTCCCAATCTTCGTGAAAATCTTCCCCTTAGCGGCGTCATTCTTCTCCTTCTTATGTTTAATATTCGCAAATTTTGAATGTCCAGACATATTCTCTACCTCTCTCTTCGTAATGTAAACTATTCTATCACTCTTCCCACCGTTTTTCAATCCTAACCCTCTGGATTGTATTATTATCCACCAAAAGAACCGTAAAACGATATCCTTCATAATCAACCACACACTGCTCGTCCTCGCCCGGAATCCGGTCAAGCTGCTGAATCAAAAAACCGTTCAGCGTCTCGAACTCATCCTTCTCGAACACAATGGGAAGAATATCCTCCAAATCTTCCAGATCCACCATCCCGTTCACCAGAAAATTCCCGTTCTGAAGCCTTCGGATACGCTCGTCCTCCTCGTCATGCTCGTCAAGGATATTTCCCACGATTTCCTCCAAAATATCCTCCATGGTCACAAGCCCTGCGGTCTGCCCATACTCATCCAGCACGATACGGATGTGGTTCTGGTCCGCCTGCATTTCCTTGAACAGCGTGTCAATACTCTTAGTCTCCGGGATAAAAGCCGCAGACCTTATGTAGCCCGTCAGGTCCTTTAACGGAACCTTACGGAGGCTTTCATCCAGATAACAAGACATGGCCTCCCGCAAATGTATGATTCCGATAATCTCATCAATCTCCCCCCTGCAAATAGGGAATCTGGAAAAATTTTCTTCCAGCATGAACTTTAACCCATCCTCCAGAAGCTCATCGCCGTCAATCGTCACAATATGCTTCCGGTGCGTCATGATGTCCTTCGCATCTTTATCCAAATAACGGATGATATTGTGAATGAGCCCGGCCGCTTCCTTCTGCGCTCCCTCGTTAAGCTCATCCTCGCCTTTTAACAGATGCTTCATCCGTTGGAACAAACTGCCCTCTTCCATATCCGATGTTCCTTACTCCTTTACTATTTTTGAGCGACTTATGTATGAAGCTCAAAACTGACTTTCAGAGCTTCATCAACTCTGTTCATGATTTCCTTATCCAGGTGGCAGACCAAGTCCCGGAGCCGCTGCTTGTCAATGGTACGCACCTGCTCTAAAAGCACCACGGAATTCTTGACAATCTGATAACGCCTCGCGTCAATCTCCACATGGGTCGGCAGCTTCGCCTTATTCATCCGCGACGTAATCGCGGCGCAGATGACGGTCGGGCTATGCCTGTTGCCCACGTCATTCTGTATGATTAACACTGGTCTTACCCCGCCCTGTTCTGAACCCACCACAGGACTTAAATCTGCATAATAGATATCTCCACGTCTTACCTGCACAATTTCCACACTCCGATTTCTTAAAGATATACCCGTAAGCCAATCCCTATGCCCCTTGGGTATAGGATGAGTATTTCCATCTTTTATCGGAAGTATTCTATCTTTTATGCAAAATAATCCATCTGCTCTACCACTTTCCCGTGACGCAAAAACTCCCGGGGAACCCGCTTGCCGAAATTACAGATAAACTCATACCGCAGTTTCCCGGCCAGTTCGCTCAGAAGTTCCACCGTGACGAAAGCCTCGCCGTTTCGCCCCACCAGCGTCACCAGATCGCCGAACTCCACCCCTTCGATTTCCGTTACGTCAACCATGAACTGATCCATGCAGACACGGCCAAGAATGGGCGCCTTCTTCCCATGTATCAGGACATATCCCTTGTTGGACAGGCTTCGGGGATACCCGTCTCCATAGCCCACAGGAATCGTTGCAATCCTGGTCCTCTTTGCCGTGACAAACGTACCGCCGTAACTCACAGGCGTTCCCGCGTCCACCCATTTCACATGGACCACATGGCTTACAAGCTCCATGGCCGGACGCAGGGGAACCAGCTCCTTTCTCACCTCGTCCGAAGGATACAGCCCATAAGTAGCGATTCCTGCCCGCACCATATCCATATCCGCCTCCCGCAGGTCGATAATGCCTGCGCTGTTGGCACAGTGGTAATAAGAAGCCGTGACTCCAAGGCGGGAAAGCTGCTCCTTCATCCACAGAAATTCCCTAAGCTGCCTTCTGGCATCCGACTTATCCGTCTCATCCGCCCTTGCGAAATGGGTATACATACCCTCGATGATCAGATTCGGCATCCGGCTGATTTCCTCAATCCTGCCGATGCTCTCCTCCTTTGCCGGAAAGCCGAGCCTTGACATGCCCGTATCAATTTTCAGATGGATGAAAGCCTTCTTCCCCATGTTCACGGCAAAGTCAGACACCCGCCTTGCCGTATCGCTGTCGTAGATTGTCATGTGTATCTCGCTGGCAAGCATTTCCTCCCACTGCTCCGGGAAAATACAACCCATCACCAGGATCGGCTTCTCAATCCCGCCTCTTCTAAGAATCATCCCTTCGTCCAGGGCCGCCACCGCATACCCCCAGATATACTCCTTATCAGAGAGAAATTTTGCCACCTGTAAGGCGCCATGACCGTATCCGTCTGATTTAATTACGGATAGGATCTTCACACCTTCGTCCAGATTCTGCCGCATCATCTCCATGTTATATTCTATCGCATCAAGGTCTATCCTTGCACAAACTCTGCTATAATTCTTCATTTTCTGCCTCCTGTTCCCCAAATGCCTGATTCCGACTTACAGTTTCGCAAATGCACATATGCCTTACTCAAAACTCTAACTCCTTAAATGCCTCACTCAAATATAATAGCAGATCTTGAGCCATTACGCTATAACTTCCTTTCGCAGCCTGCGCATAATCCCCCGACCTGCCGTGGAGATATACGCCAAGCACAGACGCCCTGTGGCCGTCCATGCCCTGTGCCAGAAGCCCGGCTATGATACCTGCCAGTACATCGCCGGAACCAGCCTTCGCCATCGAAGCATTTCCAGAACGGTTGACATACATTCCCCCTGTGGGAGAGGCGACCACAGTACGGGAATCCTTGAGGACGCAGGTGCAGTTTTGGCTTTCAACGAATTCTCCCAGAATACCCATACGGCCTTCCTTCAATTCTCCCACGCTTCTGCGAACCAAACGTGACATTTCTTTCATATGGGGCGTCAGCACAAGGGTTTTCACATCCTTTGAATACTCCATCTCTTCCCAATGCCCCGCTAACAGGTTCAATCCGTCCGCATCTACCAGACAAGGAACCTCCGCCTTCTGAAGCGTCGTCTCTAACAGCTTGCACGCCGTCTCTTTTGTCCCGATTCCCGAACCGATACAGATTGCATCCGCCCAGGAAAGCAGCCCTTTCAGTTCCTCCTTTCGGTACTCCGTATAAGTAGAAATAACCGCCTCGGGAAGAAGCTGCTGCAAGATAACCCGGTTCTCCTCTGGCGTATAGATCCGCACCAGTCCCGCGCCTGAGAGATAAGCCGCCTTTGCATTCAGGAAAGCTGCGCCGGACATCCCTTTGCTTCCGGCAATCACCAACAGTTTCCCATAGGTCCCTTTATTAGAATCCGCCTTGCGCACAGGCAGCATCTTTCTGTAATCCCCGCTTTCACAGAGATACATAAGCCTAGATTCCTTGGAAAGTCCTTCCGTATGGATTCCGATGTCCGTAACCGACACCTTCCCCGCATACTCTTTTCCCGGGTACAGCACAAGCCCCAGTTTTTCTAACTGGAATGTGACCGTCAGGTCTGCCCGGAATGCAGTCCCAAGGACGCCTCCCGTATCCGCCGAAATACCTGACGGCATATCGACGGCAAACTTCACGCCGCCCGCCCGGTTCATCTTCTCCAGAATGTCAAAATATTTTCCTTCGACTTTCCTGCTAAGCCCTACGCCGAAAACAGCATCTATGATGATACTATATTCACCATCCTTAAATTCGTTGCATATCTCGCCGCCGATTTCCAAGAGCCGCTCCATCTGACGCTTCGTCTCCTCCGTACAATGGGAAGCGTTACCGACAAAGCATACAAGCGGGGCGTATCCTTTCTGCCAAAGAAGCCGCGCTATGGCGAACCCGTCCCCTCCGTTATTTCCGGAGCCGCAGACGATACAGGCTCTTGACAAGTCAAGCCCTTCTTCCTCCATCACCTTCACACAGGAAACCGCCGCCCTTTCCATCAACTCTAAGGAGGGGATTCCCACCTCCCGGATGGTATACTGATCCGCCCTCTTCATCTGAGCGCCATTCACCAGATATCGCATATGTTCCTCCTTATTCCCCATACCTTCCCGGCCGGACGCAAACGGCAGCAGGATACAGCGGGTAAAATCAACAAACTGTATGAAAAATACTTTTTCTAAAAGCAATTTCCATACAGTCTTTCAATCATTACTTTTTGTGTTCCTCATTGAACCTGTTAATTTTATAGGACAACTGCATCAGGCTCTCCGACAGATGCACATTCTCAACGATAACATGCTCCGGCAGGTTCAAATCTGTGTGAGCAAAATTCCAGATTGCCCTCACGCCGTTGGCGACCAGGAGATCCGCCACCTCCACCGCCCGGTCCTTAGGGATGGTAAGAGCCGCAATCTCTACCTCGTTGTCCTTCACAAACTCGCCAAGCTCCTCGATCATCCGAACCGGTACGCCCCGTATCGTCATGCCCGCAAGCCTTGGGTTCACATCAAAAATTCCTTTCAGGATGAATCCCCTCTTCTCGAATGCCGCATAATTCGCCAGGGCCTGTCCCAGATTACCGGCGCCTATGATAATCATACGGTGATCTTCCTCCAAGCCCAGGATCTTACCGATCTCCGTATAAAGATACTTCACGTTATATCCATATCCCTGCTGCCCAAATCCGCCGAAATTATTAAGATCCTGACGAATCTGGGATGCCGTCACCTTCATCCGCCTGCTCAGGTCATTGGACGAGATCCGCTCTACCCCGTTCTCCAATAACTCACCAAGATATCTGTAATACCTGGGCAACCTTCGTATGACTGCCTGGGAAATTTCTCTTTCTTCCAATTTTAATTCACCTTCCATTTCCTTTCTAATACCCAATTATATAGAATTGTTAGATTAAAGTCAAACTTTTAGTTGTATTTTGTATAATTTTCGTTATAATGAAAGGGTATCAGCCTGCCAAAAAAGCAGGCTCATTTACTCAATTACAACGTCTGATCGGCCAAAACCACAGACAGGAAACACAAAAAAGGAGGGACATCATGATACTGGCATGCCACGGACTTTGCAAATCCTTCGGTGAAAATGTCATCGTCACGGAAGGTTCATTTCATATAGAAGACCACGAAAAAGCCGCCCTCGTAGGGCCAAACGGCGCCGGAAAGACCACGCTGTTCAAGATGATTGTCGGCGAACTCCCCACAGACGGCGGGGAAATCGTCCTGACCAAAGGAAAGACTTTGGGCTATCTCGCCCAGCATCAGGACATGGTAAGCGGCAGTAACATCTATGAAGAAGTAAAACTGGCCAAGGCAGACATTATCGCCATGGAGCAGCAGATCCGTTCGATTGAGCTGGAACTGAAATCTCTGGAAGGGGACGCCCTTGCCGCACGTCTGGAGACCTACCACAGGCTGACCGCCGCTTTCGAGCGTGATAATGGATACGCCTATGAAAGCGAGATTACAGGCGTCCTCAAAGGACTTGGCTTTGGCGAAGAGGATTTCTCCAAGCCCGTAGCCACCCTCTCGGGAGGCCAGAAGACACGGGTGTCTCTGGGGAAACTCCTGCTTACGAAACCAGACATCCTGCTCCTTGACGAGCCGACTAACCACTTGGACCTAAACTCCATTGCATGGCTTGAGACCTATCTTTTGAATTACCCTGGAGCCGTACTGATCGTCTCCCATGACCGATATTTCCTGGACCGGGTAGTTACGAAAATCTTAGAAATCGAACTTGGGAAACTCATGGTCTATACAGGAAACTACAGCGCCTACGCCGAGAAAAAAAGGCAGCTTAGGGAAGCCAGGCTCAAAGAATACTTAAACCAACAGCAGGAAATCAAACACCACGAGGCAGTCATCGAAAAACTGCGCTCATTTAACCGGGAAAAGTCCATCAAGCGGGCGGAAAGCCGGGAAAAAATGCTGGAAAAAATCAAGCCCATAGAAAAACCTGCCGAAATGAATACCGAAATCCATTTAACATTGGAACCCTCGCGTATCAGCGGCAATGACGTGCTGTCCGTAGATTCCCTTGGCAAATCTTTTCCCAATCAGGTATTGTTCACGGATGTCAGCTTTGAAATCAAACGTGGGGAACATATCGCCGTCATCGGGGACAACGGGACGGGAAAGACTACGCTCCTGAAAATCCTGAACCAGGTACTACCTGCCGACACAGGGACGTTCACCTTGGGAACCAACGTGGAAATCGGCTATTATGACCAGGAACACCATGTACTCCACATGGAAAAGACCATTTTCGATGAAATCTCCGACGACTACCCGGAGCTTACCAACACCAGGATACGCAACATGCTGGCGGCATTCCTGTTCACAGGGGACGACGTATTCAAACGGATCGGGGATTTAAGCGGCGGTGAGCGGGGCCGCGTTTCACTGGCGAAGCTGATGCTTTCACGGGCGAACTTCCTGATTCTGGACGAGCCCACGAACCATCTGGACATCACCTCCAAGGAGATCCTTGAGAAGGCGCTGAACGACTATACCGGGACTCTGCTCTATGTGTCCCATGACCGGTATTTTATCAACCAGACGGCGACGCGGATTCTGGAACTGGTCAACCACACTTTCGTCAACTATATCGGGAATTACGACTATTATCTGGAAAAACGGGAAGAACTGACCGCCGCTTATGCCGGAGGCGAGGAAGCGCTTTCTTCCTCTGCCGGAACCGTATCGGAATCGAAATTAAGCTGGCAGGAACAGAAAGAGGCGCAGGCAAGGGAGCGGAAACGCTTAAACGAACTGAAAAAGACCGAGGAGCGCATCACCACCCTTGAGGAGCGGGATGCTGAGATTGACCGTATGATGGCGCAGGAGGAAGTATTTACCAACTCCATGAAGTGCCAGGAATTGGCGGACGAAAAGGCTTCGATTGCAGCGGAATTAGAAGTATTATATGAGCGTTGGGAAGAATTAGGGACGTAGTAAAACATGTTACTACGTCCCGTTTTTCATTCATTCCCCTGCCTGCTTTCCTGCGCCGCCTTCTTCCACGGACGCTCCTTCCCAAGCCACCCCTTTTCCTTCCAGTAAGTGACATCCGGCAGATGTTTCCCGTTCTGCTGCATATGCCGCATGATATAGAACAAAATCTTCGTCTTCAACGCCGGGGTCACGGAAGCGGTATCCCGGGTCAGCTTCATTGCAAGCCGATCCACATCATTTACGATCTTCTCCTTAATCGGCATCTGCACATCCTCCCACCGTACCGCAGCCACGGCAATCCCGTATGTATAGATCCGCGCCACGCCCCAGAAGAACAGGCTGCTCTTGATATCCTTGAGCGTGGATCTCATCCCGCCGCCAGCCCCGGTAGTAATGCAAACAGCCTGCTTGCCAAACATGCACTCCGCCGGCCTATGCACCATAAACCGGTATCCGTAATGATCCAACAGGGCCTTCAAAGCCCCTGTCACATGAAGCACATGGACCGGAGACGTGAACACCAGCAGATCCGCCTCATCAATCATCCGCGTCACCCGCTTCATATACATCAGATAATCCGGACACTTCTTCTCGCTCTCCATAATACAGGCCGCGCACCCCCGGCAGTATTCCGGCATATCCTTAGGAAGAAATAACTCAATGACCTGATCTTCTTCCCTCGCAATCTTTTCAATCACCATCTTTCCGATATGATAGCTTGAGCCGTGCCTCATGGTGCCGTTAATCATCAGTATCTTCATCTCGTTCTCCCTTCTCTATGTATCTATCTATCAGAATGTAAGCCAGCCATACGCAGGCTTATCCACACATTATTTCACATCAATAGCCAGATGTTATCCGCCTGCCATTAGCTTGACAAATCATCATACTATTTTATTATAGCATTATCATAGAAAAAATGGTATGGTTTTCACAGATAAATTTGTCCCAAAAACACGGAAAGCTAACTTGACATTTTCTATCTTCCCCCTTATACTGGACGTATGGAAAATAAACTTTCCATCACATTTTGCAAAAAAGGGAGGGGCAGCCATGACCACCAAAAAGAAAAAACAGACATATATCCTTGTAGGGCTCCCAATGTACGCCATTGCCTCTATGTTGAAAAATCTCCACATCTTCGGCAGCCAGGCAGCCGCCGTATGCCTGACTCTCATCCATTACGCAGGCATGTTGCTGGCTTTAAACGGAGTCCACTACTTCGGAACCACCTACCAGTATGAGAAATACCCCGAAGAGAGCCGCCAGACTGTCATCGACCTAAACGACGAGCGTACCAGGACCATCCATGACTTAGCGAAAGCCCGGACATTTGACATTATGGTATACGTGTTGATTTGCCTGCCATTCCTTCTTATCGAGGCAAAATCCGATTTACTGGGAATCATCGGCTCTGCCGCAGCATTGCTTATATTAGGCGGCTCCTACGCATACTATGCCAGAAAATATTCCAAAGAAATGTAAATAAGGGCGCCGGGAAATATTGCAGAAATGCAGCATTTCCCGACCCCCATTTTAACAGGCTAATCCTTTACATATTTTTCTATTACACATTCCTGTACTTTATATATCCTAACTAGTACAGCGAAAATTAAGTTTTGGATAGTTTGGCTTGCCTATTACTTAATATTCGCTGTACTAGGATAACCTCCCGGCAATCGCCTTGATAAATTCCTCACTGTTCAGCACCGTCGGATTCTCAATCGTCGTAATCAATGCCAGATCCTTCGTCATCTTCCCGTCTTCAATCGTATCCACCGTGGCCTTCTCAAGCCTGTCCGCAAAATCTATCAATTCCTGATTCCCATCCAGCTCTCCGCGTTTCCTAAGCGCTCCCGTCCATGCAAATATGGTCGCTACGGAGTTGGTAGACGTCTCTTCCCCCTCAAGATGCTTATAATAATGCCGCTGCACCGTCCCGTGGGCCGCCTCATACTCATAATACCCGTCCGGAGACACCAGCACAGAGGTCATCATGGCAAGAGAGCCAAAGGCAGATGAGACCATATCGCTCATCACATCCCCGTCATAGTTCTTACATGCCCAGATATACCCGCCCTCAGACTTCATCACACGCGCCACGGCATCGTCAATCAAGGTATAGAAATATGTAATTCCCGCCTCCTTGAACTTCTCCTGATACTCCCCGTCATAAATATCCTGGAAAATATCTTTAAACGTATGGTCATACTTCTTGGAAATCGTATCCTTAGTCGCAAACCAGAGATCCTGCTTAATATCCAGCGCATAGTTAAAACAACTTCTCGCAAAACTCTCAATAGACTGGTTGACATTATGCATTCCCTGCACAATCCCCGCGCCGTCGAACTCATGGACCAGTTCTCTTGTCTCCTGTCCATCCTTCGCCGTATACACAAGCTCCACCTTCCCGGCTCCCGGAACCTTCATCTCAGACCCCTTATACACATCCCCGTAAGCATGCCGGGCGATGGTAATCGGCTTCTTCCAGTTCCTCACACAAGGTTCGATTCCCTTAACTACAATCGGCGCACGGAAGACCGTACCATCCAAAATCGCCCGAATCGTCCCGTTGGGGCTCTTCCACATTTCTTTCAAATCATACTCCGTCATACGCGCCGCATTGGGTGTAATCGTCGCGCACTTCACGGCTACCTTATACTTTTTCGTAGCGTTTGCCGAATCAATCGTCACCTGGTCGTCCGTCTCGTTCCGATGCTCAAGCCCCAGGTCATAATATTCCGTATTCAGTTCAATAAACGGCTCTAGCAGATGGTCTTTAATCATCTTCCACAAGATACGGGTCATCTCATCTCCATCCATCTCTACGATTGGTGTTGTCATCTTAATCTTTGCCATAGTAAAATACCTCCTTATTCTTCGTCATATAACGGTTCGACGGCTTCTTCCTTCTCCATCAGATGCAGATTCTTCATCACATTCATGATATGCCGGTTCGCCAGCTTCTCCGCCTGCTCCCCGTCGCGCTTCTTGATTGCCTCCAGAATCTCCCGGTGTTCCTGTATGGATTTCCTGGCCCGGTTTTTCTCCCCCACAGACAATGCCCGCGCCATCTGCACATATTTATGGAAATCTGACAGCACATGCTCCAAAATCCGGCTGTTCGAGGCTTCGTACAGAATCTTATGGAACTTTCCGTCCAGTTCCGTCACCTGCTCCGTCTGCCCCTCGCTCTTCTTACGCAAATGGAACTCCGACAAAAGCAATACTTCCTCCAGCTCTTCAATCTGTTTTCCCGTAATATGCTCCGTCGCCCACCTTGCGCACATTCCTTCCAGCATGGAGCGAATCTTATAGATATCTGCAACATCCTTGCGGGAAATCCCGGTCACATAAGCTCCCTTGTTGGGGATAATCTTCACCAGCCCCTCAAGCTCCAGCTGCCTAAGCGCCTCCCTCACCGGAGTCCTGCTGACCCCAAGTTCCTCCCCGATGGTAATCTCCCGCAGTTCATCACGTTCCTGATAGACCCCTGACAGGATGTCTTCCCTAAGCTTCCGGAACACCCTGCCCCGCAATGAACGGTCTTGATACTCTTCCATTTCTTCCTTTCCTTCTCTCCTATCCTCTTTTGTGTCACATCAATTCACATCCCAACTGCTTGCTAGCACTCTCAATCACTCCAATCAGTTCCTCATCAGTCAGGACCGTCACACGCCCTTCCTCATATTCCTTATCTACCCAAGCCTTCACCATAGTGACCAGCTCCGAATTCTTATCCACCTGCTTTTCTTCCGGTAAATGGAAATATGTATTGATCCAGTGGGCAATTCCGGCAAGCCCGGACGTATTGGACACAGCCACAAGGGGAGGACGGTTCAGGAACTTATCTGTATCGAACACATTGTAAATCTCTTCATTCTTCAACAGCCCGTCCGCATGGATGCCCGCCCGCGTAACGTTAAAATTCCTGCCCACGAAGGGCGTCCTTGACGGAACCCTATATCCAATCTCCTTCTCATAATACTCGGAAAGCTCCGTAATTACAGTGGTATCCATGCCGTCCAGCGTTCCCCTAAGCTGGGCATACTCAAACACCATCGCTTCCAGCGGCGTATTGCCCGTGCGCTCTCCAATCCCAAACAACGAACAGTTCACCCCACTGGCCCCATAGAGCCATGCCGTAGTTGAATTGCTGACCGCCTTATAAAAATCATTATGTCCATGGAACTCAATCAGTTCGCTTGGCACTCCTGCATGGACACGGATTCCGTAGATAATTCCCGGTATCGATCTCGGTATCACGGCGCCCGGATAGTTCACTCCATATCCCATAGTATCACAGACACGGATCTTGACCGGAATCTGATATTCCTCCATAAGCCGCATCAATTCCAGACAGAACGGAATCACGAAACCATAGATATCCGACCTGGTAATATCCTCCAAATGGCATCTGGGGCTTACGCCCGTTTCCAGACACTCACGCACAACCGACAGATAATGCTCCATACATTCCCGCCTGGTCATCTTCAATTTATAAAAAATATGATAATCCGAACAACTGACAAGGATACCCGTCTCCTTCATCCCGATTTCCTTTACCAGTTCAAAATCCTTCTTGCTGGCACGAATCCAACTGGTGACTTCCGGAAACCTATACCCTTTCTCCATGCACTTATATACCGCGTCCCGGTCCTTCTTACTATATAAGAAAAATTCACACTGACGAATCTTCCCGTTGGGGCCTCCAAGCCTGTGAAAATACTCATAAAGCTTCACAATCTGCTCGGTGCTATAGGGCGCCCTCGACTGCTGGCCGTCCCGGAACGTGGTGTCCGTAATCCAGATTTCGTCTGGCATGCTATGGGGCACGATACGGTCGTTAAATGCAATCTTGGGTATCTCGTCATAACGGAACAGATTCCGAAATACATTGGGCTTCTTCACATCCACCAGCGGGTACATGTGTTCCTCCAATTGCAGTAGATTGCTGTGTTTGTCCAGGTATACTTTTCTGTTTTCCATAGATGTCATCTCCTTCGTGTCATGTCTTATCATTCAGCCTAACCCATTAACGTGTATAATTGTATACAATAATACATATTTTGTCAAGAGAAATATTTCCAAAAATCTAATCATTTAAGATTTTCTTATATAGACAATAAAATCGAGCAGAGAGAATTCCTCTGCCCGCCGGGCAGGGTGCCGTACACCAAAGCTGCTAATTTCCTTACGTACCCCTGTGCATATAAAAAGGAGTGTGTAACCACACTCCTAATAATTGCTGTTTATCCAATATTCAACCTCTCTTTTAATACATTCTGCAACACCCTCGACAAACTTAAACCAGATTCTATCACTTTATCATCCATCCATTTCGGGATACTGACAGTTCGTTTTACAGCACGACCGTCTTTAATATCGGCACGAATCAAACTAACAAATTCTCCCTCGCCAGCCTCTATGCTTTTCAGTTCGCCTGCATCAGGAATTTCCTGATTTTTATCTGTAAGAAACTCACCCCATTGAGTTAAAGCTGATTGCGCCATGCATATAGCATTTCCAAGTAACTTTCCCTCAATTCTTTTACCATCTCTATATGCCAATCCTAATACAGCTTCGCCCCAATCTCCCTCGGACGAAATCCTTCATCCTCCAACGCCTTCATAATCTCATTCTTATGCTCCGTCCCGAACGCCTCCATAGTGATACGAAGCTCCACAGCCGCGTTCCGGTTGGTGCTGACGAACTGGTTATGCTCAAGCTTAATGACATTTCCCTGTGCGTCCGCAATAGTAGCCGCCACCCTTACCAGCTCGCCCGGCTTATCCGGAAGCAGTACAGACACCGAGAAAATCCGGTCGCGCTGAATCAGCCCATGCTGTACGATGGAAGACATGGTAATCACATCCATATTGCCGCCGCTCAAAATTGCCACAGCCTTCTTCCCCTTCAAGTCAAGCTGCTTCAAGGCAGCGACCGTCAGAAGCCCGGAATTTTCCACCACCATCTTATGGTTCTCCACCAAATCCAAAAACGCTCCAATCAGCTCGTCGTCCTCCACCGTCAGCATACGGTCAATATTCTCCTGCGCATATGGGAAAATCTTTTCGCCCACCCGTTTGACCGCAGTACCGTCCGCAATCGTATTGGCGCTGTCGAGGGTGACAGGCTCCCCGGAAGCCAAAGCCGTCGTCATACTCGCCGCCTGAGAAGGCTCCACGCCAATGACCTGAATCTTAGGATTCAGCATTTTCGCCAGCGTAGACACTCCCGTAATCAATCCGCCGCCGCCCACAGGCGCAAGGATATAATCTACCGTCGGCAATTCCTGCACAATCTCCATGGCAATCGTCCCCTGCCCGGTGGCAATATCCGGGTCGTCAAAAGGATGGACAAAGGTATACCCCTTCTCTTCCGCCAGTTTCAGCGCATACTCACACGCATCGTCATAAACATCCCCATGCAGGATCACTTCCGCGCCGTAATTCTTCGTACGGTTCACCTTAATCAATGGCGTCACCGTCGGCATCACAATGACTACTTTACAGCCGAATTTCTGTGCTGCATAGGCAACGCCCTGGGCATGGTTCCCTGCAGAAGCAGTAATCAACCCTTTTGTCCGCGCCTCCTCGCTCATGGTACTAATCTTATAATAAGCGCCCCGCACCTTATAAGCGCCCGTTTCCTGCATATTCTCCGGTTTCAGATAAATCCTTCCGCCCGTCTCCCGGCTCAGATATTCGCTGTACACTAATTTTGTCGGGTTCGTGACATTCTTCACAAGCTCGCTGGCCTGTTCAAATTTTTCAAGCGTAAACATACTTTCTTCCTCCTATCATCCAAGATTAAAACAAACTCAGGAATTCTCTCCTTCTTCCCCAGACGTAAACAACGCCCGGACAAAGGTATCCGCATCAAACTTCTGCAGATCATCAATGGACTCCCCGACGCCAATGTACTTCACTGGAATCCCCAGCTCCGCATGAATCGCCACAGCAATCCCGCCCTTCGCCGTTCCGTCCATCTTCGTCAGCACAATCCCCGTAATATCCGCCACCTCATGGAACTCCTTCGCCTGCTGCAGCGCATTCTGCCCCGTAGTCGCATCCAGTACCACCAACGTCTCCCTGTACGCCTCCGGGAACTCCCGGTCAATGATACGGTTTATTTTCCTTAACTCTTCCATCAGATTCTTCTTATTGTGAAGCCTGCCGGCCGTATCGCACAATAGCACGTCCGCATGCCTTGCCTTTGCCGAAGCCACCGCGTCAAAGACCACGGAAGCCGGGTCGGAACCTTCCTGCCCGCCAATCAAATCCACCTGCGCGCGGTTCGCCCACTCCTTTAGCTGCTCTCCCGCCGCCGCGCGGAACGTATCCGCCGCCGCAAGCACCACCTTCTTATTCTGGGCCTTCAGCTTCCCGGCAAGCTTCCCAATGGTCGTCGTCTTCCCGACTCCATTTACCCCAATCACCAGCACCACAGACGTGCGCTCCTCGAACTCATACGCCGTCTCCCCCACGTCCATCTGCTCCTTAATACTCTCAATCAGAAGCTCCCGGCATTGCATAGGCTCCTTAATACGCTGCGCCTTCACCTTCGCCTTCAAATCATCCAGGATATCATAAGTCGCCTTAACCCCCAAGTCCCCCATAATCAGGACTTCCTCCAGCTCCTCATAAAACTCCTCATCAATATGGGAAAACCCATTAAAAATACTGTCCATCCCGGACACAATATTATCCCTCGTCTTCCCAAGCCCCTGAACCAAACGCTTAAAAAAACCAACCTTCTCCTCAGCCATCACAACCTCCTATTCTCCCCCAGCATCACCAGCATCCTAAGCTCCAATTACCCCATCCACTCCCCACATAATTCAACACTCCACAAAACTTTCATCTCGTTTTTGTTATTCTCTCTAACTTGCGTATTACAGAAATTCTCCACCCTATCCCCTTATCTTCCCCCGCCAATCCTCCCGCTATCTCCAACCCCCTTCCCTCTTCAACACTCATCCTCACGCTTAGAGGAAACAGCGTTTTCCGGGAAGAGGGATATCCCTAAGCAGACATTCAGGGACGCTCTTAGTGGAGGTGAAATCCACTGCTTACAGAGACTTAGGCACGAAGGCTCTCCTGAGTGTCTTAGTCGAAGTTAGCAGTTAGTTCGCCGGAACGTTGTCCCAGTCTGCGTGGGATATCCCTCTTCCCGGAAACGCGTCCCTCTAACCATCCATCTCTTCCCGGAAATGCGTCCCTCTGACGATTATGCATCCAACTCCTCTTCCAGCAGGCTCACCGACACCAGCGTAGAAATCCCTTTCTCCTGCATCGTAATCCCATACAGCCTGTCCGCCGCCGTCATCGTCCCCCTTCTGTGGGTAATCACAATGAACTGGGTACTCTTCGTCAGCTTATGCAGATATCCTGCAAACCGGACTACATTATTATCGTCCAGCGCCGCCTCAATCTCATCCAGAAGGCAGAAAGGCGACGGTTTCAAGTTCTGGATGGCAAACAAAAGCGAAATCGCCGTCAGCGCCTTCTCCCCTCCGGAAAGCTGCATCATATTCTGCAGCTTCTTTCCCGGCGGCTGCGCAATAATCCGCACCCCTGCCTCCAAAATATCTTCATCCTCCATGAGCTCTAACGTACCCTTGCCGCCGCCGAACAACTCCTTGAACACCTGGTCAAATTCACTGGCAATCCGCGCGAACTGCTCCCGGAACTGCTTGCGCATGGCAGTATCCAGCTCCTCGATAATCTGTTCCAGCGTCGCCTCCGCCTCCACCAGATCGTCATGCTGGGCTTTCAGGAACTCATACCGGTCAGAAACATTCTTGAACTCCTCAATGGCATTGACGTTCACATTGCCAAGCCCCCGGATTTCCCCTTTCAATTCCTGAATCCGCTTCTTCATCTTCGCCAGATCCGTAAGATTTGCATCCCTAAGCTCCTTTGCCCGGATAAGCGTAATCTCATACTCTTCCCACATATAGTTAATCTGCTTCTCCGAAGCCGACTCAAAATTCTCCTTCTGGCTCTCCAGACGGAAAATCTCCTTGTCCAAGTCTCCCATATGCTTTGACAAATCCTCACGCTTCTGCAGAAAATCCTTGTGCTTCTGGTTCAGCTCTTCCCGCTCCTTTTTGAACCGCTCAATCTCCTCCTGAATCTCCGTAAATAATTCTGCCGAGTTCTCAATCGTCTCCCTTAATTCACCGATCTGCCTTTCCTTCTCCTCAATTTCCTTAGAAGTACCGCCCTTATTCTTCTCTAATTCCTTCAATTCATCCTGGAACTTCCCGATTTCCTCCCGGATACGGTTCTCATTCTCGTCAACAAAGGTGAACTTCTGCTCCAGGCTTGCGAACTCCAAATGAATCTCCTCCGTACGCTTCACCTTCCCGGCTTCCTCCTCATGCCCCGCATCCAGAATCTTCTGTTCCTCTTCAATCTGCTTGGTAAGCTCCTGTTCCAGCCTCTCGGAAGTATCCAGCTCCACATTGATAGAATCCTGATTATCCACGATTTCCGTAATCTGGTCGTCCAGCTTCTTAGCCTCCTCGCCCATACTCTCCGCAAGCTCTCTGGAATTGCGGATCTTCGCCGCTGCCTGATCCGCGTTCATCTTCGCCGTATTCTGAATGACATAAGCCTTCTGAAGCTTGTTGTTGATTTCATCCATTTTCTCATAATAACCGGCGCGCTCCTTGCGCAGCAAGTCCGAAGACGCTTCCACCTCGTCCATCTCACGCTTCAACTGTTTAACCGTCCGCTCAAATTCCTCCATCTCACGCCTTCTGCTGAGCAGATTACTGGAATTCTTGAACGCGCCTCCTGTCATGGAACCTCCGGGATTAATCAATTCCCCCTCCAGGGTAACAATCCTAAGAGACTGTTTATACTTCTTCGCAATGGCAAGCCCATGGTCAATATGTTCCACCACAAGCGTCCTCCCCAGAAGGTTATCCGCCAGCGTCCGGTATTTTTCCTCCACCTTCACCAGCGAATTTGCCGTCCCCACAACGCCGGGCTCATGAAGAGCCTCCGCCTTGATGCTCCCTGCATAAGACCGGATGTTCGTAAGCGGAAGGAATGTGGCCCGTCCAAAACGGTTCTTCTTCAAAAACCCGATCATCCGCTTCGCCGTCCCGTCGTCCGAAGTCACAATATTCTGGATATTCCCGCCCAGAGCCGTCTCGACGGCAATCTCATACTCCTTGTCCACCTTGATTAAATCAGCAACCACGCCAAGAATCCCTTTTTCGTGATTCCGACAGTCCATGACCTTCCGAATGCTGTTCCCATACCCGTCATACCGCTCGGTCAGATTCTTCAAAGATTCAAGCCTTGACTCCTCCCGGTGGTACGCCGTCTGCCCAATCCGAAACTGCTCCGTCTGTTTCGCCAGCTGCTCCTGCAGCACAGCAATCTTCTCCTCGTACCGGCTGTTCTCTTCCGACAACTCTATAATCTTCCCGGAAATCTCCTCAAGTTCCTGCTGATATCCCAGCAGCTTCTTGCACTGAATCTCTTCTTCTTCCCGGGCCTCAATAATCTGGCGGTTCATTCCTGCCCTGCGTACCTGAATCTGCTCCAGCATCGTATCATACTTCTGAATCTTCGCCTTCGTGGACGCCCGGTTATTCAGAATCTCCATGATTTCATCCTTATGCTGCTCCATGGAAGCCGAGATGGACGCAATCCGGGACTGCACCTCCACCAACTCCGCCTTCGCCTGATTCTCAAGCCTAGTCTGCTCATCAATCTGCCTCTTTAGCTCGTCCTCCTCACGTCCAAGCTCCCTAAGCTGGTCTTTGCGTACCCCGACCTCAGATGCAATGGTCCTGGCACGCTGGTCATAATGGGCGTCATTCATATGCATACTGTTAATCTGTTCCTTCAGAAGCTCAATCTGGTTCTCCAACTGCTGTTTCAACAGATTGGTCTCATTGAGCTGGCTCTTGGCCTTCTCGATTGCCCCGTCAATCCCGTCAACCTGCTCCTCCACCGTCTCGTACTCCGTCTTCATGTCGTCGTACCTCTGGCTGGCCCCTGCAAGCTCTTCCTTTGCAAGGTTCAGTTTTCCGGCAATCTCATTTACCTGCTCTTCTAAACGCTCCGTCTCCAACAGGAACATATTGATATCGTAGGTTTTCAGCTCCTCCTTCTTCTTCAGATACGCTCTTGCCGTCTCCGCCTGGCGCTCAAGGGGGCCTACCTGCTTCTCAAGCTCCGCAAGGATATCGTTGACACGCAAAAGATTCTGGCGTTCCTCCTCTAACTTCTTCACAGACATATTCTTCCGCCGCTTAAACTTCACGATTCCCGCCGCCTCGTCGAACAGCTCCCGCCGTTCCTCCGGTTTTCCGCTCAAGATTCGGTCAATCTGCCCCTGACCGATGATGGAATACCCTTCCTTGCCGATACCTGTATCATAGAACAGCTCATTGACATCCTTTAATCGGCATCCACTCCCATTAATCAGGTACTCACTCTCCCCTGACCGGTACAGTTTCCGCGTCACCGTCACTTCCTCAAAATCAACGGAAAGCTGATGATCCGAATTGTCCAGCGTGATTGCCACCGACGCATAGCTTAAAGGCTTACGGTTCTCCGTCCCCGAGAAAATGACGTCCTGCATGGTGCCGCCCCTAAGCTGCTTGACCCTCTGCTCGCCTAAGACCCACCGGACCGCGTCCGCAACATTGCTCTTCCCGCTCCCGTTGGGTCCCACGATTCCCGTGATGCCGTTATGGAAATCGAATTTAATCTTATGTGCAAATGACTTGAAGCCCTGCACTTCAATACTCTTTAGATACATTCTCCACCTACTTTATATTCATACTGCGCAGCTTTAAGATGCTCTGGTAAGCCGCCACCTGTTCCGCCCCTTTCTTCGTGTGCCCGACGCCCACGCCGTACTCCTCATCCCCGATCTGCACAGACACATGGAAAGACTTATCATGATCCGGTCCTTCCTCTCCTACCAGATGGTAGCTAATGGGCTCCTTGGTATTCGCCTGCACGATTTCCTGCAAGATAGTCTTGCTATCAAAAAAGAGCGTCTTATTCTCAAGATCGTTCAGAATAAAACGATGGATAAACTCTTTCGCATTAGCAAACCCACCATCCATATAAATCGCTCCAATCAACGCCTCAAGCGCGTCCGAAGTAATCGAATCCCGTTTCCTGCCGCCGGTGGCGTCCTCCCCCTTCCCAAGCAGCAGATACCTGCCTAGCTCCAGATCTTTCGCACAGAACGCAAGCGCCGGTTCGCACACCATGCTCGCCCTCGTCTTAGTCAGCTCCCCCTCCGGCATCTGCTCATGCTCAAAGAACAAAAATTCACTGCACACCAGCTCCAGCACGGCATCCCCCAAAAACTCCAGACGCTCGTTGCATTCATGTTTGGATAAATGCTTTTCATTTGCATAGGAGCTATGAATCATCGCCTGCCTGAGTAAATCAAAATTCTGAAACCTGTAACCTATCTTTCCTTCTAATACCTTCAATTCCTGACCCATTCTATCGCCTCACAAACCTGAAAAACGAAAAAGCCCTACCGGGCTTTTTCTTACCTAGTTATTTGTCGCATTCTTAATCTGCTCCACGGCATCTCCTACTGTGACAATCTTCTCTGCCTCTTCATTGTCAATCTCGATGTCGTAAGTCTCCTCTATTCCCATAATGATCTGGAAGATGTCAAGGGAATCCGCCCCCAAATCATCCACAAAAGTCGTGTCTTCCGTAATCTCATCTGCATTCACATTCAAAACATCTGCTATAATCTCTTTTAACTTTTCAAATTCCATACCATCTCTTCTCCTTTTCTGATATTCATTTCCTGATACATCAATGTTCTTCATTTATTCAGCGGATACTGCATCCGTTTGAATACACTCTTTAATCTTCTCGTTGATTCTCTGTCTCTTAAAGGTCACGCACTGAAGAAGCGTATTGCTGACCTCTTTCGCCTTTGCACTGCCATGGGTCTTCACCACCAGCCCGTTAAGCCCCAGAAGCGGCGCCCCTCCGTACTCGCTGGCGTCGAACGCCTTTAACGTCTGCTTCAATGCCGGCTTAATCAACAGCGCGCCAATCTTGCTCCTCAAAGTGGACATAAGCCCTTCCTTCACTTTGCTGATCAGGACTGCACCCACGCCTTCATATAATTTCAGGATAATATTACCTGAAAATGCCTCGCAGACCACCACGTCTACCTGACCGTGCGGGATCTCCCGTGCCTCCACGCTTCCGGTAAAATGAATGTCACGCAGTTCTTTTAAAAGAGGGAAGGTCTCCTTCACCAGCGCGTTGCCCTTCTCTTCCTCCGCACCGATATTCACAATCCCTACCTTAGGACTCTTCACGCCAAGGACATGTTCCATATAAATGGAACCCATCTTTGCAAACTGGACAAGATGGGATGCCCTGGCATCCACGTTCGCCCCGCAGTCAAGCAACAGGGACACTCCTTTCTCGGTGGGAATCAGCGACGCAAGAGGCGGACGCTCCACGCCCTTAATCCGCCCTACCAATGTCTGTCCGCCTACCAGGATAGCCCCGGAGCTTCCGGCCGACACGAACGCATCTGCCTTTCCTGCTTTCACCATCTTCATGCCCACCACGATTGACGAATCCTTCTTCCTGCGGATTGCATTCACAGGAGGCTCTGCCGTCTCGATCACCTCCGAAGCATGGATGACTTCAATCTGCGACTTTTGAAACTGATACTTTGCAAGTTCTTTCTCAATAATCTCCTCTCGCCCGATCAGGAACACCTTCATAGCAGGCTCTTTCCCTACGGCATCCACCGCCCCTTTCACCATCTCAGCGGGAGCGTTGTCCCCGCCCATGGCATCTAATGCTATATTCGTAATTTCTGTCATCTGTACTCCTCCTGACATTCCTGCACATCGTCCATTAAATAACCGGCCATACCCAATGCTTACCATAGCCATTTATTTAATCTACGATGCACTAGACTAATTTTACTAGACATTATAGGAAAAAGCAATACCCCATTGTTGTCCAACATGAAAAAATCACATTATCGCAGAGTGTACGTCGATATGGAAAAGAAAGGCTTCCGGTCACGCTGAATGTTCCGAAAGCCTTTCTTGCCATTTTATAATAAAACTTTCCCAATTTACCGGACTATAGAATAGACCCGCAAACTCACCCAAAACTATATAATACATTCAAAAACTAGTTATTAAAAGCAATAATCCCTAAAAA
>CAJTDD010000022.1 GCA_910574885.1 Lachnospiraceae bacterium | reverse complement strand
AGGGGGTATTTTCGGCTTGTAATGTGTAGGTATATTCTTCTTGGGCGAAGGCATTTCAAGTTAAAATAGAACTGAATTTTTATGTTTTAGAGCTTAGATAGGGGTAGCTGGGTAATGGGTATCCCAGGTAGGTTTACATTAATTGAAGGATGTTCGGACGCACAAAACAGGTCATGTGTTCTATCCACACATCGACCATATTTTTTAATCTATCAGACACACATTCCATATAATCTAAGTTTATTTTCTTCATAGAGCCAAAGCCTATATCAACTTTATTTATTATTGCTAATAATTTATTCTGCGAGAGTTCAGTAAACGTGCAAATATGCACATGTATTTTTAAAAACAGCACTTTTCCATGTGCAAAAATACACATAAACTGAACAGAATTAAAATATAACCTTATTAATAAAGACAGACATATGTGATTGTTTGCTAACGCAAAAATCACTCTCTTAAAACCTTTTTGATTGTTGGTGGTTAATGATGGTTACAGTTGGCATGAGTTACAGTTGATATGATAGTAGTGGTTATTTGCACATTCTCTTTCTTTGGATATAAAATTCCTTGTATGTATATAGGTTGTATTCTGTATTTGTTGTTTCTATCTTTAGAAATTTTTAGTGTAATATTTCTTATCTTAAAATTATTCGGTTGATCTGGTATAAGTAATGTTATTTTAGTATTGGTGGTATTCATTATGTAATTTTCTCCATATAGTTTTTATTTCTCATTAATAGGTTCTCTATCAAATAATGTTTCTCTTTTAAAATTCTTTATTTCCTCCTCAGTTTTGAGTCCATATTTGATTAAACTATTATCAATCAATAAAGTTAAAGCATCTCTGAGTTTGGCATCATGCTCTATAGCATTCATGGGATAGCATTCCTCTTTCAGTAAGTGGTTTTCGTAACAGTAATCTTCATGGATTTGGTTTATATCCACGTCATATGTATCTTCCAGTTCCTTATAGATAGAAGAGTACAGTTCTTTTCTGTCACAATCGAAATATTCCATAAGCATTTTGTATTTAGGTGCGATTTTCTTGTACCAAGCTGACGGATATCTGTTTTCTAATAAATAGCGATTTCTTTGTGACTGTTTCAGGTCTTGAATGTCTTGTTGCATTGCTGCCATATTGGTAATCAGTGTAGTTATTGCCTGAGACATTGAGGTTATTGATTCTGTTATAGGATCCATATTTATCTGTGGAGTAGTAGTTAATTCATGATTTCTATATCTTTCAACAATATCCCATACCCAGTCCATAAATTGATTGGCTTTGGATTTGTTGCTCCAACGACATATCTCCATAACACCTCTTTCTGTATAGAGCATTGTTTCATATTCTTTCCCGTCAGTACTTAACAGTTTGGTAACTACTGATAATGGATCGAGTCTATCTTGATGTCTTTTGTGAATCATACTCATAGAAGAGTTTGGATTCTTATATTCAAGTGCTAATCCAATCTGTTCTCGTGTAAGTAAAATGTCATCGTTCATATTGCGATAAAAGTTACAAGATAGGTCTCCGAAAGTTTCGGATGTGATAAGTTTTAAGTTATTTGCCATGTAAAAATCTCCTTTAATTTAATATTGTTTTTTGGAGCTAAATATTATTTCTACATTTTGTTTCTGAAAGTGCTAAAAATTTTGAGTTTACATTTTTAACAGTAGGAGAGTGTATAGACAGTAAATGGTAAGAAATGTAAAGTATACCCCCATCCTTCATATGTACTTTACATAGGTTTTTGTTTTTGAAAGATTAATATATGGGATATTTATTATTTCTTTATTTAGATTAAAAAGATGTACGATTCCTGAGAATTTAATATAATATAAGAAAAGACAGATGATTTCTCACCTGTCTTGAAGACATCAATACTGTTTATCTATATTACTTATTATTTGCACTGAGCCAGTTGCATTCTGGTTTGGCGATTAGTCTAGCATTATTATATGCCATGGATAGTTGCTTTGCAAAATCTGATGTAAGTTTATAATCATATGTTGGATTAGGGTTTGGTCGTTCTTCCGTTTGACGAACGATAATATAATCTATATTTTCAGTAGCAAATGGATTATCTAAGATATTTCTTTTACACCAACGTGTAAATTGAGATGGACTCAATTCTAAAAATTCATATAGATTTCTTAATGAAGTCATTCCATTCTCATCAATCTTCAATGCAATCTGTATTGGTGTTTGGGATGAAGTATCCTCCTTAAAATTTTATAAACCACCAATCTTCCTCATAATCTCCCTGTAAATCCTCTCTTTCATCAAATCCATCCTATCACGCTCCATTTCACACTCCACATCACGCCCCACCCAAAATCCAGACATAAAATCTGGATTATCCCGAAAAAATCTCTCCTGTTCTTCCTCAGTAAGATTTACCGTATATTCCTCATAGAAATCCAAATCGTCACCCATGATAAAGTCAAAAAATCTCTGCAACTGTTCCTCTGACATGTATATTTCACTTGGTTTTGGCACACTATATTTCAATAGCATCAACTCCTGGCATATATTCGTAATTGCGAAGATATTCAAATAAAAGAATACCATTTATCCTAATAGATGTAAAGAGGGGTTGACTAAAATGATTGATTATTCTCCATTCTGGAATACATTAGAAAAATCAAATGAAAATTGGTATACCTTGACCAGCAAGCATCATATGTCTACCAGTACACTCCATAGGCTAAAACACGGCAAAGATATTTCTATGAAAACGGTAAATGACCTTTGCCGTATTCTTAACTGTCAAATTGAAGACATCTGTAAATATGTTGCTTCTGATAATGACCAGGCATTGTAGTAAAATTTTAAGGTATGTCACATTACAGTGTGATATACTTGAAGAAAAAATGGCAAAGTATATCACACTACAGTGTGCAGAATCAGCCGTCTTTTTATAATAATAAACTGTAATAATAAATAAAGACTACTACCGCAATTAAATGACCTCTGTAAGATTCTTGATTGCCAGATACAGGATATTTGCCAGTATGCTGTGAATGATGAGGAAAAGGTATTACAAAGAGATTTTCATTTAAGCATCTACTCTATATGACATACCCTTTCCACAACACACTACAACTACACATCTGCTTTATATTTATTAATGATTTCTAAAAGTTTATCTGTTGTAATCGCCCTATCAGAGAAATATGAGTTTACTACATCTCTTAGAGGTTTGTCATCTGAAATTAGAATACATCCATAATGAACTGCAGCCTCCGCTATCATTGCGTCATAACTATACTCAAATGGTCTTTTACCATTTATCTTATTTTTACTTACAATTTCCTTATAAATTTGGCCTTCTATATCGTCTGATGCAAGAAAACGAATAGTACCATCCAATCTACTGTGGTCACGCATACAAGAAGCAATTTCTGGAACTAATTGTACATTCAGTTCTTTATTGACAACATCTATTTTTTGTTTAAAATCCGGTGTTGGAATAAATACTGTTGTCGATATACATTCACTGTTATATGTTTTTGCACCTTTACCTGATAGTTCTATATCTTGTATCGCTGTTGAATAGTAATGAAATCCATACGAAACTGACTTCTTTATAATATTTATTTTTTCAACAGACATTATTATATGATTATATGCAGTCGTATCAAGCATATAATTTTTGTCATTCTCTCGATTTGGAACAGAATATTGTTTTGTCATATAACTGCCTCCTATTTATAAGTTTATTGGATTGTCTTCTGATTTTTTTAATTATGCCATAAATACTATATTCTAACAATAATTATTTTCAAAATCGTAAAAAAATAGGGACATACCAGACTTTTACATCCGATATGCCCTATCCCCACTAAATCACTACTGTCGTTTCTTCATATATTCCCTTTGTTTCTCATACCATTCCATTTCTTTTTTGTACTTTTCATCCTTCTCTTTCTGGTATGCCAGCATAGCCTTTGTCTCTTTCGTTGCCTTATCCACAAAATCACTCATGTCAGTCATCCACTGAATCCTGTCCAATGTCTTCTTGGTTTCCTCAGCTTCCTTGCGCCTTTGTGCTTCTGCCCTTGCCTTAGCTTCTTCCTTCTCTCTCTTCTTAGCCATTACAGATTCCGTATATCCTCTGACTTCAGCAATATGTTCCTCCTCTTCCCGCCTTTCACGTTCGATACGTTCTTTGAGCTTGGCAGAAAACATTTCACTTTCTTCCTTCCTGCGCTGGCTCATTCTCTCACAGCTTTCATAAACACCGAGCATGTCATCCCATATTGAATTATCCGTCTTGGTATTATCCAGAAGATTCCCGTATCTCGCCCTCTCTTCTTCCTTTTTCTGTTCCTCTGTCCTATAGTCAAAATGCGCACCATCTAAATACTTGTCCAGTAAATGTCCGTATGGGTTGTTGTTCTTGTTGTTATTCATAAATAAAAATCCTCCTAAATTTAATATGGTTTTACTTCTACTTTTAATAATGCTTCGTATACCTTTCTGGGCACTTTATTTTTGTATTTGTCAGCCATAATCAGTATATCCGCTTGCTTATGTATTTTATATTCTTCAAATGCCTGTTCGGGTGTTTCCCAATAAGACAATTTGATAATTTCATCATGTCCAAATGGTTTAATCTCTCCATAATACATTTTCATTTTACTGTCATACCTGACACCAAGGGGAAGGTTCAGCGATGACTTCCATTTAACCTTATGTTTCTTGCAATTTGACAACATCGTATTCAATGTCTGTGGAATAATGCAGCATTTATCTGGTGCATACTCTTTATTGCCAGGATAAAGTAGATCTTTATCAACCGCCATTGATTCGCCCTCACATTCATAATATTCTGAATGCCACCATTCAACAAAAGAATCCTTATCATTTTTCCACAGATCACACATATATGAACCATCATATACACGGTTATCTTTATAACACCTGATGTAGATGCCATTCCAGATGGAATATGCTGTATTTGATTTTAAAGTGATATATGGAACATATTCCTGTTGCCTCCCTAAATCCTCTATGCGTGAATCCCCACGCTTTAAATGATAATATTCTTTACAGTCCACCCATACAAGGTTTTTATAAAAACAATTCTCTTTGTTCCGATCCAAATGCCATATCCTGTTATATTCTTTGGGATTCGTATTTTCAAGGAAATGCTCTGCAACTAATTTATCTGTATATGTGTCGATTTTAGATTCCATCCCGAAAAGTGTATAATGTACATAGCCTGATTTATGCATATGGAATTTTCCATGCAAATTATTGACCATCCGTCCATGGTTAGAAATCCAGTAATTATTTGTTCCATTTACCATGATGAATATTTCATCATCTGCAACTAATTTTATTCCAGCTTTTTTAATATCCAATACTTTTTCATCTGCTATTGAAATATACTCCCTAAATTCTTTTCGTTGTTTCAATTTTTTCTTTGAGATCATTTTTAACTTTTTATTTTTCCTTTCGATGTGATAATAGATACGTTCCCAAAACAGGAGACGCAAAAATGAGAATCCAGAATCGGACTCTCTGAAATGTTCAAATATTTAGTTGTATGTTTTGGACAATTTTGTCCAACTGTAATGACTCACCACGATTTCGTGTTGAGTTATAATTTTATTCCATGGTAATGTAACCTTTTTCGCAATTCCGAGAAAAACTCATTTCTTTATAGGTGTTAAGTTTAAAACAACTGCCAAGTACATATAGGTATACATCAGTTCCCTGCGGGAAACCACCGTCCCACAGGGCAAATTGCAGCATACCTAATAATTCGTACTGGTAGTAGTTGTGTCAGAGTTGTTCATAATACTATTTCTCTTTAAAGGGATATCGTGAATCGCTATAGCCTCAATATAATAGTTGGGAAATCCCATCTATACATATGCACCACAAATGGCTCCGTCAATTCTGTCGAAGCCATACTTTTTGGTACATGTTGGATGTGAATTATACGGTGTCTTTAAAAATCCAATGTGTTGTTTAAGTCTGCGTCCATTTGGACGATAACTACTTCTAATAGCAACGTCTAATTTGACGCACCCTAAATCTCAAAATCCTATTTGGGTGATTCCGAAACTTTCGGAGACACCACTTTGCAAAGTTCGTCATGTCCTACACAATCTGTATTGGTTATGATAGGTTATTTGAACCTCACTCTCTGTAGGCGTATCCAATATCTCTTTTGTGGAACAATCTTGTTCCATTTAATTTCTTCTTTTCTGAATCATTTTTCTCATTCTCAACTTGTTAAATTACATGGCGAAAAATGTTAAGTTTTTATTGGCTTCAAAATCTATCTGTATCTTTTCCTATAAGACGGTGTTTCTACTACAATAACATTCTCTGCCTGTTCTTTCCCTGTCTTCTTATTAATGCCAACACTGAACTCCACCAGATATCCATATTCCAAACATCCGCTTCTGCACTGTGATTTGTGGACGAAGTATGATTCTCCGTCCTTTTTCGACTTGATAAATCCATAGCCTTTCCTTTTATCAAATCTTGTGACAACTCCCCATTCCCTATCCTGGTTCAGATATTCATCCATCATATTACTCATGGCTTCCTTCTCCTTTGATCTGCTTGTCTACATTCTTAGAAATATTGAATTTGATGAACCTTCTCTCTGGAAAAGTTAATTCTGTCTTACACATTGAGTTATATGTAGTCCTGGCCTTCCTCACTTTTGACACGAAGTTCCCAAAACCTCTTAAGCTGATATCATCTCCATCAACCATACATTGTGACATTTCTTCCAGGAATATATTGATGGTAATCTCAATATCCTCTTTTTTCACTTTTTCCTTGCGTCCTTCTCTGCCTACGTTTACCTTTTTCCATACCCTGTCAACTAATTCTGGTTTAAAAATAATCATATTATTTGTCCTCCTTCGCTTCTAAAATCTCTTTTACCTGTTGTACTGTCAGATTAAATTTCTTCCCATACTTCGGCTGTTTGTCCCTTTCGTCCTTGAAGATTGCATATCCGCTTACTTTAAGGGGATGCCTCTTTGTACTGCATTTCTTCACGCAATAGCCTTTTCTGCTTGCCAACTGCTTAATGTATGGCGGCATGGAACTGGAATCTGCTACTTCATGTCTCTTTGCTTTGATTTCAGCTTTTGACATGGTACGTCTGACTTCTCTGATCCATGGAAGAATCTCTTGGAATCTTTCATCTGACTTATTGTTAAAGTCATTCCCAAACCATTTCTGCCATAACTCCCATAGGTACGCTTCTGTGAACTGTGCTTTCCGGCTTGTCTTGAACCAGTGTGCCATAATCCACTTCTTCTCCTCATAAAAGTTAATTGTGTTTGTGTTAGTTGCTTTCTCTGTCATTTTTCATGACCTCCTTTTGTTTGATTATTTGTTGCATGTTTTGATTACAATTACAATGTCTTAATTGAATCTTTGAAATACATGTTTTGTGTTGTGCCTCTGGGTATATTGGGATATCCTGATATCTGATATAGCCCTGTAACCGTATATATGGCTTGTACAGGCATTTTGAGATATCTACCCTATACTTCTCCATATGAAGAAATTCAGGCACTAAAATAAGCCCCACAATCAATCCTATAGAATCAACTGTGCGACTTATTTTAAAGTCCGAACTTCTTTAGTTGTCATATTCATATTAAGGCTCTTTTTAAAGACTGTTGTAAAAGTGATGTAAATCCAACACATGACATCCCACAAATCCAATAAAATCAAGGCTTCCAGGGATTCTTTAACTTACATTCCTGTAAGGAATGCAAACTCGATATATCTTCTTATAACTTCCCATATCCTTATGAAACCCTAATAGAAAAATCATCATAAATTCCAACTGGTATATCTTCCTTAAAAGAATACTGTTCCATTGTCTCTTTTTCAAACCTATACACCATTACTAACTCTTTTGTTGGATCAACAATCCAATACTCCCTAACACCCGCCGTTCGATACTTAAACAACTTTTTATAGTAATCCATCTGTCTGCTTGTAGGAGACACAATTTCAATTATCCAATCAGGCGCACCATAACACCCCTTTTCATCCAACTTTGAAGGGTCACAGATAACAGATATATCAGGTTCTACATAATTGACATCATCATTATTTAAGAATACGGCAAATGGAGCTATATCTACTTCACAATTTCCACCTTTAGAATCAATATAATCTGCAATCTTTCTACTCAATGAAAATAAAATTCTCTGATGTGTCCGACTTGGTGTCGCAAGATAATAAATCTGGCCGTCAATCAATTCTGCCCTCTCACCATCTGGCAGAGCGTATATATCATCTATTGTATAGGTTTCTTTATAAGTCTCTTCTTTTCTTACTATGTTCATACGTTCCACCTCCAATCTTGGTTAATATTATAAGGTACTTGGACAGAGAATACAACTTATTTCTCATATCCTTGAAAAAATGCATTGAAATACACATGAAAAAATCTTAGTTAATGCTATAAATAAATCCACACTTGGATTATTCAATCCCATTTCTACGCAAAGCTAACTCGACTTCCTTTAGATGAGTCTGTACCTACTGATGATAATGAACCTCCTATAGAAGGATATAGCAGTGCAATCGAGAGTTTTAAGAACGGATATGTGCAAGATGTATCGCCTTTAATAATTCAATAAAGACTTTACACCTTATAGGTTACTGTTTACTTGTATAGAAGAGGCTACCAAGGAAATCAATGTCGAGTATGAAAAGCTATTCAAGAAATTAAAGGACAGCCATTCAAGACAGAATACGGCAGAAGGCCTCGAATAAATCCCTCAAAACTATCTGCTAAGGGAGTAATTTTGTAGTCACACTGTTTTTTGTACCCATTTATTTATTACAACTCACTCATGCTGCACTTTTTTTCTCCCAAGCGACAAAAATACTTTCGTCCCTTTTCCTGACTCAGACTCAATCCAAATCTGGTGCCGCAGCTTGTCTATCACAGACTTGCACAGATATAGCCCGATTCCAGTAGATTTCTTATCCCTGCGTCCATTATATCCGGTAAACCCTTTCTCAAAGACCCGCGGCAAATCCTCCTGCCAGATGCCGATTCCAGTATCTTCTATCACGAGACAGATCTCTTTTTTCTGTCTTTGTCCGGAATCCATACTCTCCCTATCATCATATCCTTCCCGCGTCCGAAAAGCATCCTTTACAGTAAAAAGTCCGCCCTCTTCCCAGAGGCTCATATCAAGGGGCGCCTTTTGGAAATGCTCTTCCAGATAGATTCTAATCATCCCAGTCTTCGTGTATTTCAACGCATTTGACAACAACTGTTCCAGCACAAAAACCAGCCACTTCTCATCGGTCAAGACATTCATCTCTACTGGGTCATATTCAAGCCGGATTTTTTTGAGTATAAACATCTGCGAATATTTACGCACAGCCTGTCTGATGATGGAATCCAGAGAATATATTTCAAAAGAAAGATCCGAAGATAACGCTTCCATTCGCAGATACGTAAGAACCATTTCCACATATTGCTCAATTTTGAATAGCTCCATCCTCATCTCTTTCGTGTACTTGTGGTTTTCAACCAGAGCGCCTTCATCAAATTGGCATCCTTCCACAGCCTGCATCAACACACGCAGAGCCGCAATAGGCGTTTTAATCTGATGCACCCACATTCCATAGTAATCCTCCATCTCCTGTCTGGCAATCCGTCCCGCTGATTCTGCCTCGCTCTTCTCCTCATATAGTCTTGTAATGATTCTCTGGTAATCTTCCTCAATCAACGACTCTGCATCCGGCAGCTCTTCCCCTCCCGAAGCAAATCCATCCACTGCTTCAAGCAATTCCTTATGTTTTCTTGCGAACCTAAGATAATCTGGTATGCCCGTCAACAGTATCCAGACTGCCAATAACAAAAAGGCATACTCCACGGCGTCCATACGGATATTATACAGATAAGAAACTCCTGCAAAAGTTCCCAGAAGTCCCCCGCAAAGCCAGAACTCCCGTTTCCGTTCTTTTAAAAATGCTCCTGCTGCTCTCATTGTTCCACCATATACCCGATTCCCTTTTTCGTCCTTATCATCTTTTCAAGCCCAATCTGCTCCAGTTTCTTCCTAAGCCTGGCAATATTTACAGTGAGCGTGTTATCATCAATAAACTCATCACTCTCCCACAGCCTGGTAATAATACTATCCCTGGATACAATCCTGCCGACATTTTCTAATAGCATCTGAAGGATGCGGAATTCGTTCTTCGTAAGCTCTGTCTTCTGTTCCTCATATGTTAGCGTCGCATCATTTAAGTTCAGGACAGCCCCATGGTATTCCATCACATTTACCGTACCCTGATAGGAATAAGACCTCCTCAGGATTGCTTGTACCTTCGCCGTTACCACATTGAGGTCGAAAGGCTTCTCGATGAATTCATCCCCGCCCATGTTCATTGCCATAACGATGTTCATATTATCATTGGCAGAAGACAGGAAAATAATCGGCGCTTCCGATATCTTCCGGATTTCCTGACACCAGTGAAATCCATTGAAGAACGGCAGCATGATATCCAGAAGAACCAAATGCGGCTCAAACTGCCGAAACTCATCCATGATATTTTTTAAATCCTCCACACATTTCGTCTCATAATCCCATCTGCGCAAATGTGATGCAAGAGCCTGAGCGATGATTCGGTCATCCTCTACGACTAAAATTTTATACATTGCTTCCACTCCTTATCATTCAGCCTATTCTCTCATCCTATCCCCACAGGATAAAGTATACCCAAAGGGCATCCCGTGATGCATGCCCTTCGGGCGGGCGGACTTTGTCCGATAAGGTATACCCTCCGGGCATCCCGTAATGCATGCCCTTCGGGCGGGTGGACTTCGTCCAATAAGGTATAAAAGAACGGCGTAAGCAGGTAATACCTCCCGCCTACGCCACGAATCACGCTTCTATATCTTATTCACCGCCGCCTGCAAATACTCATTGCTGATCTCATGGAACCTCTCTTGCTCCACCGCCTCTGCAAGTCTTGCATCTATCGGCATCTTACCCAATACAGGAATCCCAAGCTCCTCTGCCGCCTGGTCAACATGACTCTCACCGAACACGGGAATCTGTTTCCCACAGTCCGGGCACACCAGATAGCTGTAGTTCTCTACGATTCCCAGCACCGGGATATTCATAGCTTTTGCCATATTGTAGGCCTTCTTCACAATCATCTGCACAAGATCCTGAGGAGACGTCACGATTACCACGCCGTCCACCGGAAGAGACTGGAATACCGTCAACGGTACGTCGCCGGTTCCCGGCGGCATGTCCACAAACAGATAATCCAATTCGCCCCACATAACATCTGTCCAGAACTGTGTCACAACGCCTGCAATCACCGGACCTCTCCAGATAACCGGATCGGACTCATTCTCAAGGAGCAGGTTCACAGACATAATCTTCGTGCCGTCCTTCGACTCACAAGGGAAGATTCCTGCCTCATCTCCTTTTGCCTTCTCATGGATTCCATACATCTTAGGAATGGAAGGACCGGTCACGTCAGCATCCAGGATGCCGACAGAAAATCCCTGCTCCCTCATCATCCTTGCAAGGCTTGCCGTCACCAGGGACTTGCCCACTCCGCCCTTACCACTTACGACTGCAATCACTTTCTTTATCTTAGAAAACGGATTCGCCGGCTCTCTCAAATCCTGAGGCTTGCTGCTGCATGACCCAGCATGAGCACATCCGGCACAGTCCGATGATGTACAGCCATTCTGCTGTTCTTCTGCCATGATACTTACCTCTCTTCTGCAACTGCAATCAGTTCTACTTCACACTTCACATTCTTCGGCAGCGTCTTCACTGCAACGCAGCTTCTCGCTGGCTTAGACGTGAAATACTTCGCATACACTTCGTTAAATGCTGCGAAATCTCCCATATCTGCTAAGAAGCAGGTGGTTTTCAGTACTTTGTCAAAAGACGTTCCGGCTTCTTCAAGGACTGCGCCTAAGTTCTTGCATACCTGCTCTGCCTGTCCCTCAATCGTCTCTGCCTCCACATCTCCCGTCTCCGGATTAATCGGAACCTGTCCTGCAGAATAGAAAATTCCATTATGCACATATCCCTGTGAATATGGCCCCAATGCTTCCGGCGCTTTCTTTGTCGCTACTACTTTCATGATGATCTCTCCTTTACTTTATATTATTCCGTGTAATACATCTCTCACATCTAGCATTGTACTACTTTTACATCCAGATTATCAATAGTTTTTTTTCAGATAATGCACCGCTAACTGCGTTCGGTCCCTAAGACCCAGCTTTTCCAGAATATTACTGATATAATTACGCACTGTCCCCTCGCTCAGGAACAATTCTTGGGCGATTTCCTTATTACTTAGCCCCTCCGCCACCAGAGACATGACCTTTAGCTCCTTCTCACTGATTTCATAAGCCGCCCAGTCAAATGTCTTCTTTTCCTGTAAAAGCTGCGGTATCTTCGATACGATTTCCGTCCCGAACACGGTCTGTCCTGTACACACCGCCCGGATTGCGGGAAGAATGCTTGTGTAATCCTGCTTGAGCAGATAGCCTTTGACGCCGTATTTTAGAGCTTTCACAATATATTCATCGTCGGCAAACGTTGTCAAAAGCAATATCTTCGCTTGAGGATATTCCTCAAGAATCTGTTTTGCCGCCTCAAGACCGCTAACCTTCTGCATCCGGATATCCATCAAAAGCACGTCCGGCAAATGCTGCCGATACAGTCCAAGCGCATCGCCCCCATCCTGTCCCGTCCCGGCGACCGTAACGTCTTTGTCAGCCTCCAAAATCGTTTTCAACGCTCCTGCCACCAGCATATCGTCGTCCACAATTACAATCCTCATAAAGCCATCCTCTTTCTCTTTTCCATTGCATCCGCTTCCTACATATCTTCCTAAACTGAATATCCGAATCTCGGGCCCCCCTTAGCCTGCTTTGGCACGGTAATATAAATCCGCCAACCGCCTTGCATCCGAATTTCAAGATTCCCGCCAAACCCATCCACCCGCTCTTTCATGTTGCGGATACCGATTCCCCTGTTTTCCTCCTGCCCCTTCACCGGATTCGCCATTCTTCTATCCAATCCCATACTCTTTGACGTCCCGTTATCCTCTACGATTAACTGATAAAGCCCCGGATGCTCCCTGGCAATCACCTTCACCCAAGTAGCATCGCTGTGCTTCATCACATTGTTCAACGCCTCCTTGACGATTGCAATAAACCCGTACCGGATCTCCCGTGGAACATCATATCCCATATCATACGCAAGCTGCGCCTGACAGAACGTAAATTCCCCCACCAGACTCTCCAGAACTTCCTTTAAGTTGATCGCCTCGTCATGTAAGTCATGGACACTCTCGCGCACACTGGTCATGGCTGCGTTTAGAGTGTCCTCCAACTGGCACAGCGGTTCCTTTAGATTGCTTTCCTCATGGATCGCCTTCATCGCCCCCACAATTAAAATCGACCGGGACAGCATATGACCTACGTTATCATGGATTTCTCTTGCAATCCGATTCCTCTCCCTGAGAGTAGCCGTGTAGATCTCGTAGTCCTGCTTTTCCAGAATGCTTTGATTCTTGTCCCTAAGAAGAAGGTTCTTCTCCACGCCGTCATCCCTGATTCTCCGGTATCTCGTATCCAACAGGTCATACCGCCTGGTCTGATACTGAATCACCCCCGCAATCAAACAGCCCACTGTTTCAAAACAGACCGCCGTCCGTTCAGACAAAACATAAAAAGCTGCGACCAAACAACAGGCTGCGAGCCCCAACACAAACACATAGCTGCGTGTATCCAATATATCACACCCCCAGGACGACTCGCAAGACATATCTCCATTCAGTCCGTTTGAATTACATTCAACAGCCGTGGGTTGGACTGCGTCCAACAAAGTATATACCACAAGAGGTGCAAACACCAGCAAATATTGGTATATCATAGACAGCGCAAGAAACACCGCCGTCATTCCAAACCTTGCACGCCCCGACCGGGCCAGACAGCCGCCGCATGCATAGACCACCGCAGACAGCGCCGCCGCCACAAAAGGAATATTGACCGGCAGAAACACCGCCGCCACCAGACAATAAATCCATAACACTGCTAAATCCAACGCACGCTTCATTCCAACTCCTCCTGTCTAGTGTGCTCCATCCGACTCACTATTCCATTGTTTTCTGGCAAAAGCTCAATCCCCTTCAAACTTCACTGTGACCGCACAGATCTCCGCAATCGTCCCGACCCGCATATACGGTCCGAATATCCCCACGCCAGACGTGACGATATTATGCATATCCCCTTTCTTCAAATATCCGCATGCGTTCTCCCACATCAACCGTATGGTCAGGTTCCCCGGCCACACCTGCCCGTCGTGGGTATGCCCGCACAAATCCAAATCCACGCCTGCATCTGCAAGCTCTTGAAGCTCCTTCGGCTGATGGTCAATCACGAACACCGGCTTAGACAAATCCATCCCTTCCGTGACCTCCTCCGGCGTCTTCCGCTTCTTTATCCCCCTTCCGGGACGGTGCCTGTCCGGACGCCCATAGAGATAAATACTGTCCGCGATCAGCACAGACTCATCCCGAAGCAGGGTGACTCCCGCCTTCTCAAGGAACTCATCCATTCGGATGTCGCTTTCCTTCTTCCGGCTCCCTCCAAACGTAAACCCGGCAAGAATCCTCTCCTTGATGTCATGGTTCCCGTAACAGGCGTAAACCCCATATTTACTTTTAATTCCTTTGAAAATCGAAATCAATTCCTCCGGGTCTTCCAACGCTTCATACTCATTGTCGAAAATGTCTCCCGCAAACACCACCAGATCCGGCTCTTCCGCGTTTATCTTTTCCACCATTTCCCGGATATGACCGCACCCGATGTTGTATCCCATATGCAGGTCGGCCGCAAGAACCACCTTCATCTGCTTGATATCGCCCGCATTCTTCTCAATGACCGCCTCATACCTTGTAGTACGAATATTTCCTGCATTCACCATTCCCCAGATACTAAGCGCCGCGATCCCGACGGCACAGATAATCCCTGACACCACGAACACCTTGAAGCTCCTCAGTTTCTCCTGATTAAGCCTCTTGCTTCTTTTCAATATCACATGAACGGCATCTGCAGCGCCGACCACCAGAATCGTATAGAGCAGAATTCCAAGCCAGTAATTCCCAATCTTTACAAAAAAACGTTTCACGGCTCCCGGCGGCAAAAAGAACCCAACCCCCATCGCACTGGCAAAAAACAGATACACCGCAGAAACAATCAAGCGCCCCCGAAACTTCCGAAACTCATGCCTGCAGGCGCCAAGCCACCGGATAATCCAGCGGATAATATAAACATTTACCAACACATACAGCGGGGATAGCAGTATCGCCAGCATAATCTCCACACCTCCCATACTTGATTTCCTCGATAAATTCCCCGAATACTTCCTGGCTGCCGAAATCCCGGGACACAGGCTCATAGTCCGTAATCCCCTTCCCTTCATTGGGATGCCCCATAGAATATCCGCAATCCGCAGTATACAGACAGAGCAGTACCAAACAACAGCACACCAGAACATTTTTCGGTATCCCGCGTATCCGGTTATCCAAAAGAGGCGCGGCAATATACACGATAACCATGCCTCCGATCCCGAATACCAGCAGGCCCTCCGCACAGATCCGACCGTTCAGATTCAGAAAATATCCACTGTAATCCCACCATTTCTTTCCGTCATACACGACCTCAAGATAGTAGGACGTCCAGTATTCCACCATCCCGCATACGAAAATAATACTAAAGAACTGCACTACCGGATGATTCCGCACCCGGTTCAGCAGCGTAAGCAGCAGCACCCCGCCTCCGCCGTAAATAGGCAGCCACGGTCCATGGAGCGTCCCCCGGTTGACGAACACCCCGTCCAAAACCAGATGGATGCTCACTTCCCAGCACCAGCCCATTATAGAAAAAAAGAAAAACAACATAATCAGCGACCATACGGAATAATGGCGCATATAATGGAACGTCTCCACCCGTTTTTGCTTCTCCGTCTCAGGGAAATGGGACAGCCTTCCTGGATAGGCCCTTCCTTCCACCACATCCTTACACATTCCAAGCCGCATCTGAAGCTCTCGGTTCTCCTCGTATCCCCGTTCCTCTTCGGAATCTCCAATGAAAATACCGAGCCAGTCGGAAAGGACGCCCCGGAATCCCTCCGGCTTTTTTACGTTTTCCTTCTGCCCATTCTTCCATTCCACCACATCCTCATAGGTTTCTGCCAGAAGTTCCCCTGACGCCTTCTCGTACAGATAGGTATCATTGAGAAACTCCGCCCCAGGGATGCCCGCCGCCTTCGCCTGCCGCCGCAGTCCCGCATAATACTCACTGAACGCCGCCATCTGATAGGGAAGGGAGTAGAATACTTCCGTAAGCCCAAAGGTAAACGCCCCAAGGACGCTCCACCCAAGAAACGAACATTCCATCACAAAACACTCCCACTTATGCCCCCGCATCATTTTCCGCGACAGCGTGACCGCCTGCCGCCCGCTAAGAGATGGGTTCTCCGCCAGGATATACGGTGCCAGGTAATAGGAATAATATTTCACAATACCGCCGATAATGGTCAGCATCCACAAAAATTCATAGGCCGTGTACACCAGCATGGCAATGGAAACTTTCATCCAACGCTTCCTGCGCAGTAAAAATACAAACCGGTGAATCGCCAGCTTCTCATAGCATCTGCCCTCAAGGAACATTCTCGCCGCAATGACGGTATAAGTATTGACTACCAGCAGATAGAAGCCGAACACTCCGGCAAAAGCCAGCAAGACTAAAAGCAGGCTCCCCAGATTATCCGAGCCGAACAGGGAATTAATTCCCGACACGAACATCACAAGAAAAGAACCGGACGTGACTCCATTGACAATCTTTGATAATGCGCCCCTGCTTCTTCCCAGGGCCCGGTTTCCCTCTTTCGACCGTTCGATTTCCTGCTCTTTCAGTTTCTCCGAGAGTTCTCTCCCTTTTTCTGGATCGCCCATCAAGATATGCCGCACCACGTCAACCAACCCGATACTGCCCATGGCGACCCTTGTATCCGCCATTGGTTCCGCCGAATACATCCTCACAAAATTATCAAAGCTCGAACTCTGCAGCCCCAAAAACACGGCAATCAGCCCTGTCATTACAAGAATCATATAATGCTTTTTTACGTTCTGCCTTGCCCTGGCCTTTATCTCTCTTCTAGTCATAACCATCCTCTTTACGTATATCTTATTGGACGAAGCCCACCCGTCCCGCAAGGGGCATGTATTACGGTATGCCCTGCAGCATCTTTTATCATACAAGATTTTGAACACAATGAAAACGAAATTAAGAATATTATAAGATAAAAAACTGTGATACAATATTTCTATAAGAAATCTATCACATTAGAAAGAAGTGAACCAAACTATGCAGTCACAGCAAGTTGATTTTGGAAATGAAAACGTATCCCGCAATATCCTCTCCGTAGCGGTCCCTATGCTGGCAGCGCAGTTGATACACCTGCTCTACAACATTATCGACCGCATCTACATCGGAAAAATCCCCGGCGAAGGCACTCTTGCCCTGGCAGGGCTGGGACTATGTTTTCCTGTAATCACCATGGTAACTGCCTTTTCCAACCTGTTCGGGGTCGGCGGCGCGCCTCTGTGCTCCATCGCCAGAGGAAAGGATGACGCCAAGAAAGCACAAAAAATCATGAACCATGCATTTTTCATGTTGGTCGTTACCGGGCTTTTCCTAACGCTTTTGGGGCTTATCTTCCATAAGCCGCTGCTCTTTTTGTTCGGTGCAAGCACGGCCACGTACCCTTACGCCTCCGGCTACATGGCCATCTACCTGCTCGGCACCGTCTTTGTAATGATTTCCCTGGGGATGAACCCCTATATCAACAGCCAAGGATTTGCCAAAGCAGGCATGAAGACCGTGCTGCTTGGAGCCGCGTTAAACATCATCCTTGACCCCATTTTCATCTTCCTGCTCCATATGGGAGTGAAGGGGGCGGCGCTTGCGACGATTATCTCCCAGTTCTTCTCCGCCGTATGGGTCCTTCGTTTCCTGACCGGGAAACAGGCGGAACTGACCCTTGATTTCCATGGATTCTCCCCAGACCTCTCCTGCATCTGGGAAATCGCGAAACTGGGAGTCTCCACCTTCTGCATGGCGTTCACCAACGGCCTGGTTCAGATCGTCTGCAATTCCACCCTCCAGATTTTCGGAGGCGACCTTTACATCAGCGTCATGACGGTCATCAGCTCTGTCCGGGAGATTGCCCAGACGCCGGTGATGGCAATTGCAGAAGGAGCCTCCCCCATCATCAGCTATAATTACGGGGCTGACAATATGCGCCTGATGAAACGGGCAATCCGCTTCATGACCCAGTTGGGTTTCACATATACGCTGACAATCTGGGGACTGTTTTCCGTCTTCCCAGAATTCTTCATCCGCATCTTCAACCACAACGAAGGACTGATTGCGGCGGCAGCGCCATCTATGCACGTCTACTTTTTTGGATTTTTTTTCATGGCGTTCCAGTTCGCAGGCCAGAGCGTATTCAAGGCGCTGAACCGCCCAAAACAGGCGGTATTCTTCTCGCTTTTGCGGAAGGTGTTCATCGTCGTTCCGCTGACGCTGATTCTCCCACGAATCGGAAAGCTAGGCGTGACAGGCGTCTTCCTTGCCGAACCCATATCCAATTGTATCGGCGGGCTCTCCTGTTACATTACAATGCGCGCCACCATCCTGAAAAAACTTCCGCCCGAATCCGAAATGTAATTCTATTCCTGCCAGTGCAGCGCCTGATGTTCCGGCCTTCCGTCCCGGAGCATCAGCTCGTTCACTGCCTCCCTCGGGTCTTTCCCTTCAAACAGCACTTCACTCACCTTATCAATAATCGGCAGCGACACTCCGTATTTCTTTCCCAGCTTCACCGCAGCCTTTGCAGAATACACGCCTTCCACCACCATCTGTACCTCGTCCATGGCCTCCTGCATACTCCTGCCCTGCCCGATGAGATACCCAGCCTTTCGGTTCCGGCTGTGGACACTGGCGCAAGTCACAATCAAATCCCCGATTCCCGTAAGCCCGGTAAAGCTCTCCACTGCGCCTCCCATCTTCACGCCAAGCCTTGCAATCTCGGCAATCCCTCTGGTAATCAGCGCTGCCTTCGTGTTGTCGCCATATCCAAGCCCGTCTGCAATTCCCGCCGCCAGCGCAATCACATTCTTGAGTGAGCCGCCTAACTCCATCCCCCGCATATCCGGGCTGATATACACGCGGAACACCTCGTTCATGAACATCTCCTGAAGATACTCGGCAATCTCTTTCTTCCTTGCGCCTACGACCACGATAGTCGGAAGCCCTCTTCCTACTTCCTCCGCATGGCTCGGTCCTGACAGGACTGCCACCTCGGCCTTGGGAATCTCCTCCTCAATCTGCTGCGAAAGCGTCATCAGCGTACTCTCCTCAATCCCCTTCGCCACATCCACGATAATCTGCCCATCTGCCACATAAGGGCTCATATTGCGGGCAGTATTCCGTGTAAACGGAGACGGCACGGCAAGCACGATAAAATCCTTCCCCTTCACCGCACACTCCATATCTGTTGTGAACAACATATCCTCCGGAAGTTCCACTCCCGGAAGTTTGCTCACATGTTCCCGTTTCTCAGAAAGCATCTTCACTTCCTCTTCACTGATTGACCAAACCGTGACCTGATGCCCGTTCCTGTGAAGCAGAAGAGCCAGAGCCGTTCCCCAGCTTCCCGCCCCCATAATTCCTACATTTGCCATAGCCTTCCTATCCTTTCTTAAATTGATATTGAACCAATTCGGTTACTTACTCTTCCCTACGCTTAGCTTATTCTCCGTCCCAGACAATAGCCGCTTAATATTCGCCCTGTGCTTGAAGAACGCCGACACCATCAAAAATGCCGCAATCCCGTACATCTCATAGAGATAATTCTGCGCAATCCCATAAAACCCGGTCTGTCCAAGCCAGATTACCTCACCGAGGTAAAGAACCACCACTACCAAAGAGCCTAAGGACACATATTTCGTCCCCGCCACAATTCCCAGGAATACGGCAAGACAGAGCAATACCATCCATGCATTGGTGGTACTCAGCAGAAGCCCGGCAGTCGTGGCAATCCCTTTCCCGCCTTTGAACTTCATATAGAACGGATAGTTATGCCCCAGAACCGCCCCCATGCCCGCATACATAGACAAAAGCGGCAGCATGTCCCCATGGCTCTCCCGGTAAATGAAACGCACCAGCAGGACCGCGAACACACACTTGAACGCGTCTCCTAAAAGCGTCACCACGCCCGCCTTCCACCCCATCGTCCTGAGCGCATTGGTGGTTCCGGCATTGCCGCTTCCTTTGCTCCTGATATCTATATTGTGCAGTTTCCCGTACAAATATCCCGTCTGTAACAGTCCAAATACGTACCCTATCAACACACTGACCAAGCGTTCCATAGCTAACGTCCCTTTTCCTTTCTCTCCCGGATGAAGAATTTCAACGAAGTCCCGCGGAAACCGAATGCCTCCCGAATCTTATTCTCAAGATATCTGGTATAAGAGAAATGCATCAGCTCCCTGTCATTTACGAAAATTACAAAAGTAGGCGGTTTCACGGCAACTTGCGTAATATAGTAAAGTTTCAGCCTCTTCCCCTTATCGGACGGCGGCTGCTGCATCGCCACGGCCTCCATCATAATCTCATTGAGCACGCCCGTCGCCACACGCAGGGACTGGTTCTCGATTACCATATCAATCATATCATACAATTTGACTAACCGCTGTCCTGTCTGCGCAGACACATACATAATCTCCGCATAGGGCATAAATGACAGCACACGGCGGACTTCCTTCTCGTACTCCCGCATCGTCTTATCATTCTTCTCGATTGCGTCCCACTTATTGACCACAATAATCATCCCTTTGCCCCTCTCATGGGCAATCCCGGCAATCTTCGCATCCTGCTCCGTCACGCCTTCCACGGCGTCGATTACCATCAGCACCACATCTGAACGCTCCACGGCGGATACAGCGCGGATGATGCTGTAACGCTCCAGCTCTTCCTTAATCTTGCTCTTCCTGCGAAGCCCTGCAGTATCGATGAACACATATTCTTTCCCGTTATAAACAATGTCCGTGTCAATGGCGTCCCTGGTGGTCCCGGCAACATCCGACACAATGACCCGCTGCTCACCGAGAAGTTTATTGATGATGGACGACTTTCCTACGTTAGGCTTCCCTATGATTGCCACCCGCGGCCTTTCATCCTCCTCTTCCTCCTGTGTTCCTTCGGGGAAATATTGAACCAGCTCATCCAGCATGTCCCCAAGCCCCAGCCGTGACGCGGATGAAATCGGATACGGTTCCCCGATCCCCAGATTGTAGAACTCATACACATCCGGCATGAACTTCTCGAAATTGTCCACCTTATTCACCACCAGTAAAACTGGCTTTGACGACCGCCTCAGCATGTCTGCGACCTTGGAATCCGCATCCACCAGACCCTGTCGGACATCCGTCAGGAACATAATGACGTCCGCCGTATCAATCGCAATCTGCGCCTGCTCCCTCATCTGTGATAAAATAATGTCCTTGCTCTCCGGCTCGATTCCACCTGTATCTATCAGGGTAAATTCCCGGTCAAGCCAGGAAACATCCGCATAGATACGGTCCCTAGTCACGCCCGGCGTGTCCTTCACAATCGAAATCATCCCGCCCGCCAGTGCATTAAAAAGGGTCGATTTTCCTACGTTGGGCCTTCCAACAATCGCCACTACTGGTTTACTCATACTCTATCTCCTATTCTATTCCATTTTCTTCTATCTCTTCTCCGTCCTGTCTGCGCTCTCTGCCCTCACGATTCAGATACCCTTAACAGCCTCGATAAAATCCTGTCCGCTTGATTTTACAATATCTATCTTCACTTGTAAAGCCTCTTCCAATTCCGGAAGCGTAATATCATCCAGAAAGACTTCCTCCCCGCTGCGGAACATATTGCAGGGCAGCAGCAATCTTTCCCCCAATTCCTTTCCCCTAAGCTGTGCAATCAAATCCTTCCCTGTAATCAGACCTGACACCGTAATCAACTCTCCAAAAAACTCATTCCTGATTGGATATATGAAAATCTCGGTGGCCGGGTACTTCTCCCTAAGCTGCTTCGCCATTTCCCGGATATAAGGATACGCCAGAAGCCCTGTCGCCATAGAAAGTTTCCTTGCCCTGCCGTCGCCTTCTGCCGCTTCATAAGCCTGCCGGAACTCATTTTTAAGCAAGCGCAGCATCCCTACGCCATTCTCAAGCTGTAAATATCCGTCATACCGCTCTTCCTCCGGCAGTTCTTCCCCCGCCAGGATGTACCACTCGTCGCCCCCGTGGATAAAATGAATCCCATGTTCCTCATAAATCCGCTCCTGCCAACGGTGGATGGTATCCAGAACTTTCTTCGCATCCTCTTTCTGAAACGGTTCTAAAGGATACAGCCCTTCCCGGTACTTCGTAAGACCCACCGGAACTACGGACACGCTCTCCAGACAAGGGATGTATCTGGTCAGTTCACGGATACTGCGCTCCAGTTCTTCCCCGTCGTTGACGCCTTTGCACAGCACAATCTGGCCGTTCATCCGAATCCCGCCTTCATAGAGCCTGTCTGCCTTCTTCAAAGCCTCACCTGCAAAACGGTTGCACAGCATCCTGCATCTAAGTTCCGGGTTCGTGGTATGGAACGATATGTTGATAGGCTCCAGATGATAATTCACGATCCGTTCGATATCCTGGTCACTCATATTCGTAAGCGTCACATAATTTCCCTGAAGGAAAGAAAGCCTGGAATCATCATCCTTAAAATACAGCGTCTTGCGCATCCCTTGGGGCATCTGGTCGATGAAGCAGAACATGCACTTGTTCCTGCAGGAACGGTACTCATCCATCAGCCCTTGCTCGAATTCAATCCCCAAATCTTCCTCGTAATCCTTCTCTATCTCAAGTTCCCACTCCTCACCGTCTGGCTTCTCGATGAGAAGCGTCAGTTCCTCGTCATTTACCAAAAAATGATAGTCGAACACATCCCCGACTTCGTTTTCATTGATGGAAATCAGCCTGTCGCCCGCTTCAATTCCCAATTCCTCTGCGATACTTCCCGGCAGTACGCCTTTTATTACATGCTCATGCTTCTTTCTGCTCATCTTAAATTGATTCTCCCCATATTTTCCTCTAGTATAGCACATCCCTATCTCAATTTCCAACACATTCACGAATCTATAGTTGACCTTCCTCCCCCAAAAGTGTTATAAATATCTTAGGATTGTATCAACAAACACACATAGGAGATTAACATGCCAAACATTAAACTAATGGAAACGGCGCTTCCAATTGCGCCTCTGAAAATCGCTGCCCTTGATTCCTGCAAGGAACTGGGGCAGAGAGTGGATCAATACATTGTGCGGTTCCGCCAGGACACCTTGCGGGAATCTCTGGATTCCCCGCTTTTTTCCAGCTATCGGCTGGATTCCTATCTGGTGGAATCCCAATGCCCGCGCTTTGGCACCGGGGAAGCCAAGGGCCTGATTCACGAATCTATCCGCGGCAAAGATCTATTCATCATGGTTGACGTATGCAATTACAGCCTGACTTACACGGTCAACGGGCACCCAAACCATATGTCTCCGGATGACCACTACCAGGATTTAAAACGAATCATTTCGGCAGCCAACGGCAAGGCTCACAGATTGAACGTACTCATGCCGTTCCTGTACGAGAGCCGCCAGCACAAGCGCACCAAGCGGGAATCTCTGGACTGCGCCCTGGCACTCCAGGAATTAACGGATATGGGCGTGGACAATATTATTACCTTCGACGCCCACGACCCCAGAGTGCAGAATGCCATCCCGCTCCACGGTTTCGACAGCTTCAACCCGCCTTACCAGTTCATCAAGGCTCTCTTGCGCGCCGAGCCTGAGCTCATTGTGGACAAAGACCATCTGATGATCGTAAGCCCTGACGAGGGCGCTATGCACCGTGCCGTCTATTTCTCCAACGTGACCGGCGTGAACATGGGGATGTTCTACAAACGCCGTGATTATTCCACTGTCGTAAAGGGAAAGAACCCGATTGTCGCACATGAATTTTTGGGGGATGATATTCATGGGAAAGACGTTATCATCGTGGATGATATGATTTCCTCCGGGGAAAGCATGCTGGATGTGGCAAAACAGATCAAAGAGCGGGGCGCGAACCGAGTATTCGTATGCACTACCTTTGGCCTGTTCACGGAAGGTTTCGGAATCTTTGACGATTATTACAATAAAGGCTATATTGACCGTGTCATCACTACCAACTTAACTTATCTGCCGCCGGAAGCCTATGAAAAACCCTACTTCGTAGTCGCAGATATGACCAAGTTCATTGCACTGATCATAGATTCCATGAATCATGATATTTCCATCGGAAAAGTCTTGAATCCGACAGATAAGATCCATGCGCTTCTGAATGAACACAACCGCAGGCTAACGTAATCATTGTGTTTCACTGTTAAGGTATACCTACAGGGTGAGTAGAAAGAGAGACTGTCAGAAACCACATTGTTTCCTGACAGTCTCTCTTTTCTATCCCTTACTTACAGAAATCCGTATAACTCGTCCCGTTCTGCATCCCAATTCCCCGCGCCGCCGCAAGCTCGGAAACTGTGACCAACTGATACCCCGCCTCAATCAGCTTAGGAATCAGCACAATTGCCGCATCTATGCTCTCCGTGTGGATATCGTGCATCAGGACAATATCCCCGTCCTTTACCTTCTGCATCACATTGTCAATCGTTGCCTGCGCATTCCTGGTCTTCCAGTCCAGAGTATCAATATTCCAGAGAATCAACGGCAACCCAGCTACGGACTTCAATGTACTTCCAATCGCACCATAAGGCGGACGCAATACAGATGCCGGCTGCCCTGCCGCATCCTTTAGATTCTGGTTCGTGCGGTCGATCTGGTCACGTATCCCTGCCGCATCCATCTTAGAAAGGTCTGGATGGTCAAAAGAATGGCTTCCAAGCTCACACCCAATCTCCTTCATGCGCTTCACTTCATTCTGATATCTCGGCACATTCTTTCCCTGCATGAAGAAGGTAGCATGGGCATGGTTCGCCGCAAGCACCTCCAAAAGCTCCCCAGTACGTTTCCCCGGTCCGTCGTCAAACGTCAGCGCAATCATAGGTCTTGCCGGGTCTACATCACTGTCCTCCATGGATGTAAGTACTCCCTCCTTATCAAAAGAACACTTCGTCATCCCTATGTATAACTCTCCCTTTGCCATCTTCCCTTCCTGGTCAAAATAGTATGTCTTCTCCTCAATATCTTTCCAGCCGGTCACCATATGCCCGTCCCCTTCAAGATAGTATCTGGAATCATCTACATCCACCCATCCGGTCTTACGGATTCCATCTCCGTCCATATAATATCTGACGCCCCCGGCGTCCACCCAGCCAGTCGCCTTATTGCCTTCTCCGTCAAAATAATAGGTGTTCCCTTTGGAAACCACGAAATCGTTGGTCACATATGAGCCGTCATACTTCCGAAATCGGTCGCCGTCCCACTCGCCGACAGCATTCTTCACCGTCAGCATCGCATCCAGCGTATCCACCCTGACAAGCCCCATCCATTCCTTTCCTAAAGCTGCCTGTATCTCGTCCGAAAGCTTCAAGTGCATCGGGTACTCTCCCTCTGTGGCGACATCCGCCTCACATGTAACCGCATATCCCTTCCCACTCTCGAAATCTTTCAACAAATCCTCCGCCGTATAACCAGACTCCCCGTCCAGAATCACATCGCCATTCCCCACAAGTTCCCCTTCTATCCCGAACGCCGGAAGCTCTTCCCCCTGTAGGATGGAGGCTTCATTAAGCTTGAGATAGATAGAAACTTCCTGCCGGGAAGCGGTGGCCGTAGTCAAAAAGAGAAGAGGCATCACACAAATCATCAAAAGAGTCAGAATACGCAAGCACATTCTCACTCTCCTTACCTTCCGGATTCTCTTCTCTTTTAATAATCTTCTCTCCTTGCTTCTATCATTCGTCATTCCTTACATCTCCCCTGTATATCCAAGCCGCCCCGTCATGTCACTTAGGTAAGAACCGTACGAAAATCAATTCTCCCGGTTCCTTAGCTGAGTATACAGGAAAACGAAAAGCAATTCAATAAAGATTATGTTAAGAATATTTAATTATTCTTTAATATTTACTATCTGATAATCCGGACACGCAGCACTTCCCTGACCTTAGCAAGCTCTTCGGACACATTTTCCGGCACCGGACTGTCGATATCAATCATGGTATACGCATACTTTCCTTTACTCTTATTCGTTAAATCCGCAATATTCATATTGTCCTTCGCCAGAATCTTCGTGAATTGCCCAATCATATTCGGCACGTTCCTATGAAGAATGAGAATCCGGGTATTCTCTCCCGGGATACCCATATCACAGTTGGGATAATTGACCGAATTTTTAATATTCCCGTTCTCCAGGTAATCCCTTAACTGCTTCACCGCCATCTTCGCACAGTTATCCTCCGACTCCTCCGTAGACGCCCCCAGATGCGGGATGACAATGGCGCCTTTGACCCCTGCGGTCACAGGCGTCGGAAAATCCGACACATAGTGCTTCACATGTCCTGACAGCAGCGCATCCACCATAGCCTCTTCGTCCACCAGCACATCCCTTGCAAAATTCAGCACCACCACGCCTTTCTTCATAAGGCTGATGGCATTCTTGTCAATCATCCCCTTGGTCTGCTCCATTGCTGGGACATGAATCGTAATATAGTCACAATTCTGATACAGTTCATCCACCGTCTTCGCATGATGGATACTCCTTGACAGCCTCCACGCCGAATCCACGGAAACATAAGGGTCATATCCATATACATCCATCCCCAGGTTCGTCGCTGCATTTGCCACCAGCACGCCGATTGCCCCCAGGCCGATGACGCCCAGCTTCTTGCCCTCTAACTCGCACCCGGCAAACGCCTTCTTCGCCTTCTCCGCATCCTTTGCAATATTGCCGTCCTCCTCGTTCTCCTGTACCCAATTGATACCGCCGATAATATCCCGGGACGCAAGGAACATTCCTGCGATAACCAGCTCCTTCACTCCGTTGGCATTGGCCCCCGGCGTATTGAACACCACGATTCCTTCCTCCGCACACCGCTCCAACGGAATATTGTTGACCCCTGCCCCTGCACGGGCGATTGCTTTCAGGTTCTTTGAAAAGTCCATCTCGTGCATGGCGGCGCTTCTTACCAGCACTGCGTCCGCCTTTTCCACAGTCCCCGCCGGAACATATTCTTCTGTCAGTTTCTCAAGCCCTACGTCAGAGATTGGATTTAAGCAATAATATTTATACATGATTACAGATTCTCCTCTTCAAACTTCTTCATAAATGCCACAAGCGCCTCGACCCCTTCTATCGGCATCGCATTATAAATACTTGCGCGCATGCCGCCTACGGTACGGTGTCCTTTCAAGTTCTCGAATCCCGCCGCCTTTGCCTCTTTCACAAATTTTGCGTCCAATTCCTCATTTCCCGTCACAAACGGTACATTCATCAGCGACCGATCTTTTGGCACTACGGTTCCCCGAAACATCCTGCTCGTATCAAGATAATCATACAGAACCTTCGCCTTCTTCTCATTATGCACCTTCATCGCTTCAAGGCCTCCCTGCTTTTTCAGCCACTTGAACACCTTGCCGCAGATATAGATTCCATATGCCGGAGGCGTGTTATACAGAGAACCTGCGTCCGCGTGGGTCTTGTACTTCAACATGGTCGGAGTCCCAGGAAGCACATCATCCGTAATCAAATCCTTCCTCATAATTACAATTACCGTTCCTGCAGGGCCGATATTCTTCTGTACCCCTCCATAAATCACCCCGTACTTTGTCACGTCCACCGGCTCGGACAGGAAACAGGACGAGACGTCCGCCACAAGAAGCTTTCCCTTTGTATCCGGCAGTTCCTTATATTTCGTCCCGTAAATCGTGTTATTCTCGCAAATATACACATAATCCGCATCTTCGGAAACCGGAAGACTGCTGACATCCGGGATATAGGAAAATGTCCGGTCTGCGGAAGAGGCTATGATGTTCACCTTTCCGTACTTCTTCGCCTCCTCGCTGGCCTTCTTTGCCCACTGCCCGGTCACAATATAATCTGCCACACAGTTCTTCATCAGATTCATGGGAATCATGGCAAACTGCTGGGACGCCCCGCCTTGCAGGAACAGTACCGCGTAATCATCGGGGATTCCCATCAAATCACGCAGATCCGCCTCTGCCGTATCAATAATCTCCTGAAATGCCTTTGAGCGGTGACTCATCTCCATGACGGACATCCCAGTCCCCTTATAGTCTAACATTTCCTCTGCCGCTTCCCTCAACACTTCTTCCGGCAAAACTGCTGGTCCTGCTGAAAAATTGTACACTCTGCTCATCTTCATTCCTCCACTTTCTAACTTTTTCCTACTTACTTTCTTCCAAATCCTTCTCGTCGAACACTTCGCTGATTGCCTTCCCCGGCGCCACCATTGGCCATACCTTGTCGTCAGAATCAATCTGACAGTCAATTACCACAGGCCTTCCCAAAGTCAGCGCTTTTGCAAATGCATCCTTGAATTCTTCCTGAGTCGCCGCCCGGATTCCCACTGCGCCCATCGCCTCGGCAAGTTTCACGAAATCTACCGCGTCGTTTAACACCGTAGCCGAATATCTCTGCCCATAGAAAAGGTTCTGCCACTGGCGCACCATCCCTAGCACATGGTTATTGACCACTACTTGAATGACCGGGATGTTATGGCGCACTGCCGTCGCAATCTCATTCATATTCATACGGAAGCATCCGTCTCCCGCAATATTCACCACAATCTTATCCGGCATTCCCATCTTCGCCCCAAGGGATGCTCCAAGCCCATACCCCATGGTGCCAAGCCCGCCGGAAGTCAAAAGCGTCCTTGGCTTCGTGTAGCGGTAGAACTGTGCCGCCCACATCTGATGCTGCCCTACTTCCGTGACCACAATCGCCTCGCCTTTGGTCTGGCGGTACACCTCCTCCACCACGAAAGGCCCGGTCAGCACGTCTGGATGATAGGACAAGGGAAAACGCCCCTTATATTCCATGATTTTTTCAATCCAGTCCTTGTGTTCCTGCTGGGATAATCTGGCATTCAAGATTCCTAAGATTTCCCGGATATCGCCCACGACCCCGGCTGTAATCAACACATTCTTATCCATCTCCGCCGCGTCAATGTCAAACTGTAAGATTTTTGCATGGCTGGCAAATTTCTTCGCATTGCCGGTCACACGGTCGCTGAATCTTGCACCGATGACAATCAGCAAGTCGCACTCACTGACCCCATAATTGGACGTTTTTGTCCCATGCATCCCAAGCATCCCGGTATAGAGGGGGTCTGTTCCCGGAAACGCACCTTTTCCCATGAGGGAATCCGTCACAGGTGCATCTACCTTCCTGACAAATGTAACCAATTCCTCGCTTGCATCCGATAAAATGGCGCCGCCCCCCACAAAGATATAAGGTTTCCTGGATTTTTCAATCAACTTCAGGGCTGTCTCAATCTCTGCCTCGCTCACATCAATGGAATGAGGGATTGGTTTCGGCTCTTCCCTGTGATATTCCGCCTTATTTGCCGTCACATCTTTCGGGATATCAATCAGAACCGGTCCAGGCCTTCCCTTCTTTGCGATGATAAAGGATTTCCGTATGGTGTCGGCAAGGTCGTTTACATCTTTTACAATATAATTATGCTTTGTAATGGGCATTGTGATTCCTGCAATGTCGATTTCCTGGAAACTGTCTTTCCCCAGAAGGCTGACCCCCACATTACAGGTAATGGCCACGATTGGAATCGAATCCATATATGCCGTAGCAATCCCCGTGACAAGGTTGGTAGCCCCCGGACCGCTGGTGGCGAAACACACGCCCACCTTCCCGGTCGCCCTTGCATATCCGTCAGCCGCATGGGCAGCCCCCTGTTCATGGGAAGTCAGGATATGCTTTATCTCGTCGCTGTGCTTATATAACTCATCATATACATTCAGGATGGCGCCGCCCGGATAACCGAACACCGTGTCCACACCCTGCTCTTTTAAACATTCGATCAAAATCTCTGATCCTGTCAACTGCATATTCTGTCGTTCTCCTTCTATATTATATATGTTGTATTCTGAAAATTATCACGGCAAGCCTGCCATCTTCCGGTTCTGCAATCCGCTCGGCTTTCCTTCCGGACTTACTTCTGCCCTGGAATCTCAAGAATCGCCCCCCTGTTTCCGGAAGTCACCATTGCCGCATATCTCGCCAGATACCCTGTCGTCACCTTAGGTTCTCTCGGCTGCCATGCTTCCCTTCTCTTCGTCAATTCTTCCTCTGGCACGTCAAGCTCCAGTTTCAGGTTTGGAATGTCAATCTTGATGATATCCCCCTCTTCCACCAGCGCAATCGGACCGCCGACTGCCGCCTCCGGGGATACATGGCCGATGGAAGCTCCTCTGGAAGCGCCGCTGAATCTTCCGTCCGTAATCAGGGCCACGCTGGAGCCAAGTCCCATCCCTGCAATCGCAGAAGTCGGGTTCAGCATCTCCCTCATGCCAGGGCCTCCTTTCGGTCCTTCATAACGGATGACAACAACATCTCCTGCCACAATCTTACCGCCCTTAATTGCGTCGATTGCATCCTCCTCACAGTCGAACACCCTGGCAGGGCCTTCATGGACGAGCATTTCTTCCACCACGGCAGAACGCTTTACCACGCTTCCGTCCGGCGCAAGGTTGCCCTTTAACACCGCAAGCCCGCCGGTAGGCGTGTAAGGATTGTCGATTGGGCGGATGACATCCGTATCCTTATTTACCGCATGTGCAATATTTTCCCCAACGGTCTTGCCTGTAACAGTCATACAATCCGTATGGAGCAGCCCCTTCTTATTCAATTCTGCCATCACCGCATAGACACCGCCCGCCTCGTCAAGGTCTTCCATATAGGTGGGACCTGCCGGCGCTAAGTGACAGAGATTCGGCGTCTTCTCGCTGATGCCGTTTGCAAAATCAATCTCAAAATCCATGCCGATTTCATGGGCAATCGCCGGGAGATGCAGCATACTGTTGGTAGAACATCCAAGCGCCATGTCTACCGTCAGAGCGTTGAGTATCGCATTCTCCGTCATGATGTCCCTTGGACGGATATCCTTCTCTAATAATTCCATAACCTTCATGCCCGCCTGTTTCGCAAGCCGGATTCTTGCAGAATAGACTGCTGGAATGGTCCCATTTCCCCCAAGCCCCATGCCCAGGACTTCGGTCAGGCAATTCATACTGTTTGCCGTATACATACCGGAACAGGAACCGCAAGTCGGACAGGTCTTGTTCTCGAACTCGCACAAGTCTTCATCGGTAATCATACCCGCCGCATTGGCGCCTACCGCCTCGAACATACTGGAAAGGCTGGTCTTCTTGCCCTTCACATGCCCTGCAAGCATCGGCCCGCCGCTGACAAATATGGTCGGCACATTAATCCTCGCCGCCGCCATCAGAAGCCCCGGCACATTCTTGTCACAGTTCGGCACCATGACCAGTGCGTCGAATTGGTGTGCAATCGCCATCGCTTCCGTAGAGTCTGCAATCAAGTCTCTCGTCACCAGTGAATATTTCATGCCAAGGTGTCCCATGGCGATTCCGTCGCACACTGCAATTGCCGGGAACACGATAGGCGTACCGCCCGCCATGGCGACTCCCTGTTTTACCGCATTCACAATCTTATCCAGGTTCATATGCCCTGGGACGATTTCATTATAAGAGCTGACGATCCCCACCAATGGACGCTCCATCTCCTCCGGCGTAAGCCCTAACGCGTTAAATAAAGATCTGTGGGGAGCCTGTTGTTTTCCTTTTGTAACTGTATCACTTCTCATTGTTTTCCTCCTAAACCTCTTCTCTACCGGATAGATCCGGCAATCAAATCGCCCATCTTCTCTGTGCCAACCTGCTTCTTTCCTTCCGACATGATGTCAATCGTCCGGTATCCTTCCGCAAGGACTTTAGCGACGGCACGTTCTACCGCATCCGCCTCTTTGTCCAAATCAAAGCTGAACCGCAGCATCATCGCCGCAGACAGAATCGTAGCAATCGGGTTCGCAATGCCCTTGCCAGCAATATCCGGCGCAGAGCCGCCGCTCGGCTCGTAAAGACCGAACTTCGTCTCATTCAGACTGGCGCTTGCCAGCATCCCGATGGAACCTGTCACCATGCTCGCCTCGTCAGACAGGATATCCCCAAACATGTTCTCCGTCAGAATCACGTCGAACTGTTTCGGATTCTTCACTAACTGCATAGCACAATTATCCACAAGCATATGTTCCAACGTCACTTCCGGATACTCTGCGGCCACTTCCTCCACGACCTTTCTCCAAAGCCTGGAAGAATCTAACACATTCGCCTTATCCACGCTGGTCACTTTCTTCCTGCGCTTCATAGCAATATCAAATCCCCGCTTCGCAATTCTGCGTATCTCATTCTCATTATATGTAAGAGAGTCGTATGCCGTCATGACCCCGTGTTCCTCCACGGTCTTCCGTTCGCCGAAATACAGGCCTCCCGTCAGTTCCCGCATAATCATCATGTCGAAACCGCCCTCGGTAATCTCCTCTTTCAACGGGCATGCGCCCTTCAGCTCATCATAAAGAATTGCCGGCCTTAGATTTGCAAAAAGATTCAGCTCCTTGCGGATACGAAGCAGACCTGCCTCCGGCCTCTTCGACGGCTCCAACTGATACCATGGCGATGTCTTCGCATCCCCTCCGATGGAACCCATCAATACAGCGTCACAGCTTTTTGCAGCAGCGACCGTCTCATCTGTCAGGGGGACGCCGTGTACGTCAATGGAAGCCCCGCCCATCAAAAGCTGGGTATAATCACAGGTATGTCCATAGATCTTTGCCACCTGATCCAGTACCTTCATTGCCTCCGCCACGATCTCCGGTCCAATCCCGTCTCCCTTAATTACTCCGATATTCAGATTCATAGTCCTCATCCTTCCTGCAATGGCGCGCTGGCATTCCTACATCAATCGGCCTGCGCCAGCCGCCGCAAACTTTATCATCTATAATATCCTATTTTAGTACAGGTTTCAAGACTTTAATTCGTCAAATTGCGTGTTTCAAGACAAAAAAATCTTCCATAGCACGCGTAAACGCGCCATGGAAGATTTCTTCCTCAGAACATCCTTTTCTTACATCCCTGTCTTTGGTGACTTGTCAGGACTCTGTCCGGAAGGTGTCGTACCCTTTACAAACGCAACTGGTGATAAGCTCGTGAAAGTTGCTGATACGTACTCTGTATCAACCTTATTCGGAGTAATTACTTCCCAATTTTCATTATCATAGCAATGAAGTACGAAAATCGTATCACCTGCGGCAACCCTTGGTACATTAAAAGCAACAGCAAGAGGATTGTCTTTTGTTACCTTTCTTACCGGCGTTACTTCCGTAACATACAGCAGTTCCAGAGTCATTCCTTCTCTGTACTGATTTCCCAGAATCCGTCTCAATCCAGCCGTTGTGCGAATCTTAGCATCTGCTATAGGGTATGCACTCGGATTATATCTGCTGAGTTTAACTTCGGTAGACGTTGAAGATACGATGCCATCCGTTGTCACTGTGCCTGTAGACGCGCTGCCTGTGCCAATACCAACTACAGGTTTTCCCTCGGAATCTATGGCTCCTGTATTTGAACTGTAAATAGTACCGTCATCGACGCCATCTGAAGATGCAAAACTTACCATCCCCATACTAAAAGTTAATCCCAGAACAAGTGCAAGGGAAACCATCTTTTTACCCAATTTAACCATCGGATATCCCTCCTTTCTTTTGTTATTCTATATTAAGCCCCTTAAAGGTCTTAATACCCATCTCATTCGTCCCTTTCTGTGTAGAACATTTCTAGCGTCAGCCGTTCCAGCGCATCTTCATCCGCATAGAACTCTTCATGGGACTCTCCCAGGATGCGCTCTCCCTCAATCGATACGATTGCATCCTCAAAATCCATCTTATCTATATAAAAGTAAAACGACGGCAATTCTATTTTCCCGATATCCGTTGTCATATTCTCATTCAGAATCGTGTACATCTCAGACAACAGCTTCGGTTCCGTCTTCATCTTTTCTTTCACAGCCCCAATATACCCTTTGATATATTGTTTCTGCCGTTCCGCCCGTTCCTCACAGCTCGCAAAGGCGTGGATATCCCGCACATGGAGGTAAACGAAACTATACCCTCCCGTCAGATGGACCGTATTCCCCGGCGTGAACATAGGGTCTAGTTTCCTAAGTTCTGCATCCACATGCTCCGGATCCATCTGCACCGTGACTCCTCCCACAGCGTCGTTGAGCGCCGGAACCGCGTTGAAATTAACCGCGCAATACCTATGTATCGGAATGCCCAAAAGAAGAGCAGACACACTTTCCGCCGTCTTTTGGCAGCTATCGTCTCCATCCATCCCATAGGCATACTGCAGCGTAATCTGCATGGTCTTGGTGTTGAAAAAATCACCGTCCGAATCATAGATATCCACCGGCATCATCAAATCCCGGGGGATATTTAAAATCTTCATCTCCTGGGTCTTCGTATTCAGGCTGACAAGGAAAATCGCGTCGGACTGCCCCCGGTCTCCCGGCAACACATCCTGACTCAAGGCATTGTCATGGTCGATCCCAAGGCAAAGGATATTGATCAAATCCTCGTTATATACATAATGCTTCCCCTCATATTGAACCGGCTGCGCCGTGCCTTCCACCGCCTTGTCCCGTTTCAGCAAGGCCGAAGACCGCCACAGAACATACAGGATGCCCCCGGCAATCACAGCCGCCCCGGCAATCACCAGAATACCTATGAATATTTTCCTACGGCTCTTCATCATCCCGCACTCCTATAATCAGCCACCGGTTCGACGGCTGGTCGCTGATACAGGTAGACAGCGTAATCATCGAATCTCTGTCCGTCGGTGCAAATTCCTCGTTAAAATACGCCGGCTGCTGCCCGAAATTCTTAATATCTTCAATAAACCGGGTCCTATCCTCCAAAGTGTCAAAATTGTAGCTCTTAGGGATATAACGGTCGTCAAAAACCACCGCCGCATAGACGTGATATTTGATTGCCTCATCCGGCAGATAAATCAAAATCTCTGAATTTTCCCGGAAAAAGGTCTCGTCATCATAGTCATGGAGGCTGCCGAACATGGAGCCGTCATTCATGTCATGCCCATATATGATGGTATTGTTCTCATGGAAATCCCGGCTGTTCACGTTCTCCGTATAAATGGAGCCCGGCAGCCCTTCCGTCTTCTCCAAGGTTGTGTTGAGATAATCAACACTGCCATCCACACTCTGGAGGATTGGATAGGAAACCTTCGTTCCCGGTATCTCAATATAGGCATAGACATCACTGTTGACTGCCCACAATTCTTCAAAATCGATCGGAATGTCAACCTTTTTCTTCTCATCCGCGTCAAGATTCAGCTCTTGGACCTCTGCCTTCTCCTCTTCCTTTGAATTTCCCGCAAAAAAAATAACTCCCACAATGGCAACTGCCGCTATAACCGCCGCCACGACCCCTATCTTTACGTATTTTTCCACAACCATTCTCCTCACTCATTCATTCATTCGTACTATAAGATTATAATCTTATAAAGTTTAATTGTCAACTCCTTTAAAGATTTATTTTTCTGCATAAACTATTGTTAAAATATCCATGAAAGGGCGTGATCTCATGAAGAACCTGAAATTACTGCGAATCCAAAAAGGATTAAGTCAGCAAAAACTGGCTGATATCTTGCACATCAGCCAGCAGTCTGTCTATAAGTATGAAAACGATATCACATCCCCGGATATCGAAACACTCAAAAACATTGCAGATTTTTTTGAAACCTCGATCGACTATATCGTTGGTTACACGGATCTCCCTCACAAGATTGAACCAACCGTCAGATTATCCCTGAACCAGGATGAAGTGAAGTTAATCGAAAAGTATCAGAATCTTTCGCCGAAACGCCGTTCTGTCATCCATTCTGTAATAGACAGCTATTCTGAAACTTACGAATGATTAGGTATATTTCCTGCATTCCTGTGCATACTAAAAAACGGGGTGATACCATGACTTTTCAAGACGAATTTCCAATCGGATTTACCATGTCTCTGGCGCAGCACACGGATGTCCTGACCCGGTTCGCTTCCCTTTCTCCGGACGAACAACAGCGGATCGTGGACGGTTCCCGCCAGATAAAGAGCCGCAGGGAGATGCAGAATTACGTGGAGAATATGTTTCAGGGATAAGGCAAGCCTTATCCCTGTTATTATTTTCCCCATCCTTTCCGTCATCCTCTCTATGCTCCTTCTGATAACGGACAGCCTCCGGGTCTTTCATCTGTCCTACCCGCGTCCACTCCTTTGTCCCATCGTCACGCTCTACTTCCGACTGATGCTGGTATAGAAACCTTACCAGTTCATAGCAGCTTACCCAGATTTCATTGTTCCCATCCCTCTGGGACTCATCAAAAATTAACTGAAGCCCGAAATGCAGATGGTATTCATCGATATTATTTACATTCTCTTCTTTACTGTAACCGGTTCTCCCTATATAACCGATTACATCCCCCGCCTGCACCACCGCTCCTTTCTCAAGCCCCTGGGCATAAGGACGGTCTTGCCGCAGATGTGCATAGTAATAGTATCGTTTTCCATCAAAACTGTTGATTCCCACGCGCCATCCCCCGTACTGGTTCCAGCCAAGCTCCGCCACGTAACCGGATTCCACGGCAATGACCGGAGTCCCCACCTGCCCCATCATATCATGTCCCAGATGGTTCCGCCGGTATCCGTAAGTCCTTGACACACCGAAATCATCATAATCCGAGTAAGGAAATGTTTTTGCGATTGGGTGAAATGCTTTTAGACCATACACTTTCTTCCATTTCGATTCTGATTTCTTCTCTTTATCCAAACTTTCCACCTCATAGGCCCCGACCATGCCGTCCAACACTGCCCCATACGCCTCCCGATAATATTGGTAATACTTCATATCCGCTGTCAATTCCTGTAGCGTTTTTTCTCCCGAGACAAGAACCTTTACAATCTCCTCCAGATCCCCTTCTTCATATCTCGAGAAATCTCCGCCGTACTTTGCCCCCAGAACTGCAAGCAGCTCCACCCAGTTCAAATGTACGTCTTCTCCATAAGTATCCAAGTCATACTGGTAAGCCCGCTTCATGGCTTCACAGGTCACGTCGAATTCCACCCACTTGATATAATCTTTTTCTTCACTGACACCTTCATCATTCCCGACCGTCCCGGTATCATCCCGGCCTTCTCCTGCATCTTCCCTTCCCGAATCCACATCCTCCCCGCTTTTCACTGCCTGATCGGAATCCGCATCTTCCCCCGCCTGATTCCTTATACGCATTGCCATTACACTGTCCCTATAAAAGGACGGAACCATTTCCTCCCCTGCCGTCCATATCCCGCCGGCGGCGAGAGATATACATAAAAGCAGCACTGCCCTATGCTTTTTCATCCACCCATGCCCCACATTCCGTATCTGCTGTTATAGTCAGCTTATGCAGGTTCTACTCCCTGCATACCATGAATCAACGAAAAAAACTGCCGGGAAATGATGCTCTTCACCATTCCCCGGCAGTCCTGCCTTCACATTTTTCTGCTTATTTCAAATGCCAAATATCCTTATTGTAGTCCTCAATCGTCCTGTCAGATGAGAAATACCCAGCCTTGGCAATATTGACCAGCATCTTCCTGCTCCATGCCTTTCGGTCCTCATACTCCTCATAAGCCCGCTCTTTCACGGCAATGTAATCCTTCAAATCCAGAAGTGTCATGAACCAATCCTTATAAATCAACTCCGCATGAATCTGCAGCAGATGATAAGGATCACCTATCTTCATCATCTCCGGGCTGATAATAAAGTTCACAAGAGCGCGGATCTGCTCATCCTCGATATAATAATCCACTGCCCGGTAACTGCTCTTCGCATAATGCTCAATGACCTTCTCGCTGGACTCACCGAAGATATAGATATTCTCATCCCCCACCAGCTCATGGATTTCTACATTGGCGCCATCCTCCGTTCCCAGCGTCACAGCGCCGTTCAGCATAAACTTCATGTTCCCGGTTCCGGACGCTTCCTTAGAAGCCAGAGAAATCTGCTCCGAGATGTCACACGCCGGAATCAGATGCTCCGCCGTAGTCACATTATAATTCTCCACCATTATGACCTTCAGATAGGGCGCAACTTCCGGGTCATTCGCAGTCAATTCCTGCAAACACAGAATCAGATGGATGATATCCTTGGCAATGGCATATGCCGGCGCCGCCTTTGCCCCGAAAATCATGGTAATCGGCGTCTTAGGCTTCTTCCCTGCCTTGATTTCCAGATATTTATAAATCACATACAGCGCATTCATCTGCTGGCGCTTGTACTCGTGCAGACGCTTCACCTGAATATCAAACACAGAATCCGGATTCAGCTCTAATCCTTGTGTCTCTTTCAGATACTCTGCAAGCTGTACCTTCTTCGTATGCTTGACCTCCAAGAGCTTCTCTAATACAGCTTCATCATCGATCCGCTTCATCAACGTATCAAGCTTATCTGCATCCTTCCGGAAATCTCCTTCCACATTCTCATCAAGCCACTTCACCAGCTCCTTATTGCAGTGCAGAAGCCATCTGCGGAACGTGATTCCGTTGGTCTTGTTGTTGAATTTCTCCGGGTAAATGTCGTAGAACGGCTTCAGCTCGGAGTTTTTCAGAATCTCCGTGTGCAGCGCCGCCACTCCGTTGACACTGTATCCGAAATGGATGTCCATATGGGCCATATGCACTCGGTTCTGCTCATCAATAATGGCAACTCTCGGGTCCTGATACCTGCCCTTCATACGCATATCCAGATCCTTGATGATCGGCACTATCTGAGGCGCCACCTGTTCCAGATAATCCAAAGGCCACTTCTCCAACGCCTCCGCAAGGATTGTATGGTTGGTATACGCACAGGTCTTCTGTACGATTTCAATCGCCTCATTGAAATCTACATTCTTCTGCACCAGGAGCCGGATCAGCTCTGGAATGACCATGGAAGGATGGGTGTCGTTGATCTGGATTGCCACATGCTCATGAAGCTTCCTAAGGTCATACCCCTTCTCCTCACACTCCTTCAAGATGAGCTGCGCGCCGTTGGAGACCATAAAATACTGCTGATAAACACGAAGCAGGTTCCCTGCCCGGTCGCTGTCGTCCGGATACAGGAAAAGAGTCAGATTCCTTCCGATATCCTGCTTATCAAAGGAAATACCGTTCCAGATAATACTCTCGTCCACGCCTTCCACATCGAACAGATGGAGCTTGTTCTTTCCATTCTCATATCCTGCCACGTCAATATCATACAGCTTCGACGTCAGCGTAAAATCCTTAAACGGCACCTGAAAACGGATTCCCGTATCTTCAAGCCATGATTTCTCCTCAATCCACGGATTCGGCACTTCTTTCTGCTTATGGGCCTCAAATACCTGACGGAACAATCCCATGTGATAGTTCAAACCGATTCCGTCCCCACAAAGTCCAAGTGACGCAATGGAATCCAAAAAGCACGCAGCAAGCCTGCCCAAGCCCCCGTTTCCCAAAGACGGCTCCGGCTCAATCTCCTCGATTGCAGCCAGCTTCTTCCCATTCTTCTCCAATAATTCTGCGACCTCATCATAAATTCCAAGATTGATGAGATTGTTGGATAACAATTTACCAATCAAAAATTCTGCTGAAATATAATATACCTTCTTATCTCCGGTAATCTGCCGAGTTTCCTTTAATCTCTCCTTTGTGTATGCAAGCAGGGCATAATAAATCTCCTGGTCGCCTGCATCTTTTACTTCCTTATTTAATTCTTTCTGCAAAAATGTTGCTAAATCAAGCATACTATTCCTCCATTCCATGCTTATGCACCCTCTGTTCTCTATGAGTACATTTTGCAAAATTACAGTACTACTTTACCATAAGTTTCCTTACTTGTCTAATAGGATATGCTAAAAAATTGACAAACACCCATTAAGGTATACCTTATTGGACGCAGTCCACCCACCCGAAGGGTATGCATTTCGGTGTGCCCTTGGGTATACCCTAAGGGTATACGTACGTAAAAAACGCACGGTCAGAAATCCTCTTCCCATGCGCTCTTCCTTCCTAAATTCATAATTACTCTGCCGACGCCTTCTCTACCTGTGCGATTGCCGCCTTCTGCATCGGAATACGGCAGTTCCGGTTGCTCCCGAACTCAACAATCACATCACTGTCGCTGATATCAATGATTACGCCATAGAAACCACTTGTGGTAAGAACCGTGTCTCCCACTTCCATCTCAGCAATCATGGACTGAATCCGCTTCTGCTCCTTCTTCTGTGGTCTCATGAAAATAAAATAAAAGCCGCCGAAAATAACTGCATATACAAGAATCAGTAATGCCCAGCTTCCACCCGCACTCTGCGTTGCCAATGTGTACATAAAATTCTTCCTCCTAATTTCTGTCTTAAAAAACACTATTGCTATCATACACAAAAAACAGGCAGACATCAAGTAATTTTATAGAATTCTTGCTTTTTTCATGATATTTTAATGGATGGACTCCATACCCCTAAGCTTCTTCTTCTTATATTCCTGATAACGTCCTTCCTCAATCGCCTCTCGGATCTCCTCCATCATCGTATTATAAAAATACAGATTATGGAGCACGCACAGGCGCATCCCCAACATCTCCTTCGCTTTCAGCAGATGCCGGATGTATGCCCTTGAATATGTACGGCACGCCGGACACTGGCAGCCTTCCTCAATCGGGCTCTCATCCAATTCATACTTCGCATTGAAGAGGTTTCGCTTCCCCTGGTTGGTATATACATGCCCGTGGCGCCCGTTGCGGCTCGGGTATACGCAGTCAAAGAAATCCACCCCCCGCTCCACCGCCTCTAAGATATTCGCCGGAGTTCCCACGCCCATCAAATAAGTCGGCTTCGCCGCCGGAAGGTGCGGCACCACCGCCTCCAGAATCCGGTACATCTCTTCGTGGGACTCTCCCACCGCAAGCCCCCCGACGGCGTAACCGTCAAGGTCAAGCTCCCTAATCTGCTGTGCATGGCGGATACGGATATCCTCGTAAATCCCCCCTTGGTTGATTCCGAACAACATCTGCTGCCGGTTAATGGTATCCGGCAGGCTGTTCAGCCTGTCCATCTCATTTTTACAGCGGACAAGCCAGCGCGCCGTCCGGTCTACGGAGTGCTCCATATACTCCCGGTCCGCAACACTCGAGGGACATTCGTCAAACGCCATCGCAATGGTAGAGGCAAGATTCGATTGAATCCCCATACTCTCCTCGGGACCCATGAAAATCTTCCTTCCATCTATATGGGAGTTAAAATACACTCCCTCCTCCTTGATACGTCTAAGCCCTGCCAGAGAGAATACCTGAAAACCGCCCGAATCCGTCAGAATCGGCTTATCCCACGCCATGAACCGGTGAAGTCCTCCAAGCTTTCTCACCACTTCATCCCCCGGACGGACATGAAGATGATAAGTATTGGATAGTTCCACCTGCGTCTTGATTCCCCTTAAATCGTCTGTGGAAACGGCGCCCTTAATTGCCGCCGCCGTTCCCACATTCATAAATACAGGAGTCTCAACGACCCCATGTACCGTATGTAATCTTCCTCTCTTAGCAAGGCCGTCCCGTTTCAATAACTCATACATAGCCTTCTCCTTGTTTTCTAAAAATAATATCAATAATGGCAGATAATCGGCACGCCGTCGTATACCAAATCATATAACTGCTGCGCAACACTGTAAGGCAGGTTCACACAGCCATGAGAACCATGGGTCTGATACCTTCTGCCGCCAAACGACGACTGCCAGGTCGCGTCATGGAATCCGATGCCTCCGTTAAACGGCATCCAGAATGCCACCGGAGTCTCGTACTCGTATGTCCCGTCCGGCTGCTTCTCACCTCTAAGCGTCCGATTCTTCTGTTTCCATGCCAGAGAATAATATCCCTGAGGCGTCGCATGCCCTTTGTTGGGATTCCCGGTCACACAGTCTGACTGCAGCACCACCTGGCCATCCTTGATAAAATACATCCTCTGGTTCGTCAAATCTACCTCCGCATAGGTACTGCCCACATCCGTGCCGCCGTGGCTTATGCCCCGGCTGGAATAATTCGGCTCTCTGGTTACAGTCTCCCCGTTCTGGATATTCGCAAGCAGAGCGGCATACTCCGCCTCCTGGTCTATCCGCCAGCCAAACCCGCCGCCTTCTACCGTGACTACATTGCCGCTTGCCGTGGTAAACGGACGCGGCACTCCCTTCGTGTTGTATTTATCAGCCAAAGACTGGACATATGCACGTACCGCCCCTTCATCAAAAGTCACGTTCATATCACCATCGACCTTCACCCACTGGGAAATCACCGACGCATCCACAACTTCGGTATTGGGGTTAAAATCATAGGTAACATTCGCTCCCAGATATCCGTTCATGGCAGCGGCCGCCGCCGTAACCTCGGGAGAATCGGAAACGAACCTCGGGAGGGCGTAACACCCCGTCTCGGAAAGATCAAGCGTCGGCTTAAAACCGCTGATTGCCTCTGCAACTTTCTGGTTCATTACCTCTGCATTAATCTGCGTCCCAATGACCTCCGGCGCGACCACGAACTGCCCTTCCTGAAACTCCGGGTGCGCATCCACAGAAGGCGTCTGCGTCTCCGGATTCATACAGCCAAGGGCTGCCACCGCCGCGCTAAGAGCCGCCTCGTCATACTGAACCCCAATCTCCGTCTCGATCTTTGGGTGTTCCCACAATGATTTCGGCCACAGGAAACCATTCTGTTCCTTCGCAATCTGCTCTAACTTATCGCCCGGCACATATTTCAAAGAAATGTCCGAACCGGCAATCGTCTCCGAACCTCCGCCGGACTCCTTCAGTGTCAGTTTATAATCCGACACCTTTTTCGCCATCTCCTCCTCCACCTGTTCAACACTCTTCATGGAACAGCCTGTTCCATTGATTTCCGTAAAGAACATAAAATGGCTGTTAAAATACATGGCAAGCCCTATGTACGTTACGAGCAATACACCCGCCACGCTTCCTATCGTAATCAACACTGCCTTCTGTGCTTTTTTACTCTTATCCTTCTTTCTTTTTCTGCTTCTCTTTCCGCCCATCTTCTCCTTCTTATCCTCGCCTTGATCAAAAAAATCATCCATATCGTCTATATCAACTGAATCATCAGATACTTGTGATTCCGGATATTTCTTTTTCTCCCTGCGCTTATCTAAGGTATCTTCCGCATCCTTCCGTCTGCCTGTTCGAGATACGTCTCCGCCAGAAGATAGGTCAGGAAGATTAGGCTCTTTCTTACGAGGCTGCTTTTTATACAGGAAATCCGTCTCCGGATCTTCCCCTGACGAAACCGCTTGGGCAGATACCTCCTCATACACTTCTTCCTGCGCAGCAGCTCTGGCAGAATCCTGCCTTTGTCTCTTTTCCTGTGCCGCCTCACTGGCAGATACCTCCCTTCGTCTCTTCTCCCGTGACGGAGCGCTTGCTGATACCGGCTTTCCTTCCCTCTCCCGTGACGGTCCGCTGGCTCGGTTCCTCCTTCGTCCGCCCTCCTGCGCAGAAACCCGGCCGGAACTTTCCACTCCCGGCCGTTTCTTACCGGAATGTCCTTTTCCTGATGTACTCTTATGACTCGAATACCGCTTATGTGAAGCATTGCTGCTATCCATCTCATTCATAGATTTTGATTGGTCAAGGTCGTCAAAGATTGCTCTCATAGTCTCTTCGATTATCTCTTCTGCCTTCCTGTCACTACTACCCATCAACCTTACTCCTCTGATAGAATTTCAAACATTTTCAGACGAAATCCGTCTGCCTTATACATTATAATATGCATAAATTCAAAAGTACAGAAAAAAAGCCCTAAAAAATAATGAATATTTCCTGAAGATATTGCAATTTTATTACAAATATATTAAAATTATACAATTTAATGCTCTCTTAATTTACGAAAGGAGAAAATAGATATGGCTGGATCAACTTATGGGAACTCATTTACATTCACGACATGGGGGGAATCCCACGGCCCGGCAATCGGAGCCGTTATCGACGGCTGCCCCGCAGGGCTGCCCCTTACCGCTGAGGATATACAGCAATTTCTGGACCGCCGGAAACCGGGGCAGAGCAAATTCACCACGGCGCGAAGCGAAGCAGACCGGGCAGAGCTCCTCTCGGGCGTCTTTGACGGCAAGACCACCGGAACGCCAATCTCCGTTATCGTGCATAACCAGGACCAACGCTCCCGGGACTATGGCAAAATCAAAGACTGCTATCGTCCGGGACATGCAGATTACACCTTTGACGCCAAATACGGCATCCGGGACTACCGGGGCGGCGGCAGGACCTCCGGGCGGGAGACAATCGGGCGGGTTGCCGCAGGAGCCATTGCATCCAAGATCCTCCAAAGGCTGGGAATCCGCATCACCGCTTATACCAAGGCAATCGGCCCTATCACCGTGCCGGAATCGGAATATGACTATGGATGTATCAACGATAATCCTCTCTATATGCCAAACCTTGGGTATGCGCTGGAAGCGGCGGCCCATCTGGAAAAATGCGTGAAAGACCAAGACTCTTTGGGCGGCATCATCGAATGCGTCATCGACGGCATGCCGGCCGGGATTGGAGAACCCGTATTCGATAAACTGGATGCGAACCTTGCCAAAGCCGTAATGTCCATCGGAGCGGTCAAGGGTGTGGAGATTGGAGACGGATTCCGTGCCGCCTGCGCAACAGGAAGTGATAATAATGATGCGTTCTATTCGGAGAACGGGGGGGTGCATAAGCGGACCAACCACTCAGGCGGGACGCTGGGCGGACTCAGCGACGGGAGCCGGATTGTGCTGCGGGCAGCAATCAAGCCCACCCCCTCCATCTCCCGTGAACAGGAAACCGTGGATATACACGGTGAAAATACACGCATCGCGATTACCGGACGGCATGATCCCGTAATCGTGCCGCGGGCTGTCGTAGTGGTAGAATCTATGGCGGCAGTTACGGCGGTGGATTTGCTGATGGCGAATATGAGTGTACGGATGGAATTTCTGGAGAAAATTTATTGTAAAAATATTATACCGTAGGGGCATGTATTGCGGGATGCCCTTTGGATATACCTAAGAAACGCAATGGAAGGGAGATTTCGCACTTTAAATCTTCCTTCCATTCAAATTCGCAACTCCTACTACCCTTCCACCACCTTCACATAAAACCTCCGATTCCTCGGCCCGTCGAACTCACAGAAATACACATCCTGCCAGATTCCCAATACCAGCTCTCCTTCATGCAGAATCAATGTCTGTGAAGGGCCGACAAAACTGGTCTTGATATGCGCATGGGAATTTCCTTCTATATGCCGGTAATAATCCCGTCTGGTAGGGAACGACTCCTCTAGCCCGTACAGCATATCATGTACCACATCCGGATCAGCATTCTCATTAATGGTAAATCCCGCTGTAGTATGGGGCGAGTACACGACCACGATTCCTTCCCTGACCCCGCTCTTGGCAATATCCTGGCGGATCATATCCGTCACCTTTGCCATCTGCTGCGCTTCCCTTGTTGAAATCTGATGTTCATATAGATTCATACCTGTACCTCCTGACACTTTATACATAGTTCCTCATCTGTCCGGATACGCCTGCAATTTTACACACAATTTCTCATCTGTCCAGATATGCCTGCAATTCCGGATACTTCCGCTTCGCCTGCTGATACCCATGCTCGTAGAAATGCATCAGCGCATCATAATCCTTCTCCACCCTTGAAACCGTAGGAATCCTAGGACAAAAGACAAATAATTTCCCTTCCCGCACAAGCTGCTCCACCTGCCGGATCTGCCTGTTATACTCATAATTGCGCCGAACCGTCACCCGCACAAGCTCCGGATACTTTCGGTATGCCCTGCGGTAAAGCTCTGCCACCGCATGGGACGTCGGCTTCTTGCGGTATCCCGGATTCCTGGTCAGTACCACGATAATCTTCCGGTTCCCGATTTCCATTGCCCGCCTGACCGGAATGGAATCCGCAAGCCCTCCGTCCAGATACGGAACACCGTCCACATTCACGATAGGCGACACCAACGGCATACTGCAAGACGCACGGCAGATCTTCATCAAACGCTCCCGGTCATGCCGCTCCGTCATATATTCCGCCTGTCCTGTCTCACAATTGGTCGTGACAATCTCACACTCCGTCTCAGATGCAAAAAACGTATCATAATCAAAAGGGAAGAACTCGTTGGGATACCGGTCGAAAATCATATCCATATCCATCAGGCTCTTCTCCCGAATAAATTTCCGGAAACCATAGTAATAGCTGTATTCTCTCTCCTTATGAATCATACAGTCCCTGGTCCTTCCCGGCTGTCTCGATACATAATCCACGCCATTACAGGCTCCGGCAGACACGCCGACCACATGGGACGTGTACATTCCCTGCTCCATCAGGAAATCTAAGACTCCCGAAGTGAATACGCCTCTCGTCGCTCCGCCTTCCAATACCATCGTTGCATTTATCATCATTAAAACCCCACTTTCTCATTTGCTATTATATACCTATTTCCCCATCTCGTACAGGGGATATTGATCACCAAGCGAAAGTAATCGCAAAAGCCTTGCTATTTCTTTCTTTTTTTGGTAAGATATGCAAGGCATATACAGCAAATGATTTTAATGGCAATCAAATAAAAGGAGTGTGATTTGCTATGATTAGCACAAGCAATATAACATTACGCGTAGGGAAGAAAGCTTTGTTTGAAGATGTAAATATTAAATTCACCGAAGGGAACTGCTACGGCCTAATCGGCGCAAACGGAGCCGGTAAGTCCACTTTCTTAAAAATCCTTTCCGGTCAGTTAGAACCAAGCAAGGGCGAAGTCGCCATCACCCCGGGAGAACGGCTTTCCTTCCTGCAGCAGGATCATTTCAAATATGATGAGTACCCTGTCCTTGACACGGTCATGATGGGGAACCCCCGGCTTTACGAGATTATGAAAGAAAAAGAAGCCATCTATGCGAAAGAAGATTTCACCGACGAAGACGGCATCAAGGCAAGCGAGCTGGAAGGTGAATTTGCAGCCATGAACGGATGGGAGGCGGAATCCGACGCCGCGACCTTGCTGAACGGGCTTGGCATCCCCACCGAGATGCACTATGAAATCATGCAGAATTTAAACGGTCCGGAAAAGGTAAAAGTGCTGCTTGCGCAGGCGCTCTTCGGCAACCCGGACATCCTTCTTCTGGACGAGCCGACGAACCATCTGGATTTGGACGCTATCGCATGGCTGGAAGAATTCCTGATTAATTTTGACAACACCGTAATCGTAGTATCTCATGACCGTTATTTTCTGAACAAAGTCTGCACCCAGATTGCGGATATCGACTACGGCAAGATTAAGCTCTACGCCGGAAATTATGACTTCTGGTATGAGTCTAGCCAATTACTCATCCGCCAGATGAAAGAGGCGAACAAGAAGAAAGAAGAAAAGATTAAGGAATTGCAGGAATTTATTTCCCGGTTCAGCGCCAACGCATCCAAATCCAAACAGGCAACATCCAGAAAGCGGGCGTTAGAGAAGATTCAGCTTGACGACATTCAGCCGTCCAGCCGCAAATATCCTTACATTGATTTCCGTCCCAACCGCGAGATTGGAAATGAGGTCCTTTCCGTGGAAGGCTTGAGCAAGACCATCGACGGGGAGAAGGTCTTAGACAACCTCACATTTACCCTGAACCGGGACGACAAGGTCGCCTTTGTCGGAAGCAACGAGCTTGCCAAGACGACCCTGTTCCAAATCCTCACCGGGGAGATGGAGCCGGACGAAGGAACCTACAAATGGGGAATCACCACCTCACAGGCATACTTCCCGTTGGACAGCAAAGATGAATTTGAAAATGATTCAACCATCGTGGAGTGGCTGACCCAGTATTCGGAAGAAAAAGACGTCACCTATGTCCGCGGATTCTTAGGGCGTATGCTGTTCGCCGGAGACGACGGCGTGAAGAAGGTACGCGTCCTCTCCGGAGGGGAGAAGGTGCGCTGTCTCCTTTCCAAGATGATGATTTCCGGGGCAAATGTATTGATTCTCGACGAGCCAACGAACCATTTAGATATGGAGTCGATTACGGCGCTGAACAATGGTATGATTAAGTTTCCGGGCGTAATCCTGTTCTCATCAAGGGATCACCAGATCGTACAGACCACCGCGAATCGTATTATGGAGATTGTTCCCGGCGGCAAACTGATTGACAAGATTACTACTTATGATGAATATCTTGAGAATGACGAGATGGCAAGAAAGAGACAGACTTATACCATCCAAGGGGAAGAGGATGACTAGAATGATTGTTTGAAAACAAAAATAGAAGGGCTGCGGCAAGTGTAATCTGTTTATTTTGCAACAGCCCCTCTCTTTGACTTGAAGTGAATGCTATACTCTCTCGTTCAGGATGCGGCAGGCACGCTCAAACTCCTCTTTCTCCTTATCTCCCTTCCCACAGGAAAGAATCTCATGTTGCGTCCCTTGTCTGTCTGTAAAGAACAGTGTCTTCCCGGATTTTCCCCGAACTTTAGTTTCCACTTTCTCCATATCGGAAAACGGATAGATAAACACATCTTTTTTCATGACCAGCAGATAATCCTTCGCAACCATCAAACGTGCGTCTTTTTGCTCAATCAAATCCGTATCCGTCAACTGCCGGAAAAATTCTTCTTTATCCCCCACAACATCTAATTTTCCCTTCAATGCCTGCAGCGACCTCACATTCCGTATGGCAAGGGCAACCCCGATAACAGCCAAAATGACGGCAAGCCTTGCATCCGAGAACATCCCGATAAACGCCACCGCCAGAAGGCTTCCCCATACAATCATTCCTGTCCTGAGCTGTTTCACCCGTTCCTCTATAAAACCATAATATTTCTGCTCTCCTGCCGTGTGTATTCCCATATGCTATCCTCTCTCCTGACACGTGTTCCAATATTTGGCCAAACCGTATTCCCACATTGGCCTTCGGCCTGTCTGTCCATAGCCGGCTATCGTATCCTCTCTGGGAACCCAATCTTTTTCTGCACCTTCCGCAGCGTCTTATTGGCAAAATACTGCGCTTTCTCCGCATTATTTTTAATGGCTCCATCAATATAAGCCTTATCCTTCTCAAGCCTTGCCACCTCTTCCTGCAAAGGCTTCAATACAGATACCACCGCTTCCCCTACAGCCAATTTAAAGTCACCGTATCCCTTTCCGTCGAATTCAGCGACCACTTCTTCCGGCTTCTTTCCGGTGCATGCGCTGTAAATATCAATCAAGTTCTTGACTCCCGGCTGCTCGTCACGGTACAAAATCTGCGCCTCCGAATCCGTTACGGCACGTTTGCATTTGCGTATAATGGTATCCACATCGTCCATCAGGTAAATGCTGGCGTTGGGATTCTCATCGGACTTCGACATCTTCTTCGACGGGTCCTGCAAACTCATGATTTTTGCGCCGACCTTGCCGATATACGCCTCCGGTATAGTAAATACATCTCCATAAATGTTGTTAAACCGTTCCGCAATGTCCCTGGTAATCTCCAAATGCTGCATCTGGTCTACGCCCACCGGAACCACGTCCGCCTGGTAGAGCAGGATATCAGCCGCCATCAGCACCGGATAGGTAAATAACCCCGCATTAATGTTATCCGCATGCTTGGCTGACTTATCCTTGAACTGAGTCATACGGTTCAGCTCACCCATGTAAGTGAAGCAGTTCAGAATCCATGAAAGCTCCGCATGTCCGGACACATGGGACTGATAATAGATGCAGTTCTTCTCCGGGTCAAGCCCCGCCGCAATGTAAAGGGTCAGAAGCGCCCTCGCCCTCTTCCTAAGCGTCGCCGGCTCCTGCCTTACCGTGATAGAATGCATATCCACTACGCTGTAGAAACATTCATACTCATCGCTCAGCGTCACCCAGTTCTTGAGCGCCCCAAGGTAATTGCCAAGGGTCAGATTCCCCGTTGCCTGCATCCCGCTGAATAATACTTTCTTATCATTAATCATCTTTCTTATCCTCCAATTTTTAACCCTAGTGTGCGAAGCCTACTCGTCCCATGGCTCCACTTCGTCGTCATAATACACTACGTTTTCAGAAATAATCTTAGGCTTGCCATCCGTCACCTCTACTTCTGTCACGGCACAGTTCTTATGTACTCCCTCTCCCCAGTATTCCGCCAGAGATTTCCCCCTTATGTTATTCAGAAGCCCTGCCAGCGCCGCCCCATGGGTGGCAATCAAGATATTATACTTTTGGTATTCCTTCTTCTCATAAATTTCCTGCAAAAAATCTCCTGTCCGCTTCTTCACCTGAGCAAAATCCTCTCCGCCTTCCGGAGCCCGATACCGATCCGGCTCATCGAAAAAAAAGCGGAACTCCTCCGGAAGATTCCATCCGCTTTTGGAACAGCATCTCCCTTCATATTCCCCGAACGCTATCTCTACAATCCGTGCATCCTCTATGATCTGCGTCGTACTTCCTGCCAGGATCAGCCGCGCCGTCTCCTTTGCCCGGGACATGGGGCTACTATAACACAGGTCAAAATGAACGTCCGCTAATCCTGCCCCCGTCTTTCTAGCCAACATCCTGCCAAATTCATTCAGCGGGATATCCGCCTGCCCCTGAATCTTACGCGCCTTATTCCACGCAGTCTCTCCATGTCTCACAATATATAACTTCATCTTTTGACTCCTATTTTTTAAGAAATGATTTCTATGCATACTCTGTAAGTATACCACATATCCAAAGATTTTCCATAGCATTTGCCCGAAAATATGCCATATACAAAAATACAGGTAAAAACTACCAAAATTTACGAACTTCTGTTAAAAGCATTGCAATCGGAACAAATCTATGTTAGTCTCTCTCTATCGAAACAAATTCTCAAGTTCAGACTATGATTGGAGTGATTTTTATGAAATTAACATCACCTAATACGACAGATAACAATCTATTCAAAGATACCTATCTTTTCCAGATGCTTGATAGTGGGATTTGCGACATGGAAGCCGGAAAGGAGCTGCCTTTGGCAGATGCATTTCAAAAAATCTCCGAGTTAAGAGAATGCAGAAGGAATGCCAGACTATAATATTATTCTGACCCATGAGGCAATTCAAGATATAACGGATATTGCCGAATATATTGAAATCCGATTCGGGACTGCATGTGCAGACCGGTTTCAGAACCGTCTTCAGAAAGAACTCTCACAGCTAGGCTATATGGGTGGCATATTCTATAATACACAGATTTTATATAAAGGCTATGCCATCCATAAAAAACCTTTTCCACCTTCCATTATATTCTATACTATCAATGAATCCCAAAACGAAATTCATATACTTCGCATTTTACGCAGTGAACGTAACTGGAAAAGAATTTTATCAAATTAATTATCCTACATATTCTCCACAAAATAGTATCGGCATCGAATTTCATGATTTATTGATATTTACGTAGAAAAATATCAATAAAAGTGCTATAATAACTTCGCATAAAATTGAAAAAGGAGATATGACTATCATGGAAAAAATCGCAAGCTTTACCATAGACCATCTCCGTCTGGTTCCGGGACTCTATGTTTCCCGCATCGATCAGGTAGAGGGTCATCCCATTACCACATTTGACATCCGTATGACAAGCCCTAATGACGAGCCCGTCATGAATACCGCAGAGATGCACACTATCGAACATCTGGCGGCCACCTTCCTGCGCAATCATTCCGATTACGCAGACAAAATCATCTATTTCGGACCCATGGGATGCCGGACAGGCTTCTATCTGCTGCTTGCCGGAGCATATACATCCAAAGATATCGTGCCGCTGATGACGGAGATGTTTACCTTCATTGCCGGATTCGAGGGAGACGTTCCCGGCGCATGTGCGAAAGACTGCGGGAACTATCTGGACATGAATCTTCCTATGGCAAGATATCTTGCAAGGAAATACTTGAAAGAAGTTCTCACGGACATCACGGATAAGCAACTGAACTACCCCGCCTAATACAAGGGTACGGTTTGCCGCATACAAAAGATTTCCGTCCGGGGCAGAATATTTGGTCATTTGCATCATTTCTGCCCACCGTTACGGAAATCTTTCCATTATTCTTCACATATAATCTGGCACATCTTCATCGCTTCCAACGCATTCTTATGGCTTTGGGGCGTTACCCCCGCACAGCACGAAGCATCCACAATGACCGGCACTTCCGGTATGAATGCTTTTGCAATCATCGCATTTGAGATGACGCAGATATCCGTACACAGTCCTACGAATGTGACGGATTCAAGACCGCCCATTTCCTTTAATATACATCCAAGCTGCGTACTCCCAAACGTCGGCTTATCTAACGCATCTTCTTTACGGAGCGCCTCTATCTCAGGATGCAGTTCCCAGCCTTCCGTCCCTTTGATGCAGTGCGCCACCGGAAGCTTCTTTCCCTCCTGTGTATCCAGATAATCCTCTTTGTGGGTGTCCCGGGTAAACAACACCCTTCCCTCAAAATTCCGGATTTTTTCCACAACCTTAGGCACAATGGCCACTGCCTCTTTCGTCCCTAACGCCCCGCCGATAAAATCATTCTGCATATCTACTACAACTAAAACCTTCATACCGGCCAAACTCCTTATTCCATATTCCCCGGGAATCTCGGGATTCCATCGAATCCTGCCTTGAGCTCCTCATCCGTAGGAATGTAATCTTTCATCTCTCCATTGTGGAACTTCTCATACGCCACCATATCAAAATATCCCGTACCGGTAAGCCCGAACACGATCGTCTTCTCTTCCCCGGACTCCTTGCACTTCATTGCCTCATCAATCGCGACCTTAATCGCATGGCTGCTCTCCGGCGCCGGAAGGATTCCTTCCACCCTTGCGAACTTCTCCGCTGCCTCAAAAACTGCCGTCTGCTCCACAGACCTTGCCTCCATATAGCCATCCTCATAGAGCTGTGACAGGACGGAACTCATACCGTGATAGCGCAGTCCGCCTGCATGGTTCGCAGAAGGAATGAACCCGCTTCCCAGTGTATACATCTTCGCCAACGGACACACCATGCCCGTATCGCAGAAATCATAGGCATAGACGCCTCTGGTCAGGCTCGGACAGGATGCCGGTTCTACCGCAATGAAATGGTAATCCTTTTCGCCTCTCAATTTTTCTCCCATAAATGGGGAAATCAATCCGCCAAGGTTCGAGCCGCCGCCTGCACATCCTATGATAATATCGGGTGTGATTCCATATTTATCCAATGCACGCTTCGTCTCCATACCGATAATCGACTGATGAAGCAATACCTGATTCAGCACGCTTCCAAGCACATACCGATATCCTTCGCTTCCGACTGCCACCTCTACCGCCTCTGAAATTGCACAGCCAAGGCTTCCCGTCGTTCCCGGATGCTCTGCCAGAATCTTCTTTCCCACCTCTGTCTCCATGGAAGGCGACGGCGTAACGCTCGCCCCGTAGGTACGCATCACTTCGCGGCGGAAAGGTTTCTGCTCATACGAACATTTTACCATAAATACCTTGCAGTCCAAATCAAGGTAAGAACACGCCATGGAAAGCGCCGTTCCCCACTGTCCTGCCCCTGTCTCTGTCGTCACGCCCTTCAAGCCCTGTTTCTTCGCATAATAAGCCTGGGCAATCGCAGAGTTCAGCTTATGGCTTCCGCTGGTATTATTCCCCTCGAATTTATAATAAATCTTCGCCGGCGTCTCTAGTTTCTCCTCCAAACAGTATGCCCGGACAAGAGGCGCGGGACGGTACATCTTATAAAAATCGATGATTTCCTGCGGGATATTGATGTAACGATCATCGTTGTTTAACTCCTGCCTTACCAGTTCTTCACAGAACACTCCGGAAAGTTCCTCTGCTGTCATCGGCTTCAACGTCCCGGGATTCAGAAGCGGCGCAGGCTTGTTCTTCATATCCGCCCGTACATTATACCATTGCTTCGGCATCTCGCTCTCTTCCAGATAGATTTTGTAAGGGATTTTTGGTGTACTCATTGTCTTGTTCTCCTTTCACATTTTGAGGTTAAGCGGGACAAGGTTTCTTCTATCTAAGCCTGACAATCTCTCTATCTTGCAGCTCCATATTTATGCCGAAATAAAAAAATACCCTTATCCCACACAATAAACAATTGCTGGGACAAGAGTAATTATAATCATTCACTCCTGCGGTGCCACCCGGCTTGGTATATCATTCCTATACCCTCTCATGCGTACCATCATACGCGTACTTTGTTAACGGAGTACCCTCTCCGGCTCGCTTACTACCATCCAAAGCGAACGCTTCAGCTCGCCCTCGGAAGTCCATTCCTGTCAGTCCTGACTTGCTGTGTTCCACCATCCACAACTCTCTGTAAAGCAGATATCTAACAGTACTCACTCTTCCTCAACGGTTTAATAGAACTTTACCACGGCAGACCGCCGATGTCAAGGATTTTTCATCTTTTTACTTGACTTTTATCTGACGTTCCCAAATCTTTCGCGCCAAATTAAGCCAATTTCGCTTTTGCGGCCTCTGCCAATGCAGTAAATCCTGCCGCGTCATTCACTGCCAGCTCTGCCAGCATCTTCCTGTTCATATCAACATTCGCCAGCTTCAGCCCATACATGAACTTGCTGTAGGATAAGCCATTCAGCCTTGCAGCCGCATTGATACGTGCAATCCATAACTGACGCATCTGGCGCTTGCGCTGCTTTCTTCCCGCATAAGAAGAAGTAAGCGCCCTCATCACGGACTGCTTTGCAACCCTGTACTGTTTGGAACGTGCTCCCCTGTATCCTTTTGCTAATTTTAAAACTCTGTTATGCTTCTTTCTAGCGTTCATTCCGCCTTTAATTCTTGCCATGTCTTGTTTCCTCCTTCAATACTTTGATCCGCTCTTTACAGATACGGTAATACCTTCTTCATGTTCTTTACATTCGTTTCATCAGTAATGATTGATTTCCTAAGATTTCTCTTTCTCTTTGCAGACTTCTTAGTTAAGATATGGCTCTTATACGCTTTATTTCTTTTTAACTTTCCTGTACCTGTCTTCTTGAAGCGCTTTGCAGCTGCTCTATTTGTCTTGATCTTTGGCATGATTATTTCCTCCTTAATTTGTAAATATATTTTTAACGTTTTTCAGTTAAAACCATACTCATGCTTCTGCCTTCCAGTTTCGGCTGTTTCTCCACGACGGCAATATCCTTGAGCAGCTCTGCAAAATCATCCAGAATGTGCTTGCTCTGCTGTACATGCGCCATCTCGCGCCCTCTGAAACGCAGGGTAATCTTCACTTTATTACCCTTACTGATAAACTTCTTTGCATTGTTGACCTTGGTGTTCAGGTCATTCGTGTCAATATTGGGTGAAAGACGCACTTCCTTCACTTCAACGGTCTTCTGCTTCTTCTTCGCCTCTTTTTCTTTTCTTGCAAGTTCATATCGGTACTTACCGTAATCGATGATCTTACATACCGGCGGCTGAGCCTTTGGAGCGATCTTCACAAGATCTAATTCTGCTTCCTGAGCCAGTCTCATTGCCTCCTTAATCGGCATGATTCCCTTCTGCTCTCCATCTTCTCCAATTAATCTTACTTCCTTGTCTCTGATCTGCCCGTTAATCATTAAATCGCTAATTGTCTTGCACCCCCATCATAAAAATATACATAAAAATAAGTGAACAGCATTCAGACTATCCACTTAACATATCTGTATCACAGGGCCGCTAACATGATATCATAAATATTATAACAAAATATCAGCAATAACGACTGAAATACGCAATATCAAACCAATAGTCACCCGATTGTGCTATGGTGAGAGTGGATACTCTACTTTCTTTTTTGCCTCACGCATATATAAATTTAACACATCTGCTCTTTGATGTCAATACCTAAATTTCCGTTATCCCCCAAGCAACTGGCGCAAAATCTTGATTTTCTCCCTTCCCACAGGCAGAATCTCCTTCTCATATCCTTCCATCTTAATCGCAAAGCTGTTATTTTTCCACAAAAACAGCTCCTTCACCTTGTTCAGATTCACCAGATAGCTCTTCTGACTCCGGAAAAATCCCATATCACACATTCTCTTCTCGAATTCTCCAATCGTCTTCCCCTCGAAATAGTCTTCCTCCACCGTGTGAATCAGGCACCCCCTGTTATACGTCTCTATGTATACAATATCGCCCACTTCCTTAAAAATCGTCTTTCCTTCCGTATTAATCGCAATCCGCTTCATGGAATCCAGCGGTTTCTCAGACTTCTTCATCCCACATTTTTTCAGCATCTTTTCCAGGCGTCTCTTGTCAAAGGGCTTCATGATATAATCCTCTACATCCAGCTCAAACGCCTTCACGGCATACTCCGAATAAGCCGTTACAAACACAACCTTCATATTCGGCTGCATATTTTTCAGCGCATTCACAAGAACAGTCCCGTTAATATCTCCGAGATTGATATCGAGAAAAAACAGGTCATAGCACACTTCTCCCGCCATCTCAAGAGCCTGCGCCCCGCTCTCGCCCTCATCGATCTGTGCATCCGGCAGAAGCTCTGAGAGCTGATGCCTCAGTTCACTTCTTGCCGGTCTTTCGTCGTCTACAACCGCGATTCTCATCTGCATTCCTCCTCCATCCCGCACTGACTATCTGCCCTGCCTGAAAAATGCAATTCTACACAAGTTCCCTCGTCGGCGCTGGTAATCCTAAGCCCGTTCTCCTCCCCGTAGATACTCTTCATCCGCTTATGCACATTGCTAAGCCCTACACTGTTCCCGATTGCCTGCCCATTCATCAGATTCTCCAGAACCTCCTTGGGTATCCCTTTCCCTTCATCCCGGATATAGACCCGGCATCCTGACGGTTCCGCCTTGGCCAGGATTTTCACGATCCGTTTCCCTTCCCGGTTCATTCCATAACGCACGGCATTTTCCACGATGGGCTGCAAAATCAGCGTAGGAATCTTGATTCCAATATTCTCCGGCACATCATACGTAATAATCAGCTTTTCTTCAAACCTGGCCTTCTCAAGTTCCAGATAATCACGTACATGCTCCATCTCCTCATCGAAGGGAACCATATACGCCTCGCTGTTCAGATTATACCGGAAATAGTTAGCAAGAACAATCAAAAGCTCCCTTGCACGGTCCGGATTCTCCCGGCATACGCAGGAGACAGTATTCAGCGCATTAAACAGGAAATGGGGATTCACCTGAAATTGCAGTGCTTTGAATTCCGCCTTCTGACGCATATCCTTCTGCCTCTCAAGCTCCGAGAGCGCAAGCTGATAAGAACTCAGGTTCACCAAATGCTGCTGTAACTCCAGTTCGCTCTGCATGAACACCCACTGTTTCTTCACCCACACGATCAGGCATCCCACAGCCTGATCCCGTATCATGAAGGGCGCCGCAATCAGAGAATAATCCTTCATCCACTCATACCACGGGCTGGTCAGCGGAACCTGAGACATGGTCGTTAGATTCCCGGACTCCATCGCCCGGATACCGATGCCCGGTATCTGTCCTTCCGGCCAAAACTCCTTCTCTGCCTTCTTCTGGCGGCACGCAATAATCTCATTCCTGTCTGCGATAATAACCCCCGCCCAGTCCGTCTCCTCCAAAATCGTCCCGGCGAACCTCTCCATATTGCCGCGGTTCCCGATTCCCTGCAAAAGAAGGGGCAGGCATTTGCGCGCAAGCTCCGAAGCCTGTTGAAGCTGGCGGCTGCGCTCCACATCCTGCAGCACAAATACCTGGTTAAAGCTGGAAATAAAAATCAGGATACCGCTGGCATTCAGCAAAATCATAGGCAGAGAGATTTCAAGTATGGTATTCAGCGCCATCTGAACCGGCACGGTGAACCTAAGCAGGCACACCATGTCGCAGACCTCCGCAAAACACGCCAGAAGAAATAAGTCCTGGTATTTCCACTTTCCCCGCTGAAAATAAGGGTAAAAACCGCCTCCCAGAAGTCCGAACAACATGGTCGAGAATGCAGACGCCATGGCAAAGGCCTGAGGCGAAGAAAAAACGTATACATAGACTGCGCCAATCAACGAAGCATACAGCCCCACAATCGGCCCTCCCAGAAGCCCTGCCGCCATGGCGCCGATGACTCGGGTATTCAGGCTGTAAGAGCCGATATCTATCCCTGTATAGGTGGACAAAACCACCATCCCTCCGAATACCACGGACAGGAACGCCTGGCTTCTGAGGCTTCGCCTCTCCTGTAAGATCAAATTCTGAATCAGCCTGAATTTTGAGAGCAGGTTGGCAATCAGCACTAGGAGCGCAATATTTAAAATCAGTTCAAACACCAGCCTGTTTCCCTGCATGTTCTCCCTCCCCATATCTATGAAGCTTTGTTGAAACGTCCCTGACACGTCCTCCCATTCTTCCTAAGCCGCATCAAAATCCATATTTATAATCTTACATGGAATCTTACATATTGTCCAGCAGATAATCGCGAAGTTTCCTAATATAGTAAAAAAGACCTCCGGCTATCTTTCCAATACCCGGAGGTCCTCCGAAGCCTTCCGGCCCCTTGAGAGAGTTATGTATGTATGTTCAAATAATGATTTGAAACCTCAATTAATTATAGGTAACTGCCTTCTTTTCGTTATATACGTCACGGTCCAGCTCGCCCAGCTTGCTTGCCACCAGCATACCGACCATAACATCCACGTCTACATTCATCAACGTACGGAACATTCCTGCAAACCAGTCAATACCAATCAATACCGCAATGCTCTCCAACGGAAGTCCCAGCGAAGACGCAAGGAACGTATACACGATTACAGAACCGCCCGGCACGGAAATCGTTCCCATACACATCAGGCAGGATAAAAGAATCGCCATTCCCATCTGATAGACTGTCATCTCGATACCCGTAGACTGGGCCATGAAGAAGATTGCCGCCACATAGCACTGTGCAGCCCCGCAGCTATTCATGGACATGGTAATCGGCCCAGTAAAGTCAGCCACCTTACGGCTGATGCCAAACTTGGTCACTGCATCCTCCATCTTCGTCGGAAGACAGATTGCCCCAGAAGTCGTCGTCACTGCCATGATAGACATCTTGGCAAATTTCTTCGGCATCTTAGCCGGGTTTACTTTACACATTGCCGCAGTAAATGGCCCGAACAGCATGAACTGAATCGCATCGCCGATTAGGAGTACCCCTAAAAACTTCATCATTGGAATAATTACTTTCAGGCCCGTAGAACCGGCTACATTTGCCAACAGACAGAAGATACCGATTGGCGCAATGTGCATAACCGTCTTAATAATATTTGTGATAATCGTATTCAGTCCTGTCACCCACTCTACCATATTGCGGTTCCCGCTCTGCTTCGTGTACGCGCCCATCGCCACGCCGAAGAACAGTGAGAATACGATACACGGAACCATTGCGCTCTCCGCCATAGAACCGATAATGTTCGTCGGTACAAATCCCAACAGCGTCTCCTGTAAGGAAGCAGATTCTACCGCCGCATTTGCCACATCCTCCGCACTTGCAATCTCAATCCCGACGCCCGGTTTGAACAGCATGGACAACGCCACACCAAATCCTGCCGAAATCACTGTAAATGCAATAATCCACTTAAACGTGTGGAAACCCATCTTCCCTACGTCCTGCCCGTCGCCGCTTCCTACCGCCGCCGCTACTGCGGACATAACCAGAAGTACTACGGACATCTGAATCAGCCGGATAAAAATATCACCGATAAATTTCAGATTTGCCGCCCACGGTCCGATGATTGTACCGAACAGAATACCTCCGACCGTCGCGATTAGAATCTGTGTCGTAAGAGATACCGAAAATCCCTTTTTCTTTTCTTCCATTTGTCATCCCTCGCTCTTTTCTTTTTCTCGCTGCATTCCTGTGAGATGGCCATCCCTTTTAATGAGTTTATTTTATCCTATTTTAAAAAAGAAGCAACACCCTGTGTTTAAAATGTGGTTATTTCTGTTTTAAATACGATTTTTTTTGCGTGAAAGGAGACCGTATCACGCATCCATAAAAATATTCTTGAAAATATTGTCCGTTCATGCAATAATAGAGCATAATCTGTTTTTGGGATGAAAAGAATTGAGGAGGATTTTAAATGAAAGACAGAAGTAATTTTTCTAACAAGCTTGGTTTCGTTCTCGCCGCTGCTGGCTCAGCAGTCGGACTCGGGAATATCTGGAGGTTTCCATACCTTGCCGCTCAGTACGGCGGGGGAACATTCCTGTTGATTTATCTGATCCTTGCAGTTACCTTCGGTTTTACACTGATGATTGCAGAGATTTCATTGGGGCGGAAGACAGGTTTAAGCGCCATCGGCGCATTCCGGTCACTGGATAAACGGTTTAATTTTCTGGGGATACTTGCCGTCATCGTTCCGGTTATTATCTTCCCGTACTACTCCGTAATCGGCGGATGGGTTGTAAAGTATTTTACCGTTTTCGTCACAGGCGGCGTGAAGGCTTCCGCAGGCGATACATATTTTACTGATTTTATCGGAGGCACAATTGAACCAATCGGCTGGTTTTTCATATTCCTGGCGTTCACGGCCATCGTCGTATTATGCGGCGTAGAAAAAGGAATCGAGAAGGTCAGCAAAATCATGATGCCGATTCTCGTAATACTTACGATTATCATATCCGTGTACGGACTGACCTTAAAAGGCTCCATGGAAGGACTGATTTACTACATCAAGCCTCATATGGCAGACGTGTCCGTGAAGACGATTCTGGCGGCAATGGGACAGCTCTTCTACTCGATGTCGCTGGCAATGGGCATCATGATTACCTACGGTTCTTATATGAAGAAAAACGATAACCTGGAAAGCTCCGTGCGCCAGATCGAGTTGTTCGACACAGGAATCGCATTCCTTGCCGGACTGATGATCATCCCGGCTGTATTTGCATTTTCCGGCGGCGATCGTTCTGCGCTCAATGCAGGACCGGGGCTTATGTTCATGACCCTTCCGAAAGTATTTGCAAGCATGAAATTCGGCGGCTTCATCGGAACCATTTTCTTCCTGCTGGTATTCTTTGCGGCCCTGACATCCGCCATCTCACTGATGGAGACGATCGTTTCCGTTTTCATGGACAAATTTGGCTGGAAACGCAGATTCACCGGTATTTTTGTTGCGGTACTTGCGCTGGTCATGGGAATCCCGTCTTCCCTTGGATTCGGTCCGTTGGGCTTCATAAGCTGGAACGGCATGTCCATCCTTGACATTATGGACTTCGTAAGCAATAGCGTCCTGATGCCGATCGTTGCCCTTTTTACCTGCATCTTTGTTGGGTTCATTATCAAGCCCAAGGCGGTTGCCGACGAGGTAAAGGGATCAGACGGAACCTTCAAGGCAGAAGGAATGTTCAACATCATGATCAAATGGGTGGCTCCGCTCTTCCTGATTATTATTCTCATCAGCTCCGTCGCAAGCGGGCTTGGGTTATTTAAGCTGTAATTGTTTTTAGGGGGGAATAAAAAGCCATGGGGCTAAGAAAATGGAACGTATTCCTTTCAGTCGTTGATTCCGGCAGCTATACCAAAGCCGGAGAAGAACTGGGGTATACACAGGCAGGGATTACGCAGATGATGAAATCCCTGGAAAAGGAGGTCGGATTCCCGCTGTTCCACAAAGGGCATCAGGGAGTGTCGCTGACCAGGGAAGGGTCGGCGCTCCTTCCCTCAATCCGCTATCTCGTCGCCGCCTACGAATCGCTGAATCAGGAGATTTCTTTCCTGACAGGCGTACGTAAGGGAACATTAAAGATTGGAACCTACACCAGTTGTTCCATCCACTGGATTCCGGGAATCATCCGGACATTTAAGGATGAATATCCAGGAATCCATTTTGATATCTCAGAGGGAAATGAAGCAGAGCTTTCCAAATGGATTCGTGACCACAAGGTAGACATCGCATTTACCAGCTATCAGAACAGCTCTTCCTATCATTTCATTCATCTGTATGACGACCCGATGCTTGCAGTCATGCCGAAAGGACATCCCCTTGCCGCATACGACGAGATCCCGATCGAATTATTCGAGAGTTCAGCCTTCGTCGTGTCCGACTATACCTATCTGAACGATGTCCACAGAATCTTAAAAAATGCGGGCGTGACGCCGGATATTAAATACACTTCCCACAATGATTATTCCATCCTGTCCATGGTGGAGCATAATCTAGGAATCAGCATCCTTCCGGAGCTGATTCTTCGTGGAAAAACAGGGAACTTCGAGGCACGTCCGCTGAAACCCTACTCCTTCCGCAGACTTGGTATGGCTGTGGCTTCACCCACGGACATGTCGCCGTCTATGAAGATATTTATTGAATATACGAAAGAATATTTTAAAAATTAACCGCCGGACAGCGGGCGTATTGGTAAAAGAAAAAGTGGGCGCCACTTTTTCTTTTTACCGCTTATCTCCCATACAGAATACAGCGACTACGCCCGGTCCCGTATGGCTGCCGATTACAGTACCGATATTGTTGACCAGAATCTGGTCAATGCCCATCTTCTCCCGCACCAGTTCCTCCACGTACCGCGCATCCTCTTCACAGTCCCCATGGGTTATCATTATGATATCATTCTCCCACCCTTTTGACTGCTTCACAGCCGTATCTACAATCTTGTTCAGAGACTTTCTGCGCCCGCGCTCCTTTCCGATGACCTGCAAAGCCCCCTTATCATCCATATGGATCATGGGCTTAATTTTCACCATGCCGCCAAGCACCGCTACCGTTTTGGAGATACGCCCTCCCCTGTGGAGATGCTCCAAATCATCAATCGTCACATTATGGCAGACGTGCAGCTTATTCTCCTCCACCCACTTCGCCGTCTCCTCCATTGAAAATCCCTCGCTCTTACGCTTCAACGCATAGTACAAAAGCAGACCTTCCCCAAGGCAGGCACATAACGTATCAACCACTATCATCTTTTGCTGCGGATACTCTTCCATAAGTTCCTCTGCCGCAATCCGCATACTGTTGCAGGTTCCGCTAAGGGCGGAAGAAAAAGCAAGGTGCAGGATATCCTTCCCTTCCTCAAGGAAGGGCTTCAACGCCTCTTTTGCCTCTCCCGGATTCACCTGAGATGTCGCCGCCATCTTCCCGTCCCTTAACTTCCCAAAAAATTCTTTCGCAGACAGTCCGTCCATATCCTCGTATGTTTCCCCGTCTATGGTATATTTAAGGGGCACTATTGGCACCTTTCTCTCTGTCAGCCATTCCTTAGGCAAATCCACCGTACTGTTTACCGTAATGATATAATCTTTCAATATTTAAGCCTCCTTCGTTACGTTATTTTCTTCCATGCTGCGTAACACCTTTTTCATCGTAAATGTAAATAAAATTCCTGTAGTCACCACAGAAATGATATCCGCTACCGGCTCCGCCCTGTAGATACCCATCACGCCCATAAACTTTGGGAAAATGACTGCCAGCGGAATCAGAAGGAAAACCTTCCTGAGAAGGGCGATAAACAGGGAAACCTTCGCCTGCCCCAGTGCAAGAAACGTAGACTGGCATGCGGACTGTAATCCAAAAATTGTAATCCCAAGGAAATACACCGGCATCACCTGACATGTCAGCTCAATCAATTTCTCATTGTTCGTAAATATCCCTGCATAGACTTCCGGCACAAGGACTGCTATCCCGCCGAGAATCAGAGTCCCCAAAAGCCCCGCTGCCAGAAGCCTCATAAATGCTCCTCTGACCCGCTTACGGTTTCCGGCCCCGTAACTGTAGCTGATAATCGGCTGGACACCCTGAGAAATACCCTGTACAGGTATCAGAATCAACTGCATAATACTGGTCATAATCGACATGGTTCCCACATACAGATCCCCGCCGTAATTTTGCAGTCCGGAATTCAGGGTAATACTTACCATGCTCTCTGTACTCTGCATGATAAACGGAGAGATTCCAAGTCCTGCAATCCGTTTCACAATATCGGCTTTCAGCCCCATATTCTTGATTTTCAGCTTCATGACGCTCCGGCTGGAAGTAAGGAAACGGATGACCCACGCGGCGCTGACCGCCTGGGAAATAACCGTTGCCAACGCAGCGCCTCTCACCCCCATATCCAGTAAAAAAATCAGGATGGGGTCCAGCACAATATTCAGTACGGCGCCTATTACCACAGACAGCATTGCCGTCTTTGACTCTCCCTGCCCGCTGATAAACGTATTCAAACCAACAGCTACCTGCACGAAAATCGTACCGATAAGGTAGATGCCGATATAGCTTGCCGCGTACTCCACCGTCACGTCACTGGCGCCGAATGCGTACAGAACCGGCCGCTTGAATATGGAGAACCCGACGGTCAGCACAGCCGAAAACAGAACAATCATACCGGCCGAATTTCCCAGTATCAATTCTGCCTTGGGGACATCCTGCCTGCCTAATTCAATCGATGCAAGAGGCGCGCCTCCCATCCCCGCAAACGCACTGAATGCTGAAATCAGCATGATAATCGGAAACGTAACCCCAACCCCTGTCAGCGCCACATCTCCATACCCTTCGATATGGCCGATATAAATTCTGTCTACAATGTTATACAGCACATTGATTAACTGCGCCGCCACAGCCGGCACCGCAAGCGAAAACATCAGGCTTCCCAAAGGCGCGGTGCCAAGCCTCTGGCTGTCCATCTCCTTTTTCATATGTATCCCTTCCTAAAAAACTTTCTTTTGATATACGTCCCTTATTCTAACACGTGTGGAAAATAATGTAAAGAAGAAAGCTCTGGGAAGAGCCATATCCTTTCCGCACGGCTCTTCCCAGACATGCTGTTTAATTTAATTTTACATTCAGATAATTTCTTCCCGACAGGGTCTTGTTAAAGCAGATGCTAAGGACAATAATCAGCGTCCCCGCCGCAAATCCCCACCAGTTGAAAAGCGCCGTTAAAACCAGCAGCTCCAGACGCATGAATTTCAGGGCATATCCAAGCTCAAAATTAGGCTGTGTATAATTTGCCACGGACACAAACGCCATATACAGCATAACCTCCGCGTTGAACCACCCGGATTTGACCGAAAATTCACCCATAACCAGACCGGCAATCACACTTAACGGTGTGCTTAACATGCTGGGCGTGTTCAGCGCCGCCAGACGCAGGCCGTCAATAGCAATCTCCAAAATCAAAAGCTGGAAAATCAGCGGGATATTTACCGTATCCTTCACAGCCACAAAGGAAAACACCTTGGGAAGCCAGTTTAGGTTCTGCATAAAAAGCAGAAACACCGGCGTTAAGAAAACCGTCATAAGGGTGATCAGCCCCCGGGCAATTTTCAGGTAGATATTGGTAAGCGTTGGAAAATAATAATCATTTGCCTCCTCTATCATATCAAAAATCGAAGTCGGAAGAATCATTGCCGATGGCGAATTGTCCACCAGCAGCACAATCTTCCCCTCTAACAGGCATGCAGTCGCTGTATCCGGCCTTTCTGTGAACTTGAACTTTGGAAACGGATTGAACCATTTCCGTTTGTACAGCTCCTCCGCAAGACTCTGCTGGTTCATCCGCAGGGCGTCCGTGCGGATGCTGTTAATACGGTCGGATACATTTTTCAGAAGCTCCTGATCCACCCGGTCGCTCATATAACAGATTGCCACATCCGTCCGGGAACTGTCCCCAATCTCTACCATCTTCATAATCAGGTGGGGGTCCCGAATCCGCCGCCGCATCAATGCTGTGTTAAATACAATCGTCTCCACAAATCCATCCCGGGAACCTCTAAGGGACTTATCCTTGTCCGGTTCCTCCACGCTTCTTGCCGGATAAGTCCGGCAGTCGATTGCAACGCAAGCCTCATAACCTTCGATGAACAGGCAAGTAACGCCGGAAAGCAGGTTCTTTAGAATCTGGTCAAAATCCCCCAGAATATCCACCTCGACATAGGGGACACATTCTCTGGAAAAACCGGTCGCGTCATTAGGCATATCCTCTTCGGTAACGCTGAAAAACGAATCCATGATTTTAAGCATAGATTCATCCTTTGTAAATCCGTCTATAAAATAGAAGGAAGAACAACGCCCTCCTATCATGATGTCTCTTTGGATAATGTCGAAGCTCTGCTGAACCGGTAGTATCTGGTTAAGATATGCAGTATTTTCTTCTCTTGAAGCAGTTACCTTCTTTACGTCTGACATAGCAATTCCTCCGCTTATTTTCGGGTATTCTGATAATCTTTTGCCATGCTGCTTTACGCAGCAAGCCTTTTCTCTTATCATTCCCTGTATTATAAAAAAATATGCAGAAATACTGCCCTCCGTAAAGCAGTATTTCTGCATATGCAATCTTTTTATTCCAGCAGGTTCTTAGTTCCGCAAAGACCTCCGTTCTGCTAAAATCCTCAATTCTTCGTCGTACTTCCAAATCCTCCGTTCCGGGCCGCCGTCACACAGTCGTCCACCGTAATCCCGTATTCCACAAAAATCCCCTGCATGAAACCTTCCCCTGCTTTTAGGGAAACCGTCTTCCCTTCCCGGCTGTCATTGGTAATCTTCGCAAAAATATGTCCTTCATTATCTGAGTAGAAATAGTCACTGTCTATGATTCCAACCGTATTGTTCAGCTGAAGCCGATATTTAAAGCCAAGGCCGCTCCGTGGATAACACTTGAGCACCCAGTCCGGCTCCATCTCCACACGGATTCCTGTTGGTATCTTCACCGTATCTCCTGGATTTAACGTGATTTCTACAGGAGTGAAAAAATCATATCCCGCCGAGCCTGTCGTCGCCCGCTTAGGCAGCTCAATGCTATCGTAAATCTTTTGGATTTCCTGCTCCTCCTGCTTGCCAAACCCATCCTCATACCCTTCTTTAAACTGTCCGTAACTTACCTTATGAAACTGTGCAATCCTTCTTGCCATATTTCTTTCCTCCGTATATTTTTCATTCTTTAATTCTTCACTGCCGGAACCGGCGTACTATCCTTTGCGTCAAGGTCGTGTATAAATAATTTGGTATCCCGAACCATCACGTTAGACAGAAGCAGCACGGCTACCAGGTTCGGAATTGCCATCAACGCATTCAACGTATCCGCAACCAGCCAGACCAGGTCAAGTTTTAAAACAGGCGCAATGACCGCTACTGCAACGTAAAGAACTCGATAAGGAACCAGCCCTGTCTTTCCGGAAAAATACTCTACGCACCGCTCTCCGTAATAAGCCCACCCTAGAATCGTGGAGTAGGCAAATGAGATAATTCCAAGGGTCAGGATAATCGGGCCAAGATATGGAATCTGCCCAAATGCCAGCGTCGTAAGCCGCCCGCCGTTGTCAATTGTATCCGCGTTGACACCCGGATTCTTCATGATGGTCGTCACCAGCACCAGCCCTGTCATCAGACATACCACAACCGTATCCCAGAATGTCCCCGTGGAGGATACCAACGCCTGACGCACCGGATTCCTCGTCTGCGCCGCCGCTGCTGCAATCGGGGCAGAACCAAGGCCAGACTCATTGGAAAACAACCCCCGCGCCACCCCATAGCGGATTGCCATGCGCACGCCGTTTCCTACGAGGCCACCTGCCGCCGCTCCAGGCGTAAACGCCAGCCTGCATATTGCTCCGATTGCCGGAATTATGTAGTCGAAATTCATGCACAAAATGATGATGCATCCCAATACATAGAATACTGCCATAAACGGAACCAGTTTCTCACAGACTTTTGCGATAGACTGGATTCCTCCGAAGATTACAACCGCCGTCAGCGTTGCAATGATAATCCCCACCCCGATTCTCGGAATATGGAAATTGGTCTCACAGATCTCCGCGATTGCATTCACCTGTGTGGCACACCCAATCCCAAAAGATGCAAACGCTGCAAAAAATGCAAACAGCATCCCCAGCCATTTCATATTCAGCCCCCGCTCCAGCGCATACATTGCTCCGCCCTGCATACGCCCGTCTGCCGTCTTGACCCTGTACTTGACGGCTATGTAGGACTCCGCGTATTTTGTCGCAATACCGAACACGCCCGTAAGCCAGCACCATAAAACCGCCCCTGGCCCTCCGATGGCAATCGCAGTGCCGACGCCCACAATATTGCCCGTGCCAATGGTCGCCGCAAGCGCCGTTGTCAACGCCCCGAACTGGGAGACCTCGCCTTCCGCATCCGGATCCTTCGCGATGGAGAGCCGGATTCCCTTTGATATGGTGTACCGCTGGATAAATCCTGTGCGGAATGTCAGGAATACATGGGTTCCCAGCAACAGGACGATCATGCCCCATCCCCACACCACATCGTTAAGCGCCTGCACAAACGCATTGATCATATCATACATAGAAATCCCCCTTTTTCAAGATTCGTACACAAAACATAAAAACTCCAAAGCTTTTCCATCCTTGGAGTTTTTCATGTACAGTCTTTATATTATTATTCAATAATATGGATAATATACTATCACATACTCGAAGCCTTAGCAAGCATTTTTCCCTAAACACGAAGAGAAGCGCTCCTGACTACATGCTTCGCCAGTACAGACGACGTGACGCTTCCGACCCCTCCCGGCACCGGGCTGATATATGAAGCCTTCCTTTCTGCTGCCTCATAATCCACGTCCCCACACAGGCTGCCCGTTTCGTCCACGTTGATTCCCACATCAACCACAACTGCGCCGTCGCCCACCATATCTGCCGACACCATCCTTGCTTTCCCTGCCGCCACAATCAGAATCTCTGCATCGGAACATTCCGCCGGCAAATTCTCTGTCCGGGTATGGCATAGCGTAACCGTCCCATGCTCTTTGAGCAAAAGCATGGACAACGGGCGTCCCACTACCATGCTTCGCCCCAGAACCGTCACCCGTTTCCCCTTGGGCGTAATTCCGTAATAACGGAGCATTTCCATGACCGCCTCCGCCGTACAGGGAGCGAATCCTGTACTGTCCCCGGAAAATATCTTCGCCATGTTTACCGGGCTCATGCCGTCTACATCCTTTTTCGGATCAATCATCGCCCTGACAGGCTCCTCATCCAAAGACTCCGGGAGGGGGCGCAGCAAAAGAATTCCGTGTACCCCCTTATCTTCATTAATCTGGGAAAATGTCCGCTCAAATTCTTCCTGGCTTACATCCTCCGGAAGTTCTGTCACCCTGCATACGATTCCCGTCGTCTCCATGCGCTTTCTCGCACTTCGCTCGTAGGAAAGGTCATCCGGGCGCGCACCCACCCGTATAATGGAAAGACAGGGAGTGATTCCGATTTTTCCCAAGGCTTCCACCTCCTGCACCAACGTTTCCTTCATGGACTTGGCCACGTCGGTTCCCCGCATTACAACACTCATATGGTCCTCCCCTTCTTTCACAAATTCTGTGTACTAGGAACGGATTTTCCCCAGTACTTCTGCGTATATACGCTGGCGGTAGAAAGTCCCTTCCCGTATCAGAGCGTCTGCTTTTCGGTTCAATTCCTCCGCCTGTTTGCGATCCTTCATCAGTTTCGTATTGATAAAGACATTCAAAGACGCGCCTTCTAACGCCGCCTGGGCAAACAGGACTCCTACCCCTACGTCGCTGACCGCAATCCTGCTGCCCTTCTCTCCTAAAATCTCCAGACACTCCATTGTTTTGAGGATCGTTTCCATCAATTCGATTGGGACAATACTTGCCTCATATAAGGCTTTCTCAAGGACTTGTTCCTTTGCCGCTTTCTCTTCTTCTGTCTCCTTAGGCATTCCGTAGGCCCGGGACAACGGCTCAAAACATTCTGCATCTTTGTCCGTCAATGCAATTAACCGTTTTTTTAACCCATCCAGACAGGCTAAATTCTCCTGAATCTCTTCCTCCACATCCGCATAACGTTTCTTCCCCACCGTCAAGTTTGCCACCATCATTCCCAGCGCAGCGGCAAAAGCGCCTACTGCGGCGCATGCCCCGCCGCCGCCCGGAACAGGCTTCGCGGAAGACAAGTCGTCTATAAAAACAGTTGCCTTTTCTTCTAACATCATCAATTTCATCCCCTCTCCAAACACTGATTATGCATAGAGTGGGTATTTCTCACAGATCCGGTTAACCCTACTGCGGATTTCCTCCGCCTTCGTGTCAAAATCCGTCACCGCCATCTTGATTAGCTTTGCAATCATCCCCATATCCTCTTCTTTCAGTCCCCGCGTCGTGACAGCCGGTGTGCCGATGCGGATACCGCTGGTTACAAACGGGCTTGCCGGGTCATTGGGGACTGCATTTTTATTGACAGTGATATATACCTCGTCCAGCCGGTTCTGCATTTCCTTCCCGCTGACGCCCATATTCTGCAAGTCAACCAGCATCAGATGGTTGTCTGTACCGCCGCTTACCAGATTGAATCCTTCTTCTACCATGGCCTGGGCAAGCGCTTTCGCATTCTTCACAACCTGCTTCTGGTAGGTCTTGAATTCCGGCTTTAAGGCTTCCCCGAAGCAGACCGCCTTCGCCGCGATAATATGCATCAGCGGACCTCCCTGGGTTCCCGGGAAAATCGCCTTGTCAATCGCCTTGGCATGTTCTTTCTTACACAGAATAATCCCGCCCCTCGGTCCTCTCAGCGTCTTGTGGGTGGTGCTGGATACGACATCTGCATAGGGAACCGGGCTCTGGTGCAGCCCAGCCGCTACTAATCCTGCAATATGCGCCATATCCACGAACAGGTATGCTCCTACTTCTTTTGCAATATCCGCAAAAATGTCAAACCGGATCTCTCTCGGATATGCAGACGCACCCGCAACAATCATCTTAGGCTTACATTCCTGCGCCTGTCTCCGGATCTCGTCATAATCCAAAAATCCCTCGTCATTCACATTATAGGGAACGAAATTGTATAAAAGTCCGGACATATTTACCGGAGAACCATGTGTCAGATGACCGCCATGTGCCAGATTCAGTCCCATCACAGTGTCGCCCGGCTTCAGCAAAGCCTGATAGACTGCATTGTTGGCGTTCGCCCCAGAATGAGGCTGCACACATGCATGGTCGCAGCCGAAGAGCTTCTTCACACGCTCAATTGCCAGATCTTCCAGAATGTCCACATGCTCACAGCCGCCGTAATAGCGTCTTCCCGGATAGCCTTCTGCATACTTGTTAGTCGGCACCGTTCCCATCGCCAGCATGACTGCCGGGCTTACCACATTCTCAGAAGCAATCAGTTCCAGGTTGCGTCTCTGGCGGTTCAGTTCCAGATAAAGAGCTTCGCCGATTTCCTCGTCGCAGCTTTTGATGTAGTCCATAACGTCTTGAATCATGTTCATCGCTTTTCCCTCCATTTTTCTTATGCGTTCTCCTTGTTGGTAAATGTAACATGTCCATATTACCATATTATAGGAAGATTCGTAAAGACAGAAATTTGCAGTCCACACATCGCTTTCCCCGAAGGGCGTGCGGCTGTACTTAAAACGATTCTATGATGTAAAGTGTTGCCATTTAGGGAATAATTATGTATAATTTCCATAAATTATAGCTCTGAGAGCAGCATGGGAACCGGCTGCAGCATTCATTTCTATAGCAGGCCGGTTACAGAACAAAAACAGGAGGACAGATATGGATAAAAAAGCAATGTATAAGCTCACATATGGATTATTCATCCTAACGGCGAAAGAAGGCGAGAAAGACAACGGCTGTATCGTGAATACGGTGACACAGGTTACGACAGAACCGAATCGAATTACGGTAGCGGTGAACAAGAAGAATTATACGCATGACATGATAAAGCGGACGGGAATATTCAATGTTTCTGTCCTTACAGAAGGCTCTAAGTTTGATACTTATAAGCACTGGGGATTCCAAAGCGGCGCTAACGTGGACAAGCTGGAAGAGATTTCCTTCCAAAGGGCGGAAAATGGAATTGTGTATATTGCGGATGAGTGTAATGCTTATCTCTCTGCGAAGGTGGTATCGGAAACGGACCTAGGGACGCATACACTGTTTCTGGCGGATGTGACGGATGGATGCGCGCTGTCTGACGAGGAGTCTGTGACTTACAGCTATTACCAGAAGAAAATTAAGGCGGCCCCTAAGGCGGAAGGGAAGAAAGGGTTTGTCTGTACGGTTTGCGGGTATATCTACGAAGGCGAGAGTTTGCCGGAGGATTTCGTGTGTCCGCTGTGTAAGCATCCGGCGAGTGATTTTAAGAGATTGTAAGCGGTGGCTTTGCACAAACGCTGGTGGAAGCAGCCGTATAGGACTGCCCATCAGCATCTTTTTCCTAATACCGGTTATGTACATCCTCCGCAAAGCACATCATATCTTTCACCTCAATGACCTTCCCGTCATCCAACACGGCGCGTCCGCTCATCCGCCCAAATACCTGGTGCTGGTCCGTCTCAATAATCACAGCCGCCGTCTTTGCTGCCCGGTCAAGTACAGGTACGAAATCCATCTCGAACCTTCCGTCGCTGGACGTAAATTTCCACGGTTTCATATAATCCCCTTCCGGGATATGGAATGTCACATCATCCAGCTTATGTACTTTCCCGTCATAGACCAGCACGTTCTCAGACGCCGCCCGGGTATCTCCAAACCCATATCCAATATTGAAACCAAACGGCTTTCCTTCTACCATACAGTTGCCGGACCCCCAATACCAGCGGTTATCATAAGTCCAGACCCCGCGGCCCCAGTCCAGAGTCCCGAAGTCCGTCTCAGGATTGAAGGTATAAGTCTTCCCGTCAAACCTCATGCTTCCGCTGGCAGACATGCAGTTAATCTTCTGGTTATAATAGAACACCGTCTTTTTCTTTTGCCATGGCGTCGCAATCACCATCGTATCCATCTGCGGCTGCCTAAGGGTAATGTTACAGTCCAGTTCCTTCCCCTGATAAAAATTCCGGTATTTACACAGAATCCTCCTCATGCCCTCTTTCTTTCGGAATTCAATATGCAGCCGCTTATCATGGTAAATCGTATCCCCCTCCTCCGAGGTAGACGGCATATTGAGCCTTCCCAAGGGAAACGGATTCAGAATCGTCTCCGTATGCTCCCATCCCTCCTTAAAATTCAACAGCGACACGGACTGTAAGCCGATATACCCGTCGTCCGACACAGTAAATGCGCCTGCAAAATCTTCGTTTAGTACCAGATAATAGTCCCACTCCTTAATCCGGAAAGCCGGCGCTTGAATCATGGAACGGTCGTAACGCTGCACCAACTGTCTGGACCATCCCGGTTCCCTCAGGGAACCGTCCTCCTTCAACAAAGGCTGCCTGTCTGTAACTTCATGGTTCCTCATAACGATTTCTCCTCTCCTTTTGCGCTCCCCGTATGCGGGGAAATCCTGTTCTCTTGACACAATATACCGATATCTTGACACCAACCAAAGGTGTCATAGTCTTCATGCGTTTCTGCATGTTTTCTTAATTGTAACATAAATGGAGAAATATTTGGACATTTCTGCTGCAGACAGTAGAAATTTTCATATTTTTCTGATATACTTCATTTACGGAAAGCGGCGAGGCATATAAGAATTTATGGAGGTAAAGAAATGTTTTTAGATACATCCTTTTTACAAAATGATGAAATAAATTTGGTTTTGGAAAGAACCGCTGACGGGAATGAAGAAAAAGGGTGGGTTCCTGCATATCATTTTGCAATCTGCAATCAAGATGGAATAAAAATGGGCGTTTGCGACTTGCGTATCGGCCATAATGATAAATTATATTATGGTGGAAATATAGGATATCGTGTAGATGAAAAATATAGAGGTCACCATTATGCAGGAAAGGCGTGTTTGCTGCTGTTTGAATTAGCAAAGATGCACCAGTTAGAATATGTGATTATTACTTGTAATCCAGATAATTACGCTTCGAGAAAAACTTGCGAATATGCAGGCGGCGAACTTTTAGAAACTGTAGAACTGCCTGCGGATAATGATATGAGAGAAGACGGCGAAACAGAAAAATGTATTTTTAAGTTTATATTATAGCCAGCTATAAAGCGCTAGCAATCTGTTGCCGGGAGATGCAAAACCTGCCGAACTGCCTGGCCTGCAATGTTGTACTGGTATAACCCACATGAATTAACCGTACGTATAGATTATACCAGTAGTTCCTTACACAACCACCTTCATACAGATAAAATCTGCCCCATCCGCCTTCTCCATACCCACCACAATATCCCCATGATACCGTCCAATCAGCATCTTCGCACGATACAGCCCAAGTCCATGGCGTTCGGCGTCCTTCTTCGTAGAATAACCCTTCTCGAAAAACCTGTGAATATTTTTAAGCTTCATCCCCTGCACCTGGTTCTTAATCAGGAAAACCATCCTGTCATCCTCTGAATCCAGTTCCATGACCACCCGGTTCATTTCCTCCGTACAGGCTTCATAAGCATTATCCACCAACGTACCCACAATCTCAATCAAATGGTGTTCCGAAATCCCCGAAATAATCTCCAGGCTCTTCACCTCTACCTCCGTCTTCACATAAGACGGCGCACGGACGATCTTACTATAAAGAAACCCGGCAAGCACCTTGTCGCTGATCCTAAGCAGCGGCAGATACTTCCTGCTGCCGTCGTCCCGAATCACCTCCGTAATATACGCCGACTGCCGCGCAACCAGTTCCTCATAATCGTTCACTGTCAGGTGCATGTTCAGAATCGCGTTGACATGATTGTCAAACTCATGCTGTTTCGCACGAATCTCCTTCACCAGTTCTTCCAACGGCCGGATATAATGTTGATACAGCTTCAATTCCGATTCCTTCTGCTGCATCAGGAGATAATTCCTCCGCCAGTCAATGATTCCCCAGATTTCCACTACCGTAAGCAGCAAAAACATCGTAAAAATCCGATAATCAAATGTGCCGCTGACCAGAAAATCCACAATCAGATAGACCGACACCAGCATTGCAAGCACACAAAAAATCCGGTATAAAAATTTTCTCGCCCAGTTAGCCACTCACAAGCCTCCCTATCTCTGCCTTGTACGTCACGCCAATCTCTACCACATCTTCACATCCTCTGAGTTTCACGATTCGGTTTACCGTATCGTAATACTCCACCTCACGGCGGTTCACGGCAAATACCCTGTGGCATTGCAGGAACATGCCTTCCGGAACTCTCGATAAAATATCTTTCAGCGTCACATACGGGATTTTCCAGTCTTCCTCTTTCAGGTGAAGGCAGACGCCCCTGTGTACCGCCTCAATATAGCGGATGTCCTCACACCTGACCTGATAGTTCACCCCATCTCGCTTCACCATTATCGAGGGCGGTTCTTCCTGCTTCTCCTGTCCAAGAACCTTCCTGACCACCTCCCTGACCTGTTCTGGCAGAAATGGTTTCATAATGTACTGATAGCAGTGCAATTCCCTGTACGCCTGCATCTCCATCGCGCCAACGGACGTGACCATAACAACCGGGGTAAACGTATAGCGAAACTGTTCCCGCAGCTGTCTTGCGAACAGGATTCCTCCGATATCCTCCCTGTTCTCGCCTCCCAGATTCACATCCAGCAGGAATAACCCATACCGGATATCCTGCGCCAGAAGCGCTTTTGCCTCTTCATAAGAAGAGGCGGCGTGGACACAGATATTCTCCGGATACTCCATTAGGATTTTCTCCAGGGCTTCCATCGAAGCCCTGTCATCCTCCAGAATCAATACATGTATCATACCGCCGCCTCCTTTTTGCTTTCACTTTACTGTCATTTTCTACTCGGCAATTACTTCCTTTGCGCTCTTTACCAGCCCTGCAATTCCCTGAATCTCTGAGGGGATGATAATCTTTGTCGCCTTGCCGTCCGCCGCTTTCTCAAACGCCTCCAGGCTCTTCATGGTAAGCACTGCCTCGTCCGCTCCCGCTTCTTTCAGGAAACGGATACCGTCGGCGTTCGCCTTCTGTACCTTCAAGATGGCTTCCGCCTCACCTTCCGCCTCACGGATCATAGCTTCCTTCTGCGCCTCTGCCCTGAGGATTGCCGCCTGCTTCTCAGCCTCGGCGTCCAAGATTGCAGACTCTTTGTGACCTTCTGCCACAAGGATTGTTGACTTCTTCTCACCTTCCGCCCTGAGGATTGCCTCACGGCGTTCGCGCTCAGCCTTCATTTGCTTCTCCATCGCATCCTGAATCGCTGCAGGCGGGATAATGTTCTTTAACTCAACCCGGTTCACCTTGATTCCCCATGGGTCTGTCGCCACGTCAAGGGACGCACGCATCTTCGTGTTAATCGTCTCCCTGGACGTCAATGTCTGGTCAAGTTCCAAATCACCGATAATGTTACGCAGCGTCGTCGCTGTCAGGTTCTCAATCGCCATAATCGGATTTGCCACCCCATAACAGAACATCTTAGGATCGGTAATCTGATAAAATACTACCGTGTCAATCCGCATGGTGACATTATCCTTCGTGATTACCGGCTGCGGTGCGAAATCCACCACCTGCTCTTTCAAATCAACCCGCCTTGCGACACGATCGATAATCGGCACTTTAAAATGAAGCCCTGTGCTCCAGGTCGCCTGATAAGCCCCCAAACGCTCTACCACCATCGCCCTCGCCTGAGGCACGATCTTGATACAGGAAATCAGAAGCAACAACACAATCAAAACTACGATAACTACAACAATTAAACCAATAATACCACTACTCATTCCTATTCCTCCTCATACTTTCTTACAATCAGCTTCACACCTGATATGTTCACTACCTTCGCCAGCGTCTCCGGCTCAAGGACTTCCTGTTCATCCTCTGCCCGCACGGTCCATTCCTGCCCATTCACCACCGCCATCCCCGTCTGTCTGATATTATCTACCCTTTCTGCAATGCGAATCGTCTTGCCGATAATCCCCTCGTAATTCGTCTTCTCCCGCTGCGTGTTGATGAACCGCACCGCAAACGGCCTTGTGAAAATGAGAAGCACGAATGTCACGGCAAAGAATGCAATGACCTGCCACACCAGAGATAATCCCAGGATGTTTAGAATCAGCGCAGCCAGCGCGCCGCCGGCCGCCCAGATACTCGTCAGCCCCACAGTGATAATCTCGATAATCAGCAGAATGATCAGAAGCCCCAGCCAGGCAATCGTAATATAACTGTCCTGCATCACCATATGTTCACTTCCTTTCTGTTGAACCTATGGTAACAAAGTTCGATGGATGAATCAATAGCTATTGCGTGAATACGGTGATTTCATGTTTGAATGACTAATTTTCACTGGATATTTCCTCCACACTTCTGTATAATAGTGAAGACAAATTGATTCTAATAACAGGAGGGATTCATATGAGTAAAATCGAAGAAGTCCGCGCCGATATGGTGAAAGCCATGAAAGCCGGAGACAAAGAAACCAAGGAAACACTGTCCATGCTGCTGGCCGCCCTCAAGAATAAAGCAATCGACAAACGGGACGACCTGACTGAAGAAGAAGAGACCCAGGTAATCATGAAGGAAATCAAGCAGACGAAAGAAACACTGGAAATGACTCCTGCTGACCGTACAGAGATCATCGACGACTGCAACAAGCGGCTTGCCGTCTTAGAGCAATACGCCCCTAAGATGATGGACGAAGCCGAGATTCGCGGCGTCATCTTGGCAACCTTAAAAGAAGTTGGGATCGAAACACCCACAGCCAAAGATAAGGGCAAAATCATGAAAGTTCTGATGCCTAAGGTCAAAGGCAAGGCTGACGGCAAGCTGGTGAATGAAATTCTCACATCTATCATGCAATAGGAGAGGCGTACGTCGGATATAACTCGGCTCTCCCGACCAGACAAACCGACCCACTCTGGCAAGAATCATGTCCTTTGGACATAAAAATGGAAAGCACAGTCCGGCAGACAAACGCCATTCTTATGCTTTCCATTTTTACAACCGCAGCTATTACCGCTGCCAATTCCATACCTTACTCTCCATTCTCCTCCGCCTCTTTCTTGGCGTCTGCCACGTCGTCCGTCTCCACGTCATTTGCATAAGGCTCCTTGACTTCTTCCCTCATCGTAACCCTGAGTTCTTTGAAATCAATCTTCTTCCAGACATCCTTGTCTACACTGATATCCGCTTTCTCGCGCCATTCTTTACAAGTATCTGTATAGAGCTTCTGCTTCCGCTCATTTACAATCGTATCTTTTCTCGCGTCCGTCGCCTCGCGGTCAAGCAGGCTGGTCAGCTTCGCAACATAGCAGCCGCCGTCTGTCTTCACAACCCCTGTCACTTCGCCCTCTTTCAGCTTGTCCGCTTCCTTAATAAGGTCTTCCGCCAGGTTCACTGACTCGGAATCAAAGGTCGCCTTCTTCGCCTCTAATCCCTGCTCTTTCACAAAAGCCTCGAAATCCTTAGCGTCTTTCGCGCCCTTGGCAAACTCCTTGGCCTTCTTATCGGCCTCTTTCTTCTCCTCGTCCGTCATGTCCACAGACTTCCCGTCCTCGTCCTCGGTCTTATAGGAAAACAGCACATACTGCATACTCTTCTGTGCGGCTTCCTCATCCGACACCTCCGTATCGGCGCCTTCCTGAATCTTCTTCTGCATCTTCTGCTGAATCGCCATAAGCGTCATGACGCGCCTCACCGTCTCTTCCGAACCGGATACCTTCTCCTTATCCTCCAGCGCATTCACATTGTCGAACTTCTTCGCAGCCTTCTCAACGACACTCTTCTCTTCGTCGGAAAGCTCCGCCTCGTAATCCTTCATGTGCGCCTCCAGGACTATCATATCCTCAAGGCTCTCAAGCACGGAATCCTTCACAGATTCCTCATAAGTCTTGCCCTTTGCAGCCTCGCTGTCCCACATATTCTCTCCCAGATACGCCGAATAGTAAGTCTCATACTGCGCCTGCACATACCTTGCATAAAAATTCGCAATATCAGCCGTAATCTTCTGATCCCCTACCGTCGCCACTACTTCATCCTCTTTAAATGAACTGCACCCGGCAAGGGAAACCACGCTTAGCATCCCTGCCATCATCAGCATTAAAATCTTCTTTTTCATCTCTATATACCTCCTTCGTATCATCCCTTCAAGCATATCAGCCTTCATTATATCCCTTTTTTACTGCTCAATCAATCCCTTCATGCCATTTAACACATTTTTCACAACTGCCAGGGCATCCACTCCCTTTTCCTTCCGCATCCTGCCCTTCCTCTCGTAGATAAAGCAAGGACTCTCCCCGTCCGTTTTTAGAGTCAGATCCCCCCGGAATTCATTGATCAGCGCCGGAATCCTTCCAGGCTGTATCTTTGCCTTCTCATACATGGTAAAATAATACGTCTCGCCTTTCTGTTCCACGGAAGTGACATATACGCTGTGGGCCAAAGCCTTTAAGCTGGCCGCCTCCAACAGCTTTTCCACCTTCTTAGGGATATCCCCGAAACGGTCCGTCAGCTCCTCCGTCATATCTTCCTTCTCTTCCTCATTTTCAATCGCAGCAATCCGCTTATAAATATCCAATTTCTGGTATTCATTGGGAATATAGGAATCCGGGATAAATGCATCTACGTTCAAATCCAGCGTCGTCACATAAGTCTCTTCCTCCGCCTCGCCTTTCATGTGCCGGACCGCCTCGTTGAGCATCTTACAGTACATGTCATACCCCACAGCCTCCATATTGCCATGCTGCTCCGCCCCCAGAAGATTCCCTGCGCCTCGGATCTCCAGATCCCGCATAGCAATCTTAAACCCGGAGCCAAGGTCGGTAAATTCTCGGATAGCGGCAAGCCGTTTCTCCGCAACCTCCTTTAACATCTTGTCTCTCCGGTACAGGAGAAATGCGTACGCCATCCGGTTTGAACGTCCCACCCTTCCCCTGAGCTGATACAGCTGCGACAGCCCCAGCCGGTCTGAGTCATGAATTATCATGGTATTCACATTGGAAATGTCAAGCCCGGTTTCAATAATGGTAGTGGACACCAACACGTCGATCTCCCCGCTGATGAATTCATACATAATCTTCTCAAGCTGATGCTCCTTCATCTGCCCATGGGCAAACTCCACGGAAACCTCCGGGACAAGCTTCTGGATGTGCGCCGTAACCTCTGCAATATCCTCCACCCGGTTATACACATAGTAGACCTGCCCCTGTCTCGCACATTCCCGCTCAATGGCTTCCCGTACCATCTCATCGTTATATTCCATCACATAGGTCTGAATCGGCATACGGTCATTGGGCGCCTCCTCTAAGACGCTCATATCCCGGATTCCAATCAGGCTCATATGCAAGGTCCGGGGAATCGGCGTCGCCGTCAGCGTCAACACGTCCACATTTTCCTTTAGCTGTTTAATTTTCTCTTTATGCTGCACGCCGAAACGCTGCTCCTCATCAATAATCAGAAGCCCTAAATCCTTGAAGTTCAAATCATTTCCTAAGACCCTGTGGGTGCCGATTACAATGTCCACCAGCCCCCGCTTCGTATCCTCCACCGTCTTCTTCTGCTGGGCAGGCGTCCGGAAACGGCACATCAAATCTACCCTTACCGGGAAATCCTTCATCCTCTGCAAAAACGTATTATAATGCTGCTGTGCAAGAATCGTCGTCGGAACCAGATACACCACCTGCTTATCCTCCTGCACCGCCTTGAACGCCGCCCGGATTGCAACCTCTGTCTTCCCGAATCCAACATCCCCGCAAATCAGCCGGTCCATAATCTTTTTGCTCTGCATATCCCGCTTCACGGCTTCAATCGCATGAATCTGGTCTTCCGTTTCCTCGAAGGGGAACATTTCCTCGAATTCCTTCTGCCAGACCGTATCCTCCCCATACACGTAGCCTTCCTGCTTCTGCCTTGCGGCGTACAGTTTCACCAAATCCCTTGCAATCTCCCGGACGGCGCCCCGTACCCGGGATTTCGTCCGGTTCCACTCCTGGGTTCCCAGACGGTTCAGTTTTGGCTTCTTTGCATCTGCGTTGGCATACTTCTGTATCAAATCAAGCTGGGTCGCCGGAATATAGAGATTGCCCCCCTTAGCATAGGAAATCTTCATATAATCCTTGGAAATCTTATCCACCTCAATCTTCTCGATTCCCTGATAGATTCCAAGCCCATGATTCTCATGAACTACGTAATCTCCCGGTTTCAGCTCGGAAAACTCCTGAATCTTCCGTCCTTCGTATAGTTTTCTCTTTTTTTTCTTCTTCACCTTCCCGAAAATGTCCGTCTCCGAGATTACCGTATATTTTATCATCGGGTACTCATACCCTGTGGCTACATGGCCGTAAGCCGTCATGATTTCGCCGGGAGCCGCCTTACGATCCAGGTCATCGCTATAGAAACTGCTCAGGTTATAGTCCCGCAAATCTTCCGCCAGGCGTTTTGCCCTTGTCCGGGAACCTGAAAGAAGAACTACCCGGTATCCGTTTCGTTTCAGACGCTTTAAATCACGGGTCAGCATGTCAAAGCTGCTGTTATAAGGATTAACCGTTTTCGCCTGAAGGCTTAATGAACCTCTGGTTTCCAGAATCTTGCAGCGCATATCCAGCGCAAAAAAACCGATGCTGCTGTAATCGTTGATTTTATGGAGAATCTCTTCCGTCCCGAACAGGCTGACCTCCCCATCCGTCATCTCATAACCGTTCTCCACCCGCTTCTTCTGCGCCTCCATAAACTCCGCTTCTACGCCCTCGCCCTTTTCCCTAAGGCGCACAGGTTCATCCAGAAACAGGATTGTCTCATCCACAGGGAAATAATCCAGAAACGACACCCTCCGTTCCCCTTCCTGAGGAAATTCAATTGCCGGGCAGATGGATATCTCCGTAAGGTTCTCGATAGACCTCTGTGTCTCCACGTCAAAAGTACGAATGGAATCCACCTCGTCTCCCCACATCTCGATACGGACGGGGAGCTCCTCCGTCAGAGGATACACGTCCAAGATGCCTCCCCGGACGGCAAACTGCCCGAACCCTTCAATCTGTGTTTCCCTGTCATATCCAAGCTCCGTAAGCCTTCGCTGCATTTCCCCCAAATCCAGGGCGCTGTCATTCTTAATGTTCAGGAACCGCTCTCCGATTACTTCTTTGGGAACTAACGAATCCAGAAATGCATCGAAACTCGTCACCACCGTCATCGGTTTTCCTTCCTCCAACGCCTGAATCACTTCCATACGCTGCCGCAGAAGTTCCTTGCTCCTGAGGTCAGCCTGATAGAACAGCAAATCCTTTGCCGGATACAGGTACGTCTGAGGATCGAGGAAATGGTACTCTTCATATATCTGCTTCGCCTTGAGTTCACTGGAACAGGCGATGACTTTATATTTCAAGCCATCGCTCAACGCGTACATCATATGTGTTTTCTGGGAATTGACGCATCCGCAGACACGTATCATCCCCCGTTCCTTCGTTCGGTTTTTGTAGAGCTCTTCAAACTCTGCCAACTCATTTAACGGCGCAATTAAGGCCTGCATCCTGATGCCTCCTCCTGTTCTAAGGCTGGTTTTGCCTAGCCCTCCCATCCTGTCATACTTCTTTGGCGGCTGGCCTTACCTTCCTGTTATATAGATTCATTGCGGCATCCGTCCCTTCCTCAAGAATCGTCTCGATGGCACAGACTGCCTGTTTGTATCCTTCTTCCATCAACTCCCGCTCGGCTTTGGAAAAATGCCCGAGCACATAATCCGCCAAATCATAGTTCTTAGGCTTCTCACCCACTCCTACTTTGATTCTCGGAAACACCTCCGTCCCAAGATTCGAGATAATATTCTTAATCCCATTATGCCCGCCTGCGCTCCCCTTCTTGCGGATGCGCAGTTGTCCCACATCCAGGCTCACGTCGTCATAGATGACCAACAGTTCATCCTCCGGCTCCACCTTGTAATAATCCGTAAGCCCCCTGATGCTCTCTCCGCTGAGATTCATATATGTCTGTGGTTTTGCCAGGATCACCTTCCTGCCGCAGATCAGCCCTTTTCCCACATATGCCCGGTTCTTTCTACCGTCTACAGAAATATTATATTTGCCCGCAAGGGCATCTATGACCTCAAAACCTACATTATGCCTGGTTCCTTCATACTGTAATGTAGGATTCCCAAGCCCTGCAATGATAAACATCTTTTCTTCACCTCGGTTTCCTATTATACAAGAAGCAGGTTCATTTGTCACGCAAAAAGAAATGAATAATTTTCCTGTTTTTCTCATACATTATAGAAAACCAAATATCATACCCAATACAGGAGGCAATTTATGAGTTCCAGAACAAAAATAGTCGTATTGCATATGAAGGAGATTATCTACACAGCGGTATTCGCGACCTTGGCAATCCTGCTAATCATACTGCTGCTGTTCATGTTCCTTCCTAAGAATAAAGAAGCGGGCAGCATCGAAGAAAAATACATGCCGGGGGTCTACACCTCTACCGTCACCTTGAATAATACTGCTCTGGAGGTGGAGGTAACGGTGGATGAGTCCCACATCAATTCCATCCGTTTTTCCAACCTGGATGAGACGGTGGCGACCATGTTTCCGTTAATCCAGCCGGCGATTGAAGATATTGCGGAGCAGGTGTATGACCATCAGTCATTAGAAAATATCCAGTATTCCGAGGAGAACCCTTATACCTCCCAGGTCATTATCAATGCAATCGAAGAAGCGCTGAAAAAAGCCGAAACTACCAAGTAGTTACGGCTTTTTGTACGGGGCTTCTATCCCTCCACAATTAGATATCTTCCGCCGGGAAGCGCGAAGACTTCCGACGCTTCCTCCAGCTCCTCGGCGGACATTCCCTCCACGTCTGCGCCCCCTTCTTCCAGAAATTCCTTTACTTCCTTAATACTGTCCACGACCGCCGCCATACAGTCCTCAAGGAAAGCCTCCGCTTCCTCCAATGTCTCTGCTACCGGCTCGTCAAATAGCTGTCCCTGCTTTTTCAGAAATGTCTTCAGGCACTCTTCATCATACTCATACATCTTACCTCTTCCTCCTTATTCCCACTCTCTATCTGAATTTGCTCCTGGGTGCGCCGGATCCCTTCGCTTTCCAGGTATTCTTCCCGCTATATCCGGATACCCGTCAGTTCTCCAGGCTCGTCTATAATCGTCTCCGCCCCGGCAGCCGATAGAGCCTCTCTGTCTCTGAATCCCCATGCCACGCCAACCGTCCTGACTCCCGCATTCTTTCCTGTCCGAATATCTACTTCGGAATCGCCCACATACAGGCACTCCTCTTTCGTTGTATTTAACGCCTCCATTAAACGGTACACCCCTTCTGGATCTGGCTTTCTCGCGATTTGCTCCTGCTGTCCCTGCACACAGTCAAACACGCCCTCCCCGAAAATCTCCCGTACAACTTTCACCGTCTGCCTGTGAGGTTTATTGGACAAGACTCCAAGCCGGATTCCCTGGCTTTTCAGTTCTGACAGCATCTCCCGGATGCCCTCGTAGGGTGTTACATGATATGTACAGTTGGCGTCAAATATGCGTCCATAGATCTCCATCCCCTCGTCAAGCCTTCCGGCCGCCGTTTCACCGCCTGCTGCCTTGAGGGACTTCTCAATCAAAACCCTGGCTCCATTTCCAACAAATCGGCGGCATTCATCCGATGTGATGGGCGGCATCCCCATCTCCTTTAACGTCTCGGCTACCGAATATGTCAGGGATTCCAGTGTGTCAGTCAATGTTCCGTCTAAATCAAATATGCATGCTTTCATAATGTAAATACCCTCCATGCTCTAATCATAGTATAGACATACTGAAAATGCAAGTAGGGAACCCCCCTTTTTTCAGAGCAGGTTCCCTACGCATTATGAAAGATACTGCCGCATCACCCGGAGCGCATTTTTCTCAAGCCTGCTGACCTGGGCCTGAGAAATCTGAATCTGCTCCGCTACTTCCATCTGGGTTTTTCCTTCAAAAAACCGGAGCTTAATAATATACCGTTCCCGCTCCCCCAGATGCTCCATGGCAGCCTCCAAGGACAGATCCTCTACCCATTTTTCTTCTTTGTTCTTGGTATCGCTGATCTGATCCATCACATAAAGGGCATCGCCGCCGTCATTGTAAACCGGCTCCTGCAGGCTCATAGGCGCCTGGATGGCGTCCAGCGCAAACACAATATCCTCCTTGGAAATCCCTATCTCCTCTGCAATCTCCTGAACAGTCGGTTCTTTCAGATTCCGTTTCACATAATTTTCCTTCGCATAAATCGCTTTATATGCCGTATCCCGCAGCGAACGGCTGACACGGATGGAATTATTGTCCCGCATGTACCGCCGGATCTCGCCGATAATCATAGGTACTGCGTAAGTTGAAAATTTCACGTCAAGCTCCGTATTGAAATTATTGATTGCCTTAATCAGCCCGATACACCCAATCTGGAACAAGTCGTCTGGATTCTCGTTGCTTGCCCCGAAACGCTTGATTACACTCAATACAAGCCGGAGATTGCCCTTAATGTATTCCTCTTTCGCCTCGGCGTCCCCCGCCTTAATCCGGGCAATCAAAGCCTCCTTCTCCTCTTCTTTCAGGATCGGGAGCTTCGCCGTATTTACCCCGCATATTTCAACTTTTCCCTGTGCCATAAAAAGAGCCCTCCTACCAGATAAATAAATTTGAATCTTTGTATAGTAAAATGATTCTCACTTGAAGGGCGTCGTATTCCTGAAACAGGAAAATAAAAAAAGTTTTGGTCCTTGACAGAGACAGTTCCCTTGATATGCAAAAGACAGTGTGATAAAATCTGGATATAAAAACGTACGCCATCTGAAAGGAGCCGACAGAGCTTATGAAAGCCGCTATTTCCATTGGGAATCAGAGTTTTGAAAAAATAAGGACGACCCAATCCTTCTATGTAGATAAAACAGATTTTATCCGGGAATGGTGGGAGGAACGTGATGAAGTTACCCTCATAACCCGTCCCCGCCGTTTTGGGAAAACCTTGAACATGAGTATGATGGAATGTTTTTTCTCTGAAAAATATAAGGGCAGAAGTGATTTATTTAAAGAGCTTACTATTTGGGAATCCGAGGAATACCGCAGGATTCAGGGAACATATCCGGTAATTTTTTTGAGTTTTGCCGGGGTGAAGGCGGATCTTTTCTCCAATGCAAGAGACGGCATCATTAAAGCCGTGGCAAATGCTTATGACGCCCATTCCTATCTGAAATGCAGCGATGCGTTGAGCAGAGAAGAAAGCGCTAACTATGATGCCTTCCAGAATTATTCCATACAGCCCTCTCCCAGGGAAAAAATTTCTGATACTATGCTGGCGTCATCATTATATACGCTCTCTATGTATCTGGAACGCTATCACAAGAAAAAAGTCCTGATCTTTCTTGATGAATATGACACTCCCCTGCTGGAAGCTTATATGTCCGGATACTGGAACGAACTGTCAACGCTGATCCGCAGTATGTTTAATCTGACCTTTAAGTCAAATATATCTTTAAATCGGGCAATCATGACCGGGATTACCCGAGTAAGCAAAGAATCTATTTTCTCCGACCTGAATAACCTTGAGGTTATTACTACAACATCTGAGAAATATTGTACGGCGTTTGGTTTTACTGAGGAAGAAGTACAGACATCTCTTCAACAATATGAGCTTGACAGTACGCTTGATAAAGTACGGCTCTGGTATGACGGATTTTGCTTTGGTAACAGAAAAGACATCTACAACCCATGGTCTATCACGAAATATCTGGATACGAAGAAATTTGGAACTTACTGGGCGAATACCAGCTCCAATCATTTGGTCAGCAAATTTATCCAGGAAAGCGCTTCCGACATTAAGATTGCAATGGAAGATCTGCTCGAAGGTAAAAGCATTGAGACGGAGATTGACGAAGAAATCATATTCGACCAGCTAGGAGAAAGCAGCGAAGCAATCTGGAGCCTGCTCCTTGCGTCAGGCTATCTAAAAGCAGACGGACTATCCGAAGAAGGAGTTTATCAGTTATCATTGACCAATCTTGAGGTAATGAAAGAGTTCCGAAGGATGATTCAAGGGTGGTTTAAGAAATCATCCGCCCGCTATAATGATTTCATCAAAGCGCTTCTTGAAAATAACGTGGGATATATGAACCACTACATGAATAAGATGGCGTTAAATACATTCAGTTTCTTTGATAGCGGCAACCATCCCTCTGAACAGACAGAGCCGGAAAGATTTTACCATGGTTTTGTTTTAGGATTGATTGCAGACGCCAAACTTGAGTATGTGATTAGCTCAAACCGAGAAAGCGGTCTTGGAAGGTACGACGTCATTATGGAACCAACTGACAGGGGGAAAAATGCGTATGTGTTTGAGTTCAAAGTGAAAGCTCCGGATTCTGAAATTACTTTGGAACAAACTGCCAAAAATGCTCTGGCGCAGATTGAAGAAAAAGGATACGACATCGAGTTGTCTGCCAAGGGATTTTCCAGGGAACAGATTCATCACTATGGGTTTGCTTTTGAAGGGAAAAAGGTTTTCATCGGTTATAGCAGCCCCGCAAACAAAGTGCAGGAAGCAGTCGGGAAATGAGATATCGCATTTCCCGACTGCTTCCTGCACTATTGTTTCTAATACTTCCTCCAAACCATCTTATCCACAACCCCGGTATAACTTTGAATCAGCTTGACCACCTTGGTACTGACATTCTCCTCCACATAATCTGGTACCGGAATCCCATAATCTCCGTCAAGGTTCATCTGTACCGCAATGTCCACCGCCTGCAGAAGCGACTTCTCATCAATGCCCGCCAGCACAAAACAAGCTTTATCTAACGCCTCGGGGCGCTCCGTACTGGTTCGGATGCAGACTGCAGGAAAGGGCTTTCCGATACTTGTGAAAAAGCTGCTCTCCTCCGGCAATGTCCCTGAATCCGAAACCACGGCAAACGCATTCATCTGTAAATGGTTATAGTCGTGGAAGCCTAACGGCTCATGGCGCACCACCCGCGAATCCAGTTCAAATCCCGTCTCTTCCAGCCTTTTTCTGCTTCTCGGATGGCAGGAATACAGAATCGGCATATCGTATCGCTCTGCCATCTGGTTGACCGCGGTAAACAGGGAAATAAAGTTCTTCTCCGTGTCAATATTCTCTTCCCGGTGGGCAGAGAGCAGGATATACTTCTTGGGTTCTAATCCCAGTTTATCCAAAATCTCCGATTTCTCAATGTCTGGCAGATTCTGGCGAAGCACCTCTGCCATTGGCGACCCGGTCACATACACACGCTCCTTGGGCAGGCCGCATTCATGCAGATATTTTCTGGCATGCTCGGAATATGCAAGATTGACGTCCGAAATAATATCTACAATACGGCGGTTTGTCTCCTCCGGAAGGCACTCGTCCTTACACCGGTTCCCCGCCTCCATGTGGAATATGGGGATATGAAGCCGCTTTGCCGCAATCGCCGAAAGGCAGCTGTTGGTATCGCCCAGAATCAGAAGCGCGTCCGGGTGGATGGTGTTCATCAGCTTATAGGAACAATTGATAATGTTGCCCACCGTCGCCCCTAAGTCGTCCCCGACCGCGTCCATGTATACATCAGGGGCGTCAAGCTTCAAGTCGTGGAAAAACACGCCGTTTAAGTTGTAGTCATAATTCTGCCCGGTATGCGCAAGAATGCAGTCAAAATATTTCCGGCATTTATGAATTACCGCCCCAAGCCTGATAATCTCCGGGCGTGTCCCTACGATGATGAGAAGTTTTAGTTTGCCGTTCTCTTGAAAATGTATATCCGTATAGTCCGTTTTAATCTCCATATGCTCTGTCTCTTTCCTTTCTTCTGCCGAATTCTGTGTCACAACAACTCACCGTCCACACACTTCGGCATTTTTTTCATGCTATCATACTATTATGGAGATTGTCAAATATCTTTCTACCGATCCCACTTATCCGCAAGATTCTGAATCTGTGTCTCAAACTTCGCCAGCTCCTTATTCGCCAGTCCTTCATTCCGATACACCACCTCAAGCAGCCGCTTTGCCGCCGCGACCACCCGCTGGAACGCCTGTGCCGCCCGGGATCTCGCCGGTTTCTCCGCCGCCTTCTTAGGAGCCTTCACCCCTTCCGTCACAATCTCATTGGTCATCAGGTCAATCGTGCCGCCCGAATACGGTGCAAACGCCGGACACCCTAGCGTCTCTTCCACAAGCCGGGCAAAATGATCCGTCACCTGATCCTCGCCATGGACTACAACCACACGTTCCGGTTTCTTCTCGAACCCGTTAAGCCAATCCAACAGCCCGTTCATGTCCGCATGTCCGCTGATTCCTCTCAGAACCTCAATCTTCGCATTCACGGTGATATTTTCCCCGAACAGCTTCACACTCTCGGCGCCCTCAATCAGCTTGCGCCCCAGAGTCCCCACAGCCTGATACCCCACGAAACAGATGGTACACTCGGAACGCCACAGATTATGTTTCAGATGGTGCCTGATACGTCCCGCCTCGCACATACCGGACGCCGACAGGATTACTTTCGGTTTCTCATCGAAATTAATCATCCGTGACTCGTCGCTGGTAATCGTCGTTTTGAGCCCCGGGAACAGCAGCGGATTAATCCCCTTCTCCACCAACGCCATTGCTTCTTCATCAAAACAAGATTTAACGTTCTTGTTAAATACGTTCGTCGCTCCAATCGCCAGCGGACTATCCACATAGACCTCAAATCCCCGAAACTCCGGCAAAAGATCCTTCTCCTTAATCTCACGGATAAAATACAGAAGCTCCTGGGTACGCCCTACCGCAAAGGACGGGATCACCACATTTCCTCCTTTGGCAAACGTTTCCCGCAAAATTCTCGTAAACTCGCCGATATAATCCGGAATCACATCCCCATGAGTCCTGTCGCCATAGGTAGATTCAATCACGATATAATCCGCCTCTTTCACCTTCTGCGGTTCTTTAATAATCGGCTGGTTCGCATTTCCCACATCGCCGGAGAAAACAATCTTCTTCGTAACCCCATCCTCCGTGACCCATACCTCGATACTGGCAGACCCAAGCAGATGCCCCATGTCGTGGAACTGTACGTCTATTCCTTCGCACAAGGTAATCCGCTGCTCGTAATCACAGGGAGCCAGAAGCTTAATGGCGGCGTCGGCATCTTCCATGGTATACAGCGGCTCAAAAAGCTCCTCCCCACTTCTCCTTCCCTTCCGGTTCCTCCACTCTGCCTCAAACTCCTGAATATGGGCGCTGTCACGGAGCATAATATTGCACAGGTCTGACGTGGCAAATGTTGTGACGATCTCTCCCGCAAATCCCTGCCTGCACAGAAGCGGAATCTTGCCGGAGTGATCGATATGGGCATGGGTCAGAAGCACATAATCAATCTCTCCTGCCGCTACCGGCAATTCCTGATTCTCATATAAGTCAGGTCCTTGCTCAAGGCCGCAGTCGATTAAAATGTTCTTCCCACATGCATTCAGGTAATGACAACTTCCAGTTACCTCATGGGCCGCCCCAATAAACTCAAGTCTCATATCTCCAACCCCTTTTCTTTTCATTATAGCACCATTCAGGGTTGTTTTCTATGCATACTTGCCGGATTCCACGACAAACGCATGAATATCTCTGTTGCTCAAATTACTATAATTACCGTTTTTAAAATTCCAACACCTCTTCTAAATATTTGATTGGCAATAGGCTTATTACAA
>CAJTDD010000021.1 GCA_910574885.1 Lachnospiraceae bacterium | reverse complement strand
AATAAGACAAAATGAGATCGTATGAGTATTTATGGGTAAGTAACAGGTAACTAACAAAGTGCTTGAAAATGCCGTATTTTGGGCGTTTGGAACTATGCAAGAGATAAGCAGTTTTTACGAACAAAAAAGAGACAGAAAACCCACAGACAAATTTGGTTTGTGGGTTTTTATTTTTCTGAAATGCAATGATTATATGCTACAGCTTCGAGCCAAGTTGGCCCGAAGGCCGATAAGCTAAAATTCGGAACTATGCAAGAGCTATGCAAACGAAATATCAAATATGGATTTCAATCCCCAAAACATACGTGTTTTGGGGATTTTCCACAACTTATTTTAAAAACATCCGCACCATCCCCTCATACACTTTCCGATAAGGCTGATACCGCATCGGCAGATCAATCCACGTCTTCTTATCCACAATACTCTTCTCATGTGAAAATGTCCGGAACCCATCCTTCCCATGATACGCCCCCATACCGCTCTCGCCGAAGCCGCCAAAGCCCATCTCGCAGGTAGCAAGATGAATGACCGTATCATTGACGCATCCTCCGCCGAAACCGCACTGAGAAGTCACCTTCCCCACCGCTTTCCTATCATTTGAGAAAATATAAAGCGCCAGCGGATGAGGCATAGACTGGATATTACGGATAGCCTCGTCCAACGTGTCAAACGTCAAGATTGGCATCAATGGTCCGAAAATCTCCTCCTGCATTACCGCATCCCCGAACGTGACATTATCAATTACCGTGGGTTCAATCCTCAATGCCCCGCGGTCAGAGTTCCCGCCCCAGACCACTTTCGACGGCTCCATCAGTCCGGTAATCCTGTCAAAATGCTTCTCATTGATAATCTTCCCATAATCCGCCCGTTTCAGCGGCTCTTTGCCGAACTGGTGCTGAATCTGCTTTTTGATCTCCTTGACCAGCCTGTCCTTCACAGCCCTGTCACAATAAATATAGTCCGGGGCTACACAAGTCTGGCCGCAGTTCAGGAACTTACCAAATACAATCCTCTTTGCCGCAAGTTTAAGATTGGCTGTTTTCTCCACAATACAAGGACTCTTTCCGCCAAGTTCCAGAGTCACAGGCGTCAGATGTTCCGAAGCCTGCCGCATAACCTCCCTGCCCACCGTCTGGCTTCCGGTAAAGAAAATATAATCAAAATGCTCTTTCAATAGGCAAGTATTCTCAGAACGCCCGCCAGTGACAACGCAGACAAATTTCTCATCAAAACATTCCCGGATAATTTCAGAAACAATCTCACTGGTACATGGGGAATATGCGCTTGGCTTCAGCACAGCCGTATTCCCTGCCGCGATTGCGTCCACAAGAGGATCAAGGGTCAGCAGGAACGGATAGTTCCATGGGCTCATAATCAGCACGGTTCCGTAAGGAGAAGGTTTCTTATAGCTTCGGGAATGAAACTGCGCAAGGGGAGTCCTTACCCGTTTCTCCCTCGCAAAGGAGCGGATATGCCGCAGCATATAGCTGATTTCACTAAGAACCAGCCCGGTCTCGCACATATAGCTCTCGAAACCGCTCTTGCCCAGATCCCTTTTCAGCGCATCGTGAATCCTCTCCTCATGTTTCAAGATGCTATCCTTTAATTTTTGAAGCGCCTGAATCCGTCCTTCAACAGCAAGAGTCGCGCCGGTATTAAAATATTTCCGTTGACTGGTCACAATGTTTTTAATTTCCTGTTCATTCATATAAAGCGCCTCCTTTTTTAGGATTTTCCATTAAAAGATAATAAAACCGCTCCAATTCCTTTGCATCCATCAGTACAGGCACAGGGTACAGCGGATTTCCTTCCTTGTCCGCATAGTGGGAAAGTTTTGGAATATCCTCCTCCTGAATTTCTTTTACGGTATCACCGATGCCGAAGCGTTTCTTCATATCCTTAATTGCCGCAATAAAATCTCCGGCGGCTGCATCATAAGGCGTACCTTCCGGGCAAATCCCCGCTGCCACGGCCAAACGGTATAATTTCTTATGTATACGGGAACCGTAAGCTTCCAACATAAATGGGAGCAGGATTGCATTCGCAAGTCCATGAGGCACGTTGTACTCTCCACCTAAGGAATGGGCGATTGCGTGTACGTAACCCACATAGGATTTGGTAAATGCGCATCCGGCATAGAAGGAAGCATGCAGCATGTTTCTCCGTGCGTCGATGTCGCTCCCTGCCGTATAAGCCTTGTCAATATTCTGGAAAATAAGGCTGACAGCCATCAGTGCATTCTTTCTCGTGCCGTAGGTGGTAGATCTTCCAATATAAGCCTCCACGGCATGAGTCAGCGCATCCATCCCTGTGGTGGCAGTAATAAACGGCGGAAGGCTTAACGTGACTTTGGGGTCAAGCACGGCATATCTTGGAATCAAAGGGAAATCATTGATTGCATACTTGTACCGTGTCTCAGCGTCGGTAATGACTGCAGCAAGAGTGGTCTCGCTTCCGGTTCCTGCCGTGGTAGGGACGGCAATCAGGAGAGGAAGTTTTCTGAGAACCTTTAGGATGCCCTTCATTTTGGCAAGGGATTGTTTTGGTTTGGCGATACGCGCGCCAACCGCCTTGGCGCAGTCCATGCTGGAACCGCCTCCAAACCCAATGATTGCATTGCAATTATTTTCGAGGTACAACTCCAATGCTTCAGCGACATTTGCCGTGGTAGGATTGGCTACGGTCTTGTCATAAATGTAATAAGGAATCTGATTCTGTGTAAGGACTTTCTCAAGGCGTCTGGTCAACCCCAGCTTCATGATACCGGCGTCTGTGATAATGAGAATCCGATCACATCCGTGTTTTTGTAAAATGTCTGGAAGCGCTTTCACGCTGCCGACAATATTCGGTTTCCGGTATGGCAGGAAGGGCAGTGCGATTTTTAGTCCTGCCTGGAATGTCCTGCAATAGGCTTTTTTAATAAGATTCATAGTAGACAGCATCCTTTCTGGAATAATCTTATTGAATTTTATACCAGTGAAAAGTTTTTTGTCAATAAGCAAGGTTGGAAAATAATCCATTTTCTTTCTGCTGACACAAAATGTAAACAGAAAGAAAAAATAGGTTGACAATTTGCCGGGATTGGCTATATAGTTATTTAGGATAATGATTCAGAACGTTTGGAGGCAAAGATGAATACAAAGGATGAGCATACGACATTTGTAAAAAGAATGAAAGAAAAAATAAACAGCGGCGGTGCAGTTACAAAGGACGAGGCGTTGCTCCTGTATGGCGGGCCATTAGAAGAACTCTGCAAGGCGGCGGACGAGATTCGGGAACACTTTTGCGGAAATAGGTTCGATATCTGCACAATCATCAACGGAAAGAGCGGTAAATGTCCGGAGGACTGTAAATTTTGTGCCCAATCGGCATATTACCATACGGCAGCAGAGGAATATCCGTTACTTGATACAAAGGAGATTGTCCGTCAGGCAAAATATAATGCAGACCATGGCGTACACAGGTTTTCTATTGTAACCTCCGGCAGGTCGCTGAAGGACGCCGAGATTGAGCAAATGTGCGAGGCAATCCGTGAGATTCGGGAGCAGACAGACATCAAAGTGTGTGCATCCTTTGGGCTTCTGGACGAAGGACAGTACTGCAGAGTGAAAGAGGCAGGAGTATCCAGAATACATAACAATCTGGAAACTTCACGCAGGAACTTCCCGAATGTCTGCACTACCCATACATTCGAGGATAAGGTAAACGCCGTCAAGGCGGCGAAGGCGGCAGGGCTAAGCGTATGCAGCGGCGGCATTATGGGATTGGGAGAAACGGAGGAAGACCGAATAGATATGGCATTTACCCTAAGAGAATTAGGAATTAGGAGCGTTCCGGTCAATATGCTGAACCCCATTCCTGGGACTCCCTATGAGGGAAATGCCCGTCTGACCGTAGATGATATGCGAAGGATCGTGGCGGTCTACCGGTTTATCCTGCCGGATGCGTTCATCCGCCTTGCGGGAGGAAGAGGGCTGATGGAGGATAAGGGAGAAGGGGCTTTTTGCTCTGGGGCAAATGCCGCAATCACCGGAGACATGCTGACAACGGCAGGATATACGATAGAAACGGATATGGAGATGCTCCGCCGGTTAGGGTATATGCTATAAAGCTTTATCGTTCGTCACATCCCCGCTGCCCTTCAGCGAAATCGTATCTCCCAACAGGGCCGGTTTGGGTTTCACCAGTGTAAATCCCACATCTTTCATCCGCGCAAGGATTTCCCGTGACTTCCGGTAAGTATCGCCCTTGTAGACCGCAGTGTCGCATGGTACGCCCTGCACGTCAAGTCCGAAGGCCATGGCGTCGTAGAGGGCGCGGTACATGTGGTACTCCTGCGTCACTACCACCAGGCTCTTAGCCTGAAAAATCTCCTTCGCCCTGTACATACTGTCATAAGTCGAGAAACCAGCGTGATCCATGAAGATACATTCAGACGGAACCCCGTGGCTGATTGCATAGGATTTCATCGTATTCACCTCGTCATAATCGTCGCTGCCATGCTCCCCGCTCATGATGATCCGGTCTGCCGCCCCTTCCTGATATAAACGGATTCCCGTATCCAGCCGTTCTTTCAGTATTAGGCACGGCTTGCCGTCGGGTTTCACCTGCGCGCCCAAGACCAGGATAGCGTCAGCTTTTTGCTCAGCATCTACGACAGCTTCCTCCGAAGAAATAGCGCCGCCCGCCTTCTTCTTCACATAACCGTCCGTACACAATAAAACTACAGCGCCCATGATGGCAAGCAAAGAGCTGTATTTGGCAAGTTTTTTCAGTTTTTTCCATGTTTTAGAGCCTTTTTTGAACATATCTTCATTTTCTCCATGTTTATATCATAATTTTTTTTAGTATAGAAGATTTTCGGACAAGGGGCAACCGGATTAAGGGAAAATTAAGTAATTTGTAGATTTGCATAAATGCTTGTGGTAGAATGAGTTCATTGGGCGATTGGGACATTTGCCAAGTTAAGGAGGGACAGATATATGACAGAAAGGGAAAAAATGCTGGCAGGACAGCTTTACGACTGCGGTGACGCAGAATTGTTGGAGCAGTGGCATAAAGCGAAAGATTTGGTAAGGGATTATAACCAGGCAGATTCGGCAGATGCAGAAGAAAAAGGGCGCATACTGCATGAACTGCTTGGAGGACACGGGAAGAATCTGTGGATTACGGCTCCGTTCTATGTGGATTATGGGAACAATATTTATTTTGGAAATAACTGCGAAGTCAATATGAACTGCACATTCTTAGATGATAATCAAATCATCATCGGCAATAATGCTTTGATTGCCCCGAATGTCCAGATTTATACGGCGTTTCACCCGGCAAATGCGGCCGACAGATTCGGGGAGCCAAAGGAAGACGGTTCTTTTGCGTTCTGTAAGACTCAGACGGCTCCGGTGGTCATTGGAGATAATGTCTGGATCGGAGGAGGTGCGATCATCATGCCGGGCGTGACGATTGGGGACAATGTGGTCATTGGCGCAGGAAGCGTTGTCACCAGAGATATTCCCGGCAATGTGGTTGCTTATGGAAGCCCTTGCAGGGCGATGAGGGAGAATCGATAGAATTCCTTGAAAACAAAGGGGTGCAACTGCTGGTTGACAAATTACCAAGCATTGTTTTCTTGTTTTCTTCTGGCTTTCGGATTAAAGTACAAGGAAGAAAGACAGAAATGAGAAAGGCGGGTAGGTAAATGAATCTGGCAGAAAAACTAACGATACAGAGAAAAAAATCAGGAATGTCTCAGGAACAGTTTGCAGACAGGCTTGGTATTACCAGACAGTCTGTGAGCAAATGGGAGGCAGGGAGCAGTATTCCGGAGATATCAAAATTGGTCACGATGTCAGAAATTTTTCAGGTGAGCCTGGATTATCTTTTGAAAGATTATCTGGATGAAGAGAGCGGGGGATTTCCGGCAAGGAAAAAACTGCCGGGAGAAGAGGAAATCGACGCCGTGCAGAAGGTGGCAGAGGAATCATCAAGGGAATGGTCTGAGGAGAACTTGCGGTCGGCGTGTTTGCATTTGGCGCGACGGCAGTTGGAATCTATAGTGCGGGCGTTGCCGCATTGGGAAAAGAGATTGCAGTAGGGGTGTCCGCCATGGGAGAGACGGCAATCGGAGAGACGGCAAAGGGAACCCACTGCCTGTTGTACGAGAGAGGAGTGACCACTGGGCTACAGGTCGAGCATTTCCTTGAGGATACGAATCCCTATCTCTGGAAACCACTGAGAGACATGCTGGCGGCATTTGCAATGCACATTTGACTGACCACATTTGTCCTGCGCCAAACTGCCAATTACTTAATATTCGCTGTACTAGCTGACACATTTGATTGAAAGCAAATGTGCCAGCACACTAGACGATAGCCGGGATACGGAGTACAATATAGAGAGACTGGTAAATGAGATGGGAGTGAAACAATTATGGGAGAACAGCTGACCAGAAGCGATGTGGAGAAGATAAAGGAAGAGATTGAATACCGGAAACTTGTGGTGCGGAAGAAGGAACTAGAAGCGGTCAAAGAGGCAAGGGCGCAGGGTGACTTGAGTGAAAATTTTGAATATAAGGCAGCGAAGCAGGACAAGAACCGTAATGAGAGCCGGATACGCTATCTGGAAAAGATGCTCAAGAATGCAAGGATTGTTTCGGATACTTCAAGAGATGATGAAGTAGGAATCAATAATACGGTGGAGGTCTATTTTGAGGACGATGATGAGACAGAAAGTTACCGTCTTGTTACGAGTGTGCGGGGAAACTCGCTGCAGGGGCTTATCAGTATCGAATCTCCTCTGGGAAAGGCAGTCAGGGGACATAAAGCCGGCGACCGTGTGAAGGTGAAGACGAGTGACGGGGACGGATATTATGTGGTGATCCGGAAAATTGACAAGACGACGGATGATTCCAATGACACACTAAGGAAATATTAATGTCGAATTCCGGAGAATTTTTTTGTGTTTTAGCTGCTTTTGGATGTCAATATTTGTCGAAAAGTTTCGATTGTGAACCGTAGGTGTTTGTGTTAGACTATAGATGGAAGGGAGAGTCTGTTTTTGTCGGTGATGTTGGTGTAGGAAGTTTTCCGTAGATTTTTGGGAGGTGTAGCGATATGAGCAATAGCGAATTATTGTCAGCTATATCTGTGATGTTGGATAAAAAGTTAGATGAGAAACTGGATAAGAAACTGGATGAAAAGTTAGAACCGATAAAAAAGGATATAAAAGAGATTAAAACGGATGTGTCAGCTTTACAGGAGGATGTCGCGGAGCTGAAAGAAGATGTCGCGAATCTGAAGGAGGACATGAAGGAAGTCAAGGAAGACGTCGCGAATCTGAAGGCAGACATGAAGGAAGTCAAGGAAGACGTCGCGGAGCTGAAAGAAGATGTCGCGAATCTGAAGGCAGACATGAAGGAAGTCAAGGAAGATGTCGCGGAGCTGAAAGAAGATGTCGCGAATCTGAAGGCAGACATGAAGGAAGTCAAGGAAGATGTCGCGAATCTGAAGGCAGACATGAAGGAAGTCAAGGAAGACGTCGCGGAGCTGAAAGAAGACGTCGCAAATCTGAAGGCAGATGTTTCAAACTTACAGACGGAGATGGAGAAACTCAAGAAGAACGTTGACATCTTACAAGAGGAAGTTTCTGATTTGCAGGTGAAAGTTCATAATCTTGAAATTTCTGTGAGGAATATTAACCTTAATATGGAAAATGATTTTTCGCCTCGCTTACAGAATATCGAAGGCTGCTATCTTACTACATATAACCGGTATCAGTCGGGAGTTGAACAGATTGATGTGATACAGACCGACGTCGATATGTTAAAAAAGACGGTTTCAAACCATAGCAGACAGTTGAAGCAGTTGATGTGCTGCAATTAATGCTTGCTATTTGTACTGCACTGTGCTATCCTGTTTTTAGCATATAATAGATTGGAGATGAAAGGATGAGGATGATTTCTTGCTAATTACAAATGTAACTGCATAACAATAGTCACGGAACATATTCCGTCTATTTGTTATGTCGATAGCAGGAAAGTCGGGCATCCTTTCATTTTGAAATAGTAATCGAAGCAATGTTTCTCTGGGAGAGAGTCATTGTGTGTATTTCGTGAGGCTGTAAGGAGACTTTCTTGCAGCTTTTTTCGTATCTCTTATACCCCCAAGGGTATCATTTTGCACTTTTAACAGAAGATTGCCAGAAAAGACAATGGCAGCAGTTTTTTGCAGAGTTTGAGCCGGAAGTCCTGCAGAAAGGTGTGTCGGAATAGAAAATGATGAACGAGATACGGATGTACAGGAGGTGCGCATATATGGCAATGATTGATGTAGTAAATTTGAGCTTTTCATATGAAGGCAGTTTTGAAGAGGTATTCAAAAACGTATCATTCCGGATTGACACGGACTGGAAACTGGGATTTGTAGGGCGCAACGGCCGCGGCAAGACTACTTTCCTGAATCTTTTGATGGGTAAGTATAAATATCAGGGGCGGATATCATCGAGTGTAAAATTCGTTTATTTTCCCTATGAAGTGAAGGAAAAAGACCGAATGACGCTTGAGATTCTGGAGGAGATGAATCCGCAGTTTGAAGAATGGCAGTTGTTCCGTGAATTGAATCTGCTGAACGTGGATGCAGAGGCACTGTACCGCCCATTTTACACACTGAGCTATGGAGAGCAGGAGAAAGTCCTGCTGGCGGCTCTGTTCCTTGGGGAAGAGAGATTCCTTTTAATTGACGAGCCGACGAATCATCTGGATGTGGAGGCAAGGCGGCAGGTCGCACAGTATTTAAATAGAAAGAAGGGATTTATTTTGGTGTCCCACGACCGGAATTTTCTGGATTCCTGTGTGGATCATATCCTTTCAATCAATAAGATGAATATTGATGTCCAGAAAGGAAACTTTAGTTCCTGGTATGCGAACAAAGAAGCGTCAGATCGGTTGGAGGCAGCGCAGAACCAGAAGCTGGAGTCGGAAGTAAAACGTCTGAAGCAGGCGGCAAGACAGTCGTCCGGCTGGTCGGATCAGGTGGAGAAGAGTAAAAAGGGACAGCGTGTGGCAGGGCTGCGTCCGGACAGAGGATTTATCGGCCATAAGTCGGCTAAGATGATGAAGCGGGCGAAAGTGCTGGAGAACCGTCAGCAACAGGCGATTGAAGAGAAGTCGAAGTTGCTTAGGAACATAGAAACCATGGATGCGCTTGAAATCCGCCCCCTTGCATACCATACGGATTTGCTTGCAGAATGGAAGGATGTGGCGGTTTTTTATGGCAATCATAAGGTGTGTTCACGTATTTGCTTTGATATCCGGCAGGGGGAGCGGGTGTGCCTTTCCGGAAGAAATGGATGCGGGAAATCCAGTATCCTGAAATTATTGCTTGGAGAGGAGCTTACATTTGAAGGAAATGTGCATGTGGCTTCCGGAATCAAGATTTCCTATATTTCTCAGGATACCTCGTATCTAAAGGGGAATCTAAGAGAGATGGCGCAGGAGTATGGGCTGGAGGAGAGTCTGTTCAAGGCGGTGTTGCGAAAGCTGGATCTGGAGAGGGAGCAGTTTGAAAAGGATGTGAGCCTTTACAGTGCAGGGCAGAAGAAGAAGGTACTGCTGGCAAAGAGTTTGTGTGAGCAGGCTCACTTGTATGTGTGGGATGAGCCGTTGAATTATATTGATGTGCTGTCACGTGTCCAGATTGAGGAATTGCTGTTGAAGTTCCGGCCGACGATTCTTTTTGTGGAACATGATACGGCATTCAGGGAGAATGTGGCTACGAAGATAATTGAGATGTCCCTTTGAAGCGGCTGGTAAATGACTTTGGAGAGGGCAGATAACTGCCGTGCCGGTAAATGATTTTGGAGAAGGTATGCAGGTTCTATTAAGGAAATTCCCTTTAGGAGGAATGGACAGTGTCTAATATAGAGAAAAGAGAGTGAGGATGAACGATGAGAGTCGAGCAAAAGTTGCGGGAAATGGGTTTGGAACTGCCGGAGACTGCCGCCCCGGCAGGGGTCTATGTACTTGCAAGGCGGGTAGGTAATCTGATATATCTTGCAGGGCAGACGGCGCATCTGAATGGTGTAGTACAGGTAAAGGGCATCGTCGGAAAGGATTTAACGGTTGAGGAGGGGCAGGAGGGCGCAAGGTTGAGTGCGTTGAATATCCTGTCAGTCTTAAAGACAGAGCTGGGAGATCTGGATAAAGTCAGACAGTTTGTGCAGATGATTGGCTATGTCAGGTGTGCGGATGAATTCGGAAGCTATACAGGGGTGGTGGACGGTGCGTCTATATTGCTTCGGGAATTATACGGCGAAGCAGGTCTGGCGGCAAGGATGACCATTGGGACTAATGAGCTTCCTGGCGGCAGCGTTACAGAGATAATGGCTGTGGTTGAGATTGAAGATAGGTAAGATTAGAGATAGAGTGGAAGGAACGGGAGAAAGTCGGATGGAACAGATGACATTATTTGACGACAGGAAACAGACGGCGCCGCTTGCGAGCCGTCTGCGGCCATCGACATTGGAAGAATTTGCGGGACAGGAACATTTGCTGGGAGAGGGAAGGATGCTGCGGCAGTTGATTGAGCGGGACCAGATTTCTTCGATGATTTTCTGGGGACCTCCGGGCGTGGGAAAGACCACGCTGGCGGGAATCATTGCCGGCAGGACGAATGCGGATTTTATTAATTTCAGCGCCGTGACCAGCGGAATGAAAGAAATCAAAGAAGTAATGAATCAGGCAGAAAGCAGCCGGAGGCTTGGAATCCGCACGGTCTTGTTTGTGGATGAGATTCATCGTTTTAATAAGGCGCAGCAGGATGCATTTCTGCCTTTTGTGGAGAAGGGAAGTATTGTTTTGATCGGCGCGACCACGGAGAACCCTTCGTTTGAGGTCAATGCGGCTTTGTTGTCCAGATGCCGGGTGTTCGTTTTAAAGGCATTGGAGGAAGCGGACTTGATAAAGGTCTTGGAACAGGCAATCAGAAGCCCGAAAGGGTTCGGGGCGCAGAATGTCCGGATTACGAAACGGCAGGTGGCGGCAATCGCAGCATTTGCCAACGGTGATGCCAGGACTGCCCTCAATACGCTGGAGATGGCTGTGACGAACGGGGAAATCAGCGCCGAGGGCATCCTGGTGACGGACGCGGGGCTTATGCAGTGTATCAGCAAGAAGTCCCTGCTCTATGATAAAAATGGGGAGGAACATTACAATCTGATTTCAGCCCTCCACAAGTCCATGCGCAACAGCGACCCAGACGCGGCAATCTACTGGATGTGCAGAATGTTAGAGGGCGGGGAGAATCCGTTGTATATTGCGAGAAGGCTGATCCGTTTCGCCAGTGAGGATGTTGGGATGGCGGACAGCCGTGCGCTGCAGGTGGCAGTTGCGGCATATCAGGCATGCCATTTCCTTGGGATGCCGGAGTGCGACGTGCATCTGACCCATGCCGTTACCTATCTTTCTATGGCACCTAAGTCTAACGCTCTTTATACAGCCTGCGAAACATGCAAGCAGGATGTGAAGAATCTGCAGGCAGAGCCGGTCCCGCTACAGCTTCGCAATGCGCCGACGAAACTGATGAAAGATTTGGAATATGGCAAGGGATATGAATATGCCCACGATACGGAGGAAAAACTAACACATATGCAGTGTATGCCAAAGTCTCTTGGCCAGCGGGAGTATTATCATCCGACGGCGCAGGGAGAAGAAAAGGAGATCTCTGAGAGATTGGGGAAGATAAAAGAATGGAAGAAAAAAATTCTTTTGAAAAAATATATGACGTAATCCGCCAGATTCCCAAGGGGAAGGTTGCGTCCTATGGGCAGATTGCCGCGCTTGCGGGCAACCGCCGTTGGGCGCGGGTGGTGGGGTACGCCCTCCATGCGGTTCCATGTAACAGTGATTTGCCATGCCACCGTGTAGTGACGAAGGACGGCAGGATGTCCTGTGCATTCGGAAGCGGGAAATGCAACCGACAGACGGAGCTTCTAAAGGCAGAAGGGGTTGAATTCGTGGGAGAGTATGTTGATATGAAAAAATATCAATGGAACAAGACTGTGTACTGAGCATTTGCAAGATTCATAAGAAAATAGCTATGTGAATGGCAATAGCAGATGGAACGCCTAATCAAAAGGAGTTGCTGGGAAAGATAACCTTTTTTCCAACAACCTCCTTTTATTATAGGTATTTTTTACGGTATCATGAAGATGGTAGTCGCCAGCGCCGACAGCTCCGAATTATCATCTTCTGCGCTTAGCATGGAAGAAGCGTTAAAGGAAATCGTCATGGACGTCTCTTCTCCAAAGGTAGGCGCAGCGGCATATTTTTCCATTGCCGTCACCAGGCCGGAGGAAACTTCCTCGATGGAGTAGTATGTCCCGCCCTCAAATTCTGAGTAAGCGCTGGTTAAGCTGGTGTTTGGCGTAGTCTTGATCTCTACCGTATAACTAAAGATTCCCGTCTCCTTCTTAGGGATGCCCACCGTGTACTGGCACTGCTTCATCATGGTCTTTAAGGATTCCTGATATCTTGCCACATAGGCTTCGCTCAAATCAGACGGCGGGTCGAATACGTCTGCCTCATACCATGCGAGCGCCTCTTCCTCGGTGCGGTCGGTATGCAGCGCAAAACGGGCGACGTCGCCTTTGAAGGAGGCGTCTAAGTATGCCTTGACGAAGTCGTAGCAGTCCAGGATGTCGCAGACTTGGTCATAAGGCGTCATGGCTCCGTACAAAGCCTGGGAGAGAAGATTCCCGAGACTTTCTTCTGAAATCTTGTAGGATTCCCCTTCGCTGTATACACTCAGCGTCGTTATCGTCTCTTCCTCATAGGAAGGAGAATTTTTTATGAGCTTAGTATCCTTTTCCAGTATGGAAGTCACTGCCCCGGTAAGTTCCGTAGTCTCCAGAGAAGCGATGTGTTCGACGTTGGCAGTTTCTACGGTCTTCTTAATGTTGAGCGGAGTGTATGTCACCTGGACGGAAAATGTCCCGTCGTTCATCTTCTTTGCTTTTGCCACTTCAAAGGAGATGGAACTGAAGGAATCCTTCATGAATTCCAGATAAGGCTCCCGCAATTCTTCCGGAAATTGCAGGACGTATAAATCATTGCTTTCGGCAATTCCTTCATCCAGCATTGCGGCAAAGCTGTCGGAACCATTTTCCTTGATGGAAGTAATCTGTCCTCCTACATATTCGTCGATTTTGTTGTCGCTGCATCCTGTCAGCAATACGAAGGCAAATATGCAGGAGATAAGAAATGTTGGTTTTCGCATGAAACTTGTCCCCCTGTTTATTATGATGTTTCCATTGTATCATTCTAAAAACATGTATTCAATAGAAAATACTACTGGAAAATGGGCAGTATTTTTTATATAATAGATTAACAGGTCAAAATTCATCGAATAAAGGAGATTTTGTATGAAAATGTTAGCAATCGACAAGGAACTGAAAGGGAATTCTTATCCGGGACGGGGGATTATCATCGGGAAAAGCCCGGATGGAAGGCATGCCGTGACTGCTTATTTTATCATGGGGCGAAGCGTGAACAGCCGGAACCGTATTTTTGTGGAGGATGGGGAAGGAATCCGGACACAGGCTTTTGACCCGGCGAAGCTGACAGATCCGAGCCTGGTTATCTATGCTCCTGTGCGTGTGCTGGGGAACAAGACCATTGTGACTAATGGGGATCAGACCGATACCATTTATGAAGGGATGGATAGGCAGATGACCTTCGAGCAGTCTTTGCGGTGCAGGGAGTTCGAGCCGGATGCTCCCAACTATACGCCGAGGATTTCGGGAATTATGCATATTGAAAAGGGGAATTACAATTATGCAATGTCGATTTTGAAGAGCAATAACGGATGTCCGGGTAGCTGTAACCGGTATACGTTTGCGTATGAGAATCCGGCGGCCGGGGAAGGGCATTTTATCCACACATACCAGTGTGACGGCGAGCCGCTTCCGAGTTTTGAGGGCGAGCCGAAGCTGATTGAAATTTCTGATGATATGGATGCGTTCACAGAGCTTCTGTGGGACAGCTTGAACGAGGAGAATAAGGTGTCGCTCTTCGTTCGGTACATTGATATTGCCACAGGGGAATACAGGACGAGGATTGTGAACAAGAACCAGTAAGTCCGTGTACTTCTGAAATGTAAAAAATAAAGGGAGGATGATTTGAGATGAAAGAGCTGGAATTAAAATATGGCTGCAACCCGAACCAGAAGCCGTCAAGGATTTATATGGCAGATGGTGGGGAGCTGCCGATTCAGGTGCTGAATGGTAAGCCGGGGTATATTAACTTTTTGGATGCATTTAACGGATGGCAGTTAGTGAAGGAGCTAAAGAAGGCGACAGGGCTTCCGGCGGCGACGTCTTTTAAGCATGTGTCGCCTGCGGGGGCGGCGGTAGGGCTTCCCCTTTCAGATACCCTTGCGAAGATTTACTGGGTAGACGACTTAGGCGGATTGTCGCCCCTTGCCTGTGCCTATGCGAGGGCGCGGGGGGCTGACCGAATGTCTTCTTTCGGGGATTTTATTTCTCTGTCGGATGTGTGCGACGTGGATACGGCGAGGCTGATTAAGCGCGAGGTGTCGGACGGCGTGATTGCGCCGGGGTACGAGGCGGAGGCGCTTCAGATCCTGAAGGCGAAAAAAAACGGGAATTATAATGTGATTCAGATCGACCCGGATTATGTGCCGGAGGCGCTGGAGCATAAGGACGTGTTTGGCATTACGTTCGAGCAGGGACGGAATGAGCTGAAGATTGACGACGCTTTTTTTGCAAATGTAGTGACAGAGAATCAGGAGCTTACAAAAGAGGCGAAACGGGATCTGGTGATTTCCATGATTACGCTGAAATATACCCAGTCGAATTCTGTCTGCTATGTGAAGGACGGCCAGGCGATTGGAATCGGTGCGGGGCAGCAGTCCAGGATTCACTGTACGCGCCTTGCGGGGCAGAAGGCGGATAACTGGTGGCTGAGGCAGTCCCCGCAGGTGATGGGGCTGCCCTTCGTGGATTCCATCCGCCGTGCGGACAGGGATAATGCGATTGACCTGTATATCGGGGAAGATTATATGGATGTGCTGGCAGACGGCGCGTGGCAGGGGATTTTTAAGGAGAAACCAGAAGTATTTTCCAGAGAGGCGAAGCGGGAGTGGCTTAATAAGCTGACGGATGTATCCCTTGGGTCGGATGCATTCTTCCCGTTCGGGGATAATATTGAGCGCGCCCATAGGAGCGGCGTGCGGTATATTGCGCAGCCTGGCGGGTCAGTCAGAGATGATAACGTGATTGAGACTTGTAATAAATATGGGATAGCAATGGCGTTCACAGGCCTTAGACTGTTCCATCATTAAAGACGTGATATAAAAAGGCAGTCGGGAAATGTCATTTTCATAGCATTTTCCGGCTGCCTTTCTGAGATGCTATTTAAAATTTACAGTTGTATATTTCCCTAAAACCTTATATAATAGTAAAGTATTTTGTTATTATTGTGCAAAAAAAACGGTAAATAAGGCAAATGATGTGAAGGAGTTAATGATTATGGGTAAATATTTTGGAACAGATGGTTTCCGGGGCGAGGCAAATGCGGTTTTAACTGTAGAGCATGCGTTTAAGGTCGGACGTTTTCTTGGATGGTATTATGGGCAGAATCACAAGGCAAAGGTTGTGATCGGTAAAGATACGAGGCGGAGCAGCTATATGTTTGAGTATGCGCTGGCAGCGGGAATCACCGCCTCAGGGGCGAATGCGTACCTGTTACATGTAACTACGACGCCCAGTGTTTCTTATGTGACGAGGACGGAAGATTTTGACTGTGGAATCATGATTTCGGCGAGCCATAACCCCTTCTATGATAACGGAATTAAGATTATCAGCGGGAAGGGACATAAGATTGAAGCGGATGTGGAGGAAAAGATCGAGGCGTATATAGACGGGGAGATTGACGAGCTTCCCCTTGCAAAGAGGGAGAATATCGGGCGTACCGTGGATTATGCGGCGGGGAGGAACCGTTATATCGGCTATCTGATTTCGCTGGCGACCCGTTCCTTTGAGGATATGCGGGTGGGCTTGGATTGTTCCAACGGGAGTGCCTTTGCCATTGCCAAGAGCGTGTATGATGCGCTGGGCGCAAAGACCTATGTGATAAACTGTGAGCCGGACGGGACGAATATTAATGCGGACTGTGGTTCGACCCATATCGAGGTTCTGCAGAAGTATGTAAAGGAGAAGAAGCTGGACGTTGGCTTTGCGTACGACGGTGACGCAGACCGGTGTATCGCCGTGGATGAGAACGGCAATGTGGTGGACGGCGATTTGATTCTTTACATTTGCGGGAAGTATATGAAGGAGAACGGGCGTCTCAATGGGGATACCATTGTGACCACGATTATGTCCAACCTTGGGCTTTATAAGGCTTGTGACAAGGTGGGGCTGAAATACGAGAAGACGGCTGTAGGCGATAAATATGTATATGAGAATATGGTGCGCAATAATTTCTCCCTTGGCGGGGAGCAGTCGGGACATATTATTTTCAGCAAGCATGCCACTACCGGGGACGGTATCCTGACGTCCCTGATGGTGATGGAGGTCATGCTGGAGAAGAAACTGTCCCTTGCAAAGCTGGCTGAGCCCGTCAAGATTTATCCGCAGTTATTGAAGAATGTCCGGGTGGCAGATAAGAAGACGGCGAGAGAGAATGCAGAAGTCACGAAGGCGGTAGATGCAGTGGCAAAGGCGCTGGGGGACGATGGGCGTATCCTTGTGAGGGAAAGCGGGACGGAACCGGTAATCCGGGTTATGGTCGAGGCGGCAACGGATGAGCTGTGTGAGAAATACGTGGGACAGGTGATAGATGTGATTAAGGCGGAAGGGCTGATGGTCGGCTAAGGGATTTAGGCGGCAATCATTATAGGGAAAGGGGATGTTGCAAATTTGCAACATCCCCTTTCCCTATCCGTTCCCAAAAATCAGATAGAATGGAAGCCTTTCCCGATGATTTCACTGGTATTTGAAATCAGCAGGAATGCATCCGGTGAATTTTCTTTGATGTAGTTCCGAAGGCGTACCGCCTCTAAACGGTTCAAAACTGTGAAGATGATGTACTTGTCTTCGCCGCTGAACGCACCTTTTGCCTCGACGATCGTTGCGCTCCTATGTATTTCATCTTTTATGAAGTCGCAGATTGGCTGTGGGTTCTTGCATACCACGTTAAAATACTTGGACAGATTCAGACTTTCGATGAACCCGTCAATCATAAAGGAGCGAAGCGCAAGCCCCAGGAAAGAATATAGCCCTGTCTGGATATCGAACACGAAGAATCCGGCAAGGGTGATGAAGAAGTCTGTGACCAACAGTGCGTTCCCGATATTAAAGCTGGTGTATTTCTTCATAACCATAGCGATTACGTCTGTCCCGCCGCTGGACGCCCCGATATTAAACAGGACGGCAGAGCCGATGGACGGCAAGGCTATGGCGAATATCAGTTCCAGCAAGGGCTGGTCGGTCAGTGGGTGGCTTAAGGGACAGATCCGCTCAAGCCCTGACAGCGCCACTGAAAGAAGGATGCTGCTGTAGGCGGTCTTTGCAGCAAATTTCCTGCCAAGTACAAAGAAGCCGATGATGAGCAAAACCATATTTGCCACAAATGAAAAATCTCCCGCGGAGATTGCGCCGGATTTAGCGACTAAGACGGCAAGTCCTGTGATTCCCCCAAAGGTAAAGTTATTGGAGAATTTGAAGAAATAGATTCCGACCGCCATTACCAGCGTACTCAGAGTTAGATTGATAAAGTTCTTAAATTGTGATTTCATGATTAACCTCGACAAAAAATTCTTTTGATACCACACCCGATTGTAACGCTGACGTCTGGAAATGTCAATGGTATTCCGGAATCTGCATTAGAATTGGAAAATCGGCGCATAATACCTCCTATAAAGGAGGATTTTGAGATGCATAAGTATTTACCGATTACGGATGTATACGCAAGAGAAATCTTAGATTCCCGCGGGAATCCGACTATAGAAGTGGAAGTCCTTGCCGGCGGCGAGTTCCTGGGGCGGGCGAGTGTTCCTTCCGGCGCGTCTACCGGGCAGTATGAGGCGCTGGAGCTGCGTGACAAGGCAGAGCGTTACGGCGGGCTTGGGGTGGAACTGGCTGCGGACCATGTGAATGCACGGATTGCGCCTGCAATCATCGGGGTAAATGTGTTTGACCAGCCGATGATTGACCGGATTATGTGTAAGTTGGATGGTACGGAGAATAAGTCAAACCTGGGGGCGAACGCCATGCTGGGAGTGTCTATGGCCACAGCCCGGGCAGCGGCCAAGTCCCTTAGGATTCCCCTCTATTCCTATCTTGGAGGAACTAATGGGAAACGTCTTCCGGTGCCGATGATGAATATCATGAACGGCGGGAAGCATGCGGACAATACCATTGATATTCAGGAATTTATGATTATGCCCGTGGGGGCATGCTGCTTTAAGGAAGGGCTTCGGATGTGTGCAGAGATTTACCATGCACTGAAAAATCTATTGAAAAAGCATGGTTACAGTACCGGGGTCGGCGACGAAGGGGGATTTGCGCCTAATCTTCCGGATGCCAGGGAGGCGCTCCGTTTCATTATGGACGCCGTCGGGGTCGCCGGATACAAGGCACGGGAGGATATTGTGATTGCGCTTGATGTGGCGGCCACGGAGCTGTATGATAAGTCCGCGAAGAAATATATTTTTGAGGGCGAGAGTAAGATGCACGGGCATCAAGTCGTGCGTTCGGCGGAGGAATTGATTGATTATTATGAGGAGCTGGCACAGGAATTTCCCATTGCGTCTATCGAAGACCCGCTGGATGAGGAAGACTGGGACGCCTGGGAGATTCTGACTGACAGGTTGGGGGCAAACTTACAGCTTGTGGGGGATGATTTGTTCGTCACCAATGAGAAACGGCTTAGGAAGGGGATTGAACGCAGGGCAGCCAATGCGATTCTGGTTAAGGTGAATCAGATCGGTACGCTGACCGAGGCGTTCAATGCTATTGAAACAGCGAAATGTGCGGGATACCGGACGATTGTTTCCCACCGGTCGGGCGAAACGGCGGACTCGCTGATTGCAGATATTGCCGTGGCGTTCAATGCGGGGCAGATTAAGACCGGAGCGCCTTGCCGCTCAGAGCGGGTGGAGAAGTATAACCAGCTCCTCAGGATTGAGGAACGGCTGGGGGATGTGGCACAATACCGGAATCCATTTGCTTAATCTGAAATTTTCATTCATTTTGCTGTGGCTCTATCTTGCTATTTCAGGCGTCTTATGGTAGAATAAAAAAGGTTTAGCCGTAGGAGGTGTAGAAGGTGGAGATTCTAAAGATAATATTAATGATTATATTCGCAATAGACTGTATTGCACTGACAGCGATTGTCTTGATGCAGGAAGGCAAGTCTGCGGGACTTGGGACGATCAGCGGTATGGCGGATACTTACTGGGGGCAGAACAAGGGGCGTTCTATGGAGGGCGCGCTGGTGAAGTCTACCAAGTTCCTTGCAATCCTGTTTATTGTATTGGCAGCGGTGTTGAATTTAAAAGTATTTGCATAGGCGGCATATTTTTATGAGAATGGTGGGACACTCCTGTATAGGGGTGTCTCTTTGTATATGGGGATACATATTATGAGTGGGGAGGAGTACCAGGAGATGGACAAGGCATTTGAAAAGAGAAAAAAGGTGGTCTATGACTTCATATGTGATAGTCTGTATGTTCCGATGAAGTTCAAGGAGCTTGCCATGATCTTGCAGGTTCCCAAGGAACAGCGGGATGAGCTGCGGGAAGTGCTGGAATCTTTGGAGGCGGACGGTAAGATCTACCTGTCAAAGCGGGGAAAGTTCTGCAAGGGGGAGGCCAAGCGACTGGCAGGGACGTTCCGCGCAAGCCTGAAGGGGTTCGGGTTCGTCGTAACGGAGGATGGCTTTGGGGACGTCTATATCTGTGAGGAGGATGTAAACGGTGCATTCGATGGGGATCAGGTGGAGTTTGTAATCACGAAGGAGCATCAGGGAGAAAAACGGAACCGGGAAGGCCGGATTGTGGGGATCATTGCAAGGGGGATGACCCATGTCGTAGGACTGTACCGGAAAAAGGAACAGCAGAATTATGGATTCGTGCTGCCGGATAACCAAAGATTTCCCTATGATATTTTTGTGCCGGCTGAGAAAGCGAAAGGAGCAGTCAGTGGGCATAAGGTGGTGGTGGAGCTGACTTCCTATGGGGAGCCGGGGCGGAATCCAGAGGGACGGGTGACAGAGATCATCGGGCATGTCAATGACCCTGGCACGGATATTATGTCGATCGTGAAGGGGTATGACCTGCCTGTGGAATTTTCTGAGAAGCTTCTGAATCAGGCGGATCGTGTGGCCAAAGAGGTCAGCCCTGCAGACATGGCAGGGAGGAAGGACTTACGGGGCTGGCAGATGGTGACCATTGACGGGGAGGATGCAAAGGATTTGGACGACGCGGTTTCCCTTACGGCGGAGGGAGAGAATTTCCTGTTGGGCGTCCATATTGCGGATGTGGCGAACTATGTCCAGGAGAACAGCGCCATTGACCGGGAGGCAAGGGAGCGGGGAACCAGCGTTTATCTGGCTGACCGCGTGATTCCCATGCTGCCCCATAAACTGTGCAACGGGATCTGTTCGCTGAATGCGGGGGAGGATCGGCTGGCGCTTAGCTGTATCATGACGGTAGACCGAAAAGGGATTGTGGTTTCCCACGAGATTGCGGAGACGGTGATTCACGTGGATGAGCGTATGTCTTATACCAGTGTCAGGAAGATTCTGGAGGACGGCGATGAAAAAGAGATGGAACGATACCGTGATCTTTTGCCTATGTTCCGGCGGATGGGGGAGTTGTCCCGGATTCTGCGGGAGCGCAGACAGAGGCGCGGGTCGATTGATTTTGATTTCCCGGAGACGAAGCTTAGGCTCGACGAGGACGGCAAGCCGCTTGAGATTCTGCCCTATGACCGGAATGTAGCGACGAAGATAATTGAGGATTTTATGCTGTTGGCAAACGAGACGGTGGCGGAGGACTTTTTCTGGCAGGAGATCCCCTTCGTGTATCGAACCCATGAGCCGCCGGATGAGGAGAAGATTCGGACACTTGCCGCATTTATCAATAATTTTGGGTATTCCATGCATATCGGCGTCAATGAGATCCGCCCTAAGGAGATTCAGAAGCTCCTTGCCAAGGTGGAGGATACGCCCGAGGAGGCGTTGATTTGCCGCCTGGCGCTGCGCTCAATGAAGCAGGCACGGTATATGCCGGAAAATGTGGGGCACTTCGGACTTGCGGCGAATTATTATACACATTTTACTTCGCCTATCCGGAGATATCCGGATCTGCAGATCCATAGGATTATTAAGGATCACCTGCGCGGGCGGATGGATGAGGAGCGGATGGCTCATTATCAGCGTATCCTTCCGGAAGTGACGAAGCATTCCAGTGAGATGGAGCGGAGGGCTGAGGAAGCAGAGCGTGAGACAGTTAAGCTTAAAAAGGTCGAGTATATGCAGCAGTATATTGGGGATGAATTTGAAGGCGTGATTTCCGGCATGACGAAGTGGGGAATGTATGTGGAGCTGCCGAATACTGTGGAAGGCCTGGTGCATGTGGCGAACATGTCAGACGACCATTATGATTATTACGAGGAGCGGTACGAGATGGCAGGGGCGCATTCCGGCAAGTTGTATAAGCTGGGGCAGCGGGTTCGGGTGCGGGTGATGGATGCGGACAGGATGCTTCGGACGATTGATTTTGAGATTGTAGATTCGGTTTCTGAGTGATGTTTGTCCGGATATGGTGGCAATAAAGAGTGTTTTGATAGAAGGAGGTCATGCATATGGCAAAGACGAATGGGAAGATGATTGCCAATAATAAGAAGGCATACCATGATTATTTTATTCTGGATACCTATGAGGCGGGAATTGCACTCCATGGGACTGAGGTAAAATCTCTCAGGATGGGCAAGTGCAGTATCAAGGAGTCTTTTATCCGTGTGGACAATGGCGAGGTCTACGTCTATGGTATGCATATCAGCCCTTATGAGAAGGGAAATATTTTCAATAAAGATCCGCTTAGGGTCAGGAAGCTCCTTCTCCATAAGTCGGAGATCAACAAGCTCCTTGGGAAGACGAAGGAAAAAGGGGTGGCAATCGTGCCGCTGAAAGTTTATTTTAAGGGCAGTCTTGTGAAGGTCGAGATTGGGCTGGCCAAGGGGAAGAAGCTGTATGACAAGCGGCAGGATATTGCGAAGAAGGATCAGCAAAGAGAGGCCCAGAGGGATTTCAAGGTGCGCAATATCGGGTAATCGTAATTGCAGATAAAGGAGGGGGGATATGTATGGTGCCGACTAAAAAAGATGATTTGCGTAAGATGGTCACGCAGACGACGATTGAGACGTATGAGGAGCTGACGCCTCAGTTAATTCAGCTGATTGAAAAGACAAAAAGGGATGATACGCTTTCGGAAGCGCAGAAGCAGGATGAGATTTCTTTGCATTTGCTGGGGTATGTGAAGTCCTGTACCAATGAGATCATCGTGGAGGTGCTGGCGGAGATTTTGGGGCTTTCGGAAGAATCATTTTCTTAAAATTCCAGAAAGGGATTGCGCAACGGGCGTACTGGGAATACAATAGAATTATTCTAATAGAGGAAGGGGCAGGTAAGATGTCTTATTGTGTGAAATGTGGTGCGAAGGTGGATGACGGGATTATGACATGCCCGCAGTGCGGCGCGCAGATACCGAATCTATCGGGAAGTTATTCCAGAGGCAGCCAGAACAGTGATACGGGCTTTGGACAGAGCGGCGCGCAAGGATATACATATGGCCAGCAAGGATATGGGCAGGATAACCAATATGGGTATCAGTCAGGTGGATATGGGCAGGACAGCCAGTATGGGTATCAAGCGGGAGGATATCAGCAGGACAGCCAGTATGGGCAGCATGCGGGAGGATATGGACAGTACGGGTATGAGGCGCAGCGGTATGGTTCAGCAGACTTTTTTGACCAGAGTGAAGTGAGCCGGAATAAAGCGATGGGCGTACTCTCATATCTTGGAATTCTTTTGTTGATACCGCTTCTGGCAGGTGATAAGCAGTCGCAGTATGTCAAACATCATGTGAATCAGGGATTGGTACTGTTTCTAGCGTCTTCGCTGGTGGATTTGCTGGAAGGTGATTGGGTGTGGGGGCTGCATTCGATCATTCATTTCGGCGGAGGGATGTTTTCGTGGATTTTTGACATTCTGGGTCTGATGTTCCTTATCTTGGCAATCATGGGGATCGTCTCCGCTTGTAAGGGCGACAGGAAAGAATTGCCGTTGATTGGGAAGATACGGTTTTATCAGTAAGCGCTTGCTGAATAAAAGGAGAATCGCTTCTTAATTCTAATTAAGAAGCGATTCTCCTTTTTCGTCTATAAAATATCCATAGACACACTCTAATATACGTACGATGGATTGCTTTTATCCAATAAGACATAAAAATGTATTACGAAAAAGTATACTTTTTCGTAATGATGAAATTCATAAAATATCTTAATCATTCTAATATATTATCGACAATTCGTCAATAAACTTAACACTCATTTATTGTAATATTTGTCCAAAAAATTTTTCATGAAAATGATTACGAAAAAGTATGGTTTTTCGTTTTCGTAAGAACTTTGTTATAAAGCCATACGGCTGAAATGAGGTGGTTAGATTGCCAACAGAGAAGATATGCAAAACTGTCCATCAATACAATAAAGAGCCGATTTTAGCCGAAGATATGGAAAAACTCTTGGAAATTGCAAGAGATTACAGGAAAGTAAAAAATTATGTATATGAACGATTTGGAGGGATTGGCAGCCTTACGAAGATTTATCCTGGCTATACTGTTCAAAATGAAATGACAAAGGATGGTTTAAGGAAACGTTTGGAAATGCCTTCGGTATATTTCTATCTGGCAATGTTTGATGCTCTTGGAGATATTAAGTGCCAGTGGGCAAAGACTAAATCAATTGTTTTGAAGCATGTAGGGCAGAATGAAGGGTTTACGGAAGAGGAAAAACATTACTTACGATTCTTATTAAAGGTTAGCAATGCATTTGAAGCTGTACTGAATGGAAAACCGATTGAATTAAAACGAGAACTGCAAGAACAACATGATTTACTGGCAGAAAAGATTAATGTGAAAAAGCTGCAGAATTATCTTTGCAGGCAGGTGCGGAAGCATCATTTGAAATTGCATACGGATGTAGAAGAAGGATTTTTTATAGCAGAGAGGGCGTATCGATATGCGGATCATGGAATCTATATTTCTGTAAAACAAAAACGAAAACGTATATTTATTACACTGACAGATAATAATCAGTACACATCTCAGCTTTATATAAAATTGTTGCCAGATCAAGGCAGAATAGAAATTAAAGTTCCAATTTACGTAACGGTACATGAACATGTTGACTATACAAACTACGTGGGAGTGGCGGTTGGAATGTATACGATGTTTACGACAGATGAAGGACATCGGTATGGGGAAGAATTAGGAAATTATCAGATAGAATATGCAGACTGGCTTCGGAAACAGACGGGGACCTATATCCATAATAAAGAAGATAATCCGGGGAGAATAAAATACAGACATAGAAAAAGAAGATACGAGCAGACGCTGCATAATTACATTAATCAGGAGATTAACCGATTTATGCGGATAGAGAAGCCCAAAGAGATTTATATTCCAAAGTTTCCCAAACCAAAGGCTGGTGGAGTGAACAGTAGGTTGAACCATTATAATACACTGTGGCATAGAGGATATATCCGCAACAGATTGAAGCAAAAATGTCGAGAACAGTCTGTAAAAATCGTGGAAGTCATAGGAAAAGACATTAGTAGGGAGTGTAGTTGTTGTGGGAATATAGGTGAGAAAAAAAACGGAGTTTTTGTATGCCCCTTTTGTGAATATCAGGTGGAAGAGAAGGTTAATACGGCGTTAAATGCAAAGAAACGCGGACAGGGAGAGCAGAGAATTCATTAGTATAATCCATAGGGTCATAAGAATAGCTGTTTGGATAAATTTGAGCTGTGAGCAAGAATTTTACCGAAAGGACTAAAGAGCGTATTCATGATATATAAAACAAAAGTCGGCATTAGAAGGCAGTCAATGATTGCGTATTGGGTATGCCAGGACCTCGTGAACATATGGAATGATTAGCGGGGAGCGAAGCAGAAAGTATCTGCATCATCAGGAATATTATGGATGACCAATGTGTCTTATTTGAATATACAGCAATGGAGAGAAAATAAAGCAATGGGAAAATGGAATAATGAAAAAGAGGCAAGAAAAGAAATAAAGGAGATTGTGGCAGAATATTACCATGAATTTATAGAAAAGGAACGAAGGAATTATTTGTTTAAACCTGGCGACCGGATATGCTATGCCGCCAGAGTTTTTGACGAAAAAGAAATGCAGAGCTTAACGGATAGTGTTTTGGATTTTTGGTTGACATCCGGAAGATTTACCAATTCATTTGAATTAGAGTTTTCAAAATGGATTGGTTCAAAATATGTGCATCTTGTGAATAGCGGATCATCTGCAAATCTAATTGCTTTCAGTATTTTAACATCCGAAGAACTTGGCGAGAAACGCATAAAACCGAGAGATGAGATAATCACAGTTGCATGTGGGTTTCCGACAACGATATCCCCCATTCTTATCTATGGTGCAGTACCTGTTTTTGTTGATGTATCGATTCCGCAATATAATATTGATGTAAGCAAACTGGAAGAAGCGCTTTCTGAAAAGACAAAAGCGGTAATGATTGCACATACCTTAGGGAATCCGTTTAATATAGAAAGGGTTAAGCTGTTTTGCGAGAAAAACAACCTTTGGTTAATTGAAGATAATTGTGATTCGCTGGGGGCTTTATATACTATTAACAGTGAGACGCGCTTTACGGGAACGTGGGGAGATATTGGGACATCAAGTTTTTATCCGCCGCACCACATGACTATGGGGGAAGGGGGATGCGTTTATACCAATCATCCTGTTTTGAGTAAATTGATTTTATCATATAGGGATTGGGGGAGAGATTGCATCTGTTTGCCTGGCTTTGATAATTGCTGTGGACACCGTTATGATGGGAAATTTGGTCAATTGCCTCAAGGGTATGACCATAAATATGTATACAGTCACTTTGGATATAATTTAAAAGCTACAGATATGCAGGCGGCTGTGGGATGCGAGCAGTTAAAAAAATTACCGGAATTCATTAAAAAGCGAAATCGAAACTGGAATTTAATGCATGAAAAACTCTCGGAAGTCAGAGATAAAATAATATTGCCGGAGCCTGTGGAAAACGGTATCCCCTCATGGTTTGGATTTTTAATAACGTTAAAAAACGGATGTAAAAAGAATCGTGGGGAAGTGGTCCGATATATTGAAGCTCATAATATTCAGACAAGGCTTTTGTTTGGGGGGAATTTATTAAAACACCCTTGTTTTGACCTTGTCAGAAATACAGATGCATATAGAGTGGTGGGTGAACTTAGAAATACCAATTATATCATGAAAAATTCATTCTGGGTTGGAGTTTATCCTGGATTGACAGATGAAATGATTCAATATGTAGCCGAAATAATTGTGAAGGCGGTACAGTAACCTATTTAAGGTAAAGGGTGTGAAAGAATGGTGATAGGAATAGATGGAACTTTCTGTTCATTTGAATGTGCGGCAATATTTAATGAAAGGTGTTATTTTGTTGATTTTGATGATTCGGTACTATATTCGTTTGGCTTATTGGATGGGGATTTAAGGGTTGAGCTGTCTATTTTTGAAAGAAAAGGAACAAGAATGTTTTCATCTATGATTATTATGGATGGCATCGTATATTTATTCCCTTTTAATGCAGAGAATATATACAGAATTGATTTAGAGACTAAGGAGATTCAGACAATTGCTTTTAAACTTCCGAATACATACGAAAAATCAGTTTATGCGAAGTTTTTTGGGGCGTATAGATATGGAAATAAAATATATGTCTTGGGGGCCGCATGGCCGATTGTCCTTGAATATAATACGTTAATAGATGATGTAAATGTATTCAGTGATTTGGGCAAGGATTTACTTAAATATACATTAGATATTGAAGAAAAATCATTTTTTTGTAAAGGGTGCATCGAAGGAAAAAAATTATATGTACCATATTGTAAAGGAAATGCTCTGATAGAAATATTTTTGGAAGACCAGAAGTATGTAATACACGAAATATCCGAAACAACGGATGGATTTTCATGTGCTTTTGCAGATAATGGTAATCTATGGATGACTTCCAGAAGAGGCGGAAGGGTATATTATTCGGAGTGCAAATTTCATGATTACAAAAGATATGATATTGGAACAAATAGAGATGAAAGAATTGGCTGTAGATTTATAGATATTGTCAAAATTAATCATAAGATTGTAGTAACTGGTTTCTTGTCACCTTGTAGTTATGAGTTCTTGGAAGAAGAAGATCGGTTTGCCAGGGTCGATTTAGGGGGAGGAATCATGTGGACAACAATTACTGGCGATGGAGAATTGCTTATGTGTTCATTGGATAGTGGGAAAGTACTTTTGCTAGGAGAGAAAAAAGAGAATTCTTTTCGTTTAAAAAAATATGGGAGAAAAGATCCAGGATTAATGAAAGAAAATAGTTTGGATACATTGAACGATTATTTGAAGGACTTAATTGTAGGAGTATAAATATGAGTGAAATAAGAATGTTAGATCTAAATCTTAGAGGGGCAAAAAAAATCTGGGGCATGAAAGGACAGGACATACGAGGAGAATTCAGTAAACGATATGAAAAAAATTTTTACGAAAAAAATGGGATTTCATTCAATACGGATGAATTGTTTTATTCTATATCACACAAAAATGTTATACGTGGATTGCATTTTCAAACCCATAAACCTCAGGCAAAAATAGTAAGTGTGGTGAGCGGAAGCGTATGGGATGTAATTGTTGATCTGAGAAATGACAGCACTACATATGGAAAATGGGAGTCGATTACGTTAAGTGGAGATAATAAGATATCTTTGTATATTCCGAAAGGATTTGCCCATGGCTTTTTGGCTACAGAGGATAACACAATTATGATTTATCAATGTGAAGGAGAATATTTGTCACATTGTGATAGTGGAATAAGGTTTGACGACCCGATTCTTGGAATTCTTTGGCCAGTCGATATTTCAGAGGCGGTTATGTCAGAAAGAGATAAAAAGTTTATGTATTTTGAGGAATTTGCCAAATGTGGTTATTCGTTTTTGGAGCAGAAATGAATGTTTGAGAAAATAAAAAATGAACAAGTGGAGCTTGGAAAAAAAGTTCATATTTTTGGGGCGTCTCAACTTGGAAAAAAGTTGTTTGATGAACTTAAAATTCATGATATTTGTGTTGATACATTTTTAGATAATGATAAATCCAAGCAATTTCAAAGGATTAGAGGCGTAAGAGTGGAGGCTCCTGAGCGATTGAAAACTCAGGATAAAGATTTAACAATCGTTATTATTGCAAGCTTGAATTTTTATAAGGAAATGAAGGAGCAAATTAAATCTTTTGTTTCTTATGAAAATGTTTATAGTATAGATACAATATATATGAAGTATAACAAAAATTTTAATAAAATTGCGATACCAAATTATAATGAATCTTTGGTATCGGTTATTCTTACCGTATATAATCAATGGAATTATACATATAATTGTTTGGATTCTTTTGTAAATACAAAAACTAAAGTGCCTTATGAAATTATTATCGGAGATAATAATTCCACTGATGAGACAAAAGATATAGAGAAAATTATTGTTGGGGCAAAAATAATTCATAGATCGGAAAATATAGGTTATTTAAGAAATGTAAATGCAACCGTTGAGTTGGCGCAATCGAAATACATACTGATTTTACAGAATGATACGTATTTTATTGAAGACTACTGGCTTGACCGGCTTGTTGAATATATGGAAGAAAATCCTAAGTGTGGAGCGGTAGCGCCATATATGTGCGGTTATGACGGGAAAGAGGGTATAGGGGGATGTATGCTTGAGAATGATGGGAATGTTATTCCTATAGTAGGGAAAAAGACGCTGGTTCCTTATAGTGTCATGTACATCCAACCAGCAGCAGTATTATGCCGAAATGAGCTTTGGAGAATCGTAAAGGGATATGATGAGGCTTATATGCCGGCGTGGTGTGAAGATGAAGATTTTTATCTGAAGTCGGCAGAACTAGGCTATGATCTTGTTATATGTCCGGATATAAAATACATTCATTATGGTTCAAAGACGTATGGTGCATGCCCAGTTCACATTCAGAAGGAACATTTAGATATTCTTGTGGGCAGGTGGGGAAAGAAGATTCCAATTATCAAAAAAAGTATCAGAAAAAGAAACCAGGACAGAGGACTCGGTGATATATGGTTAAATTAGCGATAACAGGAGCAACAGGTTATTTAGGCAGTGCGTTTATTAAAAGGTATAGTACTAGATTTGATATTTTCTGCATTGTCCGAAAGGATTCGGATATAAAAATATTAAGTGAAAGCAGATGTAGGATTATAAAGTACGGAGAATGGGAGGAACTTTATGAAAAAATGAAAGTGGTTTCTCCCGATATTCTTGTTCATCTTGCAGGAGTTTTTCTTAATGAACATAATGAAAATACGATAATAAACATGCTTGAATGTAATATTATGTTTTCAACTGTCATTGTTGATGCAGCTGTTTGTGCAGGTTGTAAAAGAATTATAAATACAAGTTCATACTGGCAGCATTATAACAAAGAAAGGTATAATCCGGTTAATTTGTATGCGGCAACAAAGCAGAGTTTTGAAGACATATTGCTTTATTATGTAAAGGCAAAAGAAAGCAGTGTAATCACATTAACAATTTTTGATACGTATGGACCTTTTGATAAGAGACGAAAAGTGTTGAACTTGGTTATGGAAACAGAGGACGGAAAAGAATTTGGGATGTCTGACGGTTCTCAAAAGATGTATTTTTGCTATCTTGACGATTTGATTGACGCATATGGAGCGGCAATAAAGCGATGTATGGCACATTCTCCGGGGACATATGAAAAATATGCGCTTAGGGACGAAAAACCTGTAACATTAAGATATGCGGTCGAGACATTGTTGGAAGTATTGGGGAAAAAGGTAAAAATCAATTGGGGAAAAGTACCAAATAGAAAAAGAGAAATTTCTGACCCAGAAAATATAGGAACAGTACTTCCAGAATGGAAACCTTCACATACATTAAAAGAGGGGGCTGAAGCTATTAAAAAAATGTACAGTAAAATCGAAAAGGAGTTCTTATGAAATATTATACGATTCATGAGCATAGATGTGAAAAAAAATGGAAAAACAAAAAGATTGCATTAGTGGCACATGTAAATTATACAGATTTGATAGACGTATGTTTTTCGTATATTGAAAGGGTTCCGGATTATATAGATATCTATATAACGACAAAAGGAGAAACAAATATTAAGCTTATTGGTTTGAAGCGGAGGGAGCTAAATAGAAGAAATGTAAAGATTGTCGTCCCTGAGGACAGAGGAAGGGAAATCAGCGGACTATTGGTCGCCTGCAGAAAAATTCTGGAACAATATGAATATATAGGTTTTGTCCATGATAAAAGGAAAAATAAGGGGGAGCCATATCAAACAGTCGGACAGTCATTTTGTGATTTATTATGGGAAAATACATTAAAAAGTACAAATTATATTGAAAATGTAATAGAACTATTAGAAAGCGAATCTTCATTAGGTCTGCTTGCGCCTCCCATACCATATACGTCATATTTTTTTATGGTAGGTTTTATGGGATGGACCGGTTGTTTTGATATAACTAAGGAACTTTCACGGGAATTAGGACTTAGGTGTGAGATGGATGAAACCGTACATCCTTCAATTTTAGGGATGACATTTTGGAGTAAGGCAGAGGCATTGAAACCTCTTTTCATGAAAGAATGGAAGTACACGGACTTTGAACCAGAACCAATGCCTACAGATCATACAATAAGCCATGCAATTGAGAGGATTCTTCCGTACGTGGCAAAGAGTCAGGGATATGATAGCGGAATCATGATGAATCAAGAATATGCATCGCTATATGAATGTAATTATAGATATATGTGTTGGGAAATAATAGATGCGCTTAAATACAAATCTGACAGTTATGAGGAACTCTTTCACGGAAAATATGATACTCCAAAAAGGATTAATTATTTTTGCGGTCAATTTTCAAAAATATTTATTTATGGCGCGGGAAAAAAGGGAAGGGAATGCTTTCGATTAATAGAAGATAAAAGCAATTTAAAAGGTTTTATCGTATCGAAGGAACATAAAGTGGAAGAAGAATATGAATCTTATCCAGTGTATGAAATAGAAGAAATAGAAAAATCAGATGATACAGGAATTATTTTAGCAATGAGGCAAGAATATTTAAGTGAGGTTTATTCTCATTTGGAGTTGTCTGGATATCATAATATTGAAAGATATATTTAAGATTTTAAATGAAAGAGAGTTTGAGAGCTTGAAAGAACGTAATAGTTTAGCCATATTTGTTGTTTTTACATCAGATGGGACATTAGACGGTTATATAGTTTATTTGGCTAAAAAAATCAAAGAGTTAATAAGAACATTAGTTATAACTATAAATGGAAATTTGGACGAAGATGGATTGAAAATTTTGAATTTATATTCGGATGCTGTTTTTGTACGTCATAATTCGGGATATGATTGCGGCGCCTATAAAGAAACAATAGAGAATTTTATCGGATGGGAAAAAATACGAACATATGATGAATTGATTGTTTTAAATGATTCATGCTATGGGCCAATCTATCCCTTAAAAGATGTGTTTGAAACGATGGACAAACGTAACCTTGATTTTTGGGGAATAACTGAACAACCATCTATAAAGTCAGGTAATTATACAAATCAATTATTGCCAGATCATATTCAAACATATTTTGTTTGTGTGAAATCAGACATGCTTCATTCAGAGGCATTTAGGAATTTCTGGACGGAGATAAAACTTTCGGATGATTATAGAGAAACTGTTTATAATTTTGAATTGAGATTTACCAAATATTTTAATTCTGTCGGTTATAGGTCTGGCGCTTATGTAAATGCAAATAAATTTTGTAAAAGCAAAGATGAGACGCAGGCATATATTTTTTTTAATAGTTATCGTTTAATAGCAGAAGAAAAGTGCCCTTTTTTGAAAAAGAAGGTATTTTCCTTTTCACACAGGGATGTATTGGCTTCAAACCAGGGGGAGACGGCATACAAGGTAATTCAGTATTTAGAACAATTTACAGACTATGATGTTAGGTATATTTATGAACACTTGATTAGTAAAAATAATATCATTGATTTATGGCTGAAATTACATCTGAACTTTTGTATATCAGATAAGATTAAGTTAATAGATAGGAAAAATATTGCATTCATATATTTAGAGAAAAATACGGAGTGTAGTATTTCGTCAAAAAACAATGTTTTTTGTATAAAGGAAAATGAAAGAGATATAAATAATTTGTATACTAAACTGCAAAATTATGAATATTTTTGTTTAATATCAATAGATGGAGAAATAAACAATAGTAATGTAAATAGTGAACTGGCGGATGGCGTAATCAATATATTTAATCATAATCCATATTTAGGGATGCTCTGCAGCCCATTATCTGTATCTGAGGAAACAGGGTATGTGCTTGATTCAGAAACCCACAATATATTGGCGCAGGAAATTGCAGATAACTTAGGCTTGGAGGTTTGTTTAGATTTAAAGAAAAAAGGGTTTTTATATAGTAAAAATGTATGGTTTAGAAAAGACGCAATTATAAGTTACTTTGGACAGGAATGTTTTTGTCAAGGACTTTACAAATGTTATTTGGGAGGAGAAGGAAAGTATAAATGGTTTCCATTGATTTTTCCGTATTTGGTACAGAAACAGGGATTTTATAGCGGGATGGTTTTCGACAGCCGTTGTATTTCTGAGCGAATAGGCGCATATCAAAAAACGTTATCTTGCATGGTGAAGGACCAGCTTGTTTATAGGGGAGTAAAAGAGTTTCGGAATGTAAGAAAAGTAAATCCTAAGCTAATAAGCTTTTGTAGAAATTATAATGATGTTTATATATATGGCGCGGGTGATATTGGAAATGAATGTTTCAGGTATTTGAAGATGAATGGTGTCAAAATCCGTGGATTTGTTGTTTCTGACGGCAGAAGGTTTGACTGTGAAATAAATAAAGTACCGGTTTGGGAGTTATCCGAATTGGTGCAATGCCAACAAAGTTGTTTTGTCATATCTGTTAGCCAAGCAGATAGGGAAATGATACAAGAGACACTAGCGGGTAAAGGTATCACGAATGTTGTTTGTTATGAGGAATGATAGAATGAAACGTTTAGCTATATACGCAACTTACCATCCGAAAGGATTTGTGGATGATTACATTCTATATATGATTGAGAAACTTAGGAAAGTTACAGATGATATATATATTGTGAGTAATCATACATATACGGAAGGACAAAAAGAAAAATTAAAAGGTGTCTCAAGAGTATATGAAAGAGATGATACAGGTTTTGACGTTGGCGGTTTTGCTTATGTAATGAAGTCGATTGAGGAAGAAAATAGATTTGGGGATTATGATGAGCTGATCCTTCTTAACGATTCAATATTTGGACCATTCTATTCTCTTAACGACATGTTTCATGAAATGGAAACCAGAAATGCAGAGCTTGATTTTTGGGCAATCACAAGGAGGGGACGTTCTGATTTTGACGGCGGAGATTCAACTTATCCTGAACATCTTCAAATTTATTTTTATGTGATTAGAAAGAGAATGTTTCATAGTAAGGAGTTTTTTAATTATTGGAAAAAGATTGTAGAGTTGGTTACAGATTTCCGCAGTGCGATTTTAAATTACGAGTTTGAATTTACAAACTATTTTGAAAGTCTTGGATACAAATGGGATTCTTACTGCAGATGTTCGGAATATGTAACTGCTTATCCGCATTTTAATCTTAGTCCTTATCACTATGGAATGTATAAGCTTATCAAAGAAGAAAAGTGTCCTTTTTTAAAACGTAAGCTATTTACAGGAGATTTTGTAAACAAAAAATATTCTGATACACAAGATTTAAAAAATGCTGTCAAATATATCGATAAGTTTACAGATTATAATATTGATATGATATGGCGACATATTATAGACGGATATCAAATTGCTGATGTGATGAAAGCGGCACATTTAATAGAAATAGTTGACAAATTTGAAAATGATATTCCTTATACAGAAGATAACCATTCGGGAATAGAAATATGTGATAAGTTTGGTACATTTGAGTCGCTGAGGATTAAGAGTTGCCCGTCTTCAGAATACATTATGTATTTAGATTTAGAGAAAGACATACAGCCTGCGGCACTTTGGAATTCATATTATTGTAATCTTTATCAAAACATATGTTACGGAGAAAACTATATAAACAGTCTGTTAGAGCTTTTTGAAAAGGATAAATGGCTTGGTGCGATTGTTCCGCCATTTAATACTTATGGAAAAATCAGCAAGTCAATAGCATATAAATGGATGGATTCGGGTGTGTTTGAGAATATAAGGAATAAATATATTCTTTCCGTACCATCTTCATGTGGACAGGCAGCAATTTATTCAATAAAAGGCTTTATATGCAAAAAAAACATTTTGCCGGAGGGATTTATTGAGGATTTAAATGAAGACATGACCGGGACTGTTTTACAGATGGTTCCGCTATTTGCGCAACAGAAAGGATATTATACAAAGATTGTGATTAATGAGAATTATTGTGCTTCCTATTTTGATAATATGTTTTCTATTACAAGTACTATGTGGGATACATTTGCTTCATGTTCAGAGATGGATCTTGATATGGACGGAATAAAAGATAATTTGTATAAAGTACAGATAAAAAGCTTTGTTGAAAATATGCGGCGTGTATATGTATATGGGGCAGGGGCGTTGGGACACCGAATTGTTCGGATTATAGAAAATGACGTAGATATATTAGGAATACTGGTCAGTGATATCCATGGGAATCCGGATAAAGTAAACGGGTATGCAGTACAATCTATCGATTGCTTACACGAAAAGAATCCGGGGATAATTGTTGCGGTAGGGAAGAAGAACAACCCGAAAATTTCAAAGTTGTTAGAAAAAAAAGGATATACAAATTATATTTTAGTTGATTAAAAGGAGCGATAGGATGAAGGTAGTGATACTTGCAGGGGGATTTGGGACAAGGATTTCAGAAGAAGGATATCTGAAACCAAAGCCCATGATAGAGATTGGAGGCCAGCCAATCCTATGGCACATAATGATGTCATATTCTTATTATGGATTTAATGAATTCATTATATGTTGCGGATATAAGGCACATATTATTAAAGAATATTTTACCAATTATTACATGTATCATTCAGATATGACTTTCCAGTTTGAAAAAAATGATGTGACTATTCATAACAGCTATGCGGAGCCATGGACCGTAACAGTGGTAGATACAGGTCTGAACACAATGACAGGTGGAAGACTCAAGAGGGTGAGAGAGTATATTGGAAATTCATCTTTTATGCTGACTTATGGAGATGGGGTTTGCGATATTGATTTGAATGAACTATATGCCTTTCATAAAAAACATCATAAAATGGTTACATTAACCGCAATTCAGCCAGGAAGTAGATTTGGTGCGTTGGACATAGACGAAAATAATCATGTTAGGAAGTTCGCTGAGAAAAAAGTGGATGGAAGCGGTTGGATTAATGGAGGATATATGGTGATTGAGCCGGAACTAATAAATCATATAAGTGATGATTCGACTGTTTTCGAGAGAGAACCGCTTGAATATGCGGCAAAGACGGATAATCTCATTGCATATAAGCATGATGGGTTTTGGCAGTGTATGGATACTATGAGAGATAAAAACTATCTGGAGTCTATAATAGAGAAAGGCCGCGCACCGTGGATGAAGTGGAATGAAAAATAATGGTTTTTATAATGGTAGAAAAGTATTTATAACAGGGCATACGGGTTTTAAAGGAAGCTGGATTTGTAAAATCTTGCTGGAAGAAGGCGCCCAAATTTGCGGATATTCGTTAGAGCCAGATTCCGAAAATATACTATTTAGTACGTCAAAAATTTGTAATGAGGTACATAATGTATTTGGAGACATAAGGGACTATGGCCGGTTGAGCGGCGCTCTTTCCAGCTTCATGCCTGATGTTGTAATTCACATGGCAGCCCAGCCAATTGTACGTGAAAGCTATAAAAATCCCTTAAAGACCTATAGCACAAATGTAATTGGTACGGTTAATATACTTGAGGCAATAAGAAATTGTGAAAGTGTTAGATCTGTGGTTAACGTTACAACAGATAAGGTGTATAAGAATATTGAGCAACAAAAAGGATATGTAGAAGAAGATGCTTTAAATGGTTTTGACCCTTATTCTAATTCAAAATCATGTTCAGAGTTGGTAACATCAGCTTATATAAATTCCTATTTTGATAAGGAGGGAGTCGCAGTTTCTACCTGTAGAGCGGGAAATGTTATTGGAGGAGGCGATTTTTCTAAAGATAGGATTGTACCGGATTGTTACCGCTTTGCTTCTGAAAATAAAAAAATAATCGTCAGAAATCCAGATTCTGTCAGACCGTATCAGCATGTAATAGATCCGGTGGCCGCATATTTGTTAGTTGCACATAAACAGTATGAGGATACTTCAACAGCAGGAGCATTTAACATAGGTCCGGATTTTATGGACAACATAAAAACAAAAGATATTGTAACGTTATTTTGTAGTAATTGGGGTGAAGGTGTAAGCTGGAAAGTTCAGAAGGAGGCCAAAGCCCCACATGAAGCAAAATATCTTTATTTAGACTGTAAAAAGATAAAAAAAGAATTGGACTGGCATCCTATATGGGATATTGGCACAGCGATACAAAAAACGGTAGAATGGTACAAACATTATTTCTTTCAAAATGATATATGTAGATGTATGGAGAATCAAATTAGATGTTTCTATCGAGATGGGGGAAGGATATGAGGATTATGTATTTAAAAATAAAGAAAGAGGAGATAAAAGATGGACAATAAGCATTGCAGGTTTTGTGGTAAAGAATTGATATATTCGATGGTAGATCTGGGATTGTCACCAATATCGAATGAATATGTAGAAGAAAAAAATGTAGATATGGGTCAGTACTATTATCCACTTCATGTTATGATTTGTGATAATTGTTTTTTAGCTCAGACTATGGAATATAAAGCGCCCGAACAAATCTTTACAAATTATAAATATCTTAGCTCTTATTCTAAGACTTGGCTTGAACACTGTCGTTGTTATGTGGATATGATTGTCAAGAGATTGAATCTTTCAAAAGATAGTTTAGTATATGAAGTGGCAAGTAATGATGGATACCTTCTCCAATATTTAAAAAAATATCAGATACCAGCATGCGGTATTGAACCTGCAGAAAATGTTGCAGAGGTAGCAAAGAAAAAGGGAATTGATGTAGAAGTAGAATTCTGGGGAAAAGAAACTGCGGATGCAATATGTAAAAAGAGAGGAAAAGCTAATTTAATAATTGGAAATAATGTATTGGCACATGTTCCGGATATTAATAGCTTTGTTAAAGGACTGCATATTGCTTTAGCAGATAAGGGTACGATAACGATGGAGTTTCCTCATTTGTTGAAGTTGATGTTGATGAATCAGTTCGATACAATTTATCAAGAACATTTTTCTTATTTTTCTTTGTCGTGTGTAAAAAAGATATTTGAGTTCCATAACCTGAAAATTTATGATGTTGATGAATTGCCAACCCATGGAGGATCTTTACGAATATATGCCGCACATTCTGAAAATAGTGATGTTGTGGTGTCAGAGAACGTTAAGAAAGTGATTAGCGATGAAAAAGTCTATGGATTAGATCGAATTGATACATATAAGGAATTCTATAAAAAAATTGAACAAATAAAAAGGGATAGCTGTGAACTTTTGATAGAGTTAAAAAATAGGGGTAAGACCATTATAGGATTCGGAGCAGCAGCAAAAGGAAACACATTTTTAAATTATTGTGGTATTGGGAGAGAGTACATTGATTTTGTGGCGGATTCAAGCCTCGTGAAGCAGGGAATGTATTTACCTGGTACAAGAATACCGATTGTTTCGCCAGAAATGATAAAAGAGAAAAAACCGGATTATATCATATTTTTACCTTGGAATTTGAAAGAAGAGCTTACCGAACTTTTGGAATTTACAAGAGAATGGGGATGCAAGTTTATTACGTTTATTCCTGAAAAAGAGATATTCTAATAGAGATTGAGGGGAAAGTATTGATACTAAAAAATGATCATTTCATAAGACTTAGGGAAGAGGTTGTGCAAGAAAATAAAAGAATAGTGGTATTTGGTGCGGGTGTGATTGGCGCAGTTACCACAGCATCCATTCTTTTGGAGTATGGTCTTTTAACATATTTAGATTCCTATGTTGATAATGATGTTTATCGTCAAAGAGAAGGAGTTACTGTTGGAAATAGGAGAGTTGTGGTTCAGGGTGAGCAATATCTTTTTTCGGTAAATGGAAATAATACCGTATTAATTCTTGCAGTCAGTCGATGCGTTCAGATATTAGAAAGATTGGATTCATACAATAATTTGAAAAAATGTTCATGTTATATTATGCCTATGATGTGTATATCAAATTTTGAAAAATATCAATGTACTTCTGAGCTTGGGCAAATAGTAGAATCACAGATTCCTAAACAAATACATTATGTTTGGTTAGGGAAAAAGCAGATACCTGAACATATAGGAAGGTGTATTGATTCTTGGAAAAGATTTTGTCCTGATTATAAGATTGTAAGATGGGATGAAAATAACTATGATTTGGAAAAAAATATATATACTAGAGAGGCATATAAAGAAGGAGCCTTTGGATTTGTACCGGACTATATGAGATTAGATATTCTTTACAATCACGGGGGGATATATTTAGATACAGATGTTGAAATCATTAAGCCGTTGGATGAGTTATTGTCTCTTAGGGCCTTTTGCGGCGTTGAAAAGTGGCAGACGCTCAACTTTGGCGGATGCAGCGGTGCAGAAAGAAAGAATACTACAATAAAATATTTTTTAGAAGCAAGGGAAGGGGAGCGTTTTTTGTATGAAGATGGGCATTTGAATAAAAATACATGTGGTTATATAGATACTCTTACAGCTATCAAATTAGGTTATAAACTAAATGGTAAAAAACAAATGCTCCTTGACATGACTATTTTTCCTTCGGAATTTTTTCATCCTTATGATTATATGTCAGGTCGATTGCAAAAGACAATTCATACCTTTAGTATCCATCATTTTAACGGCGGATGGTTAAGCAGGGAATTAAGAGAAGAGAATAAAAAAATTTCAGAAATATATAATTCTTTAGAAAAAAGAGCAATAGCTGTTAAATGATAAAGGAGGTTTAGAAGGTATGGAATTTGAATTAATGGCATCTATGATGTGCGCAGATTTTGGAAATTTGGAAAATGAAGTTAAAAATTTGGAAGAAGGAGGAATCGACTCTTTTCACATTGATATTATGGATGGGCGGTATGTTCCGAATTTTGCGATGTCTTTGAATGATATGCGGTTCATAGCAAAATCAACAAAAAAGCCGTTAGATGTGCATCTTATGATAGAACATCCGAATAACCAAATAAGCTTATTTTTAAACAATCTTCGGTTGGGAGATACGGTTTACATTCATCCTGAAGCAGAATACCATCCTTCTACAACTTTGCAGAAAATTATCGATGAGGGAATGATTCCTGGTATTGCAATTAATCCGGGGACATCTGTTGAAACAGTCGTGGAAATGCTTAGGATTGTCAAAAAGGTTCTGGTAATGTCCGTAAACCCTGGGAATGCTGGACAAATGTATCTGCCTTATGTTGGAAAAAAGATTACAAAGCTTTTATCCATCAAAGAAGAAATGGGATTTGAAATATATTGGGATGGCGCTTGCAGTACAGACAAAATTTTACAATTTGCACCAAGAGGCGTTAAGGGATTTGTTTTAGGTACAACACTCCTATTTGGTAAAAAGCAGCCATATGGCGAAATATTAGAAAATATAAGAAGGCATGTGAATCTGGTGGGAGAATATTATGCAAACCAAATCACATCTTAGAGGGAGAACCCTGCTAAAGCTCCCCCTCCACTGTTGCTGTATACTATTCAATCGTAATCAGTCTCGGCTGTTCCTCTTGCTTCTGAACTTCCTTCGGAAATGCCAGATGGAGAACGCCGTCTTTGAATGCGGCCTTGATATCATCCTGTGTCAAGGCATCCCCAACATAAAAGCTTCTATTGCAGGTGCCGGTATATCTTTCTTTGTGTACGCAGTTGCCCTTGGCATCCTTCTCTTCCTTCGTCATGTTCTTATGGGCGGAGATGGTTAGGTATCCATCCTTTAAGTCTGCCTTGATATCCTCTTTGGCATATCCGGGAAGCTCCATCTCTACCAGATAATTCCCATCTTTCTCATGAATATCCGTCTTCATAATCTGTGCGGATGTGTGGTCGTAAGAACGGCTGAAAAACGGATCGCTGAACATATCGTCGAATAAATTGTTGAAACCTCTGTTTGCTAATAACATAAATCATTCCTCCTTGAAAATTATCTTATGGATTAGTATATCCCATAAGGTATGAAAATTATTTATTGTTTTATTTGCTATATATATTATATAACACATATTATTAGCAATGTCAAGAGGTGAGTGCTAACTTTTTATTTTTTATTGTCAGTTGCCGAAAGAGCATGTTTCTATTAAAAAAGGTGTAAAGCCTTTTATAATTCGATAAAGACGTTACACCTTGATTCATGAAGTTATGAGCTATTCTTTGATATAGTCAATTTCTGTCAGGTTGATACCTGAGGCTGTCAGAATGACTTTTAATGTCGTATATCTTCGTTTCATTTTTTTATATGTCTCTGACTCCTTATCCGTACAAGACTGCATATAATCTTGTAATCTGTCAAATTCTTCTATAGAAATCTTGAGCATTTCTTTTTCAGTCATATACCCACCTGCTTTCCATAAATGCTGTTTACTTGGTATTTTTATTATATCAATCGGTGATTATGGTGTAAAGCCTTTATTGGGCAATCTCATCTATTATATTCCCGTTCAGCACTTCATTTCCTGCCAACAGCATCGCTCCGACACAAATCCCCAGATTCAATACCACCATACCTATTAGCGGCAGAAGCGGAAGACCTGCGTTCGCATGCAGGTACAGAAATACGTGTTGAAGCGCATAATATAACACTTTCTGTACCATCCCGTACAGAATGGCCATAAAGAGCCCGGAGCAGGCTCCATAGCAGAGCCCTTCTTTTACCAGTATCCTCCGGAATCCTGCGTCTGTGATTCCCATTGCCCTGAGAATCCCGAACTCCCGTTTCCTTGCAGCTACAAGATACTGCATGCTGTTCAGGATATGGAAAATACTAATCAGAAGCAGGATAGCGGCAATCCCATAGAAGAAAAACATTTTCTGGCGCAGGTAAAGCTCCTGTTTTTCGATTAACTGGGCATAGTCTTTGATTAGGCAGTTTGGGATATCTTGGGTAACAGCCCTGACCTCGTCAGAAACCTTGTGATGGTCAGCCCCTTTCGTAAGAGTAATCCCGATACTGTCATATCCGTCAATCCCGAAATCATCCGACATCTGCTGGTTCGTCATAATGACGCCCACAGTATCGGTAAAATCTCCGATATAATTATCATTTTTTCCCAAAGACCTGCTGACGATAGCGGCGACCGTAAATTCCTTATCCACATACCAGTCTTCTTCCCCTTCAAACCTAAGCGCCTCTTCCGGAACGGACGCATTTTTCGGGACTTTCAGCCGGATAGAATCGCCGGGGGAGACGTCCAGCCCGTCATAGTTGCCCTGCCCGTCCATGAGAGTTTTGAGGATAACCGTATCCTCTTTTTTCATAGACGCGGCGTCAAAGCTCCCTTCCAGAAGATAATCTGTCAGTTCCGCAAGCATCTGGTCTGAGTAGCCGTATACATTTGTCTTCAGACGGTAATCTTTATCGCTTTGCCGCGTGATGATTCCGTTATACCGTTCCATGATTAAGGGGTCTGGTTCAAATCCTTCCTCGTCCGCCGTTTCCGCATAATATTTCGGCCAGCGGAAGCGTCCGTCTTCCAGAGGAATCTCCCCAAGGGTATAGCGGATCGGATTGGCAGAGGAAACGCCTTCTATCCCTTCCAGAGTATTTACAATGTCTGAGGGAATGACGCTGGACAGGCTGTGGGAATCTTCATACACCTGAATATCAGAAGCAAGCCCGTCGTCGGCTTTAAAAGACAGGGCATTGTGGATTCTGGCATTCTGGACGACGTAGGTCGTGCCAAGGAACAAGACTCCGCCTAAAGAGAGGGATACGATGATACCTGCAAACGTCCCTTTCCGTTCAAATAAAAACTTGCGGCTCAGGATTCTAGTCATGTTGCTGCACTTAATACTGTAGATTCTACGGCTTTGTTTTCGTGTATGGGTATTCTGGGTCTGCATTTCCGTTAAGGTAAATTTGCGCATCCTGCAAATCAATAGAAAGCTTACCAACAGCATCAGGAACATCAGGAAGATTGCGCATCCGAGGATCGTTCCGGTCGAAATATGGAAACTTCCGGGGCGGACTTCAATCTGTGCCGCCACATCCCTGGCGTCTACGGTATGCGTCCCTTTTTGGGTCATGCCGATTTGCTGGTCTACGAAAATCTCACCCATGCGGGAATAGAGTATTTTTGCGCCGAGGCTGCCGAGAGCCGCGCCAATGGGATATCCTGCCAGCAGCACCATGTATAGCTCTGAAAGAATCATGCCAAAGGTGCTGCGTTCGTCCATACCGAGGGTCTGCAAGGCGCTGTACTGTGCGGTACGTTTCCGCACGGATACCTGGAACAGGCTGAATATGACGAAAGCGGCAAATATGCCAAGAGCGGCAAGGATGAGCTTTCCGGTCAAATCATGGGTCTGGTTCAGGGTTCCCCAGAAATACGCCAGTTTCCCTTCCGGAAGCGACAGTGCAGTCTTTGTAACGTCAATGATAGAAGGCGATGCATTTCCGCCCACGTATGCGGTCAGGCTGCTTACCCTATTGATTTTATGGATGTCTAAACCATAAGTTTTTGAAAATGCCATTACCTGTGTGAGTACGTCGCCGTTTTCTTCAAATTTGACATAGAGGCGGGGGCGTTCCGTCCTAAGTTTTGTATCGGCGCTTACAAAGACTTTCATGTCTTTGGCAGTTTCATCCCATTGGTCTGAAAGGATTCCGCACAGGGAGGAGGTGTCCCCGCCAAGGACGACTGCGCTTCCAAGGGTGTTTCCTATGCCAAGGTTGCGTATGGCGTGTTCTGAGAGGGCTATTTCCCCGGGGTTTTGCGGGTAGGAGCCTTTCAGGAGGTTTCTGTGGAACATTTCCAGATACCCTGAATCTGCATGGGCAACTGTAATCTGGCAGGGAGTCTGAATTTCTTCCTTTATGGTAAGGATTCCGGCTTTCTCCACCGTAAATGCTTCCGATTCCATCCATTTGCCGGAATGAATGGCTTCCTGCAATTTGTCAAATTCTCCGTCTTCCATATCGAACCAGTAATGGGCGTCCCCGTAGACATCCCGGATTCGTTGGATGTCGGCAGTTTTCCCGCTGTAGAGCAGCGAGCCTACGCCGGTCATCAAGGCAACGGACATGACAGTTCCTAGGAGGAGGGCAAAAGTCTGTTTTTTGTAGTATTTCAGATAGGAAAATGCTAATTTTACTGTGTTAGTCAAGGCCATCACCGCCCTTTCCAAGAATCTGCCCGTCTTCAATGGCAATGATTCTGTCGCAGGATTGGGCAATCAATTCGTTGTGCGTGACCATAAGGATGGTCTGGTGGAATTTCTGCGCGCTCATGCGGAGAAGCCCCATGACCTCTGCCGTAGTGCGGGAATCCAGATTGCCGGTAGGCTCGTCGGCAAGGAGAAGGGCGGGTTTGTTCGCCAGCGCACGGGCAAGCGCCACACGCTGCTGCTGGCCGCCGGATAACTCCCTGGGATATTTCCTGCGTTTTTCCCAGAGTCCCAGTTCCTTTAAAAGTTCTTCGATAAAGGTGTGGTCGATATGCCGTCCTTTGTCGAAGGTGACAGGCAGGGCGACGTTGTCGTAGACGTTCAGGACAGGCATCAGGCTGTAGTTCTGGAATACGAACCCAATGTTGCGCCGTCGGAAGATGGTCAGTTCGTTTCTGGTAAGGGCGGCGATATCGTGCTTCCGGATTCGGATAGAGCCTGTTGTGGGAGTATCAAGACCTCCAATCAGGTTCATCAGGGTGCTTTTCCCGGAACCGGAGGTTCCGACTATGGCGATAAATTCCCCCTGGCTTACGGTAAAGGTGACGCCTTTGAGGGCGTGTACCTGGTTTATGCCGGTTCCGTATACTTTCTCAAGCTGTGTTACTTCTAAAATGTTCATGGCTGGCTCCTTTCTGTTGCTGTATATTCGTTCTTATAACGTTCAGTTTACGGTACGCAGCTTACAGCCATCCTACAAAAATGTAGGTCAATTCTTACGGTTTTGTAAGAACACGGTAAAACAGCTCCCCTTCCCTGCCTGCGATTCCACTGTCAGATAACCCAATTCTTTTTCCAGAATCATTTTAGACAGATAAAGCCCGATGCCGGAGCCTTCGATATTTTCTACCTGTTTGCTCCGGTAGAAACGTCGGAAGATTGCCTGATATTCGGAAGGGTCGATGCCGATGCCGGTGTCGGAGAAGGAAATTTGCGTGTACATTTCCAGAGATTGTATCGTAATCCTTATCTTCCCGCCGGCATCGGTGTATTTGACTGCATTTTCCAGAAGGTTGGCAAATACTTCGGCAGTCCATTGGCGGTTATGAAGGAGGACGGGGTTTTTCTTGGTTTCCAGCTCAATCTGAATCTGTTTTTGCTTGGCTTTTGTATAAATGGTATTAAGGGCGTCCATGAGGGTGTCGTGGATGGGGAGCGGCGCGATTTCAAAATCAATCGCGTTCTGCTCCAGTTTTGCCATTTTGAACAGGGATTTTAGAATCCAGTCAATTTTGGCGGTCTGTGCATGCATTTTCTCAAGGAAATGCGCCTGTTGTTCCGGAGACACCGCAGGATTGACAAGCAGTTCTTCGTACATCATGACATTGGCAAGGGGCGTCTTGAGCTGATGAGACATGTTGGCGATTAATTGCTTCACCTGTTCTTTTTCCTGCTCTGCCTGTTCGATTTCCAGCAGTAAATGTTCTTGGATTCGTTTGGATTTCCCTGCAAGGGCGGAGAGCCCTCCTTCCTGTAAATCGGAGCGCTTAATTGGCTGGCGGGTGAGGACGGCGTCCAGCATCCGGTCAATTTCCCGGTATTGTTTTCGGTTACGGAAAATCAGGTATCCTGCAAACAGGGCCAGCGTCAGGGACAAAGGCAGGAGCCAGGCGGTTAGCCAGGTTGGGAGTTGATCTGTCATCGTTATTCCTCTTTCCAGAGGTAGCCTAATCCGTATACGGTTCTAAGGAACCGGGGATTGGAGGCATCCTCTTCGATTTTCGTGCGCAGACGGCGGATATTGACGGATACGGTATTGTCGTCTACAAATTTGCCGCCGCTGTCCCAGATGTGTTCTAAAATCTGGTCTTTGGACAGGACGCGGTTCTTGTTTTCGACCAGATACAAAAGCAGACGGTATTCGGTCTGGCTGAAAATGATTTCGGCCGTTCCCCGGGTTACGGTGCAGGTTCCTTTATCTATGGTGATACCGTTGGAGACAAGGAGCCTGGGAGATTCGGCGTGCTGCAGGAGTTTTTTGATCCTTGCTTTGAGAACTGCAAGGGAGAAGGGTTTGCGCATATAATCGTCTACGCCTAGTTCCAGGGCTTTTACCTCGTCCATCTCCGTTTCCCGGGCAGTCAGCATGAGGATGGGAATCTGGCTGAATGTGCGGATTTGGGAGCAGAGGTCGAAACCGTTGCCGTCGGGGAGGTTACAGTCTAAAAGGATCAGGTCGAAGTGTCCTGTGTTTAGGAAAGAAAGTCCTTCCCTGCATGTGGAGGCGCATGCAGTTTCATAGCGGTCCAGCCTAAGGGAGAAGGAAAGTCCTTCCTGCAGGTCGGTGTCGTCTTCTATCATTAATATTTTTTTCATAGTATACCTCGCAATCGTGTTTCTGATTAAATGGGCTGTGCCTTATTATATCATAAAAATGTCTTGGCATGAGAATCCTTTCTTTTTTTCATAGGTTGATAATTTGTTTTTTTATGGTACTTTCATAATGTAAGGTCAGATGAGGAAGATGGCAAACGAGCTTATAATTACGGAAGAGCAGACAGAAAATCCAATATCTTCAGATAAGCCGGCTCATATCCAATGGCATCCAGGATATGTATCGGCGATTAAAATGGAATTTAAGGATGATAAGAATGATTATTGCTTTGGCAGCGCATGGAAAGTCGGGAGTTTGCCGTTGGAAATAGATATGGTCATTTCAAACTTCAGAACTTTATGAACTTGAACTTTACAAAAAAATACTTGACAAAAGGGAATGTTTGTTCTTATAATAGAGTATGCTTATAGAAAAGGCATGCCAGTATTTCAGTTTCGGGCTTGTACTGGTTTCGACGGAGGTCTGGAAGTTGGAGAAGCCATCCGTAGCGGGACACTACGTTAAAAGTTCCAACTAAATATAAACGCAGACAATAGAGAATTAGCGTACGCTGCTTAATTAAGCGGCAGTCGGCCTTAGGTCATCCGCTGCCTGAGATGCCGGCTTCAATGAGGCGGAGCACTTCGTTTCCAAAGCTTTGAGGGAATGGAAGAACGTATGAAGCTACTGAAACCAGAAGCCTGTCATTAGGCGTCCGGCAGAGGGAATGTCAAATTAATGACTGTGATGGGAGATGCTCTGGTGGATGGGTTTTCGGACGCGGGTTCAACTCCCGCCAGGTCCACTCAAACGCATTAAGACGAACTCGGTATATGACATTGTTATATAGTAACAAGTTTTGTCTATTATACTTGCGAACATAAAGGCGGCATATGCCGCCTTTATGTTATGTGTATTAGTTCAGTTTACTGGCTTTCGTCCGCATTCCGTCTATATGCTCAAACAGATCCTCTTTAATCGGTGAACGCATAGGGTCAAGGATAAAGTCAATGCCTTCCCTTCTTGCTTGCTTTGAAGCAGGGACAAAGTCGCTGTCGCCGGATATCAGAATAATCCGGTCAACCTGTTTTTTGAATGCCAGAGAAGAGATATCAATCGCAATACGCATATCCACACCTTTCTGCTTTACATCTAAGAGAAAATGCTTTTCCGTCAAGTCTTCAATTTTAAGCGAACCATTCATTAGTTTTTTTGTAGCTTCCGGACGCAGGTTGAAATGAGCCTGTTCTTCCGCAAGGCGACCAAGCCGGAGGGCAAATTTCCGTCGGTGTGTTAATTCTTTGAAAAAAATATTAGCCCAAGTATAATCGTTAGTTTTTCCAAAATCAATTTGCCTTTTGAGTAAAGGATGGTACACCTTTTTATCCATCGGCGGACAATCATAGTAAAAGACCCGGTATAAGGAACATTGGTCAGCTTTTTCTTCGCGTATATGTCGTTTGCAATACCATTCAAGTTCGTCTGCACGTTCAGACGGTTCTTTGTCACCGTAAATATAATACGAACGCCGTCTGTAAAATGCGCCATCGACTAAGATCGCAGTACGGATCATATGTACCTCCTGAAAATAAAAATATCCCTAGGTTTATCGCTTCCCTTATAGTGGGAGGATTACTGCTAGGGATATACTTTATTTTCATGTAACTTTTGTTACATCTTTCATATATAATATGTCCTTAGCGGTAAAAAATCAACCCTAATTCTATAAATAATTATTAAAATTTCTTCCATATATTATAAAATGTAACCGATTAAAATTCCAGCATTACAAATCATCAATTTTCGACAAATTTTCCCGTTTGCCTATACCCAAAGGGAACAACGTAATACATGCCTCTTGCGGGGCGGATGGACTAATGTACGATAAGGTATAGCAGTTTCCAAGATGAGATGGTATTATATAGAAGTTGATATTTGAGGTAATATTTCCAAAATCAAGGCATACATTGAGAAAAGAGTATTTGGACAAGGGGTTACAGGTTAGGTGAAGAGATATAACAGACGCAGGCGTTTCCCGCTGAGATTCTCCGCCCCATTCTGGTACGGAATGCTGATTCTGCTCTGCCTTTTTATAATCGGAGGCTTGCAGGCGGCGCTTACACACCGGGAAGACGGCACGCCGGGAGAGAAGGAAAAAGTAAAAAAGGAAGAAGAAACGCCTCAGGAGGAAAAATGGCAAATCGTGGTAGACAACCCGAATATCCGGGTACTGCTCATGACCAACGGATACTTGAATATCGTGCATCCCAGCGTATCGGTATCCGCAGGCGGCGGGCTTTCCATCGCCTTCGGGGAAGAAGTTCAGGAAGCGGCGGCAGGTGAGCAGGCAGCGTTTGCACCTGACGACCCAAGGTTTCAGGGAGGCAATATAAGAATCAGCGCAAAGGACGGGGGAGAGATTGTCCTGAACAGCATCGAAAGGGGTTACGGGACGCCTTCCTATGCCGGAACTCTGGAGCTTCGTACAACGGCAGAGGGAATCGTAATCATCAATGAACTTCCGCTGGAGACTTACCTTTGCAAGGTAGTGCCAAGCGAAATGCCTGCCTCTTATGAGATTGAGGCATTGAAAGCACAGGCGGTGTGCGCCAGAAGCTATGCCTACCAACAGATGCAGAGTTACGGTTATCCGGAATATGAGGCGCATGTGAACGACAGCACGGATTATCAGGTATACGGCAATTCCCAGGCACAGGAGTCCACGAACCGGGCAGTCATGGAAACCCAGGGGCAGGTGGTGCGCTATCAGGGGCAGATTGTGACTACCTACTATTATTCCACCTCCTGCGGAAAGACGGCGGGCTTGGAGGCATGGGGGACAGAAAGCAATGAGGGGAACCAGTATCTACAGTCTGTGGAGGTAAAGGATGAAGAAGGAGACTACGAAGCAGGACTTCCCTGGTATCGCTGGGAGGCGAAGATTCCCGTAGGAACGCTGTCCAATCTGGTGAGCCAGAACACCGGGAAGAATATCGGGACGCTCCAAAATATAGAAATCACGAAGTCCGGCGCAGGAGGTGTGGCGCTTGAGATATGTGCGGCAGGAGACGCCGGGACGGCGACCGTGGATACGGAGAATAAGATACGCCGCGCCCTGGGGGGAAGCGGCTATGAAATCGTCAAGCAGGACGGTACGACGGCGGCAAGCTCTGCACTATTGCCCAGCGCATTTTTTACAATCAGAAAAGAGGGAGACACGTTTATAATATCCGGCGGCGGGTTCGGGCATGGAATCGGGATGAGCCAGAACGGAGCTAATGAGATGGCGAAGAAAGGGAAGAGCTACATAGACATTCTGACATTATTTTTTCAAGATGTAGAGATTAAAGCCGGGGACAGTTAAGCGGCTCCGGCTTATATTTCTGCATTTTTTTCATATAATATAATGATATCCCGGGCAGATATGGTTCCTCCATATATTCTGACGCTGCTGAATCAATCTAATCATAGACAAATGATACAAAATCGGGTAAAATATAGAGCAAATATGTGGGAGAGTATTATGAAGAGACTAAAGGATATCTATCAAAAAATCACAGGTATCACGGCAGGTTTTAATGAAGACCATGTAGGCGCCTATGCCGCCCAGTCGGCATATTTTTTCATGCTGTGCATGATTCCGATTATTTTGCTTTTGCTTACCATGGTGCAGTACACCCCTGTGACAAAGGCGGATGTAATGACCGCCGTCATCCAAGTGTTCCCGTCGTCTGTGGAAAACCTGATAACGTCTATTGTGAATCAGGTATATAACCAGTCCACGGGAGTCATCCCGGTCACGATTGTGGTCGCCCTGTGGTCGGCAGGGAAGGGCGTGCTTGCAATGGCGTCGGGGCTTAACTGTATTTACCGGTGCAGGGAGACGCGTAACTATATCGTGCTTCGCATCCGGGCAACATTCTATACCGTATTGTTTATCGTAGTCATTATACTGCTGTTGGTATTATCGGTATTCGGTAATACGCTGAACCTGTTCATTGCAGAACATATCCCGTTCCTTAGGAGGGTGGCAGACCAGTTGATCGCGGCGCGGGTATTCATTACGCCGACGGTGCTGGTGATATTTTCACTGATGCTGTACCGTTACCTTCCGAACCGGCGGGGACGGTTCCGCGACCAGCTCCCGGGCGCCATGTTTGCGGCTGTGGGATGGATGGTCATTTCCTGGGTATTTTCTATCTACCTGGATGTGTTCAAGGGATTTTCCAACATGTATGGGAGTCTTACGACCATCGTTTTGATTATGCTGTGGATGTACTTCTGTATGTATTGCATCCTGCTTGGCGGGGAAATGAATGTGCTGCTTTGCGGAAAGGTTTTTGCAAAAAAGTGAGACAGAGATTTTGAAATAAGGAACATACGAGGAGGATGAATATGAAACAGAAGACCCGTTTAATGACGCCGGAAGAGAATCATCGTTTCCAGCTTGTGCAGGCAGTGGCGTTCGAGGTATCTATTGATTATGAAGAGGAGAAAAAGAAATCTCAGACAGATTTGGAGACAGATGAAAACTGCAGGAAAATCGGGGTATTTTCAGAAGACGAATCTGTGTTGTACGGATGCCTTCTTTATAACAAATACCGTTGCCGCTTCGACGGCAAAGAGATGCTGCTTGGGGGAATCGGAGGCGTAGCGACGCTGCCCGAATACCGAAGGAACGGAATTATCCGCACTTGCATGAACTTTACGCTTCGGGATATGTATGAGCAGGGATGTGCATTTTCTTTCTTATACCCGTTTAGCGTGCAATATTATCGTAAATTTGGTTTTGAGGAAGGGAATGGGCTTTGCGATTGGACGATTCCCTTTACGGAGTTTCCCAAGAAGAGCATCGAAGGCAGCGTCGCACAGATTTTTCCGGGAGACAGCTTAGAGCCGCTTTTGAGAGTTTATGAAAAATTTTATAAGGAATATAATCTTTCCTCTATTCGTGAAAAATATAGTCCACAAATGGAAAAAGAAGATTTGCTAAAGCAGCGCAGGTATGTTTTTCTCTATCGCGATAGAGCCGGCGTCCCCAAAGGCTTTTTCATTTACCGCAAAAAGAGTACGCCGGACGGCGTGGTTATGGAATGCACAACCACGTTTGAAGCCCGTAATGATTTTTTGTTTTTAGACGCCGATGCTTTTAGCGAGATGCTATCTTTTATAAGATCTGCCTTTGGATCCTATTATGATAAGATTCATTTTGCAATACCTGCCGATATCTCCCTTTCTTTACTTTTGGGTGAAGATATCAAATCATCATGTGAGAAATATTATGGCGGAATGTCAAGGGTTATTGATGTAAAGAAGGCGCTAAAGATGTGCAGATGCCTTGGGAGCGGGCAGCTTTGCATAGGAATCAAGGACGATATTCTTCCTGAGAATCAGGGAGTGTGGAAAATCCGTTTTTCAGAAGGACAGGAGAACCAGGTAGAAAAGGTGAGCGCCGATATAGAAGAGGCAGTAGATCTTTTACTTCCGATCAATGAATTTTCTGCGTTAATTTGCGGCGATAAGGGCGCCGAAGATATTCGGTGGATGCCTAATGTGAAGGTGTACTCGAAAGAAGAGGAGGAGCTTGGAAAGATCTTCTACCACAAGAAATGTTTTATGACGGAACTATTCTGAAACTATTCTGAAAATTTGAAAAAAACTTGACATCATTTTTTCGTATGTTATAATTTTAAGAAGCGTACGGATGTGCTTTCCATATGAAGCGGCACATCCGTATCCATAAAATGAAAAGCGATGACCGTGTAAGTAGAGAACTGTTTTCCAACAGAGAGAGGGAATCACCGGGCTGTAAGTTCCCTTTGGTTCAGACAGGAATCGAATTTCCCGCGCGAGCTGCATATTTGAAGCCATACTATGGTAGTAGGAGATGCCGTTTGATGCACGTTACGCATGTTTGAGCGCCCGCATTCATGAAGCCAGTGCGACTACGCGGGAATCAGGGTGGTACCACGGGTAATTGCTCGTCCCTTTTTGGGATGGGCTTTTTTTGTGCGCAGACCCGTGCAGAGTAAACATGCCGCTGAGGCGGCGCACGGGCCGCGCGGTCTTTCACTGTTTCCGGGAAAAGTGTAAATGACCGGAACAATTTTGTAAATGAGCAGGAAAGGAAGAGAAGCGATGAAGGAGAAATTGCAGAGCATCAAAGAGGAAGCGTTGAAGGCAATCAATGCTGCCGACATGCCGGAAAAATTGAATGATGTGCGTGTAAAGTTCTTAGGCAAGAAGGGAGAACTTACCGCCGTATTAAAGGGAATGAAGAATGTTGCGCCCGAAGAGCGCCCCAAGGTTGGGCAGCTGGTCAACGAGACGCGGGAGGCAATCGAGAGCATTTTAGAAGAGAGCAAGGCGAAGATGGAGCGGGCAATCCGTGAAGAGAAGATGAAGCAGGAAGTGATTGACGTTACGCTCCCTTCCAGGAAAAATATGGTGGGACACCGGCATCCTAACACCATTGCGTTAGAAGAGGTAGAGCGTATCTTCATCGGCATGGGCTACGAGGTGGTCGAGGGGCCGGACGTGGAGTACGACCTGTATAATTTTGAGAAGCTGAACATCCCCGACGGGCATCCGGCCAAGGATGAGCAGGACACCTTCTATGTCAATAAGGAAATCGTGCTGCGTACCCAGACATCCCCGGTTCAGGCGCGTGTGATGGAGCAGGGGAAGCTTCCCATCCGTATGATTGCGCCGGGAAGGGTGTTCCGCTCCGACGAGGTGGATGCGACCCATTCCCCGTCCTTCCATCAGATTGAAGGACTGGTCATTGACAAGAACATTTCTTTTGCAGATTTGAAAGGGACGCTGGAGGTATTCGCAAAAGAACTGTTCGGGCCGGACACGAAGACGAAGTTCCGTCCCCACCATTTCCCATTTACAGAACCAAGCGCAGAGGTGGACGTTACCTGTTTCAAATGTGGGGGAAAGGGATGCCGTTTCTGTAAAGGGTCCGGATGGATTGAGATTCTTGGCTGCGGCATGGTGCATCCTCATGTGCTGGAAATGTGCGGGATCGACCCCAATGAGTACACAGGATTCGCGTTCGGCGTGGGGCTTGAGCGGATCGCGCTGCTCAAGTATGAGATAGACGATATGAGGCTGTTGTATGAAAATGATATTAGATTTTTGAAGCAATTCTAAGAAGCGGCAGAAAGGAGCAGGAAGATGAATACATCATTATCATGGATAAAAGCGTATGTTCCGGGGCTTGAAGCCACTGCACAGGAATATACGGATGCAATGACATTATCCGGAACCAAGGTAGAAGGATACGAGGTGTTGGACGCCGATCTGGATAAGATTGTGATTGGCCAGATTGACAAGATTGAGAAACATCCGGACGCAGACAAGTTGATTGTCTGTCAGGTCAATGTAGGAAATGAGTCTGTCCAGATTGTGACAGGCGCAAAGAACGTGCATGAGAAAGACAAGGTCCCGGTGGTGCTGGACGGAGGACGGGTCGCCGGAGGGCATGAGCCGGGGAGCCGCGTTGCCGGAGGCGTGAAGATTAAGAAAGGAAAACTTAGGGGGATTGAGAGCCGGGGCATGATGTGTTCCATCGAAGAGCTTGGCTCTAACCGCGATATGTATCCGGAGGCGCCGGAAGAAGGCATCTACATTTTCCCGGAGGATGCGCTTGTGGGGGCAAATGCGGTAGAGGCCCTGGGGCTTAACGACGTGGTGTTCGAGTATGAGGTGACTTCCAACCGTGTAGACTGTTTCAGCGTGGTAGGAATCGCACGGGAAGCGGCGGCTACATTTGGCAAGGAATTTCATCCGCCCGTAGTGACAGAGACAGGAAATGGTGAGGATGTTGGCGACTTCATCAAGGTTACGGTCAAGGACAATGACCTTTGCCCAAGGTACTGTGCAAGGGTCGTGAAGAATATCAAAATCGGCCCGTCCCCGAAATGGATGCAGAGACGTCTTGCATCTGTGGGAATCCGCCCGATTAATAATCTGGTTGACATTACCAACTACGTGATGGAAGAATACGGCCAGCCCATGCACGCATATGATTTAGATACCATTGCCGGGCGGGAGATTATCGTGCGCACTGCTGCGAAGGGGGAGAAGTTCACCACCTTAGACGGGCAGGAGCGGGAAATGGATGAGTCTGTGCTGATGATCTGCGACGGCGAGAAGTCGATTGGCATTGCGGGAATCATGGGAGGTGAAAATTCCATGATCACGGACGATGTAAAGACCATGCTGTTCGAGGCTGCATGTTTTGACGGGACGAATATCCGTAAATCCAGTAAGAAAATCGGCCTGCGAACCGATGCTTCCGGTAAGTTCGAGAAGGGGCTTGACCCGAACAATGCGAAAGCGGCAATCGACCGCGCCTGCCAGTTAGTAGAAGAGCTGGGGGCCGGTGAAGTCGTAGGCGGCACCGTAGACGTCTACGGCAAGAAGAAAGAGCCGGTGAGAGTTCCCTTTGATGCAGAGGAAATCAACCGTCTTCTGGGGACAGATATTTCCAAGGAGGAGATGCTTGGCTATTTCGAGAAGATTGGGCTTGGCTTCGACGAGGCGGCAAGCGAAGTCATCGCGCCCACCTTCCGCCACGACCTGTTCCGTCTTGCCGACCTTGCGGAAGAGGTGGCAAGGTTCTATGGGTATGACAATATCCCGACCACGCTTCCAAGAGGGGAGGCGACCACCGGAAAGCTGTCCTTTAAGCTGCGTGTGGAAGAGGTGGCAAGAGACATCGCGGAATTCTGCGGATTCAGCCAGGGCATGACCTATTCCTTTGAAAGCCCGAAAGTGTTCGACAAGCTGCGGATTCCACAGGATTCTCCTCTTCGCAGGACGGTAGAGATTATGAATCCCTTAGGTGAGGATTACAGCATTATGCGCACTACTTCCCTGAACGGGATGCTGACATCCCTCGCTACCAATTATAATAGAAGAAACAAGAATGTCCGGCTGTATGAGCTGGGGAATATTTATCTGCCGAAAGCACTGCCTTTGACGGAGCTTCCCGAGGAACGGATGCAGTTTACCCTTGGAATGTACGGGGACGGAGATTTCTTCAGCATGAAGGGTGTTGTGGAGGAGTTCTTTGAGAAAATCGGAATGAACCAGAAGGAAGTCTATGACCCCAATTCCGGCAAGCCTTATCTTCATCCGGGGCGTCAGGCCAATATCATCTATGACGGCACAGTGGTCGGCTATCTGGGAGAGGTCCATCCGGACATTGCAGACGCCTATGGTATCGGGACGAAAGCCTATGTTGCAGTGCTGGATATGCCGGAGATTGTAAAGCGGGCCACATTTGACCGGAAGTATACTGGAATTGCCAGGTTCCCGTCCGTGAACCGTGATATCAGTATGGTGATGCCTAAGGAGATACTGGTAGGACAGATTGAGGACGTGATTGAGAAGAAGGGCGGCGAGTATCTGGAGAGCTATGGCCTGTTCGACCTCTACGAGGGTGCGCAGATTAAGGAAGGATATAAGTCTGTGGCATATTCCATCGTATTCCGCGCAAAGGATAAGACGCTGGAGGACGCAGAGGTAACGGAGGCCATGGGCAGAATCCTGAAGGCTTTGGAAGCTATGGGAATCGAGCTGCGGAAATAATTGCGCGTTTGAAAAGGCAGAAAGTATGTTTCAAACATGCTGCAGAAATGGGGATTAGAAATGAATAAAAAACAGATAGGCGGTTTGGTCATAGCGGCAATCTTATTTATCATGGTAGGAGTATCCAGCGTACTGACCAATACGTGGTCAGAGAAGATACTAAAGGAAAGCATGGGGGAACTGTTGACGGAGGTGGACGGATTCAATCCGCCCAGCGGCGACTATATTGCAATCGTGACGGTACAAGGCACGATTCAGGAACAGACAGAAACAGGGGTGTTCGATGTGCCTGTGGGGTATCAGCATATCACGACTCTTGACTATATTGATAACCTGATGGACGACAGCGATAACAAGGGAATCCTGCTCTATGTGGATTCCCCGGGCGGAACGGTGTATGAGTCGGAGGAGCTGTACCTGAAACTGAAAGAATATAAGGAAGAGACGGGACGCCCGATTTGGGATTATATGGCGCATTATGCGGCGTCGGGAGGATATATGATTTCTATGGCGGCGGATAAGATTTACGCCAATCCCAATACCACCACCGGTTCGATTGGAGTCATTATGTCCGGATTTGACATGACTGGCCTCTACGAGAAGTTAGGGATTCGTTATTTTAGTATCACCAGCGGGGAGTATAAGGACAGCTCTAAGATGACGGAGGAGCAGATTGCTATCTATCAGGAGCAGGTGGATGAATATTACAATAAGTTCGTGGGTATCGTGTCAGAAGGGCGCGGCATGGAGGATGCGGCGGTGAGGGCGATTGCAGACGGACGTGTCTACACGGCGAGCCAGGCGTTGGAGAAGGGATTGATTGATGAAATCAGTCTTTACGAGGATATGACAGCGGCAATGAGCAGTGAGCTTGGGGTCTATCAATTCTATGAGCAGGAGAGAGAGCTTGATTTCTTTACCTCTCTGTTTGCAAAAATCGAAAGTGTGATTCCCAAGTCAGAAGCGCAGATCTTAAAAGAGACTGCGGCAGAGATGGAAAGCGGGGTGCCGATGTACTATGCAGAACAATTACGCTAACCGCGGCAGGCAGGAATTAGAGTTCGCAGGATTTTGGGTGCGTCTGGCGGCATACCTGATTGACCTTGGTATTGTCTGGATTGGGCTTTTGTTCGTTAATCTGGTTATAGGGATAATGTCCTTCGCGGGAGGAGGTCTGTTTCGGACAAGGTGGCTGTTCCAGTATACGGTAAAAGATACGATATTGTATTTGCTGCAGGTCGCTTATTTTATCCTGCTTACCTATTATACAGAGACGACGCCGGGAAAACGGCTTATGAACCTCAGGGTGGTCCCTGCGGATGGAAACCGGAAACTTACGTTTGTCAGTATTTTGTACCGGGAAACGGTGGGAAGGTTTCTGTGCGGGCTGTCGATTGGGATTGGTTATATTATGGCGGGGGTAGACCGGGAGAAGAGAGGCCTTCACGATATGATCTGCGATACCAGGGTGGTCTATGGGAAGAGGATTAAAGTGGTTCCTAAGTATCAGGCTATGGCTGCGTATCCGCCCATACCACCCGTACCGCCTGCGCCGCCTGTTTCGCCCTACGGAAGACCGTCCGGGGGGAATGGACCGTCTGCCTATGGCCCGATATCTCCGTACGGAAATGCGAATGGAAATATGCCGGCAGGAGAAGGTACTGCGCCGGGAAAGGGGTATGGACAGATGCCGCACGGAGGAAGTCCTCTACCAGAGAAGGAAAAGGATGGGAATCCGGTGGAAGTTTTTGGGAAAATGCCGGAGAATGACAGGACAGAATCCGAAAAAGGTGAATTATAGATTAAGGAAGGAATTCATATTAAAATGAAACGACAGGATTTTTACTATGAATTGCCGGAAGAATTGATAGCGCAGGACCCCTTAGTGGATCGGGAAAGCTCCAGGCTCCTTGTACTTGACAAGGAGTCTGGAGTTATTTCGCATCGTGTGTTCCGGGATATTACAGAATATCTCCATGAGGGCGACTGTCTGGTGATTAATGACACGAAGGTTCTTCCGGCAAGGCTGATTGGTTCCAGGGAGGGAACCAACGGAAAGATTGAGATACTTTTACTAAAACGGAAAGAAAATAATGTATGGGAAACGCTGGTGAAGCCGGGAAGAAAGGCGAAGGTCGGAACGAAGATTATTTTTGGCGGCGGGCTTTTGACCGGCGAGGTAGTGGATGTGGTAGAAGAAGGAAACCGTTTGATTCAGTTTACTTATCAGGGGATTTTTGAGGAAATCTTAGACCAGTTAGGGCAGATGCCTCTACCTCCTTACATCACCCACCAGCTTGAGGACAAGAACCGTTACCAGACTGTATATGCGGCGCATACAGGTTCGGCGGCCGCGCCCACGGCAGGGCTGCATTTCACGCCTGAGCTGCTAAAAAAGATTGAAAGGCAGGGAGTGGATATTGCGAAAGTGACGCTGCATGTAGGACTGGGGACGTTCCGCCCTGTGAAGGTGGACGAGATTACCGACCATCATATGCATTCGGAATTTTATCAGATTGATCAGGAGGCGGCGGATAAAATCAACCGGGCGAAGGCGAACGGAAAACGGGTCGTCTGTGTGGGGACTACAAGCTGCCGGACGGTGGAATCTGCGGCAGACGAGAACGGGGAACTTGCGGCGTGCAGTGGATGGACGGAGATTTTCATCTATCCGGGGTATCGGTTCAAGGTGCTGGATTGCTTGATTACGAATTTCCATCTGCCGGAATCTACGCTGATTATGCTGGTGTCCGCCCTGGCGGGACGCAAGAAGGTGTTGGAGGCTTATGAGGAGGCTGTGAGGGAGCGGTATCGGTTCTTTTCGTTTGGGGATGCAATGCTGGTGGTGTGAGTTCTGAATATTGTTGGTTTTATTCTTTTATAGTGGTATATTATATCTGAAAATAAATAAAGTACTTTTGACAAGAAATAGCAACAAGGGATGATAAAAATGGATAACGGGGACAGTCGTGAGTTTTGTTCAAAAGCGGCCGAAAGAGAAACGCATACGAAACAGATCACGGTATATCGTGTGCCGAGGAGTTAGAAAAATTTCGTCGGCTGCGCAACACCTGCTGTCATTCCGAACCGCTGAACTGGCAGCAGGAGAACGAACTAATACAGATCCTTTTTGCGAAGCAGGAGTTTATCAAAACACTGGTTGGCGATGCCTTGTGATGATGTTTGAAACGCTAATGGGTTACATCACTTACAGGTGTATTGACAACATACTTCTAAGGAAGTTATCTGCGCTGTCCAAAACACTGGGGCGTCGGGAAATGTTATTTTCTGCAAAGAGGTATGGCGTAGAAATATATCATTTCCGTCAGCCCCATCACAGTCCTGTATTAATACTCACACGTCTGCTTTAATACTTTTATCTGTTCTCTTGCTCTTCCATAAAATGTAGTCAACGGCATTCCGCAAAGTTTTGCCGCCTCTTTTCCAAGAATCTGTCCGCTTCTCCATCTGCAGCAAATCTGAATGAAGTCGTCCGGCACATCCCGTTTGGGGCGCCCAAACTGTACGCCCCGCAATTTTGCTGCCTCGATTCCTTCTTTTTGACGTTCTCGGATATTCTTCCTTTCATTTTCTGCCACGAAAGAAAGTACCTGCAGCACAATATCGCTAAGAAAGGTTCCCATTAGATCCTTGCCCCTCCTGGTGTCTAAAAGTTCCATGTCAAGAACAACAATGTCTACTTTTTTTTCTTTCGTCAGAATACGCCATTGCTCAAGTATTTCCTCGTAATTTCGTCCAAGGCGGTCAATGCTCTTTACATAGATTAAATCGTCCTCTCTTAATTTCTTGAGCATCCTGTTGTACATAGGACGCTTAAAATCCTTGCCGGACTGCTTGTCTATATAAATATTCTGCTCCGGCACCGCTTTCTCGTTCAAGGCAAGCATCTGCCTGTCCTCGTTCTGCTCCCTTGTGCTTACACGCACATATCCGTATATCATTCATTTCAACCTCCTCTTTTGTATATCGAAGCGATTGTATGTGTAAATCGCTTTGATACTATTTTAATCTGGAATGGGGGAAGAACAAAGATGTTGATTTTTGACACGGTGAAATTTTAGAATATTTTATAGAAAGAATAAATAAAAAGAGCCATTACGAAAAAGCATACTTTTTCGTAATGGCGAGATTCCTTCAATTTCTTAATCATTCTAATATATTATCGACAATACGTCAATAAACTTAACACCCATTTATTGTAATATTTATCTAAAAATTTTCCTATGAAAATCATTACGAAAAAGTATACTTTTTCATAATGTGTTGGTTTGGAACAGAGAGCTGTTTCAAAGATTTCTATATCATTTACTATGAAGGAGTAAAAATGCCGTCAGACAAGATATGCAAGACAGTTCATCAGTACAATAAAACGCCTGTGTCAGAGGAGGATATGCAAAAGCTTCTGGATATTGCAAAGGACTACCAGAAAGTGAAGAATTATGTTTATGCGCGGTATGGCGGGATTGGCAGTCTTTCCAAGATTTATCCGGGGTATACGGCGCAGAATGAAATGACGTCCAGCGGATATCGGGAAATTTTGGGAATGCCGGCAGTTTATTTTTACCTTGCTGTTTTTGATGCGTTGGCGGATATTAAGAAGCAATGGTCTGGGACGAAGTCCAGGGTTGTGAAATTAGTCAACAAGAATGAAGGTTTTACAGAAGAGGAAAAGCATTATCTACGCTTCTTATTAAAAGTAAGCAATGCGTTTGAGGCAGTGTTGAATCAGAAGCCGGTTGAACTGGCTGCAAGGATTCAAAAGCAGTATCAGGAGTTGGCAGAGAAGGTAGATGCGGAAAAGCTTCATCGTTATTTGTGCAGGAAGATAAGAAAATACCATATAAAGCTGCATACAGACGTGGCGGATGTATTTTCTATAGCGGAGAGGGCATACCGTTACGCAGATCATGGGATATATATTTCTATCAAAGAGAAGCGAAAGCGAGTGTTCATACCTTTGACGGATAATAATCAATATCGCTGCCAGTTACGGGTTAAATTGTATCCTCAGGAAAAATGCATTGAAATAAAGGTCCCTGTAAACGTTGCGATACATAGTCATGAAGATTATTTGGAACAGGTAGGGGTGGCGTTTGGGTTTCATACGATGCTGACCACAGATAAAGGTCGTTGCTATGGAAAAGAGTTGGGGAGATATCAGTCTGAGTATTCAGACTGGATGCAAAAACAGGCAAGTAGTTACAGCCGGAATAAGGAAAATAATGCGGGACGCAAGAAGTATTATGCAAAAAAAAGACGTTTGGAAGAACATCTGCATAGTTATATTAACCAAGAGTTAAATCGATTTCTTGTTATAGAAAAACCGAAAACAGTCTATATCGTAAAACTGCCAAAGCCACAAGTGAGAGGATACAATAAGAAGATAAATTATTCAATCACACAGTGGAAGAGGGGATATATCCGGAAACGTCTGACACAGAAATGCATGGAACAGTCGATCGAGATCGTGGAAGTGCTTGGAAAAGAGATTAGTATGGAGTGCAGCAAGTGCGGCAAACTCGGGATGAAGGCAGAAGGGCAGTTTATCTGTCCGGCGTGCGGATATCGGGCAGAAGAGAAGACCAATACTGCCTGTAATGTAAAGAAGAGAGGCCTGGGGGACGGTATATTGTATTAGTCATAAGAATAGCCATTTAGATAAACTCTAGTGATGAACTGGAGGTTTACCGTAATGTGTTATTCGGAAATGCTGGAAATTTCTGAATAACATTAAGGACTAAGAGGCGCGTTCATGATAAAGGCGGGTGAGATGTATCCGCTATATAAAAATTACTTACGGCATTAGAAGGCAGGAGATTTTTAGAGTCTGCGTATTGGGTATGCCAGGACCTTGTGAACATATCGGTTGTCGTCAATCTATGGTAAGCGGCAAGAAAAGTGGAAGTGTGCTGATGCGCACGCAGGTCATCAACCTGTGGTTGGTGACAAGATATGAGGTAGCAGGGAGCGAAGCGGAGTAATCTGCATCATCTTGAAAGAAGATGACCAATATATTTTATTAAAATAAATATAGATTAGGTTAAAAGTTATGTTGTTAATTAGTTAAGTATATATATCTTATTTAATAAATTTTTGGCTATTGGGAGGTATACAAGAATGTCTAATGAAGAAAAACAAAATGAAAAATTGGAGAAGAAAAATAGGAAAATAATCGTTATCGGTATAATAATCATTGCGGCGCTTATTATTTGTGTCATTTTACTATTGATGAGAGAACGTAAAAGTGATGAAACACCTAAGCGAAATGTAGTAGTTACAAAAGATAATGCGGAGGATGTTCTTGATGAGATGCTGGAAGAAGAATATGTTGAGCCTGGATATTATAACGCATCTATGAGTACGACATGGCATTTTGCAACGGGGGATTCGATATCAGAAGATGCTTATGTCGCAAATGAGGAAAGAAATACAAATGATGTATACTTTGATGTGTTTTTGGCTGATAACGAAGAAGAGGCAATCTTAAAATCACCGGTACTTCCAAGAGGAAGTAGATTGGACAATATTGCACTTGATAAACCTCTTTCGGCTGGTACATATAATTGCATCATGGTATATCATTTGGTGGACGAGCAGCAGAATACGGTGAGTACCCTTAGGGTGGGCTTTACGATTATTGTTGAAGGGTAGTATGGAAAAGGGTAGCAACTGTGCTTAACAAGCATGGTATGATACAAAACAATTTATTTTAAGGAGGAGATCATTTATGCAAAAAATGAAGAGAGGAATGGCTGTGGCTCTTGCAGCTACAATGGTAATGGGAAGTTCATTTACTGCTTTTGCAGCGGATGCAACACCATCCAACAAAGGCTCTGCAACAGGAGCAGGTTCATCAGAAGGGCATCTGGAGAAGAAGGTAACGAATGTAACGCTTCCAACAGATAGTGATACTACTACATTTAAGTATACTATCGACCCAGAGCGTCTGGTTCAGGAAACGAATGGAGGGAAATATGACGGAATTACCTTCCCGGCAAAAGATTCAGATACCGGAGTGTATTTCCAGACAAATGATACCACGTACGAAAACACCAGCAAAAAGCTGACTGTTACAAACATGAGTAGCCATGATATCAATCTTAAAGTTACGGCTAAAGCAGCTGACGCAAATGCAAGTACAGATATTGTGCTTGCAGAGAGCAGCACAATTGAAGGGACTACGCCTAAGTTATACTTGGGACTTAATGTAGGCAGCGATACAAAGGCTATAAGCACAACAGAGTCAAGCATTACTACACGTGTGGCAGGAAAGGCTGAAAATTTTGAGGTTACAGTAAAAGAAGATGGTGGAAATAAGGTTTACGCCTATGAGGAGAAGGCGGGTGCAACAGGCTGGGCGACAACTGATATCAGCATGACAGGCGCTTGTAATGCGGCGACCGTGACAGATACATTAACTGCACCGCAGATTACTGTAACATGGGAGTTTGAAGAAGCGACAGGCCCGCAGGTATCTCTGAGTACAAGTGGTGTGATTAGTATAACTAATTTTGATGGAACTTTGTATGGATCTATGAGCCTCAATGACGGAACACAAGATTGGCCATTGACTACCGGTACAGATGGTACATGGGAATGGGGCGATGCTGAAGATGCTAAGAAAGAATTTACGCTTGGAAGCAATTGGATGCCAAGCTACTTAGCTGGAAAAACAGCAACCGTTACGGTTACTTTGAAGGATGGCACAAAGATTACGAGTACTCCGGTAACATTCCCAGCATCTTAGTGTTTTGTCTCTATTGTTAAGGGCAAGAGCTTAAATTATTTCAGTTTACTAAGTAATGCAAATTAAATACCTCGCAATGAATAATTGCGAGGTATTTACACTTATATAGCAGAGGAAAAATTAATGAATCAAAAAGTGTTTGTAACACGCTCTAGTATGCCGCCTTATGAAGAGTATATAAAGGCGATAAAACCATTATGGATTAATCATCAGATTACTAATATGGGGCATTACCATCAAGAATTAGAAAAAAGATTAAAAAAATACCTAGATGTATCCGAAATTTCTCTTATGGTAAATGGACATATGGCATTAGAATTGGCAATTCAGGCATTTGATTTTCCAGAAGGTTCAGAAGTGATTACAACGCCATTTACGTTTATATCCACAACACATGCAATCATACGTAATCATTTGAAACCTGTATTTTGTGATGTGAAATTAAAAGATGGAACCATAGATGAAGATAAAATAGAAGAATTAATTACTGATAAAACGGTGGCAATTATTCCAGTACATGTTTATGGAAATAGTTGCAATATCGACATAATACAAGAAGTGGCAAATAAATATGGTTTAAAGGTTATCTATGATGCGGCACATGCGTTTGGTGTGAAATATAAAGGAAAAGGGATAGGAAGTTATGGAAATGCTTCCATCTTTAGTTTTCATGCAACGAAAATATTTCACACAATAGAAGGTGGTGCAGTTACATTTTTTGAACGCCATATGTATGAAAAACTTTATAACTTAAAAAATTTTGGAATTCGTGGGGAAGAATTGGTAACAGATATAGGAGCAAACGCAAAAATGAATGAATTTGCTGCTATCATGGGTTTATGCAATTTAAATTATATTCATACAGCAGTTGAGAATAGAAAAAAAAGATATAGTTTATATATGGAAAATTTAATTGGAACAAAAGGAGTTTATTTTTTTGATAAGAATAAAGATGCGACAAGTAATTATGCATATTTTCCTATTGTAATTGAAGATACATATGGAATGAATAGGGACGAATTGTATACATGTTTGAAAAAAAATGGGATTTATTCAAGAAAGTATTTTTATCCGTTAACGGCAGATCAAGCATGTTTTGGAAATAAATATAAAGATGTAAAATTAGAATGTGCAAGAAAGCTTGCTAATCGTATTCTTGTAATACCTCTTTATGAAGATTTAGAAATTGAAACAATGTGGAAAATTATAGAAATAATTCAATGTGGTGGTGTGAAAAAATGTTTAAAAATAAAATAGTAGAAGAAAGTGTGCTAGATAAAATATATCAGGAAATAAAACAATCAGAATATCCTTTATTTATATGGGGCGCAGGTTCTATGAGTGTTGAGGTTGAAAGATGTTTAGAGGAACAGGATATTCCAATAGAGGGATTATTCATTAATGAAGATATAGAAAGTGTTCATATTATCCAACATAAGCTTAAAATTTATTCTTTAGGAGATATAGAAAAAAAATATAGCAAAGTTAATGTAGTGATAGGACATGGGCATTTTGAGAAAAAAGAGATGTTAAATGGTTACGGTTTTATCCATAAAATATATATTATTCCTAATCCATATTCGCAATACCGTTCTAGAAGAATCGGAAGATATGTGAATGAACATAGATTAGAAGTAGAGAAAATTATGAACTGCTTAGTTGATGAAGTATCAAGAGAAGCTCTAAGGGCATATTGTTTGGTAAACCAGACTGATGATATAAATTATTTGCTGAATAGAAAAATTTGTATTGATACTATGTTCGGACTGGAAGAATTGCATATGTCAGAATATGAAAACTATATCGATGTTGGCGCATGGGAAGGGGATACGGTTGAACTTTTTATGCAGAAAGTATCAGGACAATATACTCAGATCACAGCAATAGAACCAGATCCAAATAGTTTTATGGTATTAAAAAATAAAATGAGTGGTAAAAGGAGTATTTCCTTTTTGCCATACGGGGTAGGAAAAGAAGAGGGAGAGTTATATTTAGATAGGGGGAATACGCAGTCAGCCCATTTTGTAAAAGATAAGGACGAACAAGAGGAGCGGATGAAAATTGAAGTGAAGACGTTAGATTCGCTTTTCGCAAACGAGAAGGTTAGCCTGATTAAAATAAGTATTCCATTTTTATTTTTAGAAGTATTACAAGGATGCAAAGAATGTTTAAGGAATAGTAAACCTCGTTTAGTTGTAAATGTAGCGGCAGACGACGGAGAAAAAGTTTTTGATACTATAAATTGGATACAGGATTTGGAATTAGGATATAATATTGCACTTCGTTTTGATTTTCCGATGCCTACAAGACTATATTTATATGCATATTAATGAAAGGAATAAGTGATTTAGAAAATCATAAGGTTTGTTTATGAATATAAATTTAGCTGGAAAGAAACTTCTAATCTTAGGAGGGGCATTTCAACACCGTAAGGTTGTGGAAACTGCCAAGAAAATGGGAATCATTACTTATGTAACAGACTATTTGGATATAAAGGATTCACCTGCAAAGCAAATAGCAGATAATCCATATATGTATGATATTAATGATATCAATAAGTTATATGATTTATGTAAAAAAGAAAATATAGATGGAATTGTAGCGCCGTATTTGGATATTACACAAAAGCCATACCAAGTCCTTTGTGCAAGATTAAACTATTCATGTTTTGGGAATCTGGAACAACATAAAATATTGACGAACAAAAGTTTATTTAAAAGATTTTGTGAAAAACATGGAGCAGATGTTATTCCATATTATCGAGAAGAAGAGATTACAGATTTAAATATATGTAAGGATAAAGTGAAATTCCCGATTCTGATCAAGCCATGTGACAGCAGAGGCTCCAGAGGACAGACGATATGTTATTCTCGTAATGAAGCTATAAAAGCAATTCATTTCGCAAAATTAGCAAGTCCGTCAGAAAACGTTGTGATTGAAAAATATATGGGAACTGAGAATGACCTACAATTGGTATATTTAGTTATTGAAGGAGAACCTATATTAGTTAGAGTTGAAGATCGCTATATGGGTGATAAAAGCAGTGGTCTTGATAAGTTAGCTATAGCTTCCATTGAGCCGTCTATACATGAGCAGAAGTATAGGGAAGAAGTAGATGGCAAAATCGTTTCTATGATAAAAGAATTGAAACTAAGAAATTCACCGGTATTTATTCAGGGATTTATGGATGGAAATACTGTTCGATTATATGACCCAGGAATACGTCTTCCAGGAGATGAATATGACACAATATATAAGTCTATTACGGGAATTGATTTGACTGAGTTGGTTATAAAGTTTGCGTTAACTGGGAAAATGTCAAAAGAAATAGGGAAAAAAATTAAGAGTACAAGGATTGAAAAGGCAACAGCAATGCTCTATTTGGCGCTACGGCCTGGGAAAATCATTAGAATAGAAGGAATAGACGAAATTAATAAAAATCCATATATTTTATCAATGTCTCAATTATATAGAGAAGGAGATATTGTAAGAAGGCACAATAATGTGCAGCAAAGATTTGGAGAGTGTGATATTGAATGTGAAGATTTTAGACATTTGAAGGATACGATAGAATGGATTTATAGTAAGCTTCATGTATTTGATGAAAATAATGAGGATATGATATTTGCTAGATTTGATACGGAATTACTTGAAAAATATAAATAGAGTAAGATACGAAATTATTTGTTTATCAAATATAGGAAGGAGAAAGATGGTAAAAGTAATTACATATGGAACTTTCGATCTCTTTCACGAAGGACACTATCGTTTGCTGCAAAGAGCGAAAGCATTGGGTGATTATCTGATTGTAGGAGTGACGACAGAAAATTATGACAAGGCAAGAGGAAAACTAGGGGTAGTGGACTCTGTGATTACCCGTATTGAAAATGTAAAGAAGACGGGGTTTGCCGATGAGGTCATTATCGAAGAATCAGCAGGGCAAAAGTTTAATGATATCAAGAAATACCACGTTGATATTTTTACGGTAGGTTCGGATTGGACAGGCTATTTTGACTACCTGAATGATTGCTGCAAGGTGGTATATCTGGAACGGACCAGGAATATCTCCAGTACAATGCTCCGTGAACAACGGCATCGCATAATGAGAATCGGTATCATCGGCAACGGACGGATTGCCAATCGTTTTATACCGGAGGTAAGGTTGGTTAGCGGCATCAGCGTACAAGGAGTTTATAATCCGCATTCTCACAGTGCGAGGCAGTTTGCTAAAAAATGGGAAATTGATGCTTATGAAGATATTGAACAATTCTATTGTGCGGTTGATGCGGTCTATATTGCATCACCGCATAAGACACACTATGGCTATATCATAGAAGCATTGAAGCACGGCAAACATGTACTATGTGAGAAACCGATGGTATTACAAAAGAATCAGGCAGTGGAAGCTTATGTTTGCGCAAAAGAACACGGAGTAGTACTTTTTGAAGGAATCAAAACCGCATATTGTCCTGGGTTTCAGAAATTGTTAGGTATTGCATGCAGCGGTGTCATTGGAAATATCCGGAATGTAGAGGCATGTTTTACGAAATTAGAACATAAGGACAGCAGGGAACTGACGGATCTCAGATATGGGGGAAGTTTTATTGAGCTGGGCAGTTATGTTATGCTCCCAATTTTAAAACTAATGGGGGTAGACTATGAGCGCTTTTTTTTCGATTCTATTAAAGGTGATAATGGACTGGATTTGTTCACTAAGGTGACGTTGAGATACAAAACCGGACTGGCAACAGCTACCTGCGGGTTAGGAGTAAAATCAGAAGGAAGGCTTTTGATTGCCGGAACGAAGGGCTATATAGTAGTGGAGGCTCCCTGGTGGAAAACTTCGTATTTTGAGGTACATTATGAAGATGTGGGCAGAGTGGATAAATATTCGGAAGTCTTTCTGGGAGAAGGATTAAGGTACGAGATTGGAGAATTCTTATTCCGGATTAACCGTGGTGTTAAAGATGATTTTAAGTTGACACGAGGAGAATCTGTCGCTTTGGCAGGTATCATGGAACAATTTCTGAAAGAGATGAGGGGAATCTGAGATGAGAAAAGCAGAAAAAAGAGAATTACTAGATTTTGTCAACAGTTTTTACCAGGCTCATGAAGAGATTAAGAAGGCGCTAAGTCAACAAAAAATAATATCTGCTCAGAATATGCTAGGAGAATGCCAGGAATTTGCAGTTCAACTTGGAGAGACGATTGAACGTCTCGAAGGAGAGGAACATGTCACAGTTACATTTGTGGGGGAGTATTGTGAAACGTTGTTCCGCGTGTTTGAAAAAATAAAAGAGAATGATATCAATGTCAATAAAATATGTAAGCTGCTTACAAAAATGTTGATTAAAGTAGAAAATAGTGCCAAAAATGATATTCCAGTGCGAAAAGAAGTTGTATTTTTTCCCTATAAAGCGTCTATGTGGGACAGCCTTGAGAGCGTATATTTTGCGGCAAAGGAAGATGCGAATTGTGATGTATACTGCGTACCGATTCCATATTATGACGTATTACGTGATCATACACTTGGTCAGATGCATTATGAAGGTCATGAATATCCGGAAGGGATAGAAGTGGTGGATTGGCGTACTTATAAATTTGAAGAAAGAAAACCAGACATCATCTACATCCATAATCCCTATGATGACTGGAATTACGTGACAAGTGTGCATCCAAGATTTTATTCGGAAAACTTGAAAAAATATACGGAAACTCTTGTATATATTCCCTATTACAGTACGACAGGGGGAATGGCGGAAGCGCAAAAATTATGTCCTGCATATATCTATGCAGATTATATTATCACACAGGCGCCGGGATTCAGAGCGTATTTTGATGAAAGAATACCAAATCAGAAGTTCTTGCCTTTTGGCTCTCCGAAGTTTGACAAAATAATAAAAAAATGTGAGAATCCACCAGAACCTCCTGCAGAGTGGAAGGAGAAGATGGAAGGAAAAAAGATATACTTTTACAATACAAGCATCAATGGAATGTTGGCGGAAACAAATGATTTCCTTAAAAAAATGAGATATGTGTTTTCCTGTTTTGAGGGCAGGAATGACGCATGCCTTTTATGGCGGCCACACCCTTTGCTGGAATCTACATTTGATTCTATGCGTCCCATGTATAAGCAGGAATACCTAACGTTAAAAAAAGAATTTCTGGATAAGGAACTGGGGATTTATGATACGACTCCGGATATAGAAGAAACAATAGCATTCAGTGACGCTTATATCGGAGACGCTGCAAGCTCTGTAGTTTCTCTTTTTGGAATTGTTGGAAAACCGATATTTATTTTGAATAACAGACTGCACAGCGAGCCTAAGGAAGATAGCTGGTATGGTGAAGTGAAAACAGGTTTTTTTCATTACCCCAGGGATAGGTTTACGATTATTCAAGGAAATAAATTGTATGTATCAGAACCATATGCGTATGAGTATAAATATTTTTGTGATCTTACAGATTATGTACATAGTGGAGATTATAATGTAGTTTATGATATTGACAAAAAATTTTATGTATGTCCCCGCAATGCTCAAAACATATTGATTATTGACGAGAAAGGAAAGAAAAAGAAAATAGAGTTAGAGCGGATAAAGGCAAAGGCAGACACATTTATATGGTCAATACAATGGGAACAGTATATTTTCTTGTTGCCGCATAGATATTCTGCTTTGGTAAAGTATGATACTAGCTCAGGAGAGATTCATTATATAAGAGATAATATCGATGTAATTGCAAAAGAAGTGGATGGAATCGTTAAATCCGGAGGATGCGGAGGGAGAAATGGGAAATTGTATCTGACATCTCCAACGGATAAAAAAATTCTTATATTAAATATGGAAACGGATGAATGCACTGTTTCTGAAATTCCGGTTAAATCACAATGTGGTTATAGGACTATTATGTTTTATAGAGATGATTTCTATTTATTGCCTTACGAAGGAGAAAAGATAAGTATTATCCGATGGAATCCTGATACAAATGAAGTTAGAGAATATGACCGATTCCCTCAGGGGTTTCAGTGTATAGACAAAATTACGGGAAATGAGTGTATGGAAAGACCTTTCCTTAGTGGAACATTCTACATGGATTATTTGTATCTGGCGCCGGATTGTTCCAATATGTATATTAGGCTTAATATTGTTACAGGAGAGATGACAGAATGGAAACCACCTTTTACAGAAGAGCAGGGAAAAGAATATTTTTACGCGGATGTAAAAAGCAGCTTTTTGTGGGGATGGGCAGATGAAGATGGAAAAGTAAAAGTCTTTTCATATCCAGGGAGAAAATTATACGAAATCAATCTTGGAACAAATAGTTATTCAGAACTAGATATACAGTTTAATTTTGAAGAATTAAAAGTACATGAGCCAGGGTTCTGTCTCTCATCAGAATGGATTCGATATTGCTGCTATGAGAATTCCTTTAATTCTATCCGTAATTTCCTGGATGGAGAGATAACTGGAAATCAGTTTGACCGAAACAGACAGATAAAAGAATATCGAGAGATTGCCGCTAACAATGACGGCACTTGCGGAGCAAAGATACACGAGTTTATGGAAAAATTGTAAAACATATTTGAGGAAAACAGATGATAGAAATTGATCAGAATACACTCAGACAGATACAGATGATTCAACTGGAAATGCTGATTGAAGTGGACAGAATATGTAAGAAATGCGGGATTCGGTATAACATTATCGCAGGAACCTTGCTGGGTGCAGTGAGGCATGGGGGCTATATTCCGTGGGATGATGATGCAGACGTAGCATTTCTAAGACCAGAATATGAAAAATTCAGGCAGGCTGTCAAAACCGAGTTGGATACTTCACGTTTTTACTTTCAGGATAGCTGCAGGACAAAAGGTTATCGCTGGGGATATGGAAAACTGCGAAGAAAACACACTCTGTTTCTTAGAGAACATCAGGAGCATATGCCTTATGAACAAGGAATTTTTATTGACCTTTTCCCGCTTGACGGCGTACCGGACAATCACATATTGAGAACCGTCAAGAATTTTGAATGTTTCTGTGTGAGGAAAATACTCTGGTCTAAGGTTGGACAGATAGCCGAGAAGAATGCAATGAAAAGGCAGTGGTACAAATTATTGGCTTTCATACCGGAAAAGAGCGTATGGAAGTATTACCACAGAATGGTGGCCCTTGCAAATAAAAAGAGAACCAGGATGGTTAGAATCCTAATGTTCCCAACGCCTAACCGAGCATATGGATACTGTAGAGATTGGTATGAGAATAGTTCGGAAATCATGTTTGAAGGAGAAATTTTTCAAGGGATAAAAGATTATGACAGCTATTTGCATTTTAAATTTAGGAATTATAAAGAATTGCCGCCCAAAGAGTGCAGAAAAGTACACCCAGTCAGCGCAATTAAGCTGCTCAATGATGTTAAGCCACGGTAAAGTAGAGACAGAAAAGAGGCCGAAAAATGGATATTTCAATCATTTGTTTCACATATAATCATGAGAAGTATGTTAGGAAGACATTGGAAGGTTTTCTGATGCAAAAGGGAGATTTTGAATATGAAGTCATAATTCATGACGATGCCTCTCAAGATGGGACGGTCGATATTCTAAAAGAATATAAGGAAAGATATCCAGATAAGATAAGGTTAGTTATTCAAAGAGAAAATCAATATTCTAAAGGAATAAAAGATTTCCGCCCATATTTTTATCCTTTGATAAATGGGAAATATATGGCATTTTGTGAAGGCGATGATTTTTGGATTTATGACTATAAGTTACAGAAACAGTATGAGTTGATGGAGAAGAATCCAGGTATTTCATTGTGTTATCATAATGCGCTGGTGTATCAGGAAAAATCAGATTTGTTGAGACTTAATATGCATGATCATCCGTCTGGCTTTGTGGAAGACAGAGATGTTATTAATGTTACAAAAGGTTGGTATCCAACGTCTTCGATTCTTTGCCGAACAGATTATATGATGGAACAGCCAGACTTTTGTGAGACTACAGGCGACGAAGTTTGGAGGACTTATTTGGCATGTAGGGGTGATTTATATTATATTAACAGAGCTTGGAGCGTATACAGAGAATTTTCAGATAGTGGATGGAATACAAGATACTATTGCGATAAAAAACTGGCACAAAATCACTTCAAAGACACGGTTGAGTATTTTCGTGAATTTAATCAATATTCAAAAGGGAGGTTTGAAGTGTATATAAAGGAAAGGTTGTTTCAGGGAATCCATAAATACCGAGATGCACACTATGGGATGGATTGTTCTGTCAATGAATTGAAGAGGTGCCTTAATGAACTAAAAAGTGCAGCAGAACACAGGATAGACCAGGTGTTAGATGAGTACTATTCTATCTATGCGATAAGGTGCAAGGATTATTATAAAACGGCGGTTGAGGATAAGCTGAAAGAAGAAGAAAAGATATATATATACGGGGCAGGAAATGAGGCGATAAAAGCGTTGATCGAATTGGATAAACATAATATGGCGCCCCAAGGGTTTATCATATCAAACCCATGCGGATACCCTCCGGAGCTGTTAAATATTCCAATTTATGAAGTTGGAAACTTTGTATTTGATAAAGAGAAATGTATATGGCCTTGTCTGATAGACGGAAGAGAAGATGTCCTTATGATTTTACAGGATAAAGGATGCAAAAAAATCGTGATATAGGAAATGGAGGAAACGTATGGCTAAGATATGCAAATATGCAAGAAATTGGATACAAATCTACAACGGTGATGGGGACGTAAGAGAATGCGGCTGGACGAAAGATGGAAGTTTCATAGGAAATCTCAAGGAAAATTCTTTGTCAGAAATTTATCATGGGGAAGCGGCAAAGAAAATGAGAGAACGTTTAATCAGGAAGGATTATTCCCAATGTTTTGTTGATGGATGCCCTGTTCTGATGACGGGCAAAATGCGCGAGTTCGAGACAGAGTTAGGTACGCTCCCGGAATATCCGGAAGAGTTATATTTAGCATTTGAAAATGACTGCAATTATCGCTGTAGGAGCTGTACCGTACATAATTTGCTGAAAGGAAAAACCAGGGAAGAGTTAGAGCATAATTATGACATTATAGAAGCACGGGTGCGTGAGGCAATGCCATATATAAAAAGATTTGGTGCAAATGGGCATGGAGAATTATTTACGAGCAAAAGGACTTTGAAATTACTGTCGGAATGGAAACCTTTGGCTCCGGTAGAAGAATGTGAGGTTAGTTTAGAGACAAACGGTTCACTCTTCGATGAAAAACATTGGAAACAGATTGAAAATCTTGGACAGTACAACCTGTGGGTAGCGATTACTGTTATGAGTTTTAATGAGCCAACATATCAGTATCTTTCCGGGGTTCAATATCCAATCGAAAGGATAGAGGATAATCTCAGGTTTGTAAAAAGCCTTCGAGAGAAGGGAATCATAAATACACTGGAATTGGCAACTGTGGTATTACCTGAAAATTTCCGGACACTTCCTGAGTTTGCCCGCAGATGTATCGAAGAGTTTGGCGCAGATTATGTAAGGCTTAGACCTTATGATAATTGGGGTGGACAAAATGAGATGGAAGAATTCTTTATGAATTTAAGAAATCCAAAACATCCTTATTATTCCGAATATAAAGAGATTATGAAGCATCCATATTTTGCCCATCCTAAAGTGCATGACCATAGCGGCGGGAATGATGCATTTCTAAGAAAAGCTGTGCCTTACGAATTATCAGATATAAAGTGGAAGCTTTTAACAAAGATATTAGACGACCCGGAAGAAGTAATGGAAGCAGTTTCTGAGATAAGCAACCCTGTAATCTATGGTATGGGAAATTTAACCTCGGCATTAGTGAAAGAAATGAACTGTAGAAATATACGTCCATTATGCATTATAGATGGATACAAAGAAAGCAGTAGTTTTGAGGGTATTCCTGTTTATAATATTGAAGAGGTTAAGGGATTAGATAACAAAGAGATAACTGTCATAGTCACGCCTGTTACTGGTGTGAATGACATTTACAAAACATTGAAATCTCATAGTATTTATGGAAAGGTAATACCAATCTGGAAATTGCTCAAAGATGCGGAGATAACGGATAGATTGGAGTATTTAAACCAATGAAAATCATCCATTTTTCCCTTGCAAATACGAAAAGCGGGATTACCCAATATGTCCTGAACAATTGGAAACACATTGATAAAACAAAATTTCATTTTGATATGGTCACATTTGGCGAAAAGCTTGATTTCCAGAATGATTTGGAAGCGGATGGATGCAAGGTATTCTATGTACAGAACCGGGCGGAGGATAATATCAAAGGTTTCCAGAAGGAAATACTGCAAATATTTTCTAACGGCTATGACGCAGTCCATCTGCATACCAGTTATTGGAAAAGTTTTGAATTAGAAAAACTGGCGAAACATATCGGAATCCCACGGATTATTGTCCATGCCCACAATACAGGGGTATTTGATGACAATGGAAGGGAAGAAAAGGAAAAGCAGCATTATAGGCTTAGGGATGAGTTAACGCCGGACATCGCAACAGATTTCTGGGCATGTTCCAGGCTGGCGGCGAATTGGCTGTATGAAGGCAAGATTCCACAGGAAAAAATTCGGATTGTAAATAATGCTATAGACGTCCTCAAATTTCAGTTTGATGGGCAGAAACGGAAAGAAATCAGACGGAAATTAGGGTGGGAAGATAAATTGATTATCGGACATGTGGGGCGGTTTTCTTATCAAAAAAACCATGAATTTTTGATTGAATTACTGGAAAAAACCATACAGATCAATCCGAATGCCAGACTGCTATTGCTCGGTAAAGGAATGGCGGAAAATCATATTAAGAGTCTGGCAGAGCAGCGTAAGCTCAGAGATAAAGTGTTTTTTGCAGGCGTCCGAGACGATGTAAATTCATGGCTTCAAGCGATGGATATCTTCGCTTTGCCTTCCCGTTTTGAAGGGCTTCCGATTGTAGCAATCGAGGCACAGGCATCGGGAGTCCGATGTTTGGTCAGTGATACGATTACCAGAGAAACTGCGGTTACAGACCATATATCATTTTTACCTTTGGAAATATCCGCATGGCGGGATGAAATTCTATCGGAAAAAATGGAAGAAAAAGCTCGGGGACAGTACGCAGACCAGGTTATAAAGGCAGGTTATGATATCCGGGGATATATAGAAACTCTGGAAAATATGTATAGCAGAATTGGTGAGGAGCCGTTATGTTGATAAGCGTGATTGTCCCGTTATTCAGGGGCGAAAGATACATAAGCAGGATTATTAACAGTATAGAAACCAATGTGGAAATAGATGCTTCGGAGACAGAGATTATCTTTGTAAACGATGATCCCCGGGATTTCTTTGAAGAAGATTGTTATATCAGCCAGGTAAACATACAATTTATAAACCATAAACAGAACAAAGGAATACACCAGACAAAAATTGATGGTTTTAAGAAAGCAAAGGGACAATATCTTTTGTTCCTGGACCAGGACGACACGATATCAGATTCTTATTTTGCAAGCCAGTTAAAGAAGATTGGAGAATATGACGCCGTATTCTGCAACGGTTTCCGAAGACAAGGAGAGTCCATCTATTATCCAGGCAAGATGGAAAACTGTAGGTTTCATTTAGATGAATATTTTGAGATCGGATACCCTTTGATATCCCTTGGTCAGATGTTGGTCAGGTATGAAGCAGTACCGAAAGGCTGGATAGAGAATCCAATGGCGCATAACGGCTGGGACGACCATTTATTTTGGATATGTATGCTGCATGAACAAGCTGCAATTCAATATAACAGCGAATATTTGTATGTCCATGAAGAGGCAGGAGATAATGCATCCTTCGATTGGATATCCATGAAGAACTCGGGAATTGAGTTTAGAGACAAGGCGAGCGGATTAAATATTTTTGATGAAGATGATAACAGAAGATTTACCGATACGATAGAAAAGAGAGTTGCAAAATATGATAAATACATAGAATTGGATGATTTACTCAATCATGTAAGGAAACAGGATATCAATACATATCTATGCACAAATTCAATTCAGACAGTTGCGGTATATGGAGTCGGTGTGTACGGAAAGAAATTATGCCAGATTCTTGATCCACAAAAAATCTGTATTAAGTACGGGATAGATAAGAATGCCCTGAATAAACATGCCATTTTCCCAATTTATGAGAATGTAAGAGAGGATATCCCGGTAGACTGTATCATATGTGCGACTGGATTTGAGGATGAAACGCTCAAAGAGAAGATAACGGGGAATGTGCTGACCATGAAAGAAATATTACAGAATGTGGAAAGTACTGTTGTGTGTAATTATCGATAAGGAGTTGACAGAATGACAAAAAAAGAAAGAATAGGTGTTTTGGTGATATACGCAGCAGATGGGTATATTGATAAATATAAATATGTGCTTATCGAAAGTCTTACACATTATTTCGGGAAGTTTATCGTAGTGATTAACGGAAAAGTAAACGCTGAATGCCTGGAAAATATAAAATTATATGTGGACCATATTTTTCAGCGTTCTAATACGGGATATGACATCGGAGCATATAAAGATACGCTGCTAAATTTCCTTTGTGATGAAGAGTGGAGAACCTGGAAAGAACTTGTACTTCTGAACGACACTTTTTATGGACCGCTATTTTCGTGGAATCAAACATTTTCAATTATGGAAGAACGGGAAAATGATTTCTGGGGGTTAGGTGAACATTTAGGAGGGAAGGATATACCTCCTCATATTCAGTCTTATTTTATGGCATTTAAGCAAAAAATCCTGCTTTCATCAAATTTTTGGGAATTTTGGAGAAGTTTACCTTATCCGAAAACAAGAAACGAGGCGATATCAGAGTTTGAGTTATCCTTTACTGGGGCAATGAAAAAGCAAGGTTTTATGGATGATTCTTATATGAGGGCATTCGGTTCAAAATTCAGATTACAGTATGAACGTTGCTCATATATAAGGGACGCTTACGAGTTAATACATTATATTCAGTTCCCGATTGTAAAATTCCGCTTGTTTACGCCGGTTTTTTTTGAAGAAGCGGAGAAAGCTTTGCGGTATATACAGAGCAACTGTGATTATGATTTGAAGCTGATATATAGTCATATTGCACGGTTAGAGAGAGCTGGAGATATCCGGCCTTTTGGAGTAAGGAAGTTAAGTAGATTCTATCATATGCATAATAAAATCTATATATTTGGACATGGGCAATATGGAAAAAATTTGGAGAAATTTTTTATAAAAAAAGGATGGACAATTTCTTCTTTTGTCACTACTGAGGGGCATGCCGATGAAAGGGTTTTAAGCCTTAATGAGTTGAAGTTGGAAGCCGATGACGGGGTGATTATTGCATTGGGAGATAAAAATTTGCAGGAGGTATATCCAGAGATATCTCAAAGAGTCTCTACACAACAGATATTGTGGTAGGGAGTGCGAAAAGTATATATCTTGGAAGGAGAAGCAGAGTGTCTTGCAGCATAACAAAATGAAAATTTTAATTTGGGGTGTGGGTGCAAACTTTGAAAAGGTTTTATGTAGCATAAATTATGAACATTGTGTCATAACAGGTCTAGTTGATACTGTTAAGTCCGGAATATGGAAGAATTACAAAATTATTTCGCCGGAGGAAATAAAAAAAACTGAGTATAATTTGATCATTATTTCAACAATCTATTATGGCGGAGTTATCAGGAAATGTATGGAAATAGGAATTCCAATTGAACGAGTATATGTGTTTTGGGATGATAAACAAGGAGAATGTCTTTGTATAAATGAAGAAAAACGCAGAGACATCTTGTTTAAATCAAAAATAAAAACAAATGCATATGAACAAAAAAAATTGAATATGCCGTATGAAAGAGGAAAAGAATCAATACCTATCATACGTTCCGGAAAAGAAGCGCTCAAAAAAATTATTAGGGAAAACAAATCTTTATGCCGTTTTGGTGATGGTGAATTTGAAATAATTCGTGGAAAAGAAAGACCATGGTTTCAAGAATGCAATAAAGAATTGGCAATGCGGCTTTTAGAAGTTCTTAAATCGGACGACCCGCAGATACTGGTTGCTATTGCGGATAATTTTGGAAATCTTGATAAGTATACGGAAGAAGCAGCAAATGGAATCCGCCATTACATGACGGGGGAAAAGACAAGAACGGATATTACAAAAATGCTGGATTTACACAAGGTTTATTTTGATGCGTATGTAACGCGTCCATATATGATGTATAAAGATAAGACTTGGGCAAAAGAAATCTTTGGATTGATGAAGCAAATGTGGAAAAATAGGAAACTGCTCATTGTGGAAGGGAAAAATTCGTATATGGGTGCTGGCAATGATTTGCTGGATACTGCATCCAATATCCGGCGTATTATATGTCCGGAAAAAAATGCATTTTATAAATATGAACGAATTTTTGAAAGTATATGTAAATATGTACAAGCAGACGAGATGGTGTTGGTCACTTTGGGGCCTACCGCGACAGTACTTGCATATGACTTGGCTAAACTTGGTATTCAGGCGATTGATATTGGGCAGGTGGATAATGAGTATGAATGGTATCGGATGAAAAGTAACAAGAGGGAAGAGATTCCAGGCAAATGTGTTGCGGAATTAGCGTATTGGCACACCCCACCAATGATTCAAAATGAAAAGTACCAAAGAGAAATTATCACCAGAATCATAGATTAATTTCAGAAAGGAAAAACAGAATTATGGAAGATGCCAGAGTAATTACGATGTACCTGCCCCAATTCCATAGAGTTAAAGAAAATGATGAGTGGTGGGGAGAGGGGTTTACAGAATGGACAGCGGTACGGAAAGCGGAACCATTATTCAAAGGACATTACCAGCCAAGAGAACCTCAGGGGAGCAATTATTATGACCTGTTGGACAAGGCAGCCATGAAATGGCAGGCAGATTTGATGCATACTTATGGGGTTGACGCCCAATGTATCTATCACTACTGGTTTAAGGACGGGAGGCAGATTTTAGAAAAACCTGCCGAAAACTTGCTGTCATGGAAAGAGATTGATATGCCCTTTTGTTTTTGCTGGGCCAATGAAACATGGGCAAGATCCTGGAGTCAGGTTGCCAATAAAAACGTATGGGCAGATACTTTTGAGGAAAGCAAGGGGAAAAAAGGCAATGGGATCTTATTGGAACAGGAATATGGCGGGGAACAGCAATGGAGAGAGCATTTTGACTATTTGCTGGCCTTTTTCCGTGACGAAAGATATATAAAAAAAGATAAAAAACCCATTTTCGTAATATACCAGACGAAGAGCATTCCATGTTTTGGACAAATGATGGAAAAGTGGCAGGAATGGATTGTAAGGGAAGGATTCCCGGGGCTGTATATTGTGGCGGCAAATTGTGGCGAGAGGCAGAAGCAATATGCGGATATTGGGCTGGTATTGGCGCCGGCGCGGGCATTGTCAGTCCACAGGATGGTGAACCGGGGCGAGGATGATTTTTTATTTGAGTATGGCGATATATGGAAAGAAATCCTGGAATATTGCCATGACGGTGAAAGGTATGCATATGGAGGCTTTGTCGGTTATGACGATACACCGCGCCGGGGGAAACGAGGCGCGGTGATAGCCGGAGCGTCGCCGGAGCTTTTCAGGAAAAACATGTCTGAATTAATAGCAAAGAACATGGTATGCCAGAATAATCTTATTTTTTTAAATGCATGGAACGAGTGGGGGGAAGGAATGTACCTGGAACCAGATCAATGTTTTGGGTTTCAGTATCTACAGGGTATCAAATATGCGAAAGACAACTATAAAAACGATTTAGAAAAATACCAAAACATGGATTCCCGTAAATCTATGGAGAGAGAAAGAAAAAGGCTGGAAGAAAAAGCATACCGTTATGAGACATATTGGCGGGTTCTTGACAGATGGCTTTATCTCAAAGAGAGCGGCAGGAATATGGCAGGCTATCTGGAAGAAAAGGGGATACACTCTGTAGCTATTTATGGGGTGGGGATGCTGGGGGAACACTTATTAAAAGAACTTCAAGAAGGTAATGTTAAGGTATGCTATGGCATAGATGCAAAAAAAGATAAGATAAAAGCAGAGATTCCCATATATTCCATATATGAGGAACTGCCCGAAACAGATGCGGTCATTGTGACAGTTCCATATGCCTTTGAAGAGATAAAAGAAAGATTGGAGAAAAAAACGCCATATTTAATTCTATCATTAGAATCATTGATTATGGATTCACTGCCGAACCTATGATACCGGCGATAGCGGATACCAGAAAGAATGTATGGGAGGTGGGAGACATTGCGGGTAATTATCTTCGGGACGGGGAAATTATACGAAATAAATAAACCGAAATTCAAACATATGGATATTGTCGCGCTTTTAGACAATGACCCAGGCAAACAGGGGACATACATAGACGGGATAGAAGTATTATCCCCGCAGCAGCTAAAGCGATGCCGATATGATTATATCCTGCTTGTAAGCAAACATTACAAAGAGATGTACCGCCAGCTAGCACAGATGGGGATTCCGCGGGAATGCATCCTAGACAGGGAATACCGTGGGATATTTTCAGAGATGCGAAAGATGGAGCTATACAGAAAAAATATGCAGTGTACCCCCAAAGCAAAGATTTTATTGGTCACACATGATTTGGAGCTTACCGGAGCGCCAATCGTGTTATCTCATATGGCGTCTGTTTTGCAGGAAGCCGGCTATGGAATTACGCTATATTCTGATAAAAAAGGAAGCCTGCTCTATGAATATATCGAAAAGGGAATTTCCGTCACAGTTTTTGAGGATTTTCAATTTAGCCAGGAGGAGATTGAGCTTTACTTTTCCGAATTTGATTTCATCGTCGCAAATACAGTGACCTTATATCAACTGGTTCGGAAGTTAGGGAGGCTTCCGATACCGGTTATCTGGTGGCTGCACGAAGAAGATAATATCTACAGAGAATTGGAGATAAAGCCTGAAGATTTAGAGACAGGGGATATGGTATTTACATATGGAGTGAGCAGCAGGGCAGAGGACTCTTACTTACGGTTTTCCGGCGGCAGAAAGATTGGAAGACTGACATATGGAATTGCAGAGGGCGATATCTGCCGCACTCCGGAAAAAGGAAGTAAAAAAACGGTGTTTGCAGTAATCGGGACAGTGGATTCAAGAAAAGCGCAGGATGTATTTGTCAAAGCCGTGGAGGAAAACTGGACAAAATGGAAAGATACAGCAGAATTTTGGCTGATAGGGCGCATACCGGAAGATGTGCAAAACCAGTACGAAGCATTAGGAAGCATAAGAATATTCGGGGAATTGGACCATGAAGAATTAATGGCGGTTTACCCGGAGATTGATGTCGTAGTCTGCCCGTCAAGGAACGACCCTTTGCCGGTCGTATTAGCAGAGGGAATGATGTATAAAAAAGTATGTATTGCCTCAGATATGACGGGTACGGCAGAATATATCAAGCATTGTGAGAACGGGCTGCTTTGCAGGGCGGGGGACGTAAAAAGCCTGGCGGACAGTATGCAGTGGGCGCTTGACCATAAATCGGAGTGGGAAGGAACCGGAGAAAAAGCCTATCAGGTCTATAAAGAGGCGTTTTCCATGGGGCAGTTTAGGAACAATGTCTTGCAGATCGTGGAAACACACAGAAAAAAGAAAGCGGAAGAACTGTTAAGCGTCATTATTCCTGTGTATAATAAACGGCCTTATCTCCCGCAATGCATAGAAAGTGTGTTGAACCAGAGTTATACAAACATAGACCTCATTTTGCTGGATGATGGTTCGGACGACGGGTCATATGAAGTATGCATGTCTTATGCAAAAGACGGACGGGTCCGTGTGATACGGCAAAAAAACCAGGGAGCGGCGGCTGCCAGAAGAAATGGGGCAGAAGAAGCCCGCGGGGAATACGTTGTCTTTATCGATGCAGATGACTATGTGGATACGGATTATTTTGAAAAATTAATGGGTGAGGCTGACAAGGGGCTCGATTTAGTTACGTCAGGATGCTACTTTGGCGAGGCTTCCGATCAGCCGGTATATGACTTATTGGAAGCGGGGGTATACCGCTCACAGGAAAAGTTAGACTGCATAATTGATAATATGATGATATATCAATGTAGTTTTGGACGGGGATTAACGCCGTATATTTTCGGTAAATTATTTCGGACAAAATTGGCAAGACAAATATTCCAGGAAGTAAATACAAATATTTTTTGGGGAGAGGATTCGGAATTCGTATATCGTTACGTATTAGCGTGCAAAGAAATCAAGATATCTAATTTATGCGGGTATTATTATTGTAATCGATCTGATTCTATCGTTCATACGATACATGATAACTATCTTACAAATTTAAACGAGGCATATTTGTCGTTGAGGGGAGTATTTGAACGTCACAGAAGAAAAGAGAGGCTTTTGATGCAGTTGGAACTCTGGATGTCTATGGAAATGCGAAACGCATTTAGGATAATGGGATTCCAAAAAATCACCAAGCTGCAGATAAATTATGTATTCCCGTTCTATGAGGAGATGCAGGGGAAACGCATTGTGATATATGGAGCCGGAAATGTGGGAAAGGATTATTATTGGCAGTTAAGGAACCGGGAAGACATTGATATAGCGGGATGGACGGATAAAGATGCAGTAAGCTATCAGAAAGAAGGTTATCCCCTGATTACAGTGCGTGATATGGAACTTATAGATTATGACTATATTGTCATAGCGGTAATGAGTGAAACGGTTTCAGGGAAGATCATAGAGGAGCTTATGGATAAAGGCTTATTGAAAGAAAAGATCTGTTGGAGGAAACCACGCTGTATCTGATAATTGGAGAAATGACGGATGATCAAAGCAGTAATTTACAGGGTTGTTTTGGAAAGAATTAAATATTGGATATAAAGGAGGGGATGGAGTAAATGTGGTCAGAATTTGAAAAGATTTACAATAAGCTGCAAGATGAAGAATCCCGATTTATTTTTATGAAACGTCTGCAATATAATCTTAACAATAAAGACATGGAATACTTGTATGAAATGACGATCCGAAAAGCTGACAATGGGGAACATAGTCTTTATACACTTTTGAAAGAACGGCATCTTTACGCCAAAGAACAGCCAGTAATTATTTTTGGGGCAGGATTCTGCGGAAAAATTTATAAACGTTTTATTGAAGGATATAAAGTGGGAACATTAGTTGCTTTTTGCGATAATAGCTCAGAGCTGATTGGGTCAATTTGTGAAGGGCTTCCGGTAATATCTGTCGAGGAAGCGTACAGAAAGATGTCCAATGCATTGTTTGTTTTAGGGAGTTATAAATTCAGTAAAGAAATGAAAGAGCAGCTGCTTGAATTAGGAATGGAAGAAGAACGTATTTTTTCCTATCCAAACAGAGAGCAGATTTATGGTTTGCAGTATTTTGATGAAGATATAATCAGACGTCCGTCTGGAGGAGAAGTTTTTATTGACGGAGGGTGTTTTGACCTGAAAGACACCTGCAATTTTATGGATATTTATCCGGAATTTAAAAAAGTATATGCTTTTGAGCCGGATGGTTTTAATTTAAAAAAATGTATAGAGAACAAAAAGAAATGTTTAAATGATGACAGCAGGGTGGAGTTTATAAATAAAGGACTGTGGAGCAAGGATGAAACATTAAGTTTCTGTGGAGGGGAAGGTGCTTCGTCGCTTCTGTCTGAATATGGGAAAACAAAGGTTGCCGTTACGTCTATTGATAAATTTTTATCAGGTAAAGAAAGGGTTTCCTTCATTAAAATGGATATTGAAGGGGCAGAAATAGAAGCATTAAAAGGTGCACGAAATACTATTTTGAAGGATAAGCCTGATCTGGCAATCTGTGTTTACCATCGAAATGAAGATATTCTGGAGATACCAAGAAATATTCTGGAATTAGATCCAACTTATGAATTATATCTGAGACATTATGATTTGACAGAATTTGAAACTGTGTTATATGCGGTCAGACCGAGAGTTATGCCTGCTTCATAGACGTAAACTATCAGAAAGAAGGGGATCCCCATGATTCCAGCGTGTAATATGGAGCTTATAGTTTATGGCTACTCTTTATCTGATAATTGGAGAAATGACGGATGAAAAAAGTAATAATTTACGGAGTAAAAAACGCAGGATTGCGGGCGTGGGTAAGGAATTATTTATCAGATAAATGTGAAATGATAGGAGTGTCAGATTCCCATATTGATAAGGATGTTTTGCAAGGAGAAACATTTATCCATCCTTTTGACATTCATTTGTATCCATTCGATTATATTATCATACTCTCAGAAAGGGAACAGATCCAATTAGAGATTCGGAAAAGGTTAATAGAGTTAAATGTCGAAGAGAATAAGATTATTGTCCCGCGATTATTGCTCCAGAAAAATACCGAATTCATTCCTGATTTGAAAAAAGAAATCATTGACAGCATAAATAATAATGATAATTTAGATTCAGTTGTTATGGGGCTGTCCTATTCACTTAGAGGAATAGACTTTAAGAGACTTTCATTAAACGCATTAGATTTTTCATGGCATGGTTTGGATTTATATTATAATTACAAATCTTTGGAAGTCCTTTCATGTAAGAAGGACATAAGAAAAATTAGGACAGCGCTTTTGGTTTTCCCATTCTATTATTTTAATTATGATATGTCTAAATCATTGTACCAATTTACTACCGGGCAGATATTTGCTTGCAGAGGATTTGAGGATTGGCATAATGCAGCGCATGTGCCCAATCAAGATATCTATGAATATTTGGTATGTGATAAATTATTTGGTGATAAATTTTGGAAATATAAAAATTGGAAAAAAATTTCAGAAATAAATGAATCGATAATGGAAGGAGAGGGAGAGATAAAACTTCCCGGATCTTGGAAACATTTTTATCAGGAAACATGGAAAGAAAATGAAAAAATTATGCAGAGCATTCTTGAACGACTGAAAAATGCAAGAATTTTAATTATTGTTCCTCCTATTTATGCAGACATTATCGAAAAAGATGAGATGAAATATTTTAATAAAATGCAAGAAAAATTTCTGTTTTCCTTAAAGCAGTTCCAGTCAACATTTGAATTTGAAATATATGATTTCTCCCAGAAAATCAATGATATCTCCTGTTTTTATGATTATACACACTTAAATGAAAAGGGGAGATTAAAATTTACAGAAATAATTAATGGCTGCCTGTAAGATGAATATAAAAGGAGGGATTATATATGCCACAGATATCGGTCATCATGCCGGTTTATAACGTAGCGTCTTATCTTCCCCGGTGCATGGAGAGCATCATAAACCAAACGTGGAAAGACTTTGAACTGATCTGCATTGACGACGGCTCAACAGATTCCAGCAGCCGGATTTTAGACGATTATGCGAAAAAAGATTCCCGCATCAAGGTCATCCACAAGGAAAATACCGGCTACGGCAGAACCATGAATACAGGGATTAAGTACGCCGTAGGCGAATATATTGCCATTATAGAAAGCGACGACTTTGCGGAGCCTGAAATGTTGGATAAACTATACCAGGCGGCTTTGGTCAGCGGCGCTGACATTGTAAAAGGAAACCACTTCAACCATGTGGAAGGACAAGATTCCTTCTGCGACTGGCTTAGCGGCTTCCCTAAGAACCAACTGATAAACAGTAGAGTATTCCCGCATCTGCTTGGGAAGGCAGACACGATATGGACCTGCCTCTACAGACGCCGTTTCCTGCTGGAAAACCAGATTTGGTTCCACGAAACACCCGGGGCTTCTTTCCAGGATATCTCCTTTGCAGAACAAGGGTGGCTATGGGCGGAAACCGTATACTTGATCGAAGACCCACTGCTGCATTACCGCAAAGATAACTTGGATTCGTCTATGCACAACCCGGAAAAAGTATTCTGCGTCTTTGAAGAATACGAGTGGCTGGAAGAAAAATTTTCCGGATACTGGAAGTCTCATCCAAAGATTGAAAACTATTTTGCAGCGGCAAAATACGAAGATTATTTCCGCCATTACCAGCGTGTCGCGCCCCCATACCAGTATGCACTCCTAACCCGCCTTGCAGACAGCCTAAAAAGAGATGTGCAGAAAGGAAGGGTGAATGAAGAAGCATTCTCACCCCAGGTATGGAATGATATACGCACCATTCTCCAGAATAAAAACCGTTTTTTTCAGGCAACGGCAAAAGACAGGCGTGACCTGCGGCTTTCGCAATGCGGCTTTCACAATGCAGATATGTATGAAAAAGCCTGGCTGCATACCCTTGCATCCTTTCCGCAGGTTGTAATCTATGGGGCAGGGCAAGTAGGGAAAAAACTGGCGGAAACCTTGGCAAAAAACGGCATCAGAATTGACCGGTTCGTTGTTACCCATAAAGAGCAAGGCCAGGATGAATACAATGGAATCCCGATAGCAGAGCTGCAGGAAACAGCCGGCTTAGCAGACACTTGTGCGATCATCATCGCAGTGACGGAAGGCAGCCAATATGAATTATACAAAAATCTGATGGAGTATCGTTTTCAAACTATATTCCGGGTAGACGAAGTGATGAGACGCCTGATGCAGAAGGCGGAATAAAATCGGACATCAGCGAAAAAGACGGAGGTTTCTATGGACAATGCAGCTATAGCTAGGGAGGATTTTGCGTTAATGAAACGCTGGCTGGAAAACAAGAACGCTAAGAAAAGTTTTGCGGACTATTTCCATCAATGTGGCTATCAAACGATCGCCATACATGGCGCTGGCGATATTGGAAGATTGTTATATGAAGAGGTAAAAGAATCCGACATCCAGGTAAAATATTTCGTGGACAGGAACGGGGAAGGAATCCATGAGATAGACGGGATACCGGTTATCACCATCTCCCAGATAGGCGAGATGGAGGATGTCGATATCGTAGTGATTACATTTATCAATTCTTACGACACAATGAGCCGAAGGCTGGCAAGATATGTACCAGAGATTCGGACATTGTCAATCAAAGAAGCGATCTATGAAATGTAACCGTAACAGTGAAGCCGGAAGGCTGAACTGTTACCTGTAACCAGACGAGGAGGGATAGTATGATAGAAAGAGTGGTTCCCAAGGAATTTGCAGAAGACGGGATAGATAAAAGTTATGATGAGATCTTCTCACTCATCTGCCAGAAGATGGACATCCGCATACAGGAACGGAGATTTGTCTATGTCATAGACGTTCATTATCTTATGGACACTTCAAAAGGAATCCCCTATGAGAACCTGACGCCAGGTTATGATAAAATCTTGCATTCCGGATTAGCGGGGTTAAAATATCCGGACTCAGAAGTTACAAATGAATATTGCAAAAGCCATAATCACGTGCTGGAGCAGCTGTCCATGCTGGCAGACCGCATTATCGAAAAATTAGAAGGATGCGGCTTTGACACAGCAAAACAAAGGGACTGGATGAAACGCTTAAAAGATTGCCCCGCAGAACATTTTGAAGAAGCAATCCAGAGAATGCTGTTTGTGAACCAGATGTTGTGGCAGACAGACCACAGGCTGACCGGGCTTGGGGCGTGGGATACCTACCTGTTTCCATTTTATGAGAAAGATTTGGCAGAAGGATATCTTGATAGAGAAGGAGTACGGGAAATCCTTAGGGATTTATATCGCACACTTCACGATTACTATGAGTACAAAAGCAACATACTGATGGGGGATACTGGGCAGATATTTGTATTAGGCAAATCGGATTTGGAAGGGAATTATCTCTGCAATGACCTGACATACCTGTTCATAGAAGCAATGAAGGATGTGCAGTTATCAGATCCCAAGTGCCTCCTCCGGGTTAATAAGAACACCCCGCGAGATTTAATAGAACTTGCGCTGGAATCCATAGCGACAGGACTTGGGGCGCCCTTATTGGCAAATGACGACGTAATCATCCCAGAATTAATCGAATTTGGGATTGAACCAACAGATGCGTGTGAATATACCACATCTGCATGCTGGGAACCTCTGATCGGCGGGAAGAGTTCCAGCATAAATAACATGAATCTGCTAAATTATTTAAAAGCATTAGAGAACCTGCTCAGAAGGGAAAGGCTGGAACAAATCCACTCATTTGAAGAACTGACAGACAAATACCTGGTATACCTGCAAAGGAACCTTACGGAAATAAAAAGGATTTTAAATATGCGCCGTTTTCAGTACAATCCTCTGCTTTCGGTTTTTCTGGATGATTGTCAGAAAAATAAGAAGGATGTCTCCTGGGGAGGGGCACGTTATCACGATGTAGGGATTACGTCCGTTGCAATGGGGAATCTGATAAATGCCCTTCTGAACATCAAGGAACTGGTTTTTGAGCGCCGGAGGTACACGTTGTATGAGGTAAAACAGATGACCCTTTTGGATTTCCAGGGATGGGAAGAGGTAAGGGAAGAGCTGAGGGCAAAACCATCCAGATGGGGGGCGGATGACGCTGAGGTAGTCGGGCTTGTGAACCGTATTACCGAATGTGTGTCAAAGGAGCTGGCCCAGTACCGCTCTTACCTTGGCGGAAGGCTGAAAATTGGTTTAAGCGGGCCTGCATATCTGGACGCTGGGAAAGGATTTGGTGCATCTTTTGACGGGCGTAAGTCCGGGGAACCCTTTGCGGTCCATATTTCTAATGAAGAGCAGGACGGTTTTACTGGGGTGGTTAATTTTGCGTCCCAGATGGAGTACGGACAAGGACGGTTTAACGGAAATGTGGTTGATATGATGGTCAGCCCTGACTTTATCCGCCAGAATTGGGATAAGTTTGTTGATTTTTTAATGATCTGTATCAAAAAAGGATTTTTTGAAATGCAGATGAACGTAGTCAGCAGCAAGACCCTTCTGGAAGCACGTGAGCATCCGGAGGATTTTCCCAATCTAATCGTCAGGGTATGGGGGTTCAGCGCCTATTTTAAAGACCTGCCAGAGGACTATAAGAATGTACTGATTGAACGTGCTTTGAAGAGCGAGGGCGCAGCCTGATGCAGAAGAAACTGATGGTTACGAATATACAGAGAATGTGTTTCCACGACGGGCCGGGAATCCGGACGACCGTGTTTGCCAAAGGATGCAGTATCCACTGCCCCTGGTGCTCCAACCCGGAAAATATAGGCTTCCAGGCTGAAACCTATGAGAAGGACGGTGTAAAAGGAGTATATGGAAAGGAGTATTCCCCTTCGGAACTTGTGCATATCCTCCTGAAAGACCAGGATTTCTGGGATGGCAAAGGAGGAGTGACTTTTTCCGGGGGAGAGCCGCTGATGCAGGCAGAAGCGGTGCGGGAGACGGCAATCGAACTGAAAAGACACCAGGTACATACTGCTGTAGAAACGGCATTGTTTGTACCGACGGAAAAGTTTAAGCTTGCGCTTCCGTATCTTGATTTTTTCATAGCGGATATCAAGCTTCTGGACGGGGAATTATGTAAAACGATACTTGGCGGCGATACACAGACGTATCAGGAGAATGTAAAGCTTTTGCATCACAGCGGCAGGCTTGGGCAATTCCGGATTCCTTGCTGCCCGGAATATACCTTTACGGATGAGAATAAGGAAAGACTCCGGGAATTCTTAAAGGAATACCCGGAGATTCCAGTTCAGGTATTTTCCGTCCACGGTTTGGGGAAGAAAAAATATGAGACGCTAAACCGCCCCATGTGGGAAAGCAAAGGGGTAGGGCAGGATGCTTTGGAGGTATATTGTAAAGAGCTTAGGCAAGAAGGGATTCGGGCAGAGGTGATTCGTATTTGACTAAAGTCTGTTCGGATACACCTGGACAGACAGGTTATGCGCAGTGCGTCTGAAAAGAAAGGAACAGATATGAACAAGGTGGGTGTATTTATCTGCAATTATAATAAGGCAGATTTTGTGGTGAAGTGTGTGGAGTCGGTCAAAGGGCAGACCTTCCGGGATTTGGATATCCTGGTGGTGGATAATGCGTCTACGGATGATTCGGTTCAGAAGCTTAGACAGCGGTACGGTGAAGAAGTGACGATCATACAGAATGAGGAAAACCTTGGAGGCTCCGGCGGGTTTGGAAGAGGCATACGCACAGCCCTGGATATGGGATATCCATATTTCATGCTGATAGACAATGATGCGGTCTTAGATTCCCATGCGGTAGAGCATCTGTACCGTTACATGGAAGCGCATGGAGATACGGGAATCTGCGGCGCGGAGATTTTATGTATGCAGCATCCTGATAAAATCCAGGACCTTGGCGGCAGGCTGGATATGCAGGAGTATTGTATGGGCGGAGTGATCAGCGGCTTGGCAGAGCTTTCCGGAAATGTAATATTGGAATGTGATTACGTCGCAAGCTGCGCGGTGATGGCAAGGACTGACGCCGTAAGGAAATTCGGGGGATTCCCGGAAGAGAATTTTATCTATTGGGATGATGTGGAATGGTGTACAAAGTGCTGGAAGGCAGGCTTCCAAGTAGTGGTGAACAGTAAGGCCAAGGCTTACCATGATTTTTCAGACAGGAACATACGGAATATGTTTTCACGGTATTATATGAACCGAAACCGCTATAAATTTTTCACAAAGTACCTTCCAGAAGAGAAATTGGAGGATTTTTACCAGAAAATTACCAGAGAATTTTTTTCTCAGAACTATGGGGCAATGAATAAAGGAAAATACGGTACGGTACTCACAGCGTGGAACGCCTTGGATGACTTTCTGCATGGAGTTACAGGGAAAGCCAGGGACGGTAAAATAGTTCCTTATGTGGAAGGAACAGACAGGCTGGCAGAACGGGTCGCATCGGCGGATTCGGTTTTGATTTATATGCCTCGTCATGCATGTGAAGACTATCATTACCTGAATCGGGTGTTCCGTTATCTTATGGGGCACAGGAAAGAGATTGAGATTATGGTGACGTTCCGTATGGATGGTTATCATGCGGCAGATTTTGACCTGGTTTTTCAATTATGCAGGCATGTTACGGAGATAAAAGAGAATGTATTGCCTAGAATTTATATAGACCAATGGCAAAATTATGTGTTGGATGAAGATGATTATCAATATTTTAGCAACTATGGGCAGAATCTACAGAGGTTCCAGGAAATGTATAGGCCATTATTCGTGAAGCAGGTGAAAGAATTGCGTAAAAGGATGGATTCTGAATGAGGGGATGGTAGATATGGAAAGCATAGAGGTAAGGGATTGTTTTAATGCTGTTTCCGGGTTAAATGGGGAAAAAGTCATCCTGTTTGGAGCCGGGAGGATGGCGGAGCATTATCTGGAAAAATATGGTGAAAAGTACCCGCCGGCATTTATTTTGGATAATGATGCAGATAAATGGGGGCAGGAAAAGAATGGGATTGCAATTCAAAATCCGGATGCAGTAAAAGAGCTGGCGCATGGGACGTACCGGGTCGTTATTGCTGTAAAATATTTTGAGCCGATTGTTGACCAGCTTGCAGGGATGGGGGTTGGTGAGAAGGACTACCGGATTTTTGACAGAGAGATGGACATACTGTTACCTGGCAGATTGTTTCAGCCAATCGCTGACGGTAAGTACCATATGGGATATGTGACAGGTGTGTTTGACTTGTTCCACATTGGGCATCTGAATTTACTCAGGAATTGCAAGACTCGGTGCCACTATCTGGTGGCAGGTGTACTGACAGATGAACTGACAGAGCAGGATAAGCATAAGAAGCCGTTCATACCCTTTGAAGAACGGCTGGAAATTGTGAAACAGTGTAAATATGTGGACAGGGTCATTACCGTAGACTTCCACAACACGAATAAAGTAGACGCCTGGAAAGAATTAAGGTATGGGTGCTTGTTTTCCGGAGGCGACCATAAGGGGGAACCTTATTGGATGTGGCTTCAGAGCCAGTTACGTACGCTTGGGGCAGAGCTTGAATTTTTCCCGTATACGGAGAGCACAAGCTCCACGATGCTGCAGGCGGCAATCAAGAAGCAGGTCATGCCTGATGCGGGCAGGAAAGCGGAACTCAAGATGACAGGCAAATAACATCTTTCTGGTTCTGGGGCATGATGGGGAAGGGGACTGAGTATATATGGAGGCAGATTATAAGATTGACCAGATAATCGGGGAGTATATCGAGTGTTATGGAAGGGATAAATACAGCGACGTCATTTCACAGGACGAACGCTTGGAAGTGGCTTATTATTTAAGCGAGCTTCCCAATGGGCTGTTAGGCTGGTATCCGTTTCAGAAAGATGGAAATGTCCTCCAGATTGGAAGCTGGTTCGGGGCTTTTACGGAAATGCTGTGTTCCCGGTGCAGGACGGTTACGGTAGTCGAAGCGGATTCCTACCGCGCCGCCCGGACGGGAACCAGGCTTAGAGGGATTCCAAACCTGGAAATACGGGAGGAAAGCATACTGGATTATTGCCGGGAATGCAGCGAAAAATATGATTATATTATATTCGCAGTGGATGAAAATATCGATAGGTTTCCGGATGCGGATTCTTATGGAAGGGTTGTCAGTGCCGTAAAGCCTATCCTGGCACAGGAAGGAAAACTGTTCATGATATTGCCGAACCGTTTTGGAGCAAAATATCTCTGTGGGGAGCCGGACCCGGCTACAAAGGTTCGGTTTGACGGAATGTCTGAAAACAATTCGGGGCTTTATCGTTTTGACAGGCAGGAGCTTTTGGAGTTTATAGATGATTTCCGGTTTCCATTTGTGAAGATGTATTATCCTATGCCGGATCACCATCACACACAGATGGTATATACGGATGATTATAAACCTGGCTCGGAGATAGGGGAACGCCTATTCGTCTATGTTTCCCATAAAGCAGACCGGCTTTTAAATGAACACCCGTTAATGGAGCGTTTTGCAAAGAATAAAGTACTGCATATTTTTTCCAATACTTTTTTAGTCGAAATGGGAAACACGCCATGCAGCGAGGTAATCTATTCCGCAATTTCGGCAGAGAGAGATAAGGATAGGGCGTTTGCCACCAATATCATGAGGAATGGGACGGTGGAAAAGTTGCCGCTATATCAAGAAGGAACCGAAGGCATCCGGCAGTTGCTCAAGAATACCTGCGAACTTTCCAGGAGGGGAATCCCGACGCTGGAAATGACGGAAATAGAAGGCCGAGTGGTGATGCGTTATGTGAAGGCGCCTACGTTTTCCGCATATCTTCGGGAAGCAGCAAAAAATGGCAGGGATGTTTTCCTGAGGTGCCTGGATAAGCTGAGGAATTCGATACTGCAATCTTCGGAGCATGCACCGTCGGAAAGGAATACCATGCTGTCGCTGGCTCCGGACGAGGATTGGGGAGTGATATTGGAAAAGGCTTACTTGGAGATGATTCCTGTCAATAGTTTCTGGGAAGACGGGGAAATCCTGTTTTACGATCAGGAGTTTACCAAAGAGAACTGCCCGGCAAATTATGTGCTTTTCAGGGCGTTAAAAGACATCTATAATTTTGCGCCGGAAACCCAGGAGATTGTCTCGTTAGGCGAATTAATGGAACGCTATGGACTGACTGCGACTTGGGATTTTTATGCGCAGGAGGAGGAGCGGTTTCAGACAGAACTTCGCAGACGGAATGTGTACAGTGGCTTTTTCTATTGGATTAGGCATTTATATGAGGCTTCTGTGAAAAACAGGTTGAGCCTGGAAAATGAGAAAGAAAAATGTGAATATTTTCATCCATTTTCAGACTTGGATGGCAGGAGGATTATTTTATTTGGTGCGGGAAGGCTCGCAGAATATTATTTAGGAAAATACGGAAAAATTTATCCTCCGGCCTTCCTGACAGACAACAATCCAGATAAATGGGAAAGCCGGAAAGAAGGGATAGAAATAAAAAATCCGGATATGATTTCCAGGCTGATGCAAGGGACATACCGGGTAATTATTGCCGTGAAAGATTATGAGCCGATCGTCTCACAGTTGGAAGGTATGGGGATAAGCGCCGATGATTACAGGATTTTCAGTGCGGAAATGGAGAGTGTGCTGGGAAGGAGAATCGAGAATCCCGTGTCGGATGGGAAATACAATATCGGGTATATGGAGGGAGCGTTTGATGTATTTGGCATACAGGATTTGGAAATGCTTAAATACTGTAAGGGGCGCAGCCATTACCTGGCGGTCGGCGTATTTACGGATGAATGGATTAGGTCGGCAGAAAACAGGGAACCGACAGTACCTTTCCGGGAGCGGTTAGAAATCGTCCGGCAATGTAAATATGTGGACAGGGTGGTTTCAGTCGGGCTGGATTGCCATGGTACAATCGGGATGTGGAAGAAGTTAAATTTTGGATGCTTGTTTTTGCCAATGGAAGACCGGGAAGTTTCTGGTACGATTTGGCTGCAGAGGAAACTGCGGACACTTGGAGTGGAGCTTGAGTTTTTCCCAGGATTTATCGAGTAGATATGTAAAGGACTCTTCTGGTCAAATTAGGTTATATAGTAGGAATGTAGGGGAAATGATATAGAATGACTACGGAAAGGCAGTAATATGGAGCTCATCTGTTCATCTGCCGGCATCGTGAATCCGTTTCGCCCCGGACAAGGGGTTATGGATATGGTGGACGCCGGTTTTCAGAATACATCGTTAGAGTTTGATATGTCCTGTTCCAGTTATGAGCTGGAACATTATGGAGAGATTCGCAAGGATGAGGAAGGGGAGGCAGACAGGCTGTTTCTTCCTGTTTCGGAGCATCCGGAAGAGGTTCGGAACTTTTTTGCAAAAATGCATGGGGAGTGTGTCCGGAACCATCTGCGAATCCCGGTCGCCCAGGCGCCTTGCCTGCTCCGGGATACGAAGCGGGGGGATTTGGCGGGGAGGCTTACCAAGATTCAGAAGGAATGTATTCGCTTTTGCGGGGAGATTGGCTGTGGTTATATTGTGGTTCGTCCGTTATATGCAGATTATGGGACAGAGGCAGTCCGTGAAGACAC
>CAJTDD010000020.1 GCA_910574885.1 Lachnospiraceae bacterium | reverse complement strand
GATTGTTTTTCGCAACTCAATTATACCATAAGCAAGCGGTTTATGCCTTTTTTATGGACTAAAGTATTGATTTTTCAAGGTTCAGCACACCAAATGGTGTGGGAAGTTTGAGTAAAACATTATTTTTCCTGTGCAGGTGCGACTTTTGCATATCCTTCCCATGCAAACAAGGCTTCTTTTGATTCATCTGCAACCATTTTCTCAATATTGCAGAGATATAAGTAATGGTCGCCGGATTCTATTGTCTGTGCAAGTGACACCACAAAGGCAATTCGTGAATCCTCCGGGATTTGAATATCGCTTCCCTCTACTTTCTGTAATGCAATCGGAGTTTCTTTCAGCTTATCCTTTTGACCGCCGTTAGAAGAACCAAATGCCATTACTGCGCCATTCAGACTTATTCCCGGAGCTGCAAGAACCGCTTTTCCTGTTCTACGGATATTCTCGCCGGAATTAGCTGCTTTACCCATTGCAAATGCAAGCATGGGTGGATTGAAAGAGGAATACATAAAGAACGATACCGGAGCCATATTGAGGCTTCCGTCCTCCTTTGTTGTGCAAACCAACATAAGCGGGTCGGGAGAAGTGATTGCTGTTGCTTGACCAATGTTAATTTCTTTCATGTTAATTTTCCTTTCTGTACAGTGTTTTGATTTACAGTGTAGCCTTTATTGACTTTTGCTGATAAGATTATTATACTTAGTTTGCAAACTTCTTCAAGTACGCAGAATATTCTTACATAGTATGGTAGACCGTACTATCCTAATATCTGTGTTTGTTATCTATTACTCAAAGAAAGGACTGTGACGATATGGCAAAAAATTTGACATATGAGGAATGGACGCAAAAGGTAAAAGATGGTATTTTTACCGAAGCAGGAAATTGTCCTGTAACATCATTGCTTCTCATGTTGCAAGGCAAATGGAAATTCCTAATAATTTACGAAATGTGTATTAAATCTCCTATACGTTTTGGTGAGTTAAGGAAAAATATTGACGGAATCACAAATACAATGCTTACTTCTTCCTTGCGTGAATTAGAGAAAGACGGGCTAGTATTACGAATACAGTTTAATGAAATTCCCCCTCATGTAGAATATTCATTAACTGAAAAAGGAATCGCTTTACTCCCTGTTTTTTATGCTATGACCGAATGGGGGTTAGCATATATTCCATAAGGCTTTAAAACTTAATATTACTTGAAAAATATATTGAATGAGAGAGATTCCGTAGTAGTCGGCATTGTGCCGTAATGTGTATAACTGGCTGTCTTATGGAATTGTGGGTAACTCTGTTTGCAGGACGTGGGAAAGCGGCTCTTTCGCTTTTCCATGTGCTGTGAATAGAGTTATCCATGATTCCATAGCCAGTTATGCACATTTCCACAATGCGCCCTTGCTTTTCAGCCCTTATGCGGTTCGTTCCGCTTCCTGCTTTTTCTTGTGGTATGCTTCCCTTCTTGCGGCAAGATAATTCTCATAGCGTTCTACCGCTTCGGGGTTTCCTGTGGCGGCTTCCTCATACATTTTCTGCCGGGATTTCTTGGTGGCTTCGGAAGCATACGCCCGCTTCTTTGCCAGTTCTGCCGCCGCTGCCGGGTCGGTTTCGGCTTGCCGTACCAGCTTTTCCCTTGCGATTTTCTTCCGGCTTCTGTGGGCTTCCAGACGTTCCGATTCCTCCGGCGTTAAGGCTTCCCCCTCTTTCTGGGCGGCGGCAAGCTCTTTCAGCGTCCTTGCCTTTGTCTGTCCGGCTTTCTGCCTTTCGCGCCACGCCTTATGCTGTGTGGCTTTTTTCTGGCGGTGTTCTGCAAGACGTTCCGTTTCCTCCGGCGTAAGCTCTGCCCCGGTCTTTTCCAGTTCCATAAGCTCCTTTATGGATTTTTTCTTAGGCGGCTTGGGCGGTTCTGTGGCTTTGCGTTTCTCCCGCCATTCCTTTTGCCACTCTCGGTTATGTGCAAGCCGTTTTTCCTCGGCTTCCAGTTCTTCCGACGTAAGAAGCCCCGCTTTCTTCCTTGCGGTAAACTCCCGTTTCTCTGCCTTGCGCTTCTCATACCGCGCCTTTGCAAGCTCCTTTGACCGGGCTTCCTTTGCCGCCTGTTCCTCCTGCTGGCGGCGTTGTTCCTCCACTTCTGCCGGGGTGACGATATGGGCGGGTACTTCAAAAGCCCCGATAAAGTTTAGGTATATGTCTATGCGCTGGCGGCGGTCATTCCCCCGCCCCTCGCCCTCATGCACAATCACTTTCTCGATAAACTCATTGAGCATGGGCGTTGTAAGCTCGGAGAAATCCGTGTAGCGTTTCACAAGCTGGATAAACTGGTCTGTTTTCAGCTTATCGGCGTTCCAGCTTTCTATCTGCCTTTGCCATTCCGCTATGGACGTTTCAAGCCCGGTCTGTTCCTCGTCATATTCGGCAAGAAGCCGGGTAAAATGCTTGTCGGGTATCTTGCCCGTGGCGTTGCCCTCGTACAGCTTTTTTACAAGCCCGTCAAGCTCTTTGTGCCGCTTCTGAGCCTTGCTGATTTTCTGCTTACATTCCTTGACGGTTTTCTCTTGGTTCTGGTCGGACGCTTCCCGGACACGCTCGGCAAACTCTTTTTCATTGTGCCGCACATACCAGCTCACCCGCTGGATAACGGCAAGGATAGCGGCTTCAATTTTTGCCGTAGGGATATGGTGCATGGTGCAGTCATGGATTAAATGGCGGTAGCCGGAGCAGATAAAAGCGTCCTCAATCCATTTCCCTTGTACAAGGTTGTAGCGGTGTGTGAGTTTTGAACCGCAGTCGGCGCAGTATAAAAGCCCGGTCAAGCGGTTCGGGGCGTTCTGCCGTTTAGGTGCGCGGCGTACCGTTTCCCGTATCTTCTGTACGGTCTGCCACGTTTCCACGTCCACAATAGCGGGGATTGCGCCCTCAAAAATATACTGTTCCTCCGGCGTGGTCTTGCGGCTGCTCTTGGTCTTGTAGTTCTCGCATACGGTTTTCCCTAATACTTTGCGCCCTGTGTATTCCGGGCGTTTCAGTATGTAGCCGATAGTGGTCGCTGACCATGCGTAGGGGTCGGTGTATTTTGCCGCCCGGACTGGCTCGCCTGCCCGTTTCCAATGCTCGGACGGGATAGGGATTCTCTCGGTGCGGAGTGCTTTTGCTATGCTGGCTACGGTTTCCCCGGCAAGGACGCTCTGGAAGATACGGCGCACAACGGCGGCGGCTTCCTCGTCAATTATCCACTCGCCTTTTTCTTCTTTGGAAGCGCGGTAGCCATAGCAGACACTGCCAGAACAGCGCAAGCCTTTTTCCATTCTGGACTTGAAAACGGTCTTGATTTTGCGGCTGGTGTCGGCAACATACCACTCGTTTATCACATCACGGAAAATCGACATAATATCAAAGCCGTTGGCGGTGTCAAGGTTGTCATTGGCGGCGATAAAGCGCACATGGTATTCATCAAAGGTGCGCTTCAAAAGCCCCACTTCAACCACGTCACGCCCGATTCGGCTCTGGTCTTTGATGATAACCGTTGCCACGTTCCCCGCCCGGATTTCGTCTAACATAGCGTCCAGCCCCGGACGCTTGAACGTAGTTCCCCGGATTCCGTCATCCGTAAAATGCCGGATATTGGTAAACCCGTTTTTCCTTGCGTAGTCCTCTAATATCCGCTTTTGGTTCTCAATGCTTACGGATTCGCCTGCCCGCTCGTCGTCATGGGATAATCTTTCGTAAAGGGCTGTGAGTTTGTCTTTCTCTGTCTGTTTCTTCATAGTGTGTAACCTCCTTTTTTGAGAATGTTCACTTCTCTCAACCCTTATTGTAGTTATCCGTTCGGATCAGTGACACAGTAGCTGACGTTTGGTGTCATCTGCATGAGCTGCGGTTTGACATAGAACCGTGTCTTGCCGCTCCCACTCCCACCGATAATAATGACATTTTTATTCCTGGCATACTTTGGCTGCTTCGGCCTACTGTTCATGGTAAGGCGTTCCGTCTGCGTCAGGAGGATATTATTCTCAAATACCGGGTCTATGTATGGGGCAATGTCTTTCGGCGTTCCCCATCTTGCAGATCCGTACTCCACTCCCTGCCGGTACTTCTTCGCATTTTTGCCTTTCAGATATACCATGAGCTTCACTGCCACCGCCCCGGCTGCTCCGGCCAGCAGGTCAATCCCGTGGATACTCGGAAATGGATTTTCAAATGCCAGTTGGAAATTTAAGAACAGCGCCATCGCCTTATCCATCAAGGAATCCCCTATGCAATGGCGGTACAGCCATGCTAATTTATCCACCAGATAAAACACAATTCCATAGGGGATATTCAGCATTACCAGACGTTTCGTATCTACAGGCGGCATTTTCTCCCGGATCATGCTTTTTAATTTCCCGGACAATGGCACGGACTTTTTCTCTGCTGCAGGTCTTTTTTTCCGTTTCCCACTCAATGCTCTGGCCCCCGTTCCTTCTGTTTTGTCTTTTCCAGTTCCCTGTGCTTCGACGTCCGCTCCTTTGCCTGCTCCAGTTTCTTCCGGATTGACGGCTTTTTGCTTTTTGCCAGTGACTTCCCGGTGTATTCCTTAAATGCTGCCGTCATAACATCCACGTCTTTCGCCTTGAAGAATACATAATAGCGGGGCGGGGAGATGGACATATCTTTTTTCAGGCTGAAATCAATACTGTATTTCCGGGCGCATTTCTCAAAAGATTTGATATTGCCGTTCGTCACTTCAATGTTAGAAAGCTGGCAGCCCTGTTTCATCAGCTTCTCCATGCTCTGCTTCCCGTGACAGACAGCGCCGCCCTCCTGTGACTTCTGTATTGCTTTTTTCTCTGCCTGTTTCTGCTTTCCGTTCCGCTTCTCCTGCTCCATCTTTGCCAATGCTTTCAGCATGGCGGCTTTCAGAATCCGTGCGGAAATCTTGCCGCCATTGACGCACAGTGATACGGTTTTCTCATTTACCTCGTCCTGCAAGGCGTTCTCCCTCCTTTCCTGCGGATTGTTTTTTCTCCCTCATCTCCCGCAAAATCTTCTTCATACAGTATCCGATGCACGGGGAATGTCTGCCATATGGACATCCTTGACAGTTGCCGGTACGATTCTCATCTGACTTCTGATGAAATACTTCTCCTGTCACAGTTTCTGATGTTGCAATATCCTCTGGAAGAAGGTAATAACATTCCTTCTGGCTGCATCCTTTCCGTTTCCCTTTCCAGAAATAGCAGTGCTTACAGTCACCCGGCTTTTCCGCCGCATATTCCCTGTTATCCTTCGCCCGGTTCCGGCTGTCTGCCCTTCCTGCCTGCATCCCATTCCCCTCTCCGTTTCATTTCCTCCATACGCCTGTCCTCCTGCGCCCCTGCCCGGATACATGAGTACAGCGTGGCCGCCGCAAATATTCCTGCAACGGCAAGAATCCCTTTCATTTTGCTTCACCCCTTTCCATATGGGGAACTGCCATGCACAGGTTCCTATCAATATATTTCCATGCAAAATCTAAAATCAGCAGTTCCCCATATATACAGGCATGAAAAAACGCTTACAGATTCTTTCCGTAAGCGCCTGCCATGCCTTGTTATCTTATTATTTTGTTACAATAGTCAGCCACCCGGATTTCTCCAGGCGCTGTCAGTCCTCCTTCCTTTTTCTGCAGAATATAAAAATGGAACCTCCAATGCCGCAGACTGCAATCCCGGCTAAAGCAATCCATAACCAAAACGGCCTGTCATCCCCTGTTTTCGGCGTTCCGGCAGATGGTGTTTCCGGCTTCGACGTTTCCTTCGGCTGTTCCGGCTCATCCGGCTTTGCTTCATCCTTCATCGCAACCTTCTGAATCTCCCCGGTATCTTTTACTTCAAATTTCACATCCCCTGCTACCAGATAACCGTCCGGCGCACTTTCTTCATGAAGCGTGTATTCCCCAATCGGCAGCATTTCCATATAATGCGGCTTATTTTCGGAAGTCCAGCTTTCCACTATTTTCCCTTCTTTATCCATGATGGAAAGTTTCGCTCCCGGCAGCTCCTTCCCAGCGATATCCGTTTTGGAAATCTCCACCTTTGTCACATCATCCTTCATTTCCACCTTCTGCACTTCTCCCGTATTCTCCACGGTAAACTCAATGCTTTCTGCAGTCACATATCCGTCTGCAGGCTGTGTCTCTGTCATGGTATATTTCTTACCGACCACTAATTCCTTGATGATGTGCGGTTCCTTGCCGGAAACCCATTCATCCACGACATTTCCTTCTTCATCCGTCACCTGAAGCTTCGCGCCCTCTACCTCTTTGCCATCCGTAAGGGATGTTTTGGTAAACTCGAATACCGTAGGCACATTTTCAAAGGCAAGCACATAGGAAAGGCTTTTTTGTTTCGCAGTTTCATAGGTAAAGTCAAATTCCTGTACCTCTCCCTCACTGGTGAATCCCGGAGCCGGGGCGGTTTCCTTCACATAATAGGGGAATCCTATCGGAAGGTCAGCCGCAAATGACAGCTTACCGTCTTTATCTGTGGCTTTTTCCTCAATCACCGTATCCGCTTCCATGATCACTTCGCCGTCTTTATTGGTAATGTCCTCTTTCGCACAAAGGGCAAATACCGTCCCTTCCACCGCACGGTCAGAGTCCTTCTCGGTTTTCATTACATTCACTTCCGCTTTCTGGCGGTTATTCTGCCAGTCTGTAGAGAAGGTAACAACTGCGGCATCCTGGTCGCGGTAAGTTAGGTCAATCTCCCGGATCTCTCCATCCAGGACATAGCCCTCTGCCGTTTCTTTCTCCTTCACATAGTATTTCCCAAGAGGGAGATTTTCCAGTTTCGCAATTCCGGTATCGTCTGTGGTGATGGTGTCCACCAGCTCATCTTTTTTGTAGTAATCGTCACTCTCCCCATCTGCCGCTTTTATATCCTTTAAAGCATATACCTCAAAGGTAACGTCTTTCAGTGAGCCGGTGACATACTCAAACAGATGCGTGATCCAGCCGCCAATGCTGTCCAGCAACGACACATCCTCTAAAAACTCCCCTTCTTTGTTGATCAGGAGCGTACCTGTCGGCACATCGTCCTTCATCTCCGCCTTTTGGATTTCAGTCGTATCTTCCACGGTAAACGTGATTTCCTCTGCCTTTAAATATCCATAAGGCGCTAATTCCTCCCGGAGCGTATAGGTTTCCCCTACTGTCAGCCGTTCTATGATATGTTCCTTGCCTTTGACGGATTTCCATGTGTCTACGGTGTTCCCCTCTTTATCAAGGACAGTCAGCGTCGCACCAGAAAGTTCCACGCCTGTTGCAAGGTCTGTCTTTTTAATGGAAACGGTTGTCGGCTCATTCTCAAATTCAGAGACGTATTCCGCTACCTTCACATCCTGCCCTTGATAAGCTGCAGATACTTCAATGGTTTCATCGGAAGATACATAGCCTGCAGGAGCCTGCTCCTCCCGGATGTAATATTCCCCGAAAGGCAGATCCAAGTCAAAGACTGCCCGTCCATCTTCCCCGGTCATGGCTTCCCCAAGCAGCGTATCCGCTTTAACGATTACTTTCCCATGTGCCAAAATATCAGCCTTCGCATACAGTCCAAAGACTGCGCCCGCGACCACAGCTCCATTCTTCGCGTCTTTCTTCACCACCGCAATCTTCACTTTTTGGCGGTCATTTTCAAATGTGGCTGTCTGCTCGATGATTGGCGTATTCTGGTCTGCATAAGCAAAAGTAATCGTCTGCGCCTCTCCATTCAGCACAAACCCTTCCGCGGCTTTTATTTCCTCTACCCGGTATGTGCCAAGGGGGAGGTTGCCGATAAATGTTTTCCCATCTTTATCTGTCACCAGCGTATCCACCAGTGCGCCGGAAGCATACTCTAAGATACGGTTCCCGTTTTTATCTTTCTGAAAATCAGCGGTGTAAATATCTTCTGCCGCATAGACTTTGAACTCTGCTCCCTCCAGGTTCTCCGTTTCATATCGGAAATCCTTATCATCATACTGGTTCAGCACTTCGCCCTTTTTCACGATATGAAGCTCGCCCTTTACCGGATGGTTTTCATAGACAACATCAATGATAACATCCCCCGACACATCGTCCATCTGGTACAGCGTATCGGAATCCACGGATACTTCATAATAATTCTCATTTAATGTGTATCCGGACGGAGCGTTTACTTCCTCAATGCGGTAATGCCCGATTTTCAGGTTCTGCGGCAGGATCAGATAACCCTCGCTGTCTGTAAAATAGGACTTATGCGTTACCACGGTCGGATAAGTCGTTACCTGCTCCACATATTTTTCATTGTCCAGGTCGTATACCTTGAACTCTGTATTTTCCGCAAGCACAGCCTTTTTCGTTTCATCGTCCTGCTTTACGATTTTCAGCTTCGCTTCAAATTCATCGTCCAAAAGCACCCGCCATACCTGCGGTGTGTTCGGCTTATGCTCCGTGATACGCACAAGAAAATCCTTGACCGGCGTATAATTATGCGGCGTAGTTGTCTCCCTCACAATGTACGTCCCGAACGGGAGCGGGATACTGCAGGCATACCCTCTTTCATCGGTGAAGATTTCCGTTGCCCCATTCTCCCCGATTACCACAGGTTCAGCAGAATCAAAATCATAGCCGCCATTCCCCTTCTTATCCAGGGAAGATACCAGCCATGCTGTAAACCCTGCGCCGGATAATAAATCTGCATCGGTTTTCCCATTGTCTGCCGCCTTGATAATCTGGAACGGCTGCTTTTTCACCTGTTCCGGGGATGTGCAGTCACGTTCTACCGTAGCCACCAAATCTCCCTCATAGCTGCAGGCCAGGTTATACTCCGCTTCATCCGCCAGATAACCCGTGGGCGGCGTGATCTCTTTTACAAAATACTCCCCAAGGTATAAATCTGTAATCTCCGCCCTTCCCTCTTTATCCGTGGTCAGCGTCCCCACCTGTTCCCCGGCTTTATAAAGGATACCTGTCTTTTTATCCGGATGTAAAATATCATTCCTTGCATATAAGCCATAAACGGCATGTTCCAGCGTTGCGTCCCCTTGCGGGATATTTTTATTGGTTTCCTTATCCTTCTTCTGCAGACGGATCGTGGCATTGACACGCTCATTGGCAAAGATATGTGAGAAAGTCACTTTCGCCTCCGTATCATTGGTATAGCTGAACCGGAAAGAATATATATCTTCCGTATTCCTGACATATCCTTCCGGAGCCTGGATCTCCTTCACCTCATACCCGAATCCAATCGGAAGGTCTGCGGAAAATACCGCATTGCCGTCATTGTCTGTCGTTGCCTTGTCAAGCAGCGTCCCTCTGGATACAACAACATTCCCATCTGCATTGGTGATATTTTCTGAAGCATACAGCCCGAAAATTCCCCCTGCTAATCCGTTTGCCGTATCTTTATCTTTCTTTACCACACACACTTCCGCCTTCTGCCTGTCATTTAAGAATGTAGTGTCAGAAAATGCCGCTTCTGCCATCTGCCCGGCATAAGTGACCGCCACGTCTTTTGTTTCCCCTTTGTTGTAGAAATTCTTCGGAGCCTGCATTTCTTTTACCCGGTATGTTCCAAGATGCAGATTTTTAAGCGTCACAGAGCCATTGTCCCCGGTCGTAAGGTTTTCCGCTACCAGCTCCCCGGCTTTGTAGACAACAGAACCGTAAGGCGTGGTAATATCTTTTACTGCATATACATTGAATACAGCGCCTTTCTGCCTGCGGCTTTCATACTGGAATACCGTACCATCCTCATTCGGTGAAGCGCCTTTCAGGACTTCCCCCTCTTTGTAAATGGTTAGGTTCCCAAGCTGCTCCACATCCGGCACAGTCGTGGAAATCGTCTGGTTCGCTTTCAGCGCCACACGGTAAGCAGTCGCATTATAACGGTATCCCACAGGGGCTGTGATCTCTTTCAGATACACGGTATCCTGCGTCATGACAATTTCTACTTCCGATGCACCGTTACTGTCCGTTACAGGCATCCGGGTAATCAGATCGGTACAGTCCTTATCACGGTAAACGCCGAATACGGCTCCGGAAAGTTTTGCGTTGGCAATGGAATCCACCTTCACCACTTTCACTCTTGCACGTTCCAGCCAGTCCACGGAAAGGCTCACGGAATTGCCGCTTTCTTCCTCATAATAACTCCCGATATCCTGTGTAGCGCTCCCTGTGGGAACGACAAGCGCTTTCTGCAGGTTCGGATTCCCGTCTATGATTTTAGCGGCGTAGCTCCCAGTATCCGGGGAACCCTTTGCCGATTCCAGACAGTATGCAATCTTGCCGTTTACCGTAAAATAACAGGTGGAATAGTTCCCCAGGTTTCCGGGATAATAAATCTTCCTGCCTTTTACCATCGTTGCGGAGCCGGATGCCCTTGCCATCTGCCGGTTCTCCGCAAACAGGAGGATGCCTTCTTCCTCTGCAATCATTTCCGCATCCTTCCTGGTATCTTCTGCCTGTTCCATGCCCTCTATGACCGCCTCCATCTCGGCTTCCGTCATGGATTCTTCTGGGATTTCTTCAGTACCTGCCGCCTGTCCCGGCAAATCTCCCTCCCCATCTTCTATGTTTCCTTCCGAGCCGTCAGAATGGCTGTTCCCACTTTCTTCTTTATCTGCCGCCTGCTTTCCCGAAGATGGGGCAGACGCTTTTTCCTTTACAATGATGTTACGGCTTACAAGGTAGGACGGATTCTTACTAACAGGCTCTACAAAATAAACTGCTTTGTAAGTCCCTGCCTTCCCGATGTCAAACTTTTTCCCATCGTTATTCTTTGCCTCATGGAATGTGACTTTTACCTTATCCGACGAGAACTCTATGCCGGAGAAATCATGTTCCACGTCAAAACTGCTGTCAAGCTCTACGGTATAATCTCCCACATCTACAATTTCATCCGTAGTCAGTTTTTCCTTCACCTTCTCCAAAGCCGGATACTCTGCTTCGTAAGCTGCAGGTTCCAGCTCTGCCGCATGAACTCCCGCCGGCTGTAAGAAGGCTGACAAGACCGTGACCGCCGACAGCAGGCCAGATACAATCCTTTTTACGTTTCCTTTCAATATATTTTGTCCCTCGCTTTCTTCGTTGTGCAGTTCCATAACTGCCATTATCCTGTATTTTCCGCTTACTTCCTTTTCTACGTTCCCATATATCTGTCTCCCTTCGTTTTATTTGCACTGCCAGCCGATAACAGCACATCAATACAGGAAAGCCCTCTGCCCTGGCACATAAACGCACCGGTGCAAAAGACTTCCCTGCATGGCATCTGCTGTTATCCAGCCCGGTTGCCCGGACTGGTTATATTTCATATTGAGCGTTTTCCTGTGTTCCTCCCAGACCCGTTCCCTGCCCCGGCTTCTCTCCTGGAGCGTTTTCTCCGGCAAGGTACGCTAAGGATGCACACTCAATACCGGGTATCAATCTGGGCAGGATATGAAATTTTCAAGGTACGGTGAAAGGGAAACTCTTTGAATTGTGATAGATTGAAATTTTCAGAAATGTTACCCTTTCACTAATCGCAGACTGGAAAGGGTAAAATACAAGCAGATTTGAAAACTTTTTCATTTTCTTGTAAATGAGCTGAAATATTGAATGAAAAAGGCATTTAGATGTGCTAGAATATAAAGAACAATCGGAATTTGCAGTTCGGATAAATGCTGAAAGGAGAAAAAATATTATGAAAATTGATAGAGAGGAATATATTAAAAGTCTGGAGGAAAGAATAGAAAAACTCGAAAAACTATTTGAACATTTATGTATTGATCAATGTAAAGAGATAGTACTTACTAAGTGTTCCTTGGGAGATATCAAACTTGGTGATAATTGCAATATCACATTGAATAGCTGTCCTGTTGGAGGCGTGATATCAGATATTGAAGGTGCAGAAAGCAGAGTTGATGATTTGGAAAATAGGATAGAGGATATATTGAATGACATTGATGAGGCAGGAATTCGTTTGGATACATTGGAAAATGATTCTGAATGCTAAATTCCATCCCACGTTTCGTAGTATTTCGCACCACAACATCTACGACAAGTAGGTTGAATAATTTGGGCTGCCAATATAAAATAGACGTGAAAGGAGGCAGGTTCAAATGGAATCCAAAAAACTTGGTGAACACATAGCAAAGCTACGAAGGGAAAGGCATATGACGCAGACCGAACTCGCCGACAGGCTGTATATCACAGAAAAGGCGGTGAGCAAGTGGGAGTGTGGAAACGGATTTCCTGACCTTGATAATATTGGAAAGTTGGCAGCGCTTTTTGATATTTCTATAGATGAACTGTTGCAGGCCAAAGAAAAGGACAAATCAGAAACGGTGTCAGAGGAACAAATTCTGCAATTACAGGAGGGTAATTCCCCGTTGATAAATTGTTATGAGGATATTGTTGTTTACAGTTCGTATATGAATAGTCCTTTAATTAACAGATTGGCCGAAAAATATATGGATACAATAACTCAATTTGAAGAAATCTTTTATCTTTTAGATTATTTTACACAGGAGACTTTGCAGAAGCTTTGCCTGTATCACAAAGAAAAAATTGCGGAAGATACCGATTTATCCCCTTTATTAGGTCGAATAAGCAACGACAGCTTCCTAGCCTTGTGTGAGAGCAAACAAGCGAGATAAATCGGGATTTGTGATTTTCAAATGGGAGGTAAAAATGCGTCGTTCAGATAGAGAAGTTAAGGAATTTGAAGATATTGTAGCTATCATGGAAAAATGTGATGTGTGCCGAATTGCTTTAAACAATAATGGCTATCCGTATATATTACCACTCAATTTTGGGATATGTATAAAAGAAGATAAAATTGAGTTGTATTTTCATGGAGCTATGGAGGGAACAAAATTTGATTTAATCGAAAAGGATAATAGAGCCAGTTTTGAAATGGATTGTGAGCATAAATTGGTAACAGAAACTGAACGTGGGAGTTGTACAATGGAGTATAAAAGCGTTATAGGACAAGGATACATTAAAATGCTTTCTGATGATGAAAAATATGATGCTTTATGTATTTTGATGAAGCATTATCATCAAGAGGATTTTCCGTTTAACAAATCAGTAATTCCTCATACAAAAGTTTTCAAACTAGTGGTAGAGAAAGTAACAGGCAAAGTAAGAATGAAGAAAAATGATAAACAATAAAATTCCAGTTTGTGTAAAAGTTATTTAGTATACGGAGGAACTAAAAATGCTGAATATTCGCAATGAAGAGCCAAGGGACTATAAAATCGTAGAAAGCATAACACGAAATGCATTTTATAATTTGTATATACCTGGATGCGTGGAACATTACCTTGTCCATACTATGCGGTCACATAAAGATTTCATCCATGAACTGGATTTTGTCTTAGAACTTGATGATAAGGTTATTGGAAATATTATGTACACAAAGGCGACATTGACAGATAGCGATGGAAATATAAAAAATATCCTGACTTTTGGCCCGCTTTGTATAGAACCTGGATATCAACGCAAAGGTTATGGAAAGCTGCTGATCCAGCATTCCTTTGAACAGGCAATGTCTATGGGATATGACACAGTAGTTATTTTTGGATCGCCGTCTAATTATGTATCCAGTGGATTTGTAAGCTGTAAAAAGCACAATGTATGCGTAGAAGGCGGTAAGTTCCCGGCGGCTATGTTGGTAAAAGAACTTAAAGCAGGGGCGCTGGATGGCCGGAAGTGGTATTATAGGGACAGTCCGGTGATGGAAGTGCTGCCGGAACACGCAAACGCTTATGATAGTACCCTGCCCCCGAAAGAACGGAAACACACGCCTGCACAAGAAGAATTTTATATCATGAGCCATTCTTTTTTGGAATGATACAGCTCCACTTTGTCGTAACCTTAGAATTGTAAAAGTGCTAAAGCGAAGCTGTATTTACAGGGTGGCTTGCATAGCAAAAGGCTATGGTACATGACTTATTTCCATCCCATAGCCTTCTATTCACCATATTTTCTCCTGTTATCTGTAATACCCAATATATAATCAACACTGACATCATAGCACTCTGCGAGTTTCATCAATGCCCATAGCGGTATCTCCCGTGAACCATTTTCGTATCTTCTGTACACACCTTCATGGCATCCTAAATATTCAGCTACATCTATCTGCCGTAAATCATGGTCTGTCCTTAAATCCCTGATTCTCCTGTAATACATACCACACCTCACCATTCGGTTAGATTCATTTTTTATCTTACCATTGGATAGGACATTCCATTCAAAACCAAACCATTTGGTTAGGCGCGAGAAAAATAGTCAATACTAAAAAAGCAAAATACCTTGCAGGAGAACATGATATAAAAAAAGAGTTATGACATGAGAAATTTATGTGCCACAACCCTATTCACCATATTTTCTTCTGTTATCTGTAATCCCAAGCATATAATCGACACTGACATCATACCGCTCTGCCAGCTTTAGCAATGCCCATAGCGGTATTTCCCGCACTCCATTCTCATATCTTCTGTACACACCCTCATGGCATCCCAAAAATTCAGCCACATCTGTCTGCCGCAATTCACAATCTTCCCTCAAGTCCCTGATCCGTCTGTAAAGCATATCGCACCTCACCGTTTGGTTAGATTTACTCTTTCAAATTTTACCACCAGATGATATACTTTTTTCAAAACCAAACCATTCGGTTAGGTCATTGGAGGTCATGGAGATAAAAAAACAGGAATCTTAATTTTATTATCATGCAGCATAATATGCGGGTGTTCCAAAGAATACATTGAAATGGATGTTATTTCTTCCCGCAACACAACATCCAGTAACTGGTATGAGTTGGATATTGATGTCATTGCCGATGAAGATGACGTGTCCGACAAAGATGCATGTTCCAGGGAAATCATACAGCATATCCTTGACAATGATTTCCACAGTACACGCTTTTCGTTTGATATAAACGGATATCCTAATAGTGTGTCAGTCGATGTATTTACTTCTGAAAAAAATGTACAAAAGGACAGGAAAGCCTATTCTTTTGAATACGTCACGGAATTTAATACAGAAAATCCTGATAAACAAAATAATATCAAAGACAATCCAGAAGAATTTGAAATACAGCACGAATAAAATACTTTTAAGGGCAGGATTCCACTTTGCGACACGATGTCGCAAAGTGAGAAACCATACACTGTTCAGAAATACCCGCCCTGAATCCCCTGTTCTTTCATTTTCTGGCATAACTCTTTTAATATTCGTTTCCGGCGGTTCTGTATCGTTTTACGGCTGCATCCAAAAATCTTTGCCGTTTCCGTTACTGTAACTTCCGCAAAATACAACATCTCAATCAATCTGGCATCCTCTGCAGACAGGCTATGCAAAACTTCCCTCACTTTATCCCGGCAGATATTTCGCAAAACCGTTTCCTCCAATCCCTCTGCCACATTCTGAAAATGCCCGGAACCGTTCTCCCTGCCCTCTAAGCCATCAAGACTGCATATGCCGTGTTTCCGGCTCCGCTCTTTCTGATACCGCTCCCTTCGCCGTGACCGATACCACTCTAAATAAACCTCCCTGGTTACTTCCACCAGCGTGCCGTCTGCCATCCGCAGCACATAATGCTCCCGCTCTTTCGGCTGTTTTCCTCTCATACCCTGCCCTCCCCATAACATATTGCGTTGGCAGTATGATTCTGAAAAAGCGGATGATTTTTACGGATACAGCGGATTGCCTGGGAAATCACTAAGGATACCGCCTGTTGGCTGATGCCTAATTCTTTTGAAATCTGCTCCTGTGTTTCTTCCTGCAGGTAGTATTTTTGAATGACATATTTCTGCCTTGCCGATAGAATCCCTAATATTTCTGCCACTGTCTCCTGCTTTGTCAAATGTTCTAACATAGATTCTGTCCGGTTTTCCATTGCCAGCCATCTTCCGGCACTGCCCATCCCCTTCTGTCTGGCTGTTTACACCGAGAAGCTCGTTCGCATCCACACCGAGTATCTGCACCATTTTTATAAATATCTCTATGGACATCGCAGACTGCCCGCCCTCAATACGGCTGACTGTGTTAGCGCTGATCCCTGCCTGTTCCGCAACCTTCTCCTGCGACATGCTGATCTCATTCCTCCGGTCACGGATACGGTTGCCCAATTCAATCAAGTCCTGCGACCCTGCACGATTGCCCAATATGCACCTCCTTTCTGGTCAGAATCTTCGCCCGGAACTTTGCGACATCGTGTCGTAAAGTGTGGAATCCACTTTACGCCGCCATTCCGTTAAGCCCTGTCCCCCGACTTTGCGACACCGTGTCGTAAAGTCGGGCAACAAAAAAACAGCCATGTATCAAGCTGTTTTTACGGATTGTTATTCAATTTATTCCTGTATTGCCTATCCTTTTCTGTTTCTTTCACACGCCAATCACGCCCCGCAAGGCTTCCCGGCCATCTTTTTCACTGTCCATCTGATCACTGCCACAGCCGCTTTCACCAGATATACTGCGGCCACCAGCAATCTCCAGACAAGAACGATCCCTCCAATCACGCCGCCCACAAGGACATTGATAAACAGGATACCCACCGTGCCGCCTATGTCATAGCCTTTCGGGATAATCCAGAAAAACATCCTATGTATGCCAAACGGAATCCCCATAAACCACCAGAGGCTTAGATAATTGCACTCCCCATTCTCCATGCACAGCGGACGGAACAACGCCGCCAAAAACAATGCCGATACAACCGGGATTACCGCTTTTTTTACAAATTCGCTTATCTTCATACCTTCCTCCAATCTATGTCTGCATCCAGTATATCACGCCGCAAACGCCAAAACAATTTTATCATCAACATTCACTATATTTCTCACCCACTCCCATACAGATCGTGGTTTACCTCCGCCGTATAATAATTGCTTATGGTCATCGGGGCATTATACAGCGTTGTCAGAAGATAAGCCTTGATATTGCCCACCTTCGTTGTATTTGCGCCCAGACAAGTTAAAATATACTCAATATGCCCATGCTCCAGCTTCATAAACCGGTTCTTGACAACCGCCACCGGCTTTTCCACCCCTGCAATCCGCATTGTGCCATTGTCCGGCAGCATCATCACTTCCACCATCAGCTCAACAAGCTCATCCACGTCCTCCCTCCGGTGATAGCGTCCGTCCTGAAAACACTCGTAAGAAATGTGTTCCTGGATGATGTCCCGGTAGGCATTCATCTCATCCATCACATCCGGCGCTGTACCAGGGATAGATAGATTAGACTGGATAGGATTGGGATGGATAACAGACACACCTGGTTCCGTATCGTTAAAATCCGTCTTGCTACACTCTGTTTCACTAAATTCAGTATCACTAAGATCAGTCTTGTTAATATCAGTATCATTAGATTGTGATTTTGGAAATTCTTGAATTGTGATTCCCACCATTCCAGAAGTATGATTTTCACTATTCTTGAATTGTGATTCTGGAGATTCTTGAATTGTGGTTTTCATCATTCCAGAAGTATGATTTTCACCATTCTTGAATTGTGATTCTGGAAATTCTTGAATTGTGGTTTTCACAACTCTTGAATTGTGATTTTCACCATTCTGTGCATTTACAGGCGTTCCGCCCTGTTTTTCCCTTCTTTCCTTGTCCTCTGTCTGCCGGATAATGAAATTTTTCACGTATATGACATTCGGCTTTCCAAGTCCCAGGCGTTTCTTTTCAATCAGTCCAATTCCTTTATCTGCATCCAGTTCTTTTAAGAGCCTTACTGCTTTCTGTGTGCCGCAGTTCATAAGTTCCGCAATCTCTTCCACCGTAAAAATAATATACACCCGGTCTTCTTCGTCAAACCACCTGTTCTTGATGCTAAGGCTCATACGGTCTAATAAAAGACCGTATAAAACCTTCGCTTCGCAGGAGAGGGACTTGAAGCATTCCGCAGTAAACAGAACCTTCGGAATCCGGTAAAACGTGTACTGCTCTGCTTCCATGCCCCGGTAATAATCAAACTCTAATTCCTGCATCCGTTGCCCCTCCCTCCTTCTGTTTCCATTCCTCCAGAAGTGTATAGATCACATCTTCAATCTGTTCCCTGGAATATTCTGTAGGGAAATAGTTGCGGATTTTCTTCGCAGAGATTGTCACATAATGGATGGTCTTTGAATGTATGTAACTGGCTGAGGGGAACAGATGTCACCGTTTCCCCTGGCTTTGTGTGAACCCTTCCAATCGTCTTTATAAGCTGTTGTAACCCCTTGACCGGAAGATATGCCGCCTCTACCGGGATTAGTACGCTGTCGGCCGCTACAAGGGCATTTATCGTAATCATGCCAAGCGAGGGCATACAATCAATGATTGCAAAGTCATACTCCCCTTTTATGCTGTTCAGATACTGGCGCAGTATCGTTTCCCTGCTCATCACATTTACCAGGGCCGTTTCCAGTCCTGCCAGTTCAATATTTGCCGGAATAAAATCAATCCCTTCCTCATGGTGGATGATGCCCTCCCCAGGCTCTACCTCCTCGTCGTTGATTACTTTTTCCATGATGTTGACCAATGTCACATCCAGCTCGTCCGGCTCTGCAATCCCCAGGCTCACAGCCATACTACCTTGGGCATCTGCCTCCACCAACAATACTTTCTTGCCTGCCCTTGCAAGCCCGATCCCTAAATTCACACACGTCGTTGTCTTGCCGACTCCGCCTTTCTGGTTTGCCACTGCGATCACTCTGCACATAAATACTTTCCTCCTGATTCTCTAATCTATTTTTCTGATCTTTCCACTTCCGCATATACACGGAAATATTTATTTGTTCCCTTGTTCGCAAACGGTTCCGATACAGACATTACATCCATGCCCTCATGCCGCTCTAAAAGCCGCCGAAACCAGTGAAGATCTTTCTTTGTCCCCTGCATCCTGATCTTAAGCATATAAATCCTCCATATCCACGTAAAAACAGTATTCCGGATAGCGGAGCTTGACTGCCTCCCAAAAGTATCTGGCATAACCGCAGCAGAATAAATCTTCCACCGTATAACACTGGCACTCTTTTAACTGTTCCTCCGCAATTTCCGTATCGTAGACACTTGGTGTGCTATTACAATAGAGATTAAACGCCATCCGGACAATCCTTGCACTTCCGCTAGTCTGCCATCCTTCCATCAGGCACTCTGTTTTTACGCATCCCGTTTTAAAATCATAAATCCTGTTTACATTTACCCTTGTATCCCGGTCAATCCCCAGGCAGTACACCAATGCTTTATGGTACACATCCTGACATCTGCATTTCTGCAGATACTCTTTATAAAATTTCTTGTGTTCATCGTTCTTGAAAGTAATTGTGCGAGCATCTTTGTTCCCTGCACCTTTCGCTGTACTTTCTGCCATAGTTTGTCCTCCATTTTTGAAATACTTGGGAGCTACACTCCCAAACCCTTGTGGATTCGTGCTGACAGTTACCCAAAATGCGGCTAACTGTCAACCCGAATTTGCTTTTCATGCCGACATTTATGTGCTATACTTTTCGTAACGTTACTTGTCTTAATTTCAGGTGTAGAAAACCTGATGAAATGAAAATGGACTAAGCAGAAACCCCTGTTTTTCAAGGTTTTTCTAACTTAGTCCAATTATAACAGCATCATACAAATAAGCATCATTCCCCTTCACAATCCCCCACTCCATCATAAGCGCCGCCCCGCCCGTCACAAAAGGCGTCGCAAAAGAAGTCCCCGTAAACTGCGCATACCCTCCCCCCACCGCCGCTGTAGTCACATCCACTCCCGGCGCTACAATATCCGGCTTCACCAGATTCGTCTCCCGCGTATACCCTCTCCCCGAGAAATCCGCATAAGCAAACGTCAGCCCATTATACGCCCCCACCGTAATCACCCTCCCCGCCGTAGACGGAATCGTAAGCGTCGTCTGCTCTGTCGGGAACAAAAAACCGGTCCCTCGGTTCAGCACATTCTCACTGGGCAGCCACAGCTCATATGCCCCCGCCACCACCTTTTGGGGCCTTAAAATCAACCTCCACACTCCGCTGTCCACATAAGTCTCCCTTGGAAGCATATCAATAAAAATCTCCTGCGCAGTACTGTAAGGACTAGGCTCCCCATAATACAGTAATATCTCCGTCTGCCCCACTGTAAACCTCTGCGGCCCTAGAATCTCCTGAATCGGACCCACCGTAACCCCCGCAGGGGTCATCAGGGAAATATCCACCACATCCGTATACTCTTTCCATATCTGTATACTAAACGCAGGCTGGTTACTCTGTACTGCCAGTTGTATAATCTCCTCTCTCCCTTCCCTCAATACTCCCGACGTATGCCCAGCACTGGCAGCCTCATTACCAGTGCCAATACAGATACAGCTCTTCCAGATATTTGAGATATCGTCAATAAACCTCTCCAACAGCGAAGTTCCGTCATGAGAACCATAAGTATTTCCAAAACTGATATTCACAGCTACAGGCATACGAAATTCCAATGCCTTTCTAACCACATAATCAATCCCCTGCATAAGCTCCGTTGTCCTGGGGAACCCCTCCTGCTTCGGGTTCCCAAGCTTTACGACTAACAATTCACTTCTCGGAGCAACCCCGGCATAAAGCCCGTTACTGTTTCTGCCGTTTCCGGCTGCAACCCCGGCCACCGCCGTCCCATGCCCGGAGGTATCCATACTTGGCACAATCCTTCTTCTGCCCTCCAGCGTCGTCTGCTCAAGGGCATCATTAATCTGCTCTGCCGTATACTCCGCCCCAATCCCATACCCCTTTGGAGGAATCCTGCCCTCGCCGGGTGCAAGCGACTGGTCCCACAGGGCTCGAATCCTGGTCGTCCCGTCCTCATTCCGGAAATCTGCGTTCTCATACTCAATTCCAGAATCGATAATCCCAACCAAAACATTTTGTCCATACAACGAAAGACGGGTATCCTGCACCGCATTGATACAGGATACCCGTCTCCCATTTACAACCTCAAAAAATAATCGCTTCGGTTTTTCAATATACTCAATCTCAGGAATCTGCGTCAGCGCATCAATGTCCGACTCCCGAACCGTAATTATAGCATACTCATTCTGAAGTTCCACCACATTAGACGCCAACTCCCTCACTGCCTCAAGGTTTCCCGAATATTTCACAATCAGGTCCCATACTCTCTCTTCCGGGTCATACCCCACCTCCAACTCCAACGACTTTTCCCGCTCTTCCTGTGTTGCATCCAATGCCAAGTTTAATAAATTTTCAATTTTCTGGCTTGCCATATCAACCCTTCTTCACACAAATATTTTCCACAGTTCCATTTTCACCTATCCGGTAATTTACACTGTAATGTATTCCAAAGAACGCCAGTCTTATTCCCGATTCCTTAAAAATATTTGCCTGTCTTGCCTTTATCTCCCATTTGCCGGAATAATACCTTCAAATTACTTTTTCAAAAAATCGAACCCAAGATACGGGGCAATCTCTACGGGAATGAAGTATCCCCTCTCATACCGGCATACGGGACACATAGGCGGAACCATCTTCCCGGACTGGATATGCCCGCAGTTCATGCACATCCACTGCCCCTCTGTATCCCGCTCAAAATACTTGTTCTGCTCCAACAACTCCGCCAGTTTCCTAAACCTCCTGCCGTGAACCGCTTCCACCTCCGCAATCTGGTAAAATGCAGACGCTGCCTCCAAAAATCCTTCTTCCTTCGCCACATTTCCAAACGCCTGATACACATCATCCGCCTCTTCCATCTCATTGTGCTCCGCCTTCTTCAGCAATTTCACAACATCATCAAAATGATCCACCGGATATCCGCCCGAAATCTCAATCGTCGTTCCCGACAGGTTCTTTAGCAAATCATAATACCTTTCCGCATGGGCGCGCTCCTGGTCAGCCGTAAATAAAAACACCTGCTGAATGGAATAAAGCCCCTGTTTCTTTGCCGCATCCGCAGCAAACGTATACCGATTCCTTGCCTGGCTCTCCCCGGCAAACGCCCGCATTAGATTCTCTCTCGTCTTACTCGCCTGAAATTCAACCGCCATGTCACATTCTCCTTTTTATTTTCTGAGAACCGCCAAACATCACAGATATAATCCTACGGTTCCCCTGTACTCCTTTAGTATGTGACACAAAAGCCAAATTATGCAGCCTCCGGCCCGACTCCCTCAAAAAGAAATCAGTTGAACCCGATAATCCGCCTCGCCACGCTGTACACAAGCGACGAAATCTTCCGCCCGGACTTTCCAGGTATATTCATGGTCTGCCCGAGAATCCCATAACGTATCTTAACATACGCCTTAAAATCCTTCATTTTCAGATACTTCCACAATTCCCGTTTCTTCTCAATATTTTCCTTCGTCTTAGAACGAATCAGAATAATCGAAGAAACCGTCATCATAATCGCCAGATAATTGACCATGTACTGCCTTAATTTCTTGCTGGAAATCTTCTTCAACTCATACATATCAATCATAGTCTTGGTAACAAAAATCTGCTGGTCAGCCCTTGCAATCATGTTCTTCTCATTCACCGACTGGTCGTCCCTGCCGATAAAATACCGATAGAAATCCACATCCAGATAATAAATCTTCCGTACATGGGGCAGCGGGTAATACACATAAATATTATCCACATAAAAGGTATGCTTAGGCAGCCTTAACTGAATCAGTTTCAGCAAATCCGTACGGTAAATCACAGAATGCATCAGGATATACTGGTCCATACGGAAATGCCCCATATCATCCCACCTGAAAATCTCATCCTGAGGCAGCGCATTGCGGTAATGGACACATTTCTTATGGGACGCGCCCACCTTCTCGTAGACAAAATTCGATATCAGCATATCAATCTGCTCACCCTCATCGTCAAGGTTGCGAAGCAGCGTCAAGATTCTGCATAAAGCCTCTTCGTCTACCCAGTCGTCGCTGTCCACCACTTTAAAATATTTCCCCCGGGCAGCGCCAAGCCCCTCGTTGACCGCATCTCCATGGCCGCCGTTTTCTTTATCTATCACCCGGACAACTCCGGGGTATTTTTCCATATATTCGTGGGCGATTTCAGACGTACGATCCGAAGAGCCGTCGTTTACGATGAGAATCTCGACCTCATCCCCGCCAGGCAGGATACTTTCAATCGCCCGCTCCATATAATCCTGTGAATTGTAACACGGGATTGCAAATGAAATATACTTCATTACCTTCTTTCCTCCTACTACAATCATACACACACAGAATATTCCAGAAAATCCCAGAATAATTCCATGCTTTGCTTAGTATAAATCATTTTCGTATTTTTTCCAACCTATTCACGGCAAAATCTTCCATATATCCTTGTTCATAATTTGTTCATTCATCTTTCAAAAAACCTTCATTTCTTCAACACGGTTTCTTCACAGGTCTGGCTTATACTAAATTCATCGAAGCAATTCGAGACGAGATACAGACCATTTACTGATAGTTTTAAACTATTTTTGATTAAACTTTTTCATAATACATGCCGGGCATTGCGTATAGCAGTGACCCGGCATCCTCCCTTTTTACAGGGTCATTCCCCTGATTTCAAATCTATTTTTTCCATCTGCGCCTGCCCCATCCGTTTCTTCTTTGCGCCTGACATGCCCCTTCTGCGGCCGCATCCGTTTCTCCCTGCGCCATGTATCCAGATACAGATTCCTCGCGCCCCTAAGCAGCCATGGCAGCAGTTCCTCCCCTGCAGTCTCGATCGAACAGAACGCCCTGAGAAATGTCTCCTGCATCAAATCCTCCGAAAGCCTATGGTCATGACAGAGAGAATAGAGATACAGATAGACTGCTTTTTCTTCCCATACTTCACACTCTTTATTTGTTTAACGAATTCTCCCCGAAAATGTTACACAAATCTTTAAAAAAATCTACAGCGCCCCTGAAATTATACCCAAAGGGCGCGCCGTAATCCATGCCCCTGTCGGGGCGGGCGGACTATCATCCGATAAGGTATACCCGAAGGGCGCACCGTAATCCATGCCCTTCGGGCGGGTTGACTTCGTCAAATAAGGTATAGTATAATACCCCCAAAACATGCGAAACGAGGTGATTCCCATGCTGCACATAGCAATCTGCGACGACGAAGAAACAACCGTCAAATCCAACGCCCTGATCACACAAGAATGCCTGAACGAATCTGGCTTTGCCGGAGAAATCCACACCTATACCAAAAGCGATAATCTTCTGTACGATATCACGGAAGACCGTTTCTTCTATGACCTGATCCTCTTAGATATCGAGATGCCGGGTCCCTCCGGCATGGAGCTTGCAGCCGCCGTCAAGCCTTTCCTTCCCGATGTGAAGATTATCTTTATCACGTCCCACATTGAGTATGCCATAGATGCTTTCGAGCTGTCAATCTTCCGCTATGTGCCCAAAAATGATATCGGGAAACGCCTTCGTCTGGCAATCACTGACGCCCTGAAATTACTTGCGTTAGAAGAGGGAAAGACCTATACCATAAAGGCCGGCAGCCGTCTTGAACGGATTCCCTATAAGGATATCCTTTACCTTGAACGCGACGGGAAAAATGTAAACATCGTCACCGCCGCCGGTACGTCCAAAGTACGCCGCTCCTTACAGCAAGTCTATGAAGAACTCGGCTCCGAAGAATTCATCTTCATTGACCGCGGCCGCATCGCCAACCTCATACACATCATGCAGATAAATTCCGGCATGGCAGTATTAAAAAACGGAACTGCCCTCCCTGTCAGCCGTTCTCATTTGCAGGAAGTCAAAGAGCAGATCAACCGTTACTGGGGGATGCATCTATGACAGGCTTTATGATGATATTTTCAACCATTGCCTCCGACAGCCTGCGCGCCGCAGTCTGCTTCTACTTCATCCACAGGCTTCTTAGCGCAGGACGCCCGAAAGCAGCCGAAATCCTGGCCGGGGCGGCGGGTATCGCCGTAATCACAGCCGGTATCTATTCTCTAAGCAATACGGCTGCGGTTCCTTTTTACCAATTAGCGCTGGTCATCCTCTGGACGGCCTTATGCGCCAGCCGGATGCAGGAAGCAGAGATACGGATGTGCCTGTTCATCAGCATTTTCTATAAGATTGCCGTTACCTTCTGGCAGTTTTTGATATGGGCAGGCATGGGAATCCTGCTGAAATCCAATATTTTTTCAGTAAGTGCGCCTCTCAACATCCATTGGGCTGCCTGGATCTTGAATCTGCTCCTGATACTGCTTACATTTTTCGTAATTAGGAAACCGGAAATGACCGGACAGGAGGCGTTCCGTCTGGCTTCTGCTATCGCGCTTACCGGATTTCTCGCCGTCGTTACACTGGGGAATCAGACCATACTCCCCATCCCCAGTGACACGCTCTATATGTGGGTGATTCTGTCCGTCATCCTGATGATGTCCGTACTGGTACTCAATCTCAACCGCCAGTATGTAATGGAAAAAGAGCTTGCCAGGCTGAAATCCGGCCAGGCCGAACTTTTAGAACGGGACTATACAGCGCTGAACCGCAGTTACACTGTGAATGCAAAATTGTTCCATGATTTTCATAACCACATGGGCACGCTGCGGCAATTCCTTGCCCGTGAAGACTATGCAGAGGCGGTAGAATATCTGGACAATCTCTGGGAGCCGCTTCGGGAGATGGCGGATACGGTATGGACAGGAGATACCGCCATCGACTATCTGATTAACAGCAAAATGGCGGCGGCTTCAGAAAAACGGATACGGATGGATGTGCAGGTGGAATTTCCCCGCAATACCAATATCCGCAGCGCTGACCTCTGCGCCATTCTTGGAAACCTGTTGGACAATGCTTTAGAAGCAGCAGGCAATGTTTCCGTACCGGAACAACGCTTCGTCTCCCTGACCATACGGCGCATCCATCAGATGATCGTCATAAAGACAGAGAACTCCTATGACGGGGGAATTCAGGTAAAAGACGGGACGCTCCTGTCCACAAAGACGGAGCATGGCTTGCATGGCTGGGGCTTAAAGAGCGCGCAGACTGCCGCTGAAAAATATGACGGCATGGTGCAGACCTCCTATGACGGCAGCCTGTTCCGGGCAGTCGCCACACTCTCCTATAAGGGGATCGGTTAAAAATTTCATGGACAAAAACCTACCGTTTGCGGACACTTTGGCAGACGGTAGGTTTTTCAGTTATACTTTGTTACGCAAACAAAGTTAAAATCATTCATTCAAGCAAGGAGGACTTTATCATGCGTCACATTTATATCCGAAGTTTTATCGCTCTCATCTGGCTGGCCGCCGCAATCTACTGTGGAATTTCCGGAAATCTGGAAATGACCGGTCTATACCTGATCCTTGGCGGCGTTTTCCTGTTTTCCGCCCGAACCATGTGGAAGAAGAAAAAAGAACAGGACAAAGGAGAAAAATAGTATGAACCGCCCACCATTGTTATCGATCCAAAACCTTCGGGCATGGTATCGCCCGGGAAAGCATATACTGACTGATTTTTCCATAGAAATCAACGCCCATGAAGCGATTGGGCTAATCGGGCTGAACGGCGCCGGAAAGACCACCTTCCTGAACCTGCTCTCCGGTCTGCATCCACATTTTCATGCAGACCGGATTCTGGTGGACGGATGCGAATCCACATTCCGGAACCCGGATTTCAAGCTGCGCCGCTATACCGTCTTTGCAGAAGACCACTCCTTTCAGTACTTTACGTTTTGGGAATATCTGTCCTATGTATTCGCGGCGTATGGGCAGAAGATTCCCGACGTGTCCTGTCTCGTCGAAGGATTCCATTTCGGGGAGTATACGGATATGCTGCTAAAGGATTTGTCGATGGGCAATCAGAAGAAGGCTTTCTTAATCACTGCATTTGCATTGAAGCCGGAGCTTCTTCTTCTTGACGAACCGGTAAACGGACTGGACTTTGCCAGTACGGAGTATTTGTACCAGTTGATTGCCGGTTATAAAGAACATGGAACCGTCCTGTTTTCTTCCCACATATTAGAAAGCGTCACCCTGACCTCTGACCGGGTGCTGGTTTTGGAAAACGGAAAAATACAGAAGAATTTTGAACAAGAAGAAATCGATACAGCAAAAATCAGGGAGGCGCTGCATGAAGAAACACATTTATAAAGCATTTGCAAAGAAATTATTCGGGGCAAGGTATGAAAGGCTCGGCAAGACGGTTTTTACTGAAATCATCTTATTCTACAGCCTGCATATTACCGGACTTCAGGTCAGGATTGCCCCGTCCGTCCTGTATGTGATGACCACCGTATTTACTGCCGGGATTATGTGGCAGGCTCTTTCCTCCTCCGACCACGCGGGACAGCTGAAACATATGCTGATGCTCCCGTTCGTTGGAAAGGAGTTTATCTCTGGCTATGTGGGGATGCTGGGCATTTATACGCTCATTACGAAAACTACAATGCTCTGGTCTGCTGTGTTTGCTGTCTCTGACCGCAATCTGCCGGAACTGATTGTGAGCGTACTTTGCGCGCTGAATGGGGTCTTCCTTCCAAGCCTTATATTTGTTCTTTTAAGAAATATGGATGCTTACAGGTTCTTTCTCCCATTGCATCGTGTTTTCGCAAAACCATTCTATATGGGGCAGTCATCCGGTAGGCAGTCCCCTTGGCAGACTGTCCATGCAGCAAGGCTGACGCCCCAGAAGAGCGGCTGTGCATACATGTGGAAATACTTCTTCCGCTATCTGACGGCACATAAAAACTACCTTGTCAACACTGCCGCCATGTGCGGGATTGCCTGTGTGCTTCCATTACTGTTCGGCAATACAGAGCCGGGATTCATACTGCCAATCGGCCTTGGGATTCTCTCCATGAACACACCCCTGTGCACCCTGCTCTCCTGCGACCCTTCGCTCAATCAGGCGGTTCGTTTTCTGCCCGGACAGAAACGATTATTCTGTGTCTCATACTGTGTCTTTATCTTCGGCGTGAATCTGTCAGTAGATATCATCTTCCTGTTAAGCCTTGCCGCCCGGTTGGGAAGTCTCGGTATGGATGCCTTCCTCATGGCAGTCTTCTTCGCACTGCAGGGCGCAGTCGGTTCTGTCTGGTTAGAATGGTCCTATCCAATCAAGAACTGGAAAATTGAAAGCGACCTCTGGCATCATCCGAGGAAATATATCGTACCTGCGGCTCTTGTTTTAATCGCAGGATTGTTGGGAACCGTGCCATGGTTCTTGTATATCCTATATGGAATTTTAGGAATTGAAATCCTTGCCGTAAGATGTTCTTTTGAAGGATAGCTGTCCTTTTGCGGCTATCCCTTTAAAAATTCGCTGAACTCCTTCAACTCTTTTTTCTTCTCTTCCGAAAGGCTGTTAAATTCTATATTCTCAACTGCTCCCTCAAGCGCATAGAGATGTACCAGGCATACGTTCGGGTATGCCATTTTCAGCTTCAAAAATGCCTGTTTTGCACCCGACTCAGCCAGTTTCTCAGGAGAATCAATTCCGACCGATGTCAGCTTCTTTGCCATCTCCTTGCCAATGTTCCTCATAGATGTTAATTCCGCCATTTTTCTCCCTCCTGCCGCAACTCTGATACAAGTGTGCTGTCTGCATTATATTCAGGCAGCACACTAGCACAATGAATAAATTCATTATACCGCATTTTTACTTGAAGTAAAATCCTTTCATCTATCAAAAGAGGGGTGCTGCAAAACAGCTCTATATAAGCCGCATTTTGCAACACCCCACGCTTATCCAACCGGTCACATCTTCGTCATCACCATATGCCGGCGCCTATACCCGTCGTTGTCTTTCTGACTCAGTTCTCTTTCCACCTGTGCAAGCTCCCGCTCTAAACTCTGAACCTTGCTTTCGTCCTGTTCCATCCTAAGTTGCCCTTCCAGCTCACTTTTCCGCTTCTTTAGCTTCTCAATCTCACGGTCAACCTTATCTGTGCTTCCCATGTACCTTTCCGTCTTCTTCCCGTCCGCCTTCTTTGCAGCCTTATCCGGTTCCATCCCGTCCGCCTTCTTTGCAGCCTTATCCGGCTCTTCCCCACTTTCCGGAAGTTTTCCGGATTCCGGAGTTCTGTCTGGTCCCGGAACATATTCATCTCTTATACGCTGTCCCGGAACATTCCCGGCCCCTTTGGCAAAACCAGACTCCTTCTCAGTCTTAGATGTCTTCAAATCTTGAGAGCCTGCATACTTCTCTTTTTCAGCCTTCTTCTCTTCCATCCTTTCTCTCCACTGCAAATACGGATCTATCGGCCTGGCATTCACTCTTGAAATCGGTCCCATATTCTCCCTCCTATTCTTGTCAACTCATCTGCTTACAATGCCATTTTACCCCGTTCTCACAGGATTGCAATGGATTTGGCATGACCTGTCGTTTTTATGTATCAGAATGCAGCTCATACATTGGGTTGCGCATTCTGATACCTGCCGACCTCAGCGAGTGACAAATTCAGCAGCACATTCAGCCGGAACCGCTGGTTTCCATACTCCGTCTGCATTGCACCATGATATTTTTCCGCCACTGCCCTTACATTGGAAAGACCAATTCCTTCCGCCACTGCCGTTCCTGCGGCGCAGCTATTATCAAATTCCAGCATATAATAGTCCCCCTGCCCCTCCCCTCTTACTGTCATCATTTTCCTAGCATCACCAAGGGCAGAACACGCCTCTAACGCATTATCCAGCGCGTTTGCAAATATCACACACAGGTCAAAGTCATCAATCCCGCAGGTTCTTGGTAGGATAACGGAAACTGCCGTCTCAATCCCCTCTAGCCTTGCCAGCTCCATCTTCTCCCCCAGCAGCACATCCACAACAGGATTGCCCGTCTGGTATGGAAAAGATAATTCGGCCGTCTTATATTCCAGTTTCTCCAGATAATCTTTCGCCTCCTCAATCTGCCCCGTATTCAGCAGATTGCCCAACACAGATAAATGATTCTTGATGTCATGGCGGAACGAGCGCGTCTTTCCATACCGCATCTGCGCCTCTGCAATATAGGTTTTTTGAGCCTGCGCCGCCTGGGATAAAGAAGCAAGTTTCGCCTTGGTCTTTAGCTCACAACGCGCCCTTCCATAGGCATACAGGGTACAGCAGAGCGCGCCAAGCCCCATGACTTGCAGCATAAGCAGCAGCAAATGCTTTCCCGGCTCATGAAAATTCACATGGACATATGAATTCTGCATAATGTAAAATTCCGCCGCGCAGAAAAACAGACCGGATAACAACAGAATCCAGATGTAGGAGCTCTCTTCTTCCAATGATAAGAACTTCCGGATAAATGCATAACAGAAGGCGCTCAGCATAAATGTGGCGGCAGTCGCCAGAATAATGAGTAGATATAACAGCGGACCTCTTATGGACGGCGGCATCAGCAAGACTTCCACAGCATTCATAATCCCGAACGAAAGCTGCGTGACATAAACGGCCAGGACAGACGCCACCCAGGACACGGAAGGGCGATTCCTAAGCGCCCATCGGCTCATTACATATAATGCCGTTATTTCTATGCAAACCGAAATGAAATCAAGAAAATTCAACACCACGCAAATCTTCTGAATTATGCAGAGCATGAAAAAATAAACAGCCATCTGCCAAATTCTCCATTCTTTCCCGCTAATGGCGGCGATAAAAACGATATGCGCAATACTTAATCCGGTAAGCGTAAGGACAACAAGCAAAATACTGAACCAATCCATATCCGACCTCCTCCAAGCTGATATTGCCATGAGCCGATATAGCTTATGCTCATGGGCGCTCCTTGTGCCTTTCGGCTATCCTTCTTTCTTTCATATGGCACAGAAGCGCCTGCGTCAGTTCCCGCTCCCGCAGCCTTGACACGGGAATCTTCTCTCCTTCTGGCAGCAATACCTGTCCTGCCTCGCAGCCCCTTACATAGTCAAGGTTCACCAGATAGCTCCTATGGCATTGGAAGAACCGACCGTCCACATGACTTTTCAGGTTCTCCATCCGGTCATAATAGTCGATGATTTCCCCGTTTTTCTGATGAATATAGATTTTCCTTCCCTGGACTTCACAGTATACACTCTCGGACAGCAAGACCACCTGGCTCTGATTTCCTCTCTGCACCAAAAGCCGTTTTGCAGGCTTTTGCCTAATACGCTCATACACCCGCTCCATCGTCCGTTCAAAATGTCCGGTATCCAACGGTTTGAGCAGGTAGTCACATGCTTCCACCTCAAATGCATCAAACACACACTCTTTTAGTACAGTCACAAAGACCAGCAGGCTTTGGCTCCCCCTCTGCCTGAGCCTTCTAGCCGTCTCCATGCCGTCAGGCTGTTCCATCTGGATATCCAGAAATATCAAGTCAAAATCATGCCCCCATGCAAGGAGCTGTTTTCCGCTTTCAAATCCCCTGATGCGATAATCCATGTCCTGTCTTTTTGCCATGTAGTCTGAAAAATGGCGGGAAATTTCTTTTCGCATAACCGGCTCGTCGTCACAGATTGCAATTTCCAACATTGTCGTCACCACACTATCTATTCATTGGGATATAACATTATCTTATCAGGATACCAAAATTGCAGTCCTATGCCAATTACTTTGTCATGAAATGTAGGAATCCTGTCATGAATGTGCCGATGTCCACACTTATAACGCTCTCATTGACACATCCATTTTAGCTGCATTTAGCTGCATTGTACCATTTCATTCTTCCCATAACAGCGGCTCTATAGTATAATAGAGATAATATTTTTTAAGGCAATCGAGCTTTCATGTGCCTAAGGAGGCAGCTTTCATGAGACATTTTAATGTAACTGGTCTATGTACGCCAGATAAGGATTATATGGTCGATATCTCTGATAAAATACAAAAGATTCGTGGTATGGTCGATATGGAGGAATATTTTACAATCAACCGCGCAAGACAATATGGAAAGACCACCACACTGCAAGCATTAAAAAAAAATTTGAATATGGACTATATTGTATCCAGAATCAGTTTCGAGGGAATCGGCGGAACTATTTTTTCGGACGAGGCTAAATTCTGTCTTGGATTTGACGAACTTTTTGGCAAAAGCCTTCGTTTCTCATCAGCATCTTCGGAAGATATGAAGCAATGGAACCGCTATCCAAAAGACACGGACAGTTTCCTGAGGCTTTCTGAAAAAATTACGGATTTCTGTATGAACCGAAAAATCGTCCTGCTGATCGACGAAGTGGATCAGGCTTCGGACAATCGGGTATTCCTACATTTTCTCGGCATGCTCCGCGAAAAATATCTGGCAAGGAAAGCAAATGAGGATTTTACTTTTTTTAGCGTGATTCTTGCCGGCGTTTACGACATAAAAAATATGAAACTCCATATGATAGAGCGAGGTTATCATTCAACGCCACAAGGGGAAGTGAAATACAACTCTCCTTGGAACATTGCGGCAAATTTTGATATTGATATGTCTTTTTCTGCCTCTGAAATTGAGTCTATGCTTTCGGAATATGAGACAGACCATCGTACCGGAATGGATATCCCCCGAACGGCGTCCCTGCTCTGGGACTATACCAATGGATATCCTTTCCTTGTAAGCCGAATCTGTCAGGAGATTGACGAAACGGGATTGGCATGGGACTGCTCGGGAATCCAAATGGCAGTTAAAAATATCCTACTAGAAAAAAATACGCTCTTTGATGACATTTCCCACCATTTGGAGAATAATACTGAACTGCGGACTTTTATGTACGAACTTTTAATCCTGGGACAAGAGAAGCCATTCGAGCGGACAAATGGTACGGTGGATCTAGCGGCGACCTTTGGCTTCATCCGCAATGATAACGGAAAATCCGTGATTGATAACCGCATGTTCGAGATAAAGATTGCAAATTATTTTATATCCAGAAATCAGGAAGATAAAAAGCATTTAAAAATCACAGGAGTCTTGTCAGAAGATGTGATACAGGACGGCCATTTTTGCATGGAATACGTATTAGAGACATTCTCACATCATTATGAGGAACTTTATGAAAATATAAAAAACAGGAAGTTTCTGGAAGAAAACGGCAGGATTCTTTTTCTTACTTACCTACGTCCGCTAATCAACGGGAAGGGATTTTACCATATAGAATCCCGTACGAATACCGAACGCCGGATGGATCTGATCGTAGATTACGGAACTGAGCAATATATCTTAGAGTTAAAACGCTGGTATGGAACAAAAAAACATGAAGACGCCTATGAGCAACTCTTCGGATACCTGGAAAGCATGCACGCCGAAAAGGGATATCTGCTGACCTTTGATTTCCGTCGCCAGAAGAAGCCGCGGATGGAATGGATTACGTATCAGGGAAAGCAGATTTTTGATCTTATCATGTAGAAAACCAGAAAGGCGGTGTACCTATGGTCTGCCATATTGCCATATGTGACGATAATCCCGCAGATTCCGGATATCTGTCAAAACTCTTAGACATCTGGTCTTTGAGACAGGATATCCAGCTTAAAATGGAAACCTTCACTTCGGCAGAGGCTTTCTTGTTCCGCTATGCGGAAAATAAATACTTTGACATCATTCTGCTTGATATTGAGATGAAGGGCATGGACGGCGTAACTCTTGCGAAACAAGTACGCCGAGAAAATGAAGCCTTACAGATCATCTTTATTACGGGTTATTCTGACTATATCGCAGAAGGCTACGAAGTAGCCGCCCTCCACTATCTGATGAAACCTGTGAAGGAAGACAAATTCTTCTCGGTCATGGACCGCGCCGTTGAAAAGATGAACCAGAACGACCGCTGCCTGAACCTGAATCAGTCGGGCGAGATGGTGCGGATTCCACTCTATGAAATCCGTTATCTGGATGTGCAGAAAAACTATGTGACGATTCATGGCAAGGAAGATTATACGGTCAAGCAGACCTTGAACCATTTTGAAAAAGAACTGGATCAGCGGTTTTACCGGGTGGGACGTTCCATGATTTTAAATCTGAACAGTATCCGTCGGATTACGAAAACGGAAGTACATCTTCTGGACGGAACGGCCCTTGCACTTCCCAGAGGAGCCTATGAACCCTTGAACCGGGCTGTCATTTCTTATACATGATACATTCAGGAGGTAAATCATGTCATTTTTATCCCGTCAAATCGACAAACAGCTTGCCGCCTATCAGCGTGAACTGATTGAAACCCACTACCAGGAGGTAGAGAATATGTACCGCCAAATCCGCGGCTGGCGGCACGATTACCGTAACCATATCCAGACTATGAAGGCATTTGCCGCAAATGGAGATATGGATACAATCAAGGCTTATCTGGACGAACTGGATACGGATTTAAACACGGTAGATACGGTAGTCAAAACCGGAAACCACATGGCGGATGCCATCTTAAACAGTAAGATTTCCCTTGCTAAGTCCAAACACATCACAGTCTATGTGGACGCCCATATCCCCGTCAAGCTGCGTATGTCCGAGCTTGACCTCTGCGTAATCATCGGCAACCTCTTCGACAACGCCATCGAAGCCTGCCTGCCGCTGCCAAAGGATGAGCGGCTGATCCGGGTATACATGGACATGAAAGGCACACAGCTCTACCTGTCCTTTACCAACTTCACCGCCACAAAGAAACTTGAGAAGAAAGGCAAGCTGTTCGGCACAACCAAAGGAGACGGGCATGGGTTCGGGCTGGTGCGCATTGACCAGATTATCGAACGGCTGGACGGGTATCTAAGCCGAAACAGCGAAGACGGGGCCTTTACAACGGAGATTCTAATACCCCAGTTATGAGAAAACGATTCATCCCCCCTTTTGAGCAATTCGTCCCCGAAATATCCGGGGACGGATTTTTATACTATGATATCCATAGAAATTATTTCATTACGAGGAGGGATATTATGTCTTACTATTTAAAAAAATTCTGGGGAGCAAACCTAACCGTGATTGCAATCCAAATCTGTATGTATGCCACACAGGCAAGTTTTACGCTGATTACGGTACGGTTCACACAGGCAATTCTTGATTTAGATTTGCAAAGTTTCCTTTTTTGGCTGGGAATGCTTTTTGCAGGGTGGTGCGTGTACCTGATTCTTGATTTTTTCATGAGAATCTTCAAAGGCCGGGCCATACGGAAAATGAATAATGCAGTACGGCGGGATATGGCGGCGACACTGCTGAAAAAAGACTATCAAACATACCACGCCCAGGACAACGGGGAGTATCTGTCATGGTTTACCACGGGCATTAACGAAATCGAAAATAACGCCTGGGAAGCATTCTTTATGTTTACTTCTTATACGGCGCAGGTAATTGCGAATATGGTGGTCCTGCTTTCCCTCCAGTGGTCGTTGTTTCCGCTGTCCCTCGTTTCGGCAGCCCTTATGCTCTTTGCGCCGAAGCTGTTTGAAAAAAAGCTGAAACATCTTGGGCAGATGTGCGCGCAAGGCCAGGCTGCGGCAGTCAGCGTGCTGAAAGACCTGTTAGGCGGGTATGACGTCCTCCGTTTTTTTGGCAGGAGCAGCCGCTTTAGCCAGGGTATCTCTGAGGCGAGCGAGCAGATTGAAGAGCCCGCTTTCCGGAAAACCTGTAAAACCGGGCTTATCTACGACAGTATTGGAATCGTGAATGTATTTGCGCAGCTCATTATCCATTTTTATACCGGCATGCTGGTGTTCAAGGGAATTATCCCCTATTCCGTTATGGCAGGCGTCGGAGTCCCAACCGGGGCCATTACCAACGGTTTGAGCCAGCTTTCCTACTTCCGTATGTGCTTTTCTACCAGCAAGCCTTACTTTGAACGGATTACAGCCCACGAGGACGGCTGCAATACACAGGCATCCCAGAGGACGGAGCCGATACAGGATTCTATCACTGTGGAGAACGTAAGCTTCAGCTACGGTGAAAAGCCAGTCTTAGAAGGAATATCTGCCTCTTTCAGAAAGGGCGGGAAGTACGCCCTCACCGGTCCTTCCGGCTGCGGAAAATCTACGCTGCTCCGGCTCCTGCTTGGATGGCTTCCGGACTATGGCGGGTCAATCAGGTTTGACGGCAAGAACGCTAAGGAATTCACTACGGAACAGCTCCAGCAGCAGATGAGCTATATTGCACAGGATGTATTTTTGTTTAATACGACTATCCGTGACAACATCACTCTGGGAGAGGATTTTACGGAAGAGCAGATACAAAAAGCCCTGCAAGCCAGCGCCTTGGCAGGTGATATGGCAAATATGCCCGCCGGACTTGACACAAATGTCGGCGAGGAAGGCAGCAACCTCTCCGGAGGCCAAAGGCAAAGGGTGGCAATCGCCCGCGCGCTCATCCACGACCGGTCAATCCTTCTGGTGGATGAAGGTACCAGCGCCTTAGACCAGAAGAATGCAGGCATTGTGGAAGAGAGCCTGCTGGCGAATCCGGAACTCACCCTGATTTTGGTAAGCCACCATCTCGCCGCCGAACGCCAAGCACAGTTTGACTATGTGTACCGGCTAAAAACAGCAGATGCATAAGCCACTGACATAACAATCGATCCGGAGGTAACATATGACCGAAACAAGCACAAAAAAACCCAAGTATAACCTATGGCAGAATACCGGCTTCATGGTATGCCTTGCCTTTAAAATCCGCCCAAGCGTCGTATTCATGTGCATTATTCCGGCGTTTTTGCTTACCGTAAGTTCCGTTGCAGAACTTCTGTTCACTCCTTCCATCTTGAGGAACCTGGAACAACATACGCCGCTTTCGGAATTGCTGGCAACAATCGTTATCTTCAGCGGCATACTTTTAATATGCAACCCGCTTCTTGCATACCTGTCCGAAAACGCCATGTTCGGACGTGTGGACTTACGCATGGAAATCATCCGGCAGATTGGAAGCAAACATGCCAGGACCTCTTACTCTAATCTTCTGGACACAAATTTTATCAGCTTCAAAAGCAAAGCCTATCAGGTGTGTTCGTCCAACTCATCGTCCTCAGAAGCAATCTGGCATACCTGGGTTATGATATTGTGGAATGTCATGTGCTTCCTGATTTACCTCTTGCTTTTGTCCGGGCTTCCCCTTCTCCTGATTGGGGCAGTCCTCCTGACTACTACAACCGGCTTCTTCCTCAACAACCGGCTGAGCGAATGGGGTTACCGCCACAGGGAAGAAGAGGCAGCCTACCAAAAGCAGATGGATTATATCCGCCAGACAGGGACTCAGCGCAATTTTGCCAAAGACATCCGAATCTTCGGGCTGCGTCCCTGGCTCACAGACGTATGGGACCGCACCTTTCGCCTGTACCAGTCGTTCCTTGCCAGAAGGGAGAAGGTATACCTCCTTACAAACATCATAGACCTTTTGCTGGCCTTACTTAGAAACGGTGCAGCTTATGCATACCTGCTCGGGATAACAATCCGCGAAGGGCTTCCTGCATCAGATTTCCTGCTTTACTTCTCGGCCGTCAGCGGATTCACCCAATGGGTTATGGAAATTCTGGAACAGTTTGCGACACTGCACAAGCAAAGCCTGGAACTTAATACCGTCCGCGAATTCCTGGATTGGCCGGAACCGTTCCGGTTCGAGGACGGGATTGCGCTTCCCAAAGACCCGGGCATGAAATATGAACTTTGCCTAGAGGACGTATCCTTCCGATACCCGGGCGCTTCTTTGGACGCCGTCTCCCATATCAGCCTGGCCGTCCGTCCCGGTGAAAAACTTGCCATCGTCGGCCCAAACGGCGCAGGCAAGACCACCCTTGTAAAACTTATTTGCGGATTCCTTGATCCCACAACAGGACGCGTCCTGTTGAACGGAGAAGACATCCGGCAGTACAACCGAAGGGATTACTACAGCCTGTTTTCCTCCGTGTTCCAGAATTTTTCTGTCCTGGAAGCCAGTGTTGCAGAGAACGTAGCGCAAAGGGTAGACAGCATTGATATGGATAGAGTCTGGATGTGCCTGAAACAGGCCGGTATGGCAGACACTGTGAAATCGCTTCCCCATGGCCTTGACACGCATATTGGAAGGCAAGTCCATGAGGACGGAGTCGAATTATCCGGAGGACAGCTGCAGAAGCTAATGCTGGCGCGGGCATTCTACAAGGACGCGCCCATTCTCCTTCTTGACGAACCTGCCGCCGCCCTCGACCCCATAGCGGAAAATGAAATCTATCTGAAATACAGCGAATTGACAAAGGGACGGACTGCCCTGTTCATCTCCCACAGGCTTGCCTCCACCCGTTTCTGCGACCGGATTCTTTTCCTGGAAAACGGTCGGATTGCCGAGGAAGGCACACACGATTCCCTGCTTTCACTTTGCGGAAGATATGCGGAATTATTCAAGGTACAAAGCCATTATTATCAAGAAAAGGGACAAGGGAGGTAAACAGCCATGGCAAAAAACAAATTAACCCGCAGGGAGGCGCTCAAACTGAATTACCGCGCCCTCGTAATCTGGCAGCGGCTTTGCCCCAGATTGCTCTTATCGATTGCGGCGTCCTCCGCTTTTCAGGCGCTGAGCCCGTATGTTACGATATGGCTGTCTGCCCGGATTATCAATGAACTGGCAGGGAACCGGAACCCCAAGGAGCTTCTCAGGCTAGTAATCCTACAGTTAGCTTCGGCCGCAATACTGGCTTTAACCGAAGGGATACTTACCCGCTGGAAATACTATGAAATGCACTCCTCCGACTGCGTCCACGGCAAAATCTACATGGACAAAATGTTTACCCTGGATTATGTAGACATTGACCGGCAATATGTTTTTGACCTCTATTCCCAAATCCTCCAAAATAACAACTGGATGAGCTGGGGATTCCGGTTTACCATATTGATATTTGAGCCGCTTGCCACGGCTGCCCTCCAATGCCTGGGCGGCATCTGCATGACCGTCAGCCTGTTCCTGTCCATTGTCCCAAAAGGCAGCCGCTTTGCAGTCCTGAACCATCCGCTCTGTACGTTAAGCATTGCGGCGTTCATGTTGCTGGCAACGGTACTCTCCCCTGTATGTTCCAACCGAAGCAGCCGTTACTGGACGAAATTTGCATCATCGGCAAAACTGGGCAACCGTTACTTTAGCTTTTATGGATTTATACGCGACGAAAGAACACGCGCGGAAGACCTCCGGACCTACAACCAGCATGAAAATGTGTATGTCCACTATCTGAAACATATTGATATATACAGCTCCGGAGGCGAAATTGTCAAACTCGCACGGGGTCCAATGGGCATGTGGGCTGTTTGTGCCAAGCTCATTTCCGGGCTGCTGACCGGGACGGCCTACCTGTTCGTATGCCTGAAATCCTTTGCCGGCGCTTTCGGCGTCGGCTCCGTGACACAATACATAAGCTCTATCACCAAATTATTCCAGGGAATCTCTGACTTCCTGAAATATATGGGTTCCCTGTATTCCAACGGTGAATTCCTGAAAACCTCCTTCGAGTTTCTGGACCTGCCAAACGCCATGTATCAGGGCAGCCTCACCACGGAAAAACGTTCCGACCGGCGGTATGAGATTGAATTCCGGGACGTTTCCTTCCGGTATCCCGGCAGCAGCCAGTATGCACTGCGCCATGTAAACTTAAAGTTCCGGATTGGGAGCCGTCTCGCCGTCGTAGGTATGAACGGCTCTGGGAAGACCACATTTATCAAGCTGCTTTGCCGTCTATACGACCCTTGCGAGGGGCAGATTTTACTGAACGGAATTGACATCCGAAAATATCGGTACGACGATTACATCAACCTTTTCTCCGTCGTATTCCAGGACTTCCGGCTATTTTCCCTTCCGCTGGGAGAGAATGTCGCCGGCAAAGCAGACTATGACCGCGGACGCGCCAGGAAATGCCTAGAGCAGGCAGGATTTAGCGACAGGCTTACCGCCATGCCCGAGGGGCTTGACACCTATCTTTATAAAGAAATGGAGCAAAACGGCGTAGACATCTCCGGCGGGGAAGCACAGAAAATCGCGCTTGCAAGGGCGTTATGCAAAGACGCGTCGTTCATCATACTGGACGAGCCTACGGCCGCCCTGGACCCTGTGGCGGAGATGGAAATCTATTCTAAATTTAACGACATTGCAGGCGATAAGACGGCTGTCTACATCAGCCACCGCCTCTCCTCCTGTAAATTCTGCGATGAGATTGCGGTGTTCCACGAGGGGGCAATCATCCAACGGGGCAGCCATGAGGAACTGGTTGCGGATGAAACGGGGAAATATTATGAACTGTGGCACGCACAGGCGCAATATTATGTGAACACCGGTTAGCGGTATCCACTCTATGGCCATTGCAAATCAGGCGTATGAGCCTCTCATCCCATACGCCTGAATATCACTTCTATTCCATATTATACGCTGCATGCCGGCAGACCGGACATAACAGAGTGGGTTAGCAAGAAAGCTCAGATGTACAATTCGGACATCTTGTCGCATCAACTGCTATTTCACTCTTACAGAAAGGACATTTTTTTGTTGTTGGTATCTCTTCCGCTTCTTTTCTTGTAATCTTGTCACCCATGCCATTTACCACTTTCATAAGCAAAAATACGATGAATGCCATGATCAGGAAATTCACGACAGCAGTGATAAATTTCCCATAGTTAAGCGTGACTTCCCCCAGCAGCTTCACATGCAAACGGTCAAAATTCATTCCTCCAAACAATCCGAGCAGCGGATTGATAATATCTTCCACCAGAGATGTAACGATACTTGTGAAGGCGCCGCCTATAATGATACCAACTGCCATATCCATGACATTGCCGCGCGCGATAAATGCCTTGAACTCTTCCATAAACTTTTTCATTTGTTATATCCTCCCATCTTCTTGAAGATTGTAACATAAAATAGAGGAAAATAAAACCCGTTAATCACTATAAAACTAAATGTCATTTCACACTGATCACATGGTTCTTCGCTTTATAGCTTTCCACAGCCATCTCCCACCTGCTGTTCCCTGCCTCATCCTCTTGGGTCTTGGTGAAACCCATACTACCATAGAATTCCTTGACCATGCCATTCTTGGCTGTGGGATAATAATGACCGATAAGGTTCTGGACATTGCGCTGATACCCCTCCTGTACCAGCCTGTCCATCATAGCATATTCCATATCGCGTTTAAGGACTCGGCAACTCATAATCCAGAGTTCAATGTCCAGTATGCCATCCGTCTGATGACCAATAACAACCGACACAACACCGTTATCTCCGAATTTGTCAGCAAGCTTCCCATACAAAGTGATATAGGATTCATCCGCTGCAATCTGTTCAATCTCTGCCTGCGTGTATCTCCTTGTAGTCAGATTGAATTGATTGCTCTTATTGCTGAGCTGAGCAATCCGGCCATGATAGGCTGGAATAAATGCTTCAATCTCCGCTTTCATATTCAGAGATAACAAATACGCACGATAGTCAGAAAATGCCAGTTCTGCCTTTGCCCTTTCGGCGTTCTCCTTATACATCTTCTCACGGCCGGCATCATCGGCAGAAACCACAGTCATTTCAAAATACCCCATCTTATCGATAGCCCTGATGAAGCCTTCCGGCTTGTCCCCAACTTCCGGAACCGCAGCATTCCTGACCTGCTGTCTTATGAGGTCCCGTTCCGCAGGATTGTCGTCCACAAAAACAAAGCTGTCCGGCATCAGGGAAAGGGTATGGGCAACATCCAGAAGATTCTGCGATTTGGGTTTCCAATTCGCTTTAATCGTGATAAAATCATCCGATTTCAGCGTCATCTCCGGGTGAGCAAGTCCTGCTAAAGCGTTCTCATTCTCATTCTCATTCTTACTGATAACGTTAAGAATCACGCCAAGCTGCTGATGCGCTTTCAGATATTCCTGAAACTCCGTATATGCCTCACCCGTGGGCGTCTCCTTCCCAATCTTCAGATTGTCCGGTCCATCATCACCCACAATCCCGCCCCAGAGCGTATTATCAAGATCCAGCGCGAACGCCTTTTTGTTCTTGCCATACAACGATTTTATGATATTTGACACGCTGTGCGCCAGTGCTGGAATCGCTTTCATGGAAAGCGCATATTTATACATGAACCAGCAGAAAGGATCGAACCATTTATCAAGGCCAAAGGACGCAGATAAATAGTTGATGTCATTAATAAAAAACTTACCATGTCCCTGTGCATACTCGGCAAACCTTAAATTAAGCCGCGTGATGAAATTCACAGTACCATGATAATCGGCCGCCTCCCTGTTGCCCTGCAGCCTCCAGTATGGATAATCAAAATTATTCTGGATGATAATGCATCCGTACTTTTCTTCTATCTTATCCCACATGTCCGAAAAATGATGATAGGCTGTATCCAAAAGAGCGTCCACTGTTTTTCTGGAATCGGTCAACTTCGGATAGGCAGTAATGTTGCGGTTGCTTGTATGTATATAGATGACGTCAGGTCTGAACTGTGCCAATTCTTCATTATCGAACATCACATCCTGCCAATACCGGCCATATTCGCTCTCATAAAACCTAAACTCCCGATAAATTATACACATAATCTAGTATAAAAGTGTTGAGAACCCGCATAAATACTGATGTTTTTTACTTTTTTCTATTTACAAATCTGTGTATAAATTATATAGTATAATTATATATTATATACAGGAAAGAGGATTGTAGTATGGCATCATATGTTTATGTTAAAAACCCCAACGGAACCACTTATGTATACGAGAATGAATCTTATTGGGATAAAACGGAGCAAAAAACAAAGCACCATCGTAAATGTGTTGGCAAGCTGCATCCTGAAACAAATGTAATCATTCCAACCAGAAAAAAATCTGTTGCCACTAACAAAGCGGATCCACAAACAGAACATTGCCGCGTGTCTACAATCGGGCCGGCGTTGCTTCTTGATAAAGCTGCTCGCGAAACAGGGCTTGTCAAAATCTTACGCTCCTCTTTTCCAGAAGATTGGGAGCGTATCCTTACCTGTGCTTATTATCTTGCCAGTGAAGGAAATGCGCTTTGCCATGTAGAACAATGGTCTGCCTATAACCAACATCCATACCAGTCTAAACTTGCAGACCAGCGTGTCAGCGAACTACTAAGTCGTATCACCTCTTCACTGCAACAGGATTTTTTCGGGAAATGGATTGCGGCCAAACACAATAAAGGGTATTTTGCCCTTGATATAACAAGTATTTCGTCCTACAGTGAGTTTATTGACTATATTCGCTGGGGATATAATCGGGATGGTGAGGATCTTCCCCATGTCAACCTCCTGATGTTGACCAGTGAAGAATCCCATCTGCCTATATACTATAGGATACTTTCAGGAAGTATCAAAGATGTATCTACAATAGATGAAAGTCTTGCCAACTTAAAGCTTTTGGGATCACGTTCTGTTCATCTGGTCATGGATAAGGGGTTTTTTAGTGAGGCAAATATCAATGCGCTATATAACAGCCATTATCGTTTTAGCGTTGGCATTCCATTTACTGCTTCTATCGCTACAAACGCAGTAGAGGAAAACCGGACAGGAATGGATTCCCATAAAAATTTTATCAGTATTGGTGAGGATGACCTTTACGCGGTAACAAAATGTACGAAGTGGAATGGGCACAGATGTTATATCCATACGTATTATGATAGTCTGAAGGCGGAATTGGAACACAAAAAATTTACGCATAAGCTGCTCCAGTGCTATGACGAGTTGGTAAACTGTAAGGAGAAATCTGAAAACCAGGCATTTTATAACAACTATTTCATTGTCAAAGACCTTCCGAAACGTGGACGGAAGGTAGAGTATAATGAAGGGGCAATCAGCAAACATAAGCAGAATAGTATTGGCTGGTTTGTAATGATAAGCAATAAAACCAAAGATGCTGCCGAGGCATTGCGGGCATATCGCCAAAAGGATGCTGTCGAAAAAGGTTTTGACGATCTCAAAAACGATCTGGATATGAAACGTTTGAGGATTCACTCAAACGCAACCATGGAGGGACGTATATTTATCCAGTTTATTGCGCTTATCCTGACTACCTATCTGAAAAATGTTATGGAAGAACACGGATGGACACGCAATCATAACCTTCAAGAAATCTTTAGTGAAATGAAATCTCTAAAACAAGTATCCATTGAAGGTAAACGTAAAAAGCTTGTAACAACACCGACCAAACGTCAACGGGAGATTATTGAGTTATACCAGGTCACCGTATGACCTGTGTATAATTCAACGGGATTTTAGGTTGTATATGTCCGCAACAGGAATAAACGCAAGGAATACCTCTGCCTTATCACAACAGATACATCCTTATGTGAAGATGAAATCATCCGCCTTTATGGAAAACGCTGGGATATCGAAGTATTCTTCAAAGTCTGCAAGAGTTATCTCAGGCTCAGCAAAGAATGCCATTGCCTTTCTTTTGATGCAATGACCGCCCATACGGCAGTTGTTTTTACCAGGTATATGATGCTGTCCATCGAAAACAGGGAATCAAACGACAACCGCTCACTTGGAGAACTGTTTCTGTACTTTTCTGACGAAATGTCTGACATCACATGGATGCAGGCATTTCAAATGCTGCTTCAAATGTTCCGGAAACTTTTAGAGGAACACTGTGATCTTGTTGATGAAAAGATAGATGAACTGGTTGACACTTTTATCAGCACCCTGCCATCCCTGCTACAATCCCAATTAATAGTAGCATAGTGTTCCAAAAGGCTGTTCTTTGATAATTAAATTATTGCCAGATATTGAATTTTCAAGGTGCATAGCTAAAATCCATGTGCGAAGTTTGAGTTAGGTATTGATTTATGTATCTTAGATAGTTATAATAGATGTGCTGATTAAGAAAAAATCGCAGAGTATTCAACTCTGCGATTTTTAATGATTAAATCGTCTTGAACTATCCCTGAAATTCAAAATCGCCTGCCTTACTCCCCACGCCCGCTAATCATCCGCATGATTAAATCCACAGACCCTTGAATCCCATAACTTGCGCTGTTAATACACAGGTCGTAATTCCTTGCCTTCCCCCAGTTGCGCCCCGTATAATACTTATAATATTTAATATGTGCCTTGTCGAGCCGGGCTAACAGACGTTTCGCCTTCTTCTCATTCTCGACCCCGCGCACTTCCATAACCCGGTGTACCCGCTGTTCTAAGGGGGCTGTGATAAAGATACTAATATGCGGGATACGGTTGTTGGTCAGTATCGCATCCGCACACCGCCCCATCACCACAAAATCTTCCTTTTTTGCCATATCGCACAGCAAATCACTCTGGTTAAAAAACACGGCGTCCTTCTTAGGCAGCCCGTGATACCGGTTGAACTCCCTGAATTTTTCCTTGAGCGTCGATTTCGGCGCAGGGGTAAATGCCGGGATCTCATTCAAATACTGTCGGTTATCCCCCTCTCCCTTCTTATAAGGATAACCGCCCCGATCCAGCACGGAAGCCTTCTCCGCCTCTAACCGTTTCAATACCTCGTCAAATATCTCAACATCATAGTAATTAATCTTCAAAGTATCCGCCAGCGTAAACCCTATCTCACTGCCGCCGCAGCCGTAAGTACGCCCGATACAGATAATCAGGTGGTCATTTTCCGCAAAACGCGACTGCAGATTCAACGTATTTAACTGCGCAATCTTCTGATCCAGAATATCCCCTTGGGTAAAACTGGCTGGAAGCTCCGTGACTGCTTTCAGAATCTCATCATACTTTGCCATGATCCTTTTCTTACTCGCCTGATCTGGAATCGTCCGCGCCATATTGCTGATCAGCGCAAGCTCATTTCTCAGGATATGCGCCTCGTTCCGCTCATGCATCATCCGTACCGTTTCCTCGATACAGTCGTCCTTCTTCCCGTTAAACACACGCCCCAGAGAGGAGCCAAGTTCCCGGTAGACCTCTTCATCCAGGTCATAAATCCGTCCGGCAAGCCCTCTTAAATCCTTCTCTTCATTTGCCATCCTAAAACTCCCTCCTTATCTGAAAAACAGCAATGTGTCCAGCAGAAATACCGGAACAAGAACCATCAGCGACCATCCGATATACTTGAAAAACGACGGCATATGGATACCATTTTCATCTGCAATCGCTTTCACCATAAAGTTCGGCGCATTTCCGATATATGTATTCGCACCCATGAATACAGCGCCGCAGGAGATTGCCGTGAGAACCTTAACAGGCACGCATCCCAGCGTTGTAACCAGTCCGTCGGTAAACCCGATTGCCCCCGCAGTCGTCAGAAACACCAGATAGGTAGGCGTATTATCGAGGAAACTAGAAAGCACACCCGTTGTCCAGAACATCTGATAAGGCTCTGTGATTCCTAAATCCGCCCCCATCCCCTTCAGTATCGCTAATGCCGGCTGCATCGTGATAAAGATTCCGATAAACAATGTCCCTACTTCCTGTATAGCGCCCCATGTAAAATGGTTCTTAGTACGGATGACAGGATCCGTCGTACGAAATGACAGGAAAGCCGCCAGCAGGATAATCAGAATCTCAATAATTGCCGGGAAACTTAATACCACTTCTCCGAAAATGTGGATTCCCCGCACATGCCCTTGCGGGTCCTGAAACATCGGCTGATCCGGCAGGATTCCGCTCAAAACCACAGCCGCCACAATCATTGCCAGAAAAATCAAATTGTGAAGCCCACGAATCTGAATCTTCGTTCCCGGCTTGCTGATATCCGGTTTTCTTCCTCTCGCCATGTCCCTGCAATACCGTTTCCGGTCAATAAAGTAGAAAATAACCAGAAGCACCACCATATTGAACAGCATGATTGGAAACAGGTGCAGGCTCCAGAAGAACGGCACTCCTCTTGAAAATCCCATCAACAGAGGCGGATCTCCAATGGGAGTTAAGCATCCTCCAATATTCGACACCAGAAATATAAAAAATACCAGAATGTGGGACCGGTTCCTGCGCCATGCGTTCATCTTAATGACCGGACGCACCATCAGCATACTTGCCCCCGTTGTCCCAATCCAGCTTGAAAGCAGCGTCCCAATGGTCAGCAGGATGATATTTACCCGGGGAGAACCTGCCAGATCCCCCTCCATCGTAATATTTCCCGCTACACAGAACAATCCGAACAGCAGCACGATGAACGTCAGGTAATCGTTAACCAGACATTCAAGCACCGTTTCCAGCGCAGCCCCGGCTCCGTACAGAAATCCGAAGGGCAGGATAAAAAGAAGCGACCAGCCCGCCACTGCCAAGGGCTGATGGGATTCCCACCATTCTGCCTTCACAAGCGGAAGCACAGCGATACAGAACAAAAGCCCGGCAAACGGAATACAAAGCCACATAGGTATGGGCTTTGCCGCTGCGGCTTCTTCTGCAGCAAATACAGTCATCGGGCTGCATGCCAGCAGGGCAAGGAGGCTCCCCAGATAAGCAATACATTTCTTTAACATCAATATCCCCCTATCCTCTTCCCACGCTCCCTATGAAATCTGCCGGGAACGTTCATGTGAAAGAATTGTCAATTAACTCAAATATTATAGTCAAATCTTTCATTATGTTCAAGAAGAAAATATACCAATTCTTGGCCCGGAATTGCAGAAGAATTGTACAATTTCATTTAATTCGACAGAAGAAATAAACTCCTGATTCACCATATAGCATGGGAACATCAACAAAACTCCCACCCGCTCCTGTAATGTTCGTCCAGGAGCGGGCGGGAGTTTTATTTACCTTTTCGGCTGCCCATAGCTTTTGAAGCTTTCCAATACTTCCGCCATCTCTTCCGCTGACAAGTAAACCGGATTGCCAATCGTTCTTGCGCGATACTCTACTTCCGCGCAGAATTCCATTCCACAGGCAAGAGAATACGCACCCGCAAGGCTTCCGCCGCAGGCAAGCATACCATGGTTCGCCAGCAATACGGCATTGCTGTCACCGATTGCCTTGACTGCCGCTTCTGCAAGCTTGCGCGTCCCGTATGTACAGTAGGGTGCACATGGAACCGTATCTACGCCTGCATCTGCAATTACATAATGGGCAGGGCGCAATGGCTGGCGAAGCGTTGCAAATACCGTACAGTACATAGAGTGTGTATGTACGACAGCCCTGCAGCCTGGTTTCGCTTTATACATCGCCGTATGCAGCGCCCACTCACTGGACGGCTTCCTCCAGCCTTCTATGATGTCCCCATTTAAATCCATAACTACAACATCTTCCGGCTTTGTGTCAAAATACCCGATACCAGAAGGACTGATTGCCATCCAGCCCTTCTCGGCATTGTAAATACTGATATTTCCGCTTGTTCCGGCAGCCAGCCTGTCGCCGCTCATTCTTTTTCCATATTCTACAATCTCTTCTCTTTCTTCTTGTAATAACATTTGATCTCCTTCTTTCCTTTGTTTTTGTCTTATTTTTAGGGATTTAACACCCGGCGGTTCTCCAACCATTCTTCATAATATGCATGTATCAAACCCTGTCCGCACGGCATATATACTTTTTCTTGCTTTGCACCGCCTTTCCCATCTGCATCTTTTCCGTACCGCTCGTTGCAAATCTTTACACATCCATGAATAGACGCCTGCTCGAAGCCCTCCCTTATCACCAGTTTCTTGCCTGTCAAATCCGCCAGATGTTGGCATAAGATCTCGGAACGAAACCCACCGCCGCATCCTAAGATATATTCTTTCTTATGCCCGGTCATTTCACATAGATTCTGATACTGTACATATATGGAACATGCAATATCTGCCACTACCGCCCACATCATATCGACAGCATCCAAATCTGCGTCAAACGGCGCCTTTGTCACAAATCCTCCCTTTTTCAGGGAACGCTTTTCTGAAAAATGCAGGGATGAAAAAGTAGCCGTACACAAATACCCTTTCTGCCGTGCCATATTCTTTTCCACCTCTTCATATGAGGTATCCGGGAATAATAACGCTTTCATCCGCTGATAGTTCAAACCGGTTACTCCTGGATTCGTCTCAACCTGATAAGTCTCCCCTCCCAGATTAGAATCTGTCCAGCACCGCTTCTGTTCGTCGTAATATTTATAATCTGTGATGGTGACAACTGGCGAAGTCGTCCCGGATACGACGGCTATATCCCCGATGCCAATTCCGATGCCTTTCACCGCAATCTGTGTATCTGCGCCGCCTACGATAAACTCTGCCTGCCCATTGAGTCCAAGCTTGTCTGAAAACTCTTTTTTGATGGTTCCCAAACTGTCGCCTGCTTTCGCTATTTCCGGCAATATGCCCATGGGAATTCCATAATTCCTGCATAGCCTTTCTGACCACGCTTTTTCCTGGATATCAAATAGCTGGGTTTCACATGCCTGCGACGGTTCTATCACGATTTTTCCGGTAAATATTTCTCCAACCCACTCGCTCAAACTGGTAATTTTTGCAATGTTTTGGAACTCTCTTGGATATTTTTTCTTATATCCCATTAATTTTGCAGCCGGAAAATCTTCCGTCACCCATCTTCCTGTCCGTTCATAGATAAATGCACAGTCTTCAATCTCGTCCATCCAGGCGCGGCCGCGGTTATCGATATTCGGAAGTCCCATGAAAGCCTTCCCTTCCCCGTTATAAAGGACAATACTCTCTCTGGCTCCGGTTGAAGTAATGGCTTTCACCGGATGCTCCGGGAATTCTTCCATTAATTCCCGGCATCCTTCTAAGAGATAACCGCTCCACTCTTCCGGAAGGAAATACTGCGCGTCTTCGTATAATGGATCGGTATGGTAGCGGTTCACATAGCTGCGGATTCCCAGGACAACTCCGTCGGAAGATACCAGCCCGACTCTGGAATTGCCGGTTCCCATGTCCAAAATCAGATAATTATTCTCCACCTGCCTCTTCTCCTTTATCTTCTTTTTTCATCTTCTTTCTCTTATTTTTTCTCTTTCATCCAGGCGTCAATACAGTCTGCCATAATCTGTGATTGATGATCTGTCACTTCATAGGCGGCCCCGCAGATATGGGGCGTCAGCAATACATTATCCAATTTTGCAACCGCAAGGGCGTCTTCTGTCGGCGGTTCAACCGACAGCACGTCCAGAATTGCACCTTTGATTTTTTTCGCCCTTAATACTTCTATCAGTGCCCCCTCGTCTACCACTGCGCTTCTTGCGGTATTAACAAAAATTGCTGTTTCTTTCATTTTTGCAAACAAATCTGCATGTATCATTCCCTTTGTACTTTCCATAACCGGAAGGTGAATGGATACAATATCGGAATTCTCGAATATCTCTTCTAATCCGCATTTCTTATAGGCTTCTTGTACATGATCTACATATGGATCATAGAAGAAAATCTGGCATCCGTATGCTTCCAGAATCCGGGCGGCATGCCTTCCGACTGCCCCGAATCCGACAAACCCGACCTTCTTGCCACACAGTTCATGTCCCATCCAAGTATAATAAGGGGTCGTCCCCTCCACCCATTTACCTTCCCGGACCCATTGTACTGCCGGGATGATATTCCGCATGTAGCTGACAAGAAGCCCTGTCAGCATCTCGGCAACTGCCTGCGCGTTCCTTGCAGGCGTACACAGCACCGGGACATTTGCCCTCTTACAGGCGTCTACGTCAATGTTTGCCGGGACAGCCCGGCAATCTCCGATAAAGAGCAATCTGTCATATCCTGCCAGAACCTTCTCTGTGATGCGGTCAAGCTCTGTAATCAACGCGTCCGGCTGTTCCTTTCGCAACGCGTCCAGCATCTCGTCCTCATAGTATCGCTCTCCCGTTCTGGTCCATGGGTCATAGACAATCTCATCAAAGTAAGATTCCAGTCTTTTTCTTTCACATTCTGTAAAAGGCGCTCTTATTAATAATTTCATTTTACCAATCCACCTCTCTAAACCTGTATCTGTATCCGATACATTTTAATAAAACTCTTCGACCTTTCCCTTAAAGTAATCGTTTAACAAGCCCGGAACATAGACGCCCTTATCCGTTACCACGCCGCTAATCAAGTGCGGCGGCACAATATCAAAAGAAGGATAGATTCCTTTTACACGAGGAATCGTACTGGGAATCCCACGGTAAGAAAGCACCTGTTTGGCATCCCTTTCTTCTATAACTATATCCTCACCATGCAGCTTATCTTTATCCGGGATTCCGGTCACATAATACGGAATCCCAAAATATTTTGCCAGTATCGCAATCTGGAAAGTCCCTATCTTATTCGCAATGTGCCCGTCTCTTGCAATGGTGTCTGCCGCGGAAGTAAAGAGGTCAATTCCTTTATGCTGCATAGAATAGGCTGCCATGTTGTCTGTAATTACCGTAGTATCAAATCCCATCTGCGCACAACAGGTTGCAGTTAATCTTGCCCCCTGAAGATACGGCCTTGTTTCGGCACAATAAATCTTGATATCATTTTTATGTTTTCTTGCCGCACGGAGCATCATTCCGATGATGGTCTCACCGAAACACTGGGTCATAACCGTTCCGTTCTTCGGGAACAGAGACGCCAGATACTCTCCCACCTTCTCCATGGTGGAATACCTTCTGTTCAGAGAATCCATCGTCCTGCAAAAACATGCTTCTACTGCGCTCCTTCCTTCTGCAAGGGCTTTCTTTGCCGCCTCAAGGCATCCCTTTGTTATGATTTCCATCCTGTTTGCAGTCGTCGGCCTTGCATGGGAAATATCATAAGAAGCCTGTGCAAGGAATTCTGTCTGCTCTTTCTCTGTCTTTCCTTCCACCTCATGGGCAGCAAGCGTCATCCCCATTCCCGCGGCGGTATAAGGCCCTGCGCTCTGTGTAACCATATCGGCAATCGCTTTCTTTACTTCCTTGTAAGTTGTACACTCGACAAACGTTACTTCTGTCGGGTAAACTCTGCGATCCAATATTCTTACTTTTCCATCTTCGTACCATGCTACATTCTCATACCGCAGCATGAACGCCAAATCCTGATCATATCTTTCCATCATACATCTTTCCTTTTCTATCTGCCGCCAAACCGCTGGTTCAACAGAAATATTTTGTTCCGACAGCACGTATATCTATTCCGGTCCTAAGCGTGGCTCTTTCCTTAATCAGTTTGATCCCGATTTCAATCAAGGTTCTTTCCATCGGGACTCGAAACGTCAAATCTTCCACATCCGTAACCTCTTTTACCTTTGAATCCCCGACGATGCGCCTGATAATCTCTGTTCCGGCATACCCGAAGGAATCCGACATCACTTGTTCTATGTAATCTTTTTTGAATTCTTCATTTGTATATAACGGGAAGGTCACAGTCTCATCCCATTTTTCATTGAATTTCTCTCTGACTTTATCCACAACTTCCCCAATCGTATTCTCTATCCATACCAAAAATTCCCGATTGCCGGAATCGGTATAGAATTTATTTGCCCATGCAAAGAACAGATTGCCGATCACATTCCCTATGTCATATCCCATTGGCCCATAGAATGCAAATTCCGGGTCAATGACCTTTGTCCCTTCCTGATTCACGAAGATTGAGCCAGAATGCAGATCCCCGTGAAGCAATGCCTGCGCATGATTCATAAAGCCGTCGCGAAGTTGCCCCACATTTGCATGAAGCTCTTTGTCTCCATAAAGCTTCTCTTTTACAAAGTCTCTGTTCTCATCCAGAATCACGTTACGTCCCTTATAATCATAATATGGTTCTGTGAACACCAGATCTTCAGTGATATCACAAAGCTCCGGATTCATAAACAGTTTTACCCTTTCCTTCTTCTTTGCCCTGTCGAGAATCAAATCCGTGGTCAGAAGCAGCGTTCCCGCCATAAATGCTGTAATATCTTCCGCCAGTTTTGGGAATATCTTACCAGCCGCCATTTCGGTACGAAGATTCTTGTATGCGGAAATGTCTTCCATAGACATCGCATACATAATTTCATCATACAGATATATTCTGGGGACAAGCCCCTCTGCCAATTCACTTTCGATGCCAAGCATTTCCGCCTCTATCTTATTCCGATACCGATCCAGCGGCCTGCCAGAAGAACGCAGCACCGTATCTGCCTGTTTGACAATCAGGGATCTGCCTGTCTGCGGATTCCACACTTTAAAGACATAGTTAATATTCCCATCGCCAATTTCGGCTGCGTATAGTTTTTCTTCTTCTTTGAAATATCCGACCTTTTCTTTTGCATATTCTTTTACCGTATCAGCATCAAGCAAAAAGTACTTTGAATATTTTTCCATATCTAAATTCCTCCCCGACTGACTTTAATCTTCCTTTTTGGCGGCTTTTCCCTTGAATTTCGGCAAGCCCAGCAAAATGAAAATAACACCGAAGATAATCATAAGAATATCGTACCAAACATAAGGCATAATCGTTACCGGTGCGATCTGTGCCATTGCGCCCGCTGTCAAAAGCTGTCCTGCATAAGGCGTTAAACCGTTAAACGCGGACGAAAACAAGTCCAAAATGCTCGCCGTCCTTGCCGGAGTGATATCGAACTCTTCTGAGATATCTTTTGCAATCGGCCCGCAGGCGATAATCGAAATCGTGTTGTTTGTCGTGGCTACATCCACCAGGCTTACCAAAGCGGCAATGCTAAGCTCCGCGCCCACTTTGGACTTCATTCCCTTAGCCAATTTGTTCAGCAGCCAGTCAATGCCTCCCAAATACTGCATGATTGCCACCAGCCCGCCTACGAATATCGCAATAACCGCCATATCCTGCATCGAACACATCCCATTATGCACGACTGAGAAGGATTCAATAAATGTGAAATCTCCGTGTATGATTCCAATCACCATACCTGAAATTACTGAGATCGTCATTGCCATGACTGCATGCATGCCTATCAGGGATAATGCGATAATCAGTATGTAGGGAATCAGATTTACGAGATTAATATCTCCGCCTGCTGAAATTTTCGCTGCATCGATGGGATATAGCGCTAATACGATTACTGTGATGACGACCGCAGGCCCAACCATAAAAATATTTGCTTTGAATTTTTCCTTGTTTTCAATTCCCTGTGTTGTGGTCGCTGCAATTGTCGTATCGGAAATGAACGAAAGGTTATCGCCAAACATTGCCCCTCCAACTACGACGCCGCTTACAAGCGCGACGTTCACGCCTGTCTTCGACGCGATATCAATCGCAATCGGCATCAGCGCCGCCACAGTCCCCATCGAAGTACCCATTGAAAAACTAAGTACGCAGCCGATTAAGAATAATCCGGGAATAATCATATTTGTCGGCAAAATTGAAATACCGATATTCGTTACCGTATCTGTGGCGTGCATCCCGCTTGCCACTCCGTAAAAGGCGCCTGCCAGCATGTAGATGATGACCATCAGGATCAGCGTATCATCTCCCCCGCCCTTACAAAACATGACAACCTTCTCCGTAAATGATTTTTCTTCGGCAACCGGGCTCTTCATAAACAACGAAATCGCAGATGCCAAGAAAATACCAATCATCAATGGGAAGTTAGAGAAATCTCCGGTCCCGATTCCCATTGCGAAATATACGGCCAAAAAGATAACCAGAGGCAATAATCCCTTAAAGCTTCCTTTTTTATTCGCATTTTCCATTTTTTTCTTTCCTTTCTTTGTAATTCAACATTTTTTTCATTGACTGTCCGTCCGTCTGATGCATTCACATACAAATTTCCATTTTTCCTATTATTCCCAAAAATCACATTTTATTTCCACTACCCTCCTTTGATTATTTTTGCCTTGCCAACACATTACAACATAAATCAGCATTTGTCAACATGCTATTGTTGATATTTTTTATATTTTTTGATATTTTTTTGCATTTTCTCGTCATTTTTCCATATAATTTTCATTTTAATGTTGATTTATGCTGTTTTTTTTGATATTATAAGATTGTATTCAATATCACGATTCATTTTTTCTATAAATATTGCCGAAAGGATTTATAAGCCATGTTAAAAATTGAACGTCACAAACTGATAGAGGAAGAGCTGCATACTTACGGAAGCATTCTTATCTCTACGATGAGCCAAAAGCTGGACTGCAGCGAAGAAACCATCCGGAGAGATTTAAAAGAGCTGGAAGCACAAAATAAGTTAAAGAGAATCCATGGCGGAGCTTTCCTGCCGGACGCCGATGACAAAGGCGCACCGGTGCAGCTTAGGGAAACCTTCTTTTCCGAGGAGAAGAAGAAGCTTGCGTCCTACGCAATCGATAATTTCATTAAAAATAGCGATACGATTTTCCTGGACTGCAGCACTACCTGTCTGGCACTCGCCAAAGAGATTGTTCAGCGCAATTTAAGCGTTACGATTATTACGAATTCCCTTCGTATATTTGATTTATTCAGCAATCAGTTTTCCAAAGTCAAATTGATTGCCCTCGGGGGAACCTTCCGCCAACGCTCGAATTCATTTTCCGGATACCAGACTACCGACGCAATCTCTTATTACCTTGCGGACAAGTGTTTTATCAGCAATCCGGCCGTTGATTTAGACCACGGCCTGCTTGACAATAACATGAATGAAAGCCAAGTCCGAAAAGCTTATATTTCCCAATCACGAGAGCATTATCTGATTGCAGATCATACCAAGTTCTTTGATTCCGCCGATTACATCATAACCGGCCTTGGCAGTATCAACATGATCATCACAGATAAATGCCTGCCTGATATATGGAATGAAAAACTGAGACAGCATAACATTCCCGTCCGTTATTGCTAAACCCAAAATTAAGGTAAACTTTAGGAGGATTACGATGCTAAACTTTCACTATAACAATCCAGCCCAAATCTTTTTTGGAGATGGGGCGCAACAGAATATCTATCAACTGCTAAAAAAATATAAAGTCACTTCTCTGATGTTTGTATACAGCGGGGATTTTATTAAGACACTTGGAATCTGGGATGTAATCAAGGATGCATGCAGCCGTTTGGATATTGATTTTCTGGAATGCGGCGACGTTGTGCCAAATCCAAAGATTGAACTAATCCGCAAGCTGGTCGCGGTTTCCAAAGAACACTCCGTGGATTTTGTCCTTGCAGCCGGGGGCGGAAGCTCTGTGGATACGGCCAAGGCAATCGCCCTTGGAATTCCTTATGGAGGCGACGTGTGGGATTTCTTTGACGGAACGGCAGCGCCGGAATATGCCGTTTCTGTGGGCGCAATTACGACACTTCCGGCAAGTGGGTCCGAGACGTCCAATGCAGCTATCATTTCAAACGGATTGATGAAGCTGGGATTTGAGGACGATATGATCATACCGAAATTTGCTATCATGAATCCCAAATACACCCTGGGGCTTCCGGCATACCAGACCTCCTGCGGATGTGCCGATATCCTCTCCCACTTGCTGGAGAGATATTTCTCGGATGTGAGCCACACAGACACCACAGACTATATGATTGAAGGCGCTATCAAGGCGGCTCTGGTAAACTCACTGCGCCTAATGAAAGAACCTGCGGATTATAATGCCCGTGCAGAAATCCAGTGGCTGGCGTCTATTGCACACAACGGCATCCTTGATACAGGACGCGCCGCCGACTGGGGCTCACACCGGATTGAGCATGAGCTCAGTGCCCAATACGGGATTACTCATGGCGAAGGCATGGCAGTCGTCCTCGTTGCATGGTGCAGATATATGGCAAAAATCAAGCCTTACAAACTTGCGCAGCTTGCAAACCGAGTCTTTGGCATCGATTCCTACCACTATACGGAGGAAGAGATGGCATGCCTTCTGGCAGACAAATTGGAAGACTTTTTCAAATCGTTGAATCTAAAGACAACTTTGACAGAGATGGGCATCGACGATACGCATTTTGAAGAAATGGCGGTTAGGGCCACGAACAACGATACCTCGCCAGTCGGCCATTATGTGTCCTTGCATGTAAAGGAATTTGTTGACATTTTAAGATTAGCAGTCTAATCGTTTGAAAAAAATCTTTTATAAATAGTCTTCTCAAAAACGGTCAATGGAGTATAATAAGAGATAACCTATTGACCGTTTTAGTCAGCGAGGAATTTCCATATGAATGAAAGATTCTATACCCTTCCTCCGGAAAAGCAACAGCGGATCATCAATGCCGGATTCCGTGTATTTTCACAGAATTCCTACCGCAAAAGCCCTATGCAGGAGATTGCGGATGAGGCGGGGATCAGCAAATCCCTCCTGTTCCATTACTTCCAAAATAAGAAAGAGCTGTACCTCTTCCTATGGAACAAAGCGGCGGATCTCACCTGCGAATATCTTGCAGAGAACCGCTGTTATGATTCCACGGATTTATTTGAAATGATGGAGCGGGGCATGTACGCGAAAATACAGATGATGTGCCGCTACCCAGACATGGCGGCATTTGCCATGAAGGCATTTTACGAAAAGGAACCGGCCGTCTATGAACATATCCAGAAAAGCTACCGGCAGCATTTTGACCGGAAGGCGGCAGACGCCCTTGCCGGACTGAATCCCGACGATTTTATTCCCGGGCTGGATCTTGCGATGATGCACAGGCAGATTTATCTGATGTCTGTAGGATATCTGTGGGAGATTGTACAGCGCGGGGAGACATTAGACGCCAAGACGCTGGAAGCGGATTTCGGGGCAATGTTGGCATTTTGGAAAAATGTTTACCTGCGTAAGTCCTCTTAAAAAATATATCCAAAAGGCACCCCGGGAAGCATGCAATGGATACCTCAGAAAGGAGCTTGTGTGAAAAATGGATGCGATCAAAACCACTTCACTGACAAAATATTATGGAAGGGCACGGGGAATCACGGATATGAACCTGACCGTGGAACAGGGAGATTTCTTCGGTTTCATCGGGCCTAACGGCGCCGGGAAGAGCACCACGATCCGCACCCTTCTTGGATTGACCTCGCCTTCGGAGGGAAGCGCGCAGATTCTCGGCATGGATATCAGCCGCCAAAAAGAGGAGATTCTCTCCCATGTGGGATATATGCCTTCGGAGGCTTCCTTTTACCGTAATATGCGAGTCCGGGATGTAATTGGCTTCTCCGCCGAGCTGCGCCGCAGGGATTGCCGCGCAGAAGCGAGAAATCTCTGTGAGCGTCTGGAACTGGATGTGAACAAAAAAATCCGTGAACTGTCCCTTGGCAACCGCAAGAAGGTTTCCATCGTCTGCGCGCTCCAGCATATGCCCGAGGTCTGCATTCTGGATGAACCTACCAGCGGGCTGGACCCGCTGATGCAGCGGGAGTTCTATTCGATATTGGAAGAGCGCAATAAGAACGGAGCTACCATCTTCGTATCTTCTCATATCCTTTCGGAAGTCCAGCGGTACTGCCGGCACGCGGCTGTCATCCGAGAAGGGCGCCTGCTGGTTTCAGACAGTACACAAAATCTTGGGCATACTGATACGAAACGGGTTCGGCTAAGGGGCGCGAAACTGCCGCTTGAGCTGCCAGACATGAAGGATGTGCAGACAGACGGGGATTCCGTAAGTTTTCTTTATGGCGGCAGTCTGAAGGATTTGCTGCATGTTCTGGCCAGGCTGAGCCTTACGGATGTTTCCATTACCGAGCCGGATTTGGAAGAGATATTTATGCATTATTATGGATAGTGAGGAGAATTCATATGGTTATGATAAAACACGAATTGAAACAGGGACGGATAACCTTACTCATATGGACAATGGTGATAGCATTGATGATGGCGCTCTGTGTCCTCATATATCCGGAAATGGAGACACAGATGGGGGACGTCAGCGCGGTGTTCGCCGAAATGGGCGGCTTTTCCGCCGCTTTTGGCATGGACAGGCTTAATTTTGGCGAATTCATGGGGTTCTTCGGCGTGGAATGCGGCAATATCCTGGGGCTTGGGGGCGCTTTTTTTGCGGCTCTTCTGGGCATCTCTGTGTTAGTGAAGGAAGAGAAGGAACAGACAGCGGAATTCCTCCTCACTCATCCGGTCAGCCGCCGGGAAATCGTGGGCAAGAAGTTGGTTTCTGTGTTGATACAGATTTTGCTCCTGAATCTTTCCGTAGCCGCCGTTACCGCTGTCTCTATCTGTGCAATCGGGGAGACGCCGGACATTCGCCCGCTCTTTTTGTTGTTCCTTGCCTATTTTATCTTGCAGGTTGAGGTGGCTTCCGTTTGTTTCGGGATATCGGCTTTCTTAAATCAGGGAGGCGCAGGAATCGGGCTTGGCATGGCTGCTCTTCTTTACTTTCTGAATATTATTGCGAATCTGACGGAGCAGGTGAAATTCTTGAAATATCTGACACCCTTTGGCTATACGGAGAGCGCGGATATTATTGCGGATGAGTGTCTGGATGTGAAATATCTTTCGGTGGGGCTTAGCCTTACGGTGATTGGGATTGGAGTGGGATTCTATCGGTATTGCAGGAAGGATATCCTTTCGTAAAAATCTATATCGACAAGACCGGATTAATCTGCTACTGCAATCAGGTAATCAACCATATCACTGTTAATATCCATAGTTTTACAAATGATATAGTTACATTCCACTCTAAAGATGATGTTCTGAAGCTCCTTGTCCATCTGGGATACCTACAGCATTAGACAGCACAGTTGTAAGATCGAATCTCTCTCCCTGTGAATACTGACAACCGGATATCAGCTCTAAAAACGGTCAATGGGGTATAACAAGAGATAGCCTATTGACCGTTCCAGCCTGCGAGGGTTTCCTATCCGGACAGATAATGCGGATTTATGATATCTCCAGCATCTTCAAGTAACTGTCCAACCTCGCATTCACATAACCCGCAAACAGCTTTTCCATTGCACCAAGAGTCCATCCTCCGGTTTTTTCGCATCTGATGAAATCATCCAACTTCGCCCTTCTCGTGTAACTCCTGAAATCTTTCCTTCCGAGCAAAGTATACGCACTCGTCTGTCGGAAATCCCCCACTTTTCTGCTGCCTGCTTTACCGTTATGTACATAAAGATCGCACCTCTCTTCTGCTTAATGACTCCGCCTATACTGCCCCGGAGTCATTCCCGTGTATTTCCTGAATATCCTGATAAAATAACTCTGCGTCGAGAAATACAAGTACTGGCTGATTGACGCCAGCGTCTCATCCGAATTGACCAGCATATGTTTTGCCGCCTCTACCCGTTCCTTCTGCACGTAATCAACGATAGACATCCCTACTTCTTTCTTGAAAATCCGGGACAAATGGCATGGACTTAATCCTACTGCATCCGCCGCATTTTCCAGCGTAATCTTCTCATGGAGATGAATCGTAATATAGTGCAGAGCCGCCTCTATCTTACTGCTGTAATGCCTGTTTCTCGCCACCGCATAAGTGTATTCCCGGAAAGCCCGGTCGCTGAGTTTACCTAACTCCTCAGCCGAAGTACACTCCTCTCCCTTCAAAATATAGCTGTCGCTCATGGCATACGCCAGCTCTTCCGGAAGTCCACCGTCCATGGCATACCTGGTAAATATGGTGATGGCGGCAATCAGCATATTCTTCTGGTGGCGGAGTGCATCCTTTGACAGGATGCCTTCCGTCCCATCCGGAGGAATCCGAGCCACGGAATCCAACAAGTCCACCCGACCTTCCCGGATAACCCGGTATTTCTCCTTCTCATATGCATATGACATGTGAGGCTGCGCAAGCTCTCTCCTCTCAAACATACTCTCTTCTCTATATGCCTTCAAAAAATCCGTTTTCTTATTCATGGGCATTCTCCAAATCCTGATATTCGCACTCTGCATCTAAACGTATTAACAAAATTTTACTATATTTAACAAGAAATTACTATATATTTTATCATATAACTGGTAAATTTAAAGTATCCAAAAACAATATCTTATGTAAAGGAGATACTGACCATGAACCGAAATGTAAAAGAACTCATCAGCCAGATGACTCTGGAAGAAAAAGCCGGAATGTGCTCCGGCCTTGATTTCTGGCACCTCAAAGGTGTGGAACGGCTTGGCATCCCAAGCGTAATGGTAAGCGACGGCCCCCACGGCCTACGCAAGCAGGATGAACAGGCAGACCATCTTGGAATCAACGACAGTATTAAAGCCGTATGTTTCCCGCCCGCCGTATTAAGCGCATGCTCTTTCGACCGTGATCTCATGCATGAATTCGGCGACGCCATCGGAAAAGAAGCTCAGGCAAACGACCTCTCCGTCGTCCTTGGACCTGCCGTCAACATTAAACGTTCCCCTTTATGCGGGCGTAATTTTGAGTATTATTCCGAAGATCCCTACCTTGCAGGGGAAACAGCCGCCGCATTCATAAACGGCGTACAGGAACACCATGTGGGAACCTCAATCAAGCATTTTGCCGCAAATAATCAGGAATTCAACCGCATGAGTTCCTCCTCCGACGCAGACGAGCGCACCTTGCGGGAAATCTATTTCCCGGCGTTCGAGACTGCCGTTAAGAAAGCCCAGCCTTACACATTCATGTGTTCCTACAACCAAATTAACGGAACCTTCGCCTCTGAGAATCCGTGGCTCCTGACGGAAGTCCTGCGTGATGAATGGGGATTCAAAGGATACGTGATGTCCGACTGGGGCGCTGTCAATGACCGTGTGGCAGGGTTAAAGGCCGGACTGGAACTTGAGATGCCGTCATCCAACGGCGTTTATGACAAAGAAATTGTCGAGGCAGTGAAAGACGGCTCTCTGGATGAAGCGATTCTTGACCAGGCTGTGGAGCGCATTTTGAACATTATATTTGAATATACGGACCACCGGGAGGAACAGGCGTTTACGCTGGAAGCTGACCATGACCTTGCGAAAAAAATCGCGGCAGAATCCATGGTTCTGCTGAAAAATGATTCCATACTCCCGCTAAAAGAGACGGAAAAGATTGCATTTATCGGAGAATTTGCCAAAAAGCCCCGTTTTCAGGGCGGCGGAAGCTCCCATATCAACAGTTTCCGTGTCAGCAGCGCCTTAGATGCTGTTTCCGAAAATGCAAATATCACTTATGCCAAAGGATTCCCGGCTAACGACGACATTTACGACGAGACGCTTGCAAAAGAAGCAGTAGAAACTGCGAAAGCGGCAGATAAGGTTGTTATCTTTGCAGGACTTCCGGACAGCTTTGAGTCCGAAGGATATGACCGTACACATATGCGTCTGCCCGAGTGCCAGAACCGTTTGATTGATGAAATCCTTGCCGTACAATCCGAGGTAATCATCGTCCTGCACAATGGTTCTCCTGTGGAAATGCCTTGGCTCTCAGGCGTAAAAGGGCTTCTGGAGGCGTATCTCGGCGGGCAGGCCGTGGGAGAAGCCGTCGCCGACATCCTGTTTGGCAAAGCGTGTCCTTGCGGGAAACTGGCGGAGACGATGCCTTATAAGCTGTCTGACAATCCCTCTTACCTTTCTTTCGGAGATGGGAAAAATGTAAACTACCAGGAAGGCATTTTCGTCGGATACCGTTACTATGACGCGAAAGAAATGCCGGTAGCTTTCCCCTTCGGGTACGGGCTTTCTTATACCAGTTTCGCCTACAGTAATTTGAAGATTAACAAAACTGAAATCGGAGAAGATGATACCGTGACGGTTTCTGTGGATGTGACGAATACCGGCGATATGGAGGGGAAAGAGATTGTCCAGTTATACATAAGCGACCAGACCAAAGCGGCACGCCGTCCAATCCGGGAGTTGAAGGGATACGAGAAAGTATCCTTAACGCCTGGTGAGACAAAGACCGTGGTTTTCACTCTGAATTACAGGAGTTTTGCATGGTATAACGTGGGAATCAAGGATTGGTATGCGGCTTCCGGCGACTATAAGATTCTAATCGGCGCATCTTCCCGTGATATGCGGCTGTCGGGAAACGTGCATCTGACAGCAAAGAAGCGGCTTCCGATTCAGGTGCATATGAATACGACGCTTGGAGAATTGCTTGCAGACGAACGTACTGCGGGATATGTGGCGCATTTTAAGAAGCAGTTGGAAGGAATATTCGGGATGTCTTCTGAGGGCGACAAGAAAGAGGATGGAGACGTGGCTATCAGCGATGCGATGAATCATGCGATGGTGGCATGTATGCCGCTGCGCAATGTTGTGTCCTATGGGATGTGTGGAAAAAAAGAGCTTCTGGATATGATTGAGAAGATGAATCAGTTGTAAAATCTACATAATGACCAGGTTTCATTCTAGTGTACTGTCTGCATTATATTCTGCGGAGTTTTGCCAGATATAATGCAGACAGACTTTTTTTATCATTCAAGCGCGGCTAAATATTCCATAAAGCTCCGCTTATTCTCAATCGCCGTAGTCGTGGGCCTTCCAAGATCCTCTCTCGCCCCGATGCCGCATTTTACTTCTATCAAAATCGGTCCTTTACCTCCTTTTGCCTCCTCCAACGCCGCATCAAGAGCCTCAAAATCAGATACAGACCCCCCTCTCGTATAACCGCATGCAAGGGCAATCTGCACCAAGTCTATCGCCCCTGCCGCCGTTGGCATCCCGCCCACCGTCTCGTGCGCTCCATTGTTAATAATGACATGAACCAAGTTCTCCGGCCTGCAGGAACCAATCACAGCCATAGCCCCCATATGCATAAGAGCCGCCCCGTCGCCGTCAATACACCAGACACGCCGCCCAGGTTTATGGATGGCCACCCCAAGAGCAATCGAACTGCTGTGTCCCATCGAGCCAACTGTCAGAAAGTCATATTTGTGAGATTGACCGTTAGCCGCCCTTGTTTCAAATAATTCCCTTGACGCTTTTCCCGTCGTGCTGATAATCGGATCTTCACCAGATACTCTGACAATATGCCTGATAATCTCTTCGCGCATCATCGTGTTATCATTTTCATAGACGACCGTTTCATCATAACTAAGCGCGCCTTTACGGATGACAAACGCCACGTCTTTTCCTAACGCCAGCTCCTCCCTAAACTGTACCATGGCATTCCTAGCTTCATCATCCGAAGTGTCTTTCCCAATGATAAATGTCTTTATATCCATGTCCTCCAACAGCTTTACGGTCACTTCCCCCTGGAAAATATGCTGAGGTTCGTCATGAATCCCCGGTTCTCCCCGCCAGCCGATTATAAATATCACAGGAATTGCATACACTTTGTCATTTAAAAGACTTGCAGCCGGGTTCATCACATTTCCTACTCCCGAGTTCTGCATATAGACTACCGGCGTCTTTCCGGCAGCCAGATGGTATCCTGCCGCCAGGGCGGCACAGTTTCCCTCGTTAGCTGCAATCACATGATGCTGTGGATCAATACCGTATGTATTCATCAAATAATTGCACAACGCCTTCAACTGGCTGTCCGGAACTCCTGTATAAAAGTCGGCGCCTATGATTTCCACAAATTTTTCTACTTTCATTGATATACCTATTCCCTTCGCTTCGCTCAGGCACAAGAGCGATTTCTTTCTTTAACTCAAAATTTTATGGTAAAGCATATCGATATCGTCAGCGGCCAGCTCTATCGGATGGTTCTTCAACCTCACCGGGTTTACCCCCGACTTTAGCGCTTCATACTGAGCCTTTGAAGCGCTCGGCACGCACAATCCCAGCCTATGGAATATCTCCTGTAGTTTCCAAGCCGCCTCCTTAGCTGTCCCACATCCCATCACATTTGCAATCTCACGAAATGTTCTTACAAGATACTTTTCCCCCCTTGAATCCACACACTTATGCACATTATCAACCATCCACGGAAAAAGAACCCTATTGCAGAGGATGGCGGCATGACCATGGGCAACCCCGAATAGGCTCGTAATCTTATAAGACATTGCATGTCCGGCCGTGGTCTGCGTGATATGAATCGCCTTGCCCGCCGTATATGCGGCAAAAAGCATATTCTGGTTCCCCTCTTTTGTATTTGCCAGATAACCGTTCATATTTCTCAATACCGATTCTATTGCCTCACGGCTGTACGCTTTACTCTCATCGGTGCTGTTTACCGACCAGAACGACTCAAGCGCGTGGCAAAACCCGTCCATCATCGTTGATTTCTTCTGGTATACAGGCAGGGTTTTCAGCGTGCCGCCATCTAGCAGCACGGTTCCGGGAACACAGCTCTCACTCATTACACTCTGTTTTTCACCTTTATAATAAATCACTGCAAAACAAGTCGCCTCGGAGCCAGTTCCCGCTGTTGTGGGAATTGCAAGGATTGGGATTTCATTTGGTACAATCTCCTGTCTCAGATAATCCCCATCCGCCCCGTTTCCTTTCATATTACTGTACAGCTTAATACACTTCGCCACATCCATAGCAGAACCTCCGCCCACAGCCAGGATTGCGCCGCACTCCCTTTCCCGGAACACTTTGACGCCTGCCGCCACCGATTCATAGTCAGGATTTGGCTGGAAATCCGAAAACGGAACCACCTCCACACGCTCCTTCATTCCCTCGAGATATTCGGTAAAATCCCACAGATATTTGGCAGAACTGCCGCAGACAAGCATGACCTTCTTCAACCGATTCTCTTCTATCCATGTATCAATCTCTCTATACCCATAAGTAACTGTAATGACCTTCTGTTTCATGGATGACCTCCCTGCAATCTATTCTTCTGCCGGTATCAGCCGGATAATATCGGAAAATGGCATCAGAATATTGTCGCACTCTTTCGCCCTGTGGTTTTCCAATATCATCTCTGCCGCTTTTTGGATAGCAGGAACCGCAGCGCGCATCAGTTGATTGGCATATATAATCACATTTGCGCCGCTCTCTTTCCATGCTTCCTCGGTCACAGAGTTGAAGCTGGTCGGAACAAGGACAATCGGCGTAGTCTTATTCTTCTTACGGAACTTTTCAATGAATTCTAAAATCTCAGAGGGGTCTTTCCTGCGGCTGTGAATCATAATCGCATCCGCCCCTGCATCCACGAATGCAAACGCCCTCTTCATAGCATCCTCCATCCCCCGCTCTAGGATTAGAGATTCGATTCGTGCGCAGATCATAAATTCTTTCGTCCTCTGCGCCTTCTTCCCTGCCCTGATCTTTTCACAGAAGTTCTCAATGCTGTCCTGTGTCTGTTCAACTTCCGTGCCAAACAGGCTGTTCTTCTTTAATCCTGTCTTATCCTCAATAATAATCATAGACACTCCCAGACGCTCCAAAGATCTTACCGTATACACAAAATGTTCGGTCTTTCCGCCAGTATCCCCGTCAAAAATAATCGGTTTCGTCGTCACCTCTGTAACGTCCTCGATGGTCCGAAAACGGCTTGTCATATCCACAAGCTCTATATCCGGTTTCCCTTTCGCCGTGCTGTCACAAAGAGAGCTGATCCACATCGCGTCGTACTGCCTTGCCCCGCCGTCCTGGTAGACAACCGTGTTCTCCACTACCAACCCTGTCAGCCCGTCATGTGTTTCCATCGCCGTCACAAGCCCCTTTGCCTCAATCATCCGGCGAAGCCTCCCTCTTCTGACGTCCGGCATGGCAAGGTTCATTCTAACCCTTGCATCCAAATCCTGAAACCGATCGTCTTCACTATACGGATATTCTACAAGCTTCCCTCCATAGGACGCAAGAATGGATGCTACCTCGTCTCTCACCGGCTTCTGGAAGCCGCTGCACCAATCATCGCCGTGGACGATAATATCCGGGTGAAACTTTTCGATGTTGGCGCGGTATGACAGCGTATCCTGTCTTACCACCTTATACACCCCTGCTATATTTTCCATCATCGTCTTGCGGTCTGCGAATGTAACCATCGGGAAACGTTTATAAGAGGCCACGGCTTCATCCGACAACACGCCTATAATAAGCCTGCCAAGCCGCTGGGCCTTTCTGATAATCGCGATATGCCCGCCATGGATGATATCCGTCGAGAAACACATATAGACTGTGCGCGATTCTATCTCCTTGAGTTTTGCAGACACAACCGCCAGATCCTCCGGATTATCAACCTCGGCACAGAGAAGGTTCTGCACGTCAAATACATGAATATCCGCTTTTCCATCCAGTTCATTCAGTGCATTCTCCGCATAACATTTCTTTTGCGCCTCGTCTCCCGATTCGCAATAAATAATAATCCGCTCCAGCCATTTTTTCCAGTCCTCTTTCAGCAGCTTATACAAAGGCTGTGCCGCCACCGCCTGATTGAAGAATTCGACGCCGACTTTCAGAACCTTCCCATCTGCCACAACCGCTTTAAAATCCTTTTCCGGAAGGGGCTGCGCGGACGAAATTGCCATACATGATACACTGGATTCTGCCACCTTGTCAAACACTTCATTCTCAAACACAAGATCCCCGTGCATGAAAATAAGGTCATCGTCCAGATACTCTCTTGCACAATAAATCGAATAGATATAATTGGTATCCCGATACTCAGGGTTTTTAACAAACGTATACTTTAACGGCAATTCCAGGCTCAGGCAGTAATTGACCACGACAGAGTCAAATGCTCCCGTGGTCATCACCACCTCCTCAATCCCTGACTCTGCAAGCATATGTAATTGCCGCGATAAGATTGTCTCTGTAGGACTGATTTCCGTCATACACTTTGGGTGCTCCGAGGCAAGCGCCCCCATTCTGCTCCCCATTCCGGAATTCAAAATTAACGCTTTCATTTTGTTTTCTATTCTCCTTTTCAGCTAAAATGATTACATTTTTTAATGAGCGATTCGCTCAAAGTTTTCAATGCCATAGCGGTAACAAATGTCATCAGTAAGAACGTTGGTATCCATACAGATGCATTCCCGGTGATTTTATCAGTGGCAAGAATCCCTTTCAAAAAGGAATAATGCACAATATATACATATACGGATAGCCTGTCCATATAAATCACTTGCCCTATGTGCTTCTTTAAAAATCTATAAAATTGATTTTTCTTTACAAAATACCGGATAATCAACATCAGACTGGCGGCAAGCCCGGTATGGGCAATGAATACAACTACATGTTGATATAAAAAACTTCCATCTATAAAATACCTGGCGGCAATACGAACCATCTGAAGAACAATCGCCAAAAAACCAATGAAAAAAATCTGATTTCCCTTCATAACTTCAAGCGACCTGCGGCCTGCAATGAATCCCAAAAGATATATATAAAAATAGTTGAGATGTATCCCAACGAAACCTGCTGCCAAAACAACCACAAATAAAGGCAATAGAAACCATAATTTTTTTTCAACTTTTACAGCAAGCCTTGCCATAACCGGGTGCATTGCATAACAAAGCATAATCACCGTAAAAAACCATAATATACCCATATCAGAAATAACCGGAACATTCACAAAATCTGCAACCCAATTACTTCCTTGCAGATTCAAAAGGAATACCGGTATAGATTTCAAAACAGAAAAGTCTTTGTCTAAGCAATACATATAAACAATGGCCGCCAGCCATAAATACATGGGAATACAGATTTTTATCCAACTGGCTGCCAGGAATCTCCACTTGTTTGTACCCCCCCCCCACCTTCCTCCGTATAAATAACCGGAAAGCAGCAGAAACATGGGCACCCCCACATCAAAGACCGTCCCCAACACCCCAAATCCGATTTTGGGCAACAAGTGGCACAGCACTATAAAAAACATAACCGTAATCCTGCATATCGATAAAGAAATATCATATTTATCCGTTTTCAACACTTAAACTCTACCTTTCTTTTTTTATTTTGTTCTTTACCATGCCAACCATTGTGTTTAAACCTTCCTCTCTTAAAATCAGCAATGCAGCAATATATACAAGCCCTGCAACAACTGACTTCATCAAAAGCGACGGCAGTATCGGAAGCTCTGTACGGTTTAAAAGCACAAAAACAGCAGCCGTGGCGCTTCCGGCAGCAACATACCTGATTGAACTTTTTAGAAGCCTAACCATAGGGAAACATCGATTTCCCAAAATAAAAGCAATAACAACAACGGTAAATTCCGCCAAAGCTGAGCCTGCCGCCGCACCGTTAGCGGCAAATAATGGAATTAGAAATGCATTAAATATAACGTTAGACACAGCGCCTGTCACCGTACCTGCCAACTGATATTTTTCACAGCCAAGGGGAATATAAATCTGGTGGCTGATAAAGGTACTGACCGGGATAAAAAGCACAATCACAGAAAGTATCATTGACGTAGGAACCGCATCTATATAGCCTCCCCCACTGAATAAAAGCAGAATCTCGCGGCTCATAAAAAACAGAAATATTGCCCCGGGAATCATCAAAAAGCACATAAACCGCCATGCATTCATTAACAGTTTATCGTAATTCTGTCTATCTTTATTCTCAGCATAATATGACAGTCTTGGAAGCAGAACTCCGCATACAGAGGTAATTAACGAGCATACAATCCTTGACATCTTTACAGCGGCAGAATAAAAGCCTACCTGTGTGTCGTTTGTCATCCAACCAAGCATAGTCGTATCCAGGCTCACATATACATTAACTGCCAGTGTAATTGAAAAAAACACAAGAATCGGCCTGATATGTTTTCGTATCTGTATCCCTTCAACCCCTCGATAAGTAATGTATTTTCTTGAATGTATCAGGTTAAGGACGTTTGAACCAGTCGATGAAAACACTATAATGCATGCATATGCTATATAATCATCCGCATCCTTCACCAGCAAAAACATGAAAATCAAAGAAATAATTTGAAATACAAACGAACGGACAGTGATGTACAGATAATCCTCCATTGCGCTGTATAACCAATCCAGCCCACAGGCTGTAAACATGATGGAAATACTGGAAATCAGTATAAGGTCTTTATATTCATATAATTTGCCGACAGGAAAGACAACAAGAAACAACGCACAATATGCCACCGTCGAAGAAAGAATATTAATGCACAATATTTCTTTTACAACCTTGCTAAGCCTCGTTTTGTCATCTCTGACTTTTGCCACTTCCCGCACTCCGTAATTGCTGATTCCAAGTGATGCAAATAGTGCAAAATAAGAGACTATAGAGCGGGAATAATCTATTTTACCTAAACTGGATGCTCCAAGTATTCTTGACGCATAGGCAAATGTAATCAGTGGAAATATAAGTGAGTTTAAATATTTTATCCAGTTGAGCGAAATGTTTTTTACAATGCTTTTTTCCGAACCCCTCATCTTTCCTTTCTCCACCTGTATATTCTTCTTACAGAATAGAAGATTCCAGGGACATATCTCCGTACCGCAAGAAGCGCTTTCGAGCGAAATGGAACATACCTACTTTTCAGAATTACTTTCTGACACTCCCTTAATTGAGTCTTATATTTTTCATACAGCCTTTTTTCCTCGGTCTTATTTCTTTTTTTGAAATAATATAGCTGTCCTACGATTGTCCCATAAAAGCCCGCCATAGATCTTTCTATAAATTCCTGATTACCCGTCTCCTGAAAAAACAAAAGCTGATATTCAGACAAATCAATGACATCGTAAACTTTTTTATCCGTATTGGAAGAACGCATCTGGCTGTTATCAGATAATACATAGTTATACAGTACAATATCCGACACCGTAAGAGAATTGCAGCTATACAATAATCTTGGCATTATGTACTCGTCATCTGTCGATTTCCCTTCGACGAATCTTATTTCGTCAAACAGTTTTCTGTCAAATATCTTATTCCATAAGACCACCGTTCCAAAATATGTCTTATAATCCATATACCGCCTTACCGCATCCAGGTTAGAATAGGTTTTACTGCCTTTCTCTTCTGGAACAGTCTTACTTGTATTTACTTTTATTGTTGTATGATTTTTTACAATCCGAAATCCGCATTGACATATTTGGCTGCCCGTTCTTCTTTGAATTTCCATCAATATTTCCAGGAAAAAGGAATCCACAATATCATCCGCATCCGTAAATGCAATAGATGAGCCGCTGGACTTGTTGATACCATAATTCCTTGCGCTTGCACTTCCTCCATTAGCTTTGTGAAAAACCTTTATCTTAGGATTAATGTCGGCATATTTTTCGGCAATCCTTCCTGTTTTATCCGTAGAGCCATCATCGACAACAATGATTTCATAATCTGCATATGTCTGATTCAACAAAGAATCCAGACAGCACGGAAGGGTATTTTCTGCATTATACGCAGGTATAATAATACTGACCATCATTCATTCTCCTAAATTTATCACTTTTTATAGATTGAATAGGCATGTGTCGGATGTCTCATATTCTCCGGAGGCAACCGCATATAGTCTCCATATTTAGCCTTCAATATCTCCTCATACCCACAAGGTATTTTAACCTTTAATCCTTCAAACTCCTGCAGGACATATGAGGAAAACCATTCTTTCTTATACGGTGGGAACATCTCCCATGTGATACAGGATAAATATTCGCTTTTTTCCAACGGAAATCTGTCTTTTAATCCAAGAAGGCCCATTAATACTTTTCTTCTTATTACATTACGCCCCAGTATATAATCGACAACATTCCCCACCATTTTTTTCACTCCCTCAGGATAGGGAAAATCATCCGGACGTATCGAATGGAACACGCATCTTGAAAGAAATACATATTTTTTTCTGATCTGTTCTATTTCCCCCTCTTTGCCGCCCCCGTCAAGAGGATATAAATCTACATATACACCAAATTGATCATAGGTAAAGGTTTTAGTCTTCAATTCATAGGATGTATCGGTAAACCTTGGGATTGGATATGGGTATCTTTCATCTGTGTCCAGAGACAAGAGCTTAAACGGCAGAAGTTCCTTTTCATGTGATTTACAATATGAGGCGAATCGTTCAAAGTCTTTCCGCATCATCCACAAATCCATATCATCGTCCCAGGGAATAAATCCATTATGACGGACAGCCCCAAGCAATGAGCCGTAAGCCATATAATAGTCAATATTGACTTTCTCACAGATGTCTATAATTTTTCGCAGAATCACCAGGGTACACTCATGAATCTCATCTATTGTTAATTCTTTTCCATTCATTTTCTCCCGCCCTTTCCTTAATTAATTATTCCAGAAATCTTCCACACCATGTTTCAGACGAATAATAGTCCATTACCTCCTGTGGAATGGGGGTGAACCCATTAGCAATAAACTCCTTCAACTTTGCAGCATTATCTGTTCCCAGGACAAAAACGTTATCCTTTATGTAAAATCTCTCTTTAACTATCTCCGGATTATTTGTAATCACCTTTCTATGATTGGAAAGAGCCAGCAGCGGACGCAAGGTAGCCCAATATGTATCTGGCTCCACAATCTCAAGAATAGCTCGTCCTTTCGCACATATGCCGTAGTACTCTTCTTCTGACAAAGACCTGTCATTTCTTATCTGTTCCGGTACGTCTGCGGACTCCGTAACATAATAGAAGTATGCATTGATTCCTAAATCCTGAAACAATGAAAAATACTTTCTCACAAGCCTTGTCCTCCCCTCAAGTCTTCCTTGCCTGTCCGCTCCCACATAAACGATATCATATATGGCAGGTTCATCCGGCAGACGGATACCCGATACAAAAAATTGTGGATTAAATTTCATATCGTATTTTCTGCAGTCACGGGCATCAAACGACCAATTTTCAAAGTATGGACTGTGAATAACCGGATACCCGGAAATAGAAACAACATCCCAATAGTAATTGATACATTTCACATTGGGATTCTTTCGCCTGACCCACTTTAAGATTTCAGGAGAGTACAAGCTCGCAATACAGATACAATTCTGTACCTCTTTAATCTTATTCTTCCAATCAAGAAACCATATTCCAATGCCCGGCAGTCCTGAACAAATATGCATCCTGCGCACCATCCGCAGGATGCGGTTGACTGGCTTAAACACACACTCTGCCCGGCAGCTTTGGATTTTACTGATTTCATCCAATATAATATTTCGAGAATTGGAATCGTTAAAAAATAAAAATAGTGCGCCCACTTCTTTACCCCTCCTGCCAGAACCAATATCCTTTCAAGATAGATTCATATATATCTATATGCTGCCTGAGCAATATAGGATATATGAAAATCGCAAATGCAACACCCAATAGCAATATAATACCTATCTTCCTTCTATTTTTATTCTTAATTGACAAAACAGAGTTCGTGATGACAATAAATACAGGGATATACAGATTACGGTAGAACCGATATGTAGCGTTTGCATATATCAAAACCGGCAGGAATAAGCCCATAAGTTCCCAGATATACCTTACATCCATGGCTATTGACGCCAGGTTCTTTCGTTTTTCATCTGATTCCACAGTTCTAAACAAAGCCTGATTCCTTTTCTCACCGGTAAAATAATAGAGCGCAGTCAAAATAGCAAAATAAATTGTAAACGGAACAAGGCTGCGTATTCCCGCCCTTCCCATTCCGTAATTTTCCGCTTTGGAAAGGAACTGGATCCGGGATATATATGTCACGATTGCCGTAGTAAATCCTCCCCCATATAGAAAAATAAAATAGAGCATACCGCCAATCACCGGGAATATTCTTCCGTATTTTCTGAACCTGTTCGTTTTCGTAACCGGCAGAAAAACATATATCGCAAAAGAAAAATGGAACAGCATCGCCAAAAACAAGCATATATAATAAGCGAAAATATGCCACTTTTTCTTGTCATAATCAGAATAAAAATAAAATGTTGCAACCAGGATGCAGACCGCAACAAAATTTTTTGACTGCATACCGTCCGCCGCAAACGTACCGCTCAAAACATATAAAGATAACACTACTGCAGGATCAACCGAATATTTTTTTATAACTGGATAAACACAAAACAAACCTGTCACAAGCAATAGCAACGCATGGAATTCCGGGTAAGTAAGCTTGGGGTAAAAAGGCAGAATACACAACTCTACCCTGTAAAACGCATCATAGGTATAGTCATACGGATTCATTTTCGTACTTTTTACCAGATTAAAAAATCTTGTATAGGCGTCCGCATCATATCCTGTCCTGTTGGCAGTCATCAGAAGAATAATAATGAAACACATGATTGCCGAAATAATCAGATTAAATGAAATTGTATTTCTGCCAAACTTAAAGACAATCCGGTTGTTATGAAAAAAGGCAACCAGGCATAATACGGAGCATAATATCCATAATGCAAGCATTTATCTACCTCATAAACTTGTGAAAATCCCTAAAGTATCTGTATACCCCAGCCGGGTACAACAATATCGTTAAAATCCTCCATCCGCCAAGCTCCCGTAAATCTGTAAATGCCGATCTGCGAATCCCGATATCGATTGATATCAGTCGAATCATATCAAACAACATACTTTTAAAACCGACGCTTTTCATGGCGGATTCTTTTTCAAGCAATATTCTCTGTATCAAGTACGCTCTGTAACCATTCGGGCTAAGAGCATTCGTTTTTTTCATTGACGCGGTGTAACCGTCCGGAAGATACTCCCCTATATAAAGAACCTTATCTAATACATACAACGTTCCTTCCATATCAATCTGGTCATAGAGAAAACTCTCCGGAACAAATTTTTCACCCTCAAAATATGGAAAACAATGCCTTCTGACGATATCCGTCCTATAAATCAGCATTGTATCCCCGGAAAGTATCCCATCTGTATAAGCTTCTCTCAAATGTATTTCCTGCAAAACATCTGAACGCCACTTAGTCATAGCGTTTTTTTCATCATACCCCCGGTTACAGACAATCCCGATGATTGAATTTTTGTTTCCGCAATTTACCTTCCAGCATTCTTCTATGTCTTCAATGGCAGTCGGAACCAGGTAGTCGTCAGAATCCACGCACGCAAACAATTCCCCCTGGGCATTTTCTGCTCCTAAATTGTGGGCCGAAGGCTTACCCCGATTTTCCTGGTATATGTAACGAATGGGAAATCGGTTTGTCCTCCTCCACCTATCAACCATCTGCTTTGTATTGTCTGTAGAACCATCGTCAACAACAACCCATTCAAAATCTTTTCGGGTCTGGCGGCACAACGATTCATACAGCCTTTCCAATGTGTACCCCCTGTTATATGTAGGTGTAAAAATTGTAATCATTGTATTGTTATCTCTCTAAACATTCTCTGTAAATTCTTACCATACCGCCTGCATATCCGGACACATTATCCAGTTCCTCCGCCCTTGCACAGGCGTTGCTGCTCATCTGGCTATATAGCGCGTCATTGTCCAACATACTGCGGATCACTTCAACATATTCTTCCTTTCTGCGGCATATCCTCCCGCAGGACCGATCCACAATTTCGGGAAGCCCTCCGGCTCCGGATGAAACCACAGGTTTTCCCAATGCCAATGCTTCTACGGCTGCAAGCCCATATCCCTCATAGCTTGACGGCATACACAAAATTTTTGCCTTCTTCAATATAGGGTATGGGTTCTTTCTAAAACCTGTAAATTCCACGTTATCTGTCAAACCTAATTCCCTGGTTTTCTCAACGGCTTCCGCCCTCATAGGCCCGTCGCCAATGAGCACGATTCTCAAATCCTTTTTTCTTTCTTTCACCATTTTCATGATTTCCAAAAATAAAAGTGGATTTTTGGGAGAAGCAAGCCGCCCTAAAAATGCCACATCATAGTTCTTTTCCCAGTTCTTATCATCTGCTCTTTTTCTGATAGAGGATACGTCAATCGGATTCCCAATCATCTGCGTTTTACCGCTAAAATACTTTCCAAAAACATATTCTCTCATGATACAATCCGATACAGTAAGAATCCTGGATGATTTATGGCAAGCGGCAAGAAATGAGAGGGATTTGATGCATTTCTTACGTATCCATGGAGCGTTATTATGAAGATGGCTGATGATGGCTGTCTTCGTTCCTGTAAGAGCTGCCAATGTGGACGCCGTATAGTCATGGGCATGTATGAGATCTGGTCTTACATCATAAATTGCCTTTTTTATATTTACAACTGACAGCTTTCTGACCGGATAATATTTTATGCCGCACTCTCTTAGATTGTCCCTTATCTTTCCATCCAGCGACATATACGTCGCATCCACCCACTCCCGATAATGCCGGATCATCGTGATAGCTACATTTTCTGCTCCTGAAAAACCGTCTGTATTCAATATATGCAGTATTTTCAACTTGCCCATGCTTACTTTTGCCACCTCTTTCCCACCGTCTCCTTACCCAGTTCCTTCATCAACGCCGGAACCATCGCAATCATTACACCCAAAAATGGCAGAGACGCCGCAATCGAAGCAGTCTGCAGCGCTTTCAGGCTTCCTGCAGACAGCAAGATGTACGCTATGGCAGCCTCTATCACCGCCCACACAACCCTTTTATAATTCGGCGCATTCACATCCCCGTCAGAAGTCATCATGCTCAGCGCATACGTGGCAGAATCCGCTGACGTAATAAAAAAAACAGCAAGCAGGCAGATGATGAGGATTGCTATCACTCTGCTCAGGGGATACTCACTAAAAACAATAAACACCGCCGTTTCCGGCGACGCGATTAAATCTTTCACCATCATGAGGCTCCATCCCTCCGTCGCGCCAAAGGCGATTGTCCCGAAAACAGAAAGCCATAGGATTGTAAACACCGTCGGCACAAACACAACGCCGACGATAAATTCCCGAATCGTCCTTCCCTTGGAAATTCTCGCAATAAACATCCCGACAAAAGGAGTCCATGCGATAAACCATGCATAATAAAACACCCGCCAGTTCATAACCCAGGCATTGTCCCCAAAAGGAACCGTCAAAAGCGCGTCACCGAAAAAATTCTGGATATGCTGCCCCACCCCATTTACAAGAGTGTTAAAAATTGCCGTTTTCGGCCCCACAACAAAAGCAAGCGTCAGCAAAGCAAACGCAATCCCTGTATTGACACTCGACAAAATCTTAATTCCTCGGTTCACTCCGCTGATTGCGCTAATAAGAAATACACACGTAATAGCCACAATAATAACCAGCCATGTACGCTCTGTATTTGGTATCCCGAATAAAAAATTCAAACCACCACAGATTTGTGACACGCCCAGGCCTAAAGATGTGGCCACCCCTGCAAAGGAAACAACCACAGAAAATATATCAATCACTTTACCGAAAGCCCCTTGTATCATCCTTTCCCCAACCAACGGGACAAGAAGATTACTGATCAGGGCGTTCCTGCCTTTTCTATACTGAAAATACGCAATTCCTAACGCAACCAGCGCAAAACAAACCCACTGCGTAATCCCCCAATGCAGAAAACAAGTCCGGACAGAAAAGTTGACAGCTTCTACCGTACCCGCCGCTACGCCCTCCGGTGGAGACACATAATGGGACAACGGTTCCGCAATACTCCAGAACACAAGCCCGATTCCCGTTCCGCCGCAAAACAACATGGCATACCAGTGAAAATTACTATACTCCGGTTTCTCCCCATCCCGTCCCAGCCTGACGTCCCCGTACTTACTCAGGGCAAGCCACGTCATAAAAATGCAAAGAAAAAACACAAAGACAATATACACCCACCCAAACTTATCACTGACCCAGGACATGATTTCCCCGGATACCCGATCCAACTGTTCCCCGAACAGCCATCCATAGAGAATCACAAAAAGCGCGGCTGCCGCCGAAATAATAAACACACTGTTCCTTTTTATATACCGCATCTGCTCTCACCACCAGACAAAAAAACGTAACACATCAGCTCAACATCTCCCAATTCCTGCACATATACAGAAATGGCTCTATATCATCACTACTATAGTAAAACGTGCATCCCGCTTCTTTGAAATCCCGAAGCCACTCCCCTAGTTCCGCCTTGCCTGTCTTTACTCTCTTTCCATAGTCAATCGGCTCCACCATCGCCGTAAATCCCTCCGGAATCTTTTTCTCCTCCGGCACAATCCCGTCTATCATACACTGCGCCCATAGCAAAGGCAGGTTCATTCCCGCCTTCGTCGCCGCATAACTCCATGTGGAGTTCCGGAAATTAATCTCCGAAAAATAGTAATTGTCATCCTGGTCAATCAAAAATTCGATGGAACAAATCCCCTCGAACCCAATCTCCTCCATCATTCCTGCAAGCGCCTTTCCAATCTCCGGTCGGCTAAAATTCCTGACCGTCATATAGGGACTATAATAGCCAGGAATCAGGTAGTTATAGGTAGACTCTATGGCATTGAACACCACGGTTCCCTTCTTTGCACAGAATCCGTCAATACAGTACTCATTTTTCTTATCTATATATTTTTGGATAATTACCTTAGGCGCCTTAATCTTCTCATAGGCAGTTTCCAGCTCCTCCCTTGTCCAGCAGATATGCACGTCAGACTTCCATCCCCCGATTACTGGAGAAATGGACTTCGTGATAACAGGATACTCCATCCCTTCCGGTACAATCCCCTTGTCCACGCAGACCGTATCCAATGTTCTAAGACCGTGTTTTTTTGCCAGTTCAAGAATTGCGAATTTATCCATGAACCGGGTAATCCTCCCCGTGCTTCCTGCATGAAAACCGATAAATTTATCCTTCCACTCATCGTACCTGTTATCCAGGTATTCAATCGTCCTGTCGTCACAAGTAATCAAAAACGGTGGAAACGGCAGGTTAGAAAAACGCTTTGTCAGGACTTCATATCCTTCATCAACTGTTTCCACACGGATATATTCTTTTATATATTTACTGTACGACGAAACATCAGTTTTGCTTTTTTCTGCAATGACGATTGGTTTCTTTACCCCTCCAATACTTCTGACAACACCTAATGGATTATAGTGGTCCATTGCAAATACGATGAACTCATGGTTTGTAAGCTCCGTCACTTGATACTCCTCCTATTCACTCATTTTTGTCCCGCCCCTAAAACACCTCATCCCCAAACTGCATCTCAATCCGCAGAACCTCAAACGCCTCCGCATACTTCTTCCCGATCTCATACCCCCGGAACCCACACCTGGCATTCACTCCCTCAATCCAATCCTCCGCTCCAAACTTCCGGTACTCCGACTTATGCTCCCTCAGCGATTCAATCTTCTTTCCAATCGTATCCCCGATGTCCACATATAGCTGCGGACGGAACGCCACATACGACCTCCCCGACGGCGAAATCGGCTCATAAAAAAACACCGTATTCCTCCTCCTCGCCGCCGCAATCGTCGCATTACTCACACCCACATGCGCCTGGTGCGTGTCAAACGGATGGTGCGTAAAAATCACATCCGGGTGATACCCACTCATACACACATCGATGGCATTCACCACCTCCGACTCAAACCGGATGTCCTTCGTCGGGAATCCCAGAATCTCAATCTCCCGAATCCCCAGGCACTCAAGCGCACGCGTCCCCTCCTCCACCGCAAGCTCATCCGAACGCTGCACCCGTCCCTCCTTATCCGTATACCCCGACCTGCTCATAATCAGCACCTTCACCTCATGCCCATGGTCAACCGCCTTCGCAAGCGTCCCCCCACAGGCAATCTCGATATCATCCAAATGCGCACCCACCGCTAAAATCCTCATACATCCTTACCTCCCGATTCCTTTCTCCACAGCCCTATAAATCCTGCCCATCTCCTTCTGCACCTCACAGAGCCGATACTTTTGAAGGTTCTCATAATTCCTGGCCACCATCTCCCCCTTCTCTTCCTCCGTAAAACAGCCGATCCTCCGGATCACCTCCACCACCTGTTCCACAGACTCAGGCGAAAAATAACTCTCTTTCGTCACCACCGTATCCACATTCCCCCTCACCTGCGAACAGGCAACCGGCACCTTCGCCGCCACCGCCTCCATTAACGCCACAGACAGCCCCTCAAACAGCGAAGGAAACACATAAATATCCGCCGCCTCCAGCAATTCCGCGATATCCCCACGAAACCCCAGCAGCTTCACCGAATCCTCCAGCCCATTTTCCCGGATAAACTCCTTATGAGACGCCTCCAGCGCCCCCACACCCGCAATAAAAAACCGGAACCCCTCCTTCGCCAGCGTCTTCATCGCCTCCAGGACCACCCGATGGTTCTTGTCCCGATCAAGCTCCCCCACAGACAACAACATCTGCTCAGCGTCCGACAGCCCAAGCTCCCGCCGCTTCTCCCGCCTGCATCCGGTATCCCCTGACCCTGAAAACTGCCCAAGCTCAATCCCCACCCCATGAATACGCACCGTATGCCCGGCAGAAAACCTCGCCTTCGCCAGCAGATAATCCTCCCGGTTAATCGTAATCAAAACATCCGTATACCGGCTCATCCACTTCTCCACCGGATAAAACAACAGCCAGTTCTTCATAGGCGCACCTTTAAAAAAATGAAACCCATGGGCCGTATAAATCACCCGCGGGATATGCGCCCGGTGCGCCGCAAGCCTCCCCAGCGCCCCTCCCACAGGCGTATGGCAGTGAACCAAATCAAATTCCCCCTCCCTCATAATGCGAAGGAGCGCCCCATACGCCCGGATATTCGTCCCTGAAAAAGGGTTCCTCGCAAACGGGACATGGTGCTTCACCACTTTAAGCTCATCCAGCTTTTCCAATCGCTTCTTATCAATATACCGCTCACAATTACACGCACAATGGACCTCATACCCCATCCTTTGCAGGAGCGCAATGTCACTCCTCTCAAACGCCCCAAGAAACCCAATAATCGTCGAAACCATCAAAGCCTTCTTCATCCGCCATATCCCCTTTCCAAACATTCTCACCTAAATTTGCAGCCCATTCCTCCATTCATTGATAACATATCTCCTTTTCCCAGAAGCAAGCACCGGGATTTCATCCACAAGCTCCAACGATAAATCCGCATCCTGGCCAAGAATCCTGCGCATCATCCCCATAAGCTCCCCCTCCCGGCAAAAACCATCCGGCAGGTTCAGCCTAAGCGTATACGCCTTCTCCCCAGTCTGGACAACCTGGAACTGCCCCACATCCGGGAAACTCCACATATGGTTTGCTAACACATGGGGGGACAGCGCCTTGCCGCTGGTGTCAGAAATCACATCCACCTGCCTCCCGCTAAAACGGCAGATACAGCGTTTCCTCCTCCCATTCATCTCCAAGGTTTCAATCGCTCCCACATCCCCCGTGTCATACCGGATCATCGGCATCCCATAGTTATACAAATCCGTAACCACGATACGTCCCAGCTCCCCTTCCGGCAGGCGGTTCCCACCATCATCACAGATTTCCACCATGTAATCCGCCTCATTGACCACGAAAACATTATTCCTACCCTCATCCTGGCCAATCACCCCATTCTCCTCATTGGAATACCTGGACGCCATGGGCACACCGCCAAAAAGGCTGCTGACAGCCTCTCTGGTCCCATCAAACAGCATGTCCGAACCACTAATCAGCCCCGACACATTGTCAAGCCCCCGGAAATACGTAAGGTTCCTGCTTTCCGCATACTCCTTCACCGCCGTCCAGGTAGACCCATAGGCGAGGACCGTCGCACCGCCGCCCCTGGCAACCCCCCGGAGCTTTTCCAGCATCTTCTCCACCCCCTGCCCGTCGATGGCCCTACAGTCAATCATCGTCTGGTTCTGCATGAACTGCTTCCATCCCGGCTTCCGGTTCTGTCTCACCAAAGTCCGGATATAGCTCAGGTTATCCCCAAGCCGGTATCCCACTTTCTCACTGTAAAAGATACATTCCGCACTCACACGCTTCTTTTTCCCCTTGTCCTGGTAGCAGATAAACGGCGTCCCGGTAGAACCACTGGTCGCCATCTGCACCATGCCGTCTCTGTCCATCTCTTTAGACAGAAATGCATCCTGGCTGCTGCGGATGACATTCTTCGTGATGACAGGGAACTCCAAAAATCTGCGGTTTTCCATCCCACTGTAAAACCCAGTCCCCGAACAGGCCGCACGTTTCAGCTTCTTCCAGGCCGCCGCCTGGTGCGCCTGAATCATTGGCGCATCACTGTCCAGGGCGTCAATCCTCCTGATCTCCTCATAAGCCTTCCTGATAATACCCCCCCCCCGCCCAATCAACGGCCCAAAAGCACCGATTCCTGGCGTAAGACAACATCTGTGACCCTAATCCCATCTTCTTATCTCCTCCGTAACATCGAGGTTTTATCCTTCCGGATGCCACACCCTTATATTCCATCTGTAAATTCAGGCTTCCCATCCTTCCGGACACACACCTCGTTATATTTCATCATATAAACCCCCTCCTCATACGCCCCAATGTTCCTGACATTGGCAACGCCCCGAAGGTTGTTTTTCACCAGCTTCATATGGTCCACACCACATTCATACGCATGAGGATATCCCCCTCCAAACCGCGGGTTCACCTCCGATATGTAATACTCGCCTTCAACCTCAAAGATATCTATGTCAACCTGCCCACGGTAGCCAGCCTCCCCCACAAACCTCTCAATCAGCGCAAACAGCCTCCCGTCCCGGAAACTCACCGCCTTATCCGTCTCCCCTGCCCGCATCTTCAACTTCCGTTTCGTGAAAATCGAGACCACCTCACCAGAAACCAGGTCAATATACACATCCGCACCAATCTCCTCCCCATGCAAGAATTCCTGAACCATCAGGCCCTCCCCATGAGACAAAAGCAGCTCCACCGTCTCCCAGTCCGCCGCTTCCGAGATACACACCGACGCCGAACCACAAGTGGGCTTCACAAAAACCGGATACCCAACCTCCCCGGCATCCACAGCCCGGCAAAACTCCTCCCCATCCAGAAAAGAACGGGCACAGTTATAATGATGGGCACAAAGCCACTGGTACATCCGGTACTTATCCAGCGACATCCCACAAAGCTCCCGGCTGCTCCCCACCACAGTCACACCCATGGCACAAAACTCCCCCTCATGCTCCGCCAGCAGGCCAAGCTCCGGGTCAATCAGGCTCAGCACCCCATGGATGCCCTCCTCCCTGCAAATCCGAAAAATCACATCCAGATACCCATCCTCCGTAATCTTAGGCACAATATAAAACTTATCCGCATCATAAAGCGCAGGAGCCAATCTGCTGCAGTCCGCGGCAACCACCCTCCCATCCCCCGCAAACGCCTTCCGGAAGTACTGCACAATCTTATCCCTGGTCCCAACACTCAGAATCAAAATATTCATATCCCATCCCCCGCTACATTTCCGACAATCCATCAAAAAACAAGGGCGTCCCCCCTGTGTGGAGAAACAAAACATCCTCGTCCCTGATGTCCATCCGCTTCATATAATCCGTCATCCCATAGAACGCCTTCCCGGTATACGTCCCATCCAAAGGGATGCCGTACACCCTCAAAACCATCCTGACGACATCACTGACAGCATCTTTCACCCCTTCCATTCCAGAGCCATATCCCCCGCCAGTATAATCATCCACAAAAACAACAGCGTCCTTTACAACAGGCTCAGGCACATCCCAGCCTATCGCTGACAGGTAAGACCGAACACTGTCCACCACCACATCCCGTCCCCTTGGATTCTTCCGGGCAATACTAATTCCCACAACCCGGCGGCTTCCCTGAGACAGCAGGTTCCCACAGACCAGCCCCGCCTGTGTGGTCCCAGTGCCAGAAGCCAGGAAAATAGAATCAAAATGAATCCCCCGCACTTCCTCGAAGCACTCGATTTCCCGGAAGCACTGCACATAAGCTTCCGTCCCCAGGTTCCCATGGCCTCCACCTTCAATAAAATAAGGCTTATATCCGGCAAGCCTCAGTTCTTCCAACTTCTTCTCAATCACATCATGAACCTCCGCAACCGGCGCCCTTGTAACCTTTGCCTGGAAAAGCTCCATCATAATACGGTTAAACGTCTGCCCAGACTTTTCCGCAGGGCTAATAATAAAACACGGAAGCCCCCGTGATGCACATAGATTACTCACCACCCGGCAATGATTCGAGCTGCTTGTGCCGTAAGTCACGACACAGTCATAACCACCTTCCCGGATTTCCCGGAAGAACAGCCCCGCCTTCCTCGCCTTGTTTCCTCCAAAAGAAAAGGGAAGCAGATCCTCCCTTTTCATCCATAACCGGTTCTTTCCATAAACCCCCAGGTTTTGGATCGGCGTTGCCATCCTCCCATCCCTGTCTGCCCTTGTCCCTGCCTGTCTGTCCATAACTGATTGTCCCTCCAGCTAAAACCTGTCCACTCCTTGTCCCTGCCCGTCCTATCTGCCAGGAATTGAAGTATCAGCCCCTTGTCAATCCTGTGCTGCAAAACCCCTGCATGTTCTATCTCTAAGAGGATTAGAATCCATTTTCGCGCAGTTCAGCGCCGAAGCGCTGAACTTTCAAAGTAATCCATCCTTAACATCCCATATATAATCCTGTCCGCATACATTTCGGCCTGATGCTCCTCCTGTCCCTTCCCGCTTCCGGACAAATGAACCTCCTGCCCTTGTACCGCTTTTGACGAACGCACATCCTGCCGAAGGACGCCTTCCCTGATAAAACCAACCCTCTCAAAAAGCCGCCTAGCTGCCGTGTTGCCAACCTCCGTGTATAAGTAAATCCGGTTCAATCCCAGTTCCTCAAACCCATACTTTAAAAGAAGCCAGCTCGCCTCCTTCGCAATCCCTTTCCCCTTATACGCAGCTTCCCCCATAGAAATGTAATACTCTGCCCTTTGATTCCTGCCGTCAATCGACAGCAGCCCAATCAGCCCAACCGGGACGCCGTCCGCCTCAATCACCCCGTCATACCGGTCTTTCCTTCCCACATTTCGTTCAAACCAACACTCCGTTCTCCCAACCTCAAGCGGAAGGTCATAGTGAAGGAATTGATGGTTCAAAGGATTGTTGATCCATTCCACCTTCTTAGGAATATCCTCCCGGGCAAATGTTCGGATTGTCACCCTCATGCCGCCTCACCAACCTTTCCGGGTTTTTCCCATAAATACGCGGCAGTTTTGAAACCCCAGCTCCAAAACCAGCCACTGCGGGGGGACTTCCTCAGGGTGAAATACCCCCCCCCCCTTACTGCAACAGCCGCCCCATTCCTCCTTATCACCCAAAAACTTCTCCATAATCAGAAGGTCACAGTACTCCCCTCCAATAAACCTCTGCTTCGACAAACGCCCCGCCTGCCGAAAATGAAGGTTTTCATAAAAAGAAACCGCCGCGTCATTCTTATCCACCACATCTGCCGTGACCTTCCTAAGGTTCAGGTACATTGCGCCATACGCCTCCAACAGCCGGTAAGCAGAACTGGCATAGCCCTTCCCCCGCTGGCTCCCATCCCCGATAAAAATCCCCAGCTCACAGGTCCGATGCACCCAGTTGATGCCGTAAAGCCCAATCATTCCCACTGCCTCCCCCACATCATTTTCAATCATAAAACGCTTACTATTCCCCGTAGTGTCCATCAGCGAATCCAGCCATTTTTCCTGGATGTCCCTGGAGACCGGGAGAAACCCTCCCCCAAGGAACCGGTAGACACTCTCGTCGTTCTTCCATTGGTTCAGCTTGTCCAAATCCCGCCTTTCAATGGGGCGCAGCGAAACATTTCCATTTGATAACACACCCATCTCTCCCACACCTATGCCTTCCTCATACTTCCGCCTTATTTTTTGCGAATCACTCTCTACTCATCCGATTTCTTGCACACTCCCCTATACTCCTGCGCCTTCTTCTCCCATTCCTTCTTCCTTCCAGCCTTCCCTCACCACATCCAGCCTTCCCGCCACATGCTCCCTGCCCACGCGGACATCAGACCGTTTCAGCGTCTTGACAACCGTTTCCAGCACAATCTTCAAGTCGCCCAGAAACGTAATCCTCCCTACATACTCCCTGTCCCTGGCAAACTTCTCCTCCCAGGAAATCGTATTCCTCCCATGCACCTGGGCAAGCCCCGTTAACCCAGGGCGTACATCATGCCGATGCCTTTCCGCCTCCGTATAATAAGGCAAATATTCCTTCAGCAAAGGCCGGGGACCCACCAGCGCCATATCCCCCTTCACAATATTCCATAACTCCGGAAGCTCATCCATAGACGTTGAGCGCAGCGTCCTCCCGAAAGAAGTCAGGCGTTCGTCGTCCGGCAAAAGCCTCCCCTCTTCATCCGTCCCATCCGTCATAGACCGAAACTTACAAAGCCGAAAAATCTTCTCATCCCGCCCCGGGCGTTCCTGTCGAAACAGCGCCGGCGACCCAAGCCGGAACCGTACCAACGCCGCCGTTACCAGAAATACCGGCGACAATCCAAGCAAGGCCCCTGCGGCAAGGGCGGCATCGAAAGGCCTTTTGACATACGCCTCATAGACACCATAGGGCTTATGGCAGTTCCCCCTTGCCTCAAACCGCTCTGCCACAAATGCCAGTACCCCCGCCGTTGCACTGACACAGAAACCTAGTTTCACCAATCCCCTGCATACACGCTTCCCTCTCATCTGAAACACCTGTGGATCAGTTCCATGACCTGGTCCTGTTCCTCCTTTCCCATCTTATTGTCACTTGGCAGGCATAGCCCACGACTAAAAATATCCAGCCCGATATCCCGCACTTCCCCATCCCGGATATAGGCATTACTCCTGCCGCGCCCCATCCCGTCTGCCGTGACAAACGGATGGTTCCGATAGACCGGCTGGAGGTGCATGGGCTTCCAAATGGGCCTCCCTTCACAGTTTGCCCACTGTAGCACAGCCAGGATTTCATCCGGACAGCTCTTCCCCCGCTCCGTCCGGTACAGCGTCTCCCGGTCCGACCTTACCTGGGGACACATGGCTTCCGGGCTTATCACCATACAGCTCAGCCAATAATTCGGCTTTACATTGGACGGGACCGGATTCATCGTAACCGGAAGGTCAGAAAGCCCCTCCCGATACCTTTCCCAAATCTCCTTTTTCGACGCGATATGTACATCTAAGTACGGGAGCTGCCCCCGCACCACACCGGCAACAATGTTCGACATACGGTAGTTATAGCCTAATTCCTCATGCTGATACCAAGGCGCGTCTTCCCTTGCCTGAGTTGACCATTTCCGTACCTTATTGGCATCCCCCCGGCTGTCCGTAAGCAGCATCCCGCCAGACGAGCCCGTGATGATCTTGTTCCCATTAAAGGAAATGATGCTGTAGTCCCCAAATAAGCCCGTCTGCCGCCAGACCCCCTGCCCTTCCTGCTCCACATAAACAGACGCACCCAGGCTCTCCGCCGCATCTTCCACAATCAGCGCGCCGTGCCGGTCCGCCATCTGCCGAATCTCTTCCATATGGGCGCTTGGCGTACCATAAAGGTGGGCAAGAACCACCAGCCGGACATCCGGGTATAGCCGAAAGGCCTGCTCCAACGCTTCCGGGGACAGGTTCCAGTCATCGTACCCAGTGTCAAGAAACACACATTCCCCGCCTTCATAACTCACCGGGTTTACCGTGGCACCAAAGGTCATATCCGAACAAAATACCCTGCGGCCTTCCAATACACCCCTGCCCGGGGCAGATGCTCCGTAGAGACGCTCCCCCGCCAGCCGGACGGCAAGATGCAGCGCAGCGGTTCCGGAAGACAGCGCCACCGCATACCTGCGCCCAACCCTCTGCGCCACCTGCCTTTCTACCTCGTCAATGTTGCCGCCCACCGTGCTGACCCAGTTCTCCTGAATCGCACAGTCCACAAAATGCTGCTCTTCTCCATGCATGGTTGGCGATGACAGCCATATTTTCTTTGCAAATGGTTTTACTCCTGCAAATCTATTGTCATTATTAAACTCATACATTCCTACAAACCTCGTTTACAATCTCAATCCCCAAATGAAGCAGCGACCTGTTCCCCATGAACTCCGTCTCAACGATGGCAATCCGTTTATGGAGATTGATTTTTTGTATCTTTCCTTCCAGGTTTTTCAGCGGGCCAGAAAGAATCCGTACCTGCCTCCCTTCCCCTACAGCCACCTGGGACAGTCCCGTTTCCCCGATATCCTTATCTCCCTGTAGTTTCATTAAGAACTGTACATCAGGTTCGGACAAGGGAGTGAAGGGCTCCTCACAGCTTCCCAAAAGCTTCGTCATTGCGGGGACATTTTTTAGTTCATCGTATAAAAGCTGTGGAGTGTCGGTAACTAGGAAAACGTATCCCGGAAACAGCATTTCTGTGACTTCCTGCCATTGCCCATGGAACTTTTTCTTTCGCCTGCGCATAGGAATCAAACACCTAGTAAGAATTTCACGGGAAAGGCTTTGCTCCAACATCCGGACGGTCCGCCCTTCCTGCCTGGACATAACCTGCATTACGTACCACATACTTCCTCCTGCCTACAGTTGATTGCTTCTGATTTCCTGCATATTTTTTGCATGGCTTCGCCATCCGTACCTGCGTATCGCTACACAGCCACAGCCATTGCCCTTTCTACCAGCATCTGCCCCTTCCAGTGCCAATGCTTCTGGAAGTATCAAATGCTTTTCTCCACGATTTCCAGCCCCGCCGGGATGTACCTGGCATGCTGCCCAGCCTGGGTGCAAAGCTTCGCCATCCGCTTATGCCGGTCGATCTTGCAGATCTGTGCCTCCATCCCTTTCAGCGGTCCTTCGGTTACTTTTGTAACCCCGTTACAGATCACGCCCCGGGACATCCGGATATGGTTCCTTTTTCCGCATAGGATTCTCAGGAATTTTTCTTCTTCCGGAGACATTTTTCGTAGCGGCGGCATACAGCAGTCCATTTCCTCTTGCAGTTCCTTTATGAGAACCGTTTCATTCTCACTTTCCAGCAGCACATTCGCCGGGAATATTAATTTCTTCTCCAGATGCCACGCTCCCTGGTAGCGGCGCATCCTGTCATAAGTAAGGACAAATGCGTCCAAAAGGGCGGTATCTGAAAAATATCTCTTACACGAATCCAGCGTCCTTTGTTCTTCCTGCTCTTTACAGGGTAATAAATACCAGATAGTCATCCTCTCCCTGGTCGCAGAGTAACCTACTCTGCGATTTTTTCAGGATATTTTATTGTTGATTAGCGTGATTTTATATGAAAATATAAGAAAATGTGAGACAAATATAGAATAGAACGACAATTATCTTACGTCGATCTCATGAATTTAAGCCAATTACTAGCAAAAATCATTTAGGTATTGATTTCTTAGATTTAGATAGTTATAATATATGTGCTATTTGGAAAAAAATCGCAGAGTAGGTTACTCTGCGATTTTTATTAGCCTATCTTTTCGTCTTTTTATCATATCATTTACCGGATGTGGATATCACGAGCTTCGGCGTAAAGCGGGTACACGGCAATCAATCCCCCATTCCTAATGCTTTTTTCACAACTGCAGCAACATTTTTATGTTTCTCTAATATAAAAAAATGATCGCCCGAAAACTCATAATATGTAATCTGCCTACTGCAAACTTCTTGCCAGCGCTGCACATTTACAAGCGGCGTATCTGTCTCGGAAAATAATACTGATACAGGACAGTCAATCTTTTTATCTGTGGACATGAACCTGTGTTGTTCTGCAATATTAAAATCCGCCCTTAATGTTCTTGAGAATAATTTCAAGAACTTCCGTCTTTCAATCAGCCTTTTATCAACGCCTCCAAGCTTTATAACTCTATCCCAAAACTCCTCTTCCGGAAGCCTTGAAATTGGAGAAATCTCCTCCTTGTTATTTTCACAAGCACATATAAACAAATGTTTTGGCTGCGCCACATATCCCTTGGCTACAAGATCATATACAAAGAACCCACCGATACTATAGCCAAGAAGCGCATACGGAATACTATTGTCTCGATGCTCGTTAATATATGCACAGATATCATCCATAAATAATCCGTAATCTGTGAAAAAAGGTTCCTTTGCCCTTCTTCCACGTCCTGCATATTCAATCGTATTCACTTTTATATATGGCTCAAGGTCAGCGCAGAAAGCATCAAATTGCGATGCCTTTGAGCCTGAAAATGGAAGAATGAAAAGTTCAAGCTTCGTTCCCATGATTAACCAATCGCTTTCTCTAACATTTCCTGTATGGCTTTCGCAGACTGAAAATTATCCGGGTCAATCTCATCCGGGTCAATTTCAATTGAATACTCCGTTTCAATTTCCGAAATGATCGAAACAATATCAATCGAATCCAGGATTCCCTCATCAACCAAATTCTGGCAAACCATAAAATTAACTTCGGGTTTTATCCTATTTAAGATTTCGAGTAACTTATCCATACTTACACCTCCGTATATTCCTTCTTTAATTTCACCCTATCTATTTTCCCATTGAGATTCATCGGCATCGTCTTCAAATGCTCATATCTGTTAGGGAGCATATAATGCGGTATCTTATCTTCCATCATTTCAGAAACCTCATCACTTTTTACTTTTCCAGTATAAATTGCAATAATGTCACTGTTTTCAGGGTTAAATACGCAGCATACGCTCTCTACTTCATTGACGGACATAATGGCATTTTCAATTTCACCCAATTCTATTCTATGTCCCAGCCGTTTTACCTGAAAATCTTTTCTTCCGGCAAATATAATGTCTCCAGCTTTCTTATATGCTAAATCTCCAGTTTTGTACATCAACTCAATCCAGCTTTGATTTATTGGATTCTGTACAAACACATCTGCTGTTTTTTCTGGATTATTATAATACCCATTCGACAGACATTGACCCAAAATACAAATCTCTCCTATTTCTCCTTCGGCAGCCTCTTTATTATCATCTGTTATCAGAAGAATTTCGCTATTTTCACATGCCCTGCCAAGCGGCAGCTTTTCATCATCCTGAAAATCCCGGTCTATATCATAATACATACAGGCATACGTTGCCTCCGTCGGTCCATACATATTAACATAGAGGGCCTCAGGAATATATTTTTTCCAAACATTCAGATGTTTACAAGGCATGACTTCTCCACAGAATATGACCAATCTAATCGTTGTTGGAACCGCAATATGAAACGCCTTGCAATTTACAACATTACACAAAGCTGACGGAACCCACACCAGTGTATTTATGTTTTTTTCAATAATGAATTGAAGAATTTTCTTTGGAAATGTGTAATAGGATTTAGGCGGAATATATACGGCAGCCCCTGTTTTAAGCGGGATATATAAGTCCGGAACTGAGGCGTCAAAATAAAACGGAGCCTGATTACAAAGCGTTGTCGTTTCATCCAAATTGTACTTTTCACAGACCCAATCCATAAAATCAATCACTGCTGCGTGAGAAAGAGTAACCCCCTTAGGAACGCCGGTTGAGCCGCTTGTGAATAATACATAAAGTAAATCTGTACTTTTTGAATATGACCGAATATAATCAAGTGCTTTCTGGTTTATACCGCCGGTCACAGCATCCTTGTAATGAACTGTTGTAATCCCAGCGGGAAGCTCTGCAAGATTCTTTTCCGTAACATCATCATAAATAATAATACTTGGATGGAGCGTATCGAGAATCAAGTTAATTCTTTCTGACGGCATCTGGCTATCAATAGGAACATAAAAGCATCCTGCATACGCTGCTCCGAAAAAAGCCGCAACGTTATATGCCCTCTTTTCCATATATACCACAACCGGTTCATGTAAACCTATGCTTTCAGAGATGCAGCTTCCTATTCTCTTTGCACAATCTAATAACCTGCAAAACGAAAACTCTTCCTTGATATCAGAAAATGCTATTTTGTCAGGATATTTTGATGTAATATTCTCTAAATCCTGAAGTATTGTCGTTCTCATAATCTCCCCCTCTCCTGCTATTGAAATATAATTTCTCTTTCAATATTAAAATCATAAATGTTTCTGCATTGGTTTGAAATAATATCATCACAGACAATCGGAAAGCTCGCAGCCAAATCAATATCATAGCATTCCAGCCCATTTATATTGAGCCTTTTAGAAACACCCTTTTCCTCAAGAATAGATCCCATCTTGTTAAATACTTCTTTGGGATCTATCTCGAGTTTTCTGGCCGCATAATTGTATGTACGTTCTTCTTCTATACCCTCTGCATCAACATAGATTCCAGAGAAGCTCTTTGCAAATCGATAAGGGACATTACATACCACTTCTGCATAGTGGACAAAGGTCATTGCATGAACATAGTCTGTGCCAAGAATAATCTGTCTCACGTGCTTACCAAGACAATATCCAAACGGTGAGTCTATACCAAAAGAGTTCTTATTATCCATTCTGACAAGTTCTTCCTTTTCTTTTCCCCATACCACAAATGAATGCATTGGGTGCTGAGTACGGCAAAAATCAGCCCGTCCCAGCGCAATATTGCCTAATGCTCCCGTCGTTCCCTTTGTGTTCAAGACATCATATCTGCCTTTATTGCTGAATTCAAATGAAAATACCGGAATCATTAAAGTCCCTTCTGTTCCCACAGCCTCTTGAAATGTATCAATAAGCACAGACCCATCGAACTTTATTCCCTCTTTCTTAAACCGGAGAACTAATTTAATTAATTCAGAAGAAAGCCAAATCCTGTCCCCCTTATTTATTTGAAACTGTTCTACCAGACTTTTATAGTCCATCTACTTTACCTCGCTAAATAAATCAGCCGCCATAAGCGTTTGTGCTATCTCGTGAAGCCGTGTTACCGGCACTCCGATTCTATTGCTTATCTGGAACAGATCTTGTGTACCGTCAGCATAAGCAATAAAGTCCATCATATCCTTTACTGTTACTGACGATCTATGAAAACTCTCTGTTGGATATAACCCTCTCGCTCCAAGCTGTGGTTCACAGTAACAATTAACTTTGTATTTTGTATTGTACTCCAGAGACATGATTATCTCTTTATATATATCAAATGCTCTTTGCAGCCCTTTCGGGCTAATCAAGCTCATGTCATCTGCGCTCGTATGATACTCTGGATACTCGTGGTATTTTGAACAGCAAACACTGCATACTGGAAGCTCCACTCCCGGTGCGTTATACTGACGTTCATCAGAGCCTCTATGTAGAAAATCATAACTTATATATTCCGGATACATAAAATGAAGAACATTCCTCGCCGCTTGATCCGCAAGCGTATTGCCATATTTGCTTGACACATACGAGACAGCTCGTTCATCACCTACACAGGTTAAGTTGTAGCCGGCAATAATCCGCTCCTTCATGGTATCGAGATTTCTTGAAAGGTAAGTTATCGCTCCTATTGTCTCTGCAACCCAAATGAAACGATATGAATATTTCCTTTCTTTATTATTTTGAATCCATTTCGCTAATTCCAACTGCACCACCGGACCGGATAACTCATTATTCGCCATCGAGGGGTGGCATACGTAAGTTGATAAGAAAATCTCTTTATTTGATTTACCCGGAATCAACAGTTCGCCATACGACAAACTTCCCTCAAACAACTTGCTCTTAATAATCACATGGTACTGCCCATCTTTCAGAGACATCCTCTGATTGTGCGCGACACAGAACCCCCAACGTTCCTTGTAATAGCTGGTTACATATGGAATCCAGTCCGGATACTCCGGAAGTGAATATAAATGCTTATTCAATTCTTCTAAGGAAACCCACTCATCAATTGGCGAAGAATATCCTACAACATGGAGATTGTTCTGCTTGAAATCGACGATTATGTTTCCATCCGCATCTTCGATATATGCATCTTCGATTTCCCATTCATTCGGTATTGTCCAATCAAAAACCTTTGTCCCGGTAGGAATCTCATGGATTATCATATGTGGTATCTCTTTTTGGATACGCCTGAGCGTTGTCCTTGTTCCTTCCCCGGTAATACTCCTGCAAACTGGAAATAATTCTCCCGCCAATTTATACATTCGTTTTCCTTGGGAATCATTCTCTGTGTTCATCTTCCTTTTTACACCATATCCCAAGTCAGGATTGTGTCCTCCTCTAAATCTTTTACAATCTTTCGACCTACAACAATATCTGTATAGACTGGTGAAATACCAGTTCCCGGACGTTTCGGCATTAAATCTTCTTTCCGGATAACTTCATCCGCTTTCATATCTCTAGTCAAGACCAGGGAACGTCTTGCTTCACGTCTCGGAATCCATTCACACTCAAGAACCGTCTTCTCTCCACTACCAAGAACCATATCAATCCACTTGAAGTTTGCAATCGCTTTTTTGAAATCTTCAGGTTCTCCTGCATGATAGTGATCATTGCCAGGCAGTTTTTTGTCAAGGGTGAAGTGTTTTTCAATGACATCTGCACCGATCATATACGCCGCAGCTAAAGTCATCATCGTATCGTCCGGGGCAACATGATCACTGAATCCAACCTTCACATTCGGGAAATCCTTCTTCAAGGTTTCTATAATTCGTAGATTCGCATTCTTCGGAGCAGTCGGATATGAAAGGACGCAATGTAGAATTGTGATATCCTTACAGCCAGATTCTTTCAAAACTCTGACGGCTTCATCAATTTCAGAAAGATATGCCGCGCCTACAGACAGAAATACCGGTTTCCCTTTCGCTCCGATGTGTCGGATAAAGGGCAGGTTGGATAGATCAGAGGAACTAATCTTATAAAAATCAACCATATCTTCCAGATAATCTGCCGATGCATAGTCAAAAGGCGTGGAGGTAAAATCAATGCCTTTGGAATGCGTATACTGGCAAAGCTCGCGGTATTCATTTTCCCCAAAGCTATCATGCTTTAAAAACAATTCATATTGTGTCCTGGTTGGTTCCTTCGTCGTATCCCAATATGCCGGTGAATTCTTTGAGACAATCGCGCCAGCCTTATAAGACTGGAATTTTGCACAGTCAATCCCTGCCTCCGCCGCCTTATCAATATAAAGCTTCGCCGCTTCAAGCGGAGAAATATCCATCACTCTAGCCGTGTCATAAAAATTAACACCAATTTCAGCAATCAAATACGGTTTAGAATTTCTCATTTTTTCCCTCTTTCTTTTACAAATTCTGTATCAATCGAATTACACGTTTACGACCATTCTTCAAATCATTCTGAAGCAGCTTATTTTGCAACCCCTGTCTATCTTCCTGGGGCATAGTCACATACATATCAAGCGCTGACTCAATCATATGGTCAGATGGGTTTGTACCCATATACATAAACCCATTCTCGTCACAAACGAAACCATGTCCCTCTTCCCTTACATTCTGCGAAAGAACAATCGATGGAATCCCCAGGATTGCAAGTTCATATGCCGTCCTTCCTCTCGAAGTCAGGGCCACATCGCATTCGCTCATTAATTCCGGCATATTCTTTACATCAAAATATACATCCATGTTTTTGGATTTGTTGTACTCCATAAGGGCATCGACATTTTGCTTTGCACGGCCAAGAGCAATGATAAAGTAAAGATTCTTATACTTTTCTTTGCTAATAATTCTAAACACTCTGTCCGTGTAATTCTGCGGATCTGCACCGCCAAAACAGATAAATACCTTCTCGACTTTTTCTTTCATCTTGACTGGCTTATACATTAAGAAAATTTTCGGAGCAATATAGTATTTTTCACCCCCATAGAAATTTTTGCCTTCCTGTTCGGAATAAAGTGCATTGAAGACCAAGTCGGCTTGTCCTGCGCCTTCTCCCTCGTCCTCAAAATTGATGACTTTACCATTTTCCGGCATAACGCTTCGAAGACCAATCATATAATCAATGGATGTAGCAAGGATGTCATTGATAAAGACTGTATATTTCTTCTCTTTTATTATTTGAAACAGCTCGGCGATTCCGTTTACAGGTATCAGGTTATGCGTTGTATTACCAAAAAGTATTCTATCTGTTTGATTGCTGTCATAATAAATATCCGGTTTTGAAAGAAATTCATCTGCAAGCTCAAGAGCCCGGTATATATGGCCTGTACCTCTCAAGGTATTACCGTTCACATAGATAGCAACCTTCTTCTGATTAAGAATCTCGCCTACCGCATACAAGTCAATAAACGTGTCTACATCTATCGCTTCATTTTCTGAAACTTCATATACATCAAGTTTCTTCCCAATTCTACTATTTTCAGAAACTACCGCTCTCTTAGATACAACAAACGCTCCTGTTTCCATATAATTAGCCGGAAGATACTGCCGATTCAATCTTTTCTCATAATTCGGCACTGCCCGCCCGTTTTCTTCCCTCCATGAAAGATGCGGATGATTGATTGCTGAAATTACAGTGTCCAAATCGTCTTCTATCGTATGCCTGATTGCGTCATCAAGTGTTGAAACTTGAAGGGTTGGAGAGGTGGGCTGCATTGTAATCACATAGTCATATTCCTTCTCATCATTCACAACAGCATCGTATATAACAGCATCCAGCGCCACGGAGTCCTCGCAAAGCTCCGGCCGTCGCCAATGGCAGCGAACGCCCATCTGTTCCGCTATAATCTTAACTTCATACGAGTCGGTGGAAACAACAACATCCGTTATATAGTTTGATAAAATAGCATTGTTGATTGCATAAAAAATCATCGGATGTCCATTTACAGAGCGAATATTTTTATTAGGTATTGCTTTTGACCCAGCACGTGCCGGAATTACAGCCAGTATCTCCATTGTGATATCACCAATCCTTTATTTTGCTTATGTGTCTGATTAATTGTTCAAAGTAAAACTGCATTCTTTTGAACGCCAATTCATACTCTATCCAATCCGTGTAATCATTTCGCTCTATATTTCTTAGGATCTCATCTTTCAAGTATGTATTGACTGCGGGAAACAGTTTGTTTTCCAGGCGTTTTGCAAGTTCCGGCTTAAATTGCCTTCTATCGTTATAAACATGTATGCTGCCAAGGCCGAGAGCCTGATTAACGCCAGCGCCTCTACCGTCCTCTTCAAGTAACACCGTCCGATTTCTTTTGCTTAAATTATAGATATGAGCATGGACTCTAAACCCTATGTGAAGATCGCAATCATCATAAATGGAAAATCCTTCGCATCCTCCAGCTATATTAACCCATCTGATACGATTTTTTTTCAATGTTGGCTCAATTCCGGTTCTCCTTAACTCACCCCGTTTGCCTTCTTCTTTCTCCCATGCTCCTCGATGAAACACATAAATCATATCTGCTGCGGGGTATAACTTTTTAAGTAGATCAATTAGATTTACAGCCGCTTTTGAATTGTTAACATTTGCAGGATCGGAAATGCATATTTTCTTAATTCCATCGATTTCCCGTAAAGTGGAGCTTCCAACATTCTCAATGTCATACCATGCGGGGCAACCATGCATTTCTGCCTTGAATCCCTTGCTCTTGAGCATATTAACTGTATACCAATCCCTACAACTCAGGCATCCTGCGGAAGCCTCTATTTTCTTTAGTAGTTTCATACTGGTATGATCCATTTCATAATTAGCAACCGATTCATACCTATAATCCGGTCCATACCACCCTCCTCCTATATTAAGCATAGGAAGTCCGAACGAGTCGAGGTTTGAAACAAACGGAATATCACCTGGATGGATATGGTGGGTAAAAAAAGGTCCGCCTCCAAATACGACTCCATCCTTATCTTTAAGATGAGATTGGATTGTTTGTTCATTTTCTCCTTCCCACAAAGCATCAATTTCACAATTGGGGAGCGTATACTTTATTAGATTCTGCGATCTAAGAGATATTAGGAAATCTCCCGAATTTTTTATTGCCCCATGTAAAAAGAGTATTTTCATCATCATTTCTCCCTATTATCAGCAAACGCCTTTAATTTCGCAGCCGTTTCATAGTCTAATTTCTTCCTGAACAATTCCAAGCATTCGCGTATTTCCTTCGGCTGCCAATTCCACCATTTTATCTCTTCAAGAACTTCTATCGTCTTCTCATCGAATCTTGCTCCAATTTTTTTAGCCGGAACTCCTCCCCAGATTTCATATGGAGGAATATCCTTAGTAACTACTGCACCGGCGCCGACGACAGCCCCATTGCCAACAGTCACTCCTGCAATCAAGGTCGCATCACATCCTATCCAAACATCATGCCCGACTTTAGTTCTTTTCTGCGGTAAATTATCATCAAAGTCAACAACACCATATTCTTTTCGATATGTGAGCGCACAATTTGTTATTGTTGAAAAAGGATGTGTCGGAGCGCCGATTGTTACGTCCCATGAAATCGAACAATACTTTCCAATATCCGCTTCCCGGATTTTATCGTATCTTCCGATAGAGGTATGGTTGCCTATATGACTATTCTGAATTTGTGCATGGTGTGCAACAAAGACAAAATCTTCAAAGCTGCACTTGTTATCTATATCTATTCCATTCCACACCCCCCCCCCCAGATTGTCCGAAAATTGTATTAATCTAACAATCAAATCAGAATTTTTGCACTAAAAAATCAGGTATTCCCAGATCCTCTCACGAATCTT
>CAJTDD010000019.1 GCA_910574885.1 Lachnospiraceae bacterium | reverse complement strand
AAATAGTCTTTCCATACAACATCCATAATCAAAGCTAAAGAGGCGCAATCCTAGTAAAATCAAGGGATAGCGCCTCTTTAGACTTTTGCAAGTGTTAAAGATGGGAACATAAGTCAAAGAAGAGGTGATTTCATGCGTGGTAAACATATTTGCAATAAAGATATCAGAGAATACGCAAAAAATAATGATGTACCGTTATTTAGAATTGCGATGCGACTTGGCATCAATGATGGGAATTTTAGCCGTAAATTACGAGTTGAATTATCTGGCGATAAGAAAGCGGAGATTTTCAAAATCATCGATGAACTGTCAGCAGAATAGGCGGTGGTGATATGGAAGAAAAAGGAATCAAAGTCTTTCAAGAACCTGTTTTCGATACTGCATCGGTGCCGATTGAAGTAGCCGCTAGGGCGATGGGAACCGATAAGCAAACGCTTAGAATAATGCTTCAAAACAATATGGTTGAGTTTGGCAAGGCTTTTAAATTACCGGGCAGCAGTCAATATACTTATTGGATTAGTCCTCGCTTGTTCTGGATGCACACAGGATTTGTTTACAAAAAGGGTGGTGAATCTGAATGAATTTTCTAAAAAGATATCAGTTGGAAAAACGGCAGAGAGAATTAATGAAAAAGCGTTATATATACGAACGACTACAAACAGAACATAGCAAAGACATTTATTTTTATGTATATACACAGCGTGTAATGGATGCCCTTGACGAGAAAGCCGAGCAGATACGAGGTTTATTAGAGGGGCGGTGGGATAAATGACAGATATAGAAATATATGAAAGTAACCTGCTGCCATTTGAAATAAAAAAACGCTATGGAACTAAGGCGCAATGCAGATGTCCGGCGCATGATGATAAACATGCATCACTGACAATCACAAAAGGGAAAAAATGTACATTATTTTATTGTCATGCAGGATGCAAGGTTGATGATATTTTAAGGGCAGCAGGACTTGAAAAGAAAAATACTTTTTATGATGTTGAGCCGATAAACCAAAAATGGAAAGCCTACATTGAGGGCAGAGAGAAACGCCGGATTGAAGCGATATACCATTACGTTTCTATTAACGGTGGCTATGCTTTTACAAAGATTAGGCTTGAGGGTAAAAAAATATTATATGGGGTTCTTCAGAATGAGCGTTTTACCTACGGATTGCAAGGCAGGAACCGTCGGGAACTGAAATCTATCTATGCGCCTGACGGCGTACAAGCCATAAATAAGGCAATTTCAGAGGGCAAGCCTATATTTATCCCGGAGGGCGAAAAAGATGTAAATACGCTTAAATCAAAAGGTTATACAGCTATTACTTATGGCGGTGTGAATGATTGGCAACAGGATTTTGCCGGGTTATTCAAAAATGCAAATGTAATTATACTGGCAGATAATGACGAACCGGGAAAGCATGTTGTAAGCGTGATTCAGAGAGATTTACAAGGGATTGCTAAAAGTGCAAGGGTGATTGTTCCTATGTCGGATATGCCAAAGGGAGATATCACAGACTATTTTAATGCAGGACATAGCAAGGCAGAGTTTGAACAGATGTTTAAACAAGGAAAAAATACCGTTAAAGAATCCGTAAAGAATGTAGAAAGTAGAAGAATCTCTCTTGTGGATAAGCTGATAGAATTAGATGCTTCTAAGAGATTCGCAAGAAATGACAAAGGTTCAGCGGAGCTATTCAGTACCGTATTTAAGGATGTGAGCCGATACAACCCCACACAAAAGGACTGGATGTATTACAACGGGATTAAGTGGGTAGCAGACACAGAGGGCATGAGAGCGAAAAGAAATGCTAAAAAACTGGCAGATGCATTGTTATCTTATGCGGTTAGCAACACCGGATTAGATGAAAAGCAAAGGGAAAGCTATTTGAAATATGCGTCACGCCTGATGAATTATCGAGATAGAAATACAATGGTAAATGATGCAAAAGACTTGAATTATTTTGAAAATGAAGAACTTGACAAGGAAGATTTTCTTTTAAACTGTCAGAATTGCGTTTTAGATTTATCGGGAGATAAACCAACAGTATTGAAGCATAATGCTGACTTATTATTATCAAAAGTATGCAATGCAAATTATGAGCCTGCTGCCACTTGTGAATTATGGAAGAAGACCATTTCTGAAATTATGGAGGGTGACACAGAGAAAATTAAGTATATGCAGAAAATCTTTGGTCTATGCCTTACTGGATGCACAGCGGAGGAAGAACTATATTTCTTTTACGGAGGTTCTACAAGGAATGGCAAGAGTACAATTTGCGAGACGATTCTATCAATACTTGCGGATTATGGAGCGACAATTTCACCGGAAACTTTAGCCGTTAAGCAAAATAAGGATAGCCGGACAGCTTCGCCGGATATTGCGAAATTAGCGGGCAGCAGGCTTGTAATTGCGTCCGAACCTCCCAAACGAATGATTTTCGATACTTCACTTGTAAAAACATTGACCGGGCGTGACCGGGTAACAGCTAGGTTTCTGCATCAGAATGAATTTTCATTTACGCCGAGATTCAAATTGATTTTAAACACAAATTATCTGCCAACAATCACTGACAACACGATTTTCAAGAGTGGTCGTGTGAGGGTAGTCAGCTTTAGCAAACATTTTGAAGAGAAAGAGCAGAATAAGCGGTTAAAAGATGATTTAAGAGAAGAATCAGCCGGTATTCTAAATTGGATGATTGATGGTCTATATTTGTACCGTAAAGAGGGATTAACGCCGCCTGCTGCCATTCAGCATTCTACAGAAGAGTATGAAAGCGATTCTGATAAAATCGGACGGTTTATATCGGAATGTCTAGTGAAATCTGATAAGAATGTGTCTGCAAAAGCAGTATATGAGACCTATTCAAAATGGTGTTCTGATTCAGGATTAGGTATTGACGGCAGGAATAATTTCTATATCGAATTGAAGACAAGAAAGCTATTTTCTGCAAGCGGAACGGTTGACGGAAAGACTGTTAGAAACGTGGTAAAAGGATATGTCCTTATAGAGGAAGATTTTATAGAAATAGATGATAATGCATCACTTCCTTTTGAATAAAAAACAGTCAATGTGTAGTTTGTGTAAATAGAATGTAAAGTATCTATAGAGTTAGTTTTCAAACCTTTACATGATATTTGCACAAATTGCACAAACCCAGTAAAATCAAGGGTTCCGAGACTTTTGCAAATTGAAATGTGTAAATAGAATGTAAGAGATTCTACGGTTTTCTTAACGAATTTTATGAAAGTAGGTGGAACAAATGGACTACTTTAAAATGTATAAATCGGTCTGGGATTTTCACAAAAAATATTCAGATGTTAGAGAAGATGATAGTTATTGGGAACTGGTAGCTAATGAAAGCAGTGAAATAGCAAAGCAATATAATGAGTGCAAATTTGTAGTTAATCTGCTACTAACAGTAGTTACTGAATTGGAACGAGTTTATAAGGAGAAATTCAAGAAATGAAACAATATAAATTTTCAGTTGAGGACATAAAGAAATTTGCTAAAAGCATGGTTATACTGGTGGATTCGAGGGAAAAGAAAAACAGCCACATTATAGATTACTTTAAAAAACAAGGAATATCTTATAAATCTGAAAAACTAGATTATGGAGATTATTCATTTATGATTCCGGCGGTGGCAGCAGGCGAGGATATTTATTTTCACAAAGACATTGTTATTGAAAGAAAAGCCAGTTTAGAAGAATTGTCCGGCAATTTAGCACAGAAACGGCAGCAGTTTGAAACAGAATTTTTGAAAGCGAAAAGTGACAGTTGTAAATCATATTTGATGATTGAAGCACCGGGCGGTTACTCTGATATTATCGGGCACAAATACCGAACAGAATTTACTCCAACGTGTTTCATGGCTTCATTAAAAACATGGGAACACAGATTTGGCACTAATATACAATTTATCTCCCCGGAATACAGCGGTTACTACATAGTATCGACGTTTCAATATTTCTGTAGGGAGGTGTTGAAGTGAAGTAGGATAGAAAATTTGTAGATGATTGGACTAACCATATCACGTTGTTTCTTTACACTAAAAAAGGAAATTTTCAGAAAGAGAGATGATGTAACATGAAAAATGAAATCAAACCGAAGGAGTACAAACGATTCACGCCAAAGCCGATAGATGCGGATAATACGCTTGATGCGGTATTGAGCATGACCATTGACAGCTTGAAAACGGGCAGACCGCCGGCATATGCTGATACAGGGGATGGATTGGAAGAATTTAAGCAAACCACTATTGATTACTTTCAATATGTGAGAGATACCAATGCAAGTCCAGATATTGATAAAAAATTAGTGCCGGATATTGAAGCATTATGTACATTCTTAGGAATAACCAGACGCACATTATTGACCTATGAACAGCAAAGGGACAGCAGTTGGCAGGATTTCATTAAACAGACAAAGAATGCAATCGCCGCCTGCAAAAAGGAATTAGCGTATCATATGCAGATACCACCTGTTATAGCAATGTTTGACCTATCTAACAATCATGGTTATGTCAACACTTCGGAGTTTAAGATTGAGGCTATTAGCGATAAAACGCCAGTAAAACCACCAACAATAGAACAACAGATATCAGATGCAGGACTTGTGTGGAATAATGAAAAAGGTGAATTTGTTCCAGCGATAGAGGGGGAATTTAAAGAATGATGAATGCAGAGCAAAGAGAAAAGGCACTTGAAGCATTGGAGAAAAAGAAAGAGTTGGACAGAAAGCAACACAGGGCTATGGCGTTTCATTTAATGGCGTTCGGAAAACTACATTTCAATAAGGTACTGCTGCCATATCGAATTTTATATGATATTGAGAAGCAGATGTTTGAGAAAACATTTCATGAGGTGCCGCCAAATGAATTTTATCCTGCTCCTGCAATGACGTTAAAAACAAAGTATTTACAGCCGACAATTTCATCAACGATGGATATAGATGAATTAGAACGGCAGAGAGCGGAGTGTAAGAAGATAGTAGATACTGAAAAGATGGATTCTGATAAGTGGGATTATTATTTTGCTAGATTTCTGCTGCCATATGATTTAATATCATTTACAGATTTTGACTTTTGGGGGAAAGTGCCGGAGGGAGAAGAAAAACAGATGGTAGACGAATTTCGGCAATTGTGTATAGAGGTTCAAGCAGACTGTAGAGATTCCCCCGAAAAGTATTATCTTGAAGAAAATCCACGCTTGCAAGAGCATATATCAAAGTATGATACACCATACGGTTATATTTAACGGCGATTAACTGAAAACACATTCAAAAATAAGCCGTATAGTTTTAGATAGGAGGGAGAAATTTATATGAATCAAGCAGAGTATGAACGCATGGTAAAAATATATAATTATGTGTATTCCACACTTCCAAATACTCCTGAAAGGGAAAAACGGCTTGCGGAGATAGGAGAAGAAGATTCAAGTAAGTTATGGGATTTTTATTGCGGAATTTGTTCTGGACGAATAAAAGAGCCTGAACGCACAAACAGCGAGGTAAACACAATGGGTGAAAAGAAGATTGCAGGTTATGAGGATTTTATAAAAGCGTTAAGATATGGGGAAAATAATATGCTTTGCAAATTCAGGCGAAACAATCCTGAAAGATATGCTTATTATGTTGAACAGATGTGAGCAGGTTTTGGACGTAAAAATTCGTCGAAAACACGAGATATTAAACGGCTGGAGGAAGAACACAAAAAGCGTAGTGAAATTTTAGCAATTCCAGACACAATAGCAAGGCATAAGGCGATAGCTGAAAATATGGCTCTGTTTGGACGATAAAGAGAAAACGAGGTAGATCATTATGGAAAAGGACACACTTATAAACAATTTGCTTGCGAATTATGGCAAATATGGCGTTACCAGAGCAGAATTAGAGCCGATTATAGATGATGGCATACAAAACTATGATTTGTCATTAGAAGCTATCTACAGCGGTTTGAGAATGAGCCTTGCATCTGCATTTAATGAGCATGAGTATTTTTCTTTAGATGATGTGATGGCGATAACCGGTGAAAGCCGGGAAGAACTTTTACAGCGGATAGAGAAATGCAGACAGGAGTTAATAGAAGCCGGAGAAAACCCGGACGAGTATTTTAAGCCTGTAGAACCACAGAGGGCAACAGTCTATTATTTTCCTAACGGTTTGCATTAACGGAATTTTTTCTTGAATTTATCCGGGGATTATGCTATATTATAGATACAAAAGAGGAAACAACCGCCCACAAAGTGGTTGACCTCACAAGATTAGACGATAAGCCTACCTGTTCCGCCAAGATACAAGGTAGGCTTATTTATTTTCGCTTGTTCCTCTTATCGAGAAAGGCAAGCAACGCTATAACAAAACTACCAAAGGCAATCAGCAGAGCTAATATACCTATGAAAATCGAAATGATTTCAAAAGCTGTCATTTGCGCCACCTCCCCTCTTATGTACTCCGGCAAACCGGGCATGAAGTTTTGGGAGGTTACCACCTTACAACACGATTGTTCCTCTCTGATATTCTATCATATTCTTTCTTTTAAGACAATTCCCAGATTCCCCTACAAGTATTATTTTCCTATTTTTCTTTTTGAATAGTCTAAAAAAATTATAGATTAAAATATACCATTTTCTATTGACAATAACAGCAACAACAAGTATAATTTTAGTATAAATTTATTTATAATTATTTTTGAACTGTTTTAGGGAATGAGAGGGAACAGCTTATGTGTAAAATATACGGTTATGTAAGAGTTTCTACAATCCAACAGAAAGTAGAAAGGCAGATAAACAATATTATAGGATTCAATGGTGATGCAATCATTATATCCGAAAAGCAATCTGGCAAAGACATAGATAACAGGGCAGAGTTTAAAAAACTGCTGAATAAGGTAAAGCCGGGAGATACAATAATATTTGATGAAGTCAGTAGAATGTCAAGAAATGCTGATGAAGGCTTTTCTCTGTATATGGAACTTTTGAGCAAGGGTATTTCCCTTGTGTTTCTGAAAGAGCGGCATATAGATACAGACGAATATAAACGCCGGACACAAAAGCATATAGAGAAAGTATCATCCAGTAATAAGAAAATGGATAATCTCATAAACGGAATACTTGAACTTGTGGCAGAGTTTGAGCAGGAGAACTTGAAAGACAATATCCGGCTTGCGTTTGAACAGGCAGAGCATGAGAGACAGTTTCTTATTAAACGAGTGACAGAGGGTAAGGCTACTTCAAGTAAGAGGCAGGGCAGGCCAGAGGGAAGTTGCAATATAAAGACAGATAAAGCAGATCATATAAAGCAAACTATAAGGGATTTATCAAAGGATTTTGACGGTAAATATTCCGATGCTAAGATATTGAGGGAATATTTGCATAACACATCAAAAGGAACATACTACAAATACAAGAAAGAATTGAAAGAAGAAATAGCATAATAACACATAAACCTATTGAGGGTATCGGCTACATAGATACCCTTTTGTTTTGCATAAAATATCATGCCGTGGGGGTTTTATAGGGAAACGCCGCATAGGGGTAGTTAGTGCCTTTTTCTGCCGGACATTTTCAAAAAGGCTTAGTCCTGCTGTTATTCTAAAATATTTTTGAAATATGCAAAAAGGCGGTTTTGTGATAAAATAAAAATTATCATTATATGGAAGAGGTCGTTAAGATGAAAAATCAATCATTAGCTGCTAACGCTATGAAAATTTCAATAGAAGATTCAATACATAAAGTTATGAACATTATAGAAAAAGAAGATGGAAGAACCTTTGAAGAAAAAAAGAAAGAAGCAATCAATTTTCTTAAGGATAAAGAGAATACATTGCTGGCAGAACGTTTAATTGATATTGCTACAAATGATGAAATGGGGAAAAAGATTTATAAAAAGTTCTGGGCAATGGGAGAGTGTATTATTACAGAAAATGAAATTATATTACGAAAAGTACAGGATTCGGATAAACACATATTTATTGAATTGCAAAAGGAAAATAATATCGTTAAGTCAATGATGAAAGAAGAAGCCTATCGTAATATGTTATGGAATGAACATATAGAGTATAAAGCATTAATGTTTTCGGTAATCGTGGATAATGAATATGCCGGATATTGTGGTATAAAGAATACTACGCATGAACAATGGGAGATAGCGATAGAAATTTTGAATAAGTGGAAACACAAAGGAATTGGATATAGAGCAATTAGCGTTATGTTAGATGAAATAAAGAATCGTCTGAATGTGTCGGAATTTCGTGTAAGAATTGATGCTGAAAATTATCCAAGTCAAAGATTATTTGAGAAACTTGGGGCAGAGCCTAATGGTATTTCAGAATTTTTGTTGCATGAGGAAGCGGATATTCGTAGATGTGAGGAAGAAAATATTCATTTGCTGGATGAGAGAATACAGAAATTAGCAAAGCAGTTTAATGTTGAACCAAGAAAATTGTTGAGCCATGTGTTGGAATACAAATTAACGTGGGATTAAAGAAAGTGTCTGTAAGTGTTCAAAAATTGATAAAAATTTAGGTGCGTTACACACAAGTAGCACACAAATAGCCCTTAAAACCCTATAAAATCAAGGATGACAGTTTCGATCGAGGAAGCGGCGAAGGCTGGGAAGTTCTAACGAAAGATGATAGATTAGTAATGAAAGAGACCGGAAGGCTTATAAAGTACCGTGATCAGAATGGTTGCGGTACTTTTTTCGTCAAGATTGGAAAAATAAAAAATTTCGCAGAGTAAACTACTCTAAGAAATTTTTTTAAATAGCATATCTATTATAACTATCTAAGATAAATAATTCAATACCCAAATTGCTTTTGGGGGATTTTTTGCAATAACTGAAATGGTTGAGTATAATAATATGTGAATTATATTCATACTATATGAATTGTTTTTCTGTATTATCTGTAATTTTTGTGTGTTTTCAGAAAAAATATCCTAAATATAATCTAAAAATTTCGCAGAGTAGTTTACTCTGCGAAGGAAGTGATTGCTATTTGGTATCTGCTCCATTGTAAAAAGCAAAAAGAATGGGAGACTCTGGATACCTGTAAGCGAAATATGTCAAAAGAAGCTTTGAAAGAAGCATTTGTTTTTACGTATGACAGGATGCGGAGATTCCAGGGGGAGTGGCATTTGGAAAGACAGTTAATGTTTCCGGCACATGTGTTTCTGGATAGCGACGATGAAGCGGCGCTGACAGAAGAGTTGAGATGTTGTGCAGTAATGGATGTTCTGTCAAAGGAGAAAGGAGCAATTCTTTATGTAAGAAAAAATGAAGAAAGGTTCCTGACGTCTTTGTGTGGAGAGAATCATCATCTAGGCATGTCGAAAGGTGTAATCAAAAATGGACTTACGTATGTTACGGAAGGTCCGTTATGGGGATTGGAAGAGAGAATTTGTCAGATTGATAGGCATAAACGGCTTGCCAGATTGAAAGTTCCGGGAATCTTTGGGGCAGGGAGAATTCTGGCGGGGTTGGAGATTGTAGATAAGTGTTGAAATCTGTTGTGAGATCGAGAAAATATTGCTAGAAGTAGATAATAAGGGGCTGATTGTGAAAAAGAGGGGAGTAAAAAAGATAAACCGATAGAAAGGAAAAAAGTATGAAGATATTATTTTCGCCGCCTGATATGTCGGAGGCAGAAGTACAAGCTGTGGCGGAGGTGATACGCTCTGGGTGGATTACTACTGGACCAAAGACAAAAGAGTTTGAAAAGAAAATAGCTGGATATTGTCATACAAATAAAGCAATATGCCTGAACTCGCAGACAGCTTGCGCAGAAATGGCATTAAGGTTGCTTGGTGTCAGAGATGGCGACGAGATACTGGTCCCGGCGTATACATATACGGCTTCAGCTTCCGTGGTATGTCATGTGGGTGCGAAACTGGTTCTGATTGACTCGCAAAAAGATTCTATAGAAATGGACTATGATGCGATGGCGAATGCCATCAATGAAAAGACGAAAGTGATTATTCCTGTGGATCTTGGTGGTATTCCTTGTGATTATGACCGTATTTTTTCTATAGTGGAAAAGAAAAAATCTTTATTCAGACCAGCCAATCAAATTCAGGAAGCAATTGGGCGTATTGCAATTTGTGCAGATGCGGCTCATGCATTTGGCGCATCCTGGCATGGGCGGAGGATAGGAGAGATTGCAGATATGACTTCGTTTAGTTTTCATGCTGTGAAGAACATATCAACAGCGGAAGGGGGTGCATTGACATGGAAAAGTATCCCAGGTTTTGACGATGAGAAATTATATCAGCAGGCGCAGTTATATAGCCTGCATGGTCAGTCAAAAGATGCTTTGCTCAAGACACAGCCTGGATCATGGGAATATGATGTTGTGGGTCCATGGTATAAGTGCAATATGACAGATATTATGGCTGGAATCGGATTGGCGCAGCTTGAGCGATATGAAGGAATACTTGCCAGAAGAAAAGAGATTATTGAAAGATATGATGAGGCATTTCAGCCATTAGGAATCAAGAGCCTGCCGCATTACGAGGAAGAAGGAGGAGGAACGGTTGACTGGCAAAGCTCGGGTCATCTATATATAACAAGAGTTTTGCATACTTCCTCGGAGCAAAGACAGAAAATTATTATGAAGATGGCAGAAGAAGGGATTGCTACGAATGTGCATTACAAACCGTTGCCAATGATGACGGCTTATAAAAATATGGGGTTTCAAATAAAAGATTTTCCGAATGCATATTCACAGTTTGTTGATGAAATTACGCTTCCTCTGCACACAAAACTGACTGATAACGAAGTAGACTATGTAATAGAAAAATATAAAGAGGCAGTATACGCATGCCGTTGACATACGGCGTTTATATTTGAAGTTGTGGTGATATATGATACGAAAGTGGGAAGAACTTCCTAAGTTTATGCAATGTGATGAAGTGAGGGAATATTACAATATCCTTTTGAAGAAAAAAATAGCATTAAAGGTAAAACGAATATTTGATTTTACCGCCGCTACGGGAGTTTTATTGGTAACGGTAATTCCGATGATTATCATTGGAATCATAATTGCCAGGGAGTCCCCGGGAGGAATATTCTACCGGCAGGAACGGGTGACAGCTTACGGCAAAAAATTTAGAATACATAAATTTCGTACAATGGTAGCAGATGCAGATAAGATTGGTTCTGCAGTAACAGTGTCGGAAGATAAGAGGATAACGCCGACAGGTGCTTTTCTTAGAAAATATAGGTTAGACGAGCTCCCACAGGTTTTTGATGTGCTTGAAGGAAATATGAGTTTTGTGGGGACACGGCCTGAAGCAGTCAAGTATGTAAAGAAGTATACGAGGGAAATGAGGGCAACTCTATTATTGCCTGCCGGTATTACCTCGGAAGCAAGTATCCTTTATAGAAAGGAGGCAGGGCTTCTGGAAGAAGCGGATGATGTAGATAAAGTATATATGGAAGAGATTCTTCCGGCTAAGATGGAGTATAACCTTGAAAGTCTCAGAAAATTTTCGGTATTTAGAGAAGTATGGACGATGTTCAGAACTGTCCTGGCGGTAGTGAGGTAAATGGGAAGATGCGAGAAAAAGTAGAGAAAATAAAGGAACAAGAGTATGAAGCAGATTTGCCGTTTATATCTGCTTTGCTGGTGACAAAAAACGAACAGGAATACGTGGAATTAGCTTTAAAATCATTAATTGACCAAACATATCCTAAAAATAAGTATGAAATTATTATTGTTGATGGGAATTCTACAGACGACACTTTAAAGATAGTGACACAGATAAAAAGGCAATATCAGACTGAGGTATTTTCCATAACGGTACTTAATAATCCCAAACAAATCCTTGCGTCAGGATGGAATATAGGTATAAAAGCGTCAAGAGGAGATTATGTAGTTAGGATTGATGCACATGCCAGGGCAGATGCCGATTTTTTAATGATGAGTATGAAAACAATGTTAAAAACGAACGCTTCATGTGTAGGAGGAAAACTAATTACCAAGACTCTAAGTGGAAATAATGATACGATATCTAAGATCCTGTCCTCTCCGTTTGGTGTCGGAAATTCCAGTTTCAGAGTGTCAGATACGGCAGGGTATGCAGACACGGCAGTATATGGGCTATATAAGAAAAAAGTTTTTGAAGAAGTAGGATATTTTAACGAAAAATATATAAGGAACCAGGATTTGGAGATGCATTCGAGGATAAAAAAGACTGGAGGAAAGTTCTATTTTAATCCCCAGATAAAATGTACTTACTATGCAAGGAACACGATGCGGAAAATGGCAAAGCAGGCATTCCAAAATGGAATGTGGAATATGGTTTTGCTAAAAGAGGATGGAATGGGCCTGTCCATTAGACACTTAGTTCCGTTTGCTTTTGTCAATTTTCTAATAGTTACTGGTTTAGGTGGTATTTATAAGAAACCATTACGGGTAATGGGTATTTTTGCAGCGTTACTTCACCTTATGTGTGGGTTTATCTTTGGAATTAGAATTGGGGCAAAGGGGAATGAAAAAATGGAAATGCCGTTCCTATTCCTTTTGCTTCATGTTTCGTATGGAGCCGGATACTTTTCGGGTCTATTAAAATGACGGAGGAAAAAATGGTTACTGATTTATATACGAAAATAAAGAACAGGGACGAATTTATTTCCCTTATAGGTCTTGGCTATGTAGGTATGCCAATTGCCGTAGAATTTGCCAGACGGGGAGTGAAGGTTATCGGATTTGATTTGAACACGGCGAAAATTGAAGTTTACAAATCAGGAATCGATCCTACAAATGAAGTTGGAGACGATGTGATTCGGAGTACTACCGTCATATTTACTTCTAATGAAGAAGATTTAAAGCACGCAAAATTCCATATCGTAGCTGTTCCGACTCCGGTTCATGACGACCATACTCCGGATTTAACTCCGGTTGAGAACGCAGCAAGAATTCTTGGTAAAAACCTGACAAAAGGCTCTATTGTTGTGTTTGAATCTACGGTATATCCTGGAGTGACGGAGGATATCTGTGTACCGATTCTGGAAAAAGAGTCAGGTTTCAAATGTGGTGTGGATTTTAAAATCGGTTATTCACCGGAGAGAATTAATCCTGGTGATAAACTACATAAACTGTCTACGATTACAAAAGTTGTATCTGGTATGGATGAGGAATCTTTAGATACGATTGCAAAAGTGTATGAGATTGTCGTAGACGCAGGGGTTCACCGGGCAGAAAGTATTAAAGTGGCAGAAGCGGCAAAAGTTATTGAAAATAGCCAGCGAGATATCAATATTGCGTTTATGAATGAGCTTTCCATCATCTTTAACAGGATGGGAATTGATACCCAGTCTGTGCTGAAAGCGGCGGGGACAAAGTGGAATTTTCTGAATTTTTATCCTGGTCTGGTAGGCGGTCACTGCATTGGCGTTGATCCTTATTATCTGACTTATAAAGCCGAAGAACTCGGATATCATAGCCAGATTATCCTGTCTGGACGCCGTATTAATGATGATATGGGCAGGTATGTGGCAGAAAATGTGGTAAAGAGTTTAATTAAAGCAGATAAAGCAGTAAAAGGCGCAAAAGTTGCCATACTTGGCTTCACCTTTAAAGAAAATTGCCCAGACACCAGGAATACAAGAATTATAGATATTGTAAAAGAATTATATGAATATGGAATAAAACCACAAGTCGCCGATCCCATGGCAGATGCGGCAGAAGCAAAAAGGCTTTATGGTATTGATTTTGCAGACATTGATACGATCAAAGATATGGATGCCGTAGTGCTTGCAGTCGCCCATACAGAGTTTTTGGGTATGACAGTGGGGCAAATGGAAGCTCTGTTTGGTGAAGGAAAAAAGGTTTTGCTAGATTTGAAAGGAATGCTGGATCGCCAAGAATATGAGGCAGTGGGATATAGTTACTGGAGGTTGTAATGGGATATCAGAATGTAAGGTTTCCAAAGGGAACTGTATTTTTAGTGACGGGTGGAGCCGGGTTTATCGGTTTTAATTTGTGTGATGCAATTTTGAATTTAGGATATAAAGTGAGATGTCTTGATAATTTGTCTTCAGGAAAACAGGAAAATATAGAGGTGTTTCTAAATAATCCTGACTATACATTTATCAAAGGGGATATCAGGGAGTTGGACACTTGTATGAAAGCCTGTGAAGGGGTGGACTATGTGTTGAATCAGGCAGCGTGGGGAAGTGTACCGCGTTCCATAGAAATGCCATTATTTTATTGTGCTAATAATATTCAGGGTACGCTTAATATGATGGAAGCGGCGAGGCAGAATAAAGTAAAGAAATTTGTGTATGCTTCCAGTTCTTCTGTCTATGGTGACGAGCCAGACCTTCCGAAAAGAGAGGGCAGAGAGGGAAATCTACTCTCGCCTTATGCCTTGACTAAGAGGTGTGATGAAGAGTGGGCAAAACAATATACTAGACATTACGGTCTTGATACTTATGGTTTACGTTATTTCAATGTATTTGGCCGCAGGCAGAATCCGGATGGTGCATATGCAGCTGTAATTCCTAAGTTTATTAGGCAGCTTTTAAATAATGAACGACCGACGATCAATGGAGATGGTAGGCAAAGCCGTGATTTTACATACATTGAAAACGTAGTTGAAGCAAATTTGAAAGCCTGCCTTGCTCCTCATGAAGCCGCGGGAGAGGCATATAATATTGCCTATGGTGGAAGGGAATATCTGATCGATATATATTATTCTTTGGCAAAGGCTCTGGGCAAAGATATAGAGCCATGTTTTGGTCCGGAACGAGCAGGGGATATCAGGCACAGCAATGCGGATATCAGTAAGGCAAGTAAGATGCTTGGTTATGAACCAGATTATGATTTTGCCAGAGGATTGAATGAGGCAATTGCATGGTATAGGGAGAATTTGTAGGAGCGGAGTGAAACAAAAACATGAGTTTGGAGCATAAGATTAATTATCAGTTAAATAAATTTCCAATGGTGAAAAAGATCGTCAAAAGATTTTTTCAGGTGGGGATGTATATTATTTCACCTAGAATAAGTTCAGAGGGAAAGATTATCCGTATTTCTCCTAATGATCAGACATTGGAGTATTTCTTTGGCTATTATGATAAATCGCCATGGGATTGCACAGATCGTTTTATGCTCTGCATGAGAGCGAAGAATACGTGGTCGGATGTCTCGCCAAAAGAGAAGGCGGATATACTTCTCATTGATACAGAGAAAAGAGAAGGCGATCCGGAGCGTGTGAAGAAAATTGCAGATACAAAGGCATGGAATGTACAGCAGTCTTCTATGCTGCAGTGGCTTGGACCTGATTTCAGCAGCAGAATTTTGTATAACGACTATCGGAGTGGGAGATATTGCTCTGTGATTCTTACACTGGAAACACTGGAAGAAAAAGTGATTCCAGCGCCGGTTTATGCAGTGTCACAGGACGGGGAATTTGCACTAACCCTGGATTTTAGTAGACTCTATAATCTCTGTCCGGGATATGGATACTTTAATGTACCAGAAAAGACAGAGGGGAGTGCGCTTCCTGATGCAACTGCGATATGGAAAGTTGATCTCAGGAATGGAGAAATAACAGCCCTTCTTACATACAAAGATTTTGCAAGATTCCAGCCAAGAGCTGAAATGCAGGAAAGAGGAAGCGTCCATAAGGTAAATCATATTATGCTTAGTCCGAATGGAAAAAGGTTTCTAGTGTTGTATCGCTGGCTTGTCGGTAAGAGAAAATATACAAGGTTAATTACCTGTAATGTAGACGGTACGGATATGTATATTTTGTCGGATGATGATATGGTTAGCCATTGCTATTGGAAAAATAACAGTACTATTCTTGCATTTGAAAATAAAAGGAAAACAGGACCGGGATACTATCTGATGAAAGATAGAACACAAAAGTATATGCATTGTTGGCCACAGTTTTCTAATGACGGACATCCAAGTTACAGTCCAGATGGCAGCTTGATTGTAACAGATTCCTATCCGGACAGAGCGAGGATTGCAAGTATCAATTTGATGGATGGAGATGAAAGAAAACAAAGAAATACTACGATTGCAAGAGTTTTTTCACCGTTTAAATACGATAATGATACAAGGTGCGATCTGCATCCGCGATGGAACCATAAAGGTGATAGGATTTGCTTTGATTCTGTGTTTGAAGGACATAGGGGACTCTATGTAGTAGACATAAGCGAGTTAGTATCTAAGGATATATCAAAAGTGAATGAAAAGAGGTGTGAGTCATCTGACCCCAAATATAGCATCATAACTCCAATGTATAATTCTTTTCGTTTTATGAAGAGATACTTTGACTCGTTAGAAAAGCAGACATACAAGAATTTTGAAGTAATTATCGTGGACGATTGTTCAACGGACGGTTCTTATGAGAAAATTTCTAAATATGCAACCAGTTCATCTCTTAGGATGTCGATTTACCGTACAAAAGAAAATACTGGTCCTGGAAATGCCCGCAATATTGGAATGGATATGGCAAAAGGGGAGTGGATTACTTTTATTGATAACGATGATTGGGTAGATAGCAGATTATTGGAGAAGGTCAATCATGTTATTACAGAAAATTATGTGAATTGCGTTATTTATGATTATTACATTATAAATGGCAAAAAACGTAAGACTGCCCGTTCTATGTATAGCGGCGAAAGGGGATTTGTAAGTGTTCCTGAATGTATTGTTTCTGTACGAAATCATGCAATCGGAAAATTTTATAGACTTTCCGGTTGCCGGGAAAATAAGGTGAGGTTCCCTGAATTTAGAAGGTGTGAAGATGTAGCTTTTGTATGTAGGGCGATTGATGCCTGCGGTTCTGTTTATTATATGAAAGAACCGATGTACTATTACTTTCAGCGTTCAGATTCGCTGTCAAATAATAAAACTATGGATGAAAGTGATATGCTCAAGGCTTTTGAGGTACTGAATGAGACATTGGCAGACAGATATCAGAAAGAGTTAGGAGAGAAGTCCGTACCTGACCTCCTATATGGAGGAACGCTTATGATGTGTAAGGCAAATAAAAGCAGCAGAGATATTAAGGCGTATATCAAAAGGTACGAAAAAAAATATCCAAATTGGACAAAAAGTAAGTCTTTGAAGGAATTGGGGAAGGCTAAAAAGGTTTTCCTGATTGCGGTTAAATTCAGGCAGGTTATGATGATGAGAATACTTTCCTATGTTCATAGCAGATTGATAGGGCAGTAAGATTCTGAGAATGTAAAAGGGGATAAGTTAGTTAAAAGACAGAATAAGAAATGAGGGAATAGCAGCGGATGAGGATGTCTGTGATGTTTATTACTTATAACAGAAAAAAAGAACTTTTGGATGCAATTGAATCCTGTATTCGGAATCGCATGGATGAGATGGAGATTGTAATTGTAGACAACCATTCATCCGATGGTACGCAGCGTGAGGTTGAGGCGTTGCTGGAAAAGAAAAATATGTCCTATAAATATTATTATGCGGAGAGAAATTTAGGAATATCAGAAGGGCGTAATATTGCATTTTCTCTTTGCAGGGGCGAATATGTTTTTTGCCTGGACGATGATGCAGTTGTAGAGACAGAAGGTTTTTTTTCAATTATATATCAAAAAATGAAAGAATGTGATGATGCTGTAGCGGCAGCGGTAGAAATATATGAACCCCCTAATGACCGTTATTTAAAAGGATATACATATTGTAAAGGCGGGGAAAAATATGCATTGTCCTATATAGGAGCAGCACATGTCCTAAAGAGAGAGAGTTTTAAAGATAGAAAACTTTACCCTTCTAAAATACGATTTGGTTCTGAAGAAAATTATGTTGCCTATCGAATTAGAGCAATGGGAAAGAAAATGCTGTATCTTGATATGGTACGTGTGTGCCATATTCCTAGCGACGTGGCACGTGTATATGGAGAAGAGAGGAAAATAAATATAATAGTTAATAATTATATTATAAGGAGTCTTTGTTTCCCGAAAATTTCATTACCAGTACTTTACATATTCTTCCGCAACAGATTGTGGAGACATCGTATATTAAAAAACAGGCATTATTCAGAGATAAAGAAATTAATAGATGAGCGATATGACAAAGAAGAAGTTGATAGGATGTCAATTTCAAGATTTGTAAGAATGGTTTTTGAGGTAGGAATTAGTCATGTATTTTAAGGTTTGCTCATTATTAGGGGGATAAGTTTGAGGAGTATGTTGAATGAAGATCAAAGGAACAGATATAAACATAGCATTGTTAAGTATGCATATGTTGTTGTTGATTTTGAATGGTTCGCAATTTTTTGAAATTGGGAATCGTTCTATATTCTATTTGTTGATTATATTAAACTCATGTGTAATTTTAGTTTGGGGAAAAGCCAGGGGAAGAAATCATGACATAAAGCTATTTTCTATAGAAAAAGTAATATCAGCCGTGATGATAATATTCACTTTTGTTTCGGTTATATATATCAATACAGATTATCAACGAGGAGTATATTTAGCTTCTTTGCTCTTCTTTTCTTTGATATTCTTTTGGTCAAATATGAAATATGATTTTAACCAACTTGAACGATTAAAAAAGTTTTATATCCTATCAGCATTGATATTGGCTATTGGGATTATTATTTTTAGATATCAGCCATACACGGATATCTCGGTTTCTCGCATGACAATACAATCATACACAGGAGAATTTTACGATGTAAATTTTATTTCAGCTTATATGGTTATTCCGACGATATTTTTATTATATGATTTTTTTGAGAAAACAAAGAAAAGTAAGAGCGCTTTAGTTAAATTAATCATACTCATAGGCGCAATAGTGCTGACAGGCTCAAGAGGCGCGCTTGGGGTTTTGGGGATTGCAATGATTTTTACTTTATGGCATCAGAAAAAAATCGGAGCGACGGTTCTGTTTGGGATTCTGGCGCTTATAGTTGCTGTTCCGATTATCATTCAGCTTATTCCGCAAGATATACTATTACATTATTTAAAAGGGGTGAATGTTTTTAATGATACACGACGCATGGCGGACTGGGAATTAGGTGTGGCGTTGATTGCACGAAAACCTTTGTTTGGGTATGGGATGGTTTCATCCTATTCATTAATCGTTACTATTTTTAATATAACATGGCTGACGGTTCATAATACATATCTTGTTTTTGGAGTAAATTATGGAGTAATATTTGGAAGCATGATAGTGTTGTTGATGATAATTCCACTTTACAGGCTAATAAAGTTTAAGGCACCATATGTTTACTCATTAGCTTATATGATGTTTCTAGTTTCTGTTTTTTTGATTGAAGCAAATTTTTCTGACATTATGATTATTCCAGTCTGTATTTTTTTCTCTTATGCGGCTTACTATAAGGAAAATCGTGGATAATGTGGATGAAAACGAGGGGTAAAAGATGGATGGAAAAATAAAATTTAGCATATTAATAGCTGCATATAATGTTGAAAAATATTTGGGAGAATGTTTAGACTCAATAGTACGGCAGTCTTTTGATGCATACGAAATTATTATTATTGACGATGGATCTGAGGATGGGACAGGTATCATTGTCGATGAATATAGCAGAAAGTATAAGAAAATTAAAAGTTTCCACTGGGAGAACCATGGATTAATCCTTTCACGAAGAAAAGCGCTGTCTATGGCGATAGGAGAATATGTTATTTTTTTAGATGCAGATGATTTTCATATAGGAGAAACTCTGTCTGTTCTTTATGAATTGATAAAGGATGAAAAACCAGATGTGATCCTTTATAGATTTCGCTTCTTCTATGAAGATGGAATGACAAAGGATTCAAAGGATTTCGGAAAGTATTGTTATAGAAATGAAAAAGAAGAGTTGTTTACAGATTTAGCGTTAAACTACGAATATAATCATTTAGTGTGTAAGGCAATCCGCAGAGAAATAATGCTAAAAGATAGCAGTGAGTATCGAAAATTTGCACACATTAAATTAGGAGAAGATTTGTTGCAGACCATACTAATATTTGCATATGCAGATAAAGTAATCATGAGTGATAAAATATTATATGGCTATCGAGTACTCGGTAAAAGCATGTCCCACTCCTTTCATTTACAACAAATTTTGGATATTAATACAGTCTACGAATATTTTGAAAAATATCTGGAAGAACAGGATTTTTTTAGCAGTAAATTACATAAATCGTTATGTTTGGCTTATATCAGGAAACTTGCGAGTATAATGAGGGATTTATGGGAATCTAACTTAGTAATGCAGGAAAAAATTAAGGTATCAACCATGATTATGCAATTCAGGATGATGGAAAAATCGCTGGATCAGATTAATCAGATTGCTTTACAAAACAGAGTACTAATACGTTTGGTAAAGGGAAAACATTGGTATATTGCACTTATTTATAATCACTTATTGAATTCATTTAGGCGAATTAAAAGATAAAAAATTTTGAGGTGAGATGGAGATGTAGGGATATGGCTTGTAAGATCAGTATCATTATTCCGGCTTTTAACTGTGAAAAAGTAATAGATAATACAGTAAAAAGTATTATTTTTCAAGATTATTCCAATTGGGAATTAATTCTGGTTGACGACGGCTCAACAGACAGCACTAGGCAGTTATGTGATGAATTGTCTTTTGGAGACAAAAGGATAAGGAGTTTCCAAAAAGAAAATAGCGGCGTGTCCGACACCAGAAATTATGGATTGAGAAAAGCAACCGGAGAATGGATTCTTTTTGTTGATAGTGATGATGAGTTAAAAAAAGAAGCATTGTCCATAATAGTAGAGAATATAACGGATTGCGAATGGCTGATTTTTGGATATGAAACATTTCCGGAAAAAACTATCCATACGGTGAAGGTACCTTCGGTTTATAAGACATATCAGAAAATCATACCAGATTATTCTGCTTTAAATACTTTGCAGTTGTTCAATGTTCCTTGGAATAAAGTTTTTAAGAGAAAAGTGATAATCAATAGTAAGTTACAATATCCCACGGATTTGTCCTTGGGAGAAGATTTATTGTTTAATCTGTCCTATATGAAAGCATGTAAACAAATAAAAGTTATACCAGATATTTTATATAGATATCGGCAGGAATCTGATGCCTCTTTGTCTGCAATATTTAGAAAAGATATTTTCGATGTTCAAAGAATACTTAAAGAAGCAGTGGATAATGCATTTGGGCATTCCTATTTGGTTGAAAAAGAGACTAGAAAAGACTTTGTAAATTATTTGATAAATGAAGTGAAAAAAGTCGTGTTAAATAAAAAATTATGTTTAAAAGATAAAATTTCTCTTGTTACAGGATGGATACAAAATGATTATTTTCAGTCAGTATTTCGTTTGGTTGATATGAAAGATATGAATTTTGGATGGGATATTATATTTGCAGCAAAGCACAGGCAGGCATGGCTTATGTATTTTTTTTTCCTGATGCATCATAGAAGCTCGATTCTGCATAGATAAAAGTGTGAGGAAAATAGATGAAGATTGGAATTGTAACAATTATTGATTATGAAAATTACGGTAATCGGTTACAAAATTACGCATTAGACAGATTACTGAGACAGGAAGGGTTTCAGACAAAAAGTGGATTGGTTTTCTTTTCTAGGAAAGAATGGGTGCATCATTCAAGTTCTTTTTTGATAAAGACAATAAAAAAGTGCATTCCTTTTTTTCTGTATCGTATTTATCATAGAAGAGCCAGTGGGAGAATTGTCGAGCCCTTGAGAGTAAAAAGAATCAAAAAATTTAAAGAGTTTACGGAAGAGTATATAGATACATTTCCTTATTTGTATGTAAAAAATGATAAGGATTTGAGAAAAAAAATTGGAGAACCGGAGTTTGATTATTTTATTGTGGGCAGCGACCAGGTATGGAACCCTGACTATGAAGGAAAAGACTATGAGTTTCTTTTATTTACTGATAAAAAGAAAAGGCTTTCTTTTGCTGCAAGTATGGGAGTTGAAAGTATTCCAGAAAATTGTAAGATTCGTTATAAGAATATGCTTAATTCAATGAAATATATATCTGTTCGGGAAGAAAGAGCAGTAGATATTGTTCGGGAACTCACCGGGAGACAGGCAGACCTGGTTTCAGATCCAACGCTGTTATTGGAAAAAAGAGAATGGAACGACATCGTAAGAAAACCCAGGGTGGATATGAAGAAAGAATATATCCTAGCTTATTTTCTTGGCGAGATTCCGGATGCCGTGCAAAAATTTGCAGAAAATAAACAGCTTTATGTATATTATATTAATTCGAGAAAGGATGCGGATATATATTCAATAAACCCGGCAGAGTTTCTATATATGTTGAAATATGCAAAGTATGTTTTGACGGATTCGTTTCATGCGGTTGCTTTTTCTGTAAAATTTGAAAAGGAGTTTTATGTTTTCCGAAGGGTGCAAAGCGGAGTATCAGATATGTTTTCCAGAATTGAAACAATTTTGAGGAGGTTTGAGTTACAAAGCAGGGAGCAGGGAAGAAAAACAATTTTTGAGCAAGCTCCCGTTTCAAGGGAACATTGGAAAAGAATAGAGGATAAACTGATGGCTGAAAAAGCAATGGCAATGGATCAACTAAAGAAAAATATGACCAATGTAGTAATGGAGTGATGAGAAGAAAATGAAGATAGACAGAATTAAAAATGCCAGTAGAAATATGGCGTTTGGGGGATTGATGAAATTATATCAGATTGTGGTTCCGTTCCTTATGCGCACGGCTATGATCTATCTGATGGGGGAACAATATCTCGGTCTAAACAGTTTGTTTGTATCCATTTTACAGGTATTGAATATTGCGGAGTCAGGTGTAGGTAGCGCTATGGTATATAGTATGTATAAGCCGATTGCAGAAGATGATAAATCTACAATTTGTGCATTATTACGACAGTATCGAAAATATTATTATATAATAGGTTTCATAATAGCAGCGGTAGGGATTACCCTGACTCCATTTATCCCCAAATTGGTCAAATCTGATTTGCCTGGAGGACTCAATATCTATATCCTTTATCTGTTAAATCTGGTTGTCACTGTCTTATCTTATTGGGTGTTTGCATATAAAGGAAGTCTTTTGCAGGCGCATCAAAGAGTTGATATAATCAGCAAAATCACAATTTCTGTTAGCACGATACAGTATTCGGTTCAGATATTCGTTCTTGTATTTCTAAAAAATTATTATATGTATGTTATTGCAGCATTAGTTATGCAGATCCTAACAAATATAGCAACGGCGTTTGCAGCCGATTATATGTATCCGAATTATAAGCCGGTTGGGAAACTTTCAGAGAAAGAAATTCTTGATATTAATTGTAGGATACGAGACTTGTTTACATCTAAAATGGGAGGCATTGTTGTCAATTCGGTAGATACAATTGTAGTTTCTTCCTTTTTGGGTTTGTCAATGCTTGCAGTTTATCAGAACTATTTTTTTATATTGAGTTCAGTTATAGGATTTGTAATGATTGTGTTTACTGCATGTACGGCGGGAATCGGTAATAGTATCATTGTCGAAACAAAAGAAAAAAATTATAATGATTTAAAAAATTTTACTTTTATCATTACATGGATTAGTGGTTTTTGCACGGTATGTCTGTTGTGCCTTTATCAGCCTTTTATGGATGTATGGGTAGGAGAAAGATTAAAACTAGAGTATTCGGCTGTTATTTGCTTTTGTATCTACTATTTTATCTATGAAATAAATTTATTGTTGAATACATATAAAGATGCTGCAGGAATATGGCATGAGGATCGTTTTCGGCCATTGATTACAGCATTTATGAATCTTGTAATGAATCTTGTGATGGTTCAATTCTGGGGAATTTATGGAGTCATACTGTCTACGGTATTATCTATGTTGTTTGTTGGAATGCCATGGCTATTATATAATCTGTTTACCGTTCTTTTTGACATAAGAGATTTGCCGCCATATCTAAAGCGGCTGGGATTTTACGTGGTTGTCACATCTTTTACTTGCTTTGTAACAGTAGTGGTTTGTAGCTTTATACACATGAAGGGGTGGCATCTTTTGATAGCGAGAGGTTTGGTTTGTTGTGTCCTCCCGAATCTGTTATATCTGGTTTTTTATTGGAAACTTCCTGAATTTCGTCAGAGTCTACAATTGGCGGATGCAATGCTAAAAAAGGGGAAAGCGAATGATAGAGATTAAAGACAAAAAAGATTGCTGCGGATGTTCAGCGTGTGTCTCAAAATGTCCGGCAAAGTGTATAGAGTTAAAGGAAGATGAAGAGGGGTTCTTATATCCTGAGGTTAATAAAGTACTTTGCATGGACTGTAGTTTATGTGAAAAAGTTTGCCCTACTATATCAGGAGAATTTGAAAATGACAGACGACCATTGGCATCATATATTGCCTATGCAGAGGATCTGTCAGTTCGGTTAGAAAGTTCTTCTGGTGGTCTGTTTTCACTTTTTGCAGAAAATATTATAGTTAATGGCGGCATTGTTTTTGGCGCGGCTTTTGATAGTGACTGGACTGTTCGACATACGGCAGTAGATTTGAAAAACGAGCTTAATAGGCTGCGAGGAAGTAAGTATATGCAGAGCCGGATTGAGAATACTTACAAAGAGGCGGAAAAGTTTCTTAAATCAGGCAGGAAAGTTTTGTTTAGTGGCACAGCTTGTCAGGTTGCTGGGTTAAAAACATATTTGGGGAAAGATTATGAAAACCTGTATACAATTGATGTCTTATGCCATGGAGTGCCAAGTCAGAGGGTGTGGAAATTATATCTTGAAGAGCAAGAAAAAAGGAATGACAGCCATGTTAAAATGGTGTCATTCCGTTGGAAAAATACTGGATGGAAAAATTACAGTTTAAAACTAGATTTTATGAATGAGACTTCTTACAGTTGTGTATATAACAAAGATTCGTATATGCGTTTGTTCTTATCTGATATCTGTTTAAGGCCATCATGTTATCGCTGCCACTTTAAAGGATTGTGCCGTCCTTCGGATGTCACATTAGGAGACTGCTGGGGAATCGAAAATCATTCGCCGGAGATGGACGATGATAAGGGCGTATCTGTTATTTTGATTCATACAGAGAAAGGAAAAACGATGAGAGAAGCTATTTATGATTTATGCAGATGGAAATCTGAAGCTGTAGATGTTATATTGCCCAAGACTGCAGACTCCAGAAAATCGGTGAAAGAACCTATTTATAGAGGTGCATTTTTTAGGACTCTTCAACTTGGGGGGGGGGTATTTCGAGTCTTATTAAGTATGTTGAGCTCTCTGGTTATACGAGATTAAAAAATAGAATAAGAAATATGATTAAAAAGCGGTGGGGAATTTGAGTGTGTCTGTATTAAATCATTAGAAAATATACGCTGCTTTTTAATAGAAAGTGGAGTGTATGAAATGAAGAATATATATTATACTGACGAAAAGAATACTCAGATTGTACTTGGTTTATTAAAAGCGCATGGAATCAGAAAAGTGATTGCTAGCCCAGGAGCAACGAATATTCGTCTGGTAGCAAGTATGCAGCATGATGAATGGTTTGAAATGTATTCTGCAGTGGACGAGCGGTCTGCAGCTTACATTGCGTGTGGTATGGCGGCTGAAACAGGGGAGCCTGTTGTATTATCTTGTACGGGAGCAACGGCATCAAGAAATTATTTTCCAGGATTAACAGAAGCATTTTATAGAAAGCTCCCAGTTCTGGCTATTACATCTACGCAGCATATGGGACGGGTTGGGCAGAATATTGCCCAGGTTTTGGATCGCTCTGTGCTACCCAAGGATATTGTAAAACTTAGTGTTCAATTACGGACGTGCCATACTATAGAAGATGAGTGGGTCTGTAATGTCCAAGCAAATCGTGCAATAAATGAGTTAGTGAGAAATGGAGGCGGTCCGGCTCATATTGATTTGGAAACGACCTATAGCAACGATTTTTCAGTACAGAGGCTTCCCGAGGTGTATCCGGTTTACAGAGTAGGGTATGAGGATGTATTTCCGGAACTTCCTGATGGAAACATAGGAATATTTGTTGGTGCACATCTGTATTGGTCAAAAAAACTTACAGATACCGTGGATTTTTTCTGTATGCAGCATAATGCTGTCGTATTATGTGATCATACAAGTAATTATCACGGAAAATACAGAGTTTTGTTTAGTCTGGTAACAAGCCAGGATAAATATATTGCCCCATGTAATAATTTTGAATTGCTCATTCATATAGGTAACATTTCTGGAGCATATCCTTATTTTGAGTCAAAGGCTGAATGGAGAGTGAATCCGGACGGAGAAATTCGTGACACTTTTCAACACTTAAAATATGTGTTTGAGATGGAGGAGTGCTTTTTTTTCAATCAATATATAATTCCAAAAAAGGTTTGTAAAGGAAATGAATTACTGGAATTGTGGAAGAGTGAAGAGAAAAAAATACGAGAAGCGATGCGGGAATTGCCATTTTCCAATATATGGGTAGCAAAATATACGTCGGGAAGATTGCAGGGGAATTCCATCCTTCATCTGGGAATTCTGAATTCATTGCGTTCTTGGAATTTCTTCGAGATTTCTTCTTCTATAGAGGTTAGTTGCAACACGGGAGGATTTGGAATAGACGGAATATTGTCCTCTGCACTCGGTGCGGCGCTTACTAATCCTGAAAAGATTATATTTTGTGTAATAGGGGATTTAGCATTTTTTTATGATATGAATGTTCTGGGAAACCGCCACGTTCACAGTAATCTTAGAATTTTATTGATTAATAATGGTAAAGGTACGGAATTCAGAAATTATAATCATCCAGGGGCGCAGTTTGGAGAAGAGACTGACACTTTCATTGCGGCTGCTGATCATTTTGGCGTAAAATCCAAGAATGTTGTGAAACACTATGCTGAGGATATGGGATTTGTCTATCTAGCGGCTTCTACAAAAGAAGAATATAAAACAAAAGCAAAGATATTCTTAAACCCTGATATTACAAAATGTCCAATGATTTTGGAAGTGTTTACAGATTGTGAGGATGAGAGTAATGCATTGAGAATCATCCGGAATACGCTGGTTGATCCGGATATTAAAAGGAAGATAGAGTTAAGAAATGCCGTGAAATTTGTTGTAGGTGAAGACAGATATAGAGCATTGAAAAAATTGGCGAAGCGAAAATAAATATAAAAAAATATGTTCGTAGGGAAAATCTTGAAAAATACGGCTCTATGCATTAAAATAGCATAGTACCTTTTCGATTATATTAATTTTTCAAGGGATGGTAGAAGCCTTATGAACGTGATAGACATCAGAAATTTGACGAAGGATTATGGCAAGGGACGGGGCGTCTTTGATATTTCCCTGCATGTGGAAAAGGGGGTATGTTACGGATTCCTCGGCCCGAACGGTGCGGGCAAGACGACGGCAATCCGCCACCTGATGGGCTTTACAAAGCCACAGAAGGGCGAAGCCGAGATTTGGGGAATGGACTGCCGGAAGAATGGGGCAAAACTGAAAGGCTTGGTAGGATATCTGCCGGGGGAGATTGCATTCCCGAAGATGATGACGGCCAGACGGTTTCTTAATTATATGGGAAAGCTGCGGAAGATGGAGAAGATTTCTTCCCGGGCAAAACTTGAGGTTGCTTCAGGAGAAGAATCCAAGGATACTGGGACAGAGACGGATTACGTTGCCAGGCTGCTTCAGTTATTTCCGTTGGATATGGGTATGAAGATCCGTGACATGAGCATTGGGGAGAAGAGGAAGCTGGCTGTAATCACTGCATTTATGCACGACCCCGAGGCGCTGATTCTCGACGAGCCTACTTCCGGTTTAGATCCGGTGATGCAGGAAGTCTTTATCGACTTTATCCGCTCAGAGAAGAAGCGAGGGAAGACCATCCTATTGTCTTCCCACATATTTCATGAGGTTGACGCCGTATGCGACCGTATCTCAATCATCAAGGAAGGAAGGATTGCGGCGGATTTCAGTGCGGATGAGTTAAAGGAACAGAAGCAGTGGATATATAAAGTTTCCTTTGAGACGGAGCGGGATTATAACCGTTTTAACGAAAATGATTTTCTGTGTACCAACAAAGACCCGAACCGGCTGACTGTGCGGCTTATGGTGGACATGGATGGGCTGAACCGGCTGATTCCGGTTCTTTCCGGGCTGAATGTCACGGACATCAGTGAGATTCCATATACTCTGGAGGATCATTTTATGAAGTTCTACAAGAAAGAGGATGAATTGCAGGGAGAGCCGGAGGGCGGCGCCGGGATTTGGGAGGTGGATGAACCATGACGAATATCATAGAATTTAGCGGCGTCACGAAAGATTATGGCAAGGGACGCGGCATTTTTGATGTGAGCTTTGACATCCGGCCCGGCATGGTCTATGGTTTTATCGGTACGAACGGTTCCGGGAAGACGACGGCGATCCGCAATCTGATGGGTTTCCTGAAACCTGACCGGGGAAGTATCCGTGTAAAAGGAAGGGATGCATGGAAAGACGCCACGATGTTAAAACATTTTATGAGTTATGTCCCCGGGGAGATAGAGTTTCCGCGCTTTCGCACAGGGACGCAATTTCTGCGTTATTTTGCAAAGTATCTTGAGATTGAGGACTTTACATATATGGAGCGGCTGATTGACATATTGCAGCTTGACCCGTCGGCGAATTTGAGACGGATGTCCAAGGGGATGAAGCAGAAGACTGCGATTGTTGCGGCCCTTATGGGAGATAAAGAGATTCTGGTTATGGATGAGCCCACCACGGGGCTTGACCCGCTGATGCGGGACGCCTTCCTGAATCTGGTCCGGGAAGAGAAGGCGAAGGGAAAGACCATATTCATGTCCAGCCATATTTTCGAGGAGATTGAAGAGGTCTGTGACGTGGCGGCGATTATCCACAAGGGAAAAGTCGTGGAGACGGTGGATATTGACCAGATAAGAAATCCGGAAAATAAATGGTTTGGCATTACGTTCAATACCGCATGGGACAGGGCTGATTTTGTGGACAGATTCCGGTTTGACACCGTGAAGATTGTAGGCGGGCGTTCCTGTGAGGTGACGGTTCCTGTCAGGGATATCGTAATCCTGCTGCAGCATTTGAAGGGGTATCTGATTTGTGAGTTTCAGGAGAAGCACACGACCCTTGAGACTTATTTTAAAGAGGCGATTGGTAAAGGAGAGTGACAGGGATGAAAACAACAAAATTATTTTCAAGGCCGCTGTTTGGGCAAGATATCAGGAGTTTCTGGTTTTTTGTCTTGGCGGTGGTCCTGGTTATGTCGATGATGAGCTGTGTGGTAACGATTGCGATTGACGCCATCCAGACGGATCTTGCAGGCAGTGCAGATACGGCGATGGTTGAGAGGATGGCAAAAATGGGAATTCAGGTTCCGCAGATGGACCCAAGCGTCATCCTTGACACGATGTATTACAAGGTTATCGTACTGATTCCCATCTTCCTGTTGGTAGTCGCAGCGTCCAATGCCCTGATTGCCGCGCAGGTGGACGACGGTTCGATGGCGTATATCCTGTCTACCCCAACGGAGCGCGGGGCGGTGGCATTTACCCATATGGTATTCATGTTGTTGGTTCCGTTGGTGGTAACAGGGATTGTCTGCGGAGTCAAATGTGTGCTGAATGAACAGATTGCGGGGGATGCCGATGTGGCTGCTACCGTGGTTAAGTTTGCCGGGATGTATGTCCTGGTGGAAGCGGTTGCGGCAATCTGTTATCTGGGAAGCTGCCTGTTCAACCATAACAGCAGGGCGCTTACGTTTGGCGGAGGGATTACGGTCTGGTGTTTTATCGCTTCCTTGCTTGGCGTGTTCGGGTCTGATAAGCTGGTGGAGATGGGCGTGGGGATTGAACAGCTTGACATCTTTAACCAGCTGACGCTTGTAGGGCTTCTGGATATCACTGCCATGGAGACGGTGGGAAGCGATGCGGTGAATTATGATTTTGTCTGGAAACTGGGGGTTCTTGCCGGTGTGGCCGTAGTGGCTTATGGGGTGGGGGCGCTGAGATTCCGGAAGAAGGACTTGCCGCTATAGAAAAAGAAAAGGGATGCCGTAAGATGGCACCCCTTTCTTCTTATCGGCATACGTCTGCCGGAACCCATGGATGGCTAGTTCAACTTTATTCCTTTGAACAAATCTCCTAAGCTGGTTCCGATGCTCTCAGACTTAGGAATGTTCACTTTTTCAACCGGCTCTTCTTTTACTTCTTCAAGGGCTTTCATGCTGAGGCTGATCTTGCCGTCTTTCAGCCCGATGATTTTCACCTTTACTTCATCGCCTGTGTTCAGCACATCCTTAGGAGACTTCACGCGCTTCTGGCTGATCTGAGAAACATGGACCAGGCCGGACAGCCCGTCTTCGAGACGGATAAATGCGCCATAGTTCTGAATGCTCTCTACCGTTCCGCTTACAACGCTTCCAATCTTCACATTGGCGATTCTTTCTTCCATGGCTTTCTTCTCTTTTTCCTTGAGGATCTCCCGGGCAGAGAGTACCAGACGCTCGCTTGCCTGATCCACTTCAATGACTTTTACCTCGATATCCTTGAGGAGATAAGTCTCAAGGTCTTCGATGTAGGACAGGGACAGCCTGGATGCGGGGATGAATCCGCGCAGCCCTTCGACCATGGCGATTGCGCCGCCGTTCACGATCCCCTCGACCTTAACGGGGAGAACGGTTCCTTTTTCTTTGTAGGATGCTACGAGATTCCAGGGATTGGCATCGTCAAAATGTTCCTCAAAGTCTGCCATGGTTTCTTCCGTGTTGCTGATGGCAGCTTCCGCTGCTGTTTCTTGTAATAATTCTTCACTCATAGTATCTATTCCCTTTCGCTAGCAAGACTTGTACGTCGTCACATACCATTCCAAGTATCATGCGTCACCAGCCTGCGGGCTGACAACCTGTGCAGGTATCAGCGTACTTTCTTAATTATAACATAAAATTAACAAAAATGTTCAAAGAAAAAATAAAATATGGATATTTCATGAAAATTTATGGTTGACGAAAGCTGTAAAAGATGGCACTCTTATTATTAGAAGCGAAAGAAATCTGATTTTGGGGAAGTGATAACAATGGGAAAGAAGACAGGAAAAGTATATGTTGTGGGGCATAAGAATCCGGATACAGACTCGATTTGTTCTGCGATTGCCTATGCCAATCTGAAGAAAGAGATGACAGGCGATGAGTATGTGGCAAAAAGGGCGGGGCAGATTAATGAAGAGACGCTCTATGTGCTCAAGCGGTTCAAGGTAGCTGCGCCGGAGCTTCTGTCCAACGTGAAATTGCAGGTGAAAGATATTGACATACATAAGATAGAAGGCGTAGATCCGAACGTGTCGATTAAGGCCACTTGGGAGAAGATGAAGGAGCAGAATGTCAAGACCCTTCCAATCTTGAAGGATGAGGAACTGGTGGGAGTAATCTCGACGGGGGATATCGCAACTTCATATATGGATGTGTATGACAGCAATATTTTGTCTGAGGCAAAGACGCAGTATAAGAATATTGTGGAGACACTGGATGGGACGCTGATCTGCGGGAACGAGCATGGATATTTTACCAGAGGGAAGGTGACGGTGGGAGCATCCAGCCCGGAGCTGATGGAGGAGTTTATCGAGAAGGACGATCTGGTTATTTTGAGCAATCGGTACGAGTCTCAGGCGTGTGCCGTGGATATTGACGTAAGCTGCCTTGTGGTGTGCCAGGGGGCGGAAGTGTCAAAAAGGCTGATTAAGAGAGCCGAGGAGCAGAGTATTGTGATTATCAGTACGCCCCATGATACTTATACGGTAGCGCGGCTGATTAACCAGAGTATCCCGGTAAAGCATTTTATGACGAAGGCGCCGCTTATGACCTTCCGCATGACAGATTATGTGGATGATATCAAGGATTCTATGACGAAGAAGAAGTTCAGGGATTTCCCGATTCTTGACCGGCACGGCCGCTTCAAAGGGTTTATTTCCAGACGGCGTTTTCTGGATGTGAGTAAGAAACGGGTGATTCTGGTAGACCATAATGAGAAATCCCAGGCGGTGGACGGGATTGAAGAAGCGGAGATCGTGGAAATCATCGACCATCACAGGCTTGGCAGTATTGAGACTATGGGTCCTGTGTTCTTCCGCAACCAGCCTGTGGGATGTACGGCGACCATCGTTTACCAGATGTACGAGGAGTGTGGGGTGAAGATTACGCCGACGATTGCAGGCCTGCTCTGTTCCGCAATTATCTCGGATACCCTGCTGTTCCGTTCGCCTACCTGTACCCAGGTGGACGAGAAGGCGGCGAAGAAGCTGGCGAAACTGGCGGATATCAACTTGGAGCAGATGGCGGGAGATATGTTCAAGGCTGGAAGCAGCCTTACTGGAAAGAGTGCGGATGAGATCTGTTTCCAGGATTTTAAGCAGTTCACGGTCAACGACGTGGTGTTCGGCGTAGGGCAGATTAATTCCATGAATAAGGATGAGCTAAAGGAAATACGGGAAGTATTGACGCCTCATCTGCCGGAGGTACTGAAATCGAATAACCTCCAGATGGTTTATTTCATGCTGACAGATATTCTGGATGAATCCACGGAACTGCTCTGCGTGGGGAATAATGCGAAGGAATATATTATCGACGCGTTTGACCTTGGGGAGGACACGGATAAGGTGGTGCTAAAAGGTGTGGTTTCCAGGAAAAAGCAGTTGATTCCTACGTTAGTCGGGACATTGCAGCAGTAAATTTATGGGCAGGGAAGATGCTTTTAAGCGGCAAAAGCTGAATGAGAAGGAGGAGACGGAACATGGAAATATCAGAAAACAGGCAGGTTTGGAAGCCGGGGAATATGCTGTACCCGCTTCCTGCCGTGATGGTAAGCGCAGCGGATAGGAAGGGAAATGCGAATATCCTGACGGTGGCATGGACAGGGACGGTCTGTTCTGACCCTGCCATGCTCTACATTTCCGTAAGGCCGGAGCGTTTTTCTTACCCTATGATTCGGGAGACAGGGGAATTTGTGGTTAACCTGACTACAGAGAAACTTGGCTTTGCCGCGGACTGGTGCGGCGTGAAGTCCGGCAGGGATGTGGACAAATGGAAGGAGATGAAGCTGACGAAGGGCGGTGCGGCGAAGCTTTCCTATGCCCCGGTGATTCTGGAAAGCCCGGTCAATATTGAGTGCAAGGTGACGGAAGTGAAGGAGCTTGGCTCTCATGATATGTTCCTTGCACAGGTTGTGGCAGTTCAGGTGGATGAAAAATATATGAAGAAGGATGGGAAGTTTGAGTTGAATTCCACAGGGCTTCTTACGTATTCCCATGGAGAGTACTTTGGGCTTGGGAAGGAGCTTGGCCGGTTTGGGTTTAGCGTAAAGAAACGTTAGCACATTATTGCATTTTCCTGTATCCCCCCTACATACATTAGTAAGGAAGGGGATCGTAATCTGAGGTAATGTGGATATGAAAAAACGGGAATACTGTAAGATATTGATTCTGTGCGGTGTGCTCTATATGTTCTGTCTGTTTCATTTTCTGGGAATTTCGCTGGGCGGCAATGGCGCCGGAGGGCAGAGGGCAGACAGTAAGGAGGCGGTGAAGAAGACGGTAGATGAGGATGAGGCTTCTGTGGACAAAGTGGCGCCCCAGATTGCCATCACCTTTGACGACGGCCCTAGCGCAGGCTGTACGGGGCGGCTGTTGGACGGGTTGAAGGAGAGGGGAATCAAGGGAACGTTTTTCCTTATCGGAAAGAATGCCGAGGAGAACCCCAAGCTGGTTAAGCGCCTTGACGAGGAGGGACATCTGATTGGGAACCACACTTACAGCCATGTAGAGATTACCAAGCTGTCGGATGAGGATGCGAAGAAGGAGATTATGGAGACGGACCGTGTGATCAGCGCCATCACAGGGAAACATGTGGAGTACATGCGTCCGCCTTTCGGGCTTTGGCAGGATGAACTGGAGGAAGAGCTGGACGTAATGCCGGTGATGTGGAGTATCGACCCGTTGGACTGGACCACGAAGAATGTGGAAGAGATTGTGAATAAGGTAGTGTCGGAAGCGGAGGATCACGATATTATCCTGCTGCACGACTGTTATGATACCAGTGTGGACGCTGCCCTTAGGATTGTGGATATTTTGATGAAGAAGGGATTTGAATTTGTGACGGTGGATGAGCTGCTTATGGATTAATGTAAGGGCGGTTTCATTCAAAAGACTGTGAGACAGGAGAGAAGGGGAATGGGGAATGAATTTGCCAGAACAGAATTATTGCTGGGGAGCGGCGGGCTAAGCCGCCTTCGGGAGGCTTCCGTCATGGTGCTGGGCTTAGGAGGCGTGGGTTCCCATTGCACCGAGGCTCTGGCCAGGAGCGGCGTCGGAAAATTGATTTTAGTGGATCATGACAAGGTTTCCATCTCAAATATTAATCGTCAGTCCATTGCCCTGCACAGCACTGTGGGGCAGTATAAGACCAGGGTGATGAGGGAGAAGATTGCAGACATCAGTCCCCAGACGGAGGTTGTCACCTATGAATGTTTCGTGCTGCCGGAGAATATCGGGGAGATTTTTGCGCAGAAACCGGATTATATCGTTGATGCGATTGATACGGTGACGGCAAAGCTTGCCCTGGCAGAGAGGGCGCTTGCATCTGGGATTCCGATCATCAGCAGTATGGGGACCGGCAATAAACTCCACGGGGAGCTGTTTGAGATTACGGATATCAGTAAGACCAGCGTGTGCCCGCTGTGCAAGGTAATGAGAAAAGAGCTGCGGGCAAGGGGCATTGAACATTTGAAAGTATTGTACTCGCCGGAGAAGCCGATTTCTGTGCCGGCGTCCTTTCCTGGGGAAGCAGGCGAGGCGAAGACGGAAAACCCGCGGGAGGGGAGAAGACGGGCTGTTCCCGGCAGTGTTTCCTTTGTCCCTCCCGTGGCGGGGCTTTTGATTGCCGGGGAGGTTATCCGGGAGATTGCCGGCAGATAGGGCAGAGGGAGAGAATTAGATTATGGATTTATTTGAATATGCAAGAGAGAAGAATATGGACAGGGAGGCGCCGCTTGCATCCAGGCTGCGCCCTGTGACCCTTGACGAAGTGGTGGGGCAGCAGCATATCATCGGGAAGGATAAGCTTCTGTACCGCGCCATTAAGGCGGATAAGTTAAGCTCCATTATCTTTTACGGACCGCCGGGGACGGGGAAGACGACCCTTGCAAAGGTGATTGCCAATACGACCAGCGCAGAGTTTACCCAGATTAATGCGACGGTGGCAGGGAAGAAGGATATGGAAGCCGTGGTGCAGCAGGCGAAGGAGACGCTGGGCATGTACCAGAAGCGGACGATTCTGTTTGTGGATGAGATTCACAGGTTCAATAAGGGGCAGCAGGACTATCTCCTTCCGTTTGTGGAGGATGGGACGGTTATCCTCATAGGGGCGACCACGGAGAATCCGTATTTTGAGGTAAATGGCGCCCTGATTTCCAGATCCAGCATCTTTGAACTGCATCCTCTGGATAAGGAGGACATCAAGACGGTGCTTAGGCGGGCGGTCTATGACGTGGAAAAGGGCATGGGGAGCTACGATGCGGAAATAGATGACGATGCGCTGGAATTCCTTGCAGATATTTCCGGAGGGGACGCCAGGAATGCCCTGAATGCCGTGGAGCTTGGGATATTGACGACGGACCGGGGTGCGGACGGCAAGATTCATATCACTCTGGAGGTAGCGTCGGAGTGTATCCAGAAGCGTGTGGTGCGTTATGACAAGACGGGGGACAACCATTACGATACAATTTCTGCATTTATCAAAAGTATGCGGGGGTCCGACCCGGATGCAGCGGTCTATTATCTTGCGAAAATGCTGTATGCGGGGGAGGATATTAAGTTTATAGCCAGAAGGATTATGATTTGTGCCTCTGAGGATGTGGGAAATGCAGACCCTATGGCTCTTACCGTGGCGGTGTCAGCGGCACAGGCGGTGGAGCGGATTGGGATGCCGGAGGCGCAGATTATCTTGTCTCAGGCAGTTTTGTATGTGGCGACGGCGCCTAAGAGTAATTCGGCATGTAATGCAGTTTTCGCCGCATTGGAAAATGTAAAGAGCCATGAAACTACTGTCCCGGCCCATTTGCAGGATGCCCATTATAAAGGCTCAAAGAAACTTGGACATGGGATTGGGTATCGGTATGCCCATGACTATCCCAACCATTATGTAGAGCAGCAGTATCTTCCCGATGAGATTCGGGACGCAAGGTTCTATGAGCCGGGGATCAACGGGCATGAGAAGGAAATCCGGGAGTGGATGGAATTTATCCGGGAATCCGCTCAGTAGCAAGGAGGGGTTTACATTTTATATCTGAGAGAGTATAATCGAAGCATAGAAGCAGAGCGTTTCCGTAAAGCCCTGTGCGGCGGCGAAAGCCGGGATGTGCAGGAAAGATGCCGGGGCGTTCTTATATTTAGGAGGGAATATAACAATGAAAGTGTATGACGCAGTAAAAAAAGAAGAAGTAGAAGTAAATGGAACCAAGGGCCTGATTGACATTATGCGGGATGGCCGTCAGGTAGATCTTTATCTGAAGGAGAAGAAGTCGGATGCGGACGGCTACATGAGCTGGGATGTGGAACATTGGTCCAGTATTGATGTTAAGAGGTTCATCCGCTGCTATTCTTTGGAGGGACGAGTATTGGGGGAGTCTACCGGGCATAATATCTATGACTTGGAGAATGAGTTTAAGCCGGAGGAAGCGGCAAAGATTGAGTTGAGCTAATTTACATACGGATATGGAGAAGATGTATCTAAAGAGTTCAGTACATGGATTAATGTTTTATAAGCTGGGAGATGGATTTTCATGGAAATAGGTTTTTGTACAAATAATTATGTGAATACCTATAATAATAAGAGTGTCAAAAACAAAAAGTCATTTGATGGACTGGACATTCTGGGATCGGAAGCGCCAAATGAAGTGAAAGAAGCCTGGAATAAAGCGGAGAAAGAATGTGGTATAAATGGGTATGGGTATGGAGTGAATTCAGGAGGCAAGCTTACGTGCCTTACGAGTCTGTTTGCCATGTCATTGGTGAGCGCTTATAATGGTGGAGGACGTGATATCCTGGGGAATACTGTGTATTCAGCAAAAGCAGCGGTTCAAAAGGCGCTTGACAGTTTAGGAATACCTCAGGATAGTAAAGAAAAAAAGGAGAAGTTTTTTTACGAATCTTTTTTGCGTTTTTTAAACTAAGATACAAATTTGGGTAGGGTAAAACGATTTGTGAAAAAATCGAACCTCTTTCCTTGGTGTTGACCAATTATATTTTCTTACAGGAACCCGGTGAAGGCTGAATTAAACGGGCTTTCAGCCTTCACCGGATTTCTGACTATTTTGATCGTCTAAGCCAAAGAATGGCGTTTTTCTATGAGCAGCTCTAAAACGCGCATAATTACCAAATCTTGAAAGATTCTTCGATTTCCCATAATCCCTTGTATATGTCGCGGATTTCATGATCGGAAAGTTCTTGATGTATGCAGTACATCCATGACTGGTTGCTTTCGTATATAAATGGAATCTCTTCCCCATCTTTGTTTTCCATCGTTGTAATATACACGTCCGGTTCTAGTGTGCTGACACATTTTTTGGCGTCCCGAAAAGCATGCCCCTGAGGGGCGGGCGGACTATCGTCCGACAAAGTATAAAAAAAATATAAAGAGTGTTGACAAAAGAAATGGGGAGTGATACATTAATAGTCGAAGATATTAGCACTCAAAAATGTAGAGTGCTAACAGAAGAATCCGAAAGGAGGAAGCAGACCGTGACAGAACACAGCCTTAGTGACCGCAAGATGAAGATTCTGCATGCAGTCATCCAGAATTATCTCGAGACGGGCGAACCTGTGGGCTCCAGGACGATTTCCAAGTATACGGATTTGAATTTGAGTTCCGCAACGATCCGCAACGAGATGGCTGATCTGGAAGAACTTGGATACATCATGCAGCCGCACACATCGGCGGGACGGATTCCTTCGGATAAGGGTTACAGGCTTTATGTAGATATGCTGATGGAGGAGAAGGAGCAGGAACTCAATGAGATGCAGGAGCAGATGCTTGACAAGGCAGACCGGATGGAACAGCTCCTCAAGCAGGCAGCGAGAGTTTTGGCAAGCAATACGAATTATGCCACCATGGTTTCCACTCCTATGAATAACGCGAATAAGATTAAGTTTATCCAGTTATCTATGGTGGACGCGGAACAGGTGATTGCGGTAATCGTACTTGGCGGCAATGTAATTAAGAGTAAGATTATCCGTGTGGATGAGGCTCTAAGCAATGAGAATCTGTTGAAGCTGAATATGCTCCTTAATACGACGCTGAATGGCATGTCCATTGAAGAGATCAATCTGGGATTGATTGCAAGGCTGAAAGAACAGGCAGGAATACACAGCAGCGTAATCAGTAATGTATTGGATGCAGTGGCGGATGCGATTCAGATAGATGAGGATATGCAGATCTACACGAGCGGTGCGACGAATATTTTTAAGTATCCAGAACTCAGCGATAACCAGAGCGCACAGGAGATTATCAATGCGTTTGAGGAAAAGCAGCAGTTGACGGAACTAGTGACACAGACACTAGCGAAGGATGACAATACCGGAATTCAGGTATACATTGGAGATGAGACCCCGGTTCAGACGATGAAAGACTGCAGCGTTGTTACCGCAACTTATGAATTAGGTGACGGCATGAAGGGAACGATAGGTATTATCGGACCAAAGAGAATGGATTATGAACATGTATTAAAGTCAATGAAAAGGCTCCAGAACGAGCTGGATCAGATGTTTCATAAAAAAGAATAGAAAGGTGGAATAACCCTTGGAGAAGCATAAGGAGAAAAGCCAGGAAGAGATGGTAAAAGAAGCCGTAGAGGAAGCGAAGAAAGCAGCAGAGGAGTCAAAAAGTTCCAAGGCGGCAGACGAGGCAGAACCTAAGGACGGCTGTGAAGACGAGACAACAGAGAATGCCGAAGGACAGGAGGGCTGCGAAGACGGCGAAGACGCAGAAGCCCAAGACCAGGAAGGGGATGTGAAAGACGGAGAGAACGGTCAGAAATCCGGGAAGAAGTTCTTTGGAAAGAAGCCCAAGAAGGATAAGAAAGACGAGAAGATTGAAGAGCTGACAGACCGGCTCACCCGTCAGATGGCAGAGTTTGATAACTTCCGCAAGCGTACGGATAAGGAGAAGTCCCAGATGTACGAGATAGGTGCGAAAGATATCATAGATAAGATTCTTCCGGTAGTTGACAATTTCGAGCGAGGGCTTGGGGCTGTCAAGGAGGAGGAAAAGGAAGATCCCTTTATTCAGGGGATGGAGAAGGTGTATAAGCAATTAATGACCACGTTAGAGAGCGCAGGAGTCAAGCCGATTGAGGCAGTGGGGCAGGAATTCAACCCAGATTTCCACAACGCGGTGATGCATGTGGAGGATGAGAATTTCGGTGAGAACACGGTAGCTGAGGAATTCCAGAAAGGCTACATGTACCGCGATTCCGTAGTAAGGCACAGCATGGTCAAAGTAGCAAATTAACAGGAGGAAATAAAAATGGGCAAAATCATAGGTATTGACTTAGGTACAACAAACAGTTGTGTGGCAGTTATGGAAGGTGGCCAGCCGACGGTCATCGCAAATACAGAAGGCGCAAGGACCACACCGTCCGTAGTGGCATTTTCCAAGACGGGAGAGCGTCTGGTAGGCGAGCCTGCAAAGCGTCAGGCGGTGACAAACGCAGAGAGAACCATTTCTTCAATCAAGAGAGAGATGGGAAGCGATTTCAGAGTGACCATCGATGAGAAGAAGTATTCTCCGCAGGAGATTTCAGCGATGATTCTCCAGAAGTTAAAGGCAGACGCAGAAGGTTATCTGGGCGAGAAGGTAACAGAAGCGGTTATCACTGTACCTGCTTATTTCAATGATGCACAGCGTCAGGCAACCAAGGATGCCGGTAAGATTGCGGGCTTAGATGTGAAGCGTATCATCAATGAGCCTACGGCGGCGGCGCTTGCATATGGCCTTGACAACGAGAAAGAGCAGAAGATTATGGTCTATGACTTAGGAGGCGGTACGTTCGACGTTTCCGTCATCGAGATTGGCGACGGCGTCATCGAAGTATTATCTACGGCAGGAAATAACCGTCTTGGCGGAGATGACTTTGACCAGAAACTTACGGACTATATGATCGCAGAATTCAAGAAGCAGGAAAGCGTGGATTTATCTACGGATAAGATGGCGCTCCAGAGATTAAAAGAAGCGGCAGAGAAGGCGAAGAAAGAGCTGTCTTCCGCAACCACAACGAATATCAACCTGCCATTTATCACAGCGACGGCAGAAGGACCGAAGCATTTCGATATGAACCTGACAAGGGCGAAGTTCGACGAACTGACCCATGACCTTGTTGAGAAGACTTCCGAGCCGGTGAAGAGAGCGCTTTCCGATGCTGGAATCAACGCTTCCGAGCTTGGCCAGGTATTGCTGGTAGGCGGTTCTACACGTATCCCGGCAGTACAGGAGGAAGTAAAGAGGCTAACAGGAAAAGAGCCTAGCAAATCTCTGAACCCAGATGAGTGTGTAGCCCTCGGCGCGTCCGTACAGGGTGGAAAGCTTGCAGGAGACGCAGGCGCAGGAGACATCCTTCTTCTGGACGTAACTCCGCTGTCACTGTCTATTGAGACGATGGGCGGTGTTGCCACAAGGCTGATTGAGAGAAATACTACAATCCCGACTAAGAAGAGCCAGATCTTCTCAACGGCGGCAGATAACCAGACAGCCGTTGATATCAACGTTGTACAGGGCGAGAGACAGTTCGCAAGAGACAACAAGTCCCTTGGACAGTTCAGGCTGGACGGAATCGCACCGGCTCCGCGTGGAGTACCGCAGATTGAGGTTACGTTCGATATTGATGCCAATGGTATCGTAAATGTTTCCGCAAAGGATCTTGGAACCGGCAAAGAGCAGCATATCACGATTACAGCAGGCTCCAACATGTCAGATGAAGATATCGACAAGGCCGTAAAAGAAGCGGCGGCTTTCGAGGCTCAGGATAAGAAGCGCAAAGAGGGAATCGATGCTAAGAATGAGGCGGATTCCATGCTGTTCCAGACAGAGAAGGCATTAGGCGAGGTCGGAGATAAGATTGACGCTTCAGACAGGGCGGCAGTAGAGGCTGACTGCAAGGCATTAAAAGAGATTCTTGAGAAGGTCAATATGGACGATATGACGGATGCGCAGATTGCTGAGATTAAGGCGGCAAAAGAGAAATTAATGGGAAGCGCGCAGAAGGTATTTACCAAGATGTATGAGCAGGCTGGCCAAGCGGCACAGGGAGCAGACCCGAATATGGGAGCAGGCCCGAACCCGGGAGCAGGCCCGGCTCCGGAAGGATTCCAGGGAGATGATGTTGTAGACGGAGATTACAAAGAGGTTTAAAGTCCGCAGTTCATCCGGATTTATACAGGTAATTATGGGGAAATATAAGATTTCCCCATAATTACCTGATATAACGTTTATAAAACAGTAAGTATATACCGGAATATGCTGTAACATGCTGTCAGACTTTGGCTGTCAGCAGGTTTTTGCGTGAGGAAAGAAAGGGAGAAACAATGGCAGAATCAAAGAGAGATTATTATGAGGTGCTGGGCGTCAGCAAAGACGCTGACGACGCAACTCTCAAAAAAGCATACAGACAGGTTGCCAAGAAGTACCACCCTGATATGAATCCTGGAGATGCGGAAGCCGAGAAGAAGTTCAAGGAGGCTTCAGAGGCTTATGCAGTGTTGAGCGATCCGGATAAACGGCGCCAGTACGATCAGTTCGGGCATGCTGCGTTTGAAGGCGGCGCAGGTGGCGGCGGCTTTGGCGGCTTTGATTTCAGCGGTGCGGATTTCAGCGACATCTTTGGCGATATCTTTGGGGATTTGTTTGGAGGGAGCCGCAGGGGACGCGCGAGTCAGGGACCGATGAAGGGTATGAACATCCGCAAGAGTGTACGGATTACCTTCGAGGAGGCTGTGTTTGGGTGTGAGAAAGAGCTGGATATGGTACTAAAAGACCCGTGTCCGAAATGTAACGGTACGGGTGCGAAACCGGGTACTTCACCAGAAACCTGTCCTAAGTGCGGAGGAAAAGGCCAGGTGGTCTATACCCAGCAGTCCTTCTTCGGGATGGTTCAGAACGTACAGACTTGTCCGGACTGCGGTGGAACAGGTAAGATTATCCGGGATAAGTGTCCGGACTGCGGCGGAACGGGATATACCTCCAACCGTAAGAAGATTGCCGTGACGATTCCTGCCGGAATCGACAATGGACAGAGTGTGCGGATTCGTGAGAAAGGCGAGCCGGGGGTAAACGGCGGCCCAAGGGGAGATTTACTGGTGGAGGTTGTGGTTTCCAGACATCCAATCTTCCAGAGACAGGATATGCATATCTTCTCAACGGTTCCGATTTCATTTGCACAGGCAGCCCTTGGCGCGGATATCCGCGTAAAGACGGTGGACGGCGAGGTCATCTATACGGTGAAACCGGGAACAAAGACGGATACGAAGGTGAGGCTGAAAGGCAAGGGAGTTCCGTCGGTCCGCAATTCACAGGTACGGGGAGACCATTATGTGACGCTGGTCATCCAGACGCCGGAGCATTTAAGTTCCGAGGCAAAAGAGGCGCTTCGCAGGTTTGACGAGCTGTCCGGCAATACGTTGCAGTCGGCTTCCGGTGAGAAGGAGACGAAGACGGGTAAGAAACGAAAAGGTTTTATGGATAAAATGAAAGAAGCCTTTGATGATTAAGTTCATCAAAGGCTTCTTTGCTGAATAGAGTATAGAGAAAGTATGAAAAGGAACACATGAAAAATGGGAAGATTAGAGAGAACCTTAATGGAGATAGCCGTAAGTCTGGTTTTTATCATATTGGCGGCGGTCTTTTTTGGGATTCATGAGAAGAAGACCGAAGACAAGCCAGAACAGGAACCCGCCATGAAACGGGAAGCAGACCGGGAGATGCGCGGCGTGTGGGTTGCCAGCGTAGAGAATCTGGACTATCCTGCCGTACCGACTGTATCGGCTGAGGAATTGCGCGCCCAGGCGGACGCTGTCCTTGACGGAGCGGACAAGAGTGGGTTCAATGCCGTGTTCTTGCAGGTACGTCCTTGTTCGGATGCTCTCTATCCATCGGAGATTTATCCCTGGAGCCGCTATCTGACCGGGCAGCAGGGGGTGGCGCCGGATTCTGATTTTGACCCGCTGGCGTACTGGGTCAGCGAAGCCCACAGGCGGGGGCTGGAGCTGCATGCGTGGATTAACCCCTACCGGATTGCACGGGATGCTTCCGAGTGGGAGAATCTGGCAGAAGGGTCGCCGGCAAGGCAGCGCCCGGACTGGGTGGTGCAGTATGGAGAGGGATACTATTTCAACCCGGGGCTTCCGGAGGTGCGCGAGCTTGTGATTAGCGGCGTCATGGAGATGATAAAGAAGTATCAGGTGGATGGGATACATCTGGACGATTATTTCTATCCAGGCGCGGATTTTAACGACGGGGGTACTTATGCGGCTTATGGCACAGAGTTTCCGGATATCGGGGACTGGCGGCGGAATAATGTCAATCTTCTGGTAAGCGGCCTGGACGCGTCCATTCACGAGGTAAATCCGGAATTAGAGTTTGGAATCAGCCCGTCAGGTATCTGGGCAAGCAATACCATGCACCCGGAGGGCAGTGCGACGACCAGCAGCTTTTCTTCTTATTTCTCGCTGTATGCGGACAGCAGGACCTGGGTGAGGGAAGGCTGGGTGGATTATATTGCTCCCCAGTTATATTGGGAAATCGGACATGCGACGGCAGATTTTTCGGCGCTGCTTGGGTGGTGGTCCAATGTGGCAAAAGAGGCCAAAGAAAAGGATGTCAGCCTCTATGTAGGGCTTGCAGATTATAAGACGGTGGAAGCCGGGGAGGATGGGAACAATCCTTGGTACGGCGGCGGGGAGATTCAAAGGCAGATGTCAGCCTGCAGTGCAGATGATGCTGTCGGAGGGACGATTCACTTCCGTTACGGGCTGATTGCGAATTGCCCTGCTGTGCAGCAGGTGTTGGGGGAGGCTTATTTAGCAGGGGAGAGGTGAGGGGTGAGCCATCCGTACCTCGGACGAAAAGAATCCAAGGTACGGATGGATTCAGGCATTTGATAGAGTCAGGTCCCTAAGCAGTCTGACGGAAACGGGAGATTACCATTGCGACCCCGAGGATCGCGGCGGCAAACAGCAGCTGCAGCCCGTAGCAGGTATAGAGTGACGTCTGCTGCGCATGGCTGAAAGTACTGTTATTTGCCAGAAGCCCATTGGCAACTTCATACCAGTATGCCGGAAGGAACTGTGCAAATGTCCGTACCCCCTTTCCTAATATCTCCAAATCAACGAACACGCCGCACAAGAAGGACATGCCAAGGGAGACAACGTTGACGATGGCGCTGATGACATCTTCGCTATGCACCAGCGTACCAATCAGGAAGGACAGCGACAGTGCGACAAGCATCATAAGGAAACTGTTGAGTAGGTAGTAGGGCATATTCGGGTCATTGATAAATGTCTTCCCGTACATCAGGAATGGCATAAGGGCGCAGATGCCGTAGACGGCAAGCCCGACCGTAGCAAACCCGAGTATCAGTTGGAAGTTCTGGCTCCGTGCCGGAACCGCCGAACACATCATCCGTCTCTTCACATCCTGATTGCGGAAGGCTATCATGATATAACTCATGGAATAGCAGAGGATGGAAATCAGGATATAGGGCATATACTGGAACATAAAGGCGTGGAGCGGCTGCTGCCCGCCGAAACCATTCTTGTCAATGAGGGTCACTTTTGCTTTGTCCGTGCTGTTGTCAATGACGCTTTGGATGGCGTCTGACAGTGGAAAACCGCTTCTTGCCATGATTCGGACGTCATTCATGAATGTATTAATCTGCTGATCCACATAGAATCCGCTGTTGCTGCCCGGAACCTTCGTTACCGGAAGCATTTCATCCCCATAAAGGCATCGTTTCTCAAAATCTTCCGGGATTGTCACTACATAATAGATTTCCCGATAGAACATACGGTCCTGGATAATGGAAGGGTCGTCGGGAAGATCCACCAGCGTATGATAGTGGCTTAGATAATCGGCAAGACCTTTGGCAAGTTCGCCGCCGTCCTTGTCGATTACGGCAATATTCAGGCTGACCTGTTCAAATTCATCCGCATTTCCCCCGGTCGCCACCTGTACCATGACCGATATGGACAGAAAGATTGCGAGATACAGAAACATCATCCGGATATTTCGCCGGGTAATCGTAAGAAATCCTTTATATACTGTCATAACGTTCCCTCCTTATGCCTAAAAATGCAGCGGTAAGAAGCAGCGCACTCATCACGGCCAGAATCAGAAGACATCTGGAGAACCGTTCCATGTCGTTGTAGATGCCCATGCAGTAAAATGCGTCGCTTAGGACGGCCGCCGGGTTGATGCGGTTGATGATGGGGCAGTGAAGTTCAATGATATTCTTCATATTACCGAACATCAGTCCCGCGAGGAAGCCGGGGAACAGTGTTAACAGCACACAGACGCCCATCTTCATGCCATAGGATATCCGGGCGAGGCATCCGATGGCGACGCCTAAGCAGACTCCAATCATGCTGCCCATGAAATCCACCAGAAGCAAAGCGCCGATGTCATCCCCCAGGCTGATTCCAAGAGCCTGGGTAATATACAGGCACAGAATCAGGATATTGAAAAAATGAATGATAAATAGCACAGTCATATCGATCAGTACCAGAGTAAGCTTATGTGTCGGCGTAATGCTGCGCCTTGCTCCAAGGGCAGATATATTCGCCTGTCCGTCTACGCTTGATTGGATGCCTAAGAATGCCCCGGAGAGGCAGGCATAGGCCACCAGCGCGAAGAAGTACTGGACATTGGGGTTCAAGTCCTTGCCGCCTAAAGAGACCTCAGAGGTAACGTACCGATACTCTTCCATGGCTTTTGCGGCTTCCGGAATGCTTTCGGGATGGGTCATTGCGATTTCGCGGAACATGGAGGCGTTCTGGTTGTAGGTCTCAAGGACAGAAGTCAGGATACTTTCGTTCAGGCCGTTTTTGGCGACGGTGAGGGAAGGTGTGTCCCTGACGTAGAAGATTCCGGAGATGGTCTCTTCGTTCAGTGCGTTCAGCGCTTCGGACTCTTGGAAAATGTCCTGGATATCCAGCATTTCACCGTCCATCTGTGCCAGGAATTCTTCAAAGGCGCGGGCATTTTCTGAGGCGTCCCCTTCTTTGACCACAGCGACTTTAATCTCGTCCCAGTTAGATTCCCCGGTGCTTTCAAGCCCGGCGCTTCCGAAAGACAGGTAGAAGAGGGTTCCGAGTATGATTGGGAATAAAAGCGCCCAGAACATAATAGGGAAGTTCCGTATGGTCTGTAGGAAACGGTATCTGAATAAATGTAACATTCCTTATCCCTCCTAATCTCTTAACTCTTTGCCTGTAATCTCAAGGAAAACGTCGTTGAGCGTGGGCAGCTCCGAGAAGACTCTGCCGAAACGGACGTCTTTCTCTTGTAAATAATTCAGGATGCGCACCAGATTGTGCCTTGCCGTGCCAAGCCGTATCTTTAATATCTGGTCTTCATAGCTTACATCAAAGACGTGGGGAAGTTCCCGGATTCCGGAAAGCAAGGTTTCGTCTAATGGGATAGTTTCGATGGTGATGGTCTCGCCGGTCTTGATCATTTGCTTCAATTCTTCCGTGGTTCCTGTTGCCAATACATGCCCGTGGTCGATGATGGCGATACGGGTGCAGATCTGTTCTACCTCTTCCATGTAGTGAGAGGTATAGATGATGGTAGAGCCTTGCCGGTTCAGCTCTACGATTCCTTCCAGAATCTTGTTGCGGCTCTGGGGGTCTACGGCAACGGTAGGCTCATCCATAATGATAAGCCGGGGCTTGTGGACGATGCCGCAGGCGATGTTAAGCCTTCTTAACAGACCGCCGGAGAGCTTCTTAGGGCGCATTTTCGTGAAATCTTCAAGCCCTGTGAAAGCAATCGCTTCCTCAACAAGCTGCCTGCGCTTTGCCTTGTCCCGGATGTACAGGCCGCAGAAATAGTCGATGTTCTCACGGACGGTCATCTGCTCGAATACGGCGACATTCTGCATCACGACACCGATCTGCCTCTTGATGTCGTAACTGTTTGGGGTCATATTTTTGCCGAAAACGGTAATCGTGCCTTTGTCGTACCTAAGCAGCGCGAGCAGGCAGTTGATGGCTGTAGTCTTGCCGGAGCCGTTGGGGCCAAGGAGCCCGAAGATCTCGCCCTCCCGTATGCTTAATGTCAGGTGGTCAAGCGCCACCAGGTTTTGGTATCTTTTAACCAAGTTTTCTATCTGGATTATGTTGGTTGACTGCATAGAATCGCCTCCTGGTATTTGATGCTTTTAGTATAATGTTTCGGCGTATAGAATGGTAGTGTCAGGTGTCAGAAGAAGATGTGACAAATGTAATGTTAGAGAGGGCATAGCCCCTCTAACATCTCTCGGACAGTTTTCCGTGTACATGGGTGGCGCTTATAAGGAGCAATCTCATGGAGCGGCTTCAATACAAAGTCTCTCCGGTGCATATCCACATGGGGGATACACAGGTCATTCTCTTCCAGAATCAGGTCGTCGTAGAAAATAATATCTAAGTCCAATGTCCTTGGTCCCCAATGGACGATACGCTCCCTTCCGGCGTCCTGTTCGATTCTGTGAAGCGCATCCAATAATTCCCGAGGGGTTAACAAAGTCCTAAGACATAAACAGCCGTTCAGGAAATCATCCTGGTCTGTCATACCGTAAGGCTTCGTGGTTAAGAAAGAGGATACCTTTTCTACCTTGCAGGAAGGAACCTTACCTAAGGCTTCCACTGCCTGATTGAGGTAACGTTCCTTGTCGCCCATATTCGAGCCAAGGGCAATATATGCCGTGTGCCATCCCCGCTCTATTTCGACAGAGACGGTTTTCAGAGGAAGACCCACGGGCGCCCATGGCTTTTTTATATTCAGACGGAGCTTTTGAAGACGGGGCGTTTGGAGGAGGAGCATTTCGGCAAGGCTTTCGGCGGCGCGTTCCAACAGCCGGAAGGTGTGGTCGGTCAGGAAATGTTCTATCTTTTGGCAGATTTCTCCGTAGTCGATGGAAGCCGCCAATTCATCCGTCTTTCCGGCGGCTCTCGTGTCGGTGTATAAAACTGCGGTGACGATAAATTTCTGCCCAAGGACGTTTTCTTCCGGAAATACGCCGTGGCGGGCGAATACTTCGAGGTTTTGTATTGTAATCTTATCCATATATCCTCCTGATTTCTGATGTGCTGCATAGCTATTCAGACAGCGCTGAAATCGTTGCTACGCTGCGCTGTCTTTCCGGGATCACCGCTGTACACAGACGGTATCGTCTTGCCGGAGAATCGCTTCTGTCATCCGGATTGCCCTGCGGTTTGCCGCTACGTCATGAACCCTTACAAAGGAGCATCCATTCAGCATCCCATAAACGGTAGTGGCAATCGTCCCTTCTTCCCGCTGGCCGGCAGGAAGGTCAAGGGTGAGCCCGATTACGGATTTGCGGGAAGTGCCTAAAAGAATGGGATACCCCAATTCCCGCATTCTGCCCACATGCCGGATAATTGCAAGGTTCATCTCATACGTCTTCCCGAATCCAACGCCGGGGTCCAGAATAATCTTGTCGTCTGCAATCTGTGCCTCCTTGGCAATTCGGAGACATTCCCGCATATCATCCATAAAATCCGCAAGTAAATCCTCGTAAACAGGCTTTTTCCGATTATGCATCAGGCAGCAGGAGGCGCCGTAGTCTTTGATGAGTTTTGCCATGCGGGAATCATATTTCAGCCCCCAGACATCGTTGACCAGGTCGGCTCCCGCTTGAAGCGCGGCATGGGCTACGGAACCTTTGTAGGTGTCAATGGAGATTGGGACGTCAAATTCCTGTTTGAGTCTTTCAATGACCGGTGCGGTGCGTCCAATCTCTTCTTCGTCCGTAATCTGTACATGACCGGGGCGGGTGGATTCGCCGCCCACATCCAGAATGTCGGCCCCGTCCCGAACCATTTCTTCCGCGTGCCTAAGCGCCGCGTCTATGTCCTGGTATCTGCCTCCGTCAGAGAAGGAGTCCGGCGTGACGTTGAGGATTCCCATGATGTAAGTATTTCTAGTTGTGTCGAATGCTTTTTTTCCAATAAACATAAATGCTCCTTCCTGATTATAACAGTATCTCCATATTCTTTTTCTCAGTGCTCCAGTTACATTGGGCTTTGGCAGGGCATAAGAAACATGCCCGAGACATCTTATCGCCCTCATACAGAATAGTTTCCAGCGGTTCGGCATCCTCACGCAGCCGCCGGTGCCCGCGGATTGCCGTAAGAATCTGCCGTTGTTCTTCTTCGGTAAATGCAATCTCGTCCGGCATCTCTGCAAGGATCTGCGCCGCCAGCTTTTCTCCTGCAGCCTCGTGAGGAATTCCTGCTTCATACTGGCGGCTTTTCCCGATATCATGGAGGAGAGCCGCCCCATAGACCAGATCGCGGCTGAAGCCCAAGTCCCTTTCCAGATTCAGGATATAGGCAATCCGGGCGACATCTAGAAGATGGTTCATTTGGTGGCAGCAGAAAATGCGGTCTTTCTCAAGCTCCTGAAGCCTTTGGAGTAAGGAGCAGAAGAGAGGATGGTTTTGTATGAAGCGAAGTCTCTGATTCGCAGGCATGTCAGCGTAACCCAAGCATCCGGAAAAAACGTTCTTCCAGCTCCGGGTCGGTTTCAAAAACCCCGCGCCGCGCCAGCGTCACCGTCTTGCTCCCCGGCTTCTTGATTCCGCGCATAGTCATGCACATATGCTCTGCCTCCGCCATGACAAGGACGCCTTGCGGCTTCATATGCTCCATAAGTGCGTCCGCAATCTGCCCGGTCAGTTGTTCTTGAAGCTGCAGACGCCTTGCAAATACTTCGACTGTCCTGGCAAGCTTGCTAAGCCCCACCACCTTGCCGTCCGGGATATAGGCAATATGGATTTTCCCGAAAAAGGGCAGCATATGATGCTCGCAGATGGAATGGAAGGTAATGTCTTTTTCGATTACCATGTCGCAGTCCTTGGCGTGAAACGTCTTGTTTAAATAGTTTCCGGCGTCTTCCTCCATTCCGGCGAAGAGTTCTGCGTACATCCTTGCGATACGGTCTGGTGTGTCGAGGAGACCTTCCCGGGAAATATCTTCGCCGATTCCTTCTAATAAAATGCGGACAGCCTGTCTGATTTTGTCTTGATCTACCATAATTTTGAATCCTTTTTTCTATCTGAAAATAATTGAGTTTTGTACCAGAAGCATCACGTCCCCAAGATAAGAGAGGGAGCCAAAAGCGATGATAACGTCGTCTTCCCCGGCATCGGCAAGAGTATTTTCTACTGCAGATTCGAGATTCTTCTCCGCCTGGACAGGAATACCGCCGTGGCAATGCCTCTCCATGACACTGGCAAGCTCTTGCGCCGAGAGGGTACGGCTGGCGTCCGGAAGAGCCAAAGTATGCACGGATTTTGCCAGAGGGGCCATGATACCGGCTATTTTTTCATATTCCTTATCCCGGAACACACCCATAATATAGATGAAATGTTTCTCTGGGAAATAGGTCTCCAAAGATTCCCGGAGCCTCCTTGCAGCCTCTTCATTGTGGGCCCCGTCTATAAAGAAGAGAGGTTTTGTACTGATGCAGGTGAAACGCCCGCGCCAGATGGTTTCTTTCAAGCCTTGCCGGATGGCGTCATTTGAAATACAATAGCCAAGTGTGCGAAGTGCAAAGACGGCTTCTAGTGCAGTCACGGCATTGCCGAGCTGATGCCGCCCTGCAAGGGGGCAGTACACCGCATCCATCTCTTTATAAGAAAAAATCTGGCCCTGATAGCTCTCTTCAACCAGCTTTGCAAGGCTTAAATCCGCCGTTATGTAGGGACAGCCAAGCAGTTTTGAACGCTGCCGCAATACCTGCGCCGCTTCGGGATGCTGGCTAGCAGAAACGACCGTACAGCCCGGTTTGATGATGCCTGATTTATCAGAAGCAATTTCTCCCAGCGTGTTCCCGAGAATTCCCATATGATCCCGGCTGATGGAGGTGAACACGGCGAGAAGGGGAGCGCCGATAATATTCGTGGCGTCCTTGGCGCCGCCAAGACCGCACTCCAGTACGACGAGGTCGCAGCCTTGTTCCTGAAAATATAAAAAAGCTATTGCTGTCTCTATCTCGAATACAGTCGGGTGTGTCTCACCGGCTGCCTCCATGGGGGCAATAGCTTTCCGGACCAATGTGGTCAGTCTGGCAAATACGTCTTCCGGTATCCATTGTCCGTCTACCTGAATCCGTTCCAGATAGGAAACGACTGTGGGCGAGAGATATCGTCCTGCTCTGTATCCTGCCTTGCTCAATATTGTGGAGGTGTATGCAAGTACAGAGCCTTTGCCGTTGGTTCCGGCAATATGTATGAACTTTAGGTCATCCTGTGGATTCCCAAGTCCGCACAACAGCTTTTGAATCGTACCCAGACCAAGTACACTTCCGTATTTCGACACACTGTCCAAATATACCCTTGCTTCTTTATAGGTCACGTTCTCGTTTCCTTTCGTTTCGTTTTCTATATTTTTCATCGCTGTCTATCATATCACTAAAATCGGATTCCGACAAGAGAATTTGAAAATTCTTTTATCGTGACTATGTATATAAAATTGTGTTTGCAGGTAAGATTTTTATAGAAAATTGACATTTTATTTTATGGGAATCAAATATTGACAATGCTATCATATATCCATAGACACATCCGGTATCTGATACCGGATACAGAAACCAGAGTAAAAGGAGGAAAAGAGATGAAGAAAAGAGTTGCAAGACTTATGGCGCTTTCTATGGCGGCGGCGATGACTGCGTCGCTGGCGGCATGCGGCGGCGGTGACAGCGGAAACAGCGGCGGAGACGGCGGCAGTAAAGACGGTGGAGGCGCTTCCGGCGCTTCCGGCGGTGACAAGGAGATCGTCTACTGGAATATCGGAACAGAAAGCCCGGATAAGGATGTAATCACGAAGGCAGTAGAGAAATTTAACTCTGAGACGGAGTCGGGATATACGGTCACGAGTATTCCCACGCAGAATGATACATACAAGGAAAAGCTGGTAGTCGCTATGAGTTCAGGCGAGTGTCCGGATATGTATTCCTGTTGGTCGGGCGGCCCGATGTATGAGTATATTGATTCTGGGTTCGGACAGCCAATTGATGATCTGTTCGGCGATTCTGATATTAAGGATAAATTGATGGAATCAGCGGTAGGTCAGGCTACTTATAATGGCAAGATTTATGCAGTGCCATATCAGAATGTATCAATGTCCGGTATCTTCTACAACAAAGAAATGTTTGACAAGTATAAACTGGAAGAGCCTGAAACGCTTGCCGATTTGGAAGAAATCTGTGATACGCTCAAGGAAAATGACATTACGCCTTTTGCGTTAGCGAACAGTTCTAAGTGGACGGGTTCCATGTACTATATGAACCTTGCGGCGCGTTACGGCGGTCTTGAGCCGTTCCAGAAGGCGGTTGCAGGGGAAGGAAAGTTCACGGACGAATGTTTCATCAAAGCCGGCGAGAAGATTCAGGAGTGGGTAGAAGCAGGATACTTCCCGGACGGCGTGAATTCCTTGAGTGAGGATGACGGTCAGGCGAAGCAGTTGATGTATCAGGAGACGGCAGGCATGCTGTTATGTGGCTCCTGGTATACGGGTACATTTGCAACAGACAGTGCGGAATTCTATGAGAAGATCGGCTGGTTCCCGTTCCCGGCAATCGAAGAGTCTGAGGCTGACCCGTCTATCATGATCGGTACGGTCGGCGACCAGTTCATCGTATTTAACTGTGAAGGCGATAAGTTAAAAGCAGCTTTTGAGTGTGCGGAAACACATTTGGATGATGAAGTGATTGACTTTGAAGTAGAGAACGGAAAGATTCCTCCGGTCATCGGAATTGAGGATAAACTGACAGATTCTATTACGAAGGAAGTCGTAGAGGCAGCGAACAATGCATCTGAGATTCAGTTATGGTATGACCAGTATTTGCCGCCGGCAGTAGCTACGGCGCATCTGGACGGCTTGCAGGAAGTATTCGGTCTGACGAAGACTCCGCAGGAGGCGCAGGAGGCTATGCAGAAAGCTATGGACGAATATCTGGCAAATAAGGCAGAGTAGGGGTATCGTTTATGCAAAAAGGGGGCTGTCGGGAAATGTTTAGCGTATCATATCATTTTCCGTAAGTTCCCTTTTTATATTCGTGTGAAGACAGGAAGGATGCTTTTGGAATGGGAAAACATTTTCAGGCATTCCTTGCAGAGAAGGAGGGATTTTAGAACATGGGTGGAAAGGAGATTTCTCTTGAGAAGCTCAGGCAGAGGGACACCAGGAGGGTTGCGATGCTGTTCCTGGCGCCTGTGGCAATCTTGATGGCGATTTATGTAGTTTACCCTATTATAGATACGTTTATTACGAGTACCTATCAGTGGAACGGAATCTCGGCAGCGAAGAAGTTTGTCGGGATTGGGAACTGGAAAACGCTGATTGCAGATGAGAATTTCTGGATTGCGTTCCGCAATAATCTGGTAATCATGGTACTGTCTATCTGTATCCAGATTCCAATTGGCCTGGCGCTGGCGACGTTCCTTGATTTTGGCGGGAAAAAGCTTACTATTTTTAAGGTAATCTGGTTCATTCCGCTGCTGATGTCATCGGTTGCGATTGGTTTCCTGTTTACCTATGCGCTGGCCACCAACGGCGGTCTGGTAAGCACGATTTCCGGCTGGTTCGGCGGGGGGAACGTAGATTTGTTAGGGAATCCAAAGACGGCGCTTCTGACGGTTATCATGGTCATCTGCTGGCAGTTTACGCCGTTTTATATGGTGTATTTTATGGCGGCATTTACCAATATACCTTATGATGTGTTTGAGGCGGCAAGGATTGACGGCGCTACCAGAGGGCAGTATTTCTGGAAAATAGCGTTTCCGCTTTTGGTTCCGTCTATGAAAAGCGCGGCTATTTTGTCGATGGTAGGTTCCCTAAAATATTTCGACTTGATTTATGTTATGACGGGTGGAGGCCCCGGGACTTCAACAGAGTTGATGGCTACTTATATGTATAAGCAGTCTTTCAGCGTCTTTAACATGGGCTATGGTTCTGCCGTGGCAGGCGGTATGTTCATCTTGATTACGCTGGTATCCCTGATTACCATGAAGATTCTGAACGGAAAAGAGGAGGCATAGGGTATGGATCTGTATAAGAAGAATAAAAGAAAGAGTATCATATGCTGGGTAATCGCGTTTGCCTTGGCGATTTTTTATCTGGTGGTTTCGTTCCTGCCGTTTATCTTTATGGTGTTGAACTCTTTTAAGGAGAAGTTCGAGATGCTTACAAAGGGAGTCTTTAATCTCCCGGACTCTCTGAATTTTACAAACTATAAGGAAGTGCTGACCGGCGGATTTGGCAGGTATTTTATGAATAGTGTGATCGTTCTGACGATTTCGCTTCTGTTGCTTTTATTTATCTCGGCGTGTGCTTCGTATCCTCTGGCGAGGTTCAAGTTTAAGCTGGCGAACCCGATTTATGCGGGAATTGTGGCATGTATGTCTATTCCAGTGCATATTACCTTGATTCCGGTATTTAAAATGTCGAAGGCGACAGGACTGTATGACAGTATTTGGTCGCTGATTGGGCCGTACATTGCGTTTGCCGTGCCGATTTCTGTGTTTATCCTGACCAGTTTCATGAAGGAGATTCCGCGGGAGATTGAAGAGTCGGCGGAAATCGACGGATGTGGGAAGGTTCAGATGTTCTTCTCCATGATTCTGCCGCTGGCAAAGCCGGGACTTGCGACGCTGGCAATCTACAACGGCGTGAACATGTGGAATGAATTTTCTTTCGCATATACACTGACTCAGTCTTCGGCGAACCGGACGCTCCCTCTGGCAATCTGGGAATTCCAGGGGCAGTATTCCATGAATACGCCGATGATTATGGCAGTCCTGACCCTGACCTTGCTGCCGATGATTATTATGTTTATCATCTTCCAGGATAAGCTGGTCAAGGGTATGACCGCAGGCGCTGTGAAGGGATAGTGAGATACCTCAGGTGGTTTTGACGGATATTAGCCGCGCAGGACGCCGGGGAAACTTAGAAAAACTGCCCCTGTCGGTATTTTCCGTATATTTCCGTGTACAGAAATGCTGACAGAGGCGGTTTTTTTAGGTATACTCTTGACAGGGAACGGAAGAACGGATTGCCGGGAAATGGCATGGAGTGGGAAGAACCCACAAAATTTGAGGGAAATATTTATGGAGAGATGGAAAGAATGTATTGGCAGATGGAAGTTTGACCGGAAAATGCAGGCGCTTGTCAGCGTATCTATCACCTTCACGACACTGATCGTCCTGATTGTATCTACAATATCATCTGTTACTTCGCTCAAGGATAAGTCCATCGAGCTTTTGCAGGATAAGAATGCAACGCTGGCGGAGAATTACCAGAATAAGCTTGAGGAGTATAAGGCGATGTCCGTTGCCCTTGTTATCGACGGTTACGTGCAGCGATATCTGAAATGCGGCGATAAGCATACGCTGGAATATGCGCTGGCGACTACGGAGGCGAACAATGTCTTATCCAGCTACCTGAACATGTCGTCGGATTTGAATTTTATCGCTGTCATCAGCTATCAGATGGATGATTATCTTTATCGGGGTAGGGATACGCTTACTGCGTCGGAGTTTCATCAGGTGTATCAAAGGGATTTGGAAAAATGTAAGAACGGGCAGAAGAGTACGTTGAAAATCGGATTTTCCAATGCCTATTATAAGGGAGAGCAGTATACGGCAAACGTATATTTTCCTGTCTACAGTTTAGAAAAGCTGCATGAGGAGAGGGGGCTTTTGTGCCTGAATTATTCTAACCCTGTCCTGGAACAGATTGTTGTGGAGGCAAAAAACGAGAGGCGGACGGAGGTAGTGAGCACAGACGGGACCGTGGTCGCAGCGGGGGATACAAGTAAGATCGGAACGGCCGTGGATTATATAAGCGGGCTCGGGGAGGGACAGGGGAGTTTCTACCAGAAGGGGAGGCTCTATGTCTATCAGAAGGTATATAACTGGAATTTTTACATTATCAGCAGTATTGCGACGATTGAATTGTACCGTCCGAGTATCCGAACCATTGGGCTTATGGCCGGAATTCTGTTAGTGTTGGTTGCAGTCAGTTATGTGATTGTGAAGCGGGTTATCCGCAAGGTATACCAGCCTCTTGACCGGGTGGTGCAGAATATGGACGACGTGGCGGCGGGCTCCTTATCTGTCAGGATTGACGCTGGACATATGGGGGAGGATTTTGCAAAGCTGGCTACGGGCTTCAATTCTATGATGGAGGAAATTGTAGTCCTGATGGAGCAGGTTAAGCAGGAGCAGCACCAGATTGAGCAGATACGCTTCAATTCCCTTCAGTCCCAGATTCAGCCTCATTTCCTGTATAACACCCTGGACTGTATCCACTGGCAGGCTGTGGCAGACGGGAACCATGAGATTTCCACGCTGGTGAAGGCGTTGGCACGGTATTACAGAATATGCCTAAGCAAGGGGCATGACGTGATTTCACTGGAAATGGAGGTTGAACATGTGAGGAATTACCTGATTATCCAGAATATGCGGTATGACCATATTATCGGGATGGAGATCGGGATGGATGAGGAGTGTAAAGGTGCGATGATTCCAAAGCTTACGCTGCAGCCTTTGGTGGAGAATTCCATTTACCATGGCATTAAGATTAAACAGGGGAAGGAGGGGAGTATTTCCCTGCAGGCTGTGCGCCAGGGGGATATGGTGAAGCTGGCCCTTGCCGATACGGGGACGGGCATGACCCAGAAACAGATTGACGAGATGAACCAGCAGTTGTCGGAGTATGATGAGTCCTTTGGGTATGGGGTACGGAACGTGAATAAGCGAATTGAGCTTCTCTATGGCTCTGGTTTTGGGCTTCATTATCTGAGGAATTCTTTTGGCGGCGTTACCGTGGAGATTCGGATTCCGTATGTGACGAAGGTGCAGGAGGATTAGGAGGATTTGATGCAGGGAGGAGATGATTCATGTATAAGGTACTGATTGTGGATGATGAGAAAATGATACGGATGGGTATCAAGAAAGTGATTCCGTGGCCGGAGCTTGGAGTAGGGAAGGTCTATACGGCAGGTTCGGCGAGGGAGGCGCTGGAACTGCTCGGGGAGCATCGGCCGGAGATATTGATTACGGATATCCGGATGTCGGAGATGTCAGGGCTTGAGCTGATTGAGGCGGCAAAGGAGATTTCTCCTAAGCTTCGTGTGCTGGTGCTGACAGGGTATGACAGTTTTGAGTATGCCAGACAAAGCCTGCGTCTGAAGGTGCAGGACTTTTTCCTGAAACCTGTGGAGGAGTCGGATTTGTCCCGGGCAATCCGGGAACAGGTCCGGTTTCTTGAGGAAGAGGAGGCAAGGGAGAAGAGTTCTATGCTGGCGAGGAGGACGCGGGGTATGGCGGAGCAGATGCGTCTTGAGAGGTGTATGCGTGACCTGATTCACCGCAGGGGAGAAAGCACGCGGCTTCTTTTGGAGCTGCGGGAATTTTATAAACTGGACAGTTTTTTCGGATTTCAGGCAATGCTGATTGCACCTGCGTTGTGTCTGGAAAATCAGCCGACGGAGAAGAATTTCCGGGAGATGTCCATGAAGAATATCTGCATCAGTATCGTGGATGCGGAGGAGGAGGGGATTACGTTCCCAGATGACGACGGGGCGATTATCATAGTGTATTTCCTGAGAGAGAAAGAGGAGTCGGTACTTGAGAAGACCAGGAAACTCTCGGACATCCTGCAGGATGAATTTGACTGTAAGCCTAAGATGGTGATTGGGAGTGTTGTGGAGCGGTTAGAGGGGCTTTATGTCTCTTACCATGATGCAAGGCATCTTTTGGATACGGAAAAGGAAGGAATACAGGATATTGTGCAGCTTTTGGGGGAGCAGAATAAGAACCATATTTTTCAGGATATCTATGTGGAGCTGAAGGAAATCATGTGCAGCAATATTGGGAATACGGAATATGTTCTGAAAGCCTTCCGGACTTTTGCGAAGGCGTCAGAATCTTATAATCTATCCAGGCAGACGGTTCGGCGGCTTTGTTTCGAGCTGGCTTCGTGTATTTATTTTTCTTATGCGGGGGAAGCCGGGGAGACGGATTCTGGGAAGTTAGATGCGCTGTCTAAGAGCCTTCGCGCTGCTTCCAGGGAGGAGGCGTGCAATGTGACGGAGATGTTCCTTGTGCAGCTTTTGGGGGGACAGGATGAGAATGTGCATGAGATTATTTCCAAGGCGAAATATTATATTTCCGAGCATCTGACGGAGGAGCTTACGGTGTCGAATATTGCCGTGTCGCTGTATATTACCCCTAATTATTTTTCCAGATTGTTTAAGCGGGTGACGAAGGAGGGGTGCAATGAGTATATTGTGCGGAAACGGATTGAGAAGGCGAAATCCTTGCTTGATACCACCAGTTTGAAGATTGGGGAGATTGCGTTGATGGTGGGGTATCGGGATACCAATTATTTTTCCCTGGCTTTTAAGAAGCATACGGGGAAGTCTCCGACGAAGTACCGGGAGGAGATTCAGGGGGCATGCGAGATGTGAGAGAAGTCTTTACGGAGAAGTACCTGATAGATTATTGTAGAAGATAGAAAAGGAGTTTAAATGATGGGAAATCATAGAAAAGAGAGAGCAAAAGCGAGAAAAAAGGCGAAGGAACTGGTTTCAAAGATGACATTGATGGAGAAGGCGGCCCAGCTAAAATATGACGCCGCGCCTGTGAAGCGATTGGGTGTTCCTGCATATAACTACTGGAACGAGGCGCTGCATGGCGTTGCGAGGGCGGGAGTGGCAACTATGTTCCCTCAGGCCATCGGCATGGCGGCAGTTTTTGATGAGGATGCGATGGAGAAGGTGGGGGATATCATTGCCACGGAGGGAAGGGCGAAATACAATGCTTATTCCCGGCATGGGGACAGAGACATCTATAAAGGGCTTACATTCTGGTCCCCCAATGTGAATATTTTCCGTGACCCGCGCTGGGGCAGAGGGCATGAGACTTACGGGGAAGATCCTTACCTGACCTCCCGGCTTGGCGTCCGGTTCGTGGAAGGGCTTCAGGGAGATGGTCCTGTGATGAAGGCGGCGGCATGCGCCAAGCATTTTGCCGTCCACAGCGGTCCGGAGGCAATCCGCCATGAGTTTGACGCGAAGGTTAGCATGAAGGACATGTGGGAGACCTATCTTCCGGCGTTCGAGGCTTTGGTGAAGGAGGCGGACGTGGAGTCTGTGATGGGAGCCTATAACCGTACTAACGGGGAGCCATGCTGCGGGCATAAGTATTTGATGGAAGACGTGCTGCGTGGAAAATGGGAATTTGACGGGCATTTTACATCGGACTGTTGGGCGATCAAGGATTTCCATGAGAATCATCAGGTGACAAGAAATGCCAGGGAGTCGGCTGCACTGGCGTTGAAACGGGGCTGTGACGTGAACTGTGGGAATACGTATCTGCATCTTTTAGCTGCCGTTGAGGAAGGGTTGGTTTCAGAGGAAGATATTACGATAGCGGCAGAGCGGCTGCTGACGGCAAGGTTCTTACTTGGGTTGTTTGACGGAAGTGAGTATGACGAGATTCCTTATGAGGTGGTAGAGTGCCGGGAGCATGTGGAAGCGGCGCTTGATATGGCGAGAAAGGGAAGCGTGCTGCTTAAAAATGATGGCGTCCTTCCGATTGATAAGTCCAAGGTGAAAACAATCGGCGTGGTGGGTCCGAATGCGGACAGCCGGGCGGCGTTGATTGGAAATTACCATGGAACTTCTTCCAGATATATCACTGTGTTGGAAGGGATTCAGGATGAGGCAGGCGACGAGGTGCGTGTGCTGTATTCAGAAGGGTGCCATTTGGAGAAGGATCGGGTGGAGAGCCTTGCGTGGAGCCAGGACAGGATTTCGGAGGCGGTCATTACGGCGGAACACAGCGATGTGGTAGTGATTTGCGTGGGAATGGACGAGACGCTGGAAGGGGAAGAAGGGGATGCGGGAAACAGTGACGCTTCCGGAGATAAGAAAGATCTGCATCTTCCCAGGGTTCAGGAGGAACTGATTGAGAAGGTTACGGCCGTAGGGAAACCGACGGTGGTTGTACTGATGGCGGGAAGCGCCATTGACTTAGCTTACGCCCAGGAGCATTGTAATGGAATCCTGATGGCGTGGTATCCGGGAGCAAGGGGCGGCAGGGCCGTGGCGGATATTTTGTTTGGCAATGTGTCGCCTTCCGGGAAGCTGCCGATTACATTTTATAAAGACCTTGAGGGACTGCCGGAGTTTACGGATTATTCGATGAAGAACCGGACTTACCGGTATATGGAGCAGGAACCGCTGTATCCCTTCGGGTACGGGCTGTCTTATGGTGACGTAAGGGTAGTAGGAGCGAATAGGTCGGGGCAGGTTACGAAGGAGTCGGATATCCGGATTCAAGTGTCTCTGAGGAATCAGGGCGAGGTGGATACGGATGAGGTGGTTCAGGTCTATATCAAGGATTTGGATTCAAAGCTGGCTGTACCAAATTATAGTTTGTGTGGATTTCGGCGGGTGTTTTTGAGGGCAGGAGAGGAGAAGTCTTTTGAGCTTGTGATTCCAAACCGGGCGATGAGCGTGGTGGATGAGGAAGGGGAGCGGCACATTGACAGTAAGAAGTTCAAGCTGTTCGTCGGAACGTCCCAGCCGGATGAAAGGAGCCGGAGGCTGACGGGGAGAGAGCCTGTGGAGGTTCTGGTGACGCTGGATTCGTAAAGGGAACGAGGGGAAGTTTTGAGAATGGCTTGAATATGATTTTTTAGGAAGAAGTCAGGAAAGGGAACAAGAATGATGGGAAGACAACATGGAAAAAGGATTGCGGCATTTGTGGTTTGCCTGACGCTTCTTTTGTCAGCCGGATGCTCCAAAGTAAAGGAAGAAGACGACAGGGCGGATCAGAGCCGGACGAAAGCCGAAACACAGGAGCGTGCAGGGAATACCGGGACAGGTGGAGACGAAGACAGGAAAGAGGGTAAGACGTTAAAGCAGGCGTCTGTGCCGCAGTTTATCCCCAATGGGATACGAAGTGTTTCTCTTACGAAGGACGGGGAGGAGTTCCTTCACATTTCAAGAGAACCGGCGGAATATAAGATGCAGTTTGACTATTGGGAGATTTTAAATCCCTATGATGAGAATGCCACCATGAATACGGAAGTCATGTTTGAGATGTTTCAGGAATTGTGCGGTATTACGTTTGAAATGCCGGCAGAGGTTTTGGAAGGCGTTGACACGGGGATTGAGGATTCGGATATGGGATATCGGGTGGAGTATGTGGATACTTTGGATGATTCTGTGGCGAAGAGTACGGATGAAGCAGATACGACAGCAGAGGTTATTCTGGGGAAGGAAGACGGCAATGGGGGACGTTATGCGGCTGTTGCCGGAAATGAGGAACAGGTGTATGTCCTTCAGGAAGCCGCGCTGCAGATGATTTTCGGCCGGAAACCCTTTGACTATATTTTGAAGATTCCTGTGCTGATTTCTGCGGAGACGCTGGAAGATATTGAGATTACGGCGGATGGCAGCCAGTTTTTGATTCAGGTAGATGCGGCAAAAGACTCGTATAGATTCGGGAAGAAGGAGGTAGAGAAAAAAGAGTTTGCCGCCCTGTATCAGTTGATTTCAGGCGTTGGCCTGGTGTCGGAAATGGAGGGGGAAAGAAGCAGCGGGAAGGATGAGCCTCATCTTGTGGTCAGGTTTCATCGGAATATGGAAGGCGCTCCGGATGTTTCGGTGTGTTATTATGCATTTGATGATGAGTTTGATTCTGTGGAGATTGATGGGGTGGAACGGTTTTTGGTCAGGAAGGAAGATGTGGAGGCTGTGATTGGGGGGATTGAAGAGAATGTCTTTAATTACAATTAAGAGGACAAGCAGGTTGAGATTGTAATGCAGGCAGACTGCGTCAGGGTCAGGGAAGCCGGCGGGGTAACAGAGGAAGAACCCAAGAAGCTTACGATATGGAAAAAGTCATTTTGAAAGGTTCAGCAGGTGCGGGACAGAATGAACGGAAGATTCCTATGGAAAAGCTGCCGCTTAGTTGTTATAATGTATAGGAATAGAATCTGAGACAGAAAACGGTTTGAAATTGACGGAAGGAGCGTGGAAAGAGATGGAGATGAGAAAGAAGAAACTTCCGATAGGAATTGAAAATCTCGAAAAACTTTGTTCCGATGATTTTTACTATATTGATAAAACCGGGCTGATTAGGGAACTTCTTAACAACTGGGGAGAAGTAAATTTGTTTACCCGCCCCAGAAGATTTGGAAAAACGCTGAATATGAGTATGTTGGAACATTTTTTTTCACTGAATGGGGATAAGCGTATTTTTGAGGGGCTGGATATTTCAAAGGAAACTGCGCTCTGTGAGGAGCATATGGGAAAATATCCGGTTATTTCGGTTTCCCTGAAAGGGATTGACGCGAGATCCTATGAGATCGCTTATCAAATGGCAGCCCAGATTATCATTGAAGCGGCGGCAAAGTTCTATTCCCTTTTAGAAAGTGAAAAGCTGAATGAGCATGATAAAGCAGTGTACAGAGCTCTTTTGGATAAAAATATGAATGAAGGTATGCTTTGCAGCAGTTTAAGGCAGTTGTCGGGGATGCTGGAAAAACATTATGGTACAAAAGTGATTGTGTTGATAGATGAATATGATGTTCCGTTGGCAAAGGCTCATGCGAACGGATACTATGATCAGATGCTCTCCCTGATCCGAAGCCTGCTTGGAGAGGTGTTGAAGACGAATAGCAGTCTGAAATTAGCGGTATTGACCGGATGCCTTAGAATTTCAAAGGAGAGTATCTTTACCGGGCTTAACAACCTGAAAGTGTTGACGATTGCAGATGAGCGCTTTGATGAATACTTCGGTTTTACAGACAAAGAAGTGAAAGACCTTTTGGAGTATTATGGGGTAATGGATCATTATGAGGAAGTAAAAAGATGGTATGACGGTTACCAGTTTGGTAATGCAGAGGTGTATTGCCCGTGGGATGTGCTGAACCATTGCGACAGAATCAGAAGCGAGCCTCATGTACAGCCGGAAAATTATTGGATCAACACCAGCAGCAATGACGCGGTGAAACGGTTCATTCAAGAATCGGCCAATACGACGACCAAACGGGAGATTGAGCGTCTGGTGGCAGGGGAAGTCATTACAAAGGAGATCCATCAGGAACTCACGTATGTGGAAGTTTATCAGTCCATTGACAATATCTGGAGCCTTCTTTTTACTACCGGGTATCTGACCCAGCGTGGAAAAGCGGAAGGCAGGCAGATGAAACTTGCGATCCCCAATCTGGAAATCAGGGATATTTTTGAGACGCAGATCATGGAATTCTTTAAGGAGAATGTCCGGGAGGACGGGGATACGCTAAATCGTTTTTGCGATGCCTTGCAGAATGAGGATACAGAAAATGTGGAAAAGATTTTTACGGAATATTTACGGAAGACTATCAGTATCCGGGATACAGCGGTAAAAACAGATATGAAAGAGAATTTTTATCATGGTGTTCTGCTTGGAATCTTAGGAGTGAAAACCCGGTGGGGGATTTCTTCCAACCGGGAAATGGGAGAGGGCTATGCGGATATCCTTGCAGAACCGGATACCGGGGATATGGGGATCATCATAGAAGTAAAATATGCCCATGACGGGAATCTGGATGGGGCATGCAAGGAGGCGTTAAAACAGATCGAATATACAAAGTATGAAGATGACCTTGAAGATGATGGAGTAGAGAATATTCTGAAATATGGGATTGCCTGTTATAAAAAGCGGTGCAAGGTCATACTGGCGGAAAAATAAATAAAAGATAATTTTTGCTGATAGCAGCCCAATAAATAGGATATTCATTATAATCCAATCCACAATATGCGAAATATAAGAGCTTCAAATTCTTCTACCTTTTGCGGTATAAAATCCCTTCATTTACAGATAATAGTATCATTACGAACAAGTGATATGAAAATCTACAGATGGAGGAATCGATACTATGAAAGCAACTGGAATTGTACGTAGAATAGATGATCTGGGCCGTGTGGTAATCCCGAAAGAAATCAGGCGGACATTGCGGATTCGAGAAGGCGACCCGCTGGAAATCTTCACCGACAGGGAAGGCGAAATTATTTTAAAGAAATATTCTCCAATCGGAGAGCTGTCAACATTTGCAAAGCAGTATGCGGAGAGCCTGTCCCAGACGCTGAACTGTCTGGTGTGTGTCTGTGACATGGATCAGATAATTGCGTCGGCGGGAAATGGGAAGAAGGAACTTCAGGACAAATATATCAGCAGGCAGTTAGAAAAGAGCCTGGGCGGCAGGGCGCAGCTTGCAGCGTCGGCGGGGGATAAGGCATACATTCCGATTATAGACGCTCAGGACGAGGATTATGAGCATGAGATTATCAGCCCGATTATCTGTGAGGGGGATATTATAGGCGGCGTGATTCTTTTGTCCCGTGATCCCAAAAAGAAGCTTGGGGAACTGGAACAGAAAATGGCAGTTTGCGCGGCAGGATTCCTGGGCAGCCAGATGGAACAATAAGAAGCGGTCATGAGACGGCAGAGGGGGATTCGCATGCGATTCCCCTGTTTTGCCGTTATACAGGCAAAAGACAGGAATATATTTAAAATTCCCATCATATCTTGTGGTAGACAAGGAGGGATGGGAATGGAAAGAAAGCTCCAAAAAGATTCGTGGGTCATGTGGGTATTAAAGTCACTTTTGGTTTCTTATGTCATCACAGGAATCTTATTATTGCTGCTTGCAGTCGCTTTGTTTAAGTTTGAACTGAACGAAAAGGCGGTATCGGCTGCCATCGTGGCAATCTATATCATGGCGACGCTGCTTGGCGGCATCATTATCGGGAAATTTGCTAAGGTAAGAAGATATCTGTGGGGCCTTGGGCTTGGAATCGGCTACTTTGCGCTGCTTATGCTGATTACGCTTGGCGTGTACCGGACGCTGAACGGAGACGCGGCAAATATGGTGACGACGTTTATCCTCTGCGCGGGAGGCGGAATGGCGGGAGGCATGTTGTCATGACATATATTGTTTGGCAAAATGGCGTGAATTTTACGCACTTCCTTATTGCGCAAATGATGATGTAATGCTATAATAACAAAAGTCAAGCAAAAATAAGGAGGATCATGACCATGAAGCATGTAAAGACATTAAATACACAGACCATGAACAATAGTTTGAAGAAGGGCGGATGCGGCGAGTGCCAGACGTCCTGCCAGTCCGCATGTAAGACGTCCTGCACAGTGGGCAACCAGACATGCGAGCAGAAGAGATAAGTCATTTGAATGATGGCGCTGCTGCGGGGTATCCGCAGGCGGAGAATCCCGTAAAGCGGGATTCTTTTTCTGTTTGCCGCAGAGTATACCCAAGGGCACACCGTAATTCATGCCCCTGACGGGGCGGGTGGCTTCGTCCAATAAGGTATACCCAAGGGCGGGTGGACTTTTATTCATGAAAGAATAAAAAGGAGTAAATGTTTCGATAAGAAAGGGGTACATAGTCTTGATACATCAGTATCAGAATAATGGATACAATATCGTAATGGATGTCGTAAGCGGTGCGGTCCATGTAGTGGACAAGCTTTGTTACGACGTCATTTCCCACTTAAACAAAGACCATATGGAACATACCGTGCAGACTTTGAAGGAGCCGGAGGTTCTGAATGGGCTAAAACGGGAACTGGGCGGCCAGTATGCCGAGGACGAGCTAAAGGACGCTTTGGCGGATGTGGTAGAGCTTACAAAGGCCGGGCAGCTATTTGTGAAAGATACCTATGAGGATATGGTGGAGGAAGTGAAGAAGAGGAAGACGGTGGTGAAAGCCCTCTGCCTCCATATTGCCCATGACTGCAACCTTGCCTGCAAATATTGTTTTGCGGAGGAAGGGGAATACCACGGCAGGCGGGCGCTTATGAGTTATGAAGTCGGAAAGAAAGCGCTGGATTTCCTGATTGCCAATTCCGGCAGCCGCAGGAACCTTGAGGTGGATTTCTTTGGGGGCGAACCGCTGATGAACTGGCAGGTGGTAAAAGACCTTGTGGCGTATGGAAGGCAGCAGGAGAAGCTCCATGACAAGCATTTCCGCTTCACAGTCACCACCAATGGCGTGCTTCTGAATGATGAGATCCAGGAGTTTGTGAATCAGGAGATGGACAATGTGGTGCTGAGCCTGGACGGGCGTAAGGAGGTCAACGACCGTATGCGTCCGTTCCGGAATGGGAAGGGAAGTTATGACCTGATTGTGCCTAAGTTCCAAAAGCTGGCAGAAAGCCGTAATCAGGAAAGATATTATGTCCGGGGGACGTTTACCCGGAATAATCTGGATTTTTCGGAGGACATCCTGCATTTTGCGGATCTCGGGTTCAAACAGATGTCGATTGAGCCTGTCGTCGGCGACGAGAGCGACCCTTACGCTATCCGCACCGAAGACCTTCCAAAGATCCTGGAAGAGTATGATAAGCTGGCGAAAGTGATGATTGAACGCGAAAAAGAAGGAAAAGGTTTCAATTTCTTTCATTTTATGATAGACTTAGACGGTGGGCCTTGCGTGGCGAAGCGTTTGTCGGGATGCGGTTCCGGGACAGAGTATCTTGCCGTAACGCCATGGGGGGATCTGTATCCGTGCCATCAGTTCGTTGGGCAGGAAGATTTCAAGATGGGAAATGTAGAAGACGGCGTCGTAAAGCCGGAGATCGCAGATGATTTCCGAAGCTGCAACGTCTATTCCAAGGAAAAATGCAGGGATTGTTTTGCAAAGTTCTATTGCAGCGGCGGTTGTATGGCGAACGCCTATCATTTCCACGGTACAATCCATGACACCTACGACATAGGATGCGAGATGCAGAGAAAGCGTGTAGAGTGCGCGATTATGATTAAAGCTGCTTTGGCGGATGAGTAGAAAGGAAGTTTACCATGAAGAAGAACAGAGGTATCATAAGCCTGATACTGACGGTAGTCCTGATTGCACTGATGGGATTTACCGTGCTGGTCGGGTTCGGCAAGACCGGGACCGGGGCGATGAAGAATATCAAGCTGGGGCTTGATCTGGCGGGCGGCGTCAGCATCACATATCAGGTCAAGGACAAGAACCCGTCGGATGAAGAGATGAGCGACACCATCTATAAGCTCCAGAGACGTGTGGAGCAGTACAGTACGGAGGCAAGCGTTTACCAGGAGGGAAGCGACCGGATTAACATTGAGATTCCGGGCGTGACGGATGCGAACAAGATTCTGGACGAGCTTGGAAAGCCGGGTGCGTTAGAGTTCCAGACGGAGGACGGCAAGACGGTGCTCACGGGTTCCGATATTGAGACGGCGACGGCGAGAGCCGGGGAAGACAGCATGAAGAATAAGGAATACTCCGTAGAGCTGACGCTGAATAAGGAAGGAACCGAGAAATTTGCAAAGGCTACGAAGGAAAACGTAGGCAAGAAGATTAATATCGTCTATGACGGGGCGACCATCAGCGACCCGTATGTAAGGCAGGAGATCGATACCGGACAGGCATATATTACTGGTAATTTTACATTCGAGCAGGCAGATAACCTGGCTTCCACAATCCGTATCGGCGGACTGAAGCTGGAGCTTGAGGAACTCCGTTCCAATGTGGTAGGGGCGCAGTTGGGAGAGCAGGCAATCAGCACCAGTTTGAAAGCCGGGGCGATTGGCCTGGCGCTGATTATCGTATTTATGATTTTTGTTTATTATCTCCCTGGATTGGCGTCCGGGCTTGCCCTGTTAATCTATACGGAGCTGGTTCTGGTAATCCTGAATGCGTTCAATGTTACGCTGACGCTGCCTGGGATTGCAGGTATCATCCTTGGCATCGGTATGGCGGTGGACGCGAATGTCATTATATTTGCCCGTGTGCGTGAGGAAATGTCACGGGGCAAGACCGTGAAGAATTCTTTGAAGACAGGTTTCCAGAAAGCCATGTCTGCCATCGTGGACGGCAACGTGACCACGCTGATTGCGGCGGCAGTGCTGTGGTTCCGGGGTTCCGGGCCGGTCAAGGGCTTCGCACAGACTTTGGCAATCGGTATTATCGTGTCAATGTTTACCGCGCTTGTGGTTACGAGAATCATCGTATTTTCCTTCTTTGCGGTGGGACTTCGCAAGGAGAGCCTGTACTACCGTCCGAAAAAGGAGAGGGAGCCCATTGGATTTGTGGAGAAGAGGAAGGTATTCTTTGCAATTTCAGCGCTGCTGATTGTGGCAAGCCTTGCCGTGATGGGCGTGAATTCCTCACAGGGGAAGGGTGCGTTTGCGTACAGCCTTGAGTTCGAGGGCGGTACGTCTACCAATGTGACTTTTAACGAGGAATTTTCGATAGATGACATTGATGAAAAGATTGTCCCTGTAGTGGAAAAGATTACCGGGGATAAGAATGTGCAGACACAGAAGGTTGCAGGGACGAATCAGGTAATCATCAAGACGGTGACGCTGTCTCTTGACCAGCGTGAGGAATTGAATCAGGCGATGGTGGATGAGTTCAAGGTGGACGAGTCATTGATTACGGCCGAGAATATCAGCTCTACGGTAAGTAACGAGATGCGTGAGGACGCCGTCGTTGCGGTTATTCTTTCCACGATCTGCATGCTGCTGTATATCTGGTTTAGGTTCAAGGATATCCGTTTTGCGGCAAGCGCGATTTTAGCCCTTCTGCACGATGTCCTGATTGTAGTCGGGTTCTATGCGATTGCAAGGATTTCCGTGGGCAATACATTTATTGCGTGTATGCTGACCATTGTGGGTTACTCTATCAATGCGACCATCGTTATCTTTGACCGTATCCGCGAGGAGCTGCATTATCAGACGAAGAAGACGGATCTTATGGCTGTGGTGAACAAGAGTATCACCCAGACATTGACAAGGAGTATCTATACTTCGCTGACGACGTTCGTGATGGTTGCGATTCTGTTCGTAATGGGCGTCAGCTCCATCCGTGAGTTTGCGGCGCCGTTGATGGTGGGCGTTATCTGCGGGGCATATTCATCCGTATGTATCACGGGCGCTCTGTGGTATGTGATGCGGACGAAACTTGGGAAGAAGGACGCTTAGGATTGTCTTGCGCTGCCGGTGGAGGGCGGCGCTGTATAGGTAGATATTAGGAAAAGCAGCCAGTGTTATGATGGTATGACATGGCTGCTTTTGTTGTGTAAAGGGATAGGAGGGAAAACAGATGGAACGGTGGGTGCTTCTGAGAAAGGGTGGGGATTTTGAGGCGATTGGGAAGAAATTTCACATCAGTCCCCGGCTTGCCTGCCTGATTCGGAACCGGAATGTGGTAGGAGAAGAGGCGATTGGGAAGTTCCTTAACGGGACGGCAGAGGAGCTGAACGACGGGCGGCTGATGAAGGGGATGAAGCAGGCAGCGGCAATCCTGAAAAAGAAGATAGAGGAACAAAAAAGGATTCGTATTATCGGAGATTATGACATTGACGGGATCAATGCGGCGTACATATTGCTGGAAGGAATCGAATTTCTCGGCGGGGAGGCGGACAGTGATATCCCGGAGCGGATTAAGGACGGTTATGGGCTGAACATTGATTTGATAGAGCGGGCGTATCAGGATGGGATTGACACCATTGTCACCTGTGACAACGGGATTGCCGCGGCAGATGAGATTGCCTACGGGAAGAGCCTTGGAATGACTGTCATTGTGACCGACCATCATGAGGTGCCTTACGAGGAAGTGGAAGGGACCCGCAGTTACCGCCTGCCGCCGGCGGACGCAGTCGTTGACCCTAAGCAGCAAGGTTGTGCCTATCCTTTTTCCGGGCTGTGCGGCGCGGCTGTGGCATACCAGCTTGTGCGGGTGTTGTGTGGGGAGATGGGAAGAGACGCAAAAAACCTGGATTATCTGTTGGAAAATGCAGCCATTGCCACGGTGGGCGACGTGATGGATTTGGAAGATGAGAACCGCATCATCGTGAAAGAGGGGCTTAGAAGAATCAGCAGTACGCAGAACTTAGGCCTGCGTGCATTAATGGAATGTACGAAACTGGAAAAGGATAGAATCCGGGCGTACCATATCGGTTTCATCCTAGGGCCTTGTATGAATGCCAGCGGAAGGCTGGATACGGCGAAACGGGCCCTTGACCTGCTGCGTACGAAGAGTAAGAAAGAGGCGGACGTGCTGGCAGGAGATTTGAAGGCATTGAATGACAGCAGAAAAGAGATGACGGAAGCGGCCGTTGTCTGGGCGAAGGAACAGGTGGAGACGGGAGAAATCCGGGACGACCGGGTGCTGGTCATCTACCTTCCCAAGTGCCACGAGAGCCTTGCGGGGATTGTGGCAGGACGGGTTCGGGAAAGCTATTACAGGCCTGTTTTCGTGCTGACGGATGCCGCGGAAGGGGTCAAAGGCTCTGGGCGTTCCATCGAGGCATACCATATGTTTGAGGAGCTTAGTAAGTGCAAGGAACTTCTTACCAAATTCGGCGGGCACAAACTGGCAGCGGGGCTATCGTTGAAGAAAGAAAACATCGAGGCATTCCGCCGTATGCTCAATGAAAACTGTACCCTGACCAGGGAGGACATGACAGAAAAAGTGGTCATTGACATGGAACTGCCTTTTCACTGTGTGACGGAATGCTTTATCCGGGAGCTTTCCCTTCTGGAACCTTTTGGAAAAGGGAATACGAAACCAGTGTTTGCCGCCCGTAAGGCGGAACTCCTAAGCGGAAGGATTCTGGGGAAGAACCGTAACGTACTCAAGCTTCGGGTTTGCGATGCGTCAGGAACTGTCATAGACGCTATGTATTTTAACCATGTGGAGGATTTCCTGAAAAAATTGGAAGAACATTACGGGAAAGATGCCCTGGACCTTATGTTGTCCGGTAAGCAAAGCCATATCTCCCTTTCCGTAACCTATTATCCGGAACTGAATGCATACATGGGACGTGTTACCCCCCAGATTGTTATTACGCATTATCAGGTATAGATTGGAAAATATCTTACAGTGAAGTGAAATTACCAAGAGAGGGGAAGGTTCCTTCCGGCGGAAGGGACCTTCCCTGTTCTCGTCATATTAGATGCCGTTATTCGATGTCTTTATATTGCAAATCTTTGATAGCGCTTTTAAATCCGATGCTTTGGAATCTTTCCAGAACGATGTTTGCGCTTTTGATATCTGTATTGGCAAGCAGTATGTAGAATTTTCCGCCGTTCAGCACGCCCATGTAGTCGGTCAGACGTATCTTGCATGATACCTCCAGTGAAATGGATTTATAATCCCGGTATCCCATTTCAAATTCTACCAGTACGCATTCCGTCAGTCCCTTTTCCTTAGCGTCAAGAAATGCTTTCAGCAGGACCCGGAATGTTTTTTCGTTGAGTACGTTTGTTCCTTCCAGATAATTTTTCCGTCTGAAATTTGACATATAGCGGCTTGCGCGGAGAATGGTCCTTTGAAGCAGAGTCTCGATTACGGTCAGCCGCTGTATCGGCGATACCCCATGCTTATCATCTGAAACGTCCCAGAACATCAGGATGACCCGTATGTCTTCTTCGGCATGTACCGCTATGGAAAGCGCAGGGCGTTCCGGGTCTTTCAGCTCGTTCACATAAATCCGCCCGGCTTTTAAATCGTCGTACAGCTCGCCCATCGCGACGTATTTTATGGAATTCCCAAGCCTCCTTGCCTCCTTGGATGTGGAGGAATAAAGCCTGGCATATTCCCGGTTCGCTACGGTGTAGATAGCCACGTCCTTGCTGCCCATCTCCTCGCTGAGTATCTGTGCCGCATAGAACAGCACTTCCTCGGTCTTGTACTTTTCCAGGCTGGAAATGAGTTCATAAGTGGATTTCCAGCTATCTTCCGGGGCGGCATGGCTGCTTTTCAATGTTTCAAGCTCCTGGTCTTTTTCCTTTAAAAGGCTTCTTAATTCTTCATTTGTCAGTTGCGTTATCGTTCCGTCGGTGTTCTGTAATTCGTCCGGATACAATGTCATCACCCTTCCATATTACTATGTTTTGTATAGTATTATTTTGCACTACTTTGGGGAAATTGTCAAGGATGTGACGAATGAAAGGTTCATTATTGAAAAACCTGCAAACTAATGCTATAATGCTGTACTAAGATAGAATGATACAGGAATGGAGAGTTTGTTATGAAAAAGATTGAAGAGTACGTGAGAAGTATTCAGGATTTCCCGGAGAAGGGAATTATTTTCAGGGACGTGACAAGCGTATTGCAGGATGCCGACGGGCTTGCCCTTGCCATAGACTTGATGCAGGAAAAGTTAAAGGACGTAGAGTTTGATTTGGTCGTAGGGCCGGAATCCAGAGGCTTTATCTTCGGCGTGCCGATTGCCTATAACCTGCATAAGCCGTTTATCCCGATTCGTAAGAAGGGGAAGCTTCCATGCGAGACGGTTTCCATCCGGTATGAGTTAGAGTACGGCACGGCGGAGCTGGAGATTCACAAAGACGCAATCCGTCCAGGGCAGAGGGTCGTGATTATTGATGATTTGATTGCTACCGGAGGCACCAATGAAGCGATGGTGAAGCTGATTGAAGGCCTTGGCGGGAAGGTGGTCAAGACGGTGTTCCTGATGGAGCTGGCGGGCTTGAATGGAAGAGAGAAGCTGAAAGGATATGATGTGGAATCTGTCATTGCATATCCGGGCAAATAGATGAAAATTGGAATATCAGAGAGGGAGGAGGCGTTAATATGTCAGGAGTTACAACTTATGAAGCGATAGACGACCGGATTGCTGCCGAAGCGATTATGGCCGATCATTCCCAGGGGCTTGAGATCGTGGACGGACACGCGGTAAAAGCGCCGGGAGATTACGAGGAGCCTGACCATTTGTATGACATGTTAATCGCCCGTATTCGTAAATACCATCCGTCTACGGATGTGTCGATGATCAAGAGAGCCTATGACCTGGCACAGGAGGCTCACGGGGACCAGTGCCGGAAGTCGGGGGAGCCGTATATCATCCACCCGTTGTGGGTCGCAATTATATTGGCGGATCTGGAGATGGATAAGGAGACGATTGCGGCGGGGATTCTTCATGACGTGGTGGAGGATACCCAGATCAGTGAGGAAGAGATCCGCAGGGATTTTGGGGATGATGTGGCTCTTCTGGTGGACGGCGTCACGAAGTTGGGACGCTTGTCCTATTCTTCGGACAAATTAGACGTCCAGGCGGAGAATCTCCGCAAGATGTTTCTTGCCATGGCGAAGGATATACGGGTTATCATCATTAAACTTGCCGACCGTCTGCACAATTTACGGACGCTGCAGTTCATGAAGCCGGAAAAGCAGAAGGAGAAGGCGAGAGAGACGATGGATATCTATGCGCCTATCGCCCAGAGGCTTGGAATATCCAAGATTAAGACAGAGCTTGATGATTTGGCGTTAAAATATTCTCAGCCGGAAGTCTTTTTCGATCTTGTTGACCAGATTAATACCAGGAAGATGGAGCGGGAGGAGTTCGTGCAGCAGATTGTGGAGGAAGTTTCCGCCCACATGGAGAATGCGAACATCAAGGCCCTGGTCAGCGGACGTGTGAAGCATTTTTTTAGTATCTACAAGAAGATGGTCAATCAGGATAAGACGGTGGATCAGATTTATGATCTTTTTGCTGTCCGTATCATCGTGGAGTCGGTACGGGACTGCTATGCGGCGCTGGGAGTGATTCATGAGCTGTATACCCCGATTCCGGGACGTTTCAAGGATTATATCGCCATGCCCAAGCCCAATATGTACCAATCCTTGCATACGACCCTGATGAGTTCCGTAGGGCAGCCGTTTGAAATCCAGATTCGGACGGAGGATATGCACAAGACTGCCGAGTATGGAATTGCCGCCCACTGGAAATATAAGGAGTCCGGCGACAGTAAGAAGAGTGTAAAAGCTCAGGAGGAGGAGAAGTTAAGCTGGCTTCGCCAAATTCTGGAGTGGCAGAGGGATATGTCGGACAATCGGGAATTTATGAACCTGATTAAGGGTGATTTGGACCTTTTTGCGGAGGATGTATATTGTTTTACTCCTCAGGGGGATGTGAAGAACCTGCCTAATGGCTCTACGCCCATTGATTTTGCTTATATTATCCATAGCGCCGTGGGTAATAAGATGGTGGGCGCAAGGGTTAACGGGAAACTGGTGAATATTGACTATAAGATTCAGAACGGCGACAGGATTGAGATCCTGACTTCCCAGAATTCCAAGGGGCCGAGCCGCGACTGGCTTGGCATTGTCAAGAGCACGCAGGCGAAGAATAAGATTAACCAGTGGTTCAAACGGGAGTTCAAGGAAGAGAACATCGTCAAGGGAAAGGAACTGATTGCCGGTTATTGCAGGGCGAAATCCATTGTTCCCAACAATATTATGGTTCCTAAGTATCAGGAGATTGTCCAGAAGAAGTATGGCTTCAAGGATTGGGATTCCGTCCTTGCTGCGATTGGGCACGGCGGGCTGAAGGAAGGCCAGGTGGTAAACCGTCTGGTGGAGGAGTACAGTAAGGAGCATAAGCAGGAGCTTACGGACGAGGATGTGCTTGGAAAGGTTGCGGAAGCATCCAGGAATAAAGTGCATATTGCCAAGTCTAAGAGCGGTATTCTTGTGAAGGGAATCGACGATGTGGCTGTGAGGTTCTCACGGTGCTGTAATCCTGTTCCGGGGGATGAGATTGTGGGATTCGTGACAAGGGGACGGGGATTATCCATCCACCGCACGGACTGCGTGAATATGCTTCATCTCACGGAGCCGGAGCGTGCAAGGCTTATTGAGGCTGAGTGGGAAAGTGAAGTAGCGGAACAGGCAGGCGGGCAGTATTTGGCGGAGGTCAAGATTTATTCTTATGATAAGAAAGGACTTTTGCTGGAACTGTCCAGGATTTTCACGGAGCAGAATGTGGATGTGAAGTCTATGAATGTGCGCACCAGCAAGAAGCAGGGAACGGCAACCATTGAGGCCGGCTTCATCGTACACGGAAGGGATGAGCTGGATAAGGTGATTAAGAAGATTCTCCAGTTGGAGGATGTGATTGATATTGAAAGGACGACAGGTTAACCATAGAGATGAAAGTAGAGAGATTTTTGACAGGAATTATCAGTACGAATTGCTATCTGGCGGTAAATGAAGAGACGAAGCAGGCGGTGGTGGTGGACCCGGCAGCCTGCCCGCCTTCTCTTATGAACCGTATTGAGGAAGAGGGGTTAGAGATTACGGCAATCCTTCTGACTCATGGGCATTTTGACCATATTATGGGGCTTGACGGGCTTTTAAAGGAGTACGACGTGCCTGTCTATGTCCATGAGGACGACAGGGAGATCATGACGAACCCGAGATTGAATCTGTCGTCGAGTTATACGTCGGGGTATACCTTTGACGGTGCGGAGTATATTCACGGAGGCGAGACGCTTCGTTTTGCAGGATATGATTTTGAGGTGTTCCACACGCCGGGACATACGCCGGGGTGCTGCTGTTATTATGTGAAGGCGGAAGGCGTGCTGTTCAGCGGGGATACGTTATTCGCAGGTTCGGTGGGAAGGTCGGATTTTCCGGGAAGCAGCGCTTCGGAGCTGATTCGTTCCGTGCGTGAGAAATTGCTTCCGCTCCCGGACGATACCCATGTCTATCCCGGGCATATGGGGGAGACTATGATTGGCCATGAGAGAAAGAACAATCCGTTTTTATAAATTGGGGTATCAGGATGATTGATGTGATATGTAAGAGTGATGCGTATACGTATAATGTGTACCATATCATGAAGGCTTTCTTTCCGTCTGAGGAGATTAAGGTCAGGACGGAGGAGGAGGCCTCTCATTATCTTATGGTGAGGCTGCCGGATGGGGCAGATAATGCCGACGGCAAGGCAGGAAAAAAGCCGCAGGATACCGGCTGGATTACCATCGGTGAAGAACAGGCCGCAGAAGCCGCCGGCGATAATGGGGATGAAGATGAGGAACGTCAGTTGAAATATTGCATTGACACTTGTCTTTATCATGAACTTGAGAAGCGTACAGGGCGCTCCCTTGCATGGGGAATCCTTACGGGGGTCAGGCCCACAAAGATTGCCATGCAGAAATCGGAGGAAGGTTGGGATAGAGAAAAGTTCGTCCCATGGTTTCAGCGGGAATTTTTGGTGAGCCGCGAGAAAGCAGAGCTTTCTTTTGCGATTGCGAAGCGGGAGCGGGAACTGCTGGGGCAGTTGGACTGCGAGAATGGCTACAGCCTCTATGTGGGGATTCCCTTCTGCCCGTCGGTCTGTACCTACTGTTCCTTTAGCTCTGGTGCGCTGGCTGACTGGAAGGACAGAGTCTGGGATTATCTGGATGCCTTGCAGAAGGAACTGACATTTATCGGAGAGATATCTGCCGGGAAGAAGCTGAATACCATTTATATCGGCGGCGGGACGCCTACTACGCTGACGGCTGAGCAGTTGGAATGTTTGCTTAACTGTATCGACGGACATTTCACCAGAGAATATTTATTGGAATATACCGTGGAAGCGGGGCGTCCGGACAGCATTACAGAGGAGAAACTAAAGGTGCTGAAAAAGCATGGGATTACCCGGATTTCCATCAATCCCCAGAGTATGCAGCAGAAGACGCTGGATATCATCGGGCGGCGGCATCGTGTGGAGGAGATTGCAAAAGCCTATTGGCTTGCACGTAAGATGGGGTTTCACAATATCAACATGGATTTGATTGCAGGGCTTCCCGGAGAGGATTCTGCGGATATGGCGGATACGCTGAAACAAATCGGCGCTCTTGCGCCGGACAGCCTGACGGTGCATTCGCTGGCTATCAAGAGGGCGGCGAAGATGGAATTTAAGGATTTGGAATCGGATGCCGGGGAAACGTCCCGCGTGATGTCGGATATGATTTCCCTTGCAGAGGATGCGGCCCATCGGATGGGGATGTCGCCTTATTATCTGTACCGGCAGAAGAATATTGCAGGGAATTTTGAAAATGTGGGATATGCGAAGAAGGGCAAGGCCGGGATTTATAATATCCTGATTATGGAGGAGAAACAGACCATCATTGCGGCTGGCGCAGGAGCTTCGACGAAGATTGTGCTGAAGGAGCCGGTTCCGATGCCGGGCAGCCGGAAGGGGAAGATGACCCATTTACTGCGCAGTGAGAATGTGAAGGATGTTGCACAATATATTGAGAGAATTGACGAGATGATTGGGCGGAAACGGAAATTATGAAAAAATTTCTAATCTTAAAATAAATTTTGACGAATTATTTAGTATAGGTATAGGATAGGAGAATGAATATGGCGTTAAAGAAGAAACCGGTCACGGGAATGAAGGACATGCTTCCCCGTGAGATGGAGATTCGGGATTATGTAATACAATTGATCAAAGATACTTATAAGACCTATGGATTTGTGTCCATGGAGACACCCTGTGTGGAGCACATCGAGAACCTGTGCAGCAAGCAGGGGGGCGATAATGAGAAGCTGATTTTCAAGATTTTGAAGCGGGGCGAGAAATTAAAACTGGAATCTGCGAAAGAAGAAAATGATCTTGTGGACGGCGGGCTTCGTTATGACCTGACTGTTCCCCTTGCGCGGTATTATTCCAACCATGCAAATGAACTGCCGTCCCCGTTCAAAGCCCTCCAGATTGGAAATGTGTGGCGGGCTGACCGTCCCCAGAAGGGGCGTTTCCGCCAGTTCATGCAGTGTGACATTGATATTCTGGGGGAGGCGTCGAACTTAGCGGAGATTGAGTTGATACTGGCGACGACGGCGATGCTTGGGCGGCTGGATTTCCGGAATTTTACCGTGTGCATCAATGACCGGAATATTTTAAAGGCGATGGCGGCGTACAGTGGTTTTAAAGAGGAAGACTATGACGAGGTGTTTATTATCCTGGATAAGATGGACAAGATTGGCGTTGACGGCGTTGCGGCTGAACTTGCGGCAATGGGGTATGCTAAGGAGAAGGCGGACGCTTATCTTGCCCTTTTCGGGGAAGTGACGCCGGATGTGGAAGGGATTCGGTTCCTGAAGGAGAAGCTTGGAGATTGCCTGGCGGACGAGACAGCGGAAGGGATGGAGATGATTATTTCCAGCGTGGAGGCTGCGAAAGAGTGTGAATTCAGGATTTGCTTTGACCCGACGCTGGTTCGGGGACAGTCTTACTATACAGGAACGATTTTTGAAGTGCGGATGGACGATTTCGGCGGCTCTGTTGCAGGAGGGGGACGCTATGACCGGATGATCGGCAAATTTACCGGGCAGGACACGCCGGCGTGTGGGTTTTCCATCGGGTTCGAGCGGATTGTCATGCTGCTTTTGGAAAATGGATACCAGGTTCCGAAACGGCTTGGCAGGAAAGCGTATCTGCTGGAGAAGAAGATGCCTAAGGAAGGCGTCTTGAAAGTGCTTGCCCTTGCGAGGGCGGACCGGGAAGAGGGAAGGCAGGCGTTGGTGGTAAATATGAAGAAGAATAAGAAGTTCCAGAAGGAACAGTTGACGGAGGACGGGTACGAGGAAATCATCGAATGTTATGCGGATACATTTTGCTAACAGACGGCCTGGACAGGATAGCAAATATTTATAAAAAGGAGAAGAGATATGGCAGAGTCAATGCAGGGATTGAAGAGGACTCATAGGTGTGCGGAATTGACGGCCGCTAATGTGGGAGAGACAGTAACGATTATGGGATGGGTTCAGAAGAACCGGAATAAGGGCGGCTTGGTGTTCGTGGATGTCCGGGACCGTTCCGGAATCATTCAGGTGGTATTCGAGGAAGGAAAGTCGGATGTGCAGTTGATTGAGAAAGCGGCGAAGCTTAGGGCAGAGTTCGTGGTCGCCGTCGTGGGAAGAGTGGAAAAGCGTTCCGGCGCAGTCAATGAGAACCTGGCTACGGGGGAGATAGAGGTAATCCCGGAACAGATGCGGATTCTGGCGGAATCGGAGACGCCTCCGTTCCCAATTGAAGAGAACTTAAAGACCAAGGAGGAACTGCGTCTGAAATACAGGTATCTGGATTTGAGAAGACCGGACTTACAGAGGAATCTGATGATGAGAAGTCAGGTGGCGACGCTGACCCGCCAGTTCCTTTCAGAGGAGGGGTTCTGTGAGATTGAGACGCCTGTCCTGATTGGGAGTACGCCGGAGGGTGCAAGGGATTATCTGGTCCCAAGCCGTATCCATCAGGGGCATTTCTATGCACTGCCCCAGTCGCCCCAGCTTTTTAAGCAGCTTTTGATGTGTTCCGGGTACGACCGTTATTTCCAGATTGCGAAATGTTTCCGTGACGAGGACTTACGGGCAGACCGACAGCCGGAGTTTACACAGATTGATATGGAGCTGTCTTTCGTGGATGTGGACGATGTGATTGAAGTCAACGAGAGGCTGCTGGCAAAGCTGTTCAAGGAGGTTCTGGGGATTGAGGTGGAACTTCCGATTCCAAGGATGACCTGGCAGGAGGCGATGGACCGTTTTGGCTCTGATAAACCGGATATCCGTTTCGGGATGGAACTGTGCGATGTGACCGAGGTTGTGAAGGGTTGTGAATTTGCGGTATTTCAGGGCGCAATCGAAAATGGCGGCTCTGTCCGGGGCATCAATGCCAAGGGGCAGGGGAATATGCCGCGCAAGAAGATTGATAAGCTGGTGTCTTTTGCGAAGGATTACGGTGCAAAGGGGCTTGCCTATATTGCGGTCCAGGAAGACGGAACGGCGAAATCTTCATTTTCCAAGTTCATGAAGGATGAGGAGATGTCCGCACTGATTGCCGCCATGGGTGCAGAGAAGGGGGATCTCCTGCTGTTTGCGGCGGATAAGAACACGGTGGTATGGGACGTGCTGGGCGCGCTGCGCCTGGAGCTTGCCCGTCAGATGGAGCTGCTTGATAAGAATGAGTATAAGTTCTTGTGGGTGACGGAGTTCCCGCTTCTGGAGTGGAGCGAGGAGCAAAACCGGTTTACGGCGAAGCATCATCCTTTTACCATGCCGATGGAGGAAGATCTTGGTTTCATTGACAGTGACCCGGGAAGGGTGCGGGCGAAGGCTTATGATATTGTGCTGAATGGAAATGAGATTGGTGGAGGAAGCGTGAGGATTTTTAATCCTGAAATCCAGAGCAAAATGTTCGAGGTGCTTGGGTTTACCCCGGAGCAGGCACAGGAACAGTTTGGTTTCCTTCTGACAGCTTTCAAGTATGGCGTGCCGCCTCACGCAGGACTTGCGTATGGGCTGGACCGGCTGGTGATGCTGATGGCAAAGGAGGACAGTATCCGGGATGTGATTGCATTTCCTAAGGTAAAGGATGCGTCGGATCTGATGACAGAAGCGCCGACGGCTGTGGAGAAGAAGCAGCTTGAGGAACTTGGGCTGGAAGTTGTGGAAGCAGAGTAAAATTTTTCATCTTTGAGTAGACATTTTATTCCATTATTTGTATAATAGATATGTCTAATCTGTATATGGAACGTGTATAATGGTTGCCGAATGTGTCCATATTGCATGATAGGAAAGCGATAAAAAGTATAGTAACTAAAGGAGAAACTATGTGATGAAGAACTTGAAGATCAAGACGAAATTATTTTTGCTTGTTGTTTTTATGCTGATTGGCATGGTTGCGTTGGGATTTATGTCCCTTTCATATATGAAACGGATTAATGAGGGCTCGACGGATATTTCAGATATCTGGCTGCCTTCTGTTATCGCATCGGAAGAGCTGAATACGCTTACATCGGATTTCCGGAGAGAAGAGTATAAGCACATTGTGGCGCAGGACCAGCAGACAATGCAGGAAGCTGAGACGAAGATGGAAGACCGGAGCAAGCAGATTGAAGAGACGTTTAACACGTATATGGCTTCTCTGATTACGGACGAAACGGATCGGCAGATGATACAGAATGCGCAGAATGAATGGAACGAGTATCTTAAGAACCATGATACGCTGATTGCGTTAAGCCGTGAGAATAAGACGGATGAGGCTATGGAGATTGTCTTGGGGACGATATCGTTGTATGACGACGTCTCGGATCTGTTGCTTGATGTTGTGGAGTATAACAAGGATGGGGCAGATGCGGCGAGCCTGAATGGCGACAGGCTGTTTTCACAGGCCGGAAAAGTTGTCGTAATCGCATTGGTTGTGATTGCAGCGCTTTGCGTCCTGATGGCAATATACATTATCAGGAGCATCAGCAAGCCGGTCGGCGAGCTTGACAATGTTGCAAAGAAGATTGCGGAAGGCGATCTGGATCAGAATATTACATATAAGTCTAAGGATGAGATTGGAACGTTGTCCGTTAATTTTAACAAGACGGTAGGACGTCTGCGCAATTATGTAAGTTATATTGATGAGATTTCAAGCGTACTCAGACAGATTGCAGGCGGTAACCTGGTATTTGATCTGACCTTGAATTATGAAGGTGAATTTGCCAAGGTGAAACAGGCGCTTGAAGAGATTTCACTCTCCCTCAATGATACGCTTGGACAGATTAACCAGGCGGCAGACCAGGTTTCTTCCGGAAGCGATCAGGTTTCTTCCGGTGCGCAGGCGCTTTCTCAGGGAGCGACTGAGCAGGCAAGCTCGATTGAAGAGCTTGCGGCTACGATTAATGAGATTTCTACGCAGGTGAAGGATACTGCGGCGAATGCGAATGCGGTGCGCCAGCAGACGGATCAGACCGGCGAGCAGGTGGCGACCAGCAATGAGCAGATGCAGGAGATGATAGCCGCCATGACAGAGATTAGCGATAAATCCGGCCAGATCAGCAGGATTATTAAGACGATTGAGGATATTGCATTCCAGACGAATATTCTAGCGCTTAATGCGGCTGTAGAAGCGGCGCGTGCCGGTGAAGCCGGTAAAGGGTTTGCCGTGGTTGCGGATGAGGTGCGTAATCTGGCAAGCAAGTCCTCCGAGGCTTCTAAGAGTACGGCAGCCTTGATTGAAGGCACGGTTCAGGCTGTGGAGAAGGGAACTGAGATTGCCAACGCTACGGCGGAATCTCTGTTTGCTGTTGTGGAAAGCACGAAGGGCGTGGTGTCTTCTGTGGACAAGATTGCTTCTGCAGCTGACCAACAGGCGGAGTCTATTGCTCAGGTGACACAGGGAATCGATCAGATTTCCAGCGTGGTACAGACGAATTCTGCTACTGCAGAGGAATCTGCGGCTGCGAGCGAGGAGCTGTCCAGTCAGGCGCAGGTGATGAAAGGTCTTGTAGGGCGTTTCACGCTGCGGGGATAATAGTTGAATAGAGTAGTAGGAATTGGGGTTACTGGGAAACGCTGTATTTCCTGGTAGCCTCTTTTTGTTATATAAGCTATTGTATTGTTTTCGGAAATACGTATAATGTTAGTTGCGGAGAAAAAATTAAATGTTTTTAAGAAGAAGGAGAAAATATGTTAACGATTGGTACGCATATGTCGATTGCCAAGGGATTGGCGAAAACAGCCGAAAATGTGGTATGGATGGAAGCGAATACTATGCAGATATTCAGCCGGAATCCAAGGGGATCGAATTTCAAAGTATACACAGAAGAAGAGGTGGAAAAGTTCCAGAAGATTCGTAGGGAGCATCAGTTCGGCGCGCTTCTGGCCCACGCGCCATATACCATGAATCTTGCAAGCGCCCAGCAGCGGGTGTATGAGTTCGCATGTACGGCAATCCGGGAGGACGTGGCGAGGATGGATGACCTGGGTATAGAATATCTGGTCTTCCATCCGGGAAGCCATACCGGAATTGGGGTGGAGAAAGGAATCCAAAATATTATCCGTGGCCTTGACCAGGCGATTACAGGGAATGAGAGGATTACGGTCCTTCTGGAAACCATGACGGGAAAGGGGACAGAGATTGGCGCAAGATTTGAGCATCTGAGGGAAATCCGGGACAATGCAGCGCATCCAGAGAGGATTGGCATCTGTCTGGATACCTGCCATGTGTTTGCGGCAGGATATGATATCGTCAATGATTTGGACGGTGTGCTTGCTGAGTTTGACTGCGTGCTTGGATTAGAACTGCTGAAGGCCGTGCATCTCAACGACAGTATGATGCCTTTTGAATCCCATAAGGACAGGCATGCGGTGGTTGGGGGAGGAGAGATTGGCATGGAAGCGCTGCTTGGCGTCTTGCGCCATCCTGTGCTAAAGGATTTGCCTTTTTATCTGGAAACTCCCCTTGACGATGAGGGGCATAAGGATGAGATTCGGATGATTTGTGAGAGGTTGGGGAATTGATGGGAACAATTGAGGATAAATTGACATTGGAAGTGATTGCACATATTCGTTCGGATTTTCCGGCAAAATTCGGGATTCCAAGGCAGAGCGGGCTTGCGGATACGAAGGCAGAGATTCTGTTTGAACCTAAGTACCGCAATCCGGAGGCGTTTCGGGGATTGGAAGAGTTTTCCCATATATGGCTGGTCTGGGGGTTCTCGAAATGTATCCGGGAAGAATGGAGTCCCACTGTAAGACCGCCAAGGCTTGGCGGTAATCAACGTGTGGGAGTATTTGCCACCCGTTCTCCGTTTCGCCCGAACCCGCTGGGGTTGTCCTGTGTGGAGCTTGAGCGGATAGAGAAACGGGAAGGGAAAGGGATTGTCTTACATGTACGGGGAGCAGACCTGATGGATGGAACGCCTATCTATGATGTGAAACCCTATCTTCCTTATGTGGACTGCTGCGAGGAAGCGTCAGGGGGATTTGCGGAGCGTATGAAGGGATATGGGCTTTCTGTGGAGATTCCAAAGGTGTGGATGAAAATAGTGCCGCAAGAGCATAGGGAGGTTCTGGCGCAGATATTGGCGCAAGATCCAAGACCGTCTTATCAGGATGATTCCGAGCGGGTCTATGGGATGGAATATGCGGGAATGGAGGTACGTTTCCAGGTGGCTGGAAATGTGCTGAGGGTGTGTGAAATCAAAATGAGCCGCAAAGGAGAAAATTCCTCTTGCATTATACCCTGTAGGGGTATATAATATATTTGGAAATGAGGTGCAGGCATATGGATGAAAGACAGGAATGCTGTCATAAGACAAAGGAACGTTCAGAAAAAGAATACAAGGATCTGCTCAACCGTCTAAGCCGGATTGAAGGACAGGTGCGGGGATTGAAGAAGATGGTGGAGAATGGCGCGTACTGCCCGGATATCCTGATTCAGGTGTCGGCTGTGAATGCGGCGCTCAACAGTTTCAACCGGGTTCTGCTTACGAACCATATCCGCACCTGTGTAACCGAGGATATCCGTAATGGGAAGGATGAGACGGTAGATGAGTTAGTGGCAACATTACAGAAGATGATGAGATGATACCCCTGTATGGTATTTTAGAAGTTATATCGGCAAGATAGGAGGGATATTCGATGGAGCAATATACGGTAACAGGCATGAGCTGTGCGGCGTGCAGCGCCCGTGTGGAAAAGGCCGTCTCGAAGCTTGACGGCGTGACGTCCTGCTCGGTAAGCCTTCTGACAAATTCCATGGGCGTGGAGGGCGACGTCCCCGCCGCAAAGGTGATTGAAGCCGTGGAGGCGGCAGGATACGGCGCCGCGCAGAAATCGTCAGGCGGCGCAGAGGAAGCTTCAGGCGGCGAGGCGATGGATGCGGGGATACTGAAAGATACGGAAACCCCAATTCTGAAGCGAAGGCTCATTGCCTCTCTTTGTTTCCTGATACCGCTGATGTATGTTTCCATGGGGCATATGATGTGGAACTGGCCTGTACCAGGATTTCTTGCAGGAAACCATGTGGCAATGGGGTTGATTCAACTGCTGTTCACAACAGCGGTCATGATTGTCAACCAGAAGTTTTTCGTCAGCGGGTTTAAAAGCCTCTGGCATCGCGCGCCCAACATGGATACGCTGGTGGCTCTGGGGGCGGGGGCGTCCTATGTGTACAGCACATACGCTTTATTCGCCATGACGGATGCCCAGATGCATATGGATATGGAGCAGGTTATGTCCCTGATGCATGAATTTTATTTCGAGTCGGCGGCTATGATACTGACGCTGATTACCGTCGGGAAAATGTTAGAGGCACGTTCTAAGGGAAGGACGACGGATGCGCTGAAAAGCCTGATGAAGCTGGCTCCTAAGACGGCGGTAGTCGTCCGGGACGGTATGGAACAAGAAGTTCCCATCCGTCAGGTGTTAAAAGGGGATGTGTTTGTGGTAAGGCCGGGGGAGAATATCCCTGTGGACGGCGTGGTTCTGGAAGGAAGCAGCGCGGTCAATGAGTCTGCCCTGACCGGCGAGAGTATCCCGGTAGATAAAGAGGCAGGAAGCCAGGTGTCTGCGGCGACGCTGAATCAGTCTGGTTTCCTTAGGTGCGAGGCAACCAGAGTCGGGGAGGATACGACCCTTTCCCAGATTATCCAGATGGTCAGTGACGCGGCGGCTACAAAAGCGCCGATTGCCAAGATTGCAGACCGGGTGTCGGGAGTGTTTGTCCCGGCGGTCATCGGTATTGCTGTAGTTACGATTCTTGTGTGGCTTGCGGCAGGGCAGGACATAGGGTTTGCACTGGCCCGGGGAATTTCCGTATTGGTGATTAGCTGCCCTTGTGCCCTTGGGCTTGCAACCCCGGTTGCGATTATGGTCGGCAATGGGATGGGGGCGAAGAATGGGATTATGTTTAAGACAGCCGTGTCTCTGGAAGAAACAGGTAAGATGCAGATTGTTGCGCTGGATAAGACGGGAACCATTACCAGCGGGGAGCCAAAGGTCACGGATATGATTCCTGCCAGACATTCCATGAAGGATGTGGGGGCAGGGGATGATTTTGAAGTGACGGAAGACGAGCTGCTTCGGTTGGCTTACGCACTGGAGCGAAAGAGCGAGCATCCGCTGGCCAAGGCGATTCTGGGTCTTGCGAAGGAGAGAGGGCTGGCTTCGCCAAAGGACGGCAAAGAAGAGTCCGGGCTTGAAGTGGATGACTTCCAGGCTGTGCCGGGAAATGGACTGCGGGGAGCGCTGGAGGGTGATTTGCTGACCGGAGGGAATCTGGCTTTCATCAGTGAAAGTATGGATGTGTCAGAAGAGATGAAGCAAAGAGCCGCCCGGCTTTCCGAGGAGGGCAAGACGCCGCTGTTCTTTGGGAAAAACGGACGCCTGATGGGGATTATCGCCGTGGCGGACGTAATCAAGGAAGACAGCCCGAAAGCGGTAAAAGAGCTGCAGAATATGGGAATCCATGTAGTCATGCTGACCGGGGATAACGAGAGGACGGCTCAGGCAATCGGACGGCAGGCGGGGGTTGACGAGGTCATTGCCGGCGTACTGCCTTCCGGGAAGGAGCAGGTAATCCGTAAGCTGAAAGAAAAAGGAAAGACGGCCATGGTGGGAGACGGCATCAACGATGCGCCGGCGCTTACGAGGGCGGATATGGGTATTGCCATCGGAGCAGGAACGGATATCGCCATTGATGCAGCGGACGTTGTGCTGATGAAGAGCCGCCTAAGCGACGTCCCGGCGGCAATCCGTTTAAGCCGTGCGACGCTTCGCAATATTCATGAAAACTTGTTCTGGGCATTTTTCTATAATGTGATTGGAATCCCGCTTGCGGCAGGGATATGGTATCCGCTGCTTGGCTGGAAACTGAACCCGATGTTCGGCGCGGCGGCTATGAGCCTGTCTAGTTTCTGTGTGGTAACGAATGCATTGCGTCTGAACTGGTTCAGGATGCACGATGCATCGAAGGACAAGGCATTACGGAATGAAGCGGATATTTCCGCTAAATCCGAAGAATATGGGAGCGTGCAGGGACAGAAAAAAGGAAATGAAAAAAAGGAGGAAAAAAAGATGACAAAAACAATGAAAATCGAAGGTATGATGTGCGGACACTGTGAGGCAAGAGTGAAGAAGTGCTTAGAGGCCCTTGCGCAGGTAGACGAGGCTTTGGTAAGCCATGAAGCAGGAACAGCAGTAGTGACCCTGAATGCCGATGTTGCGGACGATGTGCTGAAAAAGACAGTAGAAGACCAGGATTATCAGGTGACAGGAATCGAATAAGCGAGGAATCGCCGGACGAAAGGAAATGAGTACGAATATGGAGTTCATAGTGGCTTCGTTAGAGCACATTGACAGGATGTGTGAGATTACAGACCAGGCAAAAAGGCAGCTCAAGGACCTTGGGCTTGACCAGTGGCAGCAAGGGTATCCAAGCAGAGAGGTATGGCTTACGGATATTCAGGAAGGCTGCGCCTATCTGGCAGTGGAGGAGGGCGAGATTCTGGGAATGTTTGCGTTTCAGAATACGCCAGATCCATCCTATGACGTGATAGACGGAAGATGGCTGACCGACGGTGCGTATGCCTCGATGCACAGGGTATGTGTTGCCGACGGATGTAAAGGAAAGGGGATTGCGGGCAGGATGTTCGCATACGGCTTTGAACTGGCAAAGATTGCGGGTTTTGAGGCAGTCAGGATTGACACCCATCCGGGAAACCTTCCCATGCAGAAGGCGTTAGGAAAAGCGGGTTTTGAGGCTTGCGGCGAAATCCGGCTTGCGGGCGGATGTGAAGACGGCGCGCTTCGCATCGGATTCGAGAAGAAATTGTAATTCTATGCTTTGAAGAATGAATTTACAAAGTGTTATGAAGAAAGTTTTATGAAGAAAGGCATGTAAGGCTTGCTGACATTCCATTACTTGGTATATAATAGGTTGGAATGTAAGCAAGTCTTAATTGATTTTAAGGAGGAAATTATGTCATTGACCGATTATGCGAAAGCATATAAGCTTGGAAAGAAAAATTACCAGTCGCGGATGCTCCATGGGCAGCTGCCTACACTGGAAGTATTAGACGATATTATCCCTACCAAGGGTACGTTTTCAGAAGTACCTTTAGGGCTGGTCCAGATTCCAATCGACCAGATTGTGGGAACCAAGACCGGCGGGAGGAGCAATGCATTTGCGGCAAACTTCATGCCAATTCTAAAGGAGACGTCTGAATTTGCCATGAAATGGGCGAAGCTTAGCAGCAGCCACGAGAAGGAAGGAATCCGTGAGCCGATAAAGGCGTATGAATACATGAACAAGTTCTACGTTTTGGAGGGGAATAAACGTGTCAGCGTCATGAAATACTATGGTGTGGTGTCAGTGCCCGGCATCGTGACCCGGATCGTGCCGAAGAGGACCAACGATAAGGAGAATCGGATTTATTTTGAATTCCTGGATTTTTATGAGCTGACAAAGATTAATTATATCTGGTTTTCCGAGGAGGGAAGTTTCAAGAAACTCATTGAGGCAGTGGGGAAAGGATCGGATGAGGAGTGGGACGATGACGAGAGGCTTGAGTTCAGCTCTATTTACCGGAGATTTATGGCAGAATATACCGCGCAGGACAAGGGGAAACTTGAGGTGACGGTAGGGGATGCGTTCCTTGCGTTTATTCAGCTGTACGGTTATAAAAAGATAGACGATATGACTACCAAGGAGCTGAAAGAACTGGTAGAGAAGTCCTGGGAGGAGTTCTCTCTTCTAGAGGAGGACGGGGACGTGGATTTGAAAATGAATCCCAACACGGAGAAGAAGTCACTTTTGAGCCTGCTCCTGCCCTTTGGCCTTTCAAGGCTCAAGGTGGCGTTTATCTATGAGAAGACGCCGGGTTCGTCAGCGTGGACTTATGCCCATGAGCTTGGACGCCTCCATCTGGAACAGACCTTCCCGGAGGAAGTCACCACGGTTTATTACGAGAATGTCACGCTGGACAATGTGGAGGAGCGTATCGAAGAGGCGATTGCAGACGGGTGCGACATTATATTTACCACCACGCCCTCCTTTGTACAGGCAAGCGTGAAGGCGGCGATTGCTCATCCGGATGTGCGTATCCTGAACTGTTCGGTCAATACTTCCCACCGGTATATCCGTACTTACTATGCCCGTATGCATGAAGCAAAATTCCTGATGGGAGCGATTGCGGGCGCCATGGCAGACCATAACCGGATGGCGTATATTGCGGATTATCCGATTTACGGTTCCATTGCGAATATCAATGCATTTGCGCTGGGGGCGAAGATGATTAACCCAAGGGCGCAGGTCTTCCTGGAATGGACGGCAAAGAAGGATACGGATGTGATGGAAAATGTGCTGAAGATGGAGGTAGACTGTATTTCCGGTAAGGATATGGTAATCCCTGAGGAAGGTTCCAGATTTTTCGGGATCTATCACCTGGAGGGGGAGATTGCCAGGAATCTTGCCATGCCCATTTGGCACTGGGGGAAATTTTATGAACAGATGATCCGGGCTGTCATGGACGGCACATGGAAATATGACGACGACCCGACCTCGAAGAAGGCGATCAATTATTGGTGGGGAATGTCTGCGGGCGTGGTGGATGTGGTATGTTCCCAGAATCTTCCGATTGGGACGAAACGGCTGATCGAGGTGCTGCGGGAGACGATTAGCTCCGGGCAGTTCAATCCGTTTTCTGGCGTCCTGTACTCCCAGGAGGGAATCGTGCAGGACGATCCGTCGAAGGAACTGTCGCCGGAGGAGATTGTCACCATGGACTGGCTGGCGGAAAATGTGATTGGAAGCATCCCGAAAGAGGAAGAGTTGAAGGAACAGTCCAAACCTGTTGTCTCACAGCAGGGAATCGAGAATAAGAAGGGTTAGAATGGTTATATGAAGATACTTGCGATTGCGGACGAAGAGTCTGCCTATCTATGGGATTATTTTGAGAAGAGTAAGCTTGCGGGAATCGATTTGATTATTTCCTGCGGCGACCTTGACCCGAGATATCTTTCTTTCCTGGCGACTTTTACGTCCGTGCCGATCCTGTATGTACACGGGAACCACGATGAGAAATACCAGCAGATTCCGCCGGACGGGTGCATTTGCATTGATGATAAGATTTATGTCCATCAGGGGGTGCGTATCCTTGGGCTTGGAGGGTCTATGCGATACCGCCCCGGGGAATTCCAGTATACGGAGTGGCAGATGAAGAACCGGGTGCGGAAGCTTTGGTTTCAGTTGTTCAGGCATGGGGGGTTCGATATTCTGGTGACTCATGCGCCGGCGTACCAGCTCAATGACGGGATGGATCTGCCCCATCAGGGGTTTCAGGTGTTCCGGACGCTTCTTGAGAAGTATAAGCCGAAATTTTTTCTCCATGGGCATGTGCATATGTCCTATGGCAGGAAGCATAAACGGTATGACGTATATCAGGAGACTCACGTCATCAATGCATTTGAGCGCTGTGAGATTGATTATGAAGATTTTTCCCCGGAAAATATCAGGTGACGAAAGGGTAAGTGAGAAATGCAGACAGATTATAAGAGTAAGCGGCTTAACCTCTTGAAAAAAGGACAGAAGGGGATTATCCATGCGGTGTTCAGCCGGTTCGGGCTTATGCTGATTCTGCTGGTAGTCCAGTTTTTGATGTTGTTCAGTATTTTCCAGTGGTTTGAGGAATTTTTGCCCCATATTTTAGGTGGTACGGCCTTGTTTACCGTAGTGATGGTCATTTATCTGCTGAACAGCAGAATCAATCCGACAGCGAAGATTACGTGGCTGATTGCCATTATGCTTGTGCCGGTATTCGGGGTGCTTTTATTTGCGTATACCCAGAGTGATATCGGGCATCGTGCTTTGAAAGTACGCATGAACCAGATTATTGCGGGTACGAAGGAGAGCGTGCCGCAGTCTGAGATCGTGATGGGGCGCCTGAAAGAGGAGAATCCGGGCGTTGCGTTGCTGGCGCGTTATATACAGCGCAGCGGATGCCATCCGGTATATGGGCATACTGCCGTTACCTATTTCTCTCTTGGGGAGAAAAAGTTTGAGGAAATGCTTCGGCAGCTTGAGGCGGCGAAACATTTTATCTTTATGGAGTATTTTATTGTGGATGAGGGGCTGATGTGGGGCAGGATTCTTGAAATCCTTGCCAGAAAGGCTTCGGAAGGCGTGGATGTGCGTGTGATGTACGACGGTTCCTGTGAGTTTGCGCTGCTGCCCCGGGACTACCCGAAACGCCTGCGTTCGCTTGGGATCAAGTGTAAGACTTTCGCGCCTGTGACGCCTTTCGTCTCCACCCATTATAATTACCGCGACCACAGGAAGATCCTGGTCATTGACGGGCATACGGCTTTTAACGGAGGGGTGAACCTTGCGGATGAGTATATTAACGAGCGGGTGAAGTTCGGCCATTGGAAGGATACTGCCGTTATGCTGAAAGGGGAAGCGGTCAAGAGCTTCACGGTGATGTTCCTGCAGATGTGGGGGATTCTGGAAGAGAAGGAAGAGTATGAGCATTTCCTGTCGTTTCCGGCATTGCCTGTGGAGACGGCGAAGGGGTATGTGATTCCTTACGGCGACTGTCCCCTTGACGAGGACAAGCTGGGAGAGCGGGTGTATATGGATATCCTGAACCGTTCTCTGGAATATGTACATATTATGTCGCCGTACCTGATTTTGGACGGGGAGATGGAGACCGCGCTGAAATTCGCCGCCGAGAGGGGCGTGGATGTGAAGCTGATGCTGCCGGGGATTCCGGATAAGGCGGTGCCTTATGCATTGGCGAAGACCCATTATGCTTCGCTGATTGAGTCGGGGGTAAAGATCTATGAGTACACGCCGGGGTTCGTCCATGCGAAGGTGTTCGTCAGCGATTCAAGGGAGGCGGTAGTTGGGACGATTAATCTGGATTACCGGAGCCTGTACCATCATTTCGAGTGTGCGACTTACCTTTATGGGGTAGACTGTATTGAAGAGATTGAAGCAGATTATCAGGATACCCTTGGAAAATGCAGGAGGGTCACGCCGGATATGGTGCGTAAGGAGAAGTGGACTGTGAAGCTTACGGGGCGGCTTGCGAAGGTTGCGGCGCCGTTGATGTAATAAAAGAAGAAGCAGTTATTGCAAATGCCGCGAACAGGTGTTTTTTTACAGTTGAAAACAAACATAGGTTCTGATATAATAAGACCAGAATCTATGTTTGTTTTTTGTGTGAGGTGATGGATGTGTCAGAGAATGACCATACTTATATTGCAATCGATCTAAAGTCCTTCTATGCTTCGGTAGAGTGTGTGGAGAGGAGCTTAGATCCCATGACTACGAATCTGGTGGTCGCTGATTTAACCCGTACGGAGAAGACAATCTGCCTGGCGGTATCGCCGTCCCTGAAAGCTTATGGAATTGCGGGAAGGGCAAGGCTGTTCGAGGTGGTGCAGCGGGTGAGAGAGGTCAACGCAAGAAGGCAGAGTATGGCGCCGGGCAGGCAGTTTCAAGGCGTTTCTTATGATGATACTGAGCTAAAAGCTTCACCTGAGAAGGCTCTTGACTATATCGTTGCGCCGCCAAGGATGGCACACTATATTGATTACAGTACCAGGATTTATGAGATTTACCTGAAATATGTTGCGCCGGAGGACTGCCATGTATATTCAATTGACGAGATTATGATGGATGTTACCCATTATCTGAATACGTATCAGATGACGGCGCGGGAACTGGCTGGGAAGATCATCCGGGATATTCATTCCACCACAGGGATCACGGCAACGGCGGGGATTGGCTCCAACCTATATCTGTGCAAGGTTGCCATGGACATTGTGGCGAAGCACATCCCGCCGGATAAGAACGGGGTGCGTATTGCGAACCTGACGGAGAAGAGTTACCGGCGGATTTTGTGGGCGCATCAGCCCATTACAGATTTTTGGCGTGTGGGTCCAGGATATGCAAAGAAGCTAAGGGAGTATGGAATGTACACGATGGGGGATGTGGCAAGATGCTCCATCGGGAAACCTGGGGAATATCATAACGAAGACTTGCTTTACAAGTTATTTGGAGTCAATGCAGAGCTTCTAATCGACCATGCCTGGGGGTGGGAGCCGTGTACCATGGCAGATATCAAGGCCTATAAGCCCAGCGCCAGCAGTATTGGTTCAGGACAAGTGCTGCATTGCCCCTATACAGTAGAGAAGGCACGGCTGGTTGTACGGGAGATGGCGGAATCTCTTGCGCTTGATCTGGTGGATAAGCATCTGGCGACGGATCAGATCATTCTGACGGTAGGTTATGACAGGGAGAGCCTGTCAGATCCTGGAAATAGGGAGTCCTGCAAGGGAGAGATTAAGACTGACCGTTACGGGCGCAGTGTTCCCAAACATGCCCACGGGACAGTGAATCTAAAGAGGCAGACGTCTTCTGCCAGGCTTATTGCAGAAGGGGCTCTTGCATTATACGATGAGAATGTGCGGAAGGATTATCTTGTACGGAGGATTGCCATAAGCGCCAATCATGTGGTCGATGAGTGTACGGTGAAGAACAGGCCTGTGTATGAACAGCTTGACCTGTTCACGGATTACGCAGCCCTTAAAGAAGAACAGGAGGCAGAAGAGGCAGAACTTAGGCGGGAGAGGAGCCTTTCGCAGGCGGTGTTGGATATTAAGAAAAAGTATGGAAAGAATGCGATCCTCAAGGGAATCAACCTGATGGAGGGGGCAACGGCAATAGACCGAAATCAGCAGATTGGAGGACATCGGGCATGAGAGAATGGAATAAGTATCAGGATATCATTCACCTTCCGCGCCATGTATCTAATACACATGCACATATGCCGGTAGAGGACAGGGCTGCGCAGTTTGCGCCCTTCGCCGCCCTTACCGGACACCATGAGGCTGTAAAAGAGGCGGCAAGGCTGACGGATAAGAGGATGGAACTGGACGAATACTGCAAAGAGGTGATCAATGGAAAACTTCAGGAGATAAAGGAAAGGATGGGGATAAAACCGAAAGTTTCAGTCACTTATTTTGTGCCGGATATCCAGAAAGAAGGCGGAGCTTATGTGACGGTGACAGGATATGTGAAGAAGGTGGATGAGTATGGACGGACGCTGTGTCTGGAAGACGGAACAAAGATTTTGATAGATGAGATTATTGAGATTAAAGGATAATTGCTCCCTACGATATCATTTTGTGGAAGAGGAAGCGTCCGACACCCACGAGACAGGATGTAAGCTGTCCCGTGGGATTGCGCGGAAGGGTTACAACTGCAAGTCCGTATGGTCTGACACGAATTTTTTAAAATGTTGGATCACCGGCGCCTGATATACATTTTTCATGGTTGCCATATAGAAGATCCGTTCCCAGGTTGGCTTGACAATTTCTATAATCTTGACAGGCATGTAATCCAGGACGGACATTCGTGGGACGACAGCGATGCCGAAGCCTGCGCTCACAAGACCGGCGACTGCCTGGTCTTCTTCCAGTGCGAAGTCACTCTGGGGGCGGCCGCCGCATTTTTCAAACAGCTTGTCGATGACGGGCTTTAGCCCGCTTTGCTTTGAAAATGTAATCTGAGGATAGGCAAGAGTATCCCTGAGATCAATAGAATCTCGTTCCTCCAGGGGATGTCCCTTTGGAACGATGAGCACCAATTCCTGGCAGAAGATGGGAATGAATTCAATCAAGGGTTCATTCTCCACCTTGCAGCAGAAGGCAATATCATACCGACGCTCTTTCAGACCTCGGATAATGTGTTGTGTCAGGTCGGTGGAAGTGTGAAAGTAAAAATGAATATTCTTATTTGGTTTTGAATCCAGGAAATCTTTCACAAATTTGGGGACGGTGGAGCTTAGTGTGCGAAGCATGCCGATATCGACGCGGCCTTCGCCAAGTCCTGTCATCTGGAGTCTGTTGACGCTGGAATCCAGCATCTCAAGAGACTGCTCCACATCAGTCAAAAATGCCTGGCCGCATTTGGTCAAAACTACATTGCGGCCGTCTTTTTCAAATAATTTTACTCCCAGTGCTTTCTCAAGAGAGGAGATTGCATGGCTTAGGCTTGGTTGTGTAATAGCCAGGATCTCAGCGGCTTTCGTATAATGTTCTAAATGAGCCAGTGTCACAAAGTACCTGAGATGATAAAGATTCATAGGAGTTCTCCTTTCTTCATTCGTTTCACCATATTCAGTTGTATAATAATAATATTTTATCATGAACAAAAAAGAAAATCTACGGTTTTCTTTATTATTCGTAATTAAGCTTTATTGTCTAGAATATCTGGTGAATCGTTTGGAGGACGCTGTTTAATTTTCCGGCGTCAATCTGCCCGGGGGCAGATGCTTTTTCTCCTGAGCCAAAGGTCAGGCAGGAACCAAAAACTTCACCTGCAATGCGGCTGATGCTTCCAAGACCAGACATAGAGATTGTGATGATTGGGCGGTCTGCATATTCAGACGCCATCTCTTCCGTAGCGGCAAGGAGGGTGAGGACATCTTTTTTTGTCCGGGGCATAACGGCTATTTTGGGGATATCCGCTCCCATATCCTGCATCTTACGCAGACGGTAAACAATGTCAGATTTGGAAGGCGTCTTGTCAAAATCATGGTTGGAGGCAACAACCTTTGCATTATTTTTATGAATAAAAGAAATCAGGTCGGTCACAATCCCATCTCCGGTGAAAATCTCCACGTCGATGAGGTCGGCATTACCGGTGGCTGCCACTGCCTTATTCAGGGAAATGTAGGCTTGGGTATCCATCTCACGGACGCCCCCTTCTTTTTTGGTGCGGAAGGTAAACAAAAGAGGGGTTTCGCCAAGCGCAGCCCGAATATCTGCCAGCGTTTCTTTTACTTTTTCGATATCGTCGATCTCTTCAAACCAGTCTGAGCGCCATTCCATCAGATCCATATGCATTTTTTTATATAGAATGGTTTTGGAAAGGAGCTCTTCCCGGGTTTTTCCAATATTCGGGATACAGATTGCCGGCACGCCTGTCCCCAGTTTCAACTTCCTTATTTTTATAGTATTCATAATTCGTTCTCCATCTCTGTCCTAGTTGAAGTACATCCGTCCGCAGGACATGCTGTATGGATGATTTCCGAAATATATTTTAACAAATTTTATAGAAGGAATCAAATGTTTTCAAATGCAGGAATTTATAGAAATAAGCCTGCATATATTCTAACAGCACGAACGGAAGGGGCAAGGAGCATGGAGCAATATCATTTATACAAGGATATACAAGCCAGGACAAACGGAGAAATCTACATTGGAGTCGTAGGCCCGGTGAGGACGGGAAAATCTACATTTATCAAGCGGTTCATGGACGTGTTGGTCCTGCCGCATATGGAAGACGAACACGGAAGGGAAAGAACAAAAGATGAGCTTCCACAATCTGCGTCAGGGCGTACGATTATGACCACAGAACCCAAATTCGTCCCGAAAGAAGCGGCAGAAATCAAGGTATCGGAGGATGTAAAAGTACGGGTAAGGCTTATCGACTGCGTCGGCTACATGGTGGAGGGAGCTTCCGGCCATGTGGAGGGCGGGGAGGAACGGCAGGTGAAAACACCTTGGTTTGACCATGAGATTCCATTTACCAAGGCGGCGGCAATCGGAACCAGAAAAGTCATCCACGACCATTCCACCATCGGCATCGTAGTCACGACAGACGGCAGCATCACGGATATCCCTCAGGAGAATTACCGGGAGGGGACGGAGAAGACCATCCGGGAGCTTCAAAGCATCGGAAAGCCCTTTGTGGTGCTGGTGAATTCTAAAAAGCCTTTCAGCGATGAGGCAAAACAGGCGGCCCAGGAATGTGAACAGCAGTATGGCGTAAGCGCGATTCCGGTCAACTGTGAGCAGTTGAAAGAGGAGGATATCACAAGAATCATGGAAGCAGTATTATATGAATTTCCGGTTTCCGAGGTGCAGTTCTTTATCCCGAAATGGGTGGAAATGCTGCCAAGGGAACACAAAATCAAACAGGAATTATTAGTACATATCAAGGATATCCTGAACCGTTTCGGGGAAATACGGGACGCCGTGGCAGGCATTGAGATGCCGGAGTGCATGTATATTGAGGAAATGAAGGTAGACCATATCGAGATGGATACTGGGTGCGTGAAGGTGCGCATACAGGTGGCGGAAAAGTTCTACTATGAGATGTTGAGCGAGCTGACCGGAACACATATTGCGGGGCAGTATGAGCTTGTGGCGGCGATGAAGAACTTGTCAGAGCTGAAAAAAGAGTATGAAGGGGTGCGGGATGCATTTGCTTCGGTACGGATGCGGGGGTACGGCGTGGTCAGTCCCCAGAAAGAGGAGATTACCTTGGAGGAACCTACCATCATCAAGCAAGGCAGTAAATATGGGGTCAAGATTCATTCGGAGGCTCCTTCCATTCATCTTATCCGCGCAAATATTGAGACGGAGATCGCGCCCATTGTGGGAAGCGAACAGCAGGCGCAGGATTTAATCCGTTATATCAAGGATGCGAAGGAGAGCGAGGAAGGAATCTGGGGTACGAATATCTTCGGGAAATCCATCGAGGAGCTGGTGATGGACGGGATGCAGAACAAGATGGCGATGATTAATGATGAGAGTCAGGAGAAGCTTCAGGATACCATGCAGAAGATTGTGAACGACAGCAACGGAGGGCTGGTCTGTATCATTATCTAGTAAAATGCTTTACACGTCTGGGATAATTTGCTATGATTGTTTTACTGGCATTTGTATCGTGCAAAGCCGCAGGGCTGTCATGAAATGGTTTGTTTTGACAGCTCTTTCGGCGCTTGCACGTGTGCTTTGCTTTGCATCTTTTCCGGATAGGGACTGAGAGGGGCTACTGTGAAGACAGATTCGGCCGGGCAAGATGTATGGATGTGAAGAAAAAGGAGATTTTGGAAAGTACGAGAGTTTCCGGGAAATAAGCGGAGGTATGATATGAGAGTTGCAATTATTACGGCAAGTACGGATGTATACAAGGGAAATGCGGAGAATGAGAGCGGGGAGGCAATCATGGAGATGATGGAGGAGGCGGGCTTTGAAATCGTGTTCATGCGTGCGCTTCCCAATGACAGGGAGGTGCTGTCAACGGTAATGACCAGGATGATTGATGCATTCCTGACGGATCTTGTGTTGACGACTGGAGGCGCAGGATGCGGGCCTTCTGACTGTACGCCTGAGGCGACCATGGATATCATTGAGAAGCCGATTCTGGGAATCCCGGAGGCGATGCGCGCCCATACGATGAAGATGACTAAGCGTTCCATGCTGAACCGGAGTGTTGCGGGAATCCGAAAGGATGTGCTGATCGTGAACCTTCCGGGGAAGGCCCAGGCTGTGAGAGAGACTTTGAAGTATCTGCTGCCGGAGTTGATTCACGCCGTGGAGGTCATTCAGGGCGAGGCGTTTTAAGGGAATGTGCAGGGAAGAACTGAGCGGAGGGAAATAGCTGTATGAAGATTACGTATCTGGAGCATAGTGGATATATGGCGGAGGTTGAAGGCAGGATATTGGTTTTTGATTATTATAAGGGAACGCTGCCCAAACTGCCGGAAAAGGCGAAGATTTATGTATTTGCAAGCCATGTCCATAGTGACCATTTTAATAAACAGATTTTTGATTGGCAGGGCCGTTATACGGATATCCACTATATTCTCTCGGATGATATCAAGGCGGATGCTCCGGAGGGCAGATGTACTTTGATAGGGCCGTGCCGGGAGATTACCCTTGACGGAATGGAGATACGGACGCTTAAATCCACGGACGAGGGCGTTGCATTTCTGGTGCGCGTGGGGGAACAGGTTATTTATCATGCAGGCGACCTGAACTGGTGGCATTGGGAGGAAGAAAGTGCGGAGTATAACGAGATGATGCGCTGCCGTTTTTTGCATGAGATGGAGAAGATTGAGGGGGAGGCCATTGACGTTGCGTTCCTTCCGTTAGACCCGAGGCAGGAGGAACAGTATGCCTGGGGATTCGATTATTTTATGCGCCACACCCGGACAGGTTGTGCGTTCCCGATGCATTTTTGGGGACAGTATGAGATATGTGACAGGCTGAGGAACGACGCCCTTTCGGAACCCTACCGGGAACGGGTCATGCGGGTGATGAAACAGCAGCAGGTATTTGAAGTGTGAGCCTGCATTACGGCGACAGAATGATTTGTAGTACACGACAAACGCATGAGTAAACAAATTGTTACAAAACCCTTTTTCTGGTAAAATAAAAGAAAAGGGGGTACTGTTTATGGAAGAATTATTGCAATGGATGGAATAT
>CAJTDD010000018.1 GCA_910574885.1 Lachnospiraceae bacterium | reverse complement strand
TTGTAATAAGCCTATTGCCAATCAAATATTTAGAAGAGGTGTTGGAATTTTAAAAACGGTAATTATAGTAATTTGAGCAACAGAGATATTCATGCGTTTGTCGTGGCTCTATGTTCTTCTACAATTGACAATCCCCTGAATCCCCTCTATAATATCTTTATTACACACGTAAGATTTGGAGGGATTTACCATGGCTGCTCTGCCGCAGATTTCCGAAGCTGAATATGAAGTGATGAAGGTCGTATGGAAGTACGCGCCCATCAATACCAATGAGATCACTGAGAAGTTACTGAAAACCACCGTCTGGAGCCCCAAAACCATACAAACCCTGATCAAACGTCTGGTGACGAAAGGCGCCCTCTCTTATGAGAAACAGGGCCGGATATTCGTCTACACCCCGCTTGTATTGGAACGGGAGTATGTGGGCCAGGAAAGCCGTTCGTTTCTGAAACGCTTTTACGGCGGGGATATTACTGCCATGCTGTCCGCATACATAGAAAATGACGGTCTGTCCGATACGGAGCTTGAACAGCTTCGCACCCTGCTTTCTGTAAAAAAGGATAAATGAGTTTGTAACTTTCGTCAGGAACTGTTCCTAACGAAATCTTGCGCTCCGGCTTGTCCGGGTTAAGGAAACAAAAAGGAGACAATACCTATGGCTGATTTTATGATTCGTTTTCTTATATGTAACCTATTCATCTGTGCCCTGGTTGGAATCCTTCTGGCCGCCAGGCATTTATTGAGAAATATCCTGTCAGGCCGGATGCAGTATCACCTGTGGTTTCTGCTGCTCGGCCTGCTTACCGTTCCGTTCCTGCCGTTTCGCCTGACAGGTTTTCCAATGCTTCTTGCCCGGCTTTTGGCATTTTGTAACCCCGCCCTGCCCGATACCGGAAACATTGTAAATCAAGGAGATGTGACGACTCCTGCAGGAGATTCGGGCTGGCTGAATGATTTTACTCTCTCCATAAGCAATCAGACGCCATCCATTGCCGGAACCATTTTACTGGGAATCTGGCTCGCCGGTATCCTTGTCATGGTTGTTCTGACAGCCAGATCCTCCCTCCGCCTGCAGAACATCAGACAATCTGCCCTTCCCCTCCAAAATCCGGCAATCCGCAGACTATACCGCCATTGCCTGAAAGAACTCCATATCAGAAAAGAGATTCCCATATACAGTACCGCATTTTTGCAGTCGCCGGTTATCATAGGGTTCCTAAGGCCGCATATCTATCTTCCCATCCACATCATCTCCGATTACAGTAAGATAGATACCGACAAATTCTGCCAAGCGTCCTGCGGTTCAAGTCCATCCGGAATGAACGGGCTTCACCAGATCCGCTACATGCTGCTGCACGAGCTGCAGCATTACAGGCACAAAGACGCGCTTGCGGGCTATCTGATGACCCTCACGGGAATCCTCTACTGGTTCAATCCCATGGTCTGGATTGCACTTAAGGAAATGCGAAATGACAGGGAAATCGCCTGCGACACGTCCGTACTGAATATGCTTGAACCAGATTCCTACGAGGATTACGGAATGACGCTGATCCATTTTGCCGAAAAGCTGTCCCGCCCTGCTTTTCCCTTTGCCGCCGGATTAAGCGGAAACATGTCACAGATGAAGCGGCGTATCCTCAATATCGCCGCCTACGAGACGCCCACCGCAAAGAAACGGCTTACAGGCATGACGATGTTCCTGATGGTAACAGTTCTTCTCATAAGCATGGCTCCCCTGCTGTCTGCAAATGCAGCAAAGGATGATTATTATGGATGGGATACATCCCATAAAAATACCAACATCATAGATTTATCTTCCTGCTTTCAAGGATACGAAGGAAGCTTCGTCCTATACGATATGGCACAGGATACGTGGAATATCTATGATATGGACCGCGCCGCTCTGCGGGTCTCTCCTGACTCTACCTATAAAATCTATGACGCCCTGATCGGGCTGGAGGCCGGCGTCATTACACCGGAAAATTCCACCATGGAATGGAACCGAGAGCTTTATCCGTTCCAGGAATGGAACACTGACCAGACTTTGCAGTCCGCCATGAGCGCCTCCGTGAACTGGTACTTTCAGGAAATAGATAAACAGCTTGGAACCTCCGCCATTGACCGCTATATCCGGGAAATCAGATACGGCAATGAGAATACCAAAGGCGGCCTCTCCTCCTACTGGATGGAATCTTCTTTAAAGATTTCCCCCATCGAACAGGTGGAGCTTTTGCGAAAGCTTTATGAAAACAACCTCGGCTTTGGCATCCAAAATGTTAATGCAGTAAAGGACTCTATCCTCCTGTCCTCTTCCGAAGCCGGAAACCTCTATGGAAAAACCGGCACCGGTTGTATCGACGGCAAGGATGTAAACGGATGGTTTGTAGGATATGTGGAAGCCCCTGACAATACGTGGTTCTTTGCAGCAAATATCGCCGCGAATGACGATGCTTCCGGCAACAGCGCGGCAGAAATAACGCAGCACATTCTTTCTAAGATAAATATATGGCATTAAGGAGCTTCTGGATAGAAAGTCAAATGTCCATACAACAAATATGCCCACTTGGCTCGTTGCCTGCAGGAACAAAGGGGCTGCCTTTCTCAGGAGCCCCTTTTCCCTTGATACTATTGTTTCACTTCATAGCAGCGGCTGACTCCTGTACGGTTTCTCTATCTTTCCGAGACACTGACAGCTTCAGCCGCAACACTTCCACCCCTTACAATCTCAATCCTGTTTACAAACTTTCTTTTCAGCAATGCGATTAAATCATCATTCCTGTTTTCTGTCTGGGTACATTCCAAAAGGACGGTAGCGCCGTCATAGTCAATTATTGCAGCCCCGAATGCTTTTGAAATCCGGAATAGTTCCGTTATGTCCGCATCTGAACAATGCTTCACCTTAACAAATAAAATTTCTTTCATGTGGATAGGTATATCTGTATAATCTACCACTTTGATCACCTCAACACTTCTGCTAAGCTGCTTTTTTATCTGCTCAAAAGTCCGGTCATCACTTGTCAGGCTGATTGTCATCCGTGATATGGTGCTGTCCTCAGTAACTCCGGCTGTCAGACTGTCCAGATTATAAGATTTTCCGGAAAACAAACCCGAAATACGGGCGAGTACACCTATTTCATTTTCAACAAACAGACAAATCCATCTCTTTTTCATTCCCTGTTTTCCTCTCTTTCTAAAATCATGTCATTCAGGGCGTTTCCCGGCGGAACAATCGGCAGGACATTGGCTTCTCTGTCTATGATAAACTCAATCACCGTAGGCATTTTTGTATTCTGCTTTGCACTGTCTAAAGCTGTTTTTATATCTTCTGCCTTTGTGACGCGGATTCCTTTTGCACCATAGCTTTCTGCCAGTGCAATGAAATCCGGCGTATATTCCGGGCAATCATGACCAGGCTGGCTACAGCTAGTCTCACAGCTTTTCCGGTAACGCATACAGGTACTCGAATACCGCCTTTCATAAAACATTTCCTGCCATTGCCGCACATTCCCCAAGTATCCGTTATTCAGTATGCAGATAATAATTGGCAGTTCATAAACAACCGCAGTCGCCATTTCCTGGATATTCATCTGCATACCGCCATCGCCGGATATGACAATAACATTCTTATGCGGATTGCCAAGTTTTGCCCCGATTGCCGCAGGAAAACCATATCCCATTGTCCCCAGACCGCCCGATGTCAGCATTTGTTTATTCTCACCGATATCAAGAAATTGTGTTGCCCATAATTGGTTCTGGCCTACATCCGTAACGACAATGACGTCTTTAAACCCTTCATTTATAGATTGAATGATCATCTGGGGCGTCAGACCAACCTTCCCCATATCAATCGGATATTCCTTTTTCCAACGGCTGATTTTATCCGTCCACTCTGAGATATGAAGGGGCTTTGCCTTTTTGAGCAAAGCGTCTATGGCCTTTTTCGCGTCAGCTACAATCGGAACATCCACATCAATATTGCGGGAAATAGATGCCGCATCCACGTCAATGTGGATAATCTTTGCATTTACCGCAAATTCTTCTATTTTCCCCGTAATGCGGTCATTAAACCGTGTCCCTATGGAAAAAAGGACGTCACAATTACTGATCGCTGCATTGGCGGCATAGCTCCCATGAATTCCTATATTGCCGACATAGAAACTGTTCGTTGTCGGAATTGCGCCTTTTCCCATGATTGTCGTAATGACAGGCACACCTGTCAGCTCTGCAAGCTGTGTCATCTCTTTCTCTGCATGGGCAATATGAACTCCGCCGCCAATCAGAAACACAGGCTTCGCCGCATAGTTTAAGATGTCCAGCGCCTTATTTAACTGTCCCATATGTACGGAGGTATTTGGTTTGTAGCCTCTGACCGCAATTTCCTCCGGATAGAAATCACTGCCATAAGCCCGCTGGACATCCTTTGGCAGATCAACAACCACTACCCCCGGTTTTCCGGTCTTTGCAATATAAAAAGCCTTTTTGATTGTTTCCGCCAAATCTTCCCTGTTTCGTACCGTTACGGCATATTTACAGATACTTCTTGTAATACCTACAATGTCTACCTCCTGAAAGGCGTCATTCCCAATAAGGTTTGTCGCCACCTGGCCCGTAAAACATACTAACGGAACGCTGTCATAATTTGCCGTAGCAATCCCTGTGACAAGATTCGTAGCCCCTGGCCCGCTTGTTACAAGACAGACACCAACTTTACCCGTAGAACGTGCATAACCGTCTGCCGCATGGATCAGCCCCTGCTCATGGCGAGGCAGGATCACATCTATTTCTTTTTCCCCATACAGTGCATTAAACAGATCTATCGCCTGTCCCCCCGGATAAGCGAACAATGTGTCAACTGCTTCTTCTTTTAGCGCCTTTACAAATAAATCCGCACCTGTTATCTGTTTCATAGCATCCTCCATTCTTCAATGCGTGTGCTTGCATGCATTATATTTCTTTTTTTGGCACTGCCCTCTGACAGCGCCAAATCTTACGGATCGATTCCTTTTACAAACATCTGCACACTTTCATTAATGTACCTGTCTTTTTCAATCTCTGTAAGCTCTTTTCCAAATGATGCATTCAGAAATGTATAGCCGAATGTTGCCGAAAATACGGTCAATGCCAGAGCCTCAAAATCTTTCTCCGGTATTTTTCCCATCGCACACATTTTATTCAGATAATCGGTAAATGTCCTCAAAAAAGCCTGGGGAACCTTCATAATAAGCTCTTTGGTTTCCTCATAGAGCTGCGGCGCCCTCAGTCCAATTGACAGATTCACGAAATCCGGCGTCATCCTGTCAATATATGCCCTCATGAACATTTCCAGGTCTGCCTGCAAATCCCACTCTACATTTTCAAAAATCTCCGGTGTGACATTCGCCCGCCATCCAGCCTGATTTGCCCCTTGTAAAACAATATCCTTTTTGCTCTCAAATTTGCGGAACAAGGTACACTCATTTACGCCGGCTACCCTTGCAATTTCTTTCGTGGTTGTTGCGACATATCCCTTGTCACGGACTAACGCCATCGCCGCATCAATGATCTTCTGGCTTGTCTCATCCACATTCTATTCCCCCTCTCTGCAGTTTTATCATTAATAATATCCTTTCATGCAAGTACATGCTTTCATCATAGCAGAATAAATATCTAAAGTCAATATCCTATAAATATCCAAACCTTTTATCTGCCCCCAACCCGATACCAGTATTCTGGGATTTCCCTGATCCCGTCACCAAGAATCCGATTGCCCAGATAGCGGAAACTGCCGTCTTCTGCAAATCTTACGGTCAATTCATGGGTTATGAGCCTGTCATCACATATAACCATGTCACACACTGCATCGACAGTCAGCGTAACCGTTCCATCTTCATTTTCTTTGATATCCGTAACCTCCGGAAGCGATGTTCCGAAGAAATTCGGATCATAATTTCCACATCCCAGCCGTTCCCACGTGTATCTCCGGCTTTCTTCATCAAATGCGGCATATTCCCGTATCTGTTCTGCTGTCACTGGCAGATACTCCATGAGCAGACTCTCAAACTCACCCTGCGGTATCCCATCCTGATCATCTGCGGGCAAAAAGGTCTCCTGGTATTTCATCTTATACAGATATTCATACAGTCCATTATAATCCAATTTCTCCATATGTCCTGCGTCCCAATCAGAACACAGCAGATTATTTCCCTTATACCCGATATCCCGGACGCACTTTTCAGACAGCTCTTTTTGTTCCTCAGTCATTGGTCTTATCCGGAGCAGACAGCTTCCATCCACGATCTCCGTTACTTCCGGCGGTTCGGGAACGCACATTTCATAGCAGAACCAGCCCTTGTCTGTGTAACTCCAGTCCTTTATCCTGGTATAAGAAATATACTCCACCCTTGGATGGTTGTCTTCCCGCCACGCTGCCCTTGCACTTAGGACATACATATCATTCCCGTCAAACGTATATTTTCTTCTTCCTATTCCTCCATCAGACTGTATCTCATAAACTACCGCAAATCCACTGTTTCCTTTTATGCATTCTTCCAAGAAGCCATCCATTTTCTCATAATTTTCCATATTGGAATACAACAGAGTTGAATGGACCGCTTCCCCTGTTTCCCCAGCTTTCTCCTGCATCATCTGAATGGTCTCATCAGAGAATCCGTCTGATAAAGTGTACACATCAGAAACCGCCTCCGCCATCCTGATACAATCCTCCTCTGCCTCTTCCCTTTCCTTATCATCGACCGGAAGATTGTAGCCTTTTTCCCATTGTTTTGCATCTTCTTTCCTTTTCTGTGTTTCTTTTTCTAAAGAAGATACCTTCCTGTCCGGAGTCTTTGCGCAAGCACACAAAATAGCAGCAAGCACAATAACCAAAATACATTTCTTCTGCAACGGCATATTATTTTCCTTTCACTCTATTACCGGGATTTCCAGCTCCTTCTGCTCTATCACGTTAGAGAGATACCGAAAAGTCCCGTCTCCAAACGGTTGTACAACAATCCTATTGGTAAACGCATAATCCGAATTATAATCCGGCCATACACCATCAACAAACAGCGTTATCGTTCCATCACCGTTTTCCGTATAATCAACCACTTCTCCAAAAGGCGGGTATGGCCTTGCATATATCATTTCATAGGGGTAACTGCCGCTGCCTGCATCATAGCCGCATACCTTTCGTACCTGTTCTACAGATACCGGAAAACATGCGGTCATGACCTGTTCATACACTTCTGCAGGGACAGTCCTGTCCTTCGTTCTGAAAATCTCACCTGTGTAAATGCGATAAATATCTTCAAACATACGAGGCATCAGAATATCCTCCACATTGCTGCTGTCCCAGTTTGTCACAAGCAGATTATAATTTACATAGCTTAGGCCGGATAAATACTTTTTGGTTAATTCCCTGCACTTGTCTGATATGGGACTTGTTCTAAAGCACTGGCGCAGGCTTGAATGCGGAATCAGGATTTCATAAGAATAGATAAAATATCCTTTTTCCGTTAATTTTATTTCTGCTATGCTGTTTTCCAAAGTACTCCTTATCTCAGGTATGCCGCCCTGCTGCCAGCCTATCCCTACATAATAGGTCTGCAGTTCATCCATCCTGTACAGGAAAGTAAATGCACCGATCAGGCCGTCCGGATTCACCTGGAAGATTGTGAACATGGATTCTTTTTGGTTCAGATAATCGGCGTAAAATGCATGAAGCTTTTCCGGATTTACCATATTGCAGTCCTCCGTAATGCTTACAAACCCCGCCTGTCCAAGAAGTGAGACCACTTCCTTACACTGCTCGCCTGTAAACTCTGCAATATTCGATGAAAAAGCAGGACCGTCAGCAACCTCTATATTCTGATAAATACCTTTTACCTGCTCTGCTGCCGTCAAAGCTGTCTCCTGAATCTGCTTCTTTTCTTCCTCTGTAAAAAGACAGACCATTCTCTCCGGAGTAACTGGTGTCTGGAAATCAGAAGATCCTGCAGTGATATCGCCGATATCTATTTCGTCTCCGTCTATCTCGTCAGCATCTATTCCTTCCATATGATTAACAGGAGCTTCTGCCTTTTGCGCTCTGATTTCCTCTATGTTTTTCTCTCCTGCATTATCCTGCTTTGGTCCTTTTAAAACTATGACACAGGCGATAACAATAACCAGCAATTCTATGATGAAAACGCCCTTTGTTTGAATCAGCCATTTCACATTTTCCATCATTCCATGCCTCCATACATCTCTTCCCACTGTTCCGGAGTCAGACGTGGCTTATGCCAGGTTCCCTCCTGGTTCTCCTCTGACGGTATGATTCGGTTCGATACATACTGCACCTCTCCGCCTTCCAAAGGGCGGACCACCACCTCGTGGGCATATACTTTGGAGATGCCAGCATAGGGAAATACCACATTTACTGTCAGCGTTATGGTTCCGTCGCTGTTTTCCGTATACTGAACTACTTCCGGATATGGATACTCCGGATATTCCACTTCATAAAAGCCTCTCGGCTTATATTCATATGTCCCATCCTCCGGATAAAAAACCGTTTTTGACTGCAATGTGCCGCTGTCTATGTTGATATATCTTTGAATGATGTTCTCAAATTCATCCTCCGGGATCCTGTATACTGCGCCAACCCCTAAGTTATCGTCCATACCATACGGGATCTGCCCGCCGTTTACCCTGGGGTAAAACAGGTCATACAGATCATAGAAATCCAACGTCCCAAAATCATTCTCATTCCAATCCACCAGAAACAGGTTGTTCCTCTCATAACCGGCAGGAAGGATATACTGCCGGTTCAGCTCCCTACATGTTTCGTCTAAAGGCAGCACCCGAAACGCAGCATACTCGCTGGCTTCACTCATAGTGAGCACATATAACTGTTCGGAAAAATAACTGCCGGAAAACATCAGATATCCGTCCTCCGTGTATTCCCACCGGTCCGCATGAAAACCGGCTGTAGACACCTTTTCCATGTCCTGATCCTTATACTTGTAATAACTGGTGGTTGCCTCTACCTCCCCGTCTTCTGTCTTCAGGTCATATTTCACAATCCCGTCCAAGGCTCCCTCCAGGTCATTGATTTTAAGAATGGTCAGCTCTCCTTCCTCTTTTGCGTCTACTTTCCCGCAGAAGCTGATGACCTGCTCCGGTTCTGTCATGTCAATCTGGTTCCTTCCGTCAACGGCCGCATAACCATGACTGCCAAATTGGTTTACAATACTGCGGAACATTTCCAAATCCTCCATACGTCCTGCTTCCTCAGCATCTCTAAAAAGCTCATATCCAATCTCGATCACTGGGTCTGCTTTTCTCCTGGGCCTCCTTCCCGGACTTTGCCGCCCCGTTCCCCTGTTCATCATCTCCAGATTCCGTCTGGGATGTATCAGCACATCCGGATATACTCAAAAGCACGATAAGAAGAAGAACGAACCAGTTTCTTCCCATCTTCTGCTTGTACCTGTCTTTTCCTTCAAACCTCATATCTGCCTCCATTCATCTGTTCTAAATCCCGCGTATCTATAGGCTTCAAAAGAAATACTACATATGTAGGATTTAAAGCCAAAAAAAATTATTAAGCTATTGTCTCAAAACAATTATTACACATGTAGGATTTGAAAGTCAAGAGAAAAATGTAAATGTTTCCCTTTCCTTCAGATATAGAAACACCGTTAGTTGATTATACCAGTTGCATAACCGCTCTTTCGATTTCTTCTACATCATCTGATGTCAATTCGGGGAAAAAGGCAGAAACTTCTTTTCCAGTCAGGAATTGGTCTGCGAACGATTAGGTTCGTCAGACTAATTCCTGTAAGATACTTTTATAGATATTTCTTTCATGAAAAACAATTAATTATCAAGAATTTTCCCATCCGTAGAAATGGTTACAACTCTCCATGGTATAAATCTGCCACTCCCTTTAAGAGCCTCTTTTACCGCATGTTCAATTCCGCCGCAGCATGGAACTTCCATCCTTACAACCGTCACACTCTTGATATCATTTCCTGCAATCATTTCCGTCAGTTTGTCCGTGTAATCCCCTTCATCAAGCTTGGGGCACCCAATCAGCGTAATATGGTTCCTGATAAACTCGCTGTGGAAATTCCCATAGGCATATGCCGTACAGTCCGCGGCAATCAGCAGATTGGCATTCTCAAAATAAGGCGCCTTTACAGGTGCAAGTTTTATCTGTACAGGCCATTGCTTTAACTGGCTGCTGACAGGGACAGCGGTAACAGAAACATCCGAATCCGCTGCATTTCTTGTAATCGTCCTTGCGTTTAATCCGGGACAGCCAGCCTTTTTTGCAGCGAGTACGGCCGCCTCATCATAGGCAGGCGCCTCCCGTTCCTCAAATGAAATCGCATCAGCCGGGCATGTTGGCAGACAATCCCCCAAACCGTCACAGTAATCCTCACGAGTAAGCTCTGCCTTCCCATCTATCATTTCAATCGCACCTTCATGGCAGGCTGCCGCACAGGCACCGCATCCGCTACATTTCTCTTTATCAATTTTAATAATTTTTCTGATCATATGAACTCCTCCTTGCTTTTCTGTAGCTATCATAATACAATAAACAAAACAATTCGGTTGTATTTACAACAGAAAGAGGATTTTATATGGAAAAATATGTGCCTGTGCTCAAAGAGACACAGCTGTTCGCTGGTGTAAGAGCAGACGAAGTCAATACAATACTCGGATGTTTCCAGGCAAAATCCCGTATTTATAAAAAAGAGGAATATATTTTCAGGCAGGGGGAACACCTGACCCATATTACGGTTTTGGTAAAAGGGAAGCTGCACATCCAGCGGGATGACTATTGGGGAAACCGGAGCATTGTCAACGTCATCCATGTCGGTGAAATGTTCGGAGAAGCCTATGTCTCCCCCGGAAGCGGACCGATTCTGAATGATGTTATTGCTGTGGACAACAGCACCGTCATATTCTTTGATGTACGGAAAATGCTGAACGTCTGCTCATCAGCCTGCCGTTTCCATTCAATCGTACTGCAGAATCTTTTTTTTGCAATATCTGATAAGAACAGGAAACTCGTACAGAAGCTTGGACATATATCAAAGCGTACCACGCGGGAAAAATTGATTTCTTATCTGTCCGAAGAGGCAAAAAAGCAGAACAGTAGTTCCATTACCATTCCCTTCAATCGACAGCAGCTTGCGGATTTTCTTTCCGTAGACCGCAGTGCTATGTCCAATGAGCTGTGCAGGATGCGGAATGAAGGGCTTCTGACCTTTGAGAAAAATCAATTTACTCTGCTGTAGATTCATATTTGTAAAACTGAAAAGAAATACAAAAAGGCAGGACACCTTCCTTTTTACGGGAACATATCCTGCCTCATGTTTCATATTTCCTTTTTTGATTTTATCATTTAACCTTTTAATCGGTTTTCAATATCTGATGCACTATATAATACATCTGTTACAATCACTTTATCTCCCTGGATTATAAAAAAGACAGAATAATTGTCTATCAACAATCTTCTCATCTCTTTGCTTCGTTCCGGTTCTGATTCCATAATACAGATTCTCTCAGCCATAGTATCCAATGTCAAAATAGCGTCTGCAATCCGGTTATACTGATCCATTGCATTTTCCGGTGCCTGAAGGACATAAGCAATGTGATTGTATAATTGATCCATATCAGCCAATGCTTCATTTGTAATCTCAACCGTATATTGTTTCATATCAATGAGTCTCCCTAAATTTTGCGAACGCTTCCGCTGCATTTTGCACTCTACCTGCTGCTATATCATTGTAACCTTTTTCCAATTTTTGATGGATTTCTTCCGTTGTCATGGCATCTGCATGAATCGGTACTGGTGCTTTTGGTAAAGAAACAGAAAAAGGAATTCCACCTGTAAGAGAAATTTGATTCAAATATATATCAATTGCTGTTGACATGGGAACACCTAACTGAGACAATACTCTTTCTGCCCGTTCTTTAACAGTTGGATTTACTCTTAAGTTCAATGTTGCTGTTTTTTCCATAATTACACCTCCTAGTTTTTTATATTGTAACGCTTTTGTCGTTACAATTCAAGCGCTAATTTCTTCCATAATATCAGACATACACTAGCGAAAAAAAAACCAATATCCTGAAAAGTCACACTATATAATGTCAGAAAGCTTCCATAAATCATAGAAACGATAGCTTCACATGTCAAATGCAAGTTGACTTCACGTCTATTATCTAAAAAGCTGCTGCAACGCTTATAATGATGCCTATTACAATGGCATGTCTCTTCCAGGTCAGCCGAAGATATCCTGCAAATTCACGGAGCAATGCATTCAGTGTAAAATACCATTTCGTCTTTGCACCAAACCCTACGCATTTTATTCCTTGCTGCTTCGCCAGGATTAAAGCTCTAAAGACATGATAAGCAGTTGTAACAATAACAATTTTCGCATTCTCGTTGTCTATCAACTCCTTTGAAAACATCAGGTTTTCCTCAGTTGATACCGATTTTTGCTCCATTATGATCTTTTCAGCATCCACTCCCTGATCGACAGCATATGCCGCCATAGCGGCGCTTTCCGAAATATCTTCGCCTGGCCCCTGCCCTCCGGACATAATCAGTACTGCATTCTGATTGCAACGCAAAAGCTCTATCCCTCTATGAATCCGGGCCGCAAGCAGCGGCGTAACCTTAGTCCCAATAATCCCGGAGCCCAGTACAATAATATAGTCCGCATTCCTCTTTTTTCTCAGATGAATAAGATTAAGGACGGCAGATAGTGAATACATCGCCATCAGTGACAATACATATACAGCAGAAAAACTAATCGTTACATAGAGCATTGTACTGAATCTGCCCTTTTCCAGACTCCCAATCACTGGCCAGACTGCAAGATATCCAAACAGCAAGATTGAAAATAGAATAGATAATAAATTAGAAGGCTTCATTCCCTCATGCCGGATAATTTTTATTCCTTCTATAAAAAACGTAACAATCAAAACTGCCGGAAATGCGATTACGCTGGCTACTGCCAAAATAAACAGAAAAACAAGAAGTCCGATGACTGCATCATGTGACGCAAGCCATTCTGAATACTGGGAAAGTATAAAAAACAAAAAAACAGCCAGACTTGTCATCATCCAGAAAAATGAAACGCCGATCCATAATGTTCTGGGATCGTGCAGCATAATTCTCGCAAATATGCAAAATGGTATTAAAAAAAGAATAAATGAAATCTGCCACATATCTGTATTGCCCCTTTAAAATACGACATTTTTAGAAATTCAAAAAGAAAGCCCTTCCGGTAAGGAATCCTCTTCATAATTTTATCATACTCAAATGGCGGTGTAAAATACATTCTAATACACAATGAGGCACTTGCTATTATTCGAGTATCCATATACAATTATATACTGATACAGTTTGAAGAAAGACAGGTACAAATACTTTGCAGCGAGAACCGCATACCGGACGTTTCAAAACCTGGGTATATGCGGCTGATACAAACAGACGCAAAAAAGACGATTGATGGAAGGGAGTTACGCCATGAATAATGTATTGATTATAGATGATGATACATGACAATGGTTCAACCTTGGGCTACTTTGCTTGTTATTCCTGCTGTTATCGCTCTGTTGGGAAGTTATATGGTTTGCCGGGAGGAACAGGACGACACAATGAAAACGCTAAGGCTGATTCCTGTCAATGAAGTAAAATTGACTATCGTAAAGCTGATGATTACTCTTGCTTTCAGTATTTTTGTCTATGTGCTGCTTTTTATTTTAACTTTTTTGACGAAAGCATATTTACATTTTTCCGAATTGTCGGCAGGAATGGTTTTCGATTTTTTGAAAACATACTTTTTAGAGGGAATAGGCGTATTTTTAGCTGTTTCTCTTATCATTGCATTAGTAACCTATACAAAGAAAAGCTATTGGTTAGCACTAATCTTAACAGAAATGTACTCTTTTGCAGGAATGTTTATGAGTATGTCCGGCACTTTAAGAGCGTTCTATCCTATTACGGCGGTATTGGGTGTTGCGGGTTACTATGAAACTACTACTGAGAAATTAATTGCAAGTATTATAATTCTATTGTTATGTGGCTGTCTTTCGATTTTGATATTGGCAGGGTTAAATCACAAAGAAAGGGAAAAGATCTGAAAAATGCCGGAAAGCCTGTAAACACAGGCTATGCCGGCTTGTGAGAACATATGTTCTTCCCCTTTGAATGATCGTATGTCCCTCTGCTTCCAGTTTTGATTTTTGGGCCTTAACACCGCCGGGATACTTGGGATTTAGCTCTCCTTTTGCTTTCAACGTCCTCCAATAAGGCGTCTCATCCTTTGTTCTCTGATGGCTTGCCCATGCTGCTATAGTAACAAAAATACCGGCAGTGATAGGTTCTGTAAAATCAAGCACCGCTTAATTTAGCAAAATACATTCTGTCACCGCCATATTTGTCAATACTCTTCTGATCCGTAATCTCTTGAATCTTGGGCATATCCTTACTTTCATGCAACATTGCATTAAAATCTTTTTTATCTTCATTCGCCATATCTCTTTTTTCGTAAATCATAATACAATACCTGCCCATATGCAATGAGACAGTTTTAAAAAATACGTCTTTCTACTTAGCAAATAAATCCGAATAGTATTTATCACTCTACCGTTTCAATCGAATCCACAATACTCATTTTCGCAATCCGCCTCAATGGTATGCACGTTGCAATCAGGCAGGCAAGCACAGACATTACGGCCGCCTCCGCCAGGGAAACTACAGGAATCGAGACCAGCTGGATGGTATCTGTACGGGCAGCTTCCACAAAAATCGTGCAGATATACCCAGTCATACCCCCAATCACAGCAGCAATGATTCCATAATACGCCCCTTCCCACAGGAATGTCTGATATAATGCCCCATGGCTCATGCCGATTGCCCTCTGCATCCCAATCTCCGTCACCCTGGTATGGATATTCGTATACACCGTATTCACGATATTCAAAAGGCCAATCAGACCTACAAACAAAATCAGCCCCCATGCCAGCAGCCGGATCTGCTCATAGCTCTCCTCAAGCTGCCGGTCCGTATCCTCATAGGAAAGATAAGTCGTGCCCGGAATTTCCCGGCATAATTCCTCCACCGTCCGGTCAAATAAATTCCTGTCCGCCGTCTCCTTCAGCACCGGAAGCATTTCCTGATACTCGCTCTTTCCTGTCAGTTCCGAATAAATCCGGTCAGATACAATCACCTGCACACCATTTGTAAATCCCTGATTCCCGATTCCCGCGTATCCATCCGTTCCGTCAAATGCAGCCATGACCAAAAGCTCCCATCCCTTTATGGAAACTGTATCGCCTGCGGCAAATTCTGAATGTTCCAGCTCCTCCCCCTCATAAACTACCGGGAACGGATTCTTTATCACACAGCCCTCTCCTGCCATCAGACGCTGAAACTCTTCTTCTGAAAGCTTCCCTTCCGTATAAGCGTCCATATACATTTCATTGAACCCTACAACCTGCAAGGTCTCCCCCGGCTTCAATTCAAATCCCGGAGACATCCCGGCAACCAGTTCTTCCGTATCATAAAGAGAAAACTGGATTGCCGCAACAGATTCAACAGCATCATTTTGAGATAACTCATCTAAATCTTTTTCTGTAAAGCCGGCCGTCTCATTGATAATCGAATAATCCCCAAGACGCATTTCTTCCATAAGACTGGCAGCATTTAAAAGCGAAGTAAAGCTCTGCAGGGCAATAAACACCGAAATACTCATCACAAGAGACAGGATTGTAATGGCCGTCCGTCCGGGGCTCCGCCTCAGATTCAGCCGGGCATAATAAGCCGCAAAATTCTTAATCCTTTTTGTCCTGCGGTTTCTGCGCCGGATCTTCGTATTCCCGCCTGACATGGCTACAGTCGGCGCCACCTTCCCCGCATACCGGACCGCCGGTACTGCCGCGGCAAATGCAAAGAACAAGGTGAGAAATGCACTGGCGGCAAGAAACAGTGGCTTCCCTGCGCTGTTTTCCCGGATCAGCTCCTTTAATCCCGCAGTATCATTTACCATAAAGATCTCCGGGGACACAAAGCTCGTTGCCATCGAAAAGATACTTTCTGCTGAAAAATATCCTGCCAGCATCCCAACCGGGATTCCGGCTGCACACAAAAACAATATCTGCCGGAAAACAATCTCCCAGAGCTGATCTTTCCCGCCTCCGATGGCACGCAACACGCCGTATTCTTTCGTGCGCTTTGACACGGAAATTTTCAGCACATTGTAAATCACAAGCCCTGATGCCAGAAGCACAAGGCCGCCTACCATGATACCCGCAATCTTAAGGAAGGAAACGTCCATTCCATCCTCCCCGCCTCCTTCCGGATTCTCATAGGGGATGCCCACTGCCGAAAGATAGACGATATTGTAGGTCACATCCAGTTCAGGAATCTGCAGGTTCTCTGCCACATCCTCCACCGTACTCTGCATAGTCTTCTTATCCGCGGTACAGAAATCCGCCACATAATATATCTGCTCTGACGGGAACAGCCGGGAAGCCGTCCCCTCCCCCACAATACCAGGGAGCATGCCATAAGTATAGGCTACATAGTTGCTCTTCGTGATTCCTGTAAGGGTAAATTCCTCCGTATAATCCACTGCAGGCAGAATCCCATGCCGCCACGATTTAGAAGCCGTCAGGGAAATCCGATCTCCAGATTTTCCCTGAAAGCCAAGAAACCTTAACACATCCTCTGACAGTGCAATCTCCATTGGATGTTCCGGAAGCCGTCCTTCCAGAAGCTCTGTAAAAGCCGGATACATCTCATAACTATGGTTCAGATATTCTACAAGGCTAAGCTTTAGCTGGCTGTTCAACTGGATTGTCCCAAGGTCAATGGCCGCTCCGACATAGGAAAAACGGGAATCGGATTTCACTTCTGCAAGCTGCTCTTCTGAAAGCTGCACGAAAGAGCCATACTTTTTCCCTGCAAGGGCGGCTGCCTGCTGCTCCTTCATCGCATTCAGAATCCCAAGCGACTGGCCGATTACGGTTGTTATGACTGTAGAGAGAACCACCGCAATCAGTATTAATATGGAAGTAACCTTCTGTGCACACAGCTCCCTCCATGCCAAAGTTCTGTAGGACTTCATACTTCCACCCCGCTTCCTGTCTCTGAAAGTATTCCATCCACGATTACAAACTGCCTGTCAGCCATCTTCGCAATCCGGCTGTCATGGGTAATGACCACCAGCGTTTTGTCCAGCTCCCTTCTGATATTGCAAAGAAGCTCCATCACCTCGCCGCCGCTTTTGCTGTCAAGATTTCCCGTCGGCTCGTCCGCAAAAATAATGTCCGGCTGTGCCGCTAAGGCACGGGCAATGGCCACACGCTGCTGCTGCCCTCCGGACAGCTCATGGGGCAGATGATTCAGCCGCTTCTGGATTCCCAGAAGTTCTGTAAGCTTCCTAAGGTAAGCTTCATCCGGCTGCTTTTTATCCAATAGAAGCGGCATGATGATATTTTCCCTGGCCGTCAGAACCGGAAGAAGGTTAAACTGCTGGAAGATAAATCCGATACGCCTGCGCCGGAAAGCGGAAAGCTCCTTATCATGGAAACTGTAAATATCCCTGCCGCCATAGGAAAGCAGCCCTGATGTGGGACGGTCCAGACCGGACAGCAGGTGAAGCAGCGTACTCTTCCCGCTACCCGAAGGGCCTGTAATAGAAAGGAAATCCCCCTGCCCGATTTTAAGGTCTGCCTTGTCGAGCGCTACCACGCGGCTCTCCCCGCTGCCATAGATTTTCGATAGTTCTCTTGCCTCAATGATCATAAAAACACTCTCCTTATATTTTGTAAAACGGCCAAATGTCCGTAATGGAATGTAAACCATTGGATATCCGTATAAGAAGAGTGTAACTCATAAATCTCAAGAAACGTTCAAGATTATAAAATTGTCAAATAATTCTAAACGAAGCGGCTGCCGCTGCTCCTCCGCCTGCCGGATTTTCTAATTTAAGCGTCCCTCCATGTTTCAGGCAAAGAACATGGGTACTATATAATCCCATTCCAAAATGTTCCGCCTCCTCGTTCATTTTTCCGAAAGGTTTCGGACCCTCCCGAAGCATTTTCAGAGGGAATCCGGGGCCGTCATCCATAACCGTCAAAACGACTCTGCCATCCTTCTCCCTTAGCAGTACAGACAGCTTTTTCACAGCAAACCGCGCCCCATTACTGATCAGATTCTCGGCAGCATTCAGGAAAATCCCATAATCCAGCCGGGTACTTCCTCTGGGCTCCACCGTAACCGTAGATTCTAATGCCGGAGCAAGAAACTTTACCGTATCCGCCAGTTCTGTCTCAAGCATGGAATAGGTACATTCTACGGCCCGGACCGGAAGCTGTTCCATTCTCTGGATACTGCTCATCGCCTCAACATAATTCTCAATACGCAGCGTATAACCCGCAAGCCTGTCAAAGGTTCTCTGGTCGCCTTTCCCCTGCTGTATCAGCTTAACCGTTCCTTTTAAAACAGCAACCGGATTGCGCAGGTCGTGGGAAAATGCGGCATTCAGCCTCTTTCTGTCTTCCGCCTGCTCCCACAATTCCTGGTTCGCCTGAAGGAGTTCTGCCCGCATAATCTCAAATCCTCTGCAGATCTGCCCCAGTTCATCCTCTGAAATATCCGGAATGGAAAAATCCAGATCCCGATTCAGGATACGCTCCGTCCCCATCTTCAGGACAGAAATCGGCGTTTTCAGCTTGATACGGTAAAACAGAAGCCCTGCAGTCCCGATTCCGCCGGCAGGCAGCAAGATACATGCAAAAAGCTGAAAGCCGTCTATCATGCGCAGGATTCTCCGCTGCCCCTTTGTCGGCTGCTGAAGCAGTACATTCGTTCCATCCGCCCTGAATTCAATTCCCCCGGACGGGTAATTGTCCCGAACTTTCTCACAGCACACGAAAAGCAGTAAAAGGAGACACAGCGAAAGAACGACACAGAGGGAAGACAGCACAAAAAACGCTCTCTTTAGACCCATTTTTTTCAGGCGTTCCATTTATATCCGCACCCCCAGACTGTCTCAATATAGCTGTGAAGCGTATGCTCGGCCAGTTTTGCCCTGAGCTTGCGGATATGCTCCATCACAGTGCCGCTGTTTCCTTCCCCGTCAATCCCCCAGATCATGTCATAGATCCGTTCCCGGTCAAATACCTGTCCCATATTCTTAGAGAGCAGTTCCAGGATGTCAAACTCTCTTTTCGTCAGCAAAACCGGATTTCCGTTTACCGACACACTTCGGGTCCCATAATCAACCGCCAGTTCGCCGAAAAAACGAACTGCCCTGCCGGCCGCCCGGTTATCCAGCGTGCGCTGCTCCCTGCGCAAATGCGCCGCCACCCGCGCGCCAAGCTCATCCAGTTCAAAGGGCTTTACAATATAGTCATCCGCCCCTGCCTGAAAGCCGGTAATCTTATCCGGAGATTCCACCCTTGCAGTCAGAAACAGAATGGGGCAGGTGACAAATCCGCGGATTTTCCGGCAGACCTCCAGGCCGTCCATCTTTGGCATATTGATATCAAGAAGAATCAAATCCGGCTTCACAGACAGCTTTTTTATCGCTTCCTCGCCGCTGTCAGCGGTATACACTTCATACTCCGGCTCAAAATACTCTCTTATCATGTCGGTGATTCCCGGTTCATCGTCCACAATCAGTATCTTATATCGCATCTGATTTCCTCCAAATGTTTGATAGATCTCTATTTTAGCACGAAAATATCAAGAAACTTTCAGAGAGTAGGAAAATTTATATAAAATGCCGAGCCGGCCCCTAATCCGCTGTCAGCTGCAATACTGCCCCCATGCGCTTCAATAATAGATTTTGCAAGAGGCAGGCCAAGACCAATTCCCTGTGTATCCTTGGAATACCGACTTCTGTAAAACCTCTTAAAAATATAATACAGATCCTCCGGATGGATTCCAGTCCCGTTATCCTTTATGGCAATCTGCAGCGAAGACGCTGACATCTTCCACTCAATCCAGACAAAACCTCCCTTTTCCGTATGGTCCAAAGCATTTTTTACAATATTTATCACTGCCTCCATCAGCCAGTTACGGTCACAGACAAAGTCTGTAGATTCATCTCCAGAAAGAATAATCTCTTTTTCTTCCTGTCCGGCACGAAAACGGAAACTCTTTTTGATACGTTCCATCATCTCAGATATATTTTCCGTTTTCCTCTCCATTACAATTGTACCCGCATCAAATTTTGAAATCTTTAACAGATTCTGTACCAATGTTTCAATCCTTTCCAGTTCCTGCTCGGAAAGATCGGCAAACTCTTTAATCGTAGGCAGATTTTCCGCCTCTCCCTGCAAAATCCCGTTATAAATATTTAAGGCTGCCAGGGGAGTCTTTAACTGATGGGAAATATCCGATATCGTATTTCTCAAGAACTCCTTCTCTTTCCCTTCCTTCTCAATATGTGCGTTCAGGATAGAAACCAAAGAATTCACTTCATGAAACAGCCTGTATAGTTCTCCCTCATCATAACATTCGATACGTGCGTCTTTGCTGCCGGAAATATATTCCCTAATCTGCCACACTGCCTTCTCCATAATCTCATTCTGTTCTTTAAAATATCCATAGCATGCTAATATAATCAGGAATCCCATGACGAAAGCGCCAATTCCAATGTAGAGAGCTGCCAGTGTGGCGCCAATTTGCATGAAAACAATAAAAAACACTGAAAACCCTATTATATATAGAAGAATTTTACAGAACAGCGCTTTTATTTTTTGATTTGCCAGTATCTTCATAATACACCTCTACAAGATGTTTCCTTTACATCTTCCTGGATTCCATGCCTCCCTCCACCGGATTCCATTTATAGCCCATACGGCGGACGGTTACAATTCTTTCCGGCTTTCCGGGATCATCCTCTATCTTTATACGGAGTCTCCGTATATAGGACGTAAGCGTATTATTGTCGATATAGTTTTCATCACAATCCCACAGCCTGTTTAAAATCTGCTCAGGTGAAAGTACAATGCCGGGATTCTCCATAAACAGGCACAGCAGTTTATATTCACTTGCCGTAAGGTCAAGCTGCTCGTCTCTTTTATAAACTTCTCCTTTTATGCGTTCCACCGTGATATCATTGGAGCTAAGCTCCGATTTCTCCTGAGCAAAGTTGCCGCTTCTGCGGAGCAGGGCATTCACCCTTGACAGGAACACAGCCAGCTTAAATGGTTTCGTGATATAATCATCCCCGCCGATATCAAGCCCCATGACAATATCCGTCTCATCATCCGCAGCAGTTAAAAACATAATCGGAACCCTGGAAGTCAGACGCATTTTTTTGCACAAATCAAAACCGGAACCGTCAGGGAGGGAGACATCCAGAATAACCAGGTCGTATTTTCCATCAGTCCAGAGCGTATCAGCTTCCAGGCTTGTGCGGGCAACATCTATCCCATATCCTTCTTTTTTGACTGCAAAAGAAAGTCCGCTAATTAAACTTAAATCATCTTCCACCAGTAAAATCTGTTTCATTATATTATCTTCCTCTGGATTTTTCTTTTATAATTCTACATGTATCGCTACGTCCCCGTTCATTTATTATACCATCTATATACATCCTTTACAATAAACTACCCGTCTTTTGCAAAATGAAAGGCCATCTTTGCATATTGTCCAATGAAATCCACAAATTTCACGAAATAAATTACTTTACACAGCCTCTTTATATTGTGTTATACTTTATTGTACAGTTTTTACGAGAGAATCATACAGTTTTATTACAGTATATTACATAATGGATTTTCGGCTCTATCGCTCATGGAAGACAATCTGCTTGGCGGCGCATATCCATTATGCCGGGGAGCAATCGAAATATACCTTAAACTTCTGATATCAAATTCGCAAAGTGAACTATATAAATGGCATGAAAAATTCACAACATTTGAGATTAAACAATCCTGTTGTACTCAGATATATTCTGAAGAATTTGATATATTATTTGAGAATCGCATCTGTAAAAATGCAAAAAATAAGGTTGATTATCTTCATTTTGGCTGGGTAGATTTTATAAACGGATATCATGACGTAGTAAGAAAGTTTCTGTACTCTGTTTATGGCATTATCACATATCTCAAGAATAAGAAGATATGCAAGATTTCAGAATTGGAGGAACTCGAACACTTTTATAAATCATGTCACACAGATAGTAAAATATCCCATACTGCACTATTTTGAAATCTCTATTATGCTTTACTATATTATCCGCAATACATTTCTTCTGCTATGTAAAGAAAATGAGACAAAAATTGCTATTAATGAACTTGATATTATTGCCTTGATAGACAGAGACTTTGAAATATTGTACAAACAATACAGCAAACGCTCCACTAAAAACTTTGAAAATTATTATAATCGCTAATTTAATCTGTAGAAGGGAATATAGAATTTCCCTTCGGTCTCCCTTGCTATAACGTTGTCTATTTCCCATACATTTTTAGTTCTTCGATCAATCTCCATAAATTACACCCTATGCTATCCACCAATTCATATTCATCACCAGGGAACCTTTTTGCCTGAATGACTGCTTTATCAATATAAGGCAAATATTTTCTGGCAAAATTAATACCACTTTTCCCGTGATGTGCTCTGTCCGATACTTCCTTACTTACAAAAGTATGCTGCTCCGAAACCTTCTTATTTTCTTTAATTTCATCTAACTGATCGCCAAATTCCACTTCTATATCAGCTAAATGCATAAGCAACCAAAACTCAAAACAAGGATTCGCAATATAACATTTATATCCATTATCCCTACAATACTTAATACATTCAAGCATATTAGATTCTGAATGTGTCTGCATATCTCTGTCGATCAATACGGCAAACTCATCTAGCTCATCATTATATTTCTTTAAATATTTCCGATAATTGATATCATAGCCTATTTTCTTCAATTCAGTAGCAAACAAATTCTTTTGTTTCTTTGGTAATTTATCAGGGTCTTCCAGGAATTGTTTAATAAAATCCAGTGAAAACATTTCCTTAAATTGTTCTGACACTTCTTGTAAAATATCATCTACGTTTTGCTCTCTAAGCCTGATGTATTCTTCTAATAACTCTATTACCTGCTGAGGTGCACTGTTCGTATCTTTCTTTCCCCTACGTAAAACCTCTACGTCAACTTTTGCGTTAATGCCTATTTTCACTCTATTTTTCGATAAGCCGTCGAAGTATTCTTTTTCTGTCAAATTTCCTTCTACGGACAGGAAAACCTTTTTTCCGGGATAATTTTCTGAGTCTCATCTTCCCGGTCATATACCGTTGATGTTAACCTGTAACGATTATGCATTTATATCCTCCAACACCCCTTCATCAAATATCGGTATAGCATCATAACGTCCCAATAAATATTCTTTGTCTATTTTCTTATCGTAACGTTCCTTGTAGCGATTTAACGAATATAAATTTGAGCTATGATCCCTTTTTCTTTTTACAAACCAAATTTCGTCCTGTCTGACCAGATCCAAATCCAGTAAGTTAATATCATGCGTTGTTGCAATTATCTGGCTCGTATCATCTTCTGTCAATTGATAAAACAGCTCAAGAAATTTCCGGGTAAGATTCGTATGAAGGCTTCTGTCAATTTCATCAATAAAAATAACCCTATTTCCATTGTGCTCATAAAATAAGGGGATAAGGTCAAATAACCTTTGTGTTCCATCAGATTCATCTAAATATTCAAAAAGCTCCTGCATGTTACCATGGTTTTGCATCATTTTTGTCGTAATAATATTCCCTTCGTCATCTTTACTTAAAGAGTATACCTGACTACTTACCTTGAACATTACAGGAGCATCCCCTATATCATTCGAAATTCTGGCTTTTAATTTTTCAGCGTCTTCCTTCGGGATACCTTCAAAAATTTTATCAAACTCCATTTGTCCTAGCTTTGATTCCACAGATTCAATACCAGTATCAAAATATTTTAGGAGTTTTGAAAAAACATTTCTGATCTGCTCATCTTCAACCATCTGGTTTAAACCACTATATTGACTGGTCGGAAATATGATTATCATGCTTTGAAACCAAATAAAAACATCTAGAATTTCAGAAAAGACTCCTTGCCTGCCGTTGCTTCTTTCAGCTATATCACTTAAAATGGTTTTTTTCTTCATAGACTCAGATATATTTTCACCAAAATCGCCCAAATAAATTTCCCATCTCATTTTTTCTTCAGCATCTTTAATTTTAATTTCACTTTCAGTAAGATTTATGCCATTTTCGTCAATATTCCTATTAAAAATATAAGTCTCTGTGCCACTTTTCTCTATACGAATCAACCATTCTGAAAGAATTTCTTTTTCTGCATAGGATATCGCAATCCCATAAGAATATTCCTTCCCCGTATGTGTGATCAGCCTGTACTCAAAAACTCCTGGTGTCTTATAACACCCACCGGATATTCTAAAATATTTTTTGTTTAAATCAACCTCTCCCAAGCCGTCTAATATAATATCTCTTGAAAAATCAATCGCTTTCACTAAATTACTCTTTCCACTTGCGTTAGCGCCATAGATAAGTCCTGTTTTTAATATTTTCTTTCCATTGCCATTTAAAATGTGTTCCTTATGCCTTGCCACCTTAGATGCTGCCATTGACATTGTTTGCGCGGTTTTGAATGACAAATAATTACTGACTGAAAAGCCTATAAACATCTCTTTCTACTCTCTTTCTACTCTCTTTCTACTATATTTATTCTATTTATATTAATATACTATCCATTATATTGTGAATAATTCTCTTGTGTCAATAGATTTATATGCTTTTTTCTCTCTATTTTAATTCATATTAGAGTTTTTTTCTCTTAATCTCTCTTGACAAGAAACATTCTATATGTTATCTTTTACTTACGGGAGCATTAGCACTCATTTTATATAAGTGCTAATAAAGGTAAAAAGATGGCCTCTCGACCATCTTTCAAACTGAATCTGCATTGTACAAATTCAACGTAGCACTTGAATCTTATCATATAAATGCAGAGAGTTCAACAGTTTTGTATTGCATTTAAGCAATTTACCTTTCCCAGTTTTATGAGGAAGGAGGAAAAAATATGTCATTTGATGGAGCTCTCATTAAAGAACAAGGGGTTACTTTTGCAATTGTGGTTGTAAAACCACATGTTTTAACCAGTACAGAAAAAGAATCCATTCGCCTAGGTTTTATGCGTTACTTTGGAAATATTCCTATAATTCTGATGGCGCAGAACCAAAAAGGTATTCCAACATACGACGGTCGCAAAGATATTGTACGCTTTCTGGCAAATATACACCCATCCAGAATACCCTGGAAACACTATACAGCAGCTTAATGTAAAGGAGATGTTTTATATGGCAAATCAACATGTAGTTCCTAATGATGGGAAATGGCAATTAAAACGAGAAAATGCAGTCCGGGCAACAAAAACTTTTGATACACAAAAAGAAGCAATTGCTTACGGCAGAGATATTGCGATACGCCAGCAGTCAGAACTTGTAATTCATGACCGACATGGCCGCATTCGTGATAAGGATAGCTACGGTAATGATCCTTGTCCACCCAAAGATACTAAATTTTAAATCTTAGCTATAATTTTAAATTACTACACCAGTGGTGCTGAACCTCTCAGCACCACTTTTTCAGAAAATAATAATAATTTCTATTTTACTCTACCACAACTCTCACCACACATTCCTACTCTCCTAATCTGATGTACAAGTGAAGCAATCCAGCCTCTCCCCTTTTTCTTCCTGCGAACCCGCAGGTACAAAAGGAAATCCATACAGACCAGCAGTATCAATACCCCTGCAAGAACCTCCGCCAGAATAACCCTCCGCCAAAGGCCAAACATCTTCTGCCAGACAAAAAACTCCTGATGAACGGCAAGACTTTGTATCTGCTCTGCCATATCCTTAAAAAGCCTGCTGAAAAATTCAAAATCCGACCAGTAGGTAGGCAGGTAATCGCTTCCCGGATCCGCCGCATTTACTCCCGCTATCATTATCACGAGCGCTGCCGCCAGACAGCACGGCAGGATACACCGCCTGCCGATCTCCGCCGCTTTGGCACCCATCCGTTCCTCCGCTTTTTCATTCTCTATCCTTTTTGGCTTCTTACGGGTTTTCCTCGAAGCCGCAATTCCAATCACAATCAGAGAAACTGCCAGAATCATAAAATACAGCAGACTATCCAGAACATAATACAGCTGGCCGTCTATCTGCTGGCCGTCAGTGCTTCCAAATAGCGCATCAATGATACTGACCGCCTGATTTACAGACTGGTCCTCCTCTTTTTTGCGCACCGTAATCCCGTCAAATACTTCCCCTTCCTCTGCCGGAATCACACAGATAGGAGCACTCCCTTTCAGCACTCCGGCAATCTGCCAGTTCTTTTCATCCATTCTGACTTCCAACCCCAGCACACTATCCGAGCCAAACAACTGCCGGACCGTATCCTGGTCAAGCAGACAGACATTCTTTTCTCCTTCCGTAAAATACCTTCCGTCAGCCAGCTCCTTCCCAAAGACGGCGGTCGGCTGCCCCTTCATCTGATAGCAGGATACTTTCTGGTCGTGCCCGGTATCCTCGGACAACACCTTGAAATCCCCGCATGCTTTCCAGACTGCCCCTTCTGAAAAAATCTCACTGTCTTCACTTTTTTTCCATTGCTCAAAAGCCGTTTCTGTCACTGCCCCTGCCGGATAAGACAAGGAAATCATGTCTGCCTGTTCCTTTAACCGCAAAAGCCCGTTTATGATCCAGATATTTACCATGACAAATACCAGCATCAGCACCAGGATTCTGATTTTCTGCCATCTTATTCTCATTCTCTCACCTATGCCTGTTTCCATACAAAATGCATTGATCCCATTCTTATCACTTTCATAGATAATTATCATCCGCATATCCGTTTTTACTCTTTTAGCCTTACCCGGTCTCCTTCTACCACATACTTTTCAGATGATACAATCACCTGATCCGTGTTCGTAAGCGTGGAAGTGATTGCCGCACTTTTCGCATCTTTCTCTAACACAGTAACCGGAACGCGCTTTGCAGTCTGCAGCGTGCCAAGCATACGGTCTTCCTCGGAAAGAACCAGACAGTATGCTTCATTTGCATCTTCCCGCAGTGCGCTAAGCGGTATAATCTGGTCATACTCTTTTTCTGATGAGGTCTCAATACTCCAGGTAAACTGTTCCCCGCCTCCCACATTTGTATTCTCCGGAAGCGGCGCCCGCCAGAATGTCTGCATAGAAGAAGCGCCTTGGCCTGCCGCATCGTCCCCGCTGCCTGCCCCTGCTGTTTCTCCCGTCTCCATTCCTATGGATTCAATCTTTACGGTTTTTTTCTTCCCTGCTGCAAGCTGGACTCCCACTTCGGCGCCGACCTTTAATTTTTCTTTATCTTCTGCCTTGACCATGCCCTTTAGCTGGAAACCGCCGCTCCCAGTCACAAAGATTTCCGAGCCTGTAGTCACCGCGCCGGCCTGCACACCAACCTGCAATACGGTACAATCTGAAACTGCGCAGATCTTACCGTCTGCCGCCTGATAGGACAAAAGCCGTTCCAGCTCCTTTCTGGCCTGTTCAACCTGCACCTGCGCTGCTTCGGCTCCCAAAAGCGCCGCCTGGGCCGCATTTGCTGCATTCGTATTCTGGGCCGCATCCTCCTGTCTTGCCAGTTCATAAGCATTCTGTGCCTGGTTTACGGCCTGCTGGGCTGTCTGTACTTCTGCATTCGCTTCCTGAAGTGCTGCTTCCAGCTCCTGCATCTTCGCAGCAACGTCGTCCTCTTCCCCATCCGGTACAGGCGAATTAATAAACTGGTTGTAGGCTGCCTCCGCCTCCGCCGCTTTCTGCTGGGCCGTCTGAAGCCCAAGCTGCGCCTCGGAAAGCGTATGTCCTGCCCCTGTCGTTGCCGGAACCCTCGCCGGTTCCCTGGCAGACACCTGCTGCTGTGATACCTGCAATTCTAACTGGTTCAGTTCAGCCTGTTTCTTATCAATTGACTGCTGCAGATACTCCTTACGGAATTGAACCAGACGCTCCCCCGCTTTTACCGTGCTTCCCGGATCTGCCACCCATTCCACCTGCTGTTCAGGCCATAAAAATATCTGGTCCTGCTGTACCGTCACCACAATACCGCTCCCATCGTAAGAATAAGACAGCTTTCCCCGTCCCACCTTCTCTACTCCCACCTGAGCTATCAGCATAGAGGCTGCCGCCCTGGAAATAACCCCGCCGGCCGCCATAACGATCAGAAATCCGGCAATACTCCGAATCATCCATTTTTGATTAATCTTTTTTTTCCTGTCCACTTCGTCAATCCTTCCATAATTAGTGTCTTGTCTCGTTGACAGACAAGCGAACCCATACATATCCCTGCAAAAAGTGGTTAAGCCTTCACCCCGGATGCCACAATCCCCTGTTCCAGGCTGTCCTGGCCATAGAAGAACAAAAGCAGCGCCGGAAGCAGTGTTATGATGGATGCCGCAAAAGCTGCCGCAATCTCCGTATTTACCATCTGCGGCAGATAAAGCGACAGGGGCCACAGTGCCTCTGTCTTAAGGTATGTCATTGGCTGTTCGATTGTATTCCAGTATTCCAGGAATCCCAGTATCAGGATAGAGAAAATACCTGGCATCCCCAGCGGTATACCCATAGATACAAATATCCTTAAGTCCCCGGCGCCGTCAATCTTTGCCGCCTCCAGCAGTTCCTTCGGAATGCCTGCAAAGGTCTTCTGCAGGATAAATACCGGCAGTGTGGAGAAAATACCCGGCAGGATCACCGCCGCACGGGTGTCCATTAAGTCCATCGTATTCAGGACCAGATACCCAGATACCATTGTTACCTGAAACGGCAGGATCATCAGAAGCATATAAAGAAACCACAGCACCTTTTTCCCCGGAAAACGGAACTGGGCAAATGCCCATGCCGCAGGCACCGCTGCAAGGAGCTGCCCTGCCAGCACCAGGATGGTCTGTATCATGGAATTCCAGAAAGCGGTAAAATACTCCGGCGAATCCAGCAAAAGGCGGACATACGCGCGCAATGTCGGGTACATGGGGAAAACACGCAATTTTGCACTTTCCCCATAATCTGCAAGCACCGCGCCGCATGTTTCCAGAAGTTCCTGTCTTCCCATCAGAGAATTTGCAGTAAGCATAAAGAGCGGAAATACCATAACCGCAAGGACAATCAGAAGGAACACCCTAAGAGCCCACTGCACCAGCACTTTATATCCTCCGCTCTTCGATTTTCTTTGTATGATTTTTCCACCATTCTTCCGCACCCAGTATCCCTCCTGTCAGAATGACTAACATCACAGCCGCCGCCGTCATCTTCTGAATATCCAGATTCACAAACCAGTTGTTGAAAAGATGCTGCAGCATATAAATACTCTCATGGGGATAGTCTCCCGCCAGCAGATACGCCTCCCGGAATACCCGGAATGCGTTTACAAACGAAAGGAGCCCCGTTACAAATGTTGTTTCTTTTAACTGCGGCAGGGTAATATACCAGAAACAGGCCCATTCTCCCGCCCCCTGTACCCTTGCCGCCTCATACTGCTCCTCTGGAATCGCGCCAAGCCCCGCGAGCCAGAGTATCATGTCATAGCCAAGATTCTTCCATATATAACAGGCAACCAGTATCCAGAACGCCGAGTCAGACGCAAGCCAGTCACGTCCAGTAATCCCGAATATTCCTACAAGCTGCCCAAGCCATCCTTTTTCATCAAATACCATCTGAAAGAAAACCACTACAGATGCCGCCGGAATCGCCATCGGAAGAAGGAACCCTGTCTTCATCCATCTCTGGAACTTTGTCACATGGCCTACTAAAACCGCTGTGCCAAGCGACAGGACCAGAAGCAGGGGAAGGCAGACCGCCATGAATCTCGCCGTATTCCCTGCTGCCAAGCGAAACGCATCATTCTCCACCACCATCCGGTAGTTTTCCATGCCCACAAATCCGCTGCCTACTGCCTGCTGAAAAGACCTTTTGACAACATCCATAAATGGAATGAGCACGAAGCCCCCCGTCCCCAGGAGGCTTGGGAGCAGGAACAGGTATCCGTTCCTGACCTCCCTTCCTTGTCTTTCCGATCTCTTTTTATTCCGCAAGGTACGTATCCACTTTCTGTGCGATGTTTTTTGCTGCCGTTTTTGCATCAACATTTCCTCCCAGACATTCATCTGCCTCTGTCTGATAAATATTCCAGATGACACAGTCCTGTGTAGCCGGCTTCTCTAATGTGCGGCAAATGGCAATCAGGCCATCGACCTCCTCTTCTGTCGGGTAGCTTACATCCAGCACAATCTCTTCCTCGCCTTCAAACTTCCAGCTTGACATGGTCACAAGCCCTGTTGCATATTCACTTGCCAGCTCCTCCTTGAGGATTCCCATTCCGGATTCCAATACCGACAATCCGTCTCCTACTGGCTTGCCCTGTACTTCCGGCGAAAACAGATACTTCACAAATTCCTCTGCGATGTCCTTCTGCTTTGTGTCTTTATTAATTCCTATGATACCTTTCGGTATATAAAGCCCATCCAGTGTATCCGGTGAAAGACTCATCTGACGCATAAGCGTATACGGGGTCATCATATCCGTCACGCTTGCAATCTTACTGGTGGCGACGCTGTCCGGATGGTTGATAATGGCTGCGCTTCCTCCGTTGCTGAACATATCCTGCTGGAAAATCTTTGCCGCCGTTCCCATATCCATCTGGGCCGACCCGTCCTCGTCGAATATCTCCGCCCGCGCATTTGCCGCAATCTTAACTTCTATCTCCAGCAGATCTGCCAGCTTCTCCTGGTCAACCTTGCCGTCCTTATTAATAACCTCATCCTGATACATCTGAAATAAGAAATCACGGATATAATCCCTCTGCGCAATTCCAAATATGCTTGCCTGAGGATGCTCTTCCAAGTAGGATTTCAGGCTGTCAAGGGATGACAGCGCTGCCTTTGTATTTTCATCTCCGTATATAACCGGCATGCTGAATTTCACCGGCATTCCATATATCTTTCCGTCCTTCTGCGCTGTGCTTTTCAATATGGATTCCAGGTACGTCTCCTGCGCTGTCAGCTCATCTGCCAGGTCTGTCAGGTCAGCCAGGATTCCTTTCTCAATATACGACTCTGCCGAGAGGCCGTCTAACAGAAGTACATCCGCCCCGTTTCCTCCAAGCAGCTCTGTGTTCAGGGTACGGATATCGTCCATGGTAATCCCTTCCTCTTTCCCCGAAGTCAGGAATTCTACTTTATCATCCGGATGTGCCTTCTGGAATCCGAGAAGCGCATCCTCTACCGTCGCATTTTCCGAAAGGCCGAATACCCTCAGCGTATTCTCGGGAACCGCCATTGCCTCGGCGTCATACACATAATGCATAAGGCTCCACGTTGACGCTTTTGGCTGGCTGTAGAGGACATAGAAATCATCCTCCTGCCCTTTTATGAATCCCGCTATACGGTTCAAAGAAGATCCCATTGACGCCATCGTGCCATCCAGGATTACTTCTCCAACCTCATTGCCCAATACCATCCGCATGATACCTTCTCCGGAAATGATGTACCAGTTTTCTTCATTACCGCACATCATGATCCCTTCCTGCTGGTCAATCTTCATCGTGCCCTTCTCTGCTGCCCCGGAATCATAGACCGTAACCACGCCATCCTCCGTATTTGCTGCCATATCCCCGTTTTCCGCCGCAAAAAGCATCCTCTGCTCACTGGAACTGCCTTCTACACTGTTAAGCTCCTGCATGACCTCCATCGAAGATGCGTCGATCACTACCACTTTTGACTGGTACATGTCACTCAGCCAGTAGTTCCCTGCCCCGTCAACCTGAAGATTGGTCACCGCAGGGTATCCGTTATCGCCCTGCTGGCTAAGATAAGGAATGGACTGCTCAGCACCTGTCTGTCCGTCCTCACTTTTTGCAATATGCGTAAGCATCTCTTCGTCTGTACTTCTTGCAATCTGTGCCCCCTCTTTTGTTTCCTGTATCTCCTGCAGGCGGAGGTTCTGCCCTCCGTAAAGCTGGCCAATCCAGTCCAGCGGAGTCTGTTCCCAGTTCCCTTCCTTATATTCATAACGGAATACCTTCGTATCTTCTGCCTCTGAAAATAGAACCGGGTTTCCATCCTTTGACTTTGCCATGTTCAGGATCTTCTCCCCCTCCTGTATCGGCAGTTCCATATCATTCTCCACATAACGGCCCTTCACAGAAGTATTCTCTTTATTCTGTTCTTCCGTTTTTCCCTTGCCGCAGCCGGATAATAAACCTGCTGCCAATACGGCAGATAACAAAAATGCCGCCGTACGCTTTACGTATCTTCCATGCCTTCCCATTTTCATTCACATAATCTCCCTTCATACATACATAATGCGCAGTTTATGAACAGCTGCACGCCAGCTTGCTGAAAGCAGGCAGGTCATAAATGCTATCTACCACTATACACATTTTTCCTCAAAAAGACTTCCAAGAACAAAACTACTTTTCCGCCCTTTGTTAAGGTTTTTTTGAGGTTTCCATCATCTCACAGCATTTTACATTCACCACCGCCCCTGACTCTGGCTCCTCCACATCTGCCTCGATTCCTCCCCTGTAACCAAGAGGATGCTAAAAAGGGCCCTGCCGGAAAATGATTTGTTTCCCGACAAGCCCTTTTTATTACCATCTCATATTATGTACATCCAGTCCATCCTGCCAATATAAAACAGCTCATCTGCTCAATTACCAAAATCCATAATCATTACGGAAGAAGCATGTATGGTATCGCCATCCCTCGTACCTGATACTTCTGTCTGCCTACCGCTTGCCAAATCACTGCTGCTGCCCGGTGTATCTGTATGCGTTGCCCCCATATCCGTAGATGAGCGCACCGTAAAGGTGGTCTGTTCTGTAAATACAATCTCCAACTGTTTCGCTTCCTCCGGGTCAAGCACCGCAACCTGCCCCGCATCTCCCTGGTCGTCTGTCTGAATCTCCTTTCCCGTAAAAGAGCCTTCTAAAACTTCTCCTATTTCTACTGACAGTCCGTTTATCGGTGTGCCTGTGCTTTCCGTCTCCCCGGCTATCTCTGGATTGTCGCTGTCCGGCGTCTGCCCTGCCTGTGTATCTTCCGTCTTCTTTTCCGGTTTTGAAGCTCCCTGTGTATCTGTATCCTTCGTACTGTCTTCTTTTCCGCTTCCGCATGCTACAAGCAACAACGCCAAAAAGGCTGCAACTGCCATGACGCATAATCTTCGGTTTCTGTTCTTTCCTTCATTTGCCATCTCTAAAATCCTGCCTTTCTAAAATATTTGTCATATATATCCTACCAAGCCATTCTCTAAAAAAACTCTAAAACTGCTAAAATTTTTGTGAAATTATAATCCAAGGAAATTTGACATGATATTGTTGAAGTGGTATTATACTAATAAGCAGTTGAGTATGACCCCTTCTGCTATAGTTTTTATGACTATTTCTGAAATAGGAGTTTGATATAAATCAAGCTCCTATTTTTAATTTCTATATCCACACCAGAAAATAAGATTTATAAAATACAAAAACGGCCCTTCATTTCGCAAAAGAGAACGAGGTTATTGTCCGCAGTCTGCCATAATGATAGAATCGCATTGTGATTTATATGATTCAAAGTAAGGAGTGTGAAAGATGCGTATTTTAATTGTAGAAGACGACAGAGAATTATGCAGCGCCTTAAAATTACAGCTTTCTGCCAAAAAACATACTGTTGACTGCTGCCACGCCGGAAGTGAGGCGATCTATCTTGCCATGTCCGGCGCTTACGAACTAATTCTTTTGGACCGCATGCTGCCGGAGCTCGACGGACTGGCCATCCTGAAAGCCATCCGCCAGAATCACATCAGCATACCCATCATCCTGACAACTGCACTGAGTTCTGTAGACGACCGGATTGCCGGCCTGGACTGCGGGGCAGACGACTATCTGGTAAAACCCTACGCCATAGAGGAGCTCCTTGCGCGTATCCGCGCCCTCTCCAGAAGGCCCCTTGCATTTTCAGACCAGACCTGTCTATCCTTTCTGGATATCCAGTTCGATATGGAGGCCAGGATTCTGACCTGCAACGAAAAAGAGCAACGCCTTTCCAAACAAAAGGCTCTCCTCATGGAATTCTTCTTACGCAATCCGGGAAAGACCCTGACAAGGGAACAGATCTTCCTGCGTGTCTGGGGTTCGGAAAGCGCCGTAGAAGACGGCAATCTTGATACATATATTTATTTCCTCAGAAAACACCTGCGCTCTTTAGGGAGCTGCGCAAATATTGCCACAGTACATGGCATGGGATACCGATTGGAGGACGGCAATGTTTCCTAAACTACAGAGAAAATTAGTTTTTCTTTATACCTTAAGTACCGGGCTGATCATAACTTTTATCCTGTCCATAACATTTCTTTTCTACTTTACCTCACAGGAAAACCGCCAGGAATCACTGTTCCAAAAACATCTTTTTACTCTGATGTTCCAGCTTCAGGGTAATTCCCACTTTACGGATCTGTTTCTGGCACAGATGGAGGAGAAAAACCAGCTCATCATTCATATAGAAGAAAACAACTCGCCCCTTTTCTTTCCTGGTTCATACAGACCGGATACGAGACGGGAGATTCTTCTTTCATATGCAGAAAAAGCTGCGGACAAGGAAGGCATTTTCACAGATTCCTACCCTATCTCCTCAAACATGTTGCAGACCTCCATATTTCAAATCCATGGAGACAGCCGGGATGTCTATCTTGGGAATATCCTTGTCCTCCAGACCCCTGCCGGATATAAAAAGCTCACCCTGCTGCAGGACATCTCTGACAGCAGGAAGAAATCCCTGAAAACCGGATGTTTCTATTTATTTATCGACCTGTTTGGAATCCTGCTCCTCTTTCTGAGCGGCCGCTGGTTCGTCCGCCGTTCCCTGCGCCCTCTGGAAGAAACATACCAAAAGCAGCAGGATTTTGTAGCCGCAGCCTCCCATGAGCTTCGTTCTCCGATTGCAGTCATCCAAATGACCGCAGATGCAGTCTCTTCCCATTCAGCAGAGGATACCCGTCTGCTTTCTGTTATTAAAAACGAATGCCGCAGGGGAAGCGCCCTGATTAAAAATCTTCTGCTCCTTGCTTCTGCCGAACAGAGGGAATGGGCTGTAAGAAAACGGAAATTTGAAATAGACGATCTCCTCCTAAGCCTTTTGGAGCTTTACGAACCGCTCTGCCTGTCCAAAAACGGAACCCTGCAGTTACGCCTGCCGGAGGAGCCGCTTCCGCCAGTATCAGCAGACCCCGAACTATGCCGACAGATTTTGACCATCCTGCTCGATAACGCCATCGCATATTCTCTGACGCGGCCTTCAAGAAAAATCCTTCTTAGGGCTGAACACTGCCATCCCCATACACTGGTTTTCGTCGTGGACCATGGCCCCGGAATCCCCGACGAGGAAAAAGAATTTATCTTCGACCGCTTTTATAAAAGTGATAAATCCCGAAATAAAAAAGACCATTTCGGACTTGGCCTGTCCATTGCCATTACCCTTGCAAAAATCCAGGGATTAAAGCTTGGCGTGCAGGATACAGACGGCGGCGGAAGTACTTTCTATTTGCAGATATAATCAAAAATGACAGGAGGATCAAACACATGCCATACTACAAAAAACCTACATTCTGGATAATAACCGCAGCCGCCATAATATGCCTTACCGTATTTATACTCTTTTCCAGAAACTTAAAGGAAGACAGCAGTAATCCTGCAGCTTCAGCGGATGACAAAAAGCATTCGGCTTCTTTTTCGGCTGCCATTATAGAAGCCGACGAGCATTCCTTACTGGTCGAACCTGTAGAGGGCTCTGCTGAATTATCATCCTCTGACCGCATTTCAATTCCTATAGAATATATGCCAAAATCCCCCACTCCAAAGGTTGGGGATATCATCAGCATCCAGTATAACGGTGAAATTATGGAATCCTATCCCGCACAACTAGGGGAAATATATGACATCCGGTTTATAGAGACAGACAGCGGCAGGCTCCATTATCACAACAATTAGCGCCCTATTTGCTCATGTTCCAGGCCATCTCCCAGAAAGCCAGCTCGTAGCGGGAACAGGCCACAAAAATATCTTCCAGATGCCGCACCTGCTGTTCGGTATAGTGCAGGGTCAGCCGGTCTGTCATTTCCAGCAGCAGGACGTTCGCTTCGCCGTAATGGGGATCAGCGTAGCCTCTGACCCAATCGCCGTAGAATGGATGATCCTGTGCCGACGGATTGTTCTCTACAATCTTTTTGGCAATCACCTCATAGCTGTAGGCACAGGACAGGATAGCGGTCAGAATCTCCGCCTCCCCCTCTTCATAAGCCACCCGGAGCATATAGGACGTATAGGAAAGATTGTCCAGCGACCGGGGCGTTGCCTCCAGTTCCTCCCGTGAAACTGAGAACTTACCCATATAGCCCCGATGGATATCCATCTCTCCCTCGGTCAGCAGGGTCACATACCTGGAGAAAAGCTGAATGGTTTCGGGGCTTTTTGCCTTGGCAATGCCCAGGGCGAACACCTTCGCATACTCCTCCAGATAAAGGTAATCCTGAATGATGTAATACTTAAACTTCGCCTGCTCCAAAGTACCGTCCTGGATACCCTTCACAAAGGGATTCTCATTGTAAGCCGCCCAAATGTCTTTTGTTGCGGATAAAAGCCGTTCTGTTGTCTTTATGGTTGTTTTCATGACTCTGCCTCCTTTGCGTATTCACCGGTCAGATTGAAATTGTGCTGCATGGGTCCTCGGCCCTTCCCCAGGTTCAGCATGGCATTAAGCGCGCCGGAGATGTATTCTTTGGACCGACGGATGGATGTGGGCAGGTCAAATCCCTTGGCCAGATTTGCCGCTATGGCGCTGGACAACGTACAGCCGGTTCCATGGGTATTGGAATTATCAATGTGAGTTCCGTAGAACCATGTCCCCGCGCCATCCGCATAGAGGTAGTCATTGGCGTCGTTGATGTTGTGCCCGCCCTTGAGCAGGACCGCGCATCCATAGGCGCCGCTGATCTGTCTGGCCGCGGCTTCAATATCCTCCTGGCTTTGAATGGCCATGCCGGACAGGATCTCTGCCTCCGGGATATTGGGCGTAGCCACAGCCGCCAGGGGGAGCAGGCAGGATTTCAGTGTATCCACCGCCACTTCGGAAATCAGCCGGTCGCCGCTGGTAGCCACCATTACCGGGTCCACCACAACGTTCCCCGCCTGATAGAAGCGCAGCCGCTTGGCAATCTTCTCAATCAGTCCGCAGGAGGCCACCATACCGATCTTCACCGCATCGGGCGGGATGTCCTCAAATACCGCGTCAATCTGCTGTCCGAGAAAATCGGGCGTCATCTCTACAATTTCTCTTACACCGGTGGTATTCTGCGCTACCAGCGCCGTAATGGCGCTCATGGCGAAAACACCGTTCATGGTCATCGTTTTCAGATCGGCCTGAATCCCGGCGCCTCCGCTAGGGTCTGTCCCAGCGATTGATAATGCTGTTCTCATTGCTATCTCTCCTTTGCATTATTTTTATTAAGCGACGGAAAGTGGTGCCCCCGATCCGCCGCTTGAAGCTTTCGGATGTTAGGAAGTAAATTCCTTAAACCGGAAGGAGCTTCTGAAGTTTATCCAGCTGCGCCAAGTCTTTCAGGTATACATCGGACAGAACGCGGATTTCTTCCTGATTCTTTTCATGGCTGTCACAGACCGCCGCCACAGGGAACCCGGCTTCTTTCGCCGCTTTGATGGCATAGAGCGCGTCATCAAACACCACCGTCTCTGACTTCTCTGTTCCCAGGAAGCGAAGCGCCGCCTCAAAGATATCCGGCTCATCCTTGCCGTGTCCCACTTCATTGCAGGTGAAAATCTCGCCAAAATAAGACAGCGCTTTGCACCGCTTCAGAGCGGCCTCCACCAGATACCGATCAGTGGCAGTGGCGATACACAGCTTGACGCCGCTTGCCCTAAACCGCTTAAGCAGCTCCTCCACCCCCGGTTTCAGCGGAACCTCAAAACAGTAATACCGCTCCAACATGGCGTTGACCCCATCCATGATCTCATCAATACCAAGCTTCACGCCATACTCGGTCTGATAGTAGCGGGCCGCCTGGCGCAGGCTCATATTCTTAAACACCTCGTTCAGATTCTCTTTCGGCTCATATCCGATAGAGCGCAGATAAGTCTCTCCGATGGTGTCCCAGATAAACATGGAGTCCAACAGCGTGCCGTCCACATCAAAAATCGCGCCGCGAATCCTCATGCCCTCACCATCCCCTCTGCCAACAGGCGAAGCTTTCGGCAGGTATCCTCAATATCCTCCGCCGAAAAAATGGCTGATACCAGGGCCACACCGTCCACACCGCTGCCGGACAGCTTAAGAAGGTTGCCCCGGTTAATGCCTCCGATGGCCACAACGGGCACGTCAACCGCATCGCAGATGGCGCGTAAGGTCTCATTCGTCATCTGATCCACATCTGTCTTCGTGCTTGTGGGGAACACCGCCCCCAGACCCAGATAGTCCGCACCGTTCCGAACAGCCCGTCGTGCTTCTTCCACCGTATGGACAGAGACCCCCAGGAGCATAGCGTCCCCCACCCGGCGGCGAACCTCGCCCGCCGCCATGTCCTCCTGGCCCACATGGATACCGTCCGCCTGGCAGGCGATGGCGACGTCCACATTGTCATTCACAATGAACGGCACGCCATACCGGTGGCACAGGGCACAGATATCTTTGGCCTCCTGAAGAAACGCCGTCTCATCCATCTCTTTCTCCCGCAGCTGCACACAAGTCACACCGCCCTTCAATGCCGCCTCCACCTGCTCATAGAGCGTCTGTTCCCCTGTCCAGGCCCGGTCAGTAACGGCATAGAGCAGCATATAGCGTTTATCGCACTTCATAATTTGCTCCTTTCTCCAACCTTGCAGGAGTCAGGCGGTACATGGCGTCGATGATATAGTTCCGATAGGAAGCGTTGCCGTCCAGTTCGGTCATACGCCTGTGGGCAATCTCCCCGCACAGACCCATGGCGCACACGGCTGCGGCTGCCGCCTCAAGGGGATGCTCCGGGTTGGCGGTGACAAAGGCCGCCGTCAGGATGGAAAGCTGGCAGCCGGTCCCGGTAATAGAAGACATCTCCGGATGGCCGTTGCGGATACAGAATGCCCGCTCTTTGTCCGCCACGATATCAATGGCTCCGGTGACAGCAATAACCGCCCCGGTGCGCCGGGCCAGTTCCCTGGCAAAGGATACCGCCCCGTCCAGATTGTCATCTGTCACCCTGTCCGCCACGTCGGCATCCACCCCTTTGGTGGTGCCGCTGCCGTAAGCCAGCGTCTTCATCTCCGAGATGTTGCCCCGGATTACCGTAAGCTTTAGCTCCTCAAGCAGTCGAAGTGCCGTATCCGTCCGCAGCGCGGAGGCCCCAGCTCCCACCGGATCCAGCACCACAGGATGCCTCAGCTCGTTGGCACGCTTCCCGGCAGCAAGCATAACCGGGATGGTGCGCTGATTCAGTGTGCCGATGTTGATAGCCAGCCCTTTGCAGATGCCGGTGATTTCCACGGCATCCTCCGGGTCATCTGCCATAATGGGTGAGCCGCCGCAGGCCAGCAGCATATTGGCACAGTCGTTGACGGTGACATAGTTGGTGATACAATGAACCAGGGGTGACTTCCCCCGTACATTTTCAAAAATCTGTTCAAACATAGTATGATACTCCTTTGTAAAATAAGAGAAAACATCCCTGCATGGCGGCGCTTTCCCGGTTGATGGCAGGCCGATATCGTCTGCCAAGTACAACTTTGCATTAATCTTGAAGTAATAGTGCTCGATATTCGTGTCATCTGTGCGTCTCTTAACCGACGGCGTAGCGGGCTACGTCTAGGTTAAGAGACGTGCAGATGGCGCGGATAGCGAGTGCTTATTACTCAAGAATTAATGCAAAGCTGTACTAGCTGCAAAAACTCAACAAAAAACAGGAGACATCTGCATAGCATGCCCCCTGAAAAAGTACCGATCTCCACGACTTCCTCCGGCGGCATTATCCGCATCAGGTTCAAGGGTCGAAGGTCTACCTTCCTCTCAGCCTGTCACACAAGCTCCCCTGTTTATTTTGTTATAGGAATTATATCATTCCATTTATTGCTTTGCAAGTGACTGTCTTAAGAAAAATGAATTTTATGTGAAGCCTATCTGCCTATCTTAAGCGACAGCTTCATGAAATAGACAAGCCCTCCTTTTCTCTATAATCTCACAATGCAATATAAAACTTTCCTGTCTCCTAAAAACAAAAAAAACTTCACCAAAAAGCAAAGTTATTTCTGTTCCAAACTACATCCAGCATAAGCTGTCTGCCAAAATTAAAATATTGCATCTATCTAAAGTATAACATGCAAAGCCTCTGATCCGTATGGATTCCTCATACCATACCGGACTATTCTGTACCACTTTGACTCCATAAAGAAAAGGCTGGATACATTTTGCATAAATATATACTTTCTTCTCTTAAATTCTCTTTTCATCACCCGTTTATTTCCTGCTTATAAAATATTCTGCAGCTTATTCTATACATTGTGTAAATCCAGATCGCCGCAATCAAGGGAGACGCACATAAAATTGTAAAAATAAGCTGATCCGTGATTTTCACACCGAGCATCATTAATATTTCATACACCATAAAACATATTCCCAAAGGAACAGCAAATGAAATCAGTAAAAGCATACGCCCCTTTTCCGCACCATACTTAAAGACCAATGGAATAGACATACTTCCGAAAATAACCGAGACGATGAGTCCGACAAATCCCATAAAAAGCATTGTTACTATCCCTTCCATACTTAACGCCATCTTATGCATAGCCACTCCCCCTGCCACACCAAAAATGGTTCCTACGCAAATACCAGCAATACAGAAAATAATAAGAACAATAAATTTGGCCTTAACTATATCTTTTTTACATATCGGCATAACCAAAGCATATTTAGACCATTTACAATGATCATCAAACGTAAACGTTGTTACAATCATCATGCTGCATAACACTCCTGATGAAATAATATAGCTTTCCACCCCCGAAACCATAATCAAACCAATAGCAAACACCAGTAAGATTAACAGCATCGACTTTGCATTATGACCAATATTATATAAATCTTTTAAAATGAGACTCTTCATTTGACTGCTCCCCCTTTACATACATCAAAAGCATATCTTCTATCGATATTGTATCTACCATAGCATTTTTATATTTTCTTTTTGCCTTTTCCTTATCCCCAACAAGTATGTTCCATCTGGTCCCATCCTTCCGGCACGCTAAGATATCTGCTTTATCAACTTTCTCAAACAAGCCTGACTCACATCGAATTACCCCGTAACCATTGTACAGGTCACTTTTCCTCTTAGAGAAGATAACCCTCCCACGATGAATGAATGTAATATAATCTGCCACTTTTTCCAGATCTGTAGTAATATGCGACGACATCAAGATGGAACGCCCCTCTTCTTTGACAAATCCTGCAAATATCTCAAGAATATCATCCCGCATAACCGGGTCAAGTCCGCTCGTTGCCTCATCCAGAATTAACAACTTCGGCCGATGCGACAATGCAGCAGCAATACTCAATTTCATTTTCATCCCTTTGGACAAGGTTTTAATTTCTTTTATCTGTGGAATACTGAAACGCTCCAGGAGATTCTGATATGTAGGGTTATCCCATTGCTTATATGCTGCAGCACAAATTTTTCCAACTTTTTCTGGTGTCAGTGTCTCGTAAAAATTAATCCCATCAAATACAACGCCTATATTTTCTTTGATCTGTATTGTCGAATCAAGTTCCTTCCCCCAGAATCTTACTGTTCCCTTATCTTTTTTTATAAGACCCAGAATGGCGTTGATTGTTGTGCTTTTTCCGGCCCCGTTTTCTCCTATTAATCCCATAATGGAACCTTTAGGAATTGAAAAGGAAACCTGATCCAGTTTAAAATCCCCATACTTCTTTGTCAAATCCTTAATCTGCAATATTTCATCCATGATCTGTCCTCCGTATCCAGAAACGCAATATAAGTTTATCAACCCTACCTTTCTCCTGCAACAAGGTTGTCCATTTTTGCAGAATGAGGTGCCATATTTGCAGTTAAAGGATCTCCTGCTATCAGGCATTCTATTTTTCAACTTCTAATCCTGTGTTGACAATAACAGTACTGCTGTGAATACATCTTTTTCTACTTTACAAGAGAGATAACCCCCATACTTTTCCGCCATCTTATTTACGCTGCCAATCCCCAGGCCATGCAGACCTTTTTCTTTTTTGGTTGACAGGAGCGTATCCCCCTGCACGGCAATCTCCCCTGAATATCCATTTATAATCCTGAAGACACAAAACCCTCCGACATCCTGCATAAAAATACGTACCTTCACATATTTCTGCCCCCGGCATTCTCCGGCGGCACGCAGCGCATTGTCCAGCAGATTTCCCAGTAATGCGACCAGATCAATATCGGAAATCATCTCTAATCTTACTCCCGGCTCCACATAAGCATCAAATTCAACCTGGTTCTTTTCCGCCCGTCCTTTTTTCTCGGATAATATCATGTTCAGTACATGATGGCTGCAGAATATTTCCGTCCCACTGTCCTCTATATGCCCGTTCATCTCCTCCACTGCCTTCATAATACTTTTACAGTCGCCCTGCCTTGCAAAATTATGAATCATAGACAGGTAATGGTTCATATTATGAACGAACTCATTATGGCTTCCCTGCACTTCGTCCATCTGCGTATAATATTTTAAATCTGCCTGCTGTTTTGTAATGAGAATCTGATTTTCCGCATTTTGGTACATTTCTTCCGAATATCTGTTAAATGCATAGAACACAAGGATATTCCCGGTCAGCAGAAGGCTGAAGCAAACGGTGATCAGTACCTTTACATAGACATTCGTACCAAAATCAAAACCCGAATAGAAAATTCCTGCCATGATACCAAAACCGGCCACCGGCAGGCACAGATATTCCAAAAAGATATGATTATCCATCTTCCTCTTTGATGTCCCGATAAACTGTTCTACCAGTACAAACATAATATAGGTTAAAAGTTTCAGGGACAGGATCTCCAGATGAACCCTTGACATCAGCATATTCTTCTCATTCGTCTGGTTGAAGATAATTGCAAACAGACACTCACTCACGAATATAATGGAATATGCGACTACGTAGCACAAAACCCTGCTCCCCGTCTTTCCTTCAAATAAAACCATCACAAAGACAAAGCTTATGACTATGAACATGACAAGGTTCAGCTCCCGTTTCCCCACCAGATTCACCGCATACAGGCTGAACACCGCCCCTGCATTCGTAAGACAAAGCTTCTTAGGTTCCAGCGCCCAGGACTTCTTTTCAAAAAAACATTCAAAAAAGGTATAGACAAGATATATCTCCACGATACAGTACACCAGTAATATATATTTATCAATAAAGTTCATACTATTCATAGCATCACTCCATATATTTGCGGCTGACCCATTCTGCAAAATAACTCCGGAATTCCTTTAGTCTGGAGCGGGAAATCGTCAGAATCGTGCCATCCTTTAATTTCATCTCCCCGTCCGAGCACATCTTGACCACATACCTCAGATTGACAATATAACTGTTATGTGCGTATGCAAACCCAAAGGGGTGCAGAATCTCATACAGTTCCCCAAGCTTCTGCCTTGTGGTCAGCTTATGTTCAAAAGAATACTCTATCTGTTCCCTGCCCACATGAATCCTACTCCCATGTTTTGTATTCTCAATATATAATATATCATCCGGAACGAGGGCTACGCTGTTATGGTAATAATTCCCAACAATACAGGGAACATTCTGATTCTCCTTAATCTGCCTGACCACTGCACACATCTCTGAAATCATCCGTTCCTCAGAATAACTTTTAAGCAGATAACGAAACGGTGTCGCTTTAAACGACTCATCCGTGGGCATGTGTACACCTGAGCAGAATACAAGGATACTCCTGGGAAAGACCTCCCGAAACCTTGCCGCCGTTTCATGTCCGTCAAGCCCCTCCATCTGCATGTCCAGAATCAGCAGATCGCACCTCTTTCTGTTCCGGATTCCCTGCACAAGCTCTTCACCTGAATAATACTCGCTAAACAGAATCTCTCCCTTATCCATTCCGCTTTTTGCCATAACTCCTTTTATATAATCAACAAACGCTCGATCATCATCACAAATTATAATATTATACATAATTCCCCTATAATTCCTTACTGAACATCAGAGGGCTGTTCCCTTATCTATATACTTTCACTTCCAAGCTTCTCCAATAATTCCATATATTTATTCTGGTAGGAATCTACCTTCTCCTGCATTTTTTCTTTTAATTTTTCGATTTCCTGCGAATGCTGCTGTTTTAACTTAAGCTGTTCCCTTTCACCCGACAGGGCTGACTCTGCCAGTCTGCTTTCCATCTCGGCGACTGCCTTTTTGTGCGCTTCTTCCTGCTCCATGAGCGCACGCTTCTTCTCCAACTCTGCTTCCTTCTGCAGCCGTTCCAGATTTTCAATGCGTTTCTGAAGCTCTGTATTGGAGTCTGCAAGCTCCTCTTTCTCTGCCAGAATACTTTCTGTCTTCTGAACGGCCGATTCCATACTGGCAATTTTATTGCGCAAATCACTGCATGACTCGCTCAAATTCCGGTTTAAGGCATCTTTATCAGCCAGTTTGCTACGAAAATCTTCCTGCTGTTCCATAATCTTTGCATCCTGTGCATGGATTTTTTCAACGAGCTCTTCATTTTCTTTTTGCAGCGCAGAGATCCTCTTATAATTTTCATCCTTTAATTCTGCCATCGTCCGGTTCTTTATCTGCAGGTCTGAAATCGTCTCGTCTTTTGACCGGAGCAAAAGCTCATACTCCGCCCGGACAGTTTCTTTCATATTATGCTTTCCTTCCACCGCATCCATATACATCCGGTTTAAGATACTGCCATAATTCTCAAATTGCTCCAGATTCTCCCTGTCATCTACCAGTACCACCTTTGCCTTCTGGAGTGAATATGCCTCTATCATCCGGGCAAACGCCGCCTGCTGCCCTTCCCCGATCTCCTCTGTAATCTGCCGTATCCGCTCGGCGGTCTCTTCATCGATCCGATACGATTTGGGTTTTGTCTCAGCCATGTTACTTTCCTCCGTTATTTTCTCTTTCATCTGATTGTAACACGTGAATTCTATTAATACAACCTTGATAATAAGCTATTATAAATAAATGTAATACACTACATTGTAATACAATGTATTACAAATTATTTCTTTATAAAACTTGCCTGCCTCAACTTTTACTGTTATACTTAAGATACTTTTTCAGTTTATTTCCTTTCGGAAACATTCGTTTAGCAATTCCTGGAGACAGGTCTTTTGATTCTACACGAAACCATTATCAAACGAAAGGAGAAAACATGCAGATAAAGACATATTTTGAAAAAAGCCTGTGCGAAAGCGCCGGGCTTTTTTCTTTGCAAAAGAAACAGGCAGACCTGTTCCTGCTGTCACAGACCGGCCTGATTACCTACAGACAACTTGCCCTCTGCAATCTTCATGGAAAAACAGAGACCGCCGGAAGGCTTTCTCTCAAGACGTTGGAAAAAGACGGGCTTATCCAGTCAAGAAAACTGCCAAACCAACATCAAAATAAATATTATTTCCTTACCCCAAAAGGACGCTCCATACTGAAATCGCTTTTTCCTCCTATTCTTCTGGAATACCTGCAGATAAGTCTGGAAAAACGCTTACCGGCAGGCGGGCATCCTCAGAGAAAACGAGACCGGAAACATCCTGATCTTCTGTCTTGCTTTTCCACACAAATGCTCCCTCACTGCAAAGCCTTCCTTCTCCCTGTACCGTGTTCTCCTGCATTTTACGAAAATATGGTCTATCTTTGAGGAAGACTGCAAAGTACCGCTGGATTACCGGCAGTTCCTCCAGGTATTGGAATGTTCTGCGCTGAAAAGAACGATCTCGGCGAATGAAATCCAAGTCTTCCAGAGCCTGCACAGCCGCCATCCGGAAATGGACAGCCTCGCAGATGTATATACCCTGAAGAAAATGTATCTAGATGATACCAGTTATTCTGATATGCAGGATTTGGATATGGATGAACTGTTTCAAAAACGGGTGCATTCACATTTCCGGCGTGTTTACAGCGAACATCCTTCGCTCGTGTCCCACGCTTTAAATGGAAATCCGATTTTCACCGTTCCCAATCACAGGCTCCTCTTTACCAGCCGTATATTATGCCCTATGAATATGATTTTCCAGAGCAGCTCCTGAAATGTCTCTTATTTAACGGGCTGAATACAGATGGCTGGGAATATCAGCACCCACTGCGAATCATACGCCAGGATCAGACAGAGCTCCGTTTCTTCCAAGGATTCTGCCATAAAAAATACGGCTATATAGCGTGTGAACATCTTACTATAGATTTAAGCTCCCGTATCCGTATTCAGAAATTTTTCCAGTCCGGGACCGATGCCAAAACACCGGTTTTCCTGCTTTTATTTTCATCCGTCCAGAATCTTACAGATATAGAATCCCTCTGCAAAACACCTGGCAAAAACACTACTGTACTGATGATTGACTGCAGCCGCCCTCTTCATCTTAACCCGCCGCCAGCTATTTTTCTGGCTGACGGCAGCAAGCTTCCCGTTATTTTTGAATGTGACGAATTTGACGGCCAGCTCCGGATCGTCACCAGAAAGGAGACCTGTTAATGAATAAAACAAACCGTTCTTTTCCTGCAGTTGCCTATGGTCTGTTCCTCTGCCATCTGCTTGCGTACAGCCTTCGGTTTATCTTTGCACTGTACCGAATCGACTATTCACTGCTCCCTTGCGGCTTTGTTTATCGTTTTTGCGCTATGACGCTTCCGATACTTCTCTGGCTCTTATCTACCGTCTCAGAAGCGTTTAACTATCACCGTTTTAAGCTTGCCGCCTATATTGCAACCCTGTATTACGAAACACTCATAATCATTACAGTTGTATTTCAGCTTTTATCAAAGTTATTCCTTCCCTCTGTTCTTGCGATTGAGACAGACGAAATCTTTACAAAGGGCATGGTTCTTTTTCTTGCCCGCCTGATTACAGAGCTCCCTCTCCTGCCGCTTTTTTATATACTGATGAAGTCTTTCCTCCGCCCAGCCAGGGACGCAAAAAGCCGCAGTGTTATTCTTTCCTTTAAGCTGACCTATTATCTGCAAACCGGAAAGCAAAAAAGAAGGATCCAGTATCCTTTGTCTATCGCCAGGGACATCCGCAGCGGGAAACGTATTACCATATCAGAAACAGACCGTTTTCTGCATACATTGGTAGACGGAACCAGTGGAACCGGGAAAACGTCTTCCACGATTCTGCCCGCAATCCGTGACGATCTGGATATGCGTTGTCAGGCAGAGCAGGAACAGATAAAGGCTATGCACAAGCTTGTGCAGGACGGCCTATATACCTATACCGGCTCTTTCTCATATTTTTCCCTGTCCAATTTTCGTCCTGCCAAAGAAGCAATGCCGGACAGCTGCACCGAAACTACCGCCACTTACGCCTCTCCCGAATCTATCCGCATGCAGTATCCGGTCTGCGGAATTACGGTTCTGGCACCGGAGGATTCTCTGACAGATGACGTATGCAGGCTGTGTGAGGCACGCGGCATTCCCTATCACAGAATTGACGCAACACACACCTTTGAAGGAACACTCAAGCCAAACTGGACTGGCATGAACCCATTTTTTATATCACCTTCTCTAAGCGGCAATGCACTCCATCAGGCTATTGTTAAAAAAGCGGTCATCTTTTCAGATGTCATGCAGGTAATTACCGATCTGAAGGGGAAGGCAGATTCCTATTTCACCGGACTCAACAGGCAGATGCTTGCAAACCTGGCCATTCTTGTCATGAACACGGTTCCTGTCCTTTACAAACGCCAGGCCACCCCTGCTGACCTGCAGCTGCTCATTAACAACTTCGACCTCCTGCCGCCTTATGTGAGCAAACTGGACGAGCTTGACAGGGAGCAGAAGCGTTATTCCTTTATCTCCCAATATATCCGGGAGGACCTCCTTGGGAAAGGCCGTCCAAAGATGGAGGATCAGAGCCGTGGTACCAGGAATATCATCAATGAGTTTTTACTGATGCCAGAAAGCAAAGATGTCTACTGTGCGCAAGCCTCCATTGACTTTGACCAGATTCTTGAAAACGGGGAGATTACAGTCTGCAATTACGACCTTGCCTCCGGTGACAGCAACGCGATTGCATTCGGTCTGTTTTTTCTGCTCTCATTCAACAATGCGGTATTGTCCCGTCCAGGAACAGAAAAAACAAGGATTCCGCACTTCTTCTATGTTGACGAGCTTCCTGTGCTGATCCACAGTTCTCTAGAGAAAAATTTCTCCTTATTCAGGAAATTCCGGGTAGCCATGTTCTGTGCAATCCAGACTTTAGACCAGTTTGAGAAAAACGAAATCACAAAGTATCTGAAAGGCGTAATCTTAGGCTGCGCCCATATTTTTGTATTCGGACGTTCTTCACTGTCAGATATGGAAGTATTTTCTGCAATGGCAGGAATCCATGATGAGGTGGAGGAACAGTCAACCGTTTCTGAGACAGCCCTGTCAGATGATTCGCCTTCTCTCTCTTATTCTTCAAGAGAGACATGTACGCAGAAAAATCTGGTGGAGGAGACAGATATCCGTATGAAGGATTTTCAGGAAATCACTCTTTTTACCACCAAGAATGGCCGTCCGCTCCCGCCATTGCATGCAAGAGTCGAATTTTTAAAGCCCGAAGACTGGTCTCCCCAAAAAAGAGAGTCTTTCTCTGCTGAAATTTTCAGGCCATATACTGGCCCTGCATCTTCTGCCACCCCCGCCTCATCCTTAGCCGGAAACAGCTGTGCTGCATTTTCTGGAAGAGAACTTGTTTCTGAATACTGTTGTTATGATTTTGATTCTTCCGAAACCAGACGCAGTGCAGCGCCAAAAATGCCGTCTCCTTCCCAGACGCAGGAATCCCGGCCGCCTGTACCCGATGGCAGCGAATCTTTAGACGGTTTATTCTGATTACACCCTAATATAGTAGGAGGATATTATGGCAATAAAAAAACTAAAAAATTATAAAACCGACGCCTTTATGATCCACAGTCCATTTCATTTTCAAGAAGGATACCAAATACAGATTGAAAATAGGAACAAAAACTGCTCGCACACCGAAATCGACACCCTTGCATTAAAAGGGTTGTTAAACTCTGTTGACTTTGAAATCCTGAAGCTTCTCGGAACCTACTGCTATGTCAACACCCACAACCTGAACTATGCTTTAAACCACACTCTTCCGGAAAATTACCGAAAACAAGATTACAAAAGAAATTTGAAAAAGCTGTCAGATGCCGGAATTCTCCTTAAGCATTCCATCTGTATGCAGACTGACGGCGAGGGCAGCGCCTGTCAGATTGTTTCCCCTTTACGGTTTTATTCCTTATCCCCCGGAGCGCGCAGTTATATTTCTTCCCTTATGGAAGTCCCATATATCTCCAACCAGACATTGCCTGCTTACCGGAGCATTGAGTTGATGGCAGCCGCACAGCTTTTGATTCGTTTTCAGGCATCCTACCGCAATTCCGTAAAAAAGATCCTTTTTAATCTGCATAAACAGATTGGCTCTCATCTGCTCCTTCTGGATGCATACATCCGTTATTCCGCCAGCCAGGGGGACAGCTCCTCTCCTGCTGTCCATCTGTTTCTTTTATGCGGAAGGGATAACGGGGACAATTATGCTGATATAGTTCTTCGCAGCCGCCTGCTCTTTTGCTGGCTTGACCGGCGCAAAGAGGAATATCCTTGCCATATGATTTTGCTTCTGTTAGAGAGTATCTCTGATATTCCCCCAGTTTATCTTCAGGTTCGCAATCCATATATGTCGGGTAAAACAGGCATTACAGATTCGTTGTATCCACTTTATTTTACTTTGGATACAAACGTACTGGTTCAACCGTTGTTTGATGCATTATACCAATGTGAAATCGAAGAAGACTCCGGAAGATGTAAAATCAGCAAGATTTCTTTGGGAATGACTGCTTCACTTTGCCATGGATAAAAGGGAAAACCTAACCGTTAGGGTTTCACAGCAAAATTATCGGATTTGTATTGTTCACTAAAAATTTGTCTTATTATTTTTGTTCCTTTACGCTTTATACTTTTCACATTAATATATGCCATGTTATTATGGTATAATTTTTAAAATTTATTTTTTGCTTTATGCCAGGATGGAACCGGGGCTTTTGTCCATCTTCCACCATTTCTGCATTATGCAGTCATATTACAGGTTGATATGATCTATTGTGACTGCATTTGCAGCCACAGGCTATAAAGCCATGGGAGGTATATATGGGTACATTTCGTAATGTCTCTAAGGCAGAACCTTGTCCAATTTGCGGCAAATCCGACTGGTGCAGCATTCTCATCCCGGACAACGCCGCTTATCCCGGACAGCTTCTTTACGTCTGCCGGAGAATCCACTCTCCCGAAGCACAGAGTCCAGTCAACGGCAAAACCTACTACTACATAAAGGAGCTTCCTGACAGTTCATGCCTTTATTCTGATATTGAGAAAAGAGGCCGGGTATCTGAAAAGTCTTTTGGTTACACCTATCGTCCCGCACAGGAAGCCCCTGCCCCGCCAGCCGACTATGGGACCATTCCTCTGCCTAACAACGATCTGGATTTAATTTATACAGATTTTATGAACCTGCTTTGCTTATCAAAGAAGCACTATGCAGGATTGCGATCCGAGAGATGGCCAAAGGATTTAATCAGAGATAGTTTTATACGTTCCCTGTCTTTTCCAAGAAAGTTTGACAGTGTCAAAGGGTTCTACAGTGACCATGTGGAACGACACAGGATTTGCCAGCTTTTGCTGAAAAAACACAAAACTCTGAAGGGAGTTCCTGGTTTTTATCAGGAAGCTGATCTTCAATGGACTTTCACAGGACACCCCGGAATGCTGATACCTATCTATGATACTGACGGAATGTTGTACCGTATCCGGCTGCGCCTCGACCATCCAGGAAAAGATGAGAAAGGGAAGGAAAAGGATAAGTATAAAAACTTTTCTTCATTTTACCCTTCAAAAGATAGCAATAACATTCTTTCGAATGAATATCTTAATGGCTGCCGGGCCGGCAGCCATATCGGGTTCTATTTTCACCCTTCCACAGATGACCCTGGCGTATGCTATATTACAGAGGGTGAGAAAAAAGCAATCGTTGCAAACTATTTTCTGCGTTGCATTGTAATCTCGCTTCCCGGTGTAAATTCACATGCCAAATTAACCAAAACGGACAAATCCGGTAGATCCGTTCTTGATTTTTTGAAAACTCTAGTGTTCCATCCGGTCAGAAATTGAACGAATGAGCTGTCTGGTTCGTGCCAGTGCTAGGCAAAAGTTCGACGGCGATGTGGGCGCATCGACTAGAACTTTTAACGACGCAATGGTGCGAACCAATCAGTTCAGGAGTTCGATTTCTGACCGGATGGAACACTAGGATGCAAGAGTGCGGTTGTTGCCTATGACGTCGATAAAAATGTTAATGAGCATGTCCATCGGCATGAAAAAAAATTAGTAGCACTTTTAAAAAATCATTCATTTCATACGTATATCGGCAGCTGGAATCCAGGTTTCGGAAAAGGATTAGATGACATTCTGGTACTTGGGGTAAAGCCTCAGGTATTTCCAGTTTAAAATAGAGGATGGTGTACCCATCCTCTCAGACCCTAACCGTTAGGTTTCCATTTTTAATGCATCAATCTTCTCATCAATGCTCTTTTTCAGCCCTTCCAGCGTTTCGATGACCACCGAGACTTCGTTGTCCTTGATTAAGGACTCCTCATCTAATACCTCATGGAGGCTCTTCGCACACTTCATGATTATTTTAGTCCCGTTTTTACGCCTGACGCGCACACCCGTTTTTTGCTCTGGCTTTTCATTTCTTCCAACAGCAGATTTCACATCGGATGAAAGCTGTTCTAATTTCAGATTACTAATCATTTCTAAAATCCGAACCTTTTTTACACTTTCAGCTCCTTCTTTTTCCGTCTGTTTCCGTATCATCTCTGCAAGGCTTCTTTGCTTCTCTTCATTCAATGTACTTGCACTGGAAAGTCCGGACCAGGAATAAACCTCCGAATCTGCCATTGTCTGCAACTCCGGTATCAGCTTCAAAAGCGCCCGGTACTTTTCAACGGATTTGATATCCAGTTCCATGTCAATAGCGACCAGTTCATTAATTGCCGTTATCTCCCCTTCTTTGAGCAACCCTTCCCTTTTCTTATGCTTAATCTCCATTTCATGGGCCTCAAAAAGTCCCTGAGCAAGTCTTGCCAGAATCATTGGCTTTTCCTTTCTGCCATGCAGATTGCCAAGAAACAGCCGCATCCTTCGCTCCCATTCCTCTTTTGGTGCTTCTGTAACCAGAACCGGATATTTATCAATACCGGCCAGCCGCCCCGCTTCTCTCCTGCGGTGCCCGGATTCTATCCTGTATTTCCCTTCATGCGGATATGCCAGAATGATCCCCTGGAAACCATAATCCTTCATGGATCGGGACAGCATTTCCACTTCAGATTCACCGTATATTTCAAGATTATAAGGATCATCTTCCAGCATGTTATCTTCCAGATACCTTATCTTCTCTTTTACTTCGTCTGGAAGTTCATTTACATTCGTTTCATCCGTTATCTCCTTCTGGAAATCTTCTGATTTACTTGCTGCTTTCTGCATCGTATTACGTTTTGTAAGCGCCTGGCTTGCCAAACTCCTCTTTGCCATTTATATTCCCCTTTCTTCCTGAATTCTCTCCTCCATCTCCTTCATCAGCATTTTATAATCCTTTGCAATCTCACTGCTTCCACAGCTGATGCAAAGCGGCCTTTTCTCCCACTCGCTAATCTGCATACTCGAATAATCATGGCGGATCGTTGTCCGAAACAGCCGCATGGAAGTCCTTGTTTCATCCTCCATGCTGTATTCATATAAGGCTTTCTGATCCCCTTTATATAATTGTGTACTTATATAAAACAACCCCAGTACCTGCAGTCTCTTGTTCCCATATTCCTCCCGCGCTTCGCGGCACCTGTCAATGACGTCTTCATATCCATGCGTACTGGTGTTCTTGGCGAGATGCAGAGGAACAATTACATAATCGCAGGCTACCAGGTAGGTCATTGTCACCATATTATGTGCGGGCGGAAAATCTATAAATATATAATCATAATATCCATCCAACATATCAAGTTTGCGTTTCAGAAGATTCATGTCGGTTCCACTGTAATAATCCATATCTCCGCTTCCGAGAATAATATCCAGTTTTAAATTGATTTTCCTGAATTTGTTTCTCCATTTCCTGCGAGCGGAAAATTCACAGGTCCTGATATGATTATGAATATTCAGATCTTCCTCCAACAAATTATAAAGTGTATCAATCCCCTCTTTTACTCTTCCGTTCTCCAGAATATCTTCATTGTCTTCATAGAAGAACTGAGTCAGATTGATTTGGGAATCCCCGTCAATCAGCAGAACCCTTTTTCCCGCTAATGCAAATTCGGCTGCCAGGTTGATGATAGAACTGGTCTTTCCCACGCCCCCTTTTCTGTTATAATCCCCTATTACAATAGCCACGCCGCTTCCTCCTTTTGCACAACCTAACCGTTAGGTTTCATATTTTATTACTTTTCTTATTATTACACATATGAATTATAATTTCAACTTAAATTTTATCTTTAAGAACAAATTAATATTTTATAGATTTTAAAAATATATTTTTCAATTTAAATTATCTGGCTTTACCACAGAAGAAATAAAATCAGAAATTCCGACATTTTCCTCGAATTAATTTTCTGAGAGTTTAAACAGGTAAAAGCCAAAACCCTAACGGTTAGGTTTTGATAATTACTCTATTCACTTTATTTATGCTTAATATTATTATTGTATACTGTATTTTGTATACATTGTATCTCTTTATATAATTTTATTTACCAGCCGTCTGTATTTCCGCATGCTTTTAAAGCTACTCTGAAGCAGTTACGGAATCATAAAACCTAACCGTTAGGGTCATTCTAAAAAAACATTTTGTTATCCCTGACCATAGGGCCATACCACATTTCGTATAAAACACAGAACCTAACCGTTAGGGTGACAGCAAAAAAATCCACCCCTTTGCGAAGCGAACTATAAATGGATCAAAAAGCTGAACCGTAACGAAATATTTTCTCAGACATACATATGAATTGACAATCTGACACATGATTGATATACTTTAAAAAACTTGTTTTTTGATCCCGGATGACCTTTGGTTTTCCGTTTCTTTCAATCCCTAGCGATAGGTGAAATAAGTTTTGATATACTATGTAGGCAGACATCCATTGATGTCTTTTTTATTTTAAAAGGAGGAAAACATGAACGAAACAACAAATCTATTTATTATGCTTGGACTTATCGAGGATAAACCAGATAAATCCAATGAAAGTCAAGAAGATAAGGATTGCATGAATTACTTGTCAGAAGGGGAAAGAATATTATCATTAGCAAGGGAGAAAAAAGAACGGGTCGTTTTTAAAACTCATAACCTAACGGTTAGGTTGTGCGATTTAAAATATCCCCGGCTTGATGTGGAAGAATATAAAGCCAAGCAGCAAATACAAAGTGCTATAGAAAGAGAAATCAAAAAAAATCTAAAAGAAATAAAAACGGAGGAATGTCTAAGTAGCAAAGGCATTCCTTTTTTATTGCACTTTGTTAATAAAAACTATGGCTGCAAAATCGAATCTGCATCCAACTTATTTGAAAAAGGATTAGCCAGGGATGTCAGCCGGTCGAACATTATTTTAACAATTAAAATAAAAGACACAACATTTTATCTTCCATGCAGTCCTGGGAAACGTTTCTCTAATGGCAGCTATCATTACAAATCAAATCCTCGTCATTTCATCCATATGTACCATGCCGAAAACTTTTTTTATCCTTTGTTCGGAATAAACTGGCTTAACCAGCTGAAAATGGATTCTTTTGACGATCCGGATATCGAAGATACCATGAAGCACCTGATTCGTGACTTAGTATCAATATTGGAAAATTATAAATGGGATATGACTGATCTTCCAAAATGGTTTTCCAACTATCTGATCGATTGTGGTTATCAGGAGGATACAATACATAACTGTTATATCAAAGCAGCCGGTTCCGAAAGCAAACCTTCAACACTCTATAAGGATTATTTCAAAAGCCATTCCGAAGTGTTTAACCTACTTTCTTTTGTATATGGGGATTCCTATCTGTCTTATGATATTTTACTAAATGTTTCCGGAAAATCTGCCATGATAGACCTGCCTTACTATTACAGAGAATACATATTCATGACATTAAGGCATTATATCGCAAACATACATGATCTTGCAGAGGAAGAAAAACATCGAAATGAGCTAAAAAGGATAGTCGCACGTGCCTACCAAACCAAGAAAAATATTCCAAAGCACGTTGTACATTAAATGAAATCCTCAGAATTAAACACATATTTCGGCTTTATCGAATTTGACGAAGATGTAGACCTGAATCTGGTTGATTCCATAACGGAAGAATTCAAGAAATTAAATCAAAATATTTTCAATGGCTATATGAACAAAAACGTTGCTCTGCGTTTTCGGAAACTTGGTAAACACCATGCAACTGGTCTGTATTATCCCTCCATCGATACTATGGTAGTTGATTTCAGGCATCCAACATCTTTTATCCATGAATATTTTCATATGCTCGATGATATGCTCGGCGACCTGTCCATGAAATGTGAATTTGACCAGGTTGCACTGCAATATCAGCAGCTTCTGATATCTTCTGTAGAAAAAGAACGCAAGGATGGAAAGGAAATTCTGCCAAAAAAGGGAAAATATAATCTTAACTATTTTCTAAGAAAGTGTGAGATTTTTGCACGGTGTGGCGAAATACATTTATTCCGCAATCTTCACATTGTCAGTTCCCTTCTAAAGCCTGAAGAAACCCATTATTTCGCTTACCCGGATGATAAAATCCTAAACAGTATGATTGGGGAATATTATACAAACTTATTAGACAGAATGAAAAATATATCTTATAAAATAGGAGAAGATGTATATGAAAAAGATCTACATATCGCATCTGTCTGAACATCTGGCAGAAGAACTGGAAGAAGAGTTTTATCTAAAGGAAATTGCCTTAAGCTATACAGAAGGAAATGGAATCCCATATCTGTTCCTGAAACTCCAGGATAAAACCGGCGTTATCTACGGACGGATATGGGAAAATAATATAGACGAGAGATACCTTCAATTTAAAGGCAAAGTCATCAAAATATGGGGCGAGGTGCTAAAAAACTACAAGAACCAGTTAGAGTTCACAATTCAAAAAATAAGCCCTGTAACCGAGTATTCACTCAGCAGCTTTATTGACGGTTTAAATGAGCTGGAAAAAGAACATTATTTAAACCTGCTAGATAAACAGAGCAGTTTAGTCACACATGCCCCCTTCCGGGAACTATTAAATCTGGTATTGAAAGGTCAAAAAAACAGGCTGGCTGAAACTCCTGCCGGCCTGACCTGTTCGGGCGCATATAACGGCGCCCTGCTCGTCCAGACCGTATCTGTCACAAGCATTGCAATCCAGATTATACGTTCACAAAAGATGTACGCATACCATCCGGACCTCAAGATTCCATATCAGGAAGACTTGCTAATCACTGGCTCCCTTCTGTTCGGCATCGGAACTACAAACCTTTATACACCTTTTCCCGAAGCGGAAAAAGTCAGTGAGTATGCGCTGCTCCCTAAAGATATCCTAAGCATACAGATCATTGAATCATATATAAAAGAAATGAAACACCATATTTCGACAGAAGATAAAAATCTTCTTTATAATGTAATCCAAACTGCTTATAAAAAGGAAAGATGGAAGGCTATGAACCGGGAAGCATTAATATTGAACCTTGCATACACATCTTATTTGCAGATCAGTAATATGGAATTTTATATGACAGAAAACCAGCAGAAAAGCGGGGCAGTATACGTTTCAAAACTCAATAACTATTTATATTTGTCTAAAACGAACCTACAAGGAGGAATTGGAAATGCACCAACATCTATACATAAATAAAGATACAATGGACGAGATTGAAAATTATCTCTCACTGACCGAACCGCCGGGTATTATACTACAGGGTATTCCAGGGCTTGGGCAAGAGCTTGCGGCAAGATATATAGCTGCAAAGCTTCTAAAGTGCCAGGAGTCAGACTTAGAAAAAAATCCCGACTATTACCAGACAACCCAATCGGCCCTGAAAGTAGATGATATTGAACAGCTTCTCGAAGCGAGCCGCCGTAACAGTATTGGAGATGTAAAAGTATTTATTCTTTTTTGTGCCCATACTGTATCGAGGACAGCACAAAACCGTCTTTTAAAACTATTAGAAGACAGAGCTTCAAGTAATAAGCTGATTATTGTCTCGGAAAAAGACAGCCTGCTCGATACCATCAAAAGCCGCTGTTATTCTGTCCTTTTTCACCCGCTTAGGGAAGAAGCGATGGAAAAATATCTGAAGGAATTAAAAATTGATAAGGATTGTATTGGCTTCGTAGGTTTTTTAACGGAAAATGCTCCTTATTCCATTACTGCATCTATGGAAGGGATAAATGAATACATTCTTATATCCTTTTTATCAGTTTTTAGCAGAATCTCCCCGGAAAGTTCCCAGTAAGGGATATCCCTTCCCGGATACGTTATATACAAGAGCACAAGCATTAGAAATCATGGAATATGGACTGGAGCATTTATCCATGGCTCAACGTTCCTATACGAAAAACGATTATTTCAATCTGATACGATATATAATCCAAATAAAATAAAAGGAGGAATTTTATGTTATACTCAACATATAGGCCGCAAACATTCAAAGAAGTAGTAGGGCAGGAAAATAATATCTTAACGCTGAAAGAACAGTGTAAAACAAAAAAATTTGATTCTGCCTATCTTTTTGCAGGCCACAGGGGAACAGGAAAGACGACCATTGCACGTATCCTTGCAAGAACAGTATGCTGTGAGGCCCCAAGTGAAAACGGTCCCTGCAATCAATGCAAAAACTGCAGGTCGATTCTGGAAGGAAAAACATTAGACTGTATTGAAATGGATGCGGCATCGCATAACTCTATTACAGACATAAAGGAACTTATTGTATCAGCCCAGTATATGCCTACCATATTGCCGAAAAAGATATATATCATAGATGAAGTACATAATCTTTCAGCAGCTGCATTTGACGCACTCCTGAAAACAATCGAGGAACCGCCGGAACATTGTCTGTTCATACTCTGTACGACAGAAATGCATAAAATTCCTGCAACTATACGTTCCAGATGTTCTATTTACCAGTTCCGGACTATATCAATTGATGTCATCTGCGGCAGACTGTCCTTCGTTTTAACTGAAATGGGAAAACAGTATGAGGATGATGCCATAAAGCTGATCGCAAAACAGGCTGACGGGTCTATGAGGGATGCCCTCAGTATCACAGAAAAGCTAATGATCTCCTGTGAAAAAGTAACAGTAGAGCATGTGATGAAATCCCTTTGCCTTATGGATAGCGAGGTTGCTTTGCAGATCATGCGTTCGCTTGTAAATGGTGACGGCAGGCAGGCAATCCTCTTGCTTCAGAGAATCTGCGAAGAAGGGAAAAATTTGGTGCAGCTGGTCGATCATATACTCCAATGCTGTACGGATGGGATCGTTCTTTCTGCATCATCTGGAACTGCAGCTTTATATAATACAAAAGAATATCAGGATGCACTGTATGAAATAATTAGTTCCTGCCAAATTGAAATATTATTCTGGTATGTGGAGCAATTCAGTATTCTTCGTGAAAAAATAAGGAACAGTCTGAATCCTTATATGGACGTCCTTGTATACCTGATAAAATGTTGCAACATAAAACTCCCTCAAAGTGACACAGCAGTGTTGCTTCAACGAATCAGTGTTTTGGAGGAAAAAATACTCAGTCATGAATGCGGTTCTGTGCATAAAGAAGATTCCGACAAAATTGAATTAAACGATAACATCGTCAATGATTCCGATGACAGTTTTCATACAGGCTCAGACATGGATGAAAATCCATTTACAGTTGACACAGAAACATTTGAAAATGAGCAGGCCGGCCTGGTTCCGGCACAGGATGTGAAGGAAGAGACCGATGACGGAATGGATGATTATATACTAAGCTTACTCGGAGGTCATCTTTAACTCTGCCAATCTTCCTGCTGTATGGTATGATTATAGCTATATATTTTCCCAGACAGGTTACTATAAATGGAAATATAAGAATGCGAAGAGAAAACATTTCTTATTTGCAACAATTCTGGAATGCTGTGAAAGAACGTCTGATTCCTATTCTTTTAAGACAAATCTGTATCCTGTATACGTGATTGCAGCAAAATATATAGATGTCTGTGGGTTGTTTTTTTGTAAAATAGAATATATACGTTAAGTAGTTCAGAATACCTCATCTATGATTATGGGATTATGGGGTATTCTGAAAATAAACTATAATTTAATGTAAAAACATGTTATACTAAAATCGTTCTATGAATCTGATAAAATTATTCTGTGGATATATGTATGGGGAGGGGAGTAAAACCTTATATAAATATATTTATCATAATATAATTCATATATAGTTATATATATAATTGATAAATGCTGAATATGAAAAACCCCGTATTTACAAGGGAAAATGGAATTATAGACGGGAGAGAAACTTCCAGTGAGGATGAAAGTATGCCTCTGTGGAAGTTTTTTTTATAATGTAGATGAAAATTTTCGCAGAAGAATGATATTTTTCACTTGTGGATGAAAATTTTCCATTTTGTTCCCATAACAATAGATATGGATGAATCGCAAAATAGTTTTTATAGGGTAAGGAAAAGTTATCCTTTCAAAAATGGAATAGATTTATTGATTTTCCGGCTAAAAGAAGGGGAATCACTGGCTGGAAATAAAAAAGGGCACAACAAAAAGACCCATTATGCCGTCTGGAATAATGAAGATTCCTGCCGGTTATTCTTATCGTGGAGAATGGTCCGTATAAGGGCACCTATGCTTGTGACTTTAAACTGTGAGTTATAATTTTCATAAACATAACCGATACAGTTTTTGACTGCATCAAATGTATATGTAGTGCAGAGAACCCCTAAGTCCTTATATTCCTTTGCGGATAAGTGGAAAGGAACAAATAAGGATTTATCCAGCTTTGTCAGAGTTTTGGTCAGAATTCCCTCCTGGGCCAAAAAGGATGCGTCAGCCTCGTCGGGCCGGATTTTTGTAAGGATACTCTGGTTTATACAGTCCATTGCTTTATCGAGGCTGGAAATGTAATCTTTTATAAGGGAAGTATTCTGTGCAACATTCTTATCATAATTCCTGCGGCCATGGCAGAGGGGATTCATTTTTAAATGGATATGTTCTTCGTCACCGTCAAAAGCGACCGAAAAAAGCTCCGAAACAGAAGATAAAGCATGCCGTATGATTCCTGGCTTACAGTAGTTAGGAAGAAAACGGCGCAGGAAATCATAATCCTGCGTGACAGTCAGTTCTTTTTCCGGATTACGGTTCGTATCAATATCTAAAGCAGCGCGCAGAAAAATCCGGAGCTGGTTCAGGTCTGTAATCTGAATCAGCTTCTCCAGACATTCATAATTAAATGTGGCATATCCCCGGCCGCCTTTATCAGCAGGAAGAGAATATGTTTCATATTCGGTCAGGATGACCTGGATCCTTTTTTTAGAAAGTCCATCAGATGAACACATAATATATCCATATTCCTGCAATACAGAATTAGCATTTTTAACGGAACGGACGGTGCAATCAAGCATGCCGGCCAGCTCTCTGGGGGAAAGGCCGCGAACTAAGCCATGCTCATCAGGACTGGCAAAATGATAGATGAGCAGCAGCTTTAAGGCTATGGATTTTAACCTTTTGGCATTTCCAAAGATATTTTTCTCGTTTACGCTTTTACACGTTTCATGTACAACTGTTTTGTAAACGGCACAGGGGCAGTTCTTACAACGGTTCTTGGCTTCTTTCTGAATCTCCTCCGGCATAAACTCATAAAAATCAATGTTCTTGTAATTATCGCACGCAAAACAGCCAGACGCTGCATAATCCAGTTCCTGGCTTTCTGTATATATGACTTCTTTATGGTTTTTCTGAATTCCGATTGCTTTGATAAAAGGAGCTTTACCAATCCGTGCATATTTTGATAATTCCAAGCTAATCACCTCATGTCAGAATATTGATTCAGGACAAACAATAAAAATATGTGACTGTACCACAAAAACACCCAATATTGACTGATTCGGCAATAATACTTGAAAATAGAGAAAGAATAGTCTATAATATTAATGCAGTATCAGCCATTGGTCAATAGCAGTATATATGATTGATCTCTGATTGATATTGTAGTAGTAGCTAAACCGCCAAGAAAAGCTACTGTAAGTATATTTTATATTCGATGTGAATAACTTTTTTGAAACCGCCAAATTTCACAAAGTTATTCACATTTTTTTATCAACATTCTAAATATACTACATATTTTGGGATTTGTAAAATCAAAAAGTCGCACCCGAAAAAGCGGACTAAATTGAAAAAACTATGTGTTTAAAGGGGATTTTAAATATATTTTTTCTGCAAATTTATGATACAAGAAAATGGGAAAATGCGGAAAAGCCTTGATTTTACGGGGTTTTTAAGGATTCGGGACTTTTTAGAAAAAAAGTGAAAAAAATTTTTTATAAAAATGAGCCATTTTTTATGGACTAAATTGGGAAATCATGATAGATTATAAAAAAGAAGCCGTAAAAAACGGACTAAATAGAAGATTTTAACAGGAATCAGGGCTGAGTTCTCAAATTTTCCTCAAAAGATCTGTATTGGGGGAAAGATATATTTTTTGGGGGAAATCATACAATGAAAAAAGTGTACCCTTTAAAACGGACTGAATAAAAAAATCAGAAAAAATACACCCAAAATAACAGACTGAATAAATTTGAAAGAAAAAAGTACCCTTAAAAAGCGGACTAAATGAAAAAAAATAGAAAAAAACACCTAAAAAAGCGGACTAAATTCATTTTTTGTGGGGTGAATCGTGGGAAAGATAGCGACAAAATTAATGGATCTGCTATCTGAAACAAAAAGATAGCGACAAAATCAGTTTATCTGGTACAGAATGATAAAGATAGCGACAAAATTAAAATTTGTATTTAAATGGCGGCAGTTATTGTGATATCCGGTGCAGATGGCGGCAGCCTTCCGTGAAAAAGAACACCTGAAAAAGCGGACTAAATGGGGGAACGAGAACGGAATGGATAGAAAAAATGAGCTTGAAAAAGTGGACTAAATAAAGGGGCAGGGATACAGATTCATGAAAAATGCACCCGGATTAGCGGACTAAATAGAAACCGGGAATGTGTACAGACTGAAAAAATGTGCCGTAAAAAGCGGACTAAAAGTAAGTTTGGTATAAAGAGTAGCAGAAAAACATACCCTCAAAAACGGACTAAATGATGAATCGGAGCATATAGAGATAAAAAGTGCACCCAAAAAAGCGGACTAAATGATAAAAATGAGGGGTATATCAGCAAAAGATAACGACAAAATCGAGATATGCGGTATAGGTGATGGAAGATGGAGACAAAGTTCCGGATTGAGATAGCGACAAAGTTTTAAGGGCAAGAAACCGCAGAAAGCTTAATCTGCTCCTGCGGTTTTTGTGATATCGACACATTCTACATCAATAATCTTTGAAGGATCATCAAGCGCTTTTGTATTAAACTCATAAGCAATCAGTTCTTTGGAGTCCAGTGGGAGGAACTGGATTGTAACAGCAGAGTTTTTATTGATAAACTCAAAATCTTTAATTACAATCTGCTCTGATTTCAATATGGACATATGGTTTGTCAGCTCTTTGACCAGGGCAGCGTTTCCGATTTTCTGAAGTTTCATGTGAAGGCGGAAATAATTCAGCGGAAGGGTCTTGGTATAGGAGTTCTTTGCATATTCCGTAAGGCGCTCCTGTTGAAGGATCATCATGATGCCCTTTGTCTGCGGAGAGTCAACACTTTTATAGGAGTCTGTTAAAATATTGATGTACTTTTTCTGGACATAGGTGCGGATCCACTGCTCAGAAGGGGTGTATTGGAAATAATTCTCCTGGAAGTTGATGTACAGGTAATTCAGCAATCCAAGGGATGTTGTTTCAATAAGTTCACCGGTCTCCCGGCTCCGCACAGTAATCGTATAATCATAGTTTTTCAGTTTTTCCAGCCGGTTTCCAATGTCTTCATAGTGTTTTTTCTTTGGAACCCGGATATTGAAAACCCTTCTTGTAAATTCCCTTAAATCAACCCGGATGTGCTGGGTTGAAAGCGTTTCTCCATTGATCAGGTTAAAGAGCTGCGTCATAATCTCTCGGTCTTTCATATCCAGTTCCCGCTGTTTCAGGTTAATCTGGAACTCTTTCATAATCTTAGAGAGATTTTTTTCCGTGACTGTACTTGGAAGATCCACGTCCGGATTATATTTTACCGTAATGTCGCCTTCTATCCCCTTGTCTTCGTCCTTATAGCTGTACTGGTTGAAAAAGGTAAGTTCATTTTCTAACAGTTGCGGCTCGAAATCCATTACCGTGCTTCGGAACGAGAATAGTGGATGCTCGTTGAATTCGGTGGGGTATTTTGTATTAAAGCCTTCAATCGATCCGCCAAAGGCATCCTTTATAATTAGAAGGGACTCGAAGGTGATGTCATTGATGAAAGCGTTGGCCAGAGTCTTGGTCGGCTTCTGGGCCGTAAAAGAAAAATCTGTAATAGGAGCGGTCGTATCGGAACGCCAGTTGTCAATTTCATTGTACTTGTCGAGCATGATCTCCTCAATGGTCCGGTCATCATCCTGTGAACGGTCCATATTATTGATTAATGACGTGGATTCCGCATATTTTCTCAATAACCGGGGATTTTTTGGCCTCATTTTCTCTGGAGGCCCCATTTCTTCCTTGATACTGTTGAACCAGTTCCTTTTATATACGCGCCGGTTCTCGCGGTAGGTACGAATCGACTGCTCAATATTTTCCTTGGAAAGTGCAATATATGTACAGACGGTGATAATATCCTCCAGTGATACGGACTTTCTGCGGGAATCTTTTTTGTCCTGGGAAGAAGGCTCCGTATCTGATGCCCTGGATAAAGGTTTTGTGGTTTTGATGTAGTTTTCATCTATATATAACTCTGGCTTTTTACCCCTGATATACTTCTCATAAGTGGCAATCAGGTTTTTGTGGATATTTGGCTGGATGAATAATGCTATCTTTTCATATTTCTCATATTGGTTGCTATCTATCATATCTGACATCTTATTCACCTCCGTAACAGCAAGCGTCTATTTTCTTATTATATTATAAAGGGAAAAAATATGCAAACTTTTCCGACAGCAGCTATCAGTATGGAACAAATAAATCAGATGTGCCTGGTTGTAAGAAGAGAGAAGTTACTGTAAAATGGATAACAAAAGGGAGGTGGATATATGGAGAACCATATGTATCGGGGGAATATCGGACCGGGAAGCCGGGTAAAAATCATTTTAAAGAAGGATCAGAAATCAGGTAAGCTGACAGAGGGGTACGTGGACAGGATACTTACTAACCGGCCGGTTCATACCAGAGGTATCAAGGTCATGTTAAAGGATGGGCAGGTAGGCAGGGGATCAATGGATCTGAATGTAATCTATATTATGGTTGGATCAAAAATAAAAACCGGCGATATGCTGTACCAAAGCGATAATAAAAAAGAGTCATGGGAAATCTTTCAGCGGGATTATAGGTTGGGAGAGGTAGAATTAGATCAGTTAAAATACGGTTTTGTAGATATATACGAAGAATATAGTGTATCGAGCCGGGAATTTTCTGAAGAGTTTTTCGAATCAGAGATTGTTCAGAAGACATTGATGGAATAGTAGTACACCCGCTAATCCGATACTGTTTATGCAGTATTCGGATTAGCGGGTTATTTTTTGCTTGTATTTATATTTATTGGTGTCCAACACCAAAATAACGGGAAACAGCTTTGCTTCGCATATTGTTGAAAGCAATCATGGCTTTTGCCTGACGGACAGCTTGCACGACCTCGTCAAAGCAGTCCGTAGGGATATTGATCATTAAGGCAGCCGGTTTTCCATTGTTGGTAATGACCACTTCTCCGTCTGCGGAAAGATTATCCCATAGGTTTTTGGTTTCGGTTCTTAAATCGCATACAGAATAGAAATTCATAAATAGCACCTCCTTGCACCCATAGAATAACACCAGATGGGTATGAAACGTATATGGAATTATGGTAGAACCTACAATTTCTGCGGACTGTTCAGCATGAATGGGCAGTCAATGGGCAAGGAAAGACCTTACCCTCTGGCTGCCGTTCAATGGAAAAATCCTTACTTAGTTTGGATTCTGATTATGAGTAGAGCTGTTTGCATAAGGGAACACCGGGGGCTGCAGTTTAAATTGGAAAGTCTCTCTGGCCACGATGCCGAGAGTGCTGTCGCTGTCGTATAGCTTCAGCAGGAACTCCGCCATCTGCCGGCTTGTGTGGTAAGTGCCAAACGCTTTGTCATAATCGTAGGCATCCACGTTGTTGGCCTTTTTCCCGAACTCCGTTTTTGTTGCCGCAGGAGCCAGAACTTTGGCCCGCATTTTTGCTCCTGTTTCAATCAGCTCCCAAGCTAGCCCTTCGGTAAACGTACTGACATAGAATTTTGTCGCACAATAGGTAACAGCAGTAGGGACAATCGTATATCCTCCCGCCGAAGATATATTGATAAGTTGTGTTCCGGGAACGTCCTTATAGTCACGAACGAACAGCGAAGACAAGATAGTGAGAGCCTCAACATTCAGCCGGAGCATGGTGTCAATCTTCCCCAAGTCCTGCTGTGCCACGCTGTCGTAGTTTCCAAAGCCTGCGTTGTTGACCCAGGTTTCCAGTTGGAAGTCCTTTAAATCGGAATAAAACTGATATACATTCTCCCGCACAGACAGGTCAACAGTCCTGATTACGACATCCAGTGTGGGGTGCCGCTCTGTGACTTCACGCTTTAGGGCTTCAAGATTTTCTGTGCGGCGGGCGGCGACAATCAGATTCCTCCCCCGATTCGCAAAGGCTTTTGCGGTTTCCCTTCCGATCCCGGAACTGGCCCCGGTAACAACCGTGTATTTTTTTGTTGGCTTCATTTGCAATCCCTCCATTCATCAAGTATAATAAGAGCATACAATGTAGAGTAAACTCTACGTCAAGAGGATGGAGGGAGTTTTTTGGACTATTCCATTGGAGAATTTTCAAAGGCCACGGGGCTGGGGATACATACCCTGCGCTACTATGAGCATGAAAACCTGATTATCCCGTTACGGAACTCCAGCAACCGCCGCCGCTATTCGGAAAAAGATATTGCCTGGATTGCTTTTATTAAGCGTCTAAAAGCAACGGGGATGCCAATTAAGGAAATCAAAAAATATGCGGCGTTACGGGCCAAAGGGGATGTTACTCTTTCCGAACGTATGGAAATGCTGATGCAGCACCGCCAATCCCTGGATGAGCGGATCAGGCAACTGCAGGAACATGAGGCCATGTTGGACGAAAAAATCGCTTTTTACCGGCAGGAGATTGAGTGTCGCCGGGAGGGTGAGCCTTAAATCTGCAGCAGCCTTTCTATGTTACCGCCCAAAGCCAGTTCTGTGACAGAAAGGGATGGACTGACAAATTCAATAAGCTGTCTGCATAACTGCGGCTCCCCAAACGGCGCATCAGAACCAAACAGACATTTTTCCGGTACTTCCGTCAGGGCCGTTTTGACTGACAACGGTGTAAAAGCTGCGGACAAGTCCAAGTATGCCTGTCCATGCTCCTTTGCAAAGGCGATTACATCCATCCAGTTTGAGCCGCCCATGTGTCCGAAGATAACCGGCACAGCAGGGTGTTTCCGGCACAGTTCCATGAGGGCTTTTATGCCGTTTGGCGTAACCGGGTTAAAGGTATGTACCCAAATGGGAAGAGTTTGATAATCTTCCAAAACCTTAAATATAGGTTCTAACTGCTCAATCTGCGTTTCAGAACCTGGGGTAAATTCGCCAATGCCTTTGAAAGAGTTCCCAATGATATGTTGGGATACCCACTCTGCTGTTGCCTGTTCGGAAATCCCCAGCGGAATCGGGCCAAAACCGTAGAACCGATCTGGCGCAGTCCGTATAGCCTGATTCAGCTCCAGAATGGTGTCTTTCATTTTTGATATTCGCGTTTCGGGAGAATAGCTGCCGGACAGGAGTTGGTACAGCACTTGCATTTCTGCGCCGATTGCATCCAAAGTCGCAGTTGCGGCCCTCTCAACATGAGGGGTCGTTGTAAACAAGATTGCTTTGTCCACTCCGGCATCATCCATTTTCTTAATCTGCATGGATGTGGGGAGCATAACGTGTTGGTGACTGTCTACAATCATGGTATCCATTCCTTTCTTTGCTCTTATATGACAAGATCAAGCATATCACAGGCAGGAAGGGTGAACAAGTACGCACTTTTTTGATATGTAGTGTCTTTTTTGATAGTGCATTATGGAGGAAAATTTATGGCAAAATCAATCGCTGTTACGGAACAATGCCCAATGGAGATCGGTCTCAATGTGTTAAGCGGGAAGTGGAAACTGAAAATTTTGTGGCAGATTTCCAAAGGAGCGGTGCGGTTCAACGAATTGCAGCGGCGTCTAGGCAAGATCACCACCAAGACCCTGACGCAGCAGCTTCGTGAACTGGAAGATCAGAAAATCATTCAGAGAACAGTCTACCCAGAAAACCCACCAAAAGTAGAATATGCTTTGACAGAACTTGGTGAAAGTATTTGTCCCGTTTTGAAGTCGCTGTGCGATTGGGGAACAAATTATCAAGTTGCTATTTCAAAAAATCTTTTTAGCGAATGAGACAAGACCTGGTATCGTTGCCCTCTACTCTTTGAACATCCATTGAACGATGGGGCTGATAACAGAAATAGGAAGCAGTTTAGAGAAATACACCAGCAGTTTGTTATATAAACCAGCAGTTGTTGATCGCCTTCCTTTCATCAGACTTTTATAGCCGATGGACGCAACATCTTCTGGCTGCATTACAAAGAGCTTGAAAAGCAGTGTGTTCTCAATATTTGCCTTGCTTGCAAAAAGGGTCTTTGTTGCACCAGGGCACAAACAAGTAACAGTAACACCAGTTCCTTTAAGTTCTTGATAAAGCCCATTTGAAAAAGAGAGGACATAGGCTTTTGTGGCAGCATATACCGTATCGCATGGACAGGGCATATATGCTCCCGTAGAACCCACATTCAAGATTCGTCCATACCCACGCTCTATCATTCCGGGCAAAAACAGCTTTGTTAAAGCTGTCAAAACTTTAATATGTACTTGTATCATGTCAAGTTCTTCGGAGAGCCGCGTGTCAGTAAAATATCCTGTTTCATTAAACCCAGCATTATTGATAAGAACATCAACAGACAATCCAAGTTCTCTGGCCTTGTTCGCAATTAACTCGGTTGCCCCATTCTCTGCCAAATCGCAGGAAATACATTCAACCGAAACTTGATAGCGTGATTGTAGTTCTGCCTGCTGCCGCTGGAGTTTTGCCTTACTTCTTGATACAAGAACGAGATTATTTCTTTCTCTTGCAAATTTTTCAGCAAAAGCGGCTCCAATCCCGCTTGTAGTACCTGTAATCAAAACAGTGTCCACTTCACCTTCTCCTTTGCGTTGGAATAAACTCACATCTGGATGTATCTCCGATGTGCAAAATTTATTGATGTGCCCGAATATATTCAGCCTTAACTTTATCAATCGTTTTCCCGCCAATACCAAAATTCTTATCAGGCACTTCTTTGATCGTGGTAACAAAAAACTCCTGCGGTACTTTCATAATTTCGGAAGATACTTCCGTCAACCGCTTTATCAGTTCCTCTTTTTGGGCGTCTGATAAATTCCCGCTTTCAACCGTGATATAGGGCATATTATCTCTCCTTTTCATTTCGTGTTGTTGCATTTATGTCAGAAACAGAATTTGTGTTATACATGGCCTCCATGATTAAACATTTTCCATTCCTCAGCATACGTTATGTCTTGGTGCAGCGGCTCTTTCAAAATCTTTTCGTAAAAGGCTAATTTACTTTGTGTCAAAGTCAATGCCTTTTGTAAATTGGCTATTTGCCCCATGATATTTTCTATATGTTCTTGAACCATCTCATAGCGCTGTTCAAGCGTTTTTCCACCTTGTATCAACAAAGAAACATATTCCTTGATAGAGTGGATTGGAATATTAGCCATGCGCATACATTGGATCATTCGAATCCATTCAATATCTTCATCTGTGTATTGCCTATACTTTTGGTCATTTCTTTTTACTGGCGGCAATAAACTTTCTTTCTCGTAATATCTTAACGCTGCGGTAGAAAGGCCAGTGATCTTAGCAGCTTCTTTTGCTGAGTACATTTCAAATCCTCCATTCATTTTGTAGAATAAACTATGAAGCGCACTTCAAAGCAAGAGGAATCATACCATAAAACAAAAATTTTTTGAACTTTCTTAAAAACAGCACCAGGATGGGTATTGCATGATGAGCATAGTAATATTATTATGTACAAAAAGGAGGAGATGATTAAATTGGGACAATATGATGCTGTGGGAGGATGCTGTTAAATGAATCAGTATAAGATTATGCTTGTTGATGATGAGCCGGCTATATTGGATTTGTTGGAAAGGGCTTTAAACATAGAGGGGTTTTACAATATCACGAAAATTGACAATGGGCTTTCTGCTGTAACCACATGCAGGGAAATGGAGCCGGATGTGATGGTTTTAGATGTCATGCTGCCGGATATAGACGGGTATGAAGTGTGTAAACAGATCCGGGAGTTTTCCCACTGCCCTGTTTTGTTCCTTTCTTCAAAAAATGATGAACTGGATAAAATACTTGGACTGGCTGTCGGAGGCGATGATTACGTTACAAAACCGTTCAGTCCGAAAGAGATAGCATACAGGGTAAAAGCACAGTTACGCCGCGCAGAATACAGGCAAGCTCCAATCCGGGATTTTTCTGTTAAAATCGGCGAACTGATGATAGACACTGACGGCTGCAGGGTTGTGAAGAATGGAAAAGAAATCGGGCTGACTGCGCGGGAATTTGAGATTTTGCGGTATCTGGCGGAGAACCTGGGACGAGTGATCAGCCGGGAGCGCTTGTATGAAACGATCTGGGGCGAGGATAGCTTTGGATGTGATAATACGATGATGGTGCATATCCGTCATCTTCGAGAAAAATTAGAGGAAAACCCTGCGGCGCCCAAATATATTATCACGATGAAAGGATTAGGCTATAAACTGGTGAATCCATATGAAAAATAAAAAGAATCCATTTTTACGAATCTTCATTTTCGTGGCAGTATTACTTCTCATCGCTGCCGCTGCCGCAATCGGCATGTTTTATTATTTTTTCGGAATCACTGAGCCGGAGGGCTTAAGCCTTGCTTCATGGCCGAATCGGTTTACGGATAATTTTTCCATATGGATGGGGAACGATAACGGCGAGATCAAGATAGAAGAAATAGGGCTTGAACGGCTGGATGAATATGGGCTGTGGCTTCAGGTCATTGATGAGACAGGGCAGGAAGTTTTCTCCCGCAACAAGCCCGAGAATTACCCGGCAAGATACTCTGCGTCTGAACTGATTTCACTTTCCGGGGGTGCTTATGAGCAGGGATATACAGTTTTTGTGAGCAGTTATGAAAGTCTTGAAGGAACATGGAGTTATTTGATCGGGTTTCCTTATGCCATAGGAAAACATATGCTTTATTACAACGGGGAGCATGTCGGACGGCTTTCGTTTTTGTTCCTCATGGGAATCTCCTTTATCTTGTGCTTCGTTCTTCTGTTCATGGTTTGGTATGGCTTCTGGCTTACCAGGCATCTTGGCAGGATCGCAAAAGGTATCGGGGATATTTCCCTGCGTTCCTATGTTCCGCTGACCGAAAAAGGAGTGTTTGGCGAAGTCTACGGGGCGATCAATCAGATGGATATAGAGCTCCGCAAGAGTGATAAGGTCCAGGAGGATACGGAACGGCTCCGCAGAGAATGGATTGTAAATATTACCCACGATCTAAAGACGCCGCTCTCACCCATTAAAGGCTATGCGGAGCTGCTTATGGGAACCCCTACCCCTGATAAGAAAGCAGTACGGGAATATGGCGGGATTATTTTAAAAAGTGCCAATCACACAGAGAAAATGATGAATGACCTGAAGCTGACCTATCAGCTAGATTCAGGTGCAGTTCCATATCATCCGCAGACGGTACGCCTTGTCCGCTTCTTAAAAGAGCTGGTCATTGATATTGTAAATGACCCTGCTTTTGCAAACCGCAGGATTGGGTTTGAAAGCAATATACAGGAATGCCAGGTCAGTCTTGATATCGGCTTGTTCCGCCGTGCGGTGAATAACCTTATCATTAATGCTTTGACGCATAACCCGCCGGAAACAGAAGTGACGATTCGTATAGATTCCGATTCAGAGAAGAATGTGTTGATCTGTATTTCTGATAACGGGACAGGCATGAGTGATAAGGAGCAGTCGAAGCTTTTCAATCGGTATTACAGAGGGACAAACACGAAGGAGAAACCAGAAGGGAGCGGTCTTGGACTTGCGATTGCAAAGCAGATTATCACACTCCATGGCGGCAATATTGATGTCAGGAGCAGATTAGGTGAAGGAACATGTTTTACGATTATTCTTTCTTTGGGAAATCCATAACTTAAGAGAGATAAATTAAGGTTAACTTAAGATACAGAAAAGCACTGCCTAAGATAGATGATTTATGCTAAGAGCTAAGTCATCTATTTTTTATGCAGTAATGCATCCGCAGGAAACTTAGCCAGGCATGCATATCAGGCAGATACTGTCTTTGGCAAACCACTAGGAGGAAGATGGCTATGAAAATGAATAGGAGGTTTTATATGGAATTACAGTTACAGGATTTAAGAAAACAGTACGGTGAGAAATGTGCCGTCAACAATGTGAGCGCTAATTTAGCGCCGGGGATATATGGGCTGCTTGGCGCAAACGGCGCAGGCAAGACGACGCTCATGCGGATGATATGCGGCGTTTTGAAACCAACTTCGGGTAGTATCTGCCTGAATGGAAAGACGGTGGAACAGTTAGGCGAGCAGTATTATACCCATTTGGGATATATGCCGCAGGATTTTGGCTTTTATCCGGATTTCACCGCCCGCGAATTTATGCTGTATATGGCGGCAGTGAAGGGCCTTGATAAAAAACTGGCAAAAAAACGGACAGAAAATCTGCTTCATATGGTCAATCTCTCTGATGTGGCGGATAAGAAGATCAAGTCCTACTCCGGCGGCATGAAGCAGCGTCTGGGGATTGCGCAGGCAGAACTGAACAGCCCGGCTATTCTGATACTGGATGAGCCTACGGCAGGGCTTGACCCAAAAGAAAGAGTACGTTTCCGCAATCTGATCTCTGATTTTGCAAAAGAAAAGATCGTGATTCTGTCCACACATATTGTTTCGGATGTTTCTTATATTGCGGATACCATATTGATGATGAAGGAGGGGCATTTTCTTCTGCAGGAGCCGATGAGTACGGTTACAGACAGTATCAGGGGCAAGGTATGGGAGCTTTTGGTTGATGAAAGGACGGCGGCAGAATACAGCAGGAAATTTTCTGTTGTGAATCTTCACCATGAAAACAATATGGTAAGGTTACGCATGATAGAGGAAACGGCGCCGGGGGAAGATGCACAGGCTGTGGAGCCGAGCCTGGAAGATTTATTTCTGTATCATTTTGGGGAAGAAGCTGAACAACAGGAGGAAAGGTAATATGTTGGTAAAATATGAGTTTTTGAAAATATTGCGTAAAAAATCTACGTTAATCGTGATGGCGGTCAGTCTGGTTTTGACAGGATTCCTTTTCGGGTTGCCCATGATACAGTTCCAGATCTACAATCAGGACGGCGTGATAAAAGGGGCAAAGGGGATCGCGTATGAAAAGGAGCAGTTTGCAGATTTATCTGTCCCTTTATCCGAAGAATATGTTGCCGAAACAATCCGGGAAGTGCAGGGGTTGTTTGAAGATCCGGATAATGTCGGAACGGACGGAAACGAGCAATTCTTAGTCGGCGACGCCTATTGGAACGGAGTTGCGCCAAGGGAAAAACTGCTGAACCTGATTGCCGATACTTACAGCAGCCCAAATGACAGTTGGGGCTACAATCATCTTCCTGAGGTGGAGGTAAAAGAGGAAAACCCCTTTTACCAGGCGATGAAAGGGAAGATACAGACCCTGCTCGACAGTCCGTCCCGGGCATTGACCGATGAGCAAAAAGAGTATTGGGGAGGTATGGCTGACAAGGTAGGTATACCGCTGCAGTATGGATATCATGGGGGATGGGAGATCATTATAAGCAGCTTTGAGCTTCTGATGTTTGCATTGCTGGCCATCTGCGTTGTGATTGCCCCTGTCTTTTCCGGCGAATACCAGGCGGGAACGGATGCGGTGATCTTGTCTGCAAAGTATGGGAAGACAAAGCTGACGACAGCAAAGATCGCAGCATCGCTTTTATTTGGAACGGCGGCATTTATCCTCCATGTTGTTGTGGCGTGCGGCCTGCCGCTTGCAGCGTTTGGGACAGATGGATGGAATCTGCCGCTTCAGATTGCAAATACCACAATCCCTTACCCATACACATTTTTACAGGCGGCGTTAATAAATATTGGCGTTATTTACCTGGTACTGCTTGCAATGATCGGGGTGACGCTTCTTTTGTCCGCAAAGATGAAAAGCCCGTATGCTGTGCTGATTATTCTTGTCCCGCTCCTGTTCATCCCTATGTTCTTAACGCCTAACGGAACCACAGGGGCATATAATCTGCTGCTATTTTTACTGCCCTACCGTTCGACAATGCCGGAATTTGGCAAATATATTTCGTATCAATTCGGCGGTATGGTTTTTGATGTACTCACCGTAAGGGCAGTACTCTATACTGTTTTAACTGTAATTATGTTGTCGTTAGCAAGGTTGGGATTTAAGAAACATCAGGTTGCGTAAGGAGGTAATGTATGAGAAAGAAAAAAAGAATGGTTATAGGCATTATGATAATTTTGGCGGCCATTGTCGTTGGCGTAACGGTGGTCAGCCAGTCCCCCAGATGGTCTGAAAAATCATTTAAGGCCATTGTCCAGGAAACTGTCACACAGCCGGATGGAGAGATTCGGCTGGTGATCGAACGGACAACAGAAGTCTACGGTAGTCCGGTCAATTCACTTGGCATTAGCGAAGATACAAAACTGCTTGGTAAAGATGGGGAAGAACTGTCAATTGATGATTTTCAACAAGGGAATGCAGTTACAGTAAAACTCAAGGATGCATTTACAGAAGAAACACCCTATTATTACCCGACCGTATATGAGATAAAAAAGATGGAATAGGGTTCATTGTTTATTTGTTGTGATTTGTGTAGTATAATCATCTTTAATCGCTGGCAGGGGATATTGGGGAAAGGGAGCAAAAATGGCCTACAAGATATTGATTATTGATGATGATACCGAACTTCTCAGGATGCTGAAGAAATATTTTGAGATAAAAAAGTATGAGATTATTACGGCAGAAAATGGAACAGAAGGGTTAAACAAGATAAAGCTTAAGCCGGATATCATACTTCTGGATGTAAATATGCCGGACATTGACGGGATAGAGGTATGCCGGATGATACGGGATAAAGTAACCTGCCCTGTTTTGTTCCTGACTGCACGGGTGGAAGAGCAGGACGTTGTGAACGGGCTTTCTTCGGGAGGCGACGACTATATTTTAAAGCCCTTTAGTCTGAAGGAACTTGACGCAAGGATTACGGCGCACCTGAAACGGGAGGTGCGCCGCAGAGAAAAGACAGAATGCTGCTTTTCGGGTGAATTAGCGATTGATTATAAGGCAAAGACCGTGCAGATCCATGCGGAATATCTGGAGCTTACAAAACTGGAATACGAAATCATTGAGTTCCTGGCCATGAATCCGGGAATGGTCTTTGATAAGGACAGGATCTATGAGAAGGTCTGCGGATATGACGCGGAGGGCGACAGCAGGGTGATTACAGAACTGATCCGCAGAATCCGAAAGAAATTCCGGCAATATACAGAAACGGAGTACATTGAAACCGTATGGGGGATGGGATACCGATGGACAAAATAAGAAATCTTTCCGTGAGAAAAACGATTCTTTTGTATATGGCGGCTGCTTTACTTGGAAGTTTTATCCTCTCGGCAGTCATTGTCAGGATTGCAGGACAGACGCAGAGGCAGGTCTGGTGGAAGTATGTGGATGAAGACGCATATTTTGAAGCTGTGGAAAAAGAAGGCCCTGATTATGTGGCGGATATTCCAAGGCCGGGCGCTTATGAGATGACACGGTCCGATTATTTTGTATCAGAGCTTTGTGATTTCTTACAGACGTATACGGTGCTGATCCTGTCCATGGCGGGAAGCTGCGGGGCGGTGTTCCTCTTTTACCGGAACAAGCTGAAAATGCCGATGGAAGAACTGGCGCAGGCTTCGCAGAAGATTGCCGGAAATCACCTGGACTTTCATATTGCCTATGAGAATCAGGATGAGATGGGCGTACTCTGTAAGGAGTTTGAGCGGATGCGGGAGGCGCTTGCCAGGAATAATCAGATCTTATGGAGAACGATTGAGGAGGAAAAGATGTTAAGGGCGGCTATCGCCCATGATATACGCGCTCCGCTGTCCGTTTTGAAAGGGTATCAGGAAATGTTGACGGAGTACCTACCGGGTGAAGATATCGATCTGGGACAGGCGATGGAGATGCTGTCAGAGAGCGGGCGCCAGATCGAGCGAATGGACGTGTTTGTAGAGACCATGCGGAAAATGAGCAGCCTGGAAAACCGGGAGCTGGTTCCGGGGGATATTTCTGCCGGGCAGTTGGAGAAAGATATCTGCTCAGAGCTTGCCATTCTGAAAAAGGAGTATGGGAAACAATGTCTGCTTAAAGTGCCGGAATCAGGGGAAGTATTCTGCGGAGATAAGGAAATAATCCTGGAGGTTACGGAAAATCTGCTGTCAAATGCCTTCCGCTATGGGAAACAACAGATTGTGATCCTGGTAAAGACAGGATATTCTGAATTAAGCATTTGTGTTAGGGACGACGGCGGGGGCTTCCGGGAAGACGCGGAGAAAATTACGGAAGCATTCTACGGGCAGAATGTGAAGGACAGCTTAAAGCACGCGGGAATGGGCATGTATATCAGCAGGCTGTATTGTGAAAAGCATGGGGGAAGACTGGTTTTGGGAAATGATGAACAGGGAGGGGCTGTGGTGACAGCGATATTCCGTCGGATTGCGTAAGTGATCCGGCTTTTTTTCTTTTTATTGTCTTTCTGTTGATATTTCGCTTCTACAATAGAGCTATCAAGAATAAGGAGGCGGAATTATGTGGTCGATTTTGAAAAGAGAGGTAAGAAATTACATGAAAAATCCTCTGTTCTGGATTGGTATTGCAGTCGGTGTCTGGATGATATTCCAGGATACAGGCCCCTATCTGGATATCCATTATCTTAAGGAAGGGGAAACCATTGTGAATGACTATCCGGAAATGCATCGGGATGGGGATGTTTTTGACGGATATGTGCCGACAGAGAAGGAGCCACGGCGGAAAATGTGGGAGGAACGGATACGGGAAATCCTGGTTTCCGAATTTGAGATGGAGGATGCCAAGGCGCAGTCTGTGATTGACGAAATGAAAGGAATGGATATTGCAGAAGCGAGCAGACATCTGGAAGAATACGGTTTCTACGATGCACATTACGAGTATGTGAATACGGCCTATCACAAAGGAACCCGTGAAGAGATCAATGCTTTTATTGAAGGGAAATTGAAAAATAAGACATTTTCCTACTATTTTTCCAGAAAGTTTGCCGATTTTGCAGGGTTGTTCATGGGATTTTTTGCAACTGTTTTATTATCCATGCTATTTATGCAGGATACGAGGAGGAATACCTATGAGCTTCTCCATACAAAGCCTGTCAGCGCAGGAAAATACCTATCCGGGAAAGTGGGCGGCGGTTTCACGGTCTGTCTGATTATACTGGCAATTCTGAATCTGATATTCTTTGGTTTATGCCTTGTATCAGCGGGGGACAGCGGATTCACGGTGCGCCTGTCAGACTTTCTATTAGCAACCTGCCTATATATCCTGCCGAATATGCTGATGATTGTAAGTGTCTACAGTCTGGTTTCACTGTTATGTAAAAGTCCGCTGCCTGCGGTGCCGCTTTTGCTTCTCTACATCGTGTATTCCAATATGGGAAGCCGGAATGCGGAGGGCATTTATGGATATGACGGCAGACCGTTAGCGATTATGGTGCGGTTTCCGGGAGGGTTTTTTGATACGTCTCCGCCGCCGATGGCACTTTTGAATCAGAGTTCTCTCATTTTGGCGGCTGTCTGCATCATTTTTCTCGCGGTGCAGATATGGAAAAGGAGGCGGGTCTATTGATACAGGATATGAAAATCTCCCTGACCGTTCAGAAACAGGCATATGCTATATTTTTTGTTGTAATCTTAAGCCTTGTGAGAGGGGTGACTGATTCGGATGAAGTAGGGATTGCGTTAGAGGCGCCGATGGCGGCGCTTGCCCTGACCTTCTGTGCAGATACCTATACCCAGGAAATTATCAGCAGACGGTCAGAAATCTGGCGGTTATGTCCAATGAAAAGGAGAGTTTGCGCTATTTACAGAAGGATGGCGATACAGGAAGTATTTCTGCTGTTTGTTGCAGCCGCCGGATATGGATTGTTTTTTCTGTTCCAGAATCCACGAACGGACAGAATGGGAACAGAAGGACCGGCAGGTGAGATAGGCCGGTTTCTCATCTATGTTGCGGCTGTCGCTGTTACTCTTGGATTCTGGGGGCTTTTATCGAATCTGCTTTCCTGCCTGTTCCGGAATATGTGGGTGGGGATCGGCGGCTGCCTGATACTGTGGCTGATTACGAATTCCAGTTTTGGCGACAAATATCTCGGAGTATGGAATCTGTTTTCCTATACATTCAGGGAGTTGGAAGACGGCGGCGATTTTCGCTGGATATATGGGAAAATGGTTTGTATTTGTATTGGAATCCTGGCAGCGGCGGCATTGCCTGGAATCATGAAGCGGCAAGACAGGTGATTATAGCCATAAATGTATTGTAAAGAAAAGAGGTTAGGATTATGGGAATTAAGATAGAGGATTTAACAGTCACATTTAAGAATAAGGTAACAGCGATCAATCATGCAAATTTGGAAATCCCCGAAGGTATCTTTGGGCTGTTGGGGGAAAACGGGGCAGGAAAAACAACGCTGATGCGGGTGCTTACGACGGTGTTATCGCCGACTGGCGGAACGGTAACGTTAGATGGTATGCTCTACAGTGAAGGGAATTATGAAAAAATACAGAAGAAGATCGGATATCTGCCCCAGGAGATTGACCTGTACCCGAGCCTGACCGTACAGGAATGCCTGGAATACATGGGAGACCTTTCCGGCATACCCAAAGAGACATGTAGGAAGCGCATCCAGTATTACCTTGAAAAAACAAGCCTGTCCGGGCATCGCAGAAAGAAGATGAAACAGTTATCAGGCGGCATGAAACGGAGGGTAGGTCTGATTCAGGCGCTTTTGCATGAGCCGGAATTTCTGATTGTCGATGAACCCACAACAGGCTTGGACCCGGAGGAGCGTATCCGTATCCGGAATCTTCTGGTTGATTTTTCGGAAGGACGTACGGTTTTATTTTCCACCCATGTGGTGGAAGACCTGACAGCGACCTGCAATCAGCTTGCAGTTATGAAAAAAGGGGAATTTCTTTATTTAGGAAATATGAGGGAACTGCTTAATCAGGCAAAGGGGCATGTCTGGATCTGCAAAACAAAAGATGAAGGGGAAGCGCGGGAACTGGAAAGAAGATATCATGTTTCATCAAAACAGTATGTGGGAGATGAATTGCACGTGAGATTGATAAGCGCCGCACCGCCCCGGACGAAATGCAGCCCCTGTGAGGCAACGCTTGAGGATGCTTATATTTATATCGCAAATAAGGAACCGTAATTGTAATAAGAATATGCGTATTGCGAAATGTGCATAATAATGTTATTATTATGTACAAAGGAGGTGCGTTTAAATGCCAGTAATTAAACCAATTACGGAACTTAGAGATACAAACGCGATATCTGAAATTTGTCATAAGCAGCAGCAGCCGGTGTTTATTACAAAAAATGGGTATGGAGATTTGGTGGTCATGAGCATAGAAGCTTATGATGAATTGATTAACATGAACAGAATTGACAAATCAATTCTGGAGGCGGAGCAGGAGGTGTCAAAAGGGGCAGAACTGTTAGATGCAAGAGAGGCCCTAAGTGAATTGAGGAGGAAACATTTTGGATAAATATACTGTTAAGATGTTTCCGCAGGCTTATCGTGATATAGACAAAATCTATGAACAGACACTTCTTAATGATAATTACGGTGACAATGCATTAAGGCTGGCACAACGGCTTGAAGATGCGATTTTTAGCTTAGAAGAGCAGCCTTATCGTGGAGCGGAACGTAAATATGGGTTCTATGCCCATAAAGGATATCGTCAGTTATTTGTTTCTGGTTACATTATTATCTATGAAGTATTGGATGCAGAAAAAATAGTTGCTGTGCTCACAGTTAAATATAGCGGAAGTGAATTTTAACCTTTCGCTATATTTTTTTTTATGGGAATTTCGATCTGGACAACAGCGTCTTCTGTCCGGCTGATGACATTTTCATTGATAATGACTTCATAGGAGAAACCGGACAAAACAAATCCATTTTCGCCGGAAAACTCAAAGATTTTCTGATAGCAGGCGATGGCGTTTGCGGGAGACTCCTGATAGAACGCTCTTAGATATCTTCCGGCGGGCTGTATATGCAGCCCCTTTTTCTTTATGGGAAATGGGATCTCGATAAATAGCCTGGAGTAATCTTCATAATTTCCCTGGCGAAGGCTTTCTGCGGCGATCATGGTTCCATAAGAGGCATCATGCAGCCGGCGAAGCTGATACTTTTTTGTTTCCTCAATGATCATTTCCACTTGTTTGTCAAATGGAGTGTCTTTGTCAATATCTACCGTGACCAGGCAGCGTTCTTTTTTCTCAATCAGGCTGATCTCGGATAAATCCATGGTCTTAAGTGTCTGCATACAAGATCGCTGCAGATCAGTGTCCTGACGGTACAGAAAGCGTATGACATCCTGCAGGAGGATGGTTTTATTGAGACAACAGCCGGGAAGGGGTGTTATGTATCTGTACAAAATCAGGATTTCTATTTAGAAGAGCAGCAGAAAAAGATAGAGGGGTGTTTTGGCGACGCGATAGAAATCGCCCGCATGAGTGGAATATCACTTGATCAATTAATCAGTTTATTAACGTTATTATATGAGGAGGATTAGCGATGACAAATGCTTTCGTTGTATCAGGGCTTACCAAATCTTATCAGGATTTTGTTTTGGATCATGTTTCATTCACTGTTCCCGGCGGCTCCATCGTCGGGCTGATCGGGGAAAACGGTGCAGGAAAAGTACGACGATCAATGCCGCTTTAGGGCTGGTGGGGAAAGAAGACGGTATGGTTTCCATTTTAGGGAAAGAAGAGCTGGATGGGGATGTCAAGGAACAGATCGGCGTTGTGTTTGATGGCAGCAATTATCCGGAAATCCTTTCGCCGCGGAAACTAAACCGGGTCATGAAGAACATTTACAGGACATGGGACGAACGGATATATTTCGGACTGCTGAAACAGTTTTCCCTTCCGTACGATAAGCCGATCAAGCAGTTTTCAAAAGGAATGAAGATGAAGCTGGCAATCTCTGCCGCATTTTCCCATCATTCCAGACTGTTGATTTTGGACGAGGCAACCAGCGGATTAGATCCGGTTGTCCGGGACGATATTCTGGATATGCTGCTGGATTTCGTGCAGGACGAGGAACATTCCATCCTGGTATCTTCCCATATCACCAGCGATCTGGAGAAGATTGCCGATTATATCGTATTTATCCATGAAGGGAAAGTGGTTTTTGAGAAGCCCAAAGACGAACTGACCGAGCGGTATGGCATCATCAAGTGCGGCGCGGCGCAGTTTGACGCGTTGGATAAATCCGATATCATCTCGTACCGTAAAATGGACTATGAATGGCAGATTCTGGTTTCAGACCGGGAGAGGGCGCAGAAAAAATATCCAAAAGCCCTGGTTGTCCCGGCAACCATTGATGAAATTATGCTTCTTTATGTAAAGGGGGAGAAGTGATGAAAGGTGTTTTAGTGAAGGAGCTTTATATTGCAAAGAGCAATATCCTTGTAACCATTGTCAGCCTGGTTGTTTTGGGCTTTGGACTGTCATTTCTGCTGGAGACCAGCGCGCTTCTGGTTCTGGCGCCGGTGGCTTCCTCAACGGCAGCCTTTATTAGTATCACCAGCGACGCAGCCTCCAAATGGAATAAAAATGTCATCACCATGCCGGTATCGAGAGGGCAGATTATCGGCGAGAAGTTTTTGTTTTATATCCTGCTTGCCGCACTGGGATTGGTTGCGGCGCTGGTTCCGTGTGTCGTGCTTGCCTGTTTTGGCATGGGTGTAACTCTTTATTCCCTATGCCTATACGGCTCTATCGGTATAAGCGCATGCCTGCTTGCAGGCGGTATCAGCCTGCCGTGCGCGTATTTATTTGACCCGGAAAAATCGCAGATTGTATTCATGATGTCTTTCATGGCGTCTACAGGGATCATTGCGGGGCTTGTTCTTCTCATAAACCTTGTTTTTCCGGTGAAAGAGAATATCCTTCTGGCGTTTGGTATTGTGCTTGGCATTTCGGTGATCTGGTTTTTTATATCGTACAGGATTGCGGTAAAGATCTATCAGAAACGGGATATTGCCTGATGGATATTTGACTTTGGATCATAAATGCGATGTATTTATCTCTTTCCTGTTGACACAAAGAAAATAAAGTGATATATTTGTCTTGTAAAGAGATAAATATATCACAACAATAGGAGGAGTACTATGAAAACGAACAAGATGAAGATTTGGATTGGCTGTGGGATTTTTTGTGTCTTGAGTTTGTTTCTATCGACATGGTATGCGGTTACATTCAATGATTCCCGCCTGGTAGTTCCCATGGATTTTAAAGATTATGTATTTCGCGCAAAAGATCTGCCGATGATTATATCGATTTCTCTTATTTGCATTTATGTAATCTCTCTGTTTGCCATGCTTTTTGTCCATGCAGGTGAAAAGCAGAGACAGGTGGAAGAAACAGGCGTCACGCGCAAGATCAATCCAAAGTGGGGCTGGTTAGGAGTACTGGGCTTTTTGGGTTTTGCCGGTTTCTTTACATACTCTGCGGATGGCTCTGTCTTTCCATTTGCATTTTTCTTTTTCTTTGGTTTTTCTGGTTTTTACTATGAGGGAAGGATGTCAGGGACATTTATGGATGAGCGCTTCCGTGAAAATATGGTCCGCGCCAGGCTGAAAGCATATAGAATTTCGTTCTCTATCATGCTTATTGCACTGATCATTCTCTGTCAGGGAAAACTTTTTGGAAGTCTTGAATATACCCTAATTGCTACAATTATCACCCTTTCCGTTGCGTTAGCTCTGGGGATTTTCCTCTCTGAATATTTGCTGTACCGGTATGACCATGACGACCTGGCAGATGAAAGCGAGGAATAAGGTATGGCAGAATTTGAATGCAGATTAAAAAAATACCGGCAAATGAAAGATCTTACGCAAGGGCAGCTGGCGGAAAAAGTAGGCGTACGCCGGGAAACCATTATGCGCCTGGAAAAAGCGCAGTATAACCCGTCATTGAAGCTGGCGGTTGATATTTCCAGGGTTGTAGAAGCTCCGATTGAAGAAATTTTTATTTTTGAATAAAAATCTGTCCGCTGTAACATTTCGCGGACATTTTTTTGTTAAAATATAATGAATGGCAAAATAATGTCGTAAAGGAGAATGGACATGAAGAAAATTTTACTGGTAGAGGACGACGCCCTTTTAAATAAAACGCTGACTTATAACCTGATTTCGGAGGGTTACGATACGGTATCGGCTCTGAATGCAGATACAGCTACCGAAGCTTTAGCCCGGACGGAATTTGACCTGGTGCTTCTGGACATCAACCTGCCGGACGGTAATGGCTATGACCTGTGCAGGCTCATAAAGCCGGAGAATCCGGACACGCTGGTGATTTTTCTGACTGCCAATGACCAGGAGAGCGACCAGATACGGGGGTATAAAGCCGGGGCGGTAGATTATATCACCAAGCCCTTTTCCATTGAGGTGCTGCTTCGGAAGATACGGGCAATGTTCGCCATGCTGGAACACCGGGGACTTACAAAGGATTTTTATGATGATGGCAGGCTGTTCCTGGATTTTTCAGAACAATCCGCTGCACTTAATGGAAAGTCCCTTATTCTTTCCCCCATGGAGTATAAAATGCTGTATCTGTTCTGCAAGAATCCGAAACAGATTCTGACAAGGCAGCGGCTTTTGGAAAGGCTGTGGGATGCAGAGGAAAATTATGTGGACGAACACACCCTGACAACCTCCATCAGCCGGATCCGGGGCAAGATTGAGGCAGAGGGCGACACGTATATTAAGACGATTTACGGGATGGGATATCAGTGGATGGGAGGCGAGAGAAAATGAATCTGGGGCGGATCTCGGTAAAAGGGACATTTCTTTTGATCTGCGGCGGTATGGTAGCTTCCATGCTGGCTGTCTGTGCAGTTCTCTTTGCCATGACAGGCGAAGTCTGGGTGCTGACAGCCGGTATCCTGCTGACAGTCTGTGCCATCATCTGGCAGTTCCTTCTGATGCAGTTTTTTGGAAAACGGCTTTCTGTATTTACAAGAGAGCTGTGCCAAGTGATGGATCGGATGATAAGCGGGAGCGAAGAGCCTGTGCGTGTGACAGACAGTGAAACACTCTTTGCCCGTATCAGCTACCGTCTGTCGCGGCTTTTTGGTATCATGCAGGAGAACCGGCGGAAGGTAGATATGGAACGCCAGGAGCTGCAGATGCTGGTGTCAGACATTTCCCATCAAGTGAAGACACCGGTAAGCAACCTGAAGATGGTGACGGACACGCTGCTTACCAGGCCGGTTCCAGAAGAAGCGCGGCGGGAGTTCCTGCAGGGCATCCGCAGCCAGACAGACAAGCTGGAATTTCTCTTTCAGGCACTTGTGAAGACTTCACGGCTGGAAACCGGGGCAATCCGGTTAGAAAAGAAAGAGACTCTGCTGATCGATACGCTGGCGGTTGCCTGCAGCGGTGTTGTATATGAAGCGGAGAAAAAGGACATTTCCGTGACGGTGGACTGTCCGGATGGCCTTCGCCTTTCCCATGACAGCAAGTGGACGGCGGAGGCTTTATTCAATCTGCTGGATAACGCGGTAAAATATACTCCGAGGGGAGGGGCAATCCGAATTTCAGCGGAACAATGGGAAATGTATGTGAAGCTTAATGTATCCGATACCGGTAAAGGTATCCCGGAGAGTAATCAGGCGTCTATCTTCCGGCGTTTCTACCGGGAGGAGGAAGTGCACGAAGAACAAGGGGTAGGCATCGGCCTTTATCTGGCACGTGAGATTGTCACAAAGCAGGGCGGTTACATGAAAGTAACTTCGGAAGTCGGCAGGGGATCGACGTTTTCGGTTTTTCTTCCCAGCAGAGCATAGAAATTTTTTTGTCGCTGTAACATTTCGCGGACATTTGGGTTTTACAATGTCCTTATCAACAGGAAAAGTAGTAAGGAGGTGGCCGGCTATGACATGGCCTTTTGATAATGACACCAGCGCTATTATTAAAAAATTAGCGTCTGCTCAATTAAAGAAAGAGCGTTTGAAGAAAATTTTTACGATTATTGCAATTTCATTAGCAACATTTTTGATGGCATCCGTATTGCTTCTGGTTTCTGGAATTATTACAGTGAACCAAAATGGAGGCAATAACATAACAGGGTCTTATCATGCTCTTATTTCCGGCATAGAAAAAGAACAATATCAAGAATTGTCTGATGATGTGCGAGTGGATTTATGCGGATTCACAGCTTCTATTGGCAGTGTTAAATCTGGAAATGATCGTCTTAATATTTCATATTCCAACAATGATGCACTTACATTAAATGGGCTGTCTGTTGACCAGGGGAAAATGCCAGAGAAAGAGAATGAAATACTGATTGAACAAGAGTATTTAATTCGACAGAAGATAAATGCAAAAATTGGAGATACCATTCTATTGCCAGATCCAAACAACGCCCAGGAAAAATCCTTTATTATAACAGGATACTTGAAAACAGGGGCGAAAGGCACTGACCGTTCATTATATGGGGCTATGGTTTCTGAAGAATACTTTTTAGAAATGGATGGATGGAATCACTTTTCACCGGCAGTAATGCTTCGTGTAAATTTAGATGCAAAGACGAACTCTGGGGATGTAAAAAACTTAATATCAGAGATAACGGCTGATGCAGGCTGTAAAGCGGCTCCTTCTTATAATGAAGCGTATTTGAATCTTAGCCAGCCTTCGGTACCGATGGTTCTGGCGGCTGTTGCCGGGCTGGTTGTTATCGTAATCGCTGGTATTTTGGTAATATACAACATTTTCTATATTTCCATTATCAATTCAATTAAAGAATATGGACAGCTTCGCACAATAGGGATGACAGCAAAACAGATTCAAAGACTTGTTCTTAGGGAGGGAACTTTGCTGATGTTACCTGCAATACCTATTGGACTAATTGCGGGAATTGTAGTGGCTTATATTTTAATTCCACATGGATTTGGGCTATGGAATGTACTATGGATATGCCCAATTGTTGTTGTGTTAACCTATGCCACTGTACGCCTGTCCATCAAAAAACCTGCTAAAATAGCAGCGACCGTTTCACCCATAGAGGCTTCACGCTATGAACAAAATAAGTTGCCTAAATGTAAACATAGGCAGCACAAACTAACGCCGGGGTCTTTGGCAGTAAATCAAGTTTTGCGTTATAAGAAAAAGAATATACTGACAGTCGCCTCTCTTGTCTTGACTGGCGTTCTGCTGTCAGGTTTATCCTCTGTCCTTTCTTCTATCAATGCAAAAGATATGTCTTTATCTGGATTTGCAAGAGGACAGTTCGTTTTAAAAATCTCAAATCAGGAGCTAATGGAAAATCCTTTAGAGATTTTGCAGGAATCAAGTCCTTTTACGGAGAAAGTAGAAAAAGAACTCTCGCAATTATCAGGTGTGCAAAAGATTATGAATGATCAGCATCTCCCAGTCTCCTATGATCTGCAGGCTCTGGAATCAGATGCTGAAATTGTAGGATTTGAGAAAGCAGATATGACTTTGCTGCAAAGCTGTCTCTTAAATGGAAAAATATCAGATTATGAGCAAATGGCATCTAAGAATCAGATGGTGATTGGCAGGCCGGGTGACTTTGAGAAGTATTTTGGTATTCATCCAGAGGCTGGCTTGTCTGTAACGCTGAAGATTTTTGATGGGCAGCATACGGAGAACCTGGAATTTGAGATTGCGGCAGTTCTTGACGAAAGTAAGATTGGAAATAATGGCGATAAAATAGATATGCTGTTATTGCCGGTTGATTCCATGCAAAAAATCGCACACAACAATTTAACATATCAGTATGTGATTCGTGTAGAGGATTCTTTTGGACAGCAGGCAGAAAATGAAATAGACCAAATTGTATCAGATAACCCGCGGCTGAGTGTGGATTCACTTTCTGCTGCGATTGCCCAGAATGAAAACTTCCTGCAGGGAACACAGTTAGCCCTTGCAATAGCCATTGTTTTAATTGGTTGTTTTTCTGTGATGAATTTGTTAAATACAATTTTGACGGGAATTATCGTAAGGCGCAAGGAATTTTCTCTCATGCGTTCAGTGGGAATGTCTCAAAAACAATTATCCGTGATGGTTCATAAAGAGGGATTGATCGTAGTCGGCATGGGACTTGTATTATCTGTGATAATTGGTGGAGGAATTGGATATGTTCTTTGCTCATTTTTGAAAAACAACCTAATGAGCTATTTGAATTATCAATTTCCATTGTGTATTACAATCTTGTATTGTGCGATTGTTATTTTATGTAGTGTGCTGATTACAACAGGCGCCTTAAAGCAGCAAAGCAAGTTATCAATGATGGAAGCTCTGCGATAAGTGTATTTTTTTGCTGCTGTAACATTTCGCGGACATTTGAGTTTTACAATGTCCTTATTAACAGGAAAAGGAGTATTTGATTATGAATGTATTACAAACAATCGACCTGAAAAAGTATTATGGCAGCGAGCCCAATATCACCCGCGCCCTGGACGGCGTCAGCCTGTCTGTGAAACAGGGGGAGTTTGTGGCGGTGGTAGGGACCTCCGGAAGCGGCAAATCCACCCTGCTCCACATGATGGGCGGGCTGGATACGCCTACCTCCGGAAGTGTCATTGTCCGCGGGGACGAGCTGGCGAAAAAGAATGATGAGGAGCTGACCATCTTCCGCCGCCGCAACATCGGCTTTATCTTCCAAAACTATAACCTTGTCCCGATCCTGAATGTCTATGAAAATATTGTCCTGCCTGTGGAACTGGACGGTGACACGGCAGATGAGAAATTCATGGATGAGATTGTGGAGATGCTTGCATTGGAAGATAAGCTTAATAATATGCCGAACAATCTCTCTGGCGGGCAGCAGCAGCGTGTCGCTATCGCACGTGCCCTGATTACCAAACCAGCTATCATTTTAGCTGACGAGCCGACCGGCAATCTGGATTCCAGGACCAGCGCCGATGTGCTGGGGCTTCTGAAACGCACCAGCATGGAGTTCAACCAGACAATTGTGATGATCACCCACAACAACGAGATAGCCCAGCTTGCCGACCGCATAGTCCGAATTGAGGATGGTAGGATTGTTGGAGGGGGAAGGCAAGCGCGAAGCGCTTTTAAAATGCCTTCCGACGACTTGCCCTCGAACGCTAGTAAGGGGGCGCAGCCTTGTAAAGGAGGAAGGCAGGCGCGACGCGATTTAGGAAAGCCTTCTGACGAAATGCTGCCAGGAACCGGAAAGAGGGCGCTGCCTCGCAGGGGAGGTGGCAGATCATGACATGGCCTTTTGAGAACGACACCAGCTCTGTTGTAAAGAAACTGGCAAACAGAAGCATGAGGGCAGATAAAAGAAGCAGGCTGCTTTTGCTCTTTACGATTGCGCTTTCTGTCTGCATGGTCTTTTCCATCATTTTAATTTCGTCAGGTTTACAGGAAAAATATAAAAATACCCAGAGAAACAAAGCACAGATTGGCATTTTGGGAATTACAGATGAGCAGTCGGATCGGCTGCTTGAAAAGGGAGATGTTTTATGGATTGGCGAGTACTCTGCAATCGGACTGTTTTATGTGGATAGCAAGACCATCACGGTTGCATATGGGAACCAGGATTATTTCCTGCATCAGGAAGAAAAGACTTTGCAGGGGAATACTCCGCAAAAGGTGAATGAGATCATGCTGCCGCAAAATTATATTGATTATCTGGGAAAATCTTATCAGGCCGGCGATACGGTTTCGCTTGACCTGACCGGAACAGGTCAGGAGGCAGAATATATACTTTCGGGCATCCTGAATGATACAAAAGAGAGCGACGGATATTTCATCTATGTAAATAAAGAACTTGCACGCAGTTTATCAGAAGATATGTTTCAGGTAACCGCATATACAAGGCTGAATACGAAAGCCATAAGCTCAGGAGCGATTCTTGATTTTGCCGAAGAGGTCATACGGGATACAGGCATTGTAAAAGAACAGATCAACCTTACAGAATATTTTGCGGTTATGTCGGGGGCAATAAAATCCGGGATTCCCATTCCGGTTCCGGTTCTGGCTGTGCTGACGGCGGTTCTGGCCGCGACGATTGTTTATGGTGTTTTTTATACAAAGATTGTAAAGAATGTTCAAATGTTCGGACGGCTGCGGACGATTGGAATGACAAAAAAGCAGATGAAAAGGATGGCAGGGAAAGAGGGGCGTTTGTATGCCCTGATGGGGATCCCGATGGGGCTTGTATTTGGCATTCTGATCGGGTTTGCCGGCTGTCCCGATGGATTTCGTGTGAAAACGGCAGTTCTTTATGCCGTTCTGGTTGCGGCGGCAGCTTTTTTGACCGTGAATATTGCGATTTTTAAGCCTGTACGGGTGGCAATGCATACGTCCCCGGTAGAGGGGGTGAGGTATCTTGCGTATACAGGGAAGGTTAAAAACAGCCGGGGGCTGCACCGGAGATTTACACCGTTCAATTTAGCCAAAATGAATATACAGAGGAATCGAAAAAAAGCAGTTTTGACACTTTTCATGCTTGGGATGAGCGGGGCGCTTCTGCTGGTCACCTCTACGACTGCAGGTTCAATCGATCCGGAAAAGCAGGCGAACTTCAAATACTACCCCTATGGGAACATCCTGATACAGATAAAAAACACGGTGGGAAGTTCGTTTGATAAGGAGTCGGAGCCATACGGAAGCTCAAAGCTGCAGCTGGAGGGAAATCCGCTGAAAAGCCAGATATTGCTTCAGGAATTGGAAGAAATAGATGGAATAGAGAAAATTACGGAGTGCGATTGTATCCATATGACCATAACATTTCCGGGCGGAAGCGGGTCAATTACAAGCATTACCGACTTTTTCCCGACCTTAAACCGGGAGCAGGTAGAAGAGAAGCAGACCGTTTTATCTGACGGGACGGCGGATTATGATGATATGGTCGCAAGAAACGGAATATTAGCGGAAGAAGAAACGGCTAAAGTTGGAGATACCTTAAAAATCGAGGGAAGGGCTTCAGACGGCAGCAGCTTTGATATAGAAGCTGTCGTAGTCGGGACATACAACAGGGCCGATCTGATGGAAGACAGCCCGGTTGTACCGGGAAGCCCTTATTTTATCATGACGTATGATACGGCAAAAAAACTGACCGGGATCACAGAGCAGACAGGCATCCTCGCTGTGAAAGCTTCCGACGGATATTTTCAGGAGGTTCTGGATGCAGTCCGCAAGATAGCGGACAGGAACGGGACAATAGAGGTAAATGCGGTTGAGCAGACGATTGCCAACATTCAGTACAGATATCATTCGTCTATCAGGGCGATGTATATGATTTCAGCCATTTTATTTATCTTTGGGAGTATCAGCCTGATGAACATGTTTCTGGTTGATTTCCAGAGCAGAAAATGTGAATTTGGCCTGTTTGAGGTTGTGGGAACAACGAAGAACCAGCTAAATAAAATGCTGGACAGAGAAATTGGAATCTATCTTGGCGGTTCGTTGGCAATATCCCTTATTTGCGGCAGCATTTTAAGCGTCATTGTATGCAGACAGCTGGATATGATGAACCACTGCATTACTCTGAAACTGCCATGGATATTCCTGCTGGCCCTGGCAGCTGTGTTGGCGGTCATATATTTGACTTTTTCTGTATATGCCAGGTCAGAATTAAAGAAAACAAGTATACTGTCTGCGATTAGGGAAGATTGAAAAAAGGAGGTGGAGATCATGACGTGGCCTTTTGAGAACGACACCAGCGCCATTACAAAAAAGCTGGCAAAAAAAAGCATGAGAAGCGAGAAACGCCGGAACCGGATGGTGATCATCGCGGTCGCTCTGGCGGCGTTCCTGATCTGCTTTGCGGGAACTGCGTCTGTTTCTCTGGCACAAATACAGCGTAATCAGGTAGCAGATACGTATGAGGCGGTCTGGCAGGGGATTGACGAAGCGGATCTTGAAATCCTGAAAGAACAGCCGGAATTTGCCCGCGTGGGCGGCTACTATCTGCTTGACCAGGAACCCTCCAGACAAGGGTATACAGCGTCCTATGTGTATATGGACAGGGAAATGATGGATACTGCCCGTGGCCAGATGAGGCTGCTAGAGGGCCGGGTTCCTGAAAAAGCAAACGAAGTTGCTGTAAGTAAATACTTCCTTTCCACCTATGGAGATAATGCTAAGGTTGGGGACACGGTGACCTTAGATACAGAGAGTTTTCATGGCGGTTATACCGTTACCGGAATTATGGACAGCGCAGGCGAAAAGGAGATGAATACCTGTCCTTTTGTCCTGTCAAAGGCTGCATTGACAGAATGGGCAGGATTCGACCCTGCGGGATATCGTGCATATGTGCATTTTGAGAATGACACGAAACTGGATGAGGCGGTCATGACGGCTTCCTGCCGCGAGATTACGGAAAAATACGGGCTGCCGCCTGTGGGAATGAACAACAGATATTTTACTTATTATAAAAGAACCATAGATTTTACGGTCGTCGGCGGTATCGCATTGCTCGTCCTGATTGGCGGGTATGTGGTAATCCAGAGCATTTTCCGTATCTCCGTCAACGACAAAATACAAAGCTTCGGGCAGCTTCGGATGATTGGCGCAACGAGGAAGCAGATCAAACAGATCGTGAAGTGCGAGGGGAGAAGGCTTGGCAGTATCGGGACTCTGATTGGAACAGTGTTGGGAGTGTCTGGCAGCTTTCTCCTATTTCCGAAAGGATTTCACGCCCTGTATTATGCGATAGCCGCTGTTTTAGCGGCAGTAATCTGTTGGTTTATGGTGTTCGTCTCCATCCGCAGGCCGATGAAAATAGCTTCCGGCATTTCTCCCGTGGAGGCAGTCCGGTTTTCGCCGGAGCCAGACGCCATCTACAGGCGGAGGAAACACATCAGGCTGGATCCCGTTTTTATGGGAATCGCAAACTTCATGCGTGACCGTAAAAAAACAATCGCTATTGTGGCTTCTTTAAGTTTAGGCGGCATTTGTCTGCTGATCATTGCTTCTGCTCTTTTAACAAGATCGCCCAAGCAGTATGCGCGGCAGTTTTTTCCTGACGGGGATTATGAAATTTATCTGGATTCCGAAAAATCCGAAATTGAACTTATGACCGGGGGAAATCCGTTCGATGACCGGTTGAAAGAAGAAATTTTGTCTATTGACGGAGTGACTGATATCATTGAAAAACGGGAAGCTTTTATAGGAAAGGCTGCTGTTTCGGAGGTCACGCCTGTTGCCAGTATGTGTGATATTCTGGATGAGGAAAATGAACAGGAGGCAGAACTGGCTTTGGTCAAAGGCAGTATGCCGGCGGATAAGGATGAAATCTTAATAGCTGAAAGTGTGTATCAATACCTCGGACGATTCGCAGATGTCAAGGTCGGCCAGACGATGGAACTTACTGTGGAACAGAAGACCGTTTTGGTTACTTTAGCAGGTACTTTTGATACAAAGAAGGTTACAAACGGGCATGGCAGTCTGGCGATGGATTCTACGCAGGTTTTTCTCTCCAGAGACCTTGCACAGGGATTATTCCCTGAAATTGAGAATTTCGATTATTCGTGGAATATAGTAAGCGATCCCCAAAAGGCGCAGAGTGTGGAAGCCGGTTTAAAAAGTGTGGCTGCAAACCACAGAGACCTTGCATTATGGACATTTGCTGAAAGTCTGGAATATGAGGAAATGCAAAGCAGGATCATGTTCGGCAGTATGCAGGCGCTTTCGTGGCTGATATTCCTGTTTGGTGTGATCAACCTCATAAACACGACCCTTTCGAACCAGATATCCAGAAAACGGGAAAACAGTATTTTGCGCTCCATTGGCCTGACTGGAAAACAGCTATGTAAAATGAACATCTGCGAGGGCCTGTGTTATGCGCTTTTTACAGCATTGGCAGTCTTGCTTGCGGGGCTTCCGATTGCCGTTGTAGTTTCCAGGGAAATAAGCAAAATAGCCTTTGCGGGAAAGATTGTGCCGTATCAATTCCCGGTTTTGGAAATGGGGCTGTTCCTGCTGGCGCTGTTTGTCGTGGAACTGATCTTGTCTGTCTGGATGGTACATAGGCAGAAAAAACAGTCCCTGATTGAACAGATGCGGGCGCTTTAGTAATTCACATTCCACAGCATTCAGAAAGCATTTCACAGCAATTCGATTGTTTTGGCGCTTCAGGCAGAATATAATAAAATGTCTACCTATAGCAATGGCAAATTATATTTGATTTAGCCATTGGCTGTTGTGTACGGGGAGGTGGCACATTGATTCACATTGCAATCTGTGATGATGAAAAATATATGTCCGATCATATAAAAACTTTGGTCTCCGATTTTTTCCGTAAAAAGAACAGGGAGATCCGTCTTAGGATATTTTCAAGCGGCGAAGAGCTGTTAAGCGGCGGCGGGCAGATAGACATCTGTTTTCTAGATATCCAGATGAAGGGTATGGACGGCATGGAAACCGCAAGGAGACTGAGGGCAGATAAATTCCAAGGATTCCTGATCTTTATCACGGTACTGAAAGAGATGGTATTTTCGTCTTTCGAAGTGCAGGCGTACGATTACCTGCTCAAACCGGTGGAAGAAAAACAGTTTGAGAAAACCATGGAACGCCTTTATGCTTCCATGCGCAGTGCCGGTGAAGACAGTATGCTTATACAAAAGGGGTATGAGGGACGCATTGTCCAAAAAGATGAGATTATTTTCTGTGAGATCATAGACCGGAAAATATATCTGAACCTGACCTCAGGCGAGGTTCTTGATTATTATGAGCAGATTGAGAATCTGGAAACGAAGCTGGGCAGTCATTTTTTTCGGTGCCACAGGAGCTATCTCATCAATCTGAAGCATTTAAAAGGATATAAAAACGGAACCGCATATATGGATAACGGCAGGGAGGTTCCTGTATCACGGCTGCGGAGCAAAGAGTTTTCCGGTGTTATTCTGCAGTATATGAAAAATAGGTAAGTTGTGTATAGCTATGAAGGTATGGAATGGATACAGAAGTTATACATATGGGGGCAGGTAAAATGGCTGAGTATTTAGATTTTTTTAATGTATATGTTATGGGTGTCATTGAGATGGCTTTCCAGCTATATTTTTTGGAAAAAATTTTGAAAAAGAAAATATCGCTGCCTTTTTACTTCCTTTTTGCAGTCTGTGCGGTGATTGTCTGCGATTTTGTCCCGACTAGCACGATCACAGGCTTTGCGGCGCTTGTCTTTCTGCTTACGGCATGCGGGATTTTGGTGTGCCATGCGGATGTTAAGTCCTCCATTCTGTATGCGGCCCTGGCGGTTGAAATCATGCTGCTCTGTTACGGAATTGTGAAATCCATACTGGCTCTTTTACGCCCATGGATGCCTGTGGTTTTCCATGATATGGACGGTATTGCGGTTATGCTGGTCAGTGAGGCGGCTTCATTGGCGTTGTCCGGTTTTTGCTATTATGTAGTGTACCGTTATTTTTCCTGCTATTCTGCGGCGGAGATGCAGCAGATGTTTCTGGTTATCATTCCAATCCTGATGATATTTATTATGAGTGAGTACATCAATACGGTTGAATTTGAATGTCAGTTTGAAGTTTTAGCGGAGGGCGGGCCTTCCGGAGACCTGTTCAGCCACTGGCATCTGCTTGTTATACATCTTCTGGGGCTTTTAAGCCTGTTCTGCATCCTGTTCTCTTATAAGAAACTGCAGCAAAACTTCCGTCTCAACACAAAAATTTCACTGCTGGAGCAGGAGGAACATACCCTGAACCAGTATGTGGAGGAAGCGAAGACCCGCTATGACAGGACAAAGTCCTTCCGCCATGATATCCGAAACCATATCGCAGTGATAAAAGACCTTTTAGAGAGCGGGAAATTTAAAGAAGCTGTAAGCTATATTGAGGATATGGACCATATGGCCGAAAAAATGTCATTTCCCTGCAGCACCAATAACCCTGTAGTGGATATCTTAATGGGAAACAAACTGGGGATTGCAGAAAGCATGGGAATCCGCGTGAACTGTTCCCTTCTCCTGCCATACCCCTGCGGCCTTAAAGACATGGATATCTGCATTGTCCTGTCGAATGCGTTGGATAATGCAGTCCAGGCATGTAAAAATATGGATGGGTATATCCATGTGTCCGGGCGTATGCAGGGAGATTTTCTCATGATGGAAGTGGAGAACAGCTTCCGGGGGAAAAGCGCGGTGAAAAAGGGAACGGGATTGTCTAACATAAAGGCGGTAGCTGAAAAATATAGCGGCGCCATGAGCATAGAGACAAGGGAGGATGTATTTGCCCTACAGGTGCTGCTTGTCATTCCACAGCATCCAGAATGCATCTCACAGCAAATGGATTAACCGCCCGCATTTTGTAGCCGAAAAACGAAAGGGGAAGCTGTTTTTATAAATGTAAGAAATAGTTGCCCGATCATATCAGATTAAAGGAGGAACATATTTATGGCAATGCAGGTTAGTGGAAATTACGCGCAATCCAGAACTGATTATGCAGAGAAGGTGAAGGAGAAGCAGGCTGCGGAAAGGGCGGAAAAAGCAAAAGAAGCACAGGAAGCTAAGAAGGCGGCCGGGGAAAAAGGATCAGGCAGACTGTCCGAACCGCAGGATGTTTACATTCGTGGTGAAAAATCAGAAAAAGAGCCTGTCGGACTGTATCGGATCGGACAGGATGAGGACGGCAGCAGGAAAATCTTTTTTGATGATCCGGATAAGGCAAACCGTGCGGATAACAAGGAAGAGCCGAAAGCAGATGAGGATGGCAAAAAGTCGAAAGTAGACGGGAACGGCCAGGGAAAGCCGGCGGAGAAATGTGTCGGGAATACGGATAAGGTTGACAGAGAAATTAAGAAACTGAAAGAGAAAAAGCAGCAGTTTGAGCAGCAGATTCGGTTAGCTTCTGGAGATGAGAAGAAAATCCGGGAGTTGGAGAAAAAACTGGCACAGGTAGAGAATGAGTTAAGCCAGAAAGACAATGATACATACAGGAAGCAGCATGCTGAATTTTCCCAGATGAAATAGTTTCACAAGGAATGAATTTCGGGAAATGGTGGCAAATGTATACTGTTTTCCAGTATTTTTGAAAAGATTATGCCGGGAAAAATTTGGATGGAGGAATCATTATGCATGCGAAAACAATGGAAGGCCTTGCAGGAGCAAGTATGAATATGAAAATGATGAATACGCCGTTCCGTGTCTATGAACAAGCAGAGAGGAGAGGCGATACATCCACCATGGCGCGGGCAATGGGGTATGTCGGTGAGACTGCAGACAAAGCAGAGGACTATCAGAAGAAGATTGAGAAAGGAATGAAAGAAGAGGCAAAAGAGGCGCGGGAAAACGCGAAATCAGAGCAGGAAAACGCGATCCGGAAACGAAAGGAAGAACGCGGGGAACAGGAAAAGAGGATAGCGGAAAGCGGGAGTGGCAACATGGATACAGTCAGCATCAGCGAAAGCGGGAAGGCCGTGTCAGGTGAGAGATCCGATTCGGTTCAGGTTGGTACAGACAGCAGCACACCTGTAGAAGGAGCAGATGCTATTATGACAGAGCCTGTAATTTATACGAAAACAGGAGAAGAAGCAAGACCCGAATCCGGTACGAATATTTCAATTTCTGCATAGAAGAAATCCATCCCCAGCAGGAAGGAACTGCCATATGGTTCCAAAACCTGCCGGGGAAGTTAGGATTCTTTTGGTATACAGGCTTGTAGGGGATTGCATTTTTTGTGAAGAATATGAGGCAGACCGGACATTGGAATTGGAAGGAAAAATAAAAATGGATAAGAACAGAGATTGTTTTGGAGCAGACATTGAGGCGGTCATAACAAGTTTTAATCAAGGAACTATGATTCTTGAAGCCGTTGAATCTTTATGCGCCCAAACATTATTACCCCAAAAAATAATCATTGTTGATGACGGCTCCAAAGAAGAGAATTCCATACGTATATTAAAAGATATGGAAAAAAAGGCTGATCTGCAGGTTCCGGTAATGATACATTATCAAGAAAACAGGGGAGTATCCTCTGCGAGAAATACCGGTATAAAGAAAACACAGGCGCCAATGGTATTAGTATTAGACGGGGATGATAAACTGGAACCTGAATTTACGGAGTATGTAAGCCAATTGCTTCGTGACAATCCATCCATGGTCGCTGCCTCCTCCCGGATGCAGACATTTGGGATTTTGGATTCCATTGTCTGTCCTGCCGGAGGGAATATAAGTTCATTTTTATCACGCAATTGCTGTCCGGCGACACACATTCTCCGCCGGGAAATATTTGAACAGTGTGGAGGATATGATGAATCCATGCGTTCTGGTTTTGAAGACTGGGATTTCTTTTTAAGCATGATAGAAACATCTCCGGAAGCATGGATTGGGATTGTTGATAAGCCGCTGATCCAGTATCGTACAGCTCCTGCTTCATCCAATATAAAAAGCATGGATAAACGGCTGGAGATTATGCGTTTTATGATTGAAAAGCATATTAGCAGCTATCACGACCATTTAGCAGATGCATTGTTGGGAATAGAGACCATATCAAATTTAAGGTTATATCATTGGGAAAATGAAGTAACTCACGCAATAAGAAGTCATCAGGAAATAAGCCGGTTGTCAAAGGAGTTTTTGGAAAGTCCGACATATGGTGACGGAGGAATGGCTTCAGCCGTTCGGATTGCTTCGATTGGAGAAGAGAAATGAATAAGAAAAAATGGATCCGCATCGTATCGATTTATTCGATTATATATACAGGAATCACATTGTTAAGCAGCATTTTGTATCTTTGTGACGGTATTTATGAAGATCCAAGCGGTAACTGGCACGAATTAGACAGGGCTATGATCCTTCTGATAGGGGTAGCGGCATTTGAGTTGTGTACGAAGCTGCCTGTTAAACCCTTGATTCTCAGATACGTAACCGCGTATATTCCATCCCTGTTGCTGGCGTTTGCATATGTCTGGTCTACCGGACTGCGGGAGCCTTTGGCGAAAACAGCATACAGGGATATCTGGATTAATTTTACGAGTCTTTTTGTGCTGTTATGTATCATCAATACCGTCACTCTTGTTTATAGGAAAAAGAAATGGCAGAAAGGAAAGGTGAAAAGTGATGAGTAAATACAACGCATTATGGGAATATGTGCAGAAAAGCGGAAAGGAATCTTTCCGGCTGACCTTTGAGGAGATTCAGAATATCGCGGGGATACCGATTGACCACTCTTTTCTGAAATATAAGAAGGAGCTTGCGGAATATGGGTGGCAGGTTGAGAAAATATCCATGAAAGAACAGACGGTACACTTTCATAAGATTGACTGACCGCTTAAAAATTGTGAATAAATAACTTTACAAAGGGAGTAAAAATGGATGAAAAAATTTTAGAATGGCTGTTAGAAGAGGACACTCCTGAAGTCAGGCTCCGGACATTAAAGGAGTATCTGAAACTAAGTGATGATGATACAAAAGTCATCGAATGTAAAAATAAATTACTTCAAAGCAAAGTATATGAGCGGGCATTAAAGAAATTAGAAAAGGAGAAACCCTGGGCGAAATTTGACGCAATTATGGCATTTGCCGAATGGGGATTAACCAGAGCTGATATCGGAAGTGATATCGACGAAGAAGTGTTTTCGCTGATCCAAAGCACGGGATTTAAAATGTTATGCGGCGAGCCTTATTTATTAAGGAACCTTGTGAAACTGGGATATTACCAGGTGGATATCGTGAAAGAGGAGATAGGATGTATGCTTGGTAGGATCAAAGAAGACGGCGGGTTTGGCTGTATCAGCAGTAATAAGAAAATCAATGACCCAAAGAAACCACATAAAAGCTGTGCCAGGCTGACGGTTGAGTATCTTCTGCTTGTTGCAGAACTTCATCTTTTAGGGATTGAATGTGAGTGTGAGAGCGCGTTAGTACATTATTTCACCAAAAGGAATATTTTTTACCGGACGGATAACAGGGAAGCGCCGATGGTGGATGTGATGCTGGAGACATTTTATCCGTCAGATCCAATTAAAGTCGGCGTTCAGAATATTGTATATGCATTAAGAGTGTTGGGATGTCCAGGGGAATCTGAAGCGATGCAGGCCGGATATGAGGTATTGAACCGGCACAGGCTGGATAACGGGAGATACCTGTTAACTGCATCAAAAAGTGTCCCGGCATTTAAAGCAGGAAAAGTTGGCGAAGAGAATAAATGGATTACACTTTATGCGTATATGGCACAATAGACAGCAAACCAATATTTTTTGGGAGGTAATCATATGGCAGATATGCTTGTTAAATTATATAATATACCTCATTCGCACGACATAGAAGAAAATTTATTCAAGAGTGGTATCAGAATCAAAAAAGCATTAGCGCCTGACAGGAGCAGGATCATTGCTTTCTTCAGGACATGTGCAAAAGATGATTATTCAGATGAAGTTAAGGACGCTTTTTCTAATAATCCCATTACCTGTTATATTGCAACAAGGGAAAAGGAAATCATCGGTTTCGCATGTTATGAGGCGACAGCCAGGAATTTTTTCGGTCCTATGGCTGTGGTGAAAAGTGAAAGAAGAAAGGGAATAGGGAAAGCCCTGCTGCTGAAGTCTCTGGAATCCATGCAGGAGCTTGGCTATGCTTATGCCATTATAGGATGGCCTGCAAAATCCGCTGTTGATTTTTATAAAAAATGTGTAGACGCAATTATGATTGACGAAAAATCTTCGGGTGTATATAAACGGATGATTGAGATTGATGAATAAAATAAGGAACCTTTATTGTTTTGATTGCTTTATATTTTGTGGTTAAATGGGCGGTCAAAAATGGAATGTTGGAAGCCTGTAAAGAGATAGAAAAAAAGAAAGCACAGGAGGCTTTAAAAGCGGATAAGACAATCATTGATTTGGAACAAAAGAAGTAAACATAAGGAATATTAGTGGAGGTTTAGATTGTATTCTTTACTGACGGTAAATTTAATTATGCCATTTGTAATGATTTCAGTGGGACATGTATTTATTCCATGTCTCAATAGAAAGAGAACACTAAAATCCAGTTGACATACTGGAAAATCAGAATTGGTATTGGAAGGCAGCTTATGAAGGCCGCACACGATAAAGCAGGCGGCGAAAAAGATATAGCGGTATATTTGACAGCAAATGAAAATGCCATCCCGTTTTATGAGAAACTTGGTATGAAAAAGGCAAATGATGTAATGCAATATAATCATATGGAATGGACTGAATTTACAGTGCAATAGAAAAATGTAGTGTCCTGTTCTGCCTAAATCAAAAACTGAGATTTATATTGGAGGGTATGGAATGAATGACATAAATGAAAAAATGATAGACATTATCATAAAAAAGGCAGATGCTTTGTGCCCTGATTCCCTGGCAATGATTGGTGTGTATGGCTCGGTCATTACCGGAGATAAGTACGAAAAATCCGATCTTGATTTGATGATTCTGATCAATGACGAAAACGGACAGGTTCTGGCTGATGGATTTATTATAGATGATGTTGATATAGGGTATGACCTTTACTGTACCAGTTGGGATATGCTTGAAGAAGATGCGCAGTGCAGCCACGCACATTTGTCTAAGCTGTTCGATTCGAGGATCGTTTATTGCAAAGATAAAAGTGCATTGGAAAGGTTGGATGAGATCAGAAGAAAGGCGGCAGAGCTGCTTGCGTCGGACAGGCGGTATGAGAAGGCTGAACAGGTATATAGTGATGCAAAAAAGATGTTTGCGGAGGTCTGTCTTGCACAGTCTTTATCAAAAGCAAGAAGCTGTGCAGGAGCGGCTATTGAGTTTATAGAAAATGCTGTAATGTTGTATAATGGCCAGTATTTCAGAAAAGGAACGAAAAGGGCTCTGGATGAGCTTAAACAGCTTAAACTTCCTTTTGACCTTGAAACTGGGATTCTTGCTGTCATTCAGGCAGAGACGGTGGAAAAGATACGGGAAAGACTGACGGAAGTTTTCATTTTGACAGACGGGTATCTGCAGGTTCCGAAGAAAAAGAAACTTCCTTCAGCAGAAAATCTGCGAGGAACATATGAGGAAATGTATTCTAACTGGAAAAACAAAATGACCGAGGCAGCAGGCAGAGACGATGTGTGTTCTTCCTTTATGAATTTACTGTCTTTACAGTGGATGTTCTATGAGATTGCAGAATGTATCGCAGTAGATGATTTTGAAATTATGGATAAATTTAGCCCCAAAAATCTGGAGGAGAATGTGGATGTCTTCGATCAGGCTTTGAATAAGTATCTTGCAGAATATGAAAAAGTGGGAATTTGTCCAAAGCATTTTGAGAGTATGACAGAATTTGTGGAGGATTACGAAAAACGGTATTTTAAGGAGGACAAAAATGATTAGACTGGTCAGACCAACAGAAGCACTGAAAAAACAGGCATTGGAGTTCAAACAGGAATTTTTTGATAACGGGGAATTCGTAATTAATGGAAGTGAATTGCTTGATAAAATGGATGATTACAGAGAATGGTGCAGAATCATAGACGCAAATACGAAAGAGGAAACGGTTAATCCGGACTGGGTGATAACAGACACATTCTTTGCCGTTGATAGTAATGACAGAATTGTGGGAATCATTGATTTAAGGCATACGCTCAACGACTTCCTAAAGGATCTGGGCAATTGTGGCTACAGCGTTCGTCCGTCGGAAAGACGAAAGGGCTATGCTACGGAAATGCTGCGGCAATTATTAGATATTGCGAAAAGGGCAGGGATGAACGAACTGCATCTTTCCGTGGAAAAGATGAATGAACCCTCAGTGAAGACGATCATTAGGAACGGCGGAGTTTTTGAGCGCAGCTTTGAACTGGATGGGGAACAGGCGGATATTTATAGAATTGCCCTGTAAATCGGATTTATGGAGGAGAAAATAGGTTGTAGGTGGTTTTTCCTTGAGCAACTTATCATTATATCATGTGATATGCTTAATAATATTACATTTTGTATGTGATTTTGTATATAAGAAAACAAATTGTTTATGGGGAGCTATTGTATTGCACCTTTTGTACAATATAGGTCAATCAATGCTTATTTTATAAAATTCTCGTTTTAAGGAGAGCGTTTAGATGATAACTATAGAAACCAGCAGATTACTTCTGAGAAATTATAGAGTGACAGATTTTGAGGATATTATAAAATATTTTTCTGATGAAGAAGTCAGCAAATTCGAAGATTTTTATCCAATGTCAGGAGAACAGGTAAAAAACATAATTACTGAGTGGCAGGATATGGATAACCGTCTTGTTGCCGAATTAAAATCAAAACAGCATGTTATAGGAAGCATTGGCTATTGGATAGATGAAGAAGGACATTATTGTATGGATTATGATTATAATCCTGAATATTGCGGACAGGGTTATGCAACAGAGGCAGGCAATGCGCTTGTTCATTATCTATTTGAATCAGTGGGTATCAGTACAATTTATGGAGATTGTGATGTGCGGAATGTTTCATCATGGAAACTATTAGAAAGACTGGGATTTCAACGTATAAGAAGGCTTGATAATCAATCATATAAAAATGATAAAAATGGTAATCCAATTTTAATCAGTACGTTTTTATATGAATTGGATAAAGCAGGAAAATCATGCAGTACAGGAGGGAAATGATTTGGAATGGGAAGAAATACAAAATATAAATCAGATAGTTTGTGCGTCGCAATATTTACGCTTTGTTTAGCTGCAAGGTTTGTAGAATATTTTCTGATTGAGACAGACAGGACGGCTATTGGAGAAAATGTGCTTCATAAAGCAGTTGGAATTATCATATTAGCATTGGTATTGAAAAGGGTAAATCTTACATGGAGTGATATTGGATTTCAAAGAAACGGTTTTGTAAGCAGTATTTTGAAAGGTTTGTTATTGGGAAGCGTTTGCTTTGCTATTTCATATTGGTTGGAATTAACAATTTTAGCACTGCAAGGAAACCCTGCACATTTAGAAATATATATCAGCAGTTTTTCTTTAACGGGTTCCGGGATAAAAAATACGGATTTTGTTTTCTTTCTGTTATGTGTAGTATTCAATGTGCTCAATGTATGGATGGAGGAAGGCATTTTTCGAGGACTGTTCATTAAAATATTTTCTGAATCGAAATCATTTATGCAGGCGAATTTTATTGCGGCATTTTTATTCGGAGTCTGGCACATTGTAATGCCGGTCAGAAGCTGTATGGATGATGAAATGTCATTTGCGGCAATGGTTCTGATGGGTATCGGGTATATAATCCTTGCCGGAATTATGGGAATGAAATGGGGACTTCTTTACCATATGACAGGAAATATATGGACGGGGCTTGGCGACCATTTATTCAATAATACCGTTGCTACAAATATGCTGCATGTCATTTCTCTAAATGGTGCAGACGAATTACAAATTGTCCGGATTATGGCTGCACAAATAATTTCCTTTGCTTTTGTACTGGCAATTTATGTTTACAAGAGCAGGAAAAAGAGGGTGAATAGAAATGTATTTAATTGAAAATTACAAAGATAGCATACGATTTAACAGACAGTACGAAGAAATCAGTAAATTTCTTCAAATAGTTGCAGATAACGGCTATAACGAGCATTTCCATTGGGGGCGTTTTGATTGGGGTATGTGATTTGAAAACCAGGATTTGCAGAGTGTTCTGAAAATAGACTTATCGCGTAATCTTTCTTTCCAATTGCTGCAAGGATATCGTTTTAATGCTCCGGATTCAAAAATTGATACCTGGCAATGGCGATTGGTAATATATCGTGGTTTTAACCATGAGGAGATTGCGCAAGAACTGGGCGAGGAGGTAGCAAAAGCCGGGAAACATCTCGAAATCCCAGAATACATCAAGGTTTTTGCAATTAAGGATGGAGAATATGCTGCTCATTGTGGAGTGTGATACAATTCTTTAGGAAAGTATCAGATTCAGGGCAGACGAAAAGAGCAGCTTTATACAAAAGATAAAACTGCCCTGAATGTGATTCTTTCCGATTGTACCAGACTGCGGACCTTTAGCCAATATGTGTATGGAGGAAGTATTTTTCACAGTTAGTGAAACTGCACAGATTTTGCAGGTACTTCCTGGCATAAGCATCTGTTTTTTGTGTAGATTTACAAATATATCCGGTAAAAAGGTATGCTTCGCAAGCCTTCTTGCGGAGGCTTTTAAAAAATTTATTCAGTAAGAAAAAGTTTGTATCAGGATGAACCATATGTCCTTCCGGCCTGTTGCATCCTGTGGCGCCCGCATTCCGGACAAATGCGTATATCAATCTTCCAGACCACAGCCAGCAGCTCTCCTATAGATAGTCCGGCATACCTTTCTTTA
>CAJTDD010000017.1 GCA_910574885.1 Lachnospiraceae bacterium | reverse complement strand
AGGATAATTGAATATTATCCTTCGTTTATTATTATTTATAGCGTCTACTTTTATAAATATAAACGGAGAGAAAAATATGCTTACAACAGTGAGTTATATAACAGAAAATTTTAATAATCAATTTTGGAATTTTGAAGATTGTTCTGGGCAAGATTTTGAAGATTATATCTATACTATATTGGCAAAAGAGTTAGAACCTTATTACAAAGATGACTTACGAATTGTAAAAACTTCTCGTACAAGAGACGATGGGATTGATATTTATATAGAATCCCCCATTGAATTTTTGCTAATGGGAAATAAATTTTCGTTAAACGGTAAAAAAAACATAAAAATAGTTATTGAATGTAAATCCACAAATTATAATAAAATTGCGTTTGATAAATTTGCAAAAAATATTATTACGAATAATGAATTGGAATTAGACTACTTTATATTGGCTACTAATGGAACTATAGTCCCTAGTGCATTTTATAAAGCAATTACAGAATTCAAAAAAGTTAACTGCAAATTTTATCTATTTGATCAATATTTTTTACTTCAATTTTTAATCAATTCTGTGTATAAGATTAAGGGAAATGTTACATATATTCCTCATGCATGTCAACTTCAATTACAATATCAAATAAGGAAAGGAAGAATAGAAGGCAGAAATTGTTTTGAGTTATACTTTGATGTAAAAAATTATTCAAATAAACCTACAAATATAAAAATAAATCTAATTTCAAATAGGAATTGGAATATTGAAGAAAAACTCAATGAAAAATTAGTACCTGCTCATCAAGGAATATGTTTACGTTTCCTAGTAAAGAGAATCTACAATGATGGAATAGATGATTTTAAACTAAATGTAACATATAATAATCAGTCACAACTTTTGAATATAAAAAATCCAGAAGTTATTCCGGACTTTCTTCCACCATTAACAGGAAGTCAACATAAAAAAATAATAAATGATATATACAACGATCTATTATGTTTAGCAACTTCACAATTTTATTATATATATGGCGAAGCAGGAATAGGAAAAACACGTATTATTGATGAAATTGTCAAAAAAGTTTTTGATACAAATTATGTAATTTCACATATTCTATGCAATAAACGAAATAAGGTTTCTTTAAAAAAAGCACTATATAAAGAATTAAAAATAATAAATTCTGATAATAAAGAATCATCCTGGGATGATTTGACAACGCTTTTTGACAAAAACAAATATTCTAAATACTTAGTAATTATTGAGGATTTGCATAATTCTTCAGATGATTTTTATGAAGAACTAAAAGATCTGGTATTATCAATAAAAAAATATCCTTGTGCTTTCATTATTGCTGGTAGAGAAGATGACACTGTATATAATGAAGCCTTCTTTTCATGCGCCAACTGGCTAAAAAACAATTCAAAAAGATTTCATATAGAAAGATTATCAAAAAATGATTGTGAATTGTTTATCAAATCAGTCATAAAAGATATACCTTCACTCGTATTAGAAAGACTTACAAAAGTTTCCAAAGGAAATCCGTTTTTTATTGTACAGTTTATAGAATATCTTTTGGAAATTGATTTTGCAACATTGCTTAATAGAAGTACTGTCGGGATGACAAATGTTAATACTTTTTCTAGCCATAAATATATTCCTGAAAAGATAGAAAATTTAATTCAAAAACGACAGGAAAAATTGATGCAATTAAGAGAAGGGCAAAGATATACTGATTTTTTACGAATACTTTGCCTGTTTGGGATTACGGCTCCTAAAGAAATCATTGAAGAATATTGGGGAAGTGAAGAAAATGAGGGATCCATTGATTTGCTTTTTCGTAAACACTATTTAACATACGATGATAATGGAGATATAAGATTTGATCATGAAACATTATTCTTATTTTTTAATAAGGAATTGGAAAATTCGCGTAACATAATACGTATTAGTCAAATAATCATAAAAAAATTCAAAGGTATATTAATATATTTAACGAGTTTTCAAAAAGCTAAAGTTTACTTTTATGCGAAAAACTATTTACGATCGGAGCAGCTTTTTTCTCCTATAATGAATGATATAGACAATATTAAAAATATCTCTTCAACTAATTTGTCAAGCGAATATTTTGAATATTTGGATGAGATCTATCAGTTGGCTAAAAGAAAAGCTAACGGTATGTTGCAAGAAAAAATTATACAATCATCTGTATATATTCCAATGCACAATATGGATTATGGTACTACTATTACTTCTATAAATAAAGCATTGGAAAAAATAAATAAAAATCACTCAGAGAATAATAAACTAAAAAATACAATATTACAATTAAGAGCACATACCGAATTAACAGCTGCTAATTTGAAACAAGCCGAACAATTGTTCCTTGAATTATTGGCTGAAGAAAGAATTGATTCTAATCAATTCTCGTTAGAAAGTCGATTTGATTTATTTGATAGAACTGCCAGTCTTTATACAAGATATAATCATAAGGCTCTTGCCGAGAAATATAATATTTTATCAGAAGAAATTGCAAATGAATTAGATGACTCTAAATTGATTAGCTTATCTAAAATGATGAAAGCTAAAATCAATTATTATAGTGATACTCAACTTTCTATCGAATATATGGAACAAGCACGCAAAATCATGACATACGACAATGCGTATCGAATTAATTGCCACAATAATGTTTCAATAGTGGGTGCAAATGTAATGCTTGCAACTAACAAGAGAGATTTCTCAAAATATATAAAAGATGCTAAAGAACTGCTTACAGAAGCAATTGATAATAACTATTCATTCACAATCATTCGATGTAATCTTTTATTAGCGGCATTATATTATTTATCAGAAGATAATTCCAATATAGCGATATCGAAACAGTATATTAATGATGGAATAAATGCTAGTGTTCGATATGGATGTGAAAAATTAATGAATTATTTTTACAACCTGAAAGCTGTTATATCAATAAGAGAAGGACTTTTAGCGGAATACACTTTGAAATATTTTGATACGATGTTAGACTTTTTGGTAAAACAAAATTTGATATTTTTAGGTAATTTAGACTTTTGTTACGGTAATATCATATCAATTACAAATTATGCAAAATTTATTTATAGTTATGGAGACGAACAACGTTTGTATCACTTTTTAAATAAATTAAGTTATTATAAGAGTAACCAAACATGTGATTTTGATTGTTCGAAAAGAAAAGATTGTTATTATTCGTGCAATAAAAATATAGATATATTCAAAAAAAATATAAGACGCATTGAAGATAAAAAGCTGATACTTCTAGACGAAAAATTTCAATATCCTTTATATGATGATCATACAGGATATTATATCGTAATACACTGAGAAATAAAATTACTATGGGGGACACCCATAGTAATTTTATTTCTCAATAATATAATTTTCGAGAACTAAAATATCAATGTTAGTATTTAAAAAAGTTTGTATTGCATTTGATGGGGATTCGACAATAGGCTCCCCATTATCATTAAATGAAGTATTAAGCAAGACAGGCACTCCAGAAAGTTTTTCAAATTGTAATAATAAGTCATGTATAAAGGGTTCCTGTATTTTACTTACTGTTTGGACACGAGCTGTTTTATCAATATGCGTTACAGATGGAATTTTTGAGATAAACTCATCTTTAACTCTGCAAGCCAAAAGCATATATGGTGATTCTTGCTTTAAATCAAAAATCTTGTAAGCTTCCTCCTCTATGACAACGGGTGCGAATGGTCTAAAATATTCCCGATGCTTTACTTCTTTGTTTAGATGATCTTTCATTCCCTCCCATGTGGGGTTTGCTAAAATACTTCTATGACATAATGCACGAGGTCCGAATTCACTTCTTCCTCTTACAATAGCGACAATTTTATTGCAATAAATATATTGAGCAAGATGTCTGCATAAATCACTATCATCATAATATGTATATTTTAGATTAAACAAATCCAAATCTTTTTTGATTACATTGTTTGTATAACTAATCCCTAAATAGGGAAGAACTTTGCTGCTATTATTTACTAATTTTCCACTTTTTTTATAAGCATGAAATGCAGCTCCAACAGCTTGCCCATCATCACCAGCTGCGGGACATATATGTAAACGTAAATTGGGAATAACTTCTAACAATTTGTGATTTAGCATACAGTTTAAAAATGTTCCGCCGGATAAACAGATATCATTGATATTATACTTTTGAATTATATACTTTATTAATTGAATAAGAACTGTTTCTGTTAAGTCTTGAACAGTCTGTGCAATATTGATAGCCTCTTTATCAAGAAATTCAAAATAATTAACCCCTGATTCTAGATACTTAACATAGAGCTCTTGGATTAAAAAACCAAATTGTAAATCAAAATCTAAAGAATTAATTTTCAATTTAGAAAAATCTAACATTGATTTTCCATATGAAGCTAATCCCATAGTTTTTCCGCATTCTCCCCACTTGAATCCTAATAAATATGTGATTTGTTCATATTTTCTTCCTATACTAATAGGATTATGAAGAGACTCTTTATTCATAAATGGATAAATATAATTTTGCTTTTTATATATTGTATTAATAGGTGGCACTTGATATCTGGCTTCTAATAATGACACTTTATTATTACATCCAATATAAAGACTTTCTGATTCTGTCATAATTCCGTGGTTATCACCACCCCCATCAGCAACCAATATTAATGCCTTTGTAAAATCTGAAGTACAAAATGCAGATTCTGCATGTGCTAAATGATGCGAAATAGGAATTAATTCAAATGCATAAATATGATAATGTGCTTCTAATTCTTCACGATAATATTGTTCTAGTTCATATGCATTTACAGATGAGAAGGTAATTCCAATATAGTCAATCATTGAGATATTAATTTGACAATAATTAAGCAAACTATCAATCACTTCATATGGAATTTCAGAAGAATCGGAATGTTTAATTCGATCAATCCTCTCTTGAGCTAAAGATGCAATTAGTTTACCATTTTTTACTAATGCAGCACAGCGGTCGTGACCAATATGGATTCCTAATGAATATATATCCTTTAACATTACTTTAATTTGTAAGCATATTTTTCTCTCCGTTTATATTTATAAAAGTAGACGCTATAAATAATAATAAACGAAGGATAATATTCAATTATCCTCTGTTCATACTACACCCCTTATTTTACACTAATCATACAATTATTTCTATAATTTGGCAAATTTTCTACATCATATCCGCTACTTTTTACATCACATCACAAAAACATTCTTAAATTTCCCCAAATGCCGTCAGTTTTTGACGATTCGATTGTCTTTATATATAGAGCAATAAAAAAGGATGTGTAAACATGGACTGGATACAGGAATTAACACATAATGAATCCTTAAGCTGTTCTCTGAATACTTTCTTAGACCAGCATGGATTCTCCGGGTTAGAAAAGGCCCTGCAGCTTTACTCAAACACACAGGCAGAATACATCTGCAAAACAAAGACTGCTGTTACCAAAATTAAAATGGATGACATCTACTATCTGGAAATACAGACACACACCATTACCATCCATACAGAACATGGCAACAATCAAAAATACGGTTCTCTAACAGATGAATTGAAATTCTTGGCACCATATGGATTTATCAGATGCCGGCAAAACTGCCTTGTCTCTTTGAAAAAGATCTATAGTATTTGCAGCGATACCATTATTTTGGCCAATCATATCCAGCTTCACATGAGCCAGCGCTATGCACCGAAGGTTCTGGCAGCATTTGCACGAAGTCGTGTTTCAAGATAAAACACGCTTTTATGCTGTTTTTAATGCAAATTGCAGGCTGATTTTATGTAATATTTAGAATTGGCACAGAATTGACATTCATTGGCACAGTTCTGCGATTGAAGCGTATATCCATGCGTGTTATAATTGGTATTGGTTAAAGTTATACTTTTTTACAGCACCCTCGACGGTGCTTTTTTTGTACCCCGTAAACCGATGATTGACCGCAGGCTGATACATAGGCTGTACGTACACTATGCATATCATTATTAAAAACCAGTACAATACGAGCATAACAAGTATACTGTATATACATCATATGTATATGATACGTATGCAATATGTACAGCTTATGCAAAGACCTGCCAATCCATGTAACAAAGGAGAACGTCATGAAATCAAGGAACCAAATTTACAGAGGGGAAGGTGAGCGTCTTCTAAAACTCATTACCACCTACCATGCGCTGCAGTACGAACAGGTACTGCAGTTTTTTATTCGTAACAGGGATTCCATGAAATCCCTGATTACAAGCCTGATCAAGCAGGGGCGTATCTACTATGACCAGGACAGAGATCTCCTATGCGACAGCCCGGAAGCTTCTGAATCCCCGGATTATGGCATGATTGCCGCCGTCTGGGTTCTTCTGGACTTCAAAGAGGCTGTTGTCTACCACACCAGCGGAGAATTTCCTGTCAAGCTTCATTTTTTCACGCAAAATGAAGACTATGAAGTTGTCTATATCGGTTTAGAGCAGGAAATTCTGATCAGCCATGTCCTGAATGGCCTTCCTGCAGATGATGCAAACCGATTGGTCATCTTAGAATCCGAACAGCAGGCGTCCCGTCTTTCTCTTAACGGGGTGACCGCTTACTGTCTGGTAAGTCCAGATGGAACTGTAAACTACTATCAAAAATCAAAAGAAACGAGGTAATTATGGACAAAACAACTATTTTTCAGAGAATCCAAAAGGTAGAGAACGAAGTTGCTCTGCTGAACAACACACTTTTTGCCCTGAAATCCACTGATATCGTGAAATATGGGGCTAATTACACGGAATTAAGCACAAATGCCACATTGCGGGCAGAGCGGATTGCCTGCCAGTTAAGAAATCTGGTACTTTTTACAGATTTCAAAGGCGATTCTACTTATATGACACAGGCTGCAGATGCGCTGGGAATCAAAATCTCCTACGAAGACAAAATTTTTTCTGCAACGCTTCCCGGACTTCTCCCCAAACGGAGACTCCATACGAACATGGCGTTTTTACGTGATCCATTGCATGCTGCGTTAAAGGAATTTCTCAAAGACCATGAAATAGAACCTTATAAAGAATGTGTCATCTGCTTCTGTTTTATTTATGACCAGAGCATGCCGAAACGCCGGGTGAAAGACTATGATAATCTGGAGCTGAAGACGATACTGGATGTCATTTCAACTTATGTATTGCTTGATGACAGCGGCCTTTATTGCGACAGCCATTACACAACAGAGCTAGGGGAGACGGATCAGATGATTGTAACGATTATGGAGAAAAACCGGTTCCCCGAATGGCTTATGAACCGTGAAAAACATAAAATTACCATATCTGAAAATATGTGATTTTTCAAAAAATCGCGTCGATACCGGTAAAATGCGGGGGAATCCATTCATTTCCCCGCATTTCATTTTCAGAATGGACGAAATTCACCGAAGCAGATGTTGCCAAGGTAATACTATTTAAAAAAATCAATTTTGAGGTGACACATTTATGCTAAGACCAGATACACAGAAATATAAACTTTTAGAGATGATCGGGATAAGCGGAGAGTTCCCGGCTGACCAACTCCCCAGATTATTTGACACCCCGGCATACACAGAAAAACTGATCACAGAGTTAAAAGCCGACAAGCTAATCAGGCTCCACTACAAAGACCGGCTTCGCGGCTACCGTCTGAAAAAGCAGGCCAAGGAATTACTCCTCTCCCACAACCCTCTCCGATTCCAATGCTGTTTAACAGGAAATTCAGAGACCAATGCAGTCCGAAGCGAGCCGCAAAGAAGGCTTAGGCTTTATCAGAAAGCACAGACATACGTAACCCTTTCCCATGCAGGTATTCCATTCTTTGCGGATGACAAGCCGCCGCTTTTCAGTGAAAGCTTTCCGAAAGAACGAATGAACCTACAGGACATCCCTTGTTTTTATTCATCAAGGGAGATAAAGGAACTGGGAGATGAAACAACGAAGATCCGAAATTCACGAAGTATCGGAATCCTGATGGCGCCGCATTGCGTTTACTGTATCTATAATACAGGATCCAGCCTCATGAAATGGGAATACCAGGCAGAGGTGCGGTTAAATGCTTTCCTACAGCATTATCTGAAGCTCCGTCTTTATAACGGCCAGCCTGATATCCGGGCTATTGTGTTTGGAAACGATATGGATATGGCATTCCAGCTTCTGAAGAGTACTGGCGGAAAACAACGCGGCCTGTTCATGCTGGATACATCTTTTCATAACTTTTATTTTCTGCCTAGTAATTCAGAAGGGGAACTGCTATTAAAGCTGCTGATGAATCCAAGGCTGACGGAACGGTTAAACCAGTTATTGCTTTCGGATCTAGATGTCTGCCAGGGTGACACTCGGTTTGAATACGATGCCGTAACCCCGGATGGAGTCCCAACACTACTCGCCTACGATTTTGATATGCAGCGGCTTAACCGTTTTAATATAGGTCTGAATGTATTTGGCATGACAGGGAACGTGATCTGTTTTGATTTCCAGGTTCCGGTTCTGAAGAAATATATAGACAGCGATGCACACTTCTCCAGTATCGACTTGACTAAATTCAGAAAGGAGTTTTTAAATGAACCGTAAATGGTGGAATCTCATTTTCGTGCTTCCAATTTTCCTCTGCATTTTATATGCCGGAGGCTATATTGCACAGTTTATCTGTAATTACAAGGTCTGGACCAGTGCCGGCAACTTCGCCGGTAACGGCTCCTATCCAAAGGCACCCTCCCTGCACCCGATGGCATGCCTATCAGCACTGGCTCACTTTCCATATAACTTATATGGGATTTTTCTTTGCCTTCTCGCGCTCGGACTATTAGTCTTTCTGTTAATGCGGATGGGCGTTGACCGGAACGGGGAGGTCTTTGATAAGGAGCGGAACCTGAATTATTCCCTGAAGGGAACCTATGGAACATCCGGCTTTATGACGCCGGATGAGATGTACAAGGTGCTGGAACTGACAGACCATGTGAAGAAAACCAAAGGGACAATCCTTGGAAAGCTGAACGGGAAAGCGGTCTGCCTTCCCTATGAAACACGCATGAACCGCAACATTGCCGTCTATGGCGCAAGCGGTTCTATGAAGTCCAGGGCGTTTGCCCGTAATATGATCTTCCAGTGTGTCGCACGCGGGAAGAATGGCGGAGTTGGGGAAAGCTTAATTATCACTGATCCCAAAAGTGAATTGTATGAAAGCATGGCTGGTTATCTGGAAAACGAGGGCTACACCGTGAGATGCTTTAACCTTGTAAACCCGGAGAACTCCGATGCATGGAATTGTCTGATGGAGATTGACGGCCAGGAGACTATGGCGCAGGTCTTTTCCGACGTCATTATCCAAAATACTGGTTCTGCCAAAGGGGATCATTTCTGGGATAATGCGGAATTAAATCTGCTCAAAGCGCTGGTTCTCTATGTCGAGCAGGGATTCCCGCCAGAGTCCAAGAACATCGGGCAGGTATATAAATTGCTGACACTCAGCTCGGAGAAAGAACTGAACAGCCTCTTTGACCTGCTTCCGGTGAGCCACCCGGCAAAGGTTCCCTATTGCATCTACAAGCAGGCAAGCGATACGGTGCGATCTGGGGTAATTATCGGGCTTGGAGCCAGGCTTCAGGTATTCCAGAATAAACTGATCCGGCAGATCACTTCCTATGATGAGATCGACCTGACACTGCCGGGAAAACAGAAATGCGCATACTTCTGCATTACTTCCGATCAGGACAGCACCTTTGACTTCCTGTCATCCCTGTTTATGACCTTTGTATTTATCAAACTGGTACGTTTCGCGGATAAGCATGGGGTAGACGGGCATCTGCCGGTTCCGGTGCATATCCTTGCGGATGAGCTGGCAAATACCGGAGCCATCCTGGAGTTAAATAAGAAAATCTCGGTCTGCCGCTCCAGAGGCTTAAGCATTTCGTGCATCTTCCAGAACCTGCCTCAGATGCAGAACCGCTATCCCTTTAATCAGTGGCAGGAAATCATAGGGAATTGCGACACTCAGTTATTCTTAGGATGCACGGACGAAGTAACGGCTGAATTTATCAGTTCGCGTTCCGGAGACGTAACGGTGGGTGTCAGTTCGGAAGCAAAGCAGCTCAATACCTGGCGAGTGTCAGACTATTCTCCGGAGTACCGGAAAACCCAGTCCATCGGCAAACGGAAGCTCTTGACGCCGGACGAGATCCTGCGGCTCCCGCTGGATACTGCCCTCATTATTCTCAGGGGGCAGAAAGTGCTGAAAGTACAGAAATATGACTACACACTGCACCCGGATGCCAAAAAGCTGATTACGAAAAAGGCGGCAGAACATATTCCGAAGTGGCGGGAAGAAGGAAAAACAGAGGAATATGACTATCTCCCCAAGCCGCCCTCGAAACCACGCAGGCAAAGGAATGGCTCTTCTGCTTCATCATCAGCTCCCCGTAAGCCACTAGGGACGTCAATACCTGCAATGCCGACACAGGTAACTCAGAAACACATTTATCAGGAACCACCATATCCGGATTCTTCAGACCTGTTATCCGATAGCTCAGATAACGTGTGGCCAGATGAACCGGAGATGGTTCCATTAGATAAAAATTCAATTATGTCATAGAAAAGGAGATCATTTATGCAAAACGAACAGAACACAATCACAAACGTACCTGTACTAACTCTTGATTCTGACGCTGTGCTGGAAACGGCGCAGTCGAAGGCAGACCTCATCTGGCACGAGATCCAGAATGCCTACCGCACAAAGAAGATCCTGACCGGGATGTTAGGCGGAATTGAAAAGACGGAAAATGGCAGCTTAATTGCTATCGTCTACTATAAGGACTTCCGTACCGTCATTCCGATTACGGAAATGATGATCAATCTGGTACAAGATGAATCACACGACTACGGTGACATTTCCCTTCGCCAAAACAAAGTCCTTAACAACATGCTCGGCTGTGAGATCGACTTTATTGTGAAGGGGTTGGATGCCCAGTCAAGGAGTGTGGTTGCCAGCCGGAAAGAGGCTATGCTGAAGAAACGCCAGAGCTTTTATCTCGACCGGAATGCGTCAGGCAATTCTAAGATTTATGAAGACCGTATCGTACAGGCGAGGGTTGTCGCTGTGGCGGAGAAGGTTGTACGGGCGGAGATCTTCGGTGTGGAGACTTCCATCCTGGCACGCGACCTGTCCTTTGACTGGTTGGGGGACGCACGGGAACGCTTCCATGTAGGCGAGCATATCCTGGTGCGTATCTTATCTGTGACTGCTGAAAGCCTGGATAAGATCACAGTCAAGGCAGATGTCAAAAGCGTGGAAGGGAATACCAGCAAGGAGAACATGAGAAAATGCAAGATTCAAGGGAAGATGCCGGAACTGTGGAGGATATCCACAAAGGGACCGTATTTGTCCGGCTTTCCACCGGGGTCAATGCCATTGCTCATTCCTGCTATGATAGCCGAACGGTGGGAAAGAAGGATGAAGTTTCCTTTGTCGTGACGCATATTGATGAAGAGCGGAATGTGGCAGTGGGGCTAATTTCACGAATTATCAGGCAGAACATCTAAAGAAAATTTGACATTTTCCTATCTCTTTGCTAAAATAAGAGCAGAAAAGGGTACTACCGATAGACGGCTAGTCCAAATTTATTTAGTTACAAAAAAAGTAACCGTATACCTTTGGCTGAGGGGCGGTTACTTTTTTGTATGATTTATATACGCTATAAGGATTGATACGACAATTCCAAGAACCATCAGCATAATCGAAAGCATTTCAAAATCACTCATAAGCTCGCCCTCCTTTCCCAGATTATAACTTCTCGGAATCTTCAGCCCTTACTTTATAAGGCTTTCAGACCCTTGCTTCAAAAAATCACCCACTTTTTTTGCAAAAACACTTGACAAACCAGTCAAAAAATGCGGCGCTTCGCGCCCTTGATCAATAAGTACATTTTTTGATTGGAGGCGATTTTTGATGTTACCTTGTAATCCTGGCGGTCATGCCGCCTTTCAGGATACTTTCGTATCCCAGTTCCTTAAATTTTACCCGGATCCCTTTGCGCTTCCCAAAAGCACTTGGGATTATATCGTGCAGTTCTGGTATCTCGATCTTTCCAAGACTGATTCTATCATGCAGGATTGTTACTCTGTTTTTGGCCCGGAACCCAGGCTCCCTTCCTGCATGCTGCGCTCCTACCTGCTTGCTTTNCGTAATAATATTTTTTGCAAATTTATCAAACGCAATTTTATTATAATTTGTGGATTTACATTCAATAACTATTTTTATGTTTTTTTTACCGTTTAACGAAAATTTATTTCCCATTAGCAAAAATTCAATGGGGGATTCTATATAAATATCAATCCCATCGTCTCTTGTACGAGAAGTTTTTACAATTCGTAAGTCATCTTTGTAATAAGGTTCTAACTCTTTTGCCAATATAGTATAGATATAATCTTCAAAATCTTGCCCAGAACAATCTTCAAAATTCCAAAATTGATTATTAAAATTTTCTGTTATATAACTCACTGTTGTAAGCATATTTTTCTCTCCGTTTATATTTATAAAAGTAGACGCTATAAATAATAATAAACGAAGGATAATATTCAATTATCCTTCGTTTATAGTATAAAAACGGAGAATCTGTGGAGGATAAAACAGTCCGGGCAATCCTACGGTAGCGTTCTAGAAGACAATTTATGATAATGTGTTGCATAAAAGAGCCCAATTGGTTTTGAACGACAACGGTGGCGACGATGCATTGAGAACATCGTTTCAATCATATGATCAAGTGATAAAGTGAGATTTATCGGGTGCAAATGCCGAACACCATGCCTATTCCCAAAATCTTATGATTTGTGGTAAAATAATAAGGGATGATTTGAATGAGGCAAGATAAATTGCATCCATATCAGGAATGTTTTTGGATTTATTTGTCACATATGTTATGTATAGGCAGTTGGATGTTTGACATCGACAATAGGCACTCTCACTCATTGTATACAGATTGGGTGAGCGGAATGAATAATTTTGAGGAGAAGCATAGACATGGAAAAAAATATTATTGTAAAAGAAACCGAAATAGATTTTTCTGATTATTATAAACAAAAGAATATTTCGATGGAAGTTCAATCCAAATTCGAATGTGCAAATTTTTTAGCTGTTCCATATAAATATGAACAGCATGAATATTATTTTGCCCAAGAAACCATAGACTTTTTGAAGTTTTGCCGTAGCCAGTCACCAGAGTATTCATTTGATGTGTTAGCAGAAGATGATATTCAGATTCGATCCTTGCATTCCTTTGATATTTGGATGCCAGTTATATGGGTGGCATCAAGCGTGTTGTTACCTTTTATCATTAATATGGTTAGCAGCTATATTTATAATAAAATGAAGGGACGTGAAAGAGAGGATGTCAATGTCGATGTAACTTTTTTAGTTAAAAGAGAAAATGAGGAAAAGTATATTCATTACTCTGGAGATGCCAAGACATTTAAGGAAAGTTTTGAAAAGATGGATTTAAATAAGATGTGAGGTGCTAATGATAAATTATTTTTTATCTCACAAAGAGATTTTTGAAATTTCAAATGTATGTGCTCAATTAAAAAAATTGAAAATGCGTATTAATGCGGGTGATTATGATGATTCTTGTAAAGAATACAACAAGTGCAAAGATTCATTTGATAAAATAAAAAGGATAGCCATCGAATTGAATGACGAAAGATTGGCAAATTCACAAATAGTTTTTAGAAATTATTTTCTGCTATTTTGCCATCTTTCGAGTTACTTTAGTTTATTGCAAAAACGTAACTACAAGGTATCATGGAGTGCTTTGCAAGATTGCTTCGATGATTTAAGATTTGTTGGTAAATATTTAGAAATTGAAGAACGTAAAGAAATGCCAGATATTTACAAGTTGTTAGAAGCATACGAGGCATTATATCCTTACAAGGTCTTTTTTAGTAGCGAGTATATTATCAGCAAATCTCATTGTAGCATTTGTGGTAAATCCATGCAAAGTCTTTCCTGTCCGCATATAAAAGGAAATTTATATTGGGGAGACATTGCGTTAGACATTGTAGATGAAATAGAAGAATTTCAAGCTGCTTGTTTGGTTGAGCACCCTGAAGATAAACGGTGTATAATCGAATTGTCAGATGACAATAGAAGTGAATCAGATCAGTTTGCTAAGCTTGGACAATTCTTAGAGCTTAAACAACCATTTCTTCAACAATTTTCAATTACAACGGTTATGGAAACAAGGCAGCGAACAGATATCGTTAAAGTCGGTAGAAATGATCCATGTTCATGTGGTAGTGGTATAAAATTTAAGAAATGTTGCGGAAAGAATTTATACTATCAGCATGAGCGAAATATCATTCATCTTGGAAAAAAAGTACAGCTTGTATGAAATTTTTTGAGGTTAATGGTTCATAGTTTTTATGGTTTATGAAGCAGAACTTAGTACTTTGGCATTTACAAAACCCAACATAGCACTAATTCTCCGCCACTTGCTACACTCTAGAAATAGAAGCTAGGATAGGATTGTCGGCGGAGTGGGGAGTTGAAAGTAATAGAAAAGCAGTGAACGCAGTTCAAAAGAAAAGTTCACTGCTTTTTCTTCAGGAAAGCTAAAAAGTTAACGTGCTTTTAGTATTCATTTAATTTCATAAAATTCCTTGGATGTTTAGTCGTCAAGATATTATTCTGCTTTGCCATGGATACACTCGTATAAATTTCAGTTGTTTTGATTGAACTGTGACCAAGCATTTTTTGTATATACCGGATGTCAACGTCAGCTTCCAGTAGCAAAGTGGCGAATGAATGGCGGAACATATGCGGAGTAATATGCATATCGATCATTGCCAGTTTTAAGTACTTCACAATCATAGCCCGTACAGATTGTTCTGAATACCGCTGATGAAGTCGATTGATGAAAAACCATCCGGTGGAGAGAATATCTGCTTGAAAAGCATTATAATATTCAGACACCACCTTTTTGACGTCATCATTGCCGATTTGGATTAGTCGTTCTTTAGAACCTTTTCCGTAAATGATTATTTTGTAGGACACCAGATCCACTTGCTGTAGTCTTAAGGCGCACAGTTCTGAGATTCTGACGCCTGTGGAAAAGAGCAGCTCAATAATAGTGATGTCGCGAAGGATTGCATTGTATTGATAGGTTGTATCTGCAAGCGACTTTTGTTTATACATTGTGGAGATAAAATCAGCAATCGTAGCTTCCGGTATTGTCCGGGGTAGTATTTGTGGTTCTCTAAATTTTACGTTGATCTTGTCAAATGGATTCAGGGTAATAATCTCTTCATAAATCAAATGGTGGAAGAAAGCTTTTAGAGCAGCAATCTTTCTTTTGGTGGTTCGGGGCTTATACTGGTCATGGAGAGATGAGATATACTCGTTTATAGCAGTTTTATCTTCAAAATCGGGATATTTCCGCATAAATGCTTGAAATTGCGCCAGATCAATACGATAAGCCTTCAGTGTCTTCCTATCCAGTTTTTTAATGGATTCACAGTTTTTCAAGTAGTTTGCAATTAAAGTCTCTAATCTGCTCATAAATGGATACTCCTTAGTTTTTATACTAATTATGAGCATCCATCTATGAAATGTCGATGATTTTATTCTTCAGGGAAAAATTCATTTAGTATCTCAATGGTTTCCTTAGCGGTATACCCCCAAAGTATGGTACTCAGTGATTCGATTGCCTTATGCCTTTTTCGATAATAGGTGCGATAGGAAATATTGGAAATATGTGGCCGCAGCTTCTCTATGATCTCGTTTGTACCGCTCGGTTTCTGAGGGGAAAGGAAGGTATAGTAGAGAATCCAATAGTACTGTTCTCCGTGTTTGTGATTGATTCTAAGCAAATCCACAGAGGAATCCAGCATTTTCAACATCCGGTTGCTCCGCTCAATGCTCTTTGCTCGTTCTTCAATATCATCTCCGGACAGATCGGCTCCTGCAGTATAGATGGAATCAAGGAATTCATCCACACTTGTCCCATATTTCAGCCGGAACTGTGTCTCCATCTGGTGGACTACTACTTTCAGGCTATAGGTGGCATCCCGATATCTCCGAAGAAATTTATAGGTATCATGAAAGCGCGGATCCTCTTCCGGATTCCAGTCGCTTAATCTATTCCGGCTATCCCTCTTTCTGGTATTACTTTTCTTTAAATTGGGGATTTCAGCACCATTTTCAGTTATTCCCCGACTTTTTTTTGCATTCATCTTTGCATTCCCCATTCCTGTATTCTCCGATTCTGTACCATTCATTGCTGTATCCTCCGATTCCACATCATTCACTCCAGTATCTTTCCATTTTGCATTCTGCATCCCCGCATCCTTCCTGCTTGTATCCTTCATCCTATTCAGCCCCCTTCAGAATCTTTTCCACAATATCTGCATGCTCTTTCAGAATCGGATTCCTCTCCAGATAGTCCTTCTCTTCAGGCTTGACGGTCAACTCAAACCGATAGGCTGCATTTCCGTAAGGGCAGATAATACTTAGAGTATATATATTTACTATATTCTTGCAGGCAGAGGATAAAGGAGATAATATATAGCGGGTTTTGGGACACTCGCAGCACGGAATCCCTTGTGATTTCAGCATTTCCGCCACTTTTTGGATGATAAACTGCATGTGCGATTTCGAAACGCACGGATCATTTTCTGGAACGCTGACCTGTTCTTCTTTCACGACTTCTGAAACGCAGGGTTCGCCCTTGTTTTCTGGTACATGGATTGGTAGCTGCATAGTCATGGCAATCTCCTCCTTGTCGATCATCACATCGCTGATATCGAACATGACTGACAGATAATCATTCAGATAAATCATGCTGCCATGCTTCCCGGTGAAGGAAACTAATGTGATAAGCTTCATTTCTTCAAATTTCTTTAAGGTACGTGATACGGTTGTTTTGGAATGGTTCCAACGGTCGCCCAATGTCTGGAAGCTGGTCACCGGATTGCCGGTGTTGTTGCGGTAATACACAACCGGACCTGAATAGGAGCCTTGCACAGACGGATCGTTATAGATGGCATGAATCCACATATCTAAAAGCATGTCCATCTCCGAGCATTTCCCCATGCTGATTAGCTCATGAACTTTGGCAATTGGAAAAAAGAAAAAGCCGTCATCCTTCTTGCAGGGGAAGTTGTATTCCAGTACGGTATTATCCTTCGGCCAGTCTGTGATCTTAAACTTCACAACCTTCTTGTTCTCCAGAAGAGAGTATGTGATATAGTTCTGTTTCTGTAGGTACTCCAAGATTGAGATTGCCTGATGCTGGAACCGGCACCGAAACCAGATGCGCAGTTCAGCCAGGGTGCAGATCCATTCCCCAGGCCCGACAAGATATGTCATAGTTTCTGTACGGCGGTAGGATGACCTGTAATTTGCATAAGAGCACAGGACGATGTAATAAAAAAGAAAAGAGCCTCCGTTTGTTCGGATGCCCTTGTTAGTGACGAGTGACCGTATGAAATCTCTGTAAATTCTGCAGCGAGGAAATTCTACGATTTGTTTCAGCTCTAATTGATAGGTTTGATTTTCCATAATAGTTCCTTTCTTTGAATCGAAAAAGACGGATGGCTAAAAACCGTCCGTCTTTGCTAATAGTAGTTATGGCAGTTACATTATAATTTGTATGGAAGAGAATGTGAAATCTGGGTAAGATCCCTTCTACATCCCTCCAACATCCCTCCAATATGATTTTTTCCTTGCCAAAACCAAATTCTTGATTTGTCCTGTATTTAAAAGGATTACCAGCTTTTTGCTGTAAAAAACCCTGAATTTCCTGCATTTTCTAAGGGTTCTAAGTTCCAATGAGTTCCAATTTGTACTAACGTGGTTAATTGGGCTTTACGGACTTAAAATCCTGCGGGACTAATCTCCCGTACCGGTTCGATTCCGGTCTGGCTGTCTCGGATGAAGAAGTTGCGTCCATTGATACGGTATCCGGTTTGCTGAAAGGAGTAAAAGAAGGGAAGATAAAAGTGAAGGCTGTCATTACCTTCTTTGACGGTGCAGGGAAAGCCGGGGAAACGGTTGAAAAAGAAACGGAAATCGAAGTGAAAGAAATTCCATTGGATTCTATCGCCTTTGACAAGGTTATCAAGGAAATGGTAGTCGGGACTGAGGAAACGCTCACCGTCATTTATAACCCTGAAAACACAACCGATTTGAAGGATGTAGTATGGGCAAGCTCAGACTCAGCCATTTTATCAGTAGAGAATGGAAGGGTCAAGGCATTGAAAGCCGGGGAAGCGGAAATTACCGCAACGGTAGGCGATAAGAAAGCAAGCTGTAAGATTACGGTAAAAGAAGGCTCTGTGAAACCGGCGCCGGGACAGGATAAGGCAGATGGGACAAAGACGGACAGCACAAAGAAGGATAGTGCAAAGACGGGAAATAGCCCAAAGACAGGGGATACAGCGGATGTTGTATTATATGTATTGATGTTTGCACTTTCAATGGCTGTGGTTCTGTTTGCATGTAGGAGAAGATTCTGCAAGGCAGGAAGATAGGGAAGGGGATACAGCGTAGTGAGTCATTTGGACTACGCTGTATTTTTAGCAGTAGGAGGTATAAGGCATGAGAAGATATTTTAAGAGAGCCATAGCGGTTCTGGTTATAGCGTTGATGTGTTCAACCCTAATCGGCGGGGGTGTTTTGGCTGAGATTGAGAGTGAAAATGATATTAATAACGAGGTGAATGTAGAAGAAATAGGCGGTAATGAGGATGTCCCGGAGATATCCCCGGAGGAAAAGTCGGGGACGGTCAGCGGTGAAACAGAGGGTGAAGAATTAGAAACGAATGTTGAAGAAGCAAGGAGTGGGGTGGCGGGTGCTGTCAGTGCACAGTCAGACGAGTGCCCTGTGCAACTTACTATAAAGAGTGAGCCTTCTTCGATTTCTGAGGCTTATCCAGTTCCTGTAAACTTAGGTGACACGATTGAGTACTATGTCCAAGTAAAAAACGTACATGATAAGGATGATTTAACAAATGTAGAAGTTAAGATACATATAGACAACTCTCTTGAGGCAGATGTATCTACTGCTAAGTACAACTTAACTTCGTCTACTTCGGCGGCTAACCAACATACGATATCTGGTAGTTCTGGTTATTCTGCTAGGCTTGAGGGCAACGACGTAGTATTCAAAGCTAACCAGTTATCTTGGGATGATGCTGTAATGTTCCATATTACATGCAATACTAAGTCTGAGGGTACTGTATCTAGTAAAGCTAGTGTTTGTTCGGTAGGTGGTGTTTCTTACAGTGGTATAGAGAGTAGCAGTACATACCATAACGTCAGGCAGGAAGTAAGTGACTTCACTTTATCCACTCGTATAGATGGCAACGGTCAGTATATGGATGGTGATAGGGTATTTACTTACAACTTTAATCTTATTAAGGATGGTAAAGGTCTTACTACTTCTTTGCCTTATAAATTAGTATATGGTGGTGACGTAGTAAGTGAACACACTCTTGAATTAGAGAATGGTATTGGTAGTGTATCATTTCCGGCGAGGTATCAGTTCAAGACTGAATCTATGCCTACTGGTGTAAATTATCAGATAACCCATAAAGAGGATAATAACTATACATGGAATAAGGAATCCGTAACGGGTACTACCGATTTAAGTGGTTCTAATGAGAGCTTTAATGCCACATACAAGTATTCGCCTGTGAAGTATTCCTTAGATACTAACATCATAGTCAATATGGAGGGTAGAAATTTTAAGGCGGGCGACTCGTTCACCTACTCTATCGCCCCAGAAAAAGAAGGCGACCCTATATTCAACAAATTTCCATATCCATACGGGGATACTGATACACCTGCTTATTTTGAAGGAATTGCAAGAGTTAAGCCGAGTAGTGGTTCTTCAATTACACTACCTCTTGAAGAAAATATAGAACGTGTTTCTGGAGTTAAATGTTCTTCTTGTGGTAGAATTTACAGAGTACAGGCAGAATACTTAGCACATCTTAATGAAATTGGCTGTGGAGGGGGATTTTCAGGTATTGTTGCAAACATGAATACAAGTCCTGAGATAAAATTTATATATCCAGGCACCTACAACTACATAGTATTCCAGACCACAATGGAATCCTCTGACTATGACAGTATCCAAAAAGACCAGACCCAGTACAAAGTCACCGTCACTGTTACCGCCAACGGTTCTAGCCTAACCCCGTCCCTAACTTCTGTAAAGAGGTCTACCGATGGAGGTAAAACATGGTCAAAGGAATCAGATACATCTAAACTAACTTTTACAAATTATTTTGGAGTAAAAAAGGGAGATATTGACAAAGACGGGGAAATAACTATGAATGATGTAATACTGTGTCTGAACCATGTGTCTAAGAAAAAAATATTGACAGGTGAAGCACTGGCGGCGGCAGATGTAGATGGAAATGGGGTCAGTATGAATGATGTAATAAAATTATTGAATTTTGTCAGCAAAAAGAACTCTGATTTGTAAGACTGGTGGAGGAAACGCTGTAGAATCAACATTTCCTCCATTTTTTATGTATTCAAAATCTATGTCCTTTTTCTCAAAATCAAATGTGAGTTTCGCAATGCTTTTTAAGGGCAATAATCAGGACATTAAGTCCCATATTGCGCGAGTAATCAAATTTATCGGCAAGGGAAGAGATCATTTTAATGCCAAATGTCTCTTTTCCATCCACGTCTTTGGCCATATTCAGATAATCGGAAGGGTCAAAGGCGGAGCCGTTATCGCGCATACGTATAACGACAGACTCGGGCTTATTTAAAATCAGCACGTCAAACCACTTCTTTTCTCCCGGCTTAAAAGCATGTTGTACAACATTGCCGGCCATTTCCTCTATGCAGAGGGAAATTTCATTCAACATTTTTTTGTCGGTATCCCAGTTATTTTCTAACCGCAAAATGCCGGAAGATATATTCATTACTTCATCCATACTGTTGCCGATAGAAAGCTCCAGCCTGTCTTTGGGATTTCCTCCGAAATCCTCGTCCAGAAGCATATAGGACGAAATTTTCAGGGAAAATTTTCTATTCTTTATGGAAACATATAAAACAATTGTAATAAACGTAAATATTTCCCCGAGAAGGAACGCAGTCCAAACGCCGGTGCTGCCCATAGGCCTGATCAGCAAAAATGCCATTACCACGGTAAATACCAGGCTTTGGAGTACACAGATCAAAGTTGCCAGGCCTGTTTTTCTGGTACTTTGATAGAAATTCATCATAATCGTGTTTGTCAAAGCAATAGGCATTCCGACAGCAAACATCCGTATGGCTGTATTTGACATTTCCATAATAGCAGGATCCGTAACCCCGAAAATCCCTACAAAAAATGCCGGGAACAAAAGCAGTATGACAGCCCCTGCCAAACAGAGTGTCATCCCTATCCGCAGGGATGTCTTTAAGGTATCTTCAAGGGCGGTCCGATCCTCTTCCCCATAGAACATGCCGGTCACGGGAATCGCCGCCTGTCCGATGCCGACGATCAATGCGCCTACGATGTTATTTGCCTGTGTCCGGACATTCAGCGCCGTGACCGCACCTACGCCGATAACAGTAACCATAAGATTATTCAGGATCATCACTTTAAGAGTATCGCTGATCCGGCTAATGGCCGTAGGCGCTCCGGTTACGATCATAGAGGACAGTTCTTTTCCGATTCCCTTTACAGCCGTCAGTTTCAGTGTGTTGTATTTTCTGGTAAAATGCGAACAGCCTACCAGAACTGCAATGAAATAACTGATGGCTGTTGCCAGCGCCATACCCAGCATACCTTTATGTAATACAAGAACCATGAACAGATCCAACGCAATGTTACATACCGTCATAACAGCGATACACAGGATTGGCAGACGCGGGGAACCGTCGATACGGAAAAATCCCATCAGAGCCGTCATCATAAGCGTGGGAAGGGCGCCTAAAAAATAGCCATACAGATATTGGGTGGTCAACTCCTTTAGCGCTCCATGGGCGCCCAGAATATCGGCAATCTGCGGTGCAAAAAGCAAGCCGGCAACTGTAAGAACCACTCCCACAAGAAAAGCAAACAGCATGGTAACAGTGAAAATACGGCAGACCTGTTCCTTATCACCTCTGCCAAGCGCCTGGGAAGCCCTTGCCGTCCCTCCGCCGGAACAAATGTTTCCAAAGGCAGAAAAGAGCAGGCTCACAGGTCCGACAACGCCCATTGCCCCCAATGCGTCTGAGCCCAGAAAACAACCTACAATCATATTGTCAATCAGCATCCCTACCGTCGCCGTCAATGCAGACAATATGGAAACAATCACAAAAGAGCGATATAAATTTCGGACGATATAATCATTTTTCATTGGAAGTTCCTCGTTTTTTCAATGCTGCCGTCATAGCGTCCAATACATCATCCTGAGAGATTATGTAACCCAAAAACTGCCTGATCTGTTCCAGATTGTCCACAACACCGCACTCGTCAATCTCCAAGAGAGACATATATGCCATTGCCACACGGTAAGCGATAAACAGCTCCAAATGCTCCCAATAATGTTCGTCACAATCCTTATTCAACTCATAACCCGTCTTAAAATAGGGCAGGATGTCCTCGTAAAGCACTTTGCGGCAGTCTTCGCCTGCTTTGTAACCCATAAGGAAACATGCCTGGACAAAGCTGGCTACGTCATACAGATAATGAGCATAGGTACAGCCGTCAAAATCGAACAGCCAGATATTATTTTCCTCCACAAAAAAGTTATTAATATGAAAATCTCCATGGCAGATGCCATACCGCCCCAGTTCTTCCGGCAGATTGTCTACTTCCTGCTGAATGGCATGAATCCTCTTTTCGATTTCAGGCGTCATATTTACTGCCACGCGGTTTTTTAATTCGCCAAAGGTATCCTTCATCCTTTTCCGGCCATACTGGATTCCCAGTTCTCTTTCGTTGGTGCTGACATGATGGATGGTTCCTAACAGATCGCCCACACAGATAAAGAACATGGGCTTCATCTCGGTTGTGGGCTTAATGTTCCCTCGTGCCGTACGGAACATACTGGCACGGTATAAGACGCCGTCAATCTCAAATTCTTCCAGAAGAATCCCATTAAGCGACTCGTTCGGCTCACAGATGGTCTGTTTGAACGGTTTTAAGTCGTCCACCCACATTAGTTCGCTGAGAATCTCTTTCCTGCTCTTTTTAGGCGAGATACTGACGCGGATCATATAGGGCTTTTCTGAAAAAATGAAAGCATAATTCTGCGTTGAAAAACGGCATACCGCCTCATCAATGTCTACTCCATACCGTTCCAACAAAATTCCGCGCATCTTCTTTTTTAATTCTTTGTTCAATGGCCTCACTCCTTTCCGTGGTTTACAGGTTCTCAAACCGAGCGATAAATTCTTCAAAAAACAGCATACAGCCGGCGTATTCTAATGTAACGCTGAATTTACCGCACACATGCAGATATTATACTATAAAACAATTATTCAGTCCAGTTAATAAAAATATCCAGGAACCAGTAGAATGATAAGTGAAGTAGTGTTGCTATTATCGAAAAAGATGCTATAATGGTTAGAAAAGAACATTTGAAATAGAAAAGCTACATCAAAAAAGCTAAGAATAAAAAATATCCTTAGCTTTCGGTAAAAAGCAGATAACGGGAATCGAACCCGCCTCTCCAGCTTGGGAAGCTAGCATTCTACCAATGAACTATATCTGCATGTCAATGATTATAGCACCAAATAGATGAAAAAGCAATTGTTTTTTTAAATTAAGAAAAAATTCAGAATTTCTATCGAAAATGTTTGGATTTGAGGCTTATAATGATGAAATATATGCTAGGAGGAGTCTATGGACAAAGTAATAGAAGTAAAAAGTCTTTATAAGTTGTACCGGGTAGGCGACGAAGTCGTGCGTGCATTGGACGGAGTAGGGTTCGATATTTTCGAGGGAGAGTTCTGTGCAATCGTAGGTACGTCAGGCTCCGGGAAGTCTACGCTTTTGAATATGCTTGCGGGACTTGAAAAACCTACCAGAGGCAGCGTGGTAATTGCAGGGCAGCACATCGAGAACCTGACGGAGGAACAGTTGGTGCGTTTCCGGAGGGACCATGTGGGGTTTATCTTCCAGTCTTTCCATCTGTTAGGAACCATGAATGCGGTGGAGAATGTGGCGCTGCCCCTAAGCTTCCGGGGCGTCCCCCGGGATGTACGGATGCGCAAGGCAGATAAGATGCTGGATTTGGTGAAGCTTAAAAAGCACAAGAAGCATCTGCCGAACCAGATGTCCGGAGGCCAGCAGCAGCGGGTAGGCGTCGCCAGGGCGTTGGTGGTAGACCCTAAGATTATATTTGCGGATGAGCCTACCGGGAATCTGGATTCCCACACATCAGAGGAGGTCATGCGGCTGATGCAGCAGGTGGTGCGAGAGCAGAAGAAGACCCTTGTCATGGTAACACATGACGCACATCTGGCGACTTATGCAGACAGAGTCTTCCATATCCGGGACGGGAAGATTCTCAAGATTGAAGAAAACCGGAAGAATGCATTACAGGGAGGACTGAAAGGATGAGAAGATTAAGAAGGATTCTGGCGGGAGTTTGTCTGGCCGCACTTTTGGCGGCAGTGTCCATGCCGGCGGGAGTGCAGGCAGAAGAAGTGCAGAAGGAGGGGCAGCCGTCTGTAGAAGCAAAGAGTGCAAGCGGCATCACGATTGTATCTCAGGATAACCGGGTGCCCACATTTGAGGCGGGAAAAGCGACGACTTGGACGCTAATTGTACATAATAATTCCGGTGTGGATTTAACGAATGCTGTGTTATCCCCAAGCCTTGGCGATACCAATGAAGAATGGCCGTTTAATACGGAATACCAGAGCTATGCCCAGGAATTAAATATAAAAAATGGTGAGTCCCAGGCAGTTTCTTTTGAATTTACCCAGAGAGAAGATGTGGCGACTTCGAGACATACTTTGCAGTTCAACGTGTATGCCCAAGGCGTTTCGGACGCTGTGGTTTCCCAGAAATTTTATGCAAATACCACGGCGAAACCCGAAGAAAAGCCAGAACCTCCGGTTGATAATACGCCGGTTCCAAACCCTGGCGACCAGATTATCGGAGACGGCGTAGATTTCCCGTCAGCCGATGCAGGCGGATTCAGTAACGGCGGCGCTTCTTTCAGCGGAGGGGGCGGTTCCGGTTCAGAAGGTTCCAATTCTGTACCAAGGGTAATCGTCACCGGATTCAAGACAGATCCGGCGGAGGTACGTGCAGGCGGCAACTTTACCCTGACCATTCATCTGAAAAATACGTCCAAATCAACGAAGGTGCGGAACATGCTGTTTGATTTGAGCGCACCGACAGAAGGAAGCGATGCACAGACGGTAGCGCCTGCATTTCTTCCGGCGTCAGGTTCCAGCTCTATTTATCTGGACGGAATCAAGGCAAACGGGGCGGCGGACATTTCTATCCAGCTCAATGCCAAGGCGGATCTGTTACAGAAACCGTACAGTGTAGACTTGTCGATGAAGTATGAAGATAGCGACGGCGCGCAGATTGATGCGGCGTCCAGTATCTCCATTCCGGTAAAGCAGGATGCAAGGTTTGAGTTCAGCGACTTCGAGATCAGCCCAGAGAGCATTTCCGTAGGCGACGAGGCGAATGTTATGTGTAACCTCTACAACTTAGGACGGATTAAGCTCTATAATGTCAAAGTAACTTTTGAGGGAACCTGCATCAAGAAGGAAGAGGTATTTCTTGGGAATGTAGAGTCCGGCGCGACAGCGTCCATCGACGCCATGTTAGAAGGCGCCCAGGCGACGGCAGGCCCGGCGAATGTGACCATGACGGTGAGCTATGAAGATGAAGCGGGCAAGATATCTACGACTACGAAGGAACTACAGATTGAAGTCATGGAGATGATGGAAGATATGTCCATGATGTCAGGTATGGATATGCCGGAAGAAGAAAAAGGATTTCCAGTGATTCCGGTGGCAGTCATCGCAGGGATTGTCCTTTTGGTCATTATCATCGTAGTCGTAAGGAAGAAAAGGAAAAAACGGCAGAGATTGAATGAAGAGGAGGAATTGCTGGATGAGCTGGATAGATCTTCTGAGGATGAGCGGTAGCAATTTAAAGCGGCGGAAGCTTCGGACCTTCCTGACTGTCCTTGGAGTGATTATCGGAACAGCGTCCATCGTCGTCATGATTTCGCTGGGACTGGGGCTGCAGGAGTCCCTCTACCGGGAGGTGGAGAATTCCGGCGGCCTGACCAGTATTAAGGTGACTGGAGCCAGCGCGGGCGACTCTATGTATTCCTACTCATATGGCAGCGAAAGCGGGGAGGAGTCGAAGAAATATATCAACGATAGGGCAGTCGGCGAGCTTGCCCAGGTGGAGCATGTGACCAATGCATCGCCCGTATATGAGATGTGGGTGAACATGATAAAAGGCAAATACGAAGGCTCCGGGCAGTTAGTGGCTATGACGCCGGAGGGGCTGGCGGCAAAGAATATCCCTCTGGGGGAAGGTACGCTCCCCACGCCTGGCGGCAGCACGCTAGAGCTGGTGTACGGCAACGGGATTCCCACGATGTTCTATGAGAAAGGAACGGGGAATGGGTATTATGAGACGATGGAGATGCCGGATATTGATTTTCTTCATGACTCCATTTTCCTGATCCTTGACCAGGACGGATACTATAATAATATGGGAAGCGGACTGGATATGGGTGTAGATGAAGGCGGCGGGCAGATGGCGAAGTCCAAGACCGTTAAGAAGCATGTAGTAAGGGCATGCGGTATGGTGAAAGGCGGACCGGAGGAGTATAATGCCAATTATTATTATATTTACTGCGATTTGGATACATTGAAACAGATTTTGAAGAAAGAATTTTCCGGAAGGGCAATTCCGGGACAGCCGACTACAAAATCGGGAAAACCGTATAAGGAATTCTGCTATTCTTACGCCCAGGTCAATGTAGACGATATCGAAAATGTCGATGCAGTAGCGGCAGCGATCCGTGAAATGGGTTACAATGTGGAGACGAATGCGGAATACCTGAACAGTATGAAGAGCCAGTTTGCCATTATCCAGGCAGTGCTGGGCGGGATCGGCGCCGTGTCCCTGTTCGTGGCGGCGATTGGAATCGCCAATACGATGATGATGTCCATCTACGAACGGACCAAGGAGATTGGCGTCATCAAGGTACTGGGATGCAGCTTGAAGAATATTAAGCAGATGTTCCTGCTGGAAGCGGCATTTATCGGACTCATGGGCGGTGCGATTGGAAATGTCTTGAGCTTCCTGATGTCGTCGGTCATCAATTTCCTGACCGGAAATGGGGCGGCAATGGGATTTGACGGGAATATTTCTTATATCCCTGTGTGGCTGGTGCTGCTGTCCATGGGATTCGCGATGCTGGTGGGTGTGATTGCAGGATATTTCCCGGCGCTGCGTGCTATGAAGCTTAGCCCGCTTGCGGCGATCCGGAATGAGTAGTGAATCCTCATTCCTCAATAATATGGATTTCAAGATAGTCGAAATCAATCATGTCCACGAAATTATCCTGTGTAAACCGTGTCTTGTCATGTCGCTTGAATTCGTCAATCGTCGCATCCAGCCAGATTGGCTTGCTCAGATCGAATTCGTAGCATATGGCGTCTAATGCGTTAAAAATCTTATGTGTCCGGGTATCGTCCGTATCATCACAGACGACGGTGTCCCGGACCATTCTGTTATCCTTGAATTCTTTTCCCCATAAACGAAACATAAACGTACCTCATTTCCTAGAAATATCATGACAAGTATAGCTGTTTTTCATACGGCTGTAAAGAGGTTTCAAATCTTTGCTATACAAATTCGGGAAGAGGGATTATAATAACTATGAAAGCGGGGATGATTGGATGATTGGAACAGGAAGGATACATGTATACTATGGAGATGGGAAGGGAAAGACCACCGCAGCCGTCGGGCTTGCCGTGCGGGCTGTAGGAGCGGGACTAAAGGTGCTGGTGTTCCAGTTCCTAAAGGACAACTCTTCCAGTGAGAGAAAAGTACTCGAAGCGCTCCCTAATGTTACCTGTCTGCCGGGGAGAAAGCAGGTGAAGTTCGTAAGCAATATGAACCGTGACGAACGGGCAGAACTTCGCCATTACAATAATAAGGCGTTGGATGAGATTATAAAGTTCTGCGGGCCTTTCGATATGCTTCTGTTGGATGAAGTGTTGTGTGCCTTGCAGTTGGACGTGATCAGTGAAGAGAAGCTGATCAGTTTCATTCAGCATAAGCCGAGAGGCTTGGAAATCGTAATGACAGGCCATGAGGTCCCGGACAGCCTGCTTGAGATGGCGGACTATGCCACGGAAATCCGGAAGGTCAAGCATCAGTTCGACTTAGGGCGTTCGGCGAGGCAGGGGATTGAATTCTAACGTATTTGTTTTCTTGATGATTTTTAAGATAATTTACAAATGTAACCACTTTCTTAAATAAATGTGAATTTCATGACATACCTTGATTCATATGGTATACTAAGGACAGTACGAATTAACTCTTCGGTATGAGAGGAGAGATACTATATGGAGAATGCAATAAAGAATTATGAGGATGTAGACAGTTGGAAGACGATTATGTTCCTGTATAACTCGGCATTGAAGGAAGTTGGGACGAAGCTTGAGATACTGAACGATGAATTCCAGCACGTACATAAGTATAATCCGATTGAGCATATCAAGACAAGAGTAAAGACACCAGAGAGTATAGTAAAGAAGTTAAGGAAGAACGGGTACGAGATATCAATCGAGAACATGGTCAAGTATGTCAACGATATTGCCGGCGTGAGGCTAATTTGCTCCTTCACATCCGACATTTATCAGTTGGGAGAGATGATCGGGAATCAGAGTGATTTGAAGGTCCTGGCAATCAAGGATTATATCAAGCGCCCGAAGGCGAGCGGTTATAAGAGCTACCATATGTTGGTATCCGTACCTATTTTTTTGTCGGACAGTGTGGTAGATACGAAAGTAGAGATACAGATCCGGACGATTGCCATGGATTTCTGGGCAAGTCTTGAGCATAAGATTTATTACAAGTTTGAAGGGAATGCCCCCGAATATATCAGCCGGGAATTGAGAGAGTGTGCGGAGATGGTGTCGTCGCTGGATGAGAAGATGCTGTCCCTGAACAAGGCGATTCTGGATTGCCTGAGAGAACAAGAAGAGTTAAGAATCAGTACGAAAAGAAATGATAGGAGCCATGCGCAGCGTATGGCAATGTCGGGCCTGAGTTAATCTCAGGCTCCTTTTTATGTCGGAGTCCTTCTTATGTGATTGATAAAGTGCAGTTGTTTCTGGAACTTTCGTTGTAAAAAATGTATTCTGTCCTCGTAATTACGCTGTAAAAAGTGTGAAAATAAAACGAAAATTCATAGTAAAAATAGGAATATTTCTCGGTTTTTTCTTGTATATTATGTGATTTGCGTGTTATGCTATGTTTGTATACCTAACTGGACGAAGTCCACCCGCCCCGCAGGGGCATGTATTACGGTGTGCCCTTGGGTATTACTTGATGGAGGTGAGTTTTATGTATCGATCTGCAATCGAAAAACTTTACAGATGGAAAGAGCGCAAACGCCGCAAGCCGCTGATTATCGAAGGGGCAAGACAGGTGGGAAAGACTTGGCTGATGAAAGAATTTGGCAGTAAGGCTTATGATGATACCATATATATCAATTTTGATTCCAATTCCAGAATGGCAGAGTTATTTTCTGCCGATTTAAATCCCAGCCGGCTGATTCTGGGGATTGAACTGTATGTCGGAAAAAAAATAAATCCAAAGGACACGCTGCTTATATTTGATGAGGTACAGGAGGCGCCAAGAGCGCTTTCATCCCTTAAATATTTTTATGAAGACGCGCCCCAGTATCATATTATATGCGCAGGTTTCCTGCTGGGCATTGCATTGCACGAGGGGACGTCATTTCCAGTGGGGAAAGTGGATTTCCTGAGCCTTTATCCACTGTCGTTCAAGGAGTTTTTAACGGCGACCGTGGGAGAACGTTTTGCAAAACTTCTGGAAGAGCGGGACTACTCGATGATGACCGTGTTTCGTCAGACTTATATAGATGCGCTGAAATACTATTATTTTGTTGGCGGTATGCCAGAAGCAGTGCTAAGTTTTGCAGAGGAAAAGGATTTTAACGAAGTACGGGCAATCCAAAAGAGGATATTGGCGGCCTACGAACAGGATTTTTCCAAGCATGCTCCCAATGAAATAGTGCCGAAAATCCGTATGATATGGAACAGTATTCCTTCCCAGTTAGCAAAGGAGAACAAAAAGTTTATCTATGGACTTGTACGTGAGGGAGGGCGGGCAAAGGATTACGAGGCGGCAATTATGTGGCTCTGCGACTGTGGGCTTGTTCTCAAGGTCAGCCGTGTCAACGGAGCGCGGATTCCTCTGAAAGCCTATGAGGATTTAAGAGCTTTTAAACTGTTTATTGTTGACGTGGGACTTCTTGGCTGTATGGCTGGCCTGCATCAGCATACGCTTTTGGACGGCAGCGATTTATTTACTGAATTTAAGGGAGCGCTGACCGAGCAGTATGTATGTCAGCAGTTACAGACCATAGACGATTTAAGGGTCTACTATTATACCAATGACCGTGGTTCCTGTGAAGTGGATTTTATTGTTGATACCGGTGAGCAGATTATCCCTCTTGAAGTCAAGGCAGAGGTCAATCTGAAAGCAAAGAGCCTGAGAACTTACCGAGAGAAATTTAATCCCGAAATTTCCGTCCGAACGTCCATGGCGGATTACAAAAAAGAAGATTGGCTGGTCAATCTGCCTCTATATGCAGTGGAGGAAATATGTCCTGCTGGGCGGGTGGACTTCGTCCAGTTAGGTATACCCAAGGGCACACCGTAAGGCATGCCCCTGACGGGGCGGGTGGACTTCGTCCAATAAGGTATAGAAAAATAAAATAAATAAAGTGATATATTATAAAAGTCTATTTGAAGCCTGAGCCATGGATTTATATAATAGAAGGAGAGGTACGGACGCACAGGCAGATGATGCCGGGTATGAAACGTCTGAAAGGAGAAGAAAATATGCTGATAGACACCCATATGCACGAACTGACATACTCAAAGGACAGTTTCCTGAAATTAGACCAAATCGTACGGATTGCAAAGGACAGGGGACTTGGAGGAATCTGTATTACCGACCATGACAGCATGGGATTAAAGGAATATGCGGCTGAGTATTCCAGTCAGACTGGATTCCCGATTTTTGTAGGAATCGAATTCTTCTCCTTGCAGGGGGATATCGTTGCCTTCGGGATTGAGGATTACCCGAAAGAGCGCATACCGGCGCAGGATTTCATCGATTTGGTAAAGGGACAGGGCGGCGTATGTTTTGCAGCGCATCCCTTCCGCAATAACAATCGGGGTCTGGAAGAACATCTCCGGGAAGTGAGAGGGTTGGACGGGCTGGAAGTACTCAATGGGAGCACATCCATGGATGCCTGCAGGAGAGCGGCTGAATTTGCATTGGAGCTTGGGCTTTTCACCATGGGTTCAAGCGACTGCCACGTACCTGAGAAGGTTGGCGTCTGTGCGACTTATTTTCCTGAGGAGGTACATACGATGCAGGAGTTTCTTTCTGTTTTTAAAAAGGGAGAAATGAAACCGGCGCTTTATGACGGCAGGTCTTATCACACATTAGACATCAGGAACCGAAGCATACGCGAGAAACCGGAGAGCTACCGCTATGCCACATGCGCATACTGATACGTTTACAGTGGTAAAAGAGTCTGGGATTTTTCTCAAACTATTTTATAATATATCAAATATCCGTTTACCTTTTTGTCAAACAATGATAGAATATGTCTATATGTGTTGGAGGTAGGCGAACCTAAGAAGAAAGGTGGAATGTACAATGATTACAGTCAACGCAATGGGAGATAATTGCCCGATCCCGGTCGTTAAGACCAAAAAGGCAATGCAGGCGCTTACAGGGCCGGAGACAATCGAGGTTCTGGTGGACAATGAGATTGCAGTGCAGAACGTTACGAAGATGGCGTCAGGCGCAGGCGGCCAGGTATCCTCCGAGAAACTGGGGGATGCCCAGTTCAAGATTACGATTCAGATGGAAGGCGCAGTGGCGCAGGACGCGGCAGAAGACGCGGTATGTGCGCCGGATGCAAGGGACAATACGGTGGTAGTCGTTTCCTCTGACCGGATGGGTATAGGAAATGATGAACTGGGAAAAGTATTGATTAAGGGATTTATTTTTGCCGTAACACAGCTTGACACGCTGCCGAAAACCATGCTTTTCTACAACGGCGGCGCGACCTTGACGGCGGAAGGCTCTGATTCCTTAGACGACCTGAAATCTCTGGAGGCTCAGGGCGTAGAGATCATGACCTGTGGAACTTGTCTGGATTACTATGGATTGAAGGACAAGCTGGCGGTAGGTTCCGTGACGAATATGTACAGCATTGTGGAGACAATGGCGAAAGCAGGAAAGATTATCAGGCCATAGAGGTTATGGTCTTGTGGAAGGCGGATTCCGATAAGGCCTTGCGGATATGTTGATATCTAAAATTTGGGGTGCATCATTCTCTGGATATTCCAGAAATGATGCGCCTGTATCTGGAATCCGGCAGAATGAAAGGAAGGCTGGGAAGGTTCCTGGCAGATTGAAAGAAAAGAGAGGTTCAGGAGGTTTTTTGAAATGAAATCAGATGTCAGATTAACGCAATTAAGCAAGACGGCTGGATGAGCGGCTAAGATAGGTCCGGAGACCCTTGCTCAGGTACTGAGTAAGCTGCCCCAATTCCACGACGATAATTTAATAGTAGGGATCGAAACATCCGACGACGCAGCCATTTACAAAGTCACTGATGAGATTGCGATGATCCAGACGGTAGATTTCTTTACTCCGATTGTTGACGACCCTTATATGTTCGGTCAGATAGCGGCGGCAAATTCCCTAAGCGACGTATGGGCGATGGGGGGAGAGCCGGCAGTGGCGCTTAACATAGTCGGATTCCCCAATTGTCTGGATCCGGCGATTTTGGGCGACATCCTTGCGGGTGGAGCGATGAAGGTGAAAGAAGCAGGAGCCGTACTGGTCGGAGGGCATTCCGTACAGGACGACGAGCCTAAGTACGGGCTGTGCGTGTCCGGCTTTGTGCATCCTGATAAGATATTTAAGAATTTTGGCTGTAGGCCGGGAGATATCCTGGTGCTTACGAAGCAGATTGGGAGCGGTATCGTGAATACCGCAATTAAGGCGGAGATGGCGTCCCCGTCTGCGATCCGTGAGGCCCAGACAGTCATGGCTTCCCTGAATAAGAAGGGTAAGCAGGTGGTGGAGAAGTATGATGTGTCCGCATGTACGGATATTACGGGCTTCGGGCTTCTCGGGCATTGTGTTGAGATGGCGTCGGCCAGTGAAGTGACATTTGAAATCCGTGTAAAGGATATTGCATATTTTGAGGATGCGATTGATTATGCGAAGATGGGGCTGGTTCCGGCGGGAGCCTACAAGAACCGGGGCTATTCCATCGGAAAGGTAGAGACGGGAGCCGTTGAAGAGCATTATCTTGACCTGCTCTATGACCCCCAGACTTCGGGAGGTTTATTGATCAGTGTTTCGCCGGAGTATGTGCAGGAGATGCTCAGAGATTTTGAGAAGGTGGGGATGGATACGGCAGTCTCGATTATTGGAAAGGTAGCTGAGAAAAGCGATAAATTAATCCGTCTGTTCTGATGCGTTTAAGGGCGGGTATACAGCGGCAGAATGAAAAGAAAAGAGTCAGGGAATGAGAGATATGAATAAGAATAAACTATACCGCAGTATTCCCAAGGTGGATGTACTGCTGGAAAATGAAACAATTCAGGATTTGGTTGCCCATTACAGCAGGGACACGGTAATGGAAGCTATCCATATGGAGATGGACAAGTTAAGGGAATTCATCGGGCAATGTGAGGAGGAAGATGCAGCGAAGGCACAGATTGAGCTGTTGCTTGCACATATTGAGATGACGGTTGCAGCCATGCACACGCCCAATATGTGTATGGTAATCAACGGCACCGGGACGATTCTCCACACGAACCTTGGACGGGCGCCCATTGGACAGGAGCATATGCGGCGTCTGTCGGCAATTGCGACGGGATATTCCAACTTGGAATACAATTTAGAGGCGGGACGCCGTGGAGAGCGTTACTCCCATTTTGAGAAGCTGTTGTGCAAGATTACGGGAGCTGAGGCAGCCATGGCGGTAAATAATAACGCTGCGGCAGTCATGTTAATTTTGAGTTCTCTTGCGAAGGGCGGAGAAGTGGTGGTTTCCCGGGGGGAGCTGGTGGAGATTGGCGGCAAGTTCCGGATTCCGGACGTGATGGAGCAGAGTGGCGCCACGCTTGTGGAAGTCGGCACGACCAATAAGACTCATTTTGATGATTATGAGAATGCAATTACAGAGGAGACGAAAGCCCTGCTGAAAGTCCACACCAGTAATTATCGGATTGTGGGCTTTACGGAGAGCGTGGGAATCGACGAGCTGATTCCCATTGCGAAGGAGCATGAGATTCCGGTCATCGAAGATTTGGGAAGCGGCGTGTTGATTGACTTGAGCAAATATGGCATTACATATGAGCCGACCGTTCAGGATTCTATTAAGAAGGGCGCGGATGTGGTGTGTTTCAGCGGCGACAAGCTGTTAGGCGGCCCTCAGGCGGGAATCATTATAGGACGGAAAAAATATATTGACATGATGAAGAAGAACCAGCTCACAAGGGCGCTTAGGATTGACAAGTTCACGGCGGCGGCTCTTGAGATGGTGCTGCAAGAATATTTATCCGAGGAAAAAGCAATCAAGAACATCCCGGTTCTCAGGATGATTACATGCCCATTGGAGGATGTAAAATGGGAAGCCGAGGATTTGTGTAAGATATTGACGGATAAAGAGCTGCCTGCAAAGATTACGTGCGTGCCTTGCGAGTCCCAGATTGGCGGCGGCTCCCTTCCCCTTGAGCGGATTCCCAGCATGGCTGTGGCAATCCACCCGAAGAAGATTAGCGTTGCGGAGCTTGAGGAGCGTATGCGGCATCTGCCGGTTCCGGTGATTCCAAGGACGGTCAATGATACGGTGCTCCTGGATGTGAGGACGATTGAGCGGCGGTTTTTCAAGGTGCTTGCAGACCAGTTTAAGGAGCTGGACGTGTTGGAGGAAATCAGCCTGATTGCAGGACGGTGACAGACAGGATTATTTTCTGGCGGATAATAAATGGGAAAGCAGGAGAGAGTTGAAATATGAAGAATATAATCGTTGGTACGGCAGGTCATATCGACCATGGGAAGACGACGCTTATAAAGGCTCTGACGGGGAGGAATACAGACCGGTGGGAGGAAGAGCAGAGACGGGGAATCACCATTGACCTTGGATTTACTTATTTCGACCTTCCGGGCGGCGACCGTGTGGGTATCATCGACGTCCCCGGGCATGAGCGGTTCATCAATAATATGGTCGCCGGAGTGGTGGGCATGGATTTGGTGCTGCTGGTGATTGCGGCAGACGAGGGTATCATGCCCCAGACGAAGGAACATGTGGATATCCTGAACCTGCTGGGAATTGAGAAGAGTATTATTGTTTTAAATAAATGCGACCTTGTGGATGAAGAGTGGCTGGAGCTTGTTGAGGAAGAGGTAAAGGAAGAGTTAGAGGGAACGTTCCTTGCGGATGCTCCGGTGGTCAAGGTGTCGGCGGCGACGGGCGAGGGCCTTGAGGGATTGATTGGATTGATTGAGCGTATGACCAGCGACGAGGTGGTGGCGAAGGATATTCAGACGATTCCCAGGCTGCCGGTAGACCGTGCCTTTACACTGTCAGGTTTCGGGACGATTATTACCGGGACGCTGGTATCCGGGACAATTACCAAAGAAGATACGCTGGAGATGTACCCGGTGGGCAAGGAGTGTAAGATTCGCAGTATTCAGGTGCATGGACAGGACAAGGAGGCGTGCTATGCCGGACAGCGTGTGGCAATCAATCTGTCCAATGTGAAGAAGAAGGAGATTAAGAGAGGCTGTGTGCTGGCTCCTAAGAACAGTATGAAGAATACGGATTTGCTGGATGTGAAGCTGAGAATCCTGGATTCTTCCGTAAGGATTTTGACGAACCATATGCGGCTGCATTTTTTTACAGGAACCAGCGAGGTGCTGTGCCGTGCCGTCCTGCTTGACAGGGAGGAAATCGGACCAGGAGAGAGCGGGTTCGTGCAGCTTAGGCTGGAAGAAGAGGTGGCGGTAAGGCGCGGCGATAAATTTGTCGTGCGTTTCTATTCGCCTATGGAAACGATTGGAGGAGGAGAGGTGTTAGAGCCCAATCCAAGAGTAAAGCGGCGGTTCCAGCAGGATGTTATTGAAGAGCTAAAGCGGAAGGAGTCCGGCTCCACGGCGGACGTGATTGAGCTGCATGTGAAGGGGCATGGGGATACCCTGATTACGGTTGCGGAGCTTGCGAAGCTTACCGCTTTGTCTCTGGAAGAAGTGAAGGAGGATGTGGAGCAGTTAGAGTCGCAAGGACTGGTCTGTGTATTCCCTATGCGCAAAGATATCTATGTGTGGCATAGTGACAGCAGGCGCAAAGCAAGACAGACCATTCAGGATGCGCTCAAGGCTTATGAAGAGAGGTTTCCGTATCGGTATGGCATGAAGAAGGCGGAGGTTCAGGCGACCCATTTCCAGAAAATCAAGGCAAATGTTTTCGATAAGATACTGGAAATGTTGATTGACGATGGCTGCCTGAGGCGTGTAGACGAGTTTTTGTGTACGCCGGAGTATGAGGTGAAAAAGGACGGCACCTATGACAAGGTGTCAGGGATTCTTCTGGATACGTTCGGAAAAGCGAAGTATGATTTTGCCCGTTACTCCGAGATTGATTTCAAGGGCGTTGACAGGATGATTGGGGACGATATCCTCAATATCCTTCTGGAAGAGCAGAAAATCGTGAAGGTCACGGATGATATGTATACGCTGAAGGAATATATGGAGCGTGCGAAGGAAGTAATCAAAGAGAAGCTTAGAGAGGATCCTCTGATTACGATTGCACAGGTCCGGGATTTGTTTGAGACTAGCAGAAAGAGCGCTAAACCGATACTTGAGTACATGGATAGTATTAAAGTAACTAAGAAGACGGGGGCAGAGAGCGAAAGGATTGCGTACTAATGAATTTGAAGCAATTAGAAGCCTTCGTCCAGGTGGCGGAAGGCGGTAGTTTTTCAAAGGCAGCAAAGGAGCTGTTTCTGACGCAGCCTACCATCAGCGCGCATATTGCTTCTTTGGAGAAGGAGCTGAGCGTAAGGCTGTTTGTAAGGAATACGAAGGAGGTCGGCTTATCGGACGACGGGAAAGATTTATATAAATATGCCAGGCAGATTGTAGATTTGGAGAAGAAGATTGAAGAGCGTTTCGGCGGGAAGGATGCCGGGGAGAAGCACTGTATTACGATTGCGGCGTCTACCATACCTGCGCAGTATCTTCTGCCTAAGGTACTGATTCGTTTTAATGAGCGGTATCCAGAAGAGCAGATTAAGATTACTGAGACGGACAGCACGAAGGTTGTGACTCAGATTGTGGAACACATGGCGGATGTGGGGTTCACGGGTACGGTGCTTGAAAAGAAGCATTGTAAATATATTCCTTTCTACAAGGATGAACTGGTGATCATTACGCCCAATACGGAGAAGTACCGGAAACTGAAAGAGGAGTCGCCGGAGGATATCCGGTGGATTCTAAAGGAACATGTGATTATGCGGGAGGAAGGCTCCGGTACGCGTAAGGAAGCGAAGAAGCAGTTGAAGCGGGCGGGGGTGAACCCTTCCGAGCTGGATATCATTGCCAGTATTGAGAATCAGGAGACGATTAAGAAGTCTGTGCGGCAGGGAATGGGGGTATCGGTATTGTCCCGCCTTGCTACCAAGGATGAGACGCGGGATGGGTATGTGCTTGCATTTCCGATTCCGAAATCAGACGATGGGAGAGATATTAATCTGGTGTATAATAAGAATTACCAACTCTCGGGGTCGGCAGAACGGTTCATCAAGGTGGTAAGGGAAGTTTATCAGGTGAAGAAGTAGAAGGATTGATAACAGATGGGAGGGGATGCGTCATATCCCCTCCCATAGTTATTCCTTGATTTCATCAATATCTGTAAGATTTACACCCAGAGAAGTTAGAACTGCCTTCAATGAGCGATAATCTTTTTTCAGGCTTTCGTATGTCTCTGTAGCATTTTCTTTCCTTGCAATCATCATATGAGCCTGTACCCTTTGAAAATCATTTATATTTCTTTCTATAATTTCGCCATTACTTGGCATATGCCCACCTCCTGGATTATGAAACACAACGTATTGTTATAACGATTTTAGTATAACATAATCGGAGAACAAAGTCTATTCATTTTCCCGTCGGAATAAATGCTATTTATTTAAAAAATCTATAAATAATGGTTTATATAAAAGATTTCGATTAGACGAAATGAGAAAATGGGAATATACTATAGGAAGAAACAGTCTTCGGAATTACTTGTTTCCGGAGATTTTTTTTGCTGGTGGAAAGGATGTATAAGGAAATGATTTATCTGGATAATGCGGCGACTACGATGCATAAGCCGCAGGAAGTGATTGAGGCGGTGGCGGCGGCAATGGGCTCGATGGGCAATGCAGGAAGAGGCGTGAATGATGCTTCTTTAAGCGCATCCCGTATCATTTATGATACCCGGGAGAAGATCTGCCGGATGGTAGGCGGAACTGACCCAAGACAGGTGGTGTTTACCTGCAATTCGACAGAAAGCCTGAATATTGCGCTCCGCGGGCTGTTGGAGCCGGGGGACCATGTGATTACGACCATGTTGGAGCATAACTCTGTACTTCGCCCCCTTTATGATTTGGAGACAAGGGGGACAAGCCTTACAATCGTGAAGAGTGACGAGAAGGGGAACTTTGATCTCGAGGATATCAAGAAAGCAATCAGGCCAGAGACGAAGGTAATCGTGTGTACCAACGGCTCAAATCTGACGGGGAATTATGTGGATTTGAAGCCGATTGGCGAATTTGCGCGCAAGAAAGGAATCTTGTTCGTGGTGGATGCGTCCCAGACGGCGGGGGTTTTTCCGATTGACGTAGAGGAGATGAAGATAGACGTGCTCTGCTTCACCGGGCATAAGGGTCTGTTAGGACCTCAGGGTACAGGCGGCATGTATGTGCGGGAAGGCGTGAAGGTACGTTCCCTGAAGGCAGGGGGGACCGGCGTCCAGACCTACAGTAAGACGCAGCCGGCTCAGATGCCTACGGCATTGGAGGCAGGAACGCTGAACGGACATGGGATTGCCGGGCTTCATGCGGCGCTTGCATATATCGAGAAGTACGGGATGGACAAGATTCGTTCCAGGGAGCAGGAATTGATGCAGAGGTTCTATGAAGGCGTCAAGGATATTGAAAATGTGACGGTATATGGGGATTTTAGCACAATGAACCGCTGTGCAATCGTGACGCTGAATATCGGGGATTATGATTCTTCAGAAGTGAGTGATGAGCTTCTTACAGAATATGGAATTTCTACAAGGTCAGGAGGGCATTGCGCACCGCTTATGCACGAGGCGCTCGGGACGGTGGAACAGGGGGCTGTGAGATTCAGCTTCTCACATTTTAACACGGATGAAGAAGTGGACACGGCAATAAAGGCTGTCCGGGAACTAGTGCGCTGACCGTATTATATTCAGGCAAACCTCCTTGCCTATTCGCCCATCTGCCGCGTTGGATTTTCTAACCGTAGCCACCGCTACGCCGTCGAAAATCCGCCTTGCAGATGAACGAATATCCTGCGGAGTTTTGCCAGATATAATGCGGTCAGCACACTAGCCAGGGATGAGGAATCATAGAGCGTGACTAGAAAATGCTGTATGAGGATGATTGCTGGCACAAAAGAAAGGTTTTAGGAGGAACTAAGATGAATTTATCTGATTCAAAGAAAAAACTGGCGTTAGCCGGTGTAATCTGCGGACTTGTAGCGGCATGTCTCGCATTCATGGGCAATCCGGCGAACATGGCGTTCTGTATCGCATGTTTTATCCGTGATACCGCCGGGGCGCTTGGTATGCATCAGGCAGAGGTAGTACAGTATGCAAGGCCGGAAATTATCGGCCTGGTACTGGGAGCATTTGCAATCTCTGTCGCAACAAAGGAGTATCGTTCCACAGGAGGCTCATCACCGATGATTCGCTTCATCCTGGGAATGATTATCGTAATCGGCTCTCTCGTATTCTTGGGATGCCCGCTGCGTATGGTGATCCGTATGTCGGCAGGAGATTTGAATGCATGGGTTGCGTTGATAGGATTTATCCTTGGAGTAGGAACAGGCGTGTTCGCCCTGAAGAAAGGTTTCAGTCTTGGCAGGGCGCATGCTGTAAATAAAGTGGGCGGAACCATGCTTCCGGCAATGATGGTGGGAATCCTGATTCTTGCACTGTTCTCATCCGTCTTAAAGGCCAGTGAGGCAGGACCGGGAAGCATGCATGCGCCGCTGATTGCGTCATTGATAGGCGGTTTGGTATTCGGAGCGGTCGCACAGAAGTCGAGAATGTGCTTCGCAGGAAGTATCCGCGACGTCATTCTGATGAAGAACTTCGATTTGTTCAGTGTGATTGCAGGCTTGTTCGTAGTTATGCTGGTATTTAACATTGCTACCAGCCGTTTTGTGGTAGGATTCAATACGCCGGGAATCATTGCGCATTCTGACCATTTGTGGAATATCCTGGGCATGTATACCGTAGGATTTGCGGCCACATTGGCTGGAGGATGCCCGCTGCGTCAGTTGATTCTTGCAGGGCAAGGCTCCTCTGACTCAGCCGTGACGGTGATGGGAATGTTCGTAGGCGCGGCTCTGTGCCACAATCTGGGGCTTGCGGCAAGCGGCACGGCCATGAATGCAGAGACGAAGGAACTGGTAGCAGGCGCAGTACCGCCTCACGGGAAGGTGGCATGTATTGTGTGCATTCTCGTATGTTTTGTAATCGCATTTACGTGTAAGAGGGATGAAGCAAAATAAAAGACATGCAGGGATGTCTCATATTGGATGTGGGGACAATAAAAAAGGATTGAAATTGTGAACAATACATAGTATTCTATGAAAGAAGGTAATAATATGAAGGAAGTAGATGCAAGAGGCCTTTCTTGTCCGGAACCGTTGATGCTGACCGCGGAGGCGCTGAAAAGCGCGTCCGGACCAGTCAAGATACTGGTGACAGAGCCTCATCAGAAGATGAATGTGGAGAAATACGCCAAGGATCACGGTAAGAAATCAACTGCCAGCGAGAAGGACGGATATTTTGAAGTGGTGATTGAGTAGACATGAGGAAAAAAGAATTAAAATTAGTCGTGACATTCCACACGACTGCGGATGCGATGGCGATGGAGAAGGCGTGTAAGGAATATCAGGTTCCGGGACGTATCATTCCCGTCCCAAGGGCAATTTCGGCCGGGTGCGGATTGTCCTGGTGCGCGGCGCTTGAAGAGCGGGAGCAGATTGTGGAGATGATGCGAAAGGCAGGGATCGAGGAAGAGGAGATGCACGAGTGCATGGTATAGTAAGCCTCAACAGCCCTTGCAGGAGAATACGACGCAGAAAAAGACAGGTATGTGTAAACGTACCTGTCTTTTAAGGTGTAACATCCATAACTAAACTCCTTTAACAAACGTATCCAATACATGCGGCAGCAGTCTGTCGCTGTATTCTGTAAGTGAAAACTTCCCTTTGAAGAGGGCCCAGTCATAGAGCAATGCCCGCTCGTACATAGCATAGATGTTCATCAGTTCTTCGGTTGTGCTGGTATTGCTGAATTCCCCGCTTCCCAGGGCATCATCAATAATCTCTGAAATCCATTTGAAATAAAATCGCTTGTGGTCTGACAGCGACTTCTTGTCCTTCGTCGTAAGCTGAGAAGAATAGAGGAAGGCAAGGAGGGTAATATCAACGCTTGTCTCAATCATATAGAACAATTCGTGGTTCAGGAACAGCAGCTTGTCGTAGGCTGACATATCCGGTGCGACCACAGTATACAGTTCCTCGTACTTCTGGTCGAATAAGTCCGAGAGTGAGTTGAGCAGCGCCTCTTTCCCCTTAAAATAATGATAAAATGTTCCTTTGGACGTCTTGGACGCCGTAATAATATCCTCTACTGTGGTAGAGTCATATCCGTTCTTATAGAACAGGTTCCAAGCGGCTTTTACAATGCGGCTTTTCGTTGATCGCCTTTTACGCGGCATTGGCATCATTCCTTTCCTTTTTCGACATGCAGTCAGGGGACATGCCATGGTTGAATATCTTCATAATTAATGTATAAGAAGAGAAGCGGATTATTGCTGTAACCCGCTTCTTTGCTTATTGTAGTATATCACACATTGTCGTAAAATGCAAAACTAATACGCATCTTAATTATAATAAATCTTAATATGTAGATTAACCTACCTGGAAACCATACTTCAACGGATCGGTCGGATCAATGAGGTATGTCGCAACGCCTGTCAGGTAGCAGCTTCCGGTAATCATCGGGATAACTGCGTCATAATCTTCTACCTTTGTTGTCTCCTTGATTACGCCTTTGAACCGTGTGCCGATAAAGCTCTCATAAATGAATTCCTCGCCTACTTTGATCTCGCCCCAGTGATGAAGGGTAGCAAGTTTTGCGCTTGTACCGGTTCCGCAAGGTGAACGGTCAGCCATAGCATCGCCGAAGATAACCACATTCCTCATGTTTGCTTTGTCCGGATTCGGTGTAGGACCATAGAACTCAACCAAATCAACAGAAGTGATGTCGAGCAGCGGATGCTGGATCGGGATATCTCTGTTGATGATCTCAAGCATCTTCATGCCCAGTTCTGCATATGCCGGAACTGTCTTAGGGTTAATCTCTCCGATGTCAAGCTTCGTGGTATCCACAAGTGCGAAGAAGCTTCCGCCGAAGGAAATCGTAAATTCAATCTCTTTCCCGTCGATAGTCACTTTCTGATTCTCTTTGTAAACGAAAGCAGGTACATTGGTCAGGGTCACGCTCTCTACCTTTCCTTCCTTTACAATAGCGGTCGTACGAATTAATCCGGCAGGAGCGTCCAGAACAACCTCGTTCTCCCCCTCTTTGGACTCAACAAGGCCTGCCTCGATTGCAACCGTAACCGCACCGATTGTACAGTGTCCGCACATGTTCAGGTATCCGCCTGTGTCCATGAACATTACGCCGAAGTCAGCTTCCTTGTTCACCGGCTCGCACAGGAAAGCGCCGAACATATCGTGGTGTCCGCGAGGCTCAAACATCAAAGCGGTACGAACCTGATCGTAGTGCTCCTCCATCCATTTCTTCTTCTCAATCATAGTGTTGCCCTGCGGCTCTGGGAAACCACCAATGACGATACGGCAGAACTCTCCGACGGTATGGGAGTCAACTACCTGCAATGCACTTTCGAAACGACCGAAATTAACATTTGCTTTCAATTCCATAATTCTTATACCTCCTAAAGAAATTTAAATATTTATAGATAAAAACTATAAATTTACTGTAAAAACACTTTAAAAGTCCCCTTACTTTTCCGTGTTTTAAAAAAATGTATTACAACATACAGGAAAAAAATCCACTATAAACGACAGCGATGTAAAAATTAGACTGCGTTCTAGTATGCCGTTCAATTTCTTATACTTATTATGTACGAAAACCCTTGAAAAGTCAATGGTTTTTTGATGTTATAAAAATATTAAAAAAGTGTTGAAATTAGGCGGGAATTATGCTATTGTTAAAACACATGAGAGAATAGATATGGGGGTAGTTGGGTGACTGGTGTGCCTCCTGGTCTTCAAAACCAGTGTGGGGCGTTAAGAGCGTCCCGGGTGGGTTCGATTCCCACATGCCCTCGCCAGAAGATATCATTTATAGATGTTATTTATAGATTGTGCAGCAGCAGGAAGTAAGTAGACGAACTGTGAAGTTTTGTTTTTTACTTATAATTTAATCAAAAAAGGAGAAGGATAGCAATGGGAAATGTACAGATTTTGTTACGTCAGCATGTCGGCGCGCCTTGCGCGGCAATCGTAAAAGCTGGGGACGAAGTAAAAAAAGGTACGAAGATTGCGACACCGACAGGCCTCGGGGCTAACATTTTTTCCAGCGTATACGGCGTAGTGGAAGAAGTGCTGGAAGACAGAATCATCATCAGACCGGACGAAGAGCAGAAGGATGAGTTTGTCCCGATTGAGGTAGAGGACGAGAACGATAAGCTTGCCATGGTGAAAGAAGCCGGAATCGTTGGTATGGGCGGCGCCGGATTCCCGACAGGAGTGAAGCTTGGCATCAATCTGGCTGAGACGGAGATGGCGGAGCTTGATCCGGAGATTAATCCGGAACTTCCGGCAGACTTTAAGCTGGAGCACAGTTATATACTGATCAATGCCGCCGAGTGCGAGCCGGGCCTTGAGCATAATATCAGACAGATTGAAGAACAGTGCGGCAAGGTTGTGCGCGGCGTGAAGTATTGTATGGAGATTACCCATGCGGACAAGGCCATATTTGCGATCAAGAAGAAGAACGAGAAGGCAATCGAGATCCTGAGGAAAGCGATTGCAGGAGAGGATGAGATTTCTATCCACCTTCTGCCGGATATCTACCCGATGGGCGAGGAACGTGCGGTAGTGAGAGAATGTCTGGGCGTGAACCTTACGACGATGCAGCTCCCGTCAGCCGCAAGGTCTGTTGTTGTGAATCTTGAGACGGCAGCGAAGATTGCGGAAGCAATTGACGAGAAGAAGCCATGTATTACCAAGAACTTAACGGTACGCGGCAAGATTAACGGAGGCAATCAGGCGCATGTATTCATGGATGTGCCGGTGGGCGTAAGCGTTGGCGAGCTGATTGAGAAAGCAGGCGGTATCGAAGGCGTATACGGCGAGATTATTATGGGCGGAGCCTTTACCGGAAAGTCAACGGAACTTGACGCGCCGATTACGAAGACGACAGGCGGCATTCTTGTTACGATTGAGTTCCCGGATCTTCACGGAGCGAACGTAGGGCTTCTTGTCTGTGCGTGCGGTGGAAGTGAAGAACGTATGCGTGAGATTGCGGATAAGATGAACGGCAAAGTAGTATCCGTATGCAGATGTAAGCAGGCAATCGAGAATAAGCCGGGCGCACCGCTCAAGTGTCTGAGGCCAGGGAATTGTCCGGGACAGGTTAAGAACAATATGCAGTTTAAGAAGGATAAGTGTGAATATATTATCATCGGCAACTGCTCCGACTGTTCCAATACGGTTATGGCATCCGGCCCGAAGATGGGATTGAAGGTCTTCCATCAGACAGACCATGTGATGAGGACTGTTGGCCATGCGCTTTATAGGACGTTAAGAGTTTCTAAACAGGTAGACCAGCTCCCGAACGGGAAATAATATTTTGTGTTAATAAAAGCGGTATTGCTGTTGCAGGCAATAAGGCAAGGGACCCCCGATTCTTTTGCCTGGGGATAGAGAGGTACTCTCCACATTGCATGTAATTGTTATATACATTTCATGCCGTGAATGTCACGGCAGCCTGTAAGGTGTGCGAAGGGCGCGCTGAATCGGGCGGTAATTATCTGAGCGGACCGCAAGAGGGACGCGTGGACCAAATTAAGGAGGGAAAACAATATGTCAATCACAGCTGAAACAGCGAAAGCTCATGCTCATGATCCAGCGGTATTATGTTGTAGAGCCGAGGGCGGCATTACAATCGAACCGGCGAATCTGGAAGATCCGGCAATCTTTGATGATTTGGTAGATTCAGGATTATTGAATCTTGACGGCTGCCTTACTATTGAGGAAGTTCTGGGAGCAAAACTTACAAAAACGTGTGATTCTCTCTGCCCACTGACTGCAGACGTTGTAGAAGGTGCAAAAGCGCCGAGTGCACCTGTAGTTGAGGAAGCAGTTGAAGAAGCAGCACCGGCACCGGTGGCAGCAGCGCCAGCGGCAGCAGGTGGAATTTTGAAGATCCACATCGGAGAAGGAAAAGATATTGACCTTGAGATTCCGGTGGGAGCGCTTGGCGGCGGAAGTGCGGCGGCAGCACCGGCAGCGGCAGAAGCGGTTGTGGCAGCAGGAGCAGCAGCTGACAGCAAGGTAGAAGAAGAGAAGGTTGTAAGGACTTTAACAAGAAAGCATTTTAAGATCACAGAAGTTAAGAGAGGACCGGAGACAAAGATTGAAGGTACGATTCTTTACATCCGTGAGGGAATCGAAGCAGAAGTAATCGACAACCAGGAACTTGTTAAGGATTTCCATTTGGAGATCATTACTCCGGATTTGTACCATACTTATTCAGAGACGATTATGGACGTTCAGCCGATCGCTACAAAAGAGGGCGACGATGATATCGGATGCGGTGTTACGAGAGTTCTCGACGGCGTTGTTATGATGCTGACTGGTGTAGATGAAGGCGGAGTTCAGATTGGTGAGTTCGGTTCCTCCGAGGGATACTTAGATGAGAACATTATGTGGGGACGTCCAGGATGTCCTGATAAGGGTGAAATCTTCATCAAAGGTAATATTGTAATCCAGGAGAAGACCAATATGGAGCGTCGCGGACCTATGGCTGCACATACGGCATTTGATGTTATTACGCAGGAAATCCGCGAGGCTATGAAGAAGCTTGACGACAGTCTTGTAGCAGAGACGCAGGAATTGAAACAGGTTCGCCGTCCAGGCAAGAAGAAAGTCGTAATCGTAAAAGAGATTATGGGACAGGGAGCTATGCATGATAACTTTATCCTTCCTGTAGAGCCTGTAGGAGTACTTGGCGCAAGGGCGAACGTTGATTTAGGAAATGTTCCGGTATGCGTATCTCCGCTTGAGGTTCTTGACGGATGTATTCATGCCCTGACATGTATCGGACCTGCATCAAAAGAGATGTCCAGACATTACTGGAGAGAGCCATTGGTTCTTGAAGCTCTTCATGATGAGGAAGTTGACCTGTGCGGTGTTGTATTTGTTGGTTCACCACAGATTAATGCAGAGAAGTTCTATGTATCCAAACGTGTAGGACACACCGTAGAGATGATGGACGCAGACGGAGCTTTCGTTACAACAGAAGGCTTTGGAAATAACCACATCGACTTCGCAAGCCATATCGAACAGATCGGTATGAGAGGAATCCCGGTAGTAGGTATGTCCTACTGTGCAGTTCAGGGAGCGCTCGTTGTTGGTAACAAGTACATGCAGTACATGGTTGATAACAACAAGTCCGAATCCGGTATTGAGAATGAGGTACTTGGATGTAATACACTTTGTCCGGAGGATGCAGTACGTGCGATTGCTATGCTCAAGACGGCTATGGCAGGAGAAGATGTAAAGGCTGCTGAGAAGAAGTGGAATCCAAACGTTAAGTCTTCAAACGTTGAGCTGATTGAAGCTGCATACGGCACGAAGATTGCTCTGGAAGAGAATGAGCAGTCCTTGCCGATGAGCCAGAAGCGTAAAGAGAAATACGATTAATCAGGTGTTGGTTGAAGAATGAATGACGAACGTTTGAAATATGGCGACAAGGTCATTTATATGGAAGGTGTTATTGTGGATGTTGATGATTGCAGCATAAGTATAGACCTGAAGGGACGTCTTGGTTTTTTTAAAGCGCCAAAGCGTATGTTTATCTGTGACACAGAACCCAAGGTCGGACAGGAAGTTGGCTTTCGCATGAGCTTTCCGGAGCAGTTAGGACCAGAGATAAATGACAAGTACGTCAGTAACATTGAAAAAGAACGGCGCAAACAAGAAGAGATGCGTAAGCGTTTGGATAATGAGGAGGTCTAAAAATGAGTTTAACGGTTGTTAAAGGTTTACAATCAGAGATATTCGTTCCTATTACTCCACCGTCTGTATGGACTCCTGTAACAAAAGAGCTGAAGGATATGTCCATTGCTCTTGCTACGGCAGCAGGCGTTCATAAGAAAGATCAGGAAAGATTTAATCTTGCCGGAGATTTTACATGGAGAAAGATAGAGAACACCACACCATCTAGCGAGTTGATGGTATCCCACGGTGGATATGATAACAGTGATGTTAATAAAGACATCAACTGTATGTTCCCGATTGATAGAATTCATGAACTTGCAGCAGAAGGATTTATTAGGGCTTGTGCTCCTGTACATGCAGGATTCATGGGCGGCGGCGGAAACCAGGAGAAGTTCAAAGGTGAGACTGGACCGGCGATCGCACAGATGTTTAAAGAAGAGGATGTAGATGCAGTTATCCTCACAGCTGGCTGAGGAACCTGCCACCGCTCTGCAGTATTGGTGCAGAGAGCGATTGAAGAAGCTGGAATTCCTACAATTATTATTGCAGCTCTTCCACCGGTTGTTCGTCAGACCGGTACTCCTCGTGCGGTAGCTCCGCTCGTTCCTATGGGTGCGAATGCAGGTGGACCGCATAACGTAGAACAGCAGACGCAGATTGTAAGGGCAACTCTGGAGCAGTTGGTAGAGATTCAGACACCAGGAAAGATTGTTCCTTTGCCATTCGAGTATATTGCGAAAGTTTAAGAAGGATTAACATGGAAAGGGCAGATAATGGAGCTATCTGCCCTTTTTAGAAGGAAGATATGACAATATATCGGAAAGTCATACGATATATTGTATGACAGGTATGAGGTAGCCTGCGCATGCAGGCTGCGTTGACGGAGGTGATAAAGGTGGCTGATGAAGTAATAGACCTGAGAAAACTTGTAATTAAAGCATTCCATATGAATGATGTAGAATGGGGCGAGCATAACGATATTAAGGTAGACGGGAAGATGACAGTCAGCAAAGAGATGCTTGACGGGCTGGTGGCTGAGGAGGAATACATAGAGAAGATAGATATACAGCTAATTAAACCGGGGGACCATGACAGGTGGACGAACACAATCATGGATATTATACCAATCTCTACAAAAGTTCTTGGCAAGATTGGGGATGGAATTACGCACACGATTACCGGTGTATATGTGATGCTTACCGGTGTGGATGTGAACGGGAAACAGTGCCATGAATTTGGGTCATCGGAAGGGAATCTCAAGGAGCAGTTGTATTTAAACCGCGCAGGGACTCCGGGAGATGATGACTATATTATTTCCTTTGACGTTACTCTTACTGCCGGGATGGGGCAGGAAAGACCAGGACCGACGGCAGCACACCGCGCCTGTGACAAGTTTATTCAGACCTATCGGGATAAGCTGAAGAGATTTCGTGGAGAGAAATGTACGGAGAGACACGAATACCATGACATTGTAAGGCCAGGCAAGAAGAGAGTGCTTATCATCAAGCAGGTAGCTGGACAGGGGGCCATGTATGATACGCATTTCTTTGCAAATGAGCCGTCCGGTGTAGAGGGCGGACGTTCAATCATTGATATGGGCAATATGCCGATTCTGGTGACTCCTAATGAGTACCGGGACGGAATTATCCGCTCTATGCAGTAAGGAGGTAGAAGATATGGGAATAGGACCATCAACCAAGGAGACTTCGCTTCATCATTTCAGAGATCCGCTTCTGGATGTAGTGTCGAATGATACGGATCTTGACCTGATGGGCATCCTTCTGGTAGGGACGCCGGATGATAACAAAGATAAGATGTTGGTAGGAACCCGCTCGGCAGTGTGGGCTGAGGCAATGAGGGCTGACGGGGTGATTATCTCATCTGACGGCTGGGGAAACAGTGACGTGGACTTCACGAATACATGCGAGCAATTAGGGATAAGGGGAATCCCGGTGACAGGGCTCAATTTCAGCGGTACGGTAGCACAGTTCGTGGTGGTGAATGAATACCTGGATGGTATCGTAGATATTAATAAGAGCGCAGATGGGACGGAGACCAATGTAGTAGGGGAAAATAACATGGTCGCGCTCGACTGTAGAAAAGCGATGGCGTTATTGAAGCTAAAGATGCGCCAGAAAGATCAACAGAAGAAGTAAGAATGTTGATGAATATGAGAGGTTGAAGAAGAGATTTTGCGTTGGTGTATGGACGCAGAATCTCTTTTTAAATTTTTCATAGCAGGAAGATAGAAATCATGAGAAAGGTTCGGACAAAAGAAAAGGCACGACCTGTATGTCGTGCCCTTTCTTTTTGGTATGTCATTGAGAGGTTTTCCTCGTTGCATTGCAGTTTTGTCTTATATACAAAGCTGGGGAATGCTCCTCTGTAAAGAGGACGTATATATTAATTGGAGTTCACTGTTGCAAGAACGTTCTTGGGGGAAACGATCGGCAACTGTGTAACTGCAAATACAACCGCAACGGTTTACTTAATGTATATAACCTTTTCTTTCTTAATTGTTTATACACATTTAAGATAGGTTTAATATATCACCTTTGTCTTAGGGTGTCAATACTCTAGTCGTATGAAAATAAAAATTTATGCAAAATAACAATTATTTATTATAAGAAAATAAAAAAATTGTTCACTTTGTACTTTAGTCTATTGTGTGCTATTTGTTGAGCGATGGCGTGACAGGACCAAAAGCAATCTCCGGATGTTTATCGTGCATCCACTGCTTAAAACTGTCGGCATCTCCTTCGGTAAAACACGCTTTATCAAGCATAACGCCTTCATTCCGCTCGTTTGTGGATAATCTAAAATAGGATTTTGCCTCCTCAAATTTTAAGATTTCGTTCCATTCTACTTTATTATTTACTTTTCCATTAATATACAAAGAGATGTTCTTTTCTCCGACTATGACCTTGCATGTCCAGTCTTTGCCGTCAAAATAATTAGCTCTGGTAACGCGGAAAGTCTTATCGGCATGCATCCATTGAAAGAACACGCCTCTATATACAGCTACAAATGTCAGGAAGGCTCCGATGGTCTGCCATCTTGCGGGTACATCTGCTTTCCCAAAATAAATCCAGCCGAATACACCTGCGACAAAAATGACACAGTAAATATAAAAAATAGGTAACTTCCAGAACTTAGGAGTTGCCCATTTATCATAACGTCTTCGAGTCATTACATATTCGTTTACAAACATAATAGTTTCTCCGTTTTTCATAATAAACTCCTAAAATATATGTCCTTATGACAGATGAATTGCATCTGTCATATATATAAATGGCCATCCCTCCGGACAGCCATTTATATCTTAAATATAAAAAACTAAGTATTAATTTCTAAGTTAAGCGACGCCAGCTTTTCTGTCTTTGTTTGCAGCGCTGATCAATGTATAGGAAGTCCAGAACAGAACGACACAGATCAGGTTAATCAGCCAGAACATCGGAAGGTTTGTAACGAGCTTCCAAGCGATGAATACACCGATACATCCGCCGATCGCATTGCCGATTGTATGGGATACATCGTATCTGTGTGTCTTGATGAACTCGATGGAACATGCAGGCATCAGACATGCACAGGAACCCATGAATACTGGGAAACAAGCCGTTCCGTCAACACCAAGCAGAAGACAGGTCGCCATACATGGAGCATACAGACCAAAACCGATATCCATCAGAGCGCCCCATAAAATATTAAGTCCTGCAGCTACAATCAATTTCCATCCAGTTAAACCGGTAGCAGTTCCTACGGCGCCGAAAGGTCCGACACCCGTGTTTTTGCAGAGCATGATAATTGCAAGAGGTATCATGATGAAGCCAAGAGCGTATCTGATCTTGTTACGCGGCCACTTCGTAACGATGGTAGCAAATCCAAATGAACCTACGGCTGCACATATGTACATAATCCACAAGAACATAGGATCACAGTCTACGGAAGCTGTGAAGATGAACGCCTCGAAAATAACCGGGAAGGTATCTCCGATATTCAGAGTACCCGGGATGTCGATATCGTCCATCTGGTTGAATAATTTGTACATGAAGGTGGATGGGGCATAAGAGCCGCAGCCAAGTGTGTCAAGGAAGTTGGCGATAATACCTACCGTAAAACCAGCCGCCCATTGCTTGCCGGTTGCACTGTGGAGGTCATCCATACGATTCTTGAAAATATCGAAGATGAGTCCGAGTCCGGTTCCGGCTGCCAATACGCCGAATAAGATTTGTAGTGCTAGTAACATAAAAATTCCCTCCAATCCTCAGATTATAAGATTAGTATAATTTTTTCAGAGGCAATCCCCCGATTTATCGCCTCTGATATAAATTTATCATTTTACTGTAAAAAAGTCAATGAATTCTTGCATGAAATATATACGAATTGATGAAAAAATTTCGTTAGCTTGTATCATGTATAGTGCAGTTTTGATAATAAAATAGGGCAGGCATCCGTTCACGGAGGATTTAGGACGTCCGGTCTTCGCTGGTTTTCCGGAAGGGGTCGTCTTTTCCGTTCAGCAGCAGGGAGACTTTGAAGATATGGTCCGGATATTCAATCCGGGCAATCCCGTTGTATTTGTCTGTTGTACTCAAGACAGAAGCAAGACCTATTCCTTTCCGATCTTTCAATTTAGAAGAGAGAAAGGTGCCGTCGGGCGCCAGACGTATGACGCCTTCATAGCTATTACTGATCTGGACAACCAAAATGGATGTACTCGCCATGGACAGCTTGACTTTGATGAAACGTTCCTGTGATTTCATGCGGTTACATGCTTCGATGGCATTTTCCAGAAGGTTTCCAAGAATGATGCAAAGCTCGGTATCTGAAATCGGTGGAGTATGCTCCAGGGAAATGTCCAGAGACAGAGGGAGCTCCTCTGATTCCGCCTGTTCCTCGTAATAGCATAGCAGGGAGTTGACGGCTACGCTGTTGCAGTAGAAATGGACGGTCTGGGCGGGAAACAGAAGCATGGACTGACGGATGTATGACCGGAGTCCTTCCAGTTCCCCGTCATTGATATAGCCTTCTATGGCGAGGAAATGATGCCGCATGTCGTGGCGGAAACGGCTGGTTTCCTGAATATTATGCTGAAGGAGTTCCATCTGTTTCTGCTGTGCCGCAATCTGTGTCTCTGATAGGTGGAGGTTTTCTAAAAGCTGTGCATTTTGGCTGACATCAACAACCATCTTTAACAGGATCACATAGGTTGCGAAGGTGAGCAGAATCCACAGAGGCGGTATGAGGGAAAATTCATTTCCCGGGTAAAGAGTATAGTGGGAAACATCCGTCGTAATAATCATTGTAAAGATGGCATTATTGCAAACCGGGATGACCCATATGAATTTCCAGACAGAAAGCGATACCGTGTAATCCAGCGCAGGACGCATGATCATCTTGTAGAACAGAAGGATGAATGGAAATGTCAGTATGGTAAGCAATGTCGTAATGCATGAAATCTCAAGGATAGCATGCACAGGGAGCTCGTCTGTGAACAGGTAATAAATATGTGAGGAGAGACAACGGATGTTCTCAGAGTAAGATTTTACAACGGCAATAATAAAGAAACCTTGCAAAAAGCTGTACCGGCACAAACCGACAAAGATAAATACGCCGACGAACGTAGAGATCATAGAAAGCACGAAACGCTGCAGCGGGCTGCCAAGTACCAGATAAATGTAAGCTCCCCAGAAAGAGGCGGCAATAAAAAGGGAAATACCAGCCAGAATCAGGGGGAGCACAGGGGTTTTTAACTGATCTTTAAAGACGAGAAACAGTAGCAGGATGCAGGGGATGACGAAGAGCAGGTTGTTAATAATATACGCAAATGTCATGATAAAAGATCTCCTTTGGACCGGTGGTCAAATATATAGTCGGCATAGAGCTGCAGGACCTCCTGCCTGCGGGCTGATGCAATGGGAATACGTTCCTTGTTTTTCAGGATGAATTCCTTGTGGGAAAAGGATTCGATATAGTCCATATTGACTGTGCAATTCCGGTAGCACCACAGGAAGTTTGCATAAGGTGAAAGCATCGGGAGGAACATATCGAAGGACATATAGGAGCGCACAATACAGGAGACCGTGTGTACCTGTATATAGTGGTTGGAATAATCGGTATACAGGATATCTGAAAGCATTACACGCGTACGGTAACGCCCTTCTTTCAGTTCGATATAACGGGCGAACCGGGAAGCAATCTGCTCATAATGGTCTAATGCATCCTCTAAATCAACATATTTATAAGGTTTGACAAGGTAGTCAAGGGCATGGACCCGATATGCGGCAACAGCATGTTCTTCACTTGTAGTGATGAAGATAATCTGGCACTTAGGGTCTTCCCTGCTGATTTCACAGGCAAGCTGGATGCCGTCCATATGCTCCATGTAGATGTCAAGGAATACCAGATCATAAGTCTTGTGCTGCATTGAATTTAAAAATATATGCTCATCCGTAAATTTCTCGATGGTCATATACACATGATGGTCATGGCAATAACGAGACAGGTAATCGTGTAAGAGTTCAATATCGCTGTCGGAATCGTCTACCAGTGCTATTGTCATAGTTTCCCTCCTGAACGTCATAATATCATAAAATACTCCCGATTTGATATTATACCACATATTTTTTAGTTGTCAGATATGAAAAACAGTAAAAAACAGGAGATTCTGGTAAAAACAGGTTGTTTTGTATCAAAAAAAATACAATATTTCTCAAAAAAGGCTTGAAAAATATGCTTGCCTCAGATATACTAAAAAAGCTGTGACATGATAGCAATGAAGCGAGAGGTTGCTGCCGTAAGTGGCAGGTTTTCCGTGGAGCGAATGTCAAGTTAGGAAACTGGCGACAAGTCACTGTACGTATCACAACAGCCCGTTGGATATGCGGCTCAGGAGAAGATAGGCAGCTGTAGCGGGTAACAACGTGTGAGGTTCTCACGACACACACGGGAGAGTGTACAGTCACCGCTTGTCGTACTGAGTTGAAAAGTACGAAAAGGAGGCGACTTTTTTTATGGCAAGTCAAGTAATGAGAATCACTTTGAAGGCGTATGACCATCAGTTAGTTGATGCATCCGCCAGGAAAATCATCGAAACTGTGAAGAAGAACGGATCTAAGGTGAGCGGACCTGTACCGCTTCCGACAAAGAAGGAGGTAGTTACAATCCTGAGGGCTGTCCACAAATATAAGGATTCCAGAGAGCAGTTCGAGCAGAGGACTCATAAGAGACTGATCGATATCATCGCGCCGACCCAGAAGACGGTTGACGCACTGTCAAGGCTTGAGATGCCGGCAGGTGTGTACATTGATATCAAGATGAAGAGTAAGTAAAACAGTATTCCTATCATTTAGGATGAACGCCATGTGCGTTCCGCTGTAAATCACAGGAGGTAATTATAATGAAGAAGGCTATCTTAGCTACGAAAGTCGGAATGACTCAGATCTTCAACGAAGACGGAACACTGACGCCGGTAACGGTTCTTGAGGCTGGTCCTTGCGTGGTAACGCAGATTAAGACGGTTGAGAATGACGGCTACGAGGCGGTTCAGGTTGGATTCGTTGATAAGAAGAACCGGATTGTCAATAAGGACAAGGGCGGTAAGAAAGAAATTGTTCATCGTCATGGCGCCACGAAGGCGGAGCAGGGACATTTTGCAAAAGCAGGCGTGTCCAGCAAGAGATTTATCAGAGAATTTAAATTTGAGAATTCAGGCGAGTATGAACTGGGACAGGAGATTAAGGCGGACATCTTCGCTGCGGGCGACAAGATTGACGCAACTGCAATTTCCAAAGGTAAGGGATTCCAGGGTGCGATTAAGAGACATGGACAGCACAGAGGTCCTATGACCCACGGCTCTAAGTTCCATCGTCATGCAGGTTCCAACGGAGCTGCTTCTGATCCAAGTAAGGTATTCAAGGGGAAGAAGATGCCCGGGCAGATGGGTAACAAGAGAATCACGATTCAGAATCTTGAGGTTGTACGTGTAGACGCTGAGAACAACCTGCTTCTGATTAAGGGTTCCGTACCTGGACCGAAGAAATCTTTAGTAACTATTAAGGAAGCGGTAAAAGCGAACTAGGCTTTGACGAAGGAAGGAGGACACTAGAGATGGCAAACGTATCCGTTTATAACATCGAAGGCAAAGAAGTTGGCACAATCGACTTGAACGATGCTGTATTTGGTGTAGAAGTGAATGAACATCTTGTACACATGGCAGTTGTCAGCCAGCTTGCAAATAAACGTCAGGGAACACAGAAAGCGAAGACACGTTCTGAAGTTTCCGGCGGTGGAAGAAAACCATGGAGACAAAAAGGGACCGGTCATGCAAGACAGGGTTCAACAAGAGCTCCGCAGTGGACAGGCGGCGGCGTGGTATTCGCACCGGTGCCGAGAGATTATTCATTCAAGATGAATAAGAAGGAGAAAAGGGCAGCCTTGAAGTCTGCTTTGACCTCCAGGGTGGAAGAAAAGAAGTTCATTGTAGTTGACGAGATTAAGTTCGACGAGATCAAGACGAAGAATTTTGCGAATATTCTGAAGAATTTAGACGTATCTAAGGCGTTGGTCGTATTGGAAGATGATAACAAGAATGCAGAGCTTTCCGCAAGGAATATTGCCGGCGTGAAGACTGCGAAGACAAATACGATTAATGTGTACGATATCTTGAAGTACAACACAGTGATTGCAACGAAAGCTGTTGTTGCCAATATTGAGGAGGTGTACGCATAATGGCTGATATTAAATATTATGATGTAATCCTTAAACCGGTTGTGACGGAGAAGAGCATGGAGCTTATGGGAGATAAGAAGTATACCTTCTTGGTTCACCCGGAAGCAACAAAGACGCAGGTGAAGGAAGCCGTTGAGAAGATGTTTAACGGCGCCAAGGTGGAGAGTGTGAATACCATGAACTGCCCTGGGAAGAAGAGAAGAGTCCGCGGGACGATGAAGTTCGGCAAGACGGCTAAGACGAAGAAAGCGATTGTGAAGCTGACGGCTGACAGCGCTGAGATTGAGATTTTTGAGGGCTTATAAGACTTGGCGAAGAAGGAAACACCACGACTACTAAGCTCGTGAAGGACCTCGCTAAGTATTCGGGTGTGCTTTCGTGCTAAGCTCGTGAGGAACCTCGCTAACCACTCAATGCATGCATACGGATAGAAACCGTGATAATAAACAGGATTGAAAGGAGAAGTAACCATGGGAATTAAAACATACCGCCCATATACGCCTTCCAGAAGACAGATGACTGGTTCTGATTTCTCGGAAATCACCAAGAAGACACCAGAGAAGTCTTTGTTAGCTCCAAGGAGCAGACAGGCAGGACGTAACAATCAAGGTAAGATTACAGTTAGACACCGCGGAGGCGGCGCTAAGAGAAAATATAGAATCATCGACTTTAAGAGAAAGAAAGATGGAATCCCTGCAACAGTAATTGGTATCGAGTACGATCCGAACAGAACAGCGAATATTGCGCTGATTTGCTATGCGGACGGCGAGAAAGCATATATCCTTGCACCGGAAGGATTGAAAGACGGCATGAAGGTCATGAATGGACCGGAGGCTGAGGTAAGAGTAGGAAACTGCCTGCCCCTTTCTGAGATTCCGGTAGGTACGCAGATTCACAATATTGAGCTTTATCCTGGAAAAGGCGGACAGCTTGTACGTTCCGCAGGAAACAGCGCTCAGTTGATGGCGAAAGAAGGCAAGTATGCAACACTCAGACTTCCTTCAGGAGAGATGAGAATGGTTCCGATTGTTTGCCGCGCGTCTGTCGGAGTTGTGGGCAATGGAGACCACAACCTGATTAACATCGGTAAGGCAGGACGTAAACGTCATATGGGTATCCGTCCTACTGTCCGCGGTTCTGTTATGAACCCGAACGACCATCCGCACGGCGGTGGTGAAGGTAAGACAGGAATCGGACGTCCGGGTCCATGTACGCCTTGGGGCAAGCCGGCGCTTGGTCTTAAAACAAGAAAGAAAAACAAGTCTTCTAACAAGCTGATTGTAAGAAGAAGAGACGGCAGAGCAATCAAATAATTTTCATGGAGGAGGTTAGAACCTATGGCACGTTCAGTTAAAAAAGGACCATTTGCAGATGCGAGTCTGCTCAAGAAGATTGACGCAATGAACGCTTCCGGTGACAAGTCCGTAATCAAGACCTGGTCCCGCCGTTCCACAATCTTCCCAAGCATGGTTGGACATACAATAGCCGTTCATGACGGAAGGAAACATGTTCCTGTATATGTAACAGAAGATATGGTAGGACACAAGCTCGGTGAGTTTGTTGCGACCAGGACTTACAGAGGACATGGAAAAGACGAGAAGAAATCAAGAGTTAGATAATTACACTGTGAAAGGAGGGTTCATCCATGGCAAAAGGACACAGATCCCAAATCAAGAGAGAAAGAAATGCGATTAAGGATACGAGACCGTCTGCTAAGTTGTCTTATGCAAGGGTTTCTGTCCAGAAAGCATGTTTTGTATTAGATGCCATCAGAGGCAAAGACGTAACGACAGCGCTTGGTATTTTAACTTACAATCCAAGATATGCTTCTAGTTTGATAAAGAAACTGCTGGAGTCAGCGATTGCGAACGCTGAGAACAACAACGGTATGAACGCTGAGAATCTTTATATTGCAGAGGCTTATGCAAATAAAGGACCAACAATGAAGAGAATCAGACCGAGGGCACAGGGAAGGGCTTACAGGATCGAGAAGAGAATGAGCCACATTACACTGGTGCTTGATGAAAGATAAGGAGGGGCAATCATGGGACAGAAAGTTAATCCTCATGGCTTGAGAGTCGGTATTATCAAAGACTGGGATTCTAAGTGGTATGCAGAGAAAGAGTTCGCAGATTACTTAGTCGAAGACCATGAAATCAGAAAATATCTTAAAAAGAGATTATACAGCGCCGGTATTTCCCGGATTGAAATCGAGAGAGCGTCCGACCGTGTTAAGATTATCATTTATACCGCGAAGCCTGGTGTGGTAATTGGTAAGGGCGGCGCTGAGATTGAGAAGGTAAAAGGCGAGCTTGGAAAATTTACTGATAAGAAGTTAATTGTTGATATCAAAGAAATCAAGAGACCGGACAAAGACGCTCAGCTTGTAGCAGAGAATATCGCATTGCAGCTTGAAAACCGTATTTCCTTCAGACGTGCAATGAAGTCTTGTATGTCAAGGACGATGAAGTCAGGCGCCCTTGGTGTGAAGACTTCCGTATCCGGACGTCTCGGCGGAGCTGACATGGCGCGTACAGAGTTCTACAGCGAGGGGACAATTCCTCTTCAGACATTGAGAGCAGACATTGACTACGGATTCGCTGAGGCAGACACAACCTACGGAAAAGTTGGTGTCAAGGTATGGATCTATAAAGGCGAAGTTCTTCCGGAAAAAGCAGCAAAGGAAGGAGAGAGATAAATCATGTTAATGCCAAAGAGAGTAAAACGTCGTAAACAATTCCGTGGTTCCATGAAGGGTAAGGCTCTTCGTGGCAATCAGATTACACATGGTGAGTATGGTATTGTTGCAATGGAACCATGCTGGATTAAATCCAATCAGATAGAGGCTGCCCGTATTGCTATGACCCGTTATATCAAGCGTGGCGGTAAAGTATGGATTAAGATATTCCCGGATAAACCTGTAACTACGAAACCAGCTGAGACTCGTATGGGTTCTGGTAAAGGAACCTTAGAATATTGGGTAGCAGTTGTGAAGCCAGGCCGCGTAATGTTCGAGATCGCGGGCGTTTCAGAGGAAGTTGCAAGAGAGGCTCTTCGTCTGGCGACACACAAGCTGCCATGTAAATGTAAAGTAGTTTCTCGCGCAGACTTAGAAGGCGGTGATAACAGTGAAAATTAATGCATTTGTAGAAGATTTAAAGACAAAATCAGCTGCAGAGCTGAACGAAGAATTAGTAGCTGCTAAAAAGGAACTCTTTAACCTGAGATTCCAGAACGCAACGAATCAGTTAGATAATACAAGCAGAATCAAGGAAGTAAGAAGAAACATCGCAAGGATCCAGACTGTGATCACGCAGACTCAAAAAGGTTAGCGACGCATTGAGTACTTGGCGAGGTATTTTCGAGCCTAGTACGAAAGCGGATACTCCGAATGGAATGAGGAGTATCAATGAGCTTAGCTTTTTGGCCGTTCTCCGGACATAGGTGAGGAGAATAGCTTTGGGATAGAGTGAGGAGAACTTCCTTGTAATAGAAAGGAGACAGACCGTGGAAAGAAATCTTAGAAAAACCCGTGTGGGTAAGGTTGTCAGCAACAAGATGGATAAGACCATTGTCGTTGCGGTTGAAGATCATGTAAAACATCCACTTTACAAGAAAATCGTAAAGAGAACTTATAAATTAAAAGCGCATGATGAAGCAAACGAGTGCAACATCGGTGACAAGGTGAGAGTTATGGAGACAAGGCCGTTGTCTAAGGATAAGAGATGGAGACTTGTCGAAGTTATGGAAAAAGTGAAATAGTATAAGGAGGGAAACCTGCATGATACAGCAAGAAAGCAGACTGAGAGTAGCAGATAACACAGGCGCGAAAGAGCTGCTGTGTATCCGCGTACTTGGCGGTTCAACCAGAAGATATGCAAGTATCGGGGACATTATTATTGCGACTGTTAAAGATGCAACACCAGGCGGCGTTGTAAAAAAAGGCGATGTAGTGAAGGCAGTTGTTGTCCGTACCGTAAAGAGTACACGCCGCAAAGACGGCTCATATATCCGCTTTGACGAGAATGCCGCAGTTATTATAAAAGAAGACAAGACACCAAGAGGAACCCGTATTTTTGGACCAGTAGCGAGAGAGCTTCGTGACAAGCAGTTCATGAGGATCGTTTCCCTGGCTCCGGAAGTGCTTTAAGGAGGTGCGTGAGATGTCAATGTTAAAAATCAAAAAAGGCGACACAGTGAAAGTAATCGCAGGAAGCCAGAAAGATAAAGAAGGCAAGGTAATTGCCGTGAACCAGAAGGACGGCAAGGTCGTTGTGGAAGGCGTCAATATGCTGACAAAGCACACAAAGCCAAGCGCTGCGAACCAGAATGGCGGTATTATCCATCAGGAAGGCCCAATCAACATTTCCAACGTAATGTATGTACACAAGGGCAAGCCGACGAGAGTAGGCATTAAGATGGACGGAGACAAGAAAGTCCGTTACGCAAAATCAACAGGCGAAGTGATTGATTAATCTGAGGAAGGAGGGCCAGTGCTTTGAGTAGACTGAAAGAACAGTACCAGAACGAAATCATTGACGCAATGAATAAGAAGTTCGGTTATAAGAATATTATGGAAGTGCCAAAGCTTGACAAGGTTGTTATCAACATGGGCGTCGGCGAGGCAAAAGATAATGCAAAAGTTTTGGATTCAGCGGTTGCTGATCTTGAGAGGATTACAGGACAGAAGGCTGTTATCTGTAAAGCAAAGAAATCGGTTGCGAACTTTAAGCTGAGAGAAGGAATGTCAATCGGATGCAAGGTTACTTTAAGAGGAGAGAAGATGTACGAGTTTGTTGACCGTCTGATTAACCTCGCATTACCCCGTGTACGTGACTTTCGGGGCGTGAATCCGAACGCATTTGACGGAAGAGGGAATTATGCCCTTGGTATCAAGGAGCAGCTCATCTTCCCTGAGATTGAGTACGATAAGATCGACAAGGTAAGAGGTATGGATGTTATCTTTGTTACGACAGCGAAGACAGACGAAGAGGCGCGCGAACTGTTAAAGCAGTTTAACATGCCGTTCAAAAAGTAAAGGAGGTAAATTATGGCTAAGACAGCAATGAAAATCAAGCAGCAGAAAAAGCAGAAGTTCTCGACCAGAGAATACAACCGCTGCAGGATCTGTGGACGTCCACATGCATATTTGAGAAAATATGGTATCTGCCGTGTTTGCTTCCGTGAGCTGGCATACAAAGGACAGATTCCAGGCGTTAAAAAAGCAAGTTGGTAAGGAGGAAAAGAATCATGACTATGACTGATCCAATCGCAGATATGCTTACAAGAATCCGTAATGCGAATACTGCTAAACATGATACAGTAGATGTGCCATCTTCCAAGATGAAGCTTGCGATAGCGAATATCTTACTGGACGAGGGTTACATTGAGAAATACGACATCGTAGAGGACGGCGTGTTCAAGACGCTTCACATCACATTGAAATACGGTGCGGACAAGAATGAGAAAGTTATCACAGGCCTGAAACGTATTTCCAAACCAGGTCTTCGTGTATACGCAGGAAGTGCTGATGTACCTAAGGTATTCGGCGGACTTGGCACAGCGATCATTTCCACAAATAAGGGCGTGATCACAGACAAAGAAGCAAGAAAGCTCGGCGTAGGCGGAGAGGTTCTTTGCTATATCTGGTAACAAAGAAGCATCACAACACTAAATTCGTGAAAAACCTCATTAAGTGTTGCGATGTGCGTTCGTACTAGGTTCGGGGAATACCTCACCAAGTACTTGCAGCAAAGGAAACATCACAACACTAAATTCGTGAAAAACCTCATTAAGTGTTGCGATGTGCGTTCGTACTAGGTTCGGGGAATACCTCACCAAGTACTTGCAGCAAAGGAAACATCACAACACTAAATTCGTGAAAAACCTCATTAAGTGTTGCGATGTGCGTTCGTACTAGGTTCGGGGAATACCTCACCAAGTACTCACAGCAACTGAAAACAGAGCAGGCGCGAAGTTCTGCTCCGAAAATCTAAGTTAAGGAGGATATAGGTATGTCACGTATAGGAAGACTGCCGATTACAATCCCGGCGGGAGTGACCGTTGAGATTGCGGAAAATAATAAAGTGACTGTAAAAGGTCCAAAAGGAACACTTGAAAGAGAACTTCCGACAGAGATGGAGATTAAATTAGACGGCGACACAGTCGTTGTAACAAGACCGAACGACTTAAAGAAGATGAAATCTTTACACGGCCTTACAAGGACGCTGGTGAACAACATGGTCGTAGGTGTTACAGAAGGATACCAGAAGGTTCTGGAAGTAAACGGCGTTGGTTACAGGGCTGCAAAGTCCGGAAGTAAGCTCACATTGAGTCTTGGATATTCTCACCCAGTTGAAATGACAGATCCGGAGGGCGTGGAGACTGTTGTAGAAGGACAGAACAAAATCGTCGTTAAAGGTATCGATAAAGAAAAAGTAGGCCAATACGCAGCTGAAATCAGAGACAAGAGAAGACCGGAGCCATATAAGGGCAAGGGAATTAAGTATGCTGATGAAGTAATCAGACGTAAAGTTGGTAAGACTGGTAAGAAATAAGTAAGGAGAGTGTGAAAATGGTTAGCAAAAAATCAAGAAGTGAAGTTCGCGCAGGAAAACACAGAAGAATCCGCAACCGTTTGAGCGGCACGCCTGAGTGCCCGCGTTTGGCTGTGTTTAGAAGCAATAATCATATGTATGCTCAAATTATTGACGATACAGTTGGAAATACTCTGGTTTCCGCTTCCACTCTTCAGAAAGATGTGAAAGCAAACTTAGAAAAGACTAACAACGTTGATGCAGCAGCATATTTAGGCAAAGTGATTGCAGAAAAGGCAATCGAAAAAGGTATTAAGGATGTAGTCTTTGACAGAGGCGGCTTTATATACCATGGTAAGATTCAGGCATTAGCAGACGCAGCTAGAGAAGCTGGGTTGAATTTCTAGAAGGAGGAGCACACATGAAACAAGAACGTATTGATGCTAATTCACTGGAATTAAATGAGAAAGTAGTGTCAATTAAGCGTGTAACCAAAGTTGTTAAAGGTGGCCGTAATATGAGATTCACAGCTTTAGTAGTTGTCGGCGATGGAAATGGCCATGTTGGTGCAGGTTTAGGGAAAGCTACTGAGATTCCGGAAGCAATCCGCAAAGGAAAAGAAGATGCTGCGAAGAACCTTATTACCGTAGCATTGGATGATAATGAGAGTATCACACATGATTTTACCGGAAAATTCGGAGGCGCATCCGTACTGCTTAAAAAGGCTCCGGAAGGTACAGGAGTAATCGCCGGAGGCCCGGCGCGTGCCGTAATCGAGATGGCAGGAATCAAGAATATTCGTACGAAATCTCTTGGTTCCAACAATAAGCAGAACGTTGTCCTTGCTACCATCGCAGGGTTACGCCAGATTAAGACTCCGGAAGAGGTAGCACGTCTTCGCGGTAAATCCATTGAAGAGATTTTAGGCTAAGGAGGCAGATTCAGATGGCAGATTTAAAGGTTACATTAGTAAAATCCACGATTGGCGCCGTACCTAAGCATAAAAAGACTGTAGAAGCATTGGGGCTTAGGAAGCTCAACAAGACAGTTGTCCTGCCGGACAATGCGGCGACCAGAGGAATGGTTAAACAGGTTTCACACCTGGTAAAAGTAGAGGAAGCATAATTATATCGGATAAGGAGGTGTCACAATGGATTTATCAAACTTAAAACCTGCGGATGGAGCAAAACAGAGTGATAATTTCAGAAGAGGGCGTGGACACGGTTCTGGTAACGGAAAGACAGCCGGTAAAGGACACAAAGGCCAGAAGGCTCGTTCCGGAGCAACAAGGCCGGGCTTTGAAGGCGGTCAGATGCCGTTATATAGAAGAATACCAAAGAGAGGATTTACGAACCGTAATTCCAAGACAATCGTTGGTATTAATATCGATGCTCTTGAAGTGTTTGATAATGACGCTGTTGTTTCTGTAGAGACGTTGATCGAACAGGGAATCGTTAAGAATCCAAGAGATGGCGTTAAGATTCTTGGTAACGGTGAACTGACGAAGAAACTGACTGTACAGGCCAACGCATTCAGCAAAACTGCTGTAGAGAAGATTGAGGCTGTAGGTGGAAAAGCAGAGGTGATCTAATGTTAGAGACATTTCGGAAAGCATTCCAGATCAAAGACATCCGTAATAAGATTGTCTATACGTTTTTGATGCTGGTTGTAATTAGAATTGGCTCCCAATTACCGACGCCTGGAGTAAATTCCAATTATATCAAAGAATTTTTCGCACAGAACACTGGTGAAGCGTTTAACTTGTTTAACGCTTTCACTGGTGGCTCTTTTGAACAGATGTCCGTATTTGCATTAAGTATTACGCCGTACATTATGTCATCCATCATCATGCAGCTTCTCACAATCGCCATCCCTAAGCTGGAAGAGATGCAGAAGGAAGGCGAGGACGGGCGGAAGAAGATTGCAGCGATTACCCGTTACCTTACGGTAGGGCTTGCGCTGTTTGAGTCTACGGCGATGGCAGTAGGGTTCGGACGCCAGGGGCTTCTGGTGAAGTTCAATTTCGTGAATGCTGCGATTGTTGTCCTGACATTGACGGCAGGTTCCGCATTTTTGATGTGGATCGGCGAGCGGATTACGGAGAAGGGCGTTGGAAACGGTATCTCTATCGTCCTGGTTATCAACATTGTTTCAAGAGTGCCAAGTGATATGACATCACTGTTTGATCAGTTTGTGAAAGATAAACCGATTGCGTCAGCAGGGCTTGCGGTTCTCGTGATTCTTGCCATTATCATCTTATTGGTGGTATTCGTAGTCATCCTGCAGGGGGGAGAAAGAAGGATTGCCGTATCCTACTCCCAGAAGATGGCAGGCAGGAAGATGTATGGAGGACGTACTACGAATATTCCTCTGAAGGTCAATACTGCGGGAGTCATTCCAATTATCTTCGCATCATCCCTGATGCAGTTCCCGATTGTGATTGCATCATTTCTGGGAAAAGGAGACGGGACTGGCGTAGGCAGTGAGATTTTAAGAGGATTGAACCAGGGGAACTGGTGTAATCCGGAGAAGATTCAGTATTCATGGGGATTGTTAGTCTATATTGTCCTAACCGTATTTTTCGCTTACTTCTATACTTCTATTACGTTCAATCCGTTAGAGATTGCCAATAATATGAAGAAGAACGGCGGGTTCGTGCCGGGTATCCGTCCTGGCAGGCCAACGGTTGAATACTTAACTAATATTTTGAATTATATCATCTTTATTGGAGCGTGCGGGCTGATTGTGATTCAGATAATCCCGATTTTCTTCAATGGCTGGCTGGGGGCGAGCGTATCTTTCGGCGGTACTTCGCTTATCATTATTGTCAGCGTTGTGTTAGAGACAATGAAGCAGATCGAGTCGCAGATGCTTGTCCGTAACTATAAAGGCTTTTTAAATAACTAGTATTATATTATTGATTTTAGTGAATTCTGTATGCGCCATCCGCATCATCGGCACGTCGGCGAAGCTTATGGCAGCCTGTTGCGCGGCTTGCCGTGCCGAGAAGGATGGGCTGCAGGATTCATTATTATATACGGCCATTTGGCAGATTGTCAGTGGCAGCTTTTCTGTCGTAGAACTCGCGGGATTCTTTTCGCGGGTTATCATGCTATAAAGAGGAGGAACATTTCTTATGAAGATTATCATGTTAGGAGCCCCAGGAGCGGGCAAAGGGACACAGGCGAAGAAGATTGCCGCGAAATACGACATTCCTCATATCTCTACCGGCGACATTTTCCGGGCGAACATTAAAAATGGGACAGAACTTGGCAATAAGGCGAAGACGTATATGGATCAGGGGCTTCTGGTTCCGGACGAGCTGGTGGTAGATCTGGTGGTAGACAGGGTAAAGCAGGACGACTGTAAGAATGGGTATGTGCTGGACGGTTTCCCGCGGACCATCCCTCAGGCAGAGGCATTAGATAAGGCGCTGGCAGCAATCGGCGAGAAGATGGATTATGCTATCGACGTAGATGTGCCGGATGAGAATATCGTACACCGTATGTCCGGACGCCGTGCCTGCGTGGGATGCGGAGCTACATACCATCTGGAGTATGCGCCGACAAAGACCGAGGGCATCTGTGATGCCTGCGGAAAGGAACTGATTCTGCGGGACGACGATAAGCCGGAGACGGTGAAGAAGCGCCTGGGTGTTTACCATGAGCAGACACAACCGTTGATTGATTATTATACGAATGCAGGCATTCTCAGGACTGTTGATGGGACTGTGGATATCAACGATGTATTCCAGACGATTGTGGATATTCTAGGAGAGTAGGAATATGGCAATTACGATAAAATCGGCGAGAGAGATTGAATTAATGACAGAAGCCGGACGTATATTGGAGATTGTTCACAATGAGTTAGAGAAAGCCCTTCATCCGGGAATGAGTACCAAGGACATAGACAGGCTGGGGGAGGATATCATCCGAAGCTATGGGTGTATCCCATCCTTCCTTGGCTATGACGGCTATCCTGCGTCAATCTGTGTTTCGGTCAATGATGAAGTCGTCCACGGGATTCCGGATAAACACCGGATTCTAAAGGAGGGGGACATCGTAAGCCTGGATGCAGGCGTAATCTATAAAGGATATCACTCCGATGCCGCAAGGACTTACGGCATCGGGGAAATCAGCAAGGAGGCGGAAACTCTGATCAGGGTGACGAGGGAATGCTTCTTTGAAGGTATAAAGTTTGCAAAAGTTGGCAATCATCTATGTGATATTGCGGCAGCGATTGACAGCCATGCCGGCAAGTACGGATACGGAGTGGTACGCGACCTGTGCGGACATGGAATCGGGACCGAACTGCATGAGCCGCCTCAGATACCGAATTATAAGATGGACAGAAAAGGCGTGAAGCTCAGGGCTGGAATGACCCTGGCGATTGAACCGATGATCAATATGGGAACCTGGGAAGTGAAATGGCTGGAGGATAAATGGACCGTCGTGACAAAGGACCATAAGTTTTCCGCGCACTACGAGAATACGGTATTGATCACAGAGGGAGAACCAAGGCTTTTGACCTTGACAGACCAAGATGCAGCGCTTTAGTAGACGGAGGATGCAGCGATGGAGGGATTTAAGGCAGGTATGCTTGCGCGCTCAAAAGCGGGCCACGACAAGGGAAAAGTTTATGTTATAATCGAAGAGGACGACACATATGTATATTTAGCGGATGGCGGCATTAGAACACTTGGGCATCTCAAAAAGAAGAAAAAGAAGCATGTCCAGCCCATATTAAAGGAACATGACGTCTCCGCTGCTGATGATACAGCGATCAAACGGATTTTAAAAGAATGGAGTATGGAGGAAAGTAAGACATGTCAAAAGCTGACGTAATCGAAATCGAAGGAACTGTAGTAGAGAAACTGCCCAACGCAATGTTTCAGGTGGAGTTAGAGAACGGACATCAGGTGCTGGCCCACATCAGCGGGAAGCTGAGAATGAATTTTATCAAGATTCTGCCGGGAGACAAGGTAACGCTGGAACTGTCACCCTATGACTTGTCCAAGGGAAGAATCATCTGGAGAGATAAGTAGGAGCCGGGCTTTCTTGCTGGAGAAAGCCGGAAATATATTTGGAAATATATGAAATTGTCTATTGACTTTGCTTGACAGGCGGTGCTATAATATATAAGCGTGTTTTCGGGCATTTTTATAGGATTTGTGTACTTCTTATAGCCTGTCTGGCAAATACGCAGGTAGAATGTTGGCATAGCAATGGATGAAAGGAGGATTTGACGTGAAGGTTAGATCATCAGTAAAACCAATTTGCGAAAAATGCAAAGTAATTAAGAGAAAAGGAAGCGTTCGCATCATTTGCGAGAATCCCAAGCATAAGCAGCGTCAGGGCTAGGCAGTGGCAGTGGCACTGAACACTTAGTGAATCCAAGCGCAGGGCGCGCAGGATGAACTTAGTGAGAAGGCCGTTCTCTGAGCGACAGCGAAGAGAACATCATCGACTTATGCATCAAATTAGGCGGCTGATAGTACTGACACGCCAGGGAGCGTGTAGACTATTTGATATACAAGGAGCACCTGTAGCCGGTGAACATCCTTCGTATATTGCTTCTAATGCCGGCCCGTCATTACCGGATGGTTCATTCGGTGGCCGGAAAGGGCGTGGATACCGAAACACGCCTGGACAAAAGGGGAATCCTTAAAGTCCCTATTAAAGACAGTATGTAAACAGTAAAAGAATTTTTAGAAAAATGGAGGAAATTCACATGGCTCGTATCGCAGGTGTAGATTTACCAAGAGACAAACGTGTTGAAATCGGATTAACTTATATCTACGGAATCGGCAGGGCAAGTTCTAACCGTATTCTGGCAGAGGCAGGGGTTGATCCAGACATTCGCTGCAGAGATCTTACGGACGAGGATGTTAAGAAGATCAGCGCGGTCATCGATGAGACACAGATGGTAGAAGGTGACTTGAGAAGAGAGATTGCGCTGAACATCAAGAGACTGCAGGAAATCGGATGCTATAGAGGAATCCGTCATAGGAAGGGACTTCCGGTCCGTGGTCAGAAGACGAAGACCAACGCAAGAACCAGAAAAGGACCTAAGAGAACTGTTGCGAATAAAAAGAAATAGCATAAAATGAAAAAATAAAAAGGAAAGAGTAGGTTAGTTTTATTATGGCAAAGAAAGTTACAAAGAAAGTGACAAAAAAACGTGTCAAGAAAAACGTTGAACGCGGACAAGCACATATCCAGTCATCTTTTAATAATACCATCGTTACATTGACAGATGCACAGGGTAACGCACTTTCATGGGCAAGTGCAGGCGGTCTGGGATTTAGAGGTTCAAGGAAATCTACCCCTTATGCAGCGCAGATGGCGGCTGAGACAGCGGCTAAGGCGGCATTGGTACATGGTCTGAAATCCGTTGATGTTATGGTAAAGGGACCAGGTTCAGGTAGAGAAGCAGCGATTCGTGCCCTTCAGGCATGTGGAATTGATGTAACCAGCATTAAGGACGTTACTCCTGTACCGCACAACGGATGCCGTCCACCAAAGCGCAGAAGAGTTTAGCTTCGAGCTTAGATTTTTACCCGTTCTTCGAGCGAAGGCGAGAAGAACAACCTTATTAGAAAAATAGGAGGAGTAATATAACATGGCAGTGAATAGAGTCCCGGTTCTGAAAAGATGCAGATCCCTTGGCATGGATCCGGTTTATTTGGGAATTGATAAGAAGTCGAACAGACAGTTAAAAAGAACCAATCGGAAAATGAGTGAGTATGGTCTCCAGTTACGTGAGAAGCAGAAAGCAAAATTCATCTACGGCGTATTAGAGAAGCCATTCAGGAACTATTTCGAGAAGGCGCAGCGCATGAGCGGCATGACCGGTGAGAACCTGATGAGGCTCTTAGAGTCAAGATTGGATAACGTCGTATTCCGTTTAGGTCTTGCAAGGACAAGACGTGAGGCAAGGCAGATCGTTGACCACAAGCATGTTCTGGTAAACGGAAAGCAGATCAACATCCCTTCTTATCTGATTAAGGCAGGGGATGTGATTGAAATCAAAGAAAAGCATAAAAGCTCTCCGAGATATAAGGAGATTGTGGAAGCTACAGGAGGACGTCTTGTTCCGGAATGGCTGGATGCTGACCTTGAGAATCTGAAAGGGACAGTAAAGGAGCTTCCGAGGCGTGATGTCATCGATGTTCCTGTAGATGAGATGTTGATTGTCGAGCTGTATTCTAAATAATAAACCGTAACACCACAGGAGGTGGACTTAGTGTTTGATTTTAATAAACCCAATATTGAGATAACTGAGATTTCAGAAGATAAGAAATATGGAAAATTTGTTGTAGAGCCTCTTGAGAGAGGATACGGTACGACATTAGGGAATTCTCTGAGAAGGATTATGTTTTCATCTCTGCCTGGCGCTGCGATCAGTCAGGTGAAGATTGACGGCGTTCTTCACGAGTTTAGTTCGATTCCGGGTGTTAAGGAAGATGTTACAGAGATTATCATGAACTTGAAGTCCCTGGCAATCAAGAATACATGCGACACAGATGAACCAAAGACCGCCTATATCGAGTTTGAGGGAGAAGGCGTTGTCACGGCGGCGGATATTCAGGTGGATCAGGATATTGAGATCATGAATCCGGAGACGGTTATTGCGACATTGAACGGCGGGGCAGACAGTAAGTTATATATGGAACTGACCATCACAAAGGGCAGGGGCTATGTAAGTTCTGACAAGAATAAGAATGATGAATTGCCGATCGCAGTGATTCCGATTGATTCTATCTATACCCCGGTGGAGCGTGTGAACCTTACGGTAGAGAACACGCGTGTCGGACAGATTACAGATTTTGACAAATTGACATTAGACGTATATACCAATGGGACATTGCTTCCGGATGAGGCGGTCAGCCTTGCGGCTAAAGTATTGAGCGAGCATCTGAAGCTCTTTATCGACCTTTCAGAGGTGGCTCAGGCTGCGGAGGTCATGATTGAGAAAGAGGACGATGAGAAAGAGAAAGTCCTTGAGATGAGTATCGACGAGCTGGAATTGTCTGTCCGTTCCTTCAACTGTTTGAAGAGGGCAGGAATCAATACGGTAGAAGAGCTGACCAACAGGACGCCGGAAGATATGATGAAAGTGCGGAATCTTGGACGGAAGTCGTTAGAGGAAGTGCTTGCGAAGTTAGATGAGTTGGGATTAGGGTTGAGCAGAGGCGAAGAGTAAGTTTCACCGGTAAATCCGAAGGGTGCGGTGGAAGCATTTGGCTAGTAAGCCCGAAGAAGCGTAACCAAGTGTAGAAATGGAGGAAAAGAAAGATGGCTAAGTATAGAAAGCTGGGCAGGACGTCCAGCCAGAGAAAAGCATTGCTGAGAAATCAGGTAACAGCTTTGATTAACCATGGAAGGATTGTGACTACCGAAGCAAAGGCAAAAGAAATCCGTAAGATTGCGGAAGGCCTGATTGCAATGGCAGTAAGAGAGAGAGACAATTACGAGGAAGTTACCGTAAAGGCTAAGGTTGCCCGCAAGGACAAGGACGGCAAGAGAGTGAAAGAAGTTGTGGACGGCAAGAAGGTTACGGTTTACGACGAAGTAGACAAGAAGATTAAGAAGGATAAGCCAAGCAGGCTGCACGCACGCCGTCAGATGCTGAAAGTCCTGTATCCTGTAAAGGATGTGCCGCAGAAGGCAGCGGGAAGAAAGAGGAACACCAAGCAGGTAGACCTTGTAGCGAAGCTCTTTGATGAGATTGCTCCAAAGTATGAGAACCGTCACGGCGGATATACAAGAATCGTTAAGATTGGCCAGCGTAAGGGCGATGCTGCTATGGAAGTTCTGATTGAGCTTGTATAAGATTAAAAATATGAAAAAGACGAGCAAGAAAGATGTTCTTGTTCGTCTTTTTTTGCCCTATTCTATGTTAAATTTATATCGCTGCCGTTAAATAATCTACTTATGCCCAACCTGCTTACAACCGCTTCCAAAGGTGATATAATGTCTGTAACTGCAAAAAATGTAGAAATAAGTAAGAGAAGAGAGGTTTAGTCATGAGCAGACTAGAGATTGACTCGCCCAAAAGAGCCAGGATAGTTATGGAAGAGCTATACAAGGATTTGGAGCGGAGAATTGAGTCCAGCCCGCCGGGACTCTGTCCTGTGGAGATGTCCCGTGCGTTTCTGGAATTGTGCCATGCGCAGACTTGCGGCAAGTGCGTTCCCTGCCGTATCGGTCTGGGGCAGTTGAGTTATCTGATTAAGGACGTCCTTGATGGGAAGGCGACCATGGAGACTTTGGACATTATGGAGCAGACGGCTCTTTCTATCATGGAATCGGCAGACTGCGCCATCGGATACGAGGCGGCGCACATGGTATATAAAGGCTTAATCGGATACCGTGACGATTATGAGGAGCATATCCGGAATGGAAGGTGTACCTGTACCTACAGCCAGCCGGTGCCTTGTGTATCCCTGTGTCCGGCACATGTGGATATCCCGGGATATATTGCGTTGGTGAGAGAAGGGAGATATGCGGATGCAATCCGGCTCATCCGGAAGGACAATCCGTTCCCGACTACCTGTGGTTTCATCTGTGAGCATCCATGCGAGGCGCGGTGCAGAAGGAACATGGTGGATGATGCGATCAATATACGCGGGCTCAAGCGTGTAGCGGCTGATTTCGCTGGGGAAGTAGACCCACCGGCATGCGCACCTTCAACCGGAAAGAAGATTGCGGTACTCGGAGGCGGTCCGGGAGGATTGAGCGCGGCATATTATCTCCAGTTGATGGGGCATCAGGCGACGGTCTATGAGATGCTGCCGAAATTGGGCGGAATGCTGCGTTATGGAATTCCAAACTATCGTCTGCCTAAGGAACGGTTAGAGGAAGATATCAACAGCATTTTAAAGACTGGCGTGGAAGTGAAGTATGGCCTGAAGATTGGGCAGGATATCACGATTCAGGATTTGCGGAAAGAGTATGACGCTGTACTGATTACCATCGGCGCCAGTACGGATAAGAAACTTGGGCTTGAGGGGGAAGACGCGGACGGCGTATTATCCGCAGTACAGTTCTTGCGAAATGTGGGAAGAAACGAGATTATGGATTTGACTGGCAAGGAGGTTGCGGTCATCGGCGGCGGTAATGTTTCCATGGACGCTGTCCGTACGGCAAAACGTCTTGGGGCGAAAAAGGTAAGTATTGTCTACCGGAGAAGAGTTGCAGATATGACGGCGCTTCCGGGAGAGATTGAGGGGGCAGTGGCAGAAGGAATTGAACTCCAGACGTTGAAGGCGCCTTCGTCACTCAAAATCAATGGGGATAACCATATTGAAGGAATCTATGTCAAACCGCAGATGGTCAGTGCAATCCGGGATGGAAGAGCGAGCATCAAGCCTACCGGGGAAGATGATATATACATACCATGCGATATATTAATTGTAGCAATTGGACAGAATATTGAGACGCGTCATTTTGAAGAGGCAGGAATCCCGGTTGAGCGGGGTAAGATTCTTACCAAGAGTACGGGAACATTCGAGAATATGCCTGGCGTATTCGCAGGAGGAGACTGTGCCAGCGGCCCGGCTTCCGTCATCAAGGCGATTGCGGCGGCGAAGGTGGTAGCGGCGAATATTGACGAGTATCTGGGATACCGCCATGAGATTTCCTGTGATGTGGAGATTCCGGAGGCACGCCTAGACGACCGTACGCCATGCGGAAGAGTGAACTTGACGGAGCGCGAAGCTTGCGAGAGAGTCTGTGATTTTGAAGGCGTGGAGAACTGCATGACCGAGAAGGAAGCGAAGCAGGAGGCAGGCAGGTGTCTGCGCTGCGACCACTTTGGTTACGGTATATTTAAAGGAGGCAGAGAGAAATTATGGTAAATCTTATGATTGATGGAAAGCAGATATCCGTAAAAGAAAATACTACCATTATGGAGGCTGCCGCCCAGAATGGGATTCCAATCCCTAAGTTATGTTATCTGAAAGGAATTAATGAAATTGCCGCCTGCCGTGTGTGTGTGGTTGAGCTGGAAGGCAAGGAGAAGCTGATTACTTCCTGCAATAATGTGGCGGAAGAGGGCATGGTTATCTACACCAACAGCCCTAAGGTGCGCCGTCACAGGAGGACGAATGTGGAATTGATTCTGTCCCAGCACGACTGCCAGTGCGTAAGCTGTGCAAGAAGCGGCAACTGCAGCCTGCAGGCTGTGGCAAATGACTTGAATATTCTGGATATCCCTTATAAGAAGGTGCTGGAAAACCAGCCTTGGGACCAGTCCTTCCCGCTGATACGTGATTCTTCCAAGTGTATCAAATGTATGCGCTGCGTCCAGGTCTGTGAGAAGATCCAGGGACTCGGTGTGTGGGATGTGGAAGGTACGGGTTCCCGTACGACCGTGAATGTGTCCGGACACAGAAGTATCCATGAGGCGGACTGTGCGCTTTGCGGCCAGTGTATCACCCACTGTCCGGTAGGGGCGCTCAGGGAGCGTGACGATACGGAGAAGGTATGGAATGCCATTGCGGATAAGAATAAGACGGTGGTGGTTCAGGTTGCTCCGGCGGTACGTACAGCCTGGGGAGAGGAACTTGGCATGAAGCCTGAGGAGGCGACGGTAGGCAAGATATTGGATGCATGTAAGCGGATGGGCGCTGATTATGTGTTTGACACTACATTTTCCGCGGACCTTACGATTATGGAAGAGGGGACGGAATTCCTGAAACGGTTTACCGAGGGAGAGTTAAAGGAACGACCGATGTTCACGTCATGCTGTCCGGGATGGATTCGTTTCATCAAGTCCCAGTTCCCTCATCTGGTAAAACAGCTCTCAACGGCAAAGTCTCCGCAGCAGATGTTTGGGGCGGCAATGAAAACTTATTTTGCCGAAAAGATAGGGGTAGCCCCGGAGCAGATTTATACCGTGTCCGTGATGCCTTGTGTTGCGAAGAAGGGCGAGCGTGAGATGGAACTGTTCCACGGGGAGTATGCTGGGCACGATATCGACGCGGTCATCACGACGAGGGAGCTTGTCAAGATGATTCGTTCCGCACATATCAGCCCGGATACGTTAGAAGACCGCGCAAGCGACCGTCCGATGCAGCAGGGTTCTGGTGCGGGCGTTATCTTTGGAGTAACCGGCGGAGTGATGGAGGCGGCGCTTCGTTCCGCATATTATCTGCTCAAGAAGGAGAATCCTCCGGCAGATGCGTTTAAGGCAGTCAGAAGCCCTGAATTTCAGGCAAACGACGGAGTGATGGAGGCAGAATTTTCCATTGACGATGTGAAAGTACGTACGGCGGTAGTCAGCGGCCTCGGGAATACAAGGGCGTTGCTGAATAAGATTGAGCGAGGAGAGGTGCATTATGATTTCGTAGAAGTCATGGCATGTCCCGGCGGATGCGTCGGAGGAGGCGGACAGCCGATTCATGACGGTGAGGAGCTTGCTTTTGACCGCGGACGTAACCTCTATCATTTGGACGATGAGTCGCAGATCCGTTTCTCCCACGAGAATGAGGACGTACTTGCGATGTATGAGGAGTATTTCGAGAAGCCGATGTCCCATAAGGCGCATATGCTGCTGCATACGGAGCATGTGAGTGCATAGTGACGATGAGGTAGAGAGTTATTTAGCTGTAAGGCGCATATGCTGCTGCATACGGAGCATGTGCGCGCATAGTGATGGAGTGGTATAAAGCCAGGTCCTTGTCGGATGGGCATTTTTAAAGAGAAGAAAATAAAAAACAGCGCCTTCACAGGATAAATTATGCTAAATGCTGTGAAGACGCTGTTCTATTATATCTAAAAGAATATATTTCCTCCGATATTAATACCGGAAACACCGGTCCAGGCTGACCGGAACTGATAACAATTAATCACGGAGGCATGTCTGGAACCTCCAAGCGCAGCCTGAGCCACAGAGTATGCAGTCGAAGAAGGACCTCTTGCAAGGACTTTCTCAAGGCTTCCGTTCCATGTAGGTGCAAACTGACCGGATTGATAGATGACCCCGCGCAGAGAACCCGGATAATTAGGGCTTGCAACACGGTTCATTACTACGGTGGCAACCGCAAGCATAGGGTCATAGCCGGTTGCTTCACATTCAAGCAGCGCCGCAAACAGAGCAACATCTGAGACATTCGCCTCGGTCGGAGGCGCCGTCGTCGTACCGCCGGAAGAGTTGTTATTCGACGAATTCGTATTCGACGGATTGTTATTGGTCTGACCATTGCCATTGTTATTGGGACGTTCACTCGGTGGGACAATGGAACCGGAAATCGCATTATTCTGGGCAAGCCTGAGCGCTTCTTCCGCTGCCCTGGCACGTTCTAGCTGTGCCGTATAATCTTCCAACTGGCTGGAAGTGGAGGAAATCTTGGAAGTAAGTGCATCCTTCTTGGCGTTCAAATCTACCTGCATCGCCGCAAGTTCATCCTGCTTGGCTTTAAGTTCATCCTGCTTTTTCTCTACGCCGGCACAAACTTCACCCAACGCTTCAAGCATGTCCCTGTCATACTCGCTTATGGTCGTCACGTATTCCGCCTTATTCAGGAAATCCCCCATATTGTCGGAGGAAAATAATATCTCCAGCAGCGAGAGGCTTCCGCCTTCATACATGAACTTGATACGGTTCTTCATAGCGGCATATTGGGATTCTTCGTTCAGTTGTGCCGCAGCCAGATCAAGCTTTGCCTTCTCTACCTCGGCGGCAAGCTGTTCAATCTGCGCCGAAGCATTGTCCAATTCAGCACTTAAAGATGACAACTGGCTGTTCAGGTCATTCAAATCATCCTTCAAGTTAGAGGTAGTAATCTCTAATTCTTCTGCCGAAGGTGCGGAATAGACCGGGACAGTCACAGAAGCTATTGTTACGGCAGAAATGGCAGCCGCCAGAGCTGACCGTAATATACGTTTCTTTTCTTTGGTTATCATATAGTTTTCCTTTCATATTAGCGTGTGCTCAATATATTATACAACAAATTGCAATATAAAGCAAACTTTGTTATGATAGAATATATAAAAATATTGGAAACTGGCAGCCCGTTGCGCCTCCGACGGCGCATTTTGGCTGTAAAAAGGGCAAAGATTAGAAAAGTGAGAGGAAAATGAGGCAGAATATGAACAGATACGACGAAGAAGAGTACAAGCTCGAGAACATTAGGGAACGGATTTATCCGTGGGTCCGGAAGGATTTGGGAGAAATTTCTGAAAAAGATGCGCCGGTGGTGTCATTTATCAATGACCTGAGGATTATATTTGTTATAAAACGTGAGGAAGAAGTATTCGAGATATTGATGGATGATATGCTTCCGCCGGACTGTGACGTGGAGGCTTTGTATTATGCATCCTGTGAGAATCTGGTCAGGGATGTGGAGTTTGTGATTGCAAATACCTGGTACGGAGGGTTCGCGATGCTGGCAGACGGGTGGCATGAGGCAAGTTCTCTGTGTTTCAAGCATATCTGGCAAGTGTGTGTGGATAAATTGGAGGACGATTTGGTCATCATGGCGCCTACAAGGGAAACCGTATTGTTTGCCCCGGCGTCGCAGAACATGGTCGTTGACAAGATGACAGAGCACGGAACACAGGCATACAGACAGGCCAGGGACATCGATAAAATCAGTACAGGGCTGATGTTGTTTTCAAAAGACAGAAAGGAATTAGGTGCATATGAAAGGGAAAATTAAGATGATCGGGATGGATTTAGACGGAACGCTTCTGACCTCCCAAAAAGAGTTGACGGCATATACAAGAGACGTCTTGAGGCGCGCCGTAGAACAGGGAATTGTGGCGCTGCCTGCCACGGGAAGGCCGCTGAGCGGAATCCCAGGGGAACTGCTGCGGTTTCCGGGCTTCCGGTATGCGGTTACGGCCAACGGCGGAAGGGTAGTGGATTTCCGCTCAGGAGAAATCTTGTATGAAGAGCTGGTGCCTGTGGAATATGCGAGGAAGGTCCTGGAGGTCTTTTACCGCCATGATGCCTTCCGGGAGATATATTTTGACGGAACTGGATATGCACAGGAAGACGCCCTGCAGAATGTGGACCGTTATATAGAAGAGCCGCCTATGAGGGAGTATCTGCTGCGGACGCGTATTCCCGTGGCGAATCTATGGGAAAAGTTCGAGGAGGAGAACCGTGGTTCAGATAAGGTGCAGGGGTTGTTCGTCACGCTGGAAGAGCGTGATTTGGCGCTTGAGGAGCTTAGGGAGATTCCGGGCATTGAGATTACGGGAGCGTTGAAGAGGAATATAGAGGTAAACGCGGCAGGAGTTAATAAGGGCAGGGCTTTGGTAAGGCTCGGGGAGAGACTGGGCATCCGGCGGGAGGAAATCATGGCGTTCGGAGACGGCTCTAACGATTTAAAGATGCTGAAAGAAGTGGGGACGGGGGTCGCCATGGAAAATGCGAAGGATGAAGTCAAAGAAGCGGCGGATTACATAGCCGGATTGAATGATGAAGACGGAGTGGCAAAATTTATCGAGGCATATGTGCTGAACTGATAGAAAATCAGGAGGGGAAAAGAAATGTTAGATATCATAAAAGTAATTATACTTGGAATTGTGGAGGGTATTACCGAGTGGCTTCCGGTCAGCAGTACGGGGCATTTGATTCTGGTAGGGGATTTGCTGAAGCCTAGCATGAGCGATGCATTCATGGAGATGTTCAATGTGGTAATCCAGCTTGGGGCGATTATGGCTGTGGTAGTACTATATTTTCATAAACTAAATCCATTTTCCCCGACAAAGACGCAGAAACAGAAGATGCTGACCTGGCAGATGTGGATTAAGGTGGTGATTGCGTCCGTCCCGGCGGCGTTGATTGGCCTGCCTTTCAATGACCTTCTGGATAAACTGTTCTATAAGCCTCTGCCGGTGGCAATCATGCTGATTGTGTATGGCGTGCTCTTTATAATAGTAGAAAACCGAAATGTAGGGCGAAGGCCTAAGGTGAAGAGGATTTCGGAGTTGACGGTGCCGATGCTGCTGATTATCGGGGTGTTCCAGATGCTTGCGCTGATTCCGGGTACGTCCCGGTCGGGCGCGACCATTGTCGGGGCGCTGTTGATTGGCATTTCAAGGGAAGTGGCGGCGGAGTTTACCTTTTTCCTTGCTATCCCTGCAATGTTTGGGGCGAGCCTGTTGAAGCTGGTGAAATTTGGGTTTCATTTTACCAGCAAGGAGTTAGGGCTTCTGATTCTGGGCTGTGTGGTATCCTTCGGGCTGTCCGTTGCAGCAATCCGTTTCCTGATGGGATATATTAAGAAGCATGACTTTAAGATATTTGGTTATTACCGTATTGTCCTTGGAGGAATTATTGTGGCCGTGACGGTGGTTCAGCTTCTCCTTGCATAAAACTTGCATAAAAAATGACTGGAAATGCTTGCTTTTTTCCGATAAAGTGGTAAAATACAAGATGTGCATTTTTATGCATGAAAATTTATACACATAAGGACACACCGTAATGCATGTCCCATGCGGGGCGGGCATGTATTACGGTGTGCCCTTGGGTATAAAATGTATAGGAGGATATGGAAAATGAAATTCAGGAAATTTACAGGTATATTATTGGCTGCGGCATGTGTCATGTCCATGGCGGCATGCGGCTCTAAAGGGGATTCGGACAGTGGTTCCGGAAGCGACTCCAAGGGTGGGGAGGACGCAGGTTCTTCCGCGGTAACTGCAAAGGTGATTGAGATTGATTTGACGGACGAGGAGTATGCGTTCGGCGTGGACAAGTCCCAGCCGGAGTTATTAGAGCAGGTCAATGCATTTGTAGGCAAAATCAAAGGAGACGGTACGCTGGAAGAAATCTGTGACAAGTATTTCGGCGACGGGGAGCCACAGGCGGTAGAGTCCGCAGAGCTTGACGACTCTAAGGACCAGTTGGTGGTAGCTACGAACGCTGCATTTGAGCCATTTGAGTATACCAAAGGGGACAGCTACTATGGGATTGACATGGAGATTGCTTCTTTGCTTGCAGAAGAGCTGGATAAGGAGTTAGTCATCCAGAACATGGATTTTGACGCGGTCTGCCTGTCCGTCAGCCAGCAGAAATGTGATATCGCTATGGCGGGACTGACGATTAACGAAGAGCGGGAAGAGTATGTGACGTTCACGGATGCTTACTATTCTGCATCCCAGAGATTGATTGTACCGGACAGTGATACGGCGTTTGATGACTGCAAGGATGCAGATGCCGTGGCGGAGCTTCTTGGAAAGCTTGGCGGCGGGGATTCCATCGGCGTACAGGCGGGAACTACCGGCCAGTATTACGTGGAAGGCGACGAGGACTGGGGATTTGACGGTCTTCCGGCAAAATGCGTGACTTATAAGAGCGGTTCTCTTGCCGTGCAGGATATGCTGAATGGGAATATTAAGTATGTGATTATTGATGCTGCGCCTGCGGCGGCGATTACGGAAGCAATCAATGAGATGCAGTAGGATATCGTAAATTATGGGGAATTTTGATCAGAAAGTAAATAAGTTTTTAGAGATTTTTCTGGAAGAAGGCGGCTATGTCAAGGTTCTCGAAGGGTTACAGAATACGTTGCTGATTGCCGTGGCAGGCCTGCTCATCGGTATCCTGATTGGGACGGTGATTGCAACTGTGCGGGTCTTGCCTAAGTATAAAGCGCTTCCAAGGGTTTTAAATGGAATCTGCAGCTTCTATGTGGCGCTGTTCCGCGGGACGCCCATTGTCGTTCAGCTGCTTGTGTTCTACTATGTGCTTCTTCCGATTATCGGATGGAAGATTACGGGCGTCCAGGTCGCTATGTTGGTGTTTGGGCTGAACAGCGGCGCGTACATATCTGAAATCATGCGCAGCGGGATTCAGTCGGTTGACCCGGGACAGATGGAGGCGGGCCGGGCCGTTGGATTGGGCTTCGGCGTGAGTATGACGAAAATCGTCATTCCGCAGGCGGTCAAGAATATTCTCCCTACCTTGGGAAATGAGTTCATTTCCCTGATTAAGGAGACGTCGGTTGTTAGTTTTGTGGGGGCGGCGGATTTGTACGTGGCGTTTAACTATATTGGAAGCAACAGTTATGAGTTCATGGTTCCTTATCTGGTGATGGCGCTGATTTATATCGTGTTGGTGCTGCTTATTTCGCTGCTTGTGAAATTGATGGAAAGGAGCTTGAAGAAGAGTGATAGACGTAATTAATCTCAGGAAGAGCTTTGGGGATGTGGAGGTTCTCAAGGGAATCGACATTACCATCAATAAAGGTGACATTGTGGCGGTAATCGGGCCTTCCGGGTCTGGAAAGAGTACGTTTTTGCGTTGCCTGAACTGTATGGAGGACCCAACCGGAGGCAGTATTGTGTTCAATGGTGTGGATATTGCAGATATGAGCGTGGATATCAATGTACACCGCAGGCATATGGGCATGGTGTTCCAGCATTTTAACCTGTTTAACAATAAGACTGTGCTGCAGAATATTATGATGGCTCCGGTATATTTACGGCGCCAGGATTTGAAAAAGGTAAAACGGGAGAATAGCCTGACTCGTTTTGGCAATCTGTTTCGGGGCAGCAGTAAGAAGGAGTTGCTTCCTGTCACCCAGGACAGTGAGCAGATTAAGCGTGAAGTAAGGGAGAAGGCCATGGCGCTTTTACAGAGGATTGGCCTGGAGGATAAGGCGGATGTTTATCCGTCTACACTGTCCGGCGGACAGAAGCAGAGGATTGCCATTGTGCGTTCTCTTGCCATGGACCCGGATGTGATTCTGTTTGACGAGCCGACGTCCGCGCTGGATCCTGAGATGGTAGGCGAGGTGTTAGAACTGATGAAACAGCTTGCCGGCGACGGGATGACCATGGTGGTGGTCACTCATGAGATGGGGTTTGCAAGGGAAGTGGCGAACCGGGTGGTATTCATGGACGAAGGGCAGATTAAGGAGGAAGGATGCCCGGAGGAGTTCTTCGGAAACCCTAAGGAGCCGAGGCTTCAAGATTTCTTATCGAAAATATTATAAATAAAGCGGCATCCTTTTTAGGGTGCCGCAAACTTTTCTGTGAATGGTTTGCCTATGCATAGTGGTACTGCTTTCTGCGGTTTGCCAGTCTGATTTCGTACTCGATGTGGCATAGTTGATAGTATAGTCTGATTTCGTACTTGTGTCAAGCATAAATTGCAGAATTTCATATATTGATAATTGTCTAAATATTCTTTATAATGGAGGAAAATACATAAAGTCAAAAGGAGGCTTTAGGATTATGGAGATTAGAGAAGGATATATGCCTTATCTGGAGTATAAGACATATTATCGTATTGTGGGGAAGACGACAGGCAATAAGAAACCGTTGGTGCTGCTGCACGGCGGGCCGGGGTCAACACACAATTATTTTGAGGTGCTTGACCGTCTTGCAGAGGAAGACGGGCGCGAACTCATCATGTATGACCAGATTGGCTGCGGGGAATCCTATGTTGAGAACCGGCCTGACCTGTGGAATGCGAAGACTTGGATTGACGAGCTGGTTGCGCTGAGGGAGCATCTTGGGCTTGACGAGATTCATCTTCTGGGGCAGTCTTGGGGCGGAATGCAGCTTTTGGACTATGTCTGCAACCGGAAACCGGAAGGGTTAAAGAGCCTGATTCTGTCCAGTACGCTTCCCGCGTCCTGGATGTGGGGGATTGAGCAGCATAGAATGATTAAGGAGTTGCCTCAGGAGATGCAGGATGCGATTGAGAAAGCGACCTCTTCCAACGATTACAGTGACCCGGCTTATGTTGCGGCAGAGACTGAGTACATGCTTCGCCATGCTGCAGGGGCGGTTACGGAAGAGTCGCCGGAATGCCTGAGGCGTCCTGTGAAAAAGGGCGGCGAGTCCTATGTTGTTGGCTGGGGGCCCAATGAGTATACGCCGCTGGGAACATTGAAGGATTATGATGTGACGGAGCAGTTAAAGGATATTAAAGAGCCGACGCTGGTGATTAACGGGGGCAATGATCTGTGTACGCCTTATATTGCAAAATATATGTATGACAGGATACCCAATTCCAGATGGGAGCTGTTCCGCACCTGCAGACATATGTGTTTCGTGGAAGATACGGACAGGTATGTGGAATTGATGAAGGAGTGGCTGAATGCCAACGATTAATTTGTTAAAAAGAGGATGCGCCTTGGGAGAGACGCATCCTCTTTTGAGAGAATAATGAATGAGGCTTATACGATATGCCACCTTCCTGTATATTCTAACAGATAACGGGCTGATGATACAGTGTATAGATAAACTTTTAACAAAAAATTAGCATAACTCATTTTCATCCTCCCGCATCCGGTATCCGACGCCCACTTCCGTGAACAGAAATTGAGGCTTTGAAGGGTTCTGTTCAATTTTACGGCGTATGTTCGCCATATTGACCCGCAGGATCCGATTGTTATCTCCGGTAAATGGTCCCCATACATTTGACATGATTGCGGAGTACGTCATGACTTTGCCTGAATTTCGGGCAAGAAAGGCGACGATTTTGTACTCAATCTGTGTCAGGTGAATCTCTTTGCCGTCCACGGTAAGCATCCGTTTATCGAAATCCAGCAGAAGCCCCCGGCAGCGGTAGGGGCGGATGTACAGGGCGGAATTGGAGTCCATCCGGTTGCTGTGGCGCAGGGAGGCACGGATTCTTGCCAGCATCTCGGGCGTGCCGAAGGGCTTGGTGATGTAATCGTCTGCGCCCAGGTCCAGGGCGGAAACTTTGTCCCGTTCGCCTGTCCGGGCAGAGACCACGATGATTGGGCAGCTCGTCCATTTGCGCACGGAAGTAATCACGTCATTTCCTTCGATGTCAGGAAGCCCTAAGTCAAGAAGTATGATATCCGGACATTGGGAGCTGATGAGGGACAGCCCCGCTTTTCCGGAAACGGCAGTGATGACCCGGTAGCCGTTGGATTTTAATGCTTTTGACATGAAGTCAGAGATGTTTTTTTCGTCTTCGATGATTAATACGGTATAGTTTGGAGTTGCCATAAATTGTTCTCCTTTGTCCTTACTTTACATGATTGGAAGGGAAAATGCAAATTCAGCGCCGTTTTCATGATTGTGGGCCGTAATCGTCCCGCCGTGTGCTTGTACGATGGTGCGGCAGATGGATAAGCCAATGCCCATGCCCCGCTTGGTATCCGAGGCAAGGGAACTGTCGTATTTACCGCTGAAAATGTCTGGCAGCGCGGAGGTTTTAATCCCTTTTCCATGGTCGATAACGTGAAATGTTACGGTAGGCCCGTCGTTTGTAATGATTAGTTCCGCCGGCTGGGTGCTTTCAGAATGAACTAAGGCATTTTCCAGAAGGTTAATCAGGACTTGCTCGATGAGAAGGAAGTCCATGGGAATCATCAGCATTTCGTCGGGCGCCGATACGTTGATGGCGGCGCCTGGCAGCCGTTTTTCTAGCCTGTCGATTGCTTCGGAAACCACTTCTTCCACCAGCTCCGGCTCTTTAGTGACCTTGTGCCCGTCGTTTTGGATACGTGTGACGGACAGAAGGTTTTCTACCATGTTCAGAAGCCAGTTTGCGTCGTCGTGGATGGTGGTAATCAGCTCTAGCTTTTCGGAGGAATCCAGTTCGTCGTGGTTTTCAATGTAAGATGCGGAAGAGCCGATAATGCTGGTCAGCGGGGTACGCAGGTCATGGGAGATGGCCCGCAGGAGGTTTGCCCGGATCCGCTCTTTTTCTGCTTCGTTCAGTTTCCGTTCCCGCTCGGCAATCATTTCATCCTGCCGGGTGAGCTTCGTGGTCATGGCGCTGGTGGTGATGGTGATGATCAGCATGCAGACGAATGTAACCGGGTATCCGCTCATGGTAAAGTTAATCTCGAAGAACGGATAGGTGAAGCATCCGTTGATAAAGACTACGCAGAACAGGGAAGAGAGGATGCCGTACAGGTATCCGGTGGTCCATCTGGCAATCAGGATGAGGGCGAGGATGTAGACAAATGCAATATTGGCGGTATTATCCTGGCCAAAATGAAAGAATAGGAAAGCAAGCCCGGTTGCCAGGGCAAGCATGATAAGTGTGTACGAGATGTTGCGAAGGAAGTTTTTCATAGGTATTTGTCATGAAAGGGAAACGAATCCCCGGCTCCTTTATTTTGTATTGGTAATAATATTAGTATACCACAAATATCTGTGGAGAGAATAGGGATAATGTAGTATAATTTTGATAGCGCCGTACGGCAGCACCCGGTCCGGATGAAAAGTATTTCTTCCCCCGCCCCGGCATATACTGTCTGTAAAGACGTATATCCGGAGTTGTGTCTATGAATGTAGAAAAAAGGAAAAAGTGGAGAAATCGCGGGATTTTCCTGCTGGCCCTGGTTGCTGCCCTTGTTGGTTCATTTCAATATATTTCCAGCTACTCCACGGTTTCCGGCAATGTCAACGGAAAAGAGATGCCCATCTGTTCCGTGGAAATGAAGGAAAAGAAGGTGGCGCTGACCTTTGACGCTGCCTGGGGCAACGAGGATACCGCAAGAATTCTGGAGATTTTAGAGAAGCATCATGTGCGGGCGACCTTTTTCATGACGGGCGGCTGGGTGGGAAAATATCCGGAGGATGTCCGGGCAATCAAAGAGGCGGGGCATGACCTTGCCAACCACAGTGAGACCCATAGGAGCATGATCGGGCTTGGGAAGGAAGAGGTAAAGCAGGAGGTGTTGTCTGTCCATGAGAAGGTTCTGGAACTGGCTGAGGTGGAGATGCGGCTGTTCCGCGTACCATATGACAATTATGACGACGACGTAATCCGCGGCATACAGGCGTGCGGGTATTATCCGATCCAGTGGTCGGTCAATAGCCTGGACTGGAAGGAGTATGGTGTAGAAAATATCATCGAGACCGTCTTGGGATGCAAGGATCTAAAGAACGGGGCGATTATCCTTCTGCACAACGGAGCGAAGTATACGGCGGACGCGCTGGACGGACTGCTGACAGAGCTTGAAAAGAAAGGATATGAGATGGTTCCGGTGTCGGAATTGATTTATAAGAAAGGGTATTATCTGGACGCAGCGGGGCGTCAGTTAAAGAAGAAGCAGAGACGATAGAAAAAGCATTAGGCAAGAAAGGATAAAGGAAATGGAAAGCAGGGTATCAGTCATCAGTATCATGGTCAAAGACGAAGAAGCGGCAGGGGAGGTAAACGGGCTGCTCCACGAATACCGACAGTATGTCATCGGGCGCATGGGAATTCCCTACAGAGAGCGTGGAATATCCATCATCAGCGTAGTCTTGGATGCGCCTGGGGATGCCACCAGCTCTTTGTCGGGGAAATTAGGGATGTTAAAAGGGGTCGGCGCAAAGACCTTGACCGCAAAAGAGCCGTAATCTGCGGCTCTTTTGGGTTAAAACCGATGAATCCCGCTCTGCAGTTCTTCTGCCCATTTTTGCAGATTATAGGTTCGTCCTCCGAACAGCTTGAGGAGCGCGCCTGTGGGATTATTTTCATTGGCAAATGCATTCGCCTCATCGGTATCGACATGCATTGCCAAGGCGAAATCCGGATGGACACGGACGACCACGTCGGCAAAAATCAGGGAGCGTTCATAACTCTCCATAATCACGAACACCTCGTCATTGTCTTTGACGTTCAACTGGATTGCCTGGACCGGAGTCATGTGGATATGGCGCTTGGCGACGATAACGCCGTGGCTTAGTTCGATGCTTCCGTTAGGGCCTTCTAAGATACAGCCGGGGGTATCCGCCGTGTCCCCGGACTGGCGGATCACGCCAGGGATTCCCAGCTTCCTTGAGTCTGTCATGGATATCTCTACCTGAGTCTCTTTTCGGAAAGGCCCTAAGACAGCAACATTTTCAAAGGAAGACTTAGGTCCTCTCACGGCAAGGCGTTCCTCGCAGACGTATTGTCCCGGCTGGCTTAAAGAAGCCTTGAAGGTCAGTTCTTTCCCCTCTCCGAACAGAATATCAAAATCTTCGCGGCACAGGTGGATGTGGCGCGCGCTTGTCTCGATTGGGATTGCAAGTCCCATAATTCAATCACCTCATTCGTAAATAATCAAAACCGTAACTTATTTTAGCAAACATGAAGCGTTTTTTCAACGCATGGCTTCCATTTTGACGGAAAATGACATATAATAGGTGTCAGGAACTGTATGCAGAATAAAACAGACAGGAGGATTTGATGATGAGAGACATATGGGAAGGTATTAAGGATTTTTTTGCAAGGGACTGGACGCCTGCGGAGAAGGCGCTGGTGATTCTGTGCTGCATCCTTTTTGGGGTAATCAAGGGATTCTTCCTTGCTCCGATTAAGAGAGGCATCAACTGCGGCAATAATAACGGGAATTCTTATGTCCAGTCTGAGGACGGATGCTGGACGGAGGAAGATGCGTAAGGTTTTCTACCGTAGGTGTGAACAGTGATCATAGGCAGATATCTATGAAACTTGGGCATTTTGTCACGTTGACAAAGTGCCTGTCTTTATTTTATAATGAACAAAGAAGAGACAAGGGCGTTTTCATCAAGGCATGAGAACGCCCATTTTTATGCACAGCCCTGTGCAGAGGAAATATGTCGCTAAGGCGGCGCACGGGGCGCGCGGTGAGTAGGGGATAGGCTTTTCCCTACTCGATATATGCCGATTTAGGAGGAAGAATAGGATGAATCATTTTACAAAGCGGGATATTTTGAAAATGGCAAAGGAAGAGGATGTTGAGTTTATCCGCTTGCAGTTCACGGATATCTTCGGGACAATGAAGAATGTTGCCGTCACTACCAGCCAGTTAGAGAAGGCTCTGGATAATCAGGTCATGTTTGACGGCTCTTCCATTGAAGGGTTTGCCAGAGCCGAGGAGTCGGATATGTATTTGTACCCGGATACGGATACATTTGCCATATTCCCGTGGCGGCCGCAGCAAGGGAAGGTTGCGCGGCTGATCTGCGATGTATATAAGCCAGACGGGACGGTCTTTGAGAGTGACCCGCGGTATATCCTGAAAAAGGTGCTGTCGGAGGCAAAGGCTATGGGATATGATTTCCAGGTAGGGCCAGAATGCGAGTTCTTCCTGTTCCATACGGATGAGGACGGCAGGCCCACCACCCTTTCCCATGAGAGCGCTACGTATTTTGATTTGGGACCGCTGGATCTGGGGGAGAATGCACGCCGGGATATGGTGCTGACGCTGGAGGACATGGGATTCGTGATTGAGGCGTCCCATCACGAGGTGGCTCCTGCGCAGCATGAGATTGATTTCCAGTACGACGAGGCGCTAAAGACGGCGGATAATATCATGACGTTTAAACTGGTGGTGAAAACGATTGCGAAGCGCCACGGCCTTCACGCTACGTTTATGCCCAAGCCTAAGTTTGGGGTCAGCGGCTCGGGGATGCATATCAATATGTCCCTTAGCAGGGACGGGCTGAATGTGTTTTCGGACGGGGCGGATGAGAAGGGGCTGAGCCGGGAGGCGTACTATTTCATCGGCGGTTTGGTGAAACATATGAAAGCGATTAGTTTTATCACAAACCCTATTGTGAATTCATATAAAAGGCTGATACCGGGGTATGAGGCTCCCGTCTATATTGCATGGTCGGCCAAAAACCGCACGCCGCTGCTTAGAGTCCCGGCGGCGAGGGGGCTTGGTGCGCGGGTGGAACTTAGAAGCCCGGACCCGGCGGCGAATCCCTATCTTGCATTGGCGGTATGTCTGGCGGCGGGGCTTGACGGTATCAGGAATGAGATTGTGCCGCCTAAGAGTATTGACTGCAACATTTTTGAGATGACAGAGGAACAGCGCCGGGAGGCAGGAATCGAGGCGCTTCCGGGAAGCCTGCGGGAAGCGTCGGAGGAATTTGCCAAAGATGGCTATATCCAGGCCGTGTTGGGGGAGGATTTAGCGAGAAAATATATTCAGGCAAAAGAGAAGGAGTATGCGGATTACCGTACACAGGTCACAGATTGGGAAATCGGCAGATACCTGCATCGGATGTAGATGGTCAGGAGGGGTGAGCTTGGTTGGGATTATCGTTGTATTTCCCAGTAGAGAGAATGCGATTAGCATCCGTAACCTATTGGTGCGGTATGGGACAGATGTCACGGGAGTCTGCACGACGGGCGCTAAGGCTTTACAGTACGCCGATGCAGTGGATGAAGGAGTCGTGGTGTGCGGATATAAGATGAAGGATATGATGTTTACGGAACTGCGGGAATATTTGCCGGAAGAGTTTGAGATGCTTCTGATTGCCTCACCGGAGAAATGGACAGGGGAGGAGGCGGACGGGATGGTCTGTCTGCCTGTGCCCCTTAAAGTGTACGATCTTATCAATACGATGGAGATGCTGCTCAAATCTATTGAGCGAAGGCGCAGGAAGCGGAAAATGGAGAGGAAGGACCGCGGCCCGAAGCAGAGGGAAGTAATTGCCAAGGCAAAGAGGCTTTTGATGGATAGAAACCATATGTCGGAGGAGGAGGCGCACAGGTATTTACAGAAGTGCAGCATGGAAAGCGGGACGAATATGGCGGAGACCGCAGAAATGGTGTTGAGCGTGATGTCGGAGTAAGGTTTGCCGGATAAAAGCGTGTAGAAAAGGAGATAGGAAATGAAATTTACGAAAATGCAGGGATTGGGAAATGATTATGTGTATGTGAACTGTCTGGAGGAGCAGCTCGAAAATCCGTCGGAGATGGCAAAGTTTGTCAGTGACAGGCATTTCGGGATTGGTTCGGACGGGCTGATATTGATTCGTCCGTCTGATGCGGCTGATTTTGAGATGGAGATGTATAATGCAGATGGCTCTAGAGGCGAGATGTGCGGAAACGGAATCCGGTGTGTGGCAAAGTACGTCTACGATTATGGGCTGACCGATAAGACCAGTATTTCCGTGGAAACCCTTGGGGGAATTAAGTATCTTGAGCTGACGGTGGAGGATGGAATGGTTTCCCTTGTGCGGGTGGACATGGGAAGGCCAAAACTTGAAGCTGCTGAGGTTCCGATTCTCTGTGAGGCAGTGACAGAAGAGTGTGTCGTGGATGAGGACAGCGTACTTGGCGGCGGATATGCCGAGGATATCGTCAAAATTGGGGACTGCCGTAAGGTAATCAACGAGCCGATTGTGGTTGACGGGATGGAGTACCGGATTACGGGCGTTTCCATGGGAAATCCTCATGCGGTGGTCTTTCTGGAAGATGTGGAGGGACTGGAAATCGAGAAAATAGGCCCGAAGTTCGAGAATCATGAGAGATTTCCGAAACGCATCAATACAGAGTTTGTCCGGGTGATTGACCGGGAAACCATTGAGATGCGCGTGTGGGAGCGGGGATCCGGCGAGACGCTTGCATGCGGGACCGGTGCCTGCGCTGCGGCAGTGGCAAGCATCTTGAATGGGCTGGCAGAACGTAAGGTCACTGTGAAGCTGAGGGGCGGAGATTTGTTGGTGGAATGGGAAGAAGAGACGGGAAAAGTTTATATGACAGGACCGGCGGTCACGGTGTTTGAAGGAGAGTTGTATGTTTAAGATTAATGAAGATTATTTAAAATTACCGGGAAGTTATCTGTTTTCAACGATTGGAAGAAAGGTGGCAGCTTATCAGGAAGCGAATCCGGATAAGAGTATCATACGGCTTGGAATCGGGGATGTGACGCAGCCCTTGGCTCCGGCGATTATCGAAGCGCTACATGGCGCTGTGGATGAAATGGCGCACGCGGAGACATTTCACGGCTACGCGCCGGATTTGGGGTATGATTTTTTGCGAAATGCCATGGCAAAAAATGATTATCAGGACAGAGGGTGTGAGATAGGCGCGGATGAGATTTTTATTTCCGACGGGGCGAAATGCGACTCGGGAAATATTCAGGAAATTTTTGCCCGGGACAGTAAGATTGCGGTTTGCGACCCGGTGTATCCGGTGTATGTGGACACGAATGTAATGGCGGGGCGTACCGGGACATACGATGCTAAGCTGGGGACGTGGAGCGGCGTGATTTATATGCCGTGTACGAAGGAGACGGATTTTGCGCCAGAGCTTCCTAAGGAGACACCGGATATTATTTATCTGTGTTTTCCGAATAATCCCACCGGCTCTACGATTACAAAAAGCCAGCTTCAGGCGTGGGTGGATTATGCGAATCAATATGGGGCAGTCATTATCTATGATGCTGCCTATGAAGCTTATATTTCTGAGGAGGATGTGCCTCACAGTATCTATGAGTGCGACGGGGCGAGGACGTGTGCGGTGGAGCTGCGCAGTTTTTCCAAGAATGCCGGGTTTACGGGGGTACGTCTGGGGGCGACAGTTATTCCCAAGGATGTGAAGTGCGGGGATGTTACGCTGCATTCTCTCTGGGCAAGGCGGCATGGCACGAAGTATAACGGCGCACCTTACATCGTGCAGAAGGCGGGGGAGGCTGTGTATTCCCAAGCCGGGAAGGCGCAGTTAAAGAAGCAGGTGGATTATTATATGCAAAATGCCAGAGTAATCTATGAGGGGCTTAGGGACGCTGGGTATCATGTGTCCGGCGGTGTGAATGCGCCGTATATCTGGTTGGAGATTCCTAAGGGCATGACTTCGTGGGAGTTTTTTGACTGTCTGTTGGAGCGCGCCAATGTGGTAGGGACGCCGGGCTCTGGGTTTGGCCCTAATGGGGAAGGATACTTCCGTCTGACGGCATTTGGGTCTTATGAAAATACGGTGGCGGCGATTGAGCGGATACGGAAGATGTAGGAAAAAGAGTGGATGCAGCGGCTGCGGTCACAAAACAGACGGGAAGGGGTGGAAATGGGAAATTTAGAAAAAATTGAAAAAAAATAAAAAAAAGGGTTGATTTTTGGAAAAAACCTGATATAATATAATTTGTTCGCAGGAAGTGATGCGGATTGGTGTAACGGCAGCACAGCAGACTCTGACTCTGTTAGTAGAGGTTCAAATCCTCTATCCGTAGTTCCTTGGCAGGGGCGCTGGATGTCTTGTCGGACAAGGCATCCAGACACAAATTTATATTATCGGAGTGTGGCTCAGCTTGGTAGAGCGCTACGTTCGGGACGTAGAGGTCGCGTGTTCGAATCACGTCACTCCGATTTTTGATGAAGATACCTCAAAGCCTTGTATTTACTGGCTTTGAGGTTTTTCTTAATTTTATGAGCAAAGACTAAATCTTATTTTTATCGCTTCATTCTAACACCCATTCTAACACTTATCCAACTCTGGTATTCAGCACTCCTGCAAGACGTTCAGAACGTTCTATAAGAGCCTTGGAATCTAAATGTGTGTAGATATTCATTGTGGTATAAAAATCAGCGTGTCGCAGCCATTCTTGGATTTCACGGGGGTGCCATCCTTTTGCCGCCAGTATGGAAGCCGTAGAGTGCCTCAGCGCATGGAATGTCATATCCGGTCTGCCAAATTCCGTAACCAGCTTCTTAAAATGGTGATATACATAATCAGGTGCAATGGGTCTTCCGTCATCCCAGACAAATAATTCCTTTTCCCGTTGATATCGGTTCATGACAATACGCAAGTTAGGGTTTGTTTTGCCTTCTGTGAGCATAAGATGATAGTATTCTTCAAAATGCAATGGTTTAAGGTCAACCAACCTTAATTTTTTATCACTGAAATACTCAATAATATGCTTAGCGTTTAAAAGATATCCTTCATAGGTAGATTGTTCAACAATCCCTTTTTTCATATCCAGCCAATGCTTGACCCAGTCGCTGAACAGGGTCTCGGACGTTTCGTCAAATTCATTAGAAGTATATTTGGCAAGTTCGCTGCGAAGCATTTGTTCTGCCTTGCGTTTGTTACCTGTGACACATAAACCGGTAGCAATCCATTTGGGTTTTCTCTTGCCAGTTTGCTTGTTGTAGAAGTTCAACACCATGTAATAATAGGTCTTACCGTTTGCTAATTTTTTAGTCTGTAGGCTACCCGTCATTTCAAAACCTCCTTATTGATACGGCCAGATATCAAATATATTTTAACAGTTCTGCCCGTATTTATCCATTAGTTTGTCATAAATTCTATAATCGCTTGCTTAGAAATACGATAAATTCGACCGATTTTTCGGTATGCAATTTTGTTTTGTGATAATAATTCGTAAGCCGCTTTACGGCTGATTTTCAGCATTTCTGCCATGGTAGTTACATCAACGACATCGGGGTATTGGGTAAACATTATAATTCCTCCTCATGTGGTATATTAATTTGGATTGTCTGCTGAAAAGTAGGGGTGCGGTCAGAACATAGTGTTCCCTTGGCAAAGCATTGATCGGGCGGTAGGTTTGTCAGTAAGTCCAGACAGTCTTTCGTGGTTTTGTTAAATATTAATTTCGCAATACTCCTGCAATCTGTATCAGGAGGTGTAAATGCGAGATGCAGGTCGGGCTGCATGATGGAACTAAGCAGCGGAAGAAGGCGGCATGAAAGCAAAGGAGGTCACAGAGAGGGCAATGAAGAACCGAGAAGGAAAAGATGGAAGAAAAAATAAGGGATTTTCATTGGTGTCCAAATTGGACACCGATTTACAGCACCAAAGCGGGAAAGAAATCCAAAGGGATAATTTTACAGGCAAAATGGAAGAAAAGCAGACCGGACAGACTGCAAAGGGCGGAAACATAAGGAAATTTAAGAAAGGGAACCGTCATCAGGAGATATTGCGGGAGTGGGGCAGGGAAAGTGTAAGCCTGACAGTCATTACAGAAGCGGTTACGGAGGCAATGCAGAAAGTGTCCAATTTGGACACCATGTATATAGGTAGAAACAGATTGCGAGATAAGAAATGGCAAAGCCGGGGCAGAGATGTTCCGGCTTTGTGCTGTTTGGGAAGGGAAAAGAAATACAGATGAAAAATATGCGCATATTGACAGAGGAACAGAAGATATTTGCAGAACAACACCATGTACTGGTGGAACAGTTTCTAGGGAAGAATCATTTAGAACGGGCTGAGTTTTACGACGTGGTTATCTTTGGGTATCTGGAAGCAGTCCAGGAGTTTCTGGAAAAACCGGAACTGTCCAAATATCAATTTTCATCCATTGCGTGGAGGAAGATGAAATATTGTATGATTAATGAATTTATTTACCGGAACTGCCCGAAGCGAAATGTCCCTATGGGAACCTGTCATGAAGATGATGGCCATGTGTTTTCAAGAGAGCAGGTTTCAGAGCAGATGAATTGCGTTGCGAGGGATTTGGAACATCGGGTGCAGTTACAGCAGTTGATGTCCCATATGACGGCAAAGGAGAAGGAGGTTGTCTGCATGAGGGCGGCAGGATATACTTACCGGGAGATTGCAGAGCATTGCAACATTACCATGCGGGGAGTTACTGCAAGGCTGATTCGGATGAGAAAAAGGTTTCGGGCATTGGCGTTGATTTAGATGGAATTGTGTGAGATAGGAGGAAACAAGAATGAGATATCAAGCAGATGAACTTCGTTATGAACAGGTTACGGTATTAGAGAAGGAGGCGATTTTCACGGATTTGAGAGTATTAAGGGATTCTGTACCGAAAGGGTTCTCCTGTTATGAGGTCAGGCATGACGATGAGAGCCTGGGAAATCCGGTAGAGATTGCAAGAGGAATCTTGGTTAATTTTTATGGAACCTTACTGGTTCAGGGGAGTCTGGAACAGCACCTTGTTTTGGGAGAGGAAAGTATAGACATATTTTATCTGAAGCAAGATATTATCTTGAAATAGAGAAAGTATATGGTGATTTTTTACATGCCGTAGAGCGTTCAGCAGATCAGTATGTAAAATATATGTCTGACATGCAGGGGCAAGCTGCAAGGTATAAAGCATTAAATAGATTGAGTAAGACGATAGATCGGGATTTAGAAAAAATATATGTATCAATTTAGGAGGGATATAATGGAGGCGAGTATTGTATCAAGGGAAGATATGAATTATCTGGCTCAGCAGTCTGTCGGGAAATTGAATATGATTTTATCCGGTATGACAGCATTATTAAATGACAATGAAAACAAGGTAAATATGCTGGAATCACAGACCTGGTTCCAGAGAATGGCAAGGACTCTCACCGGTAAAAATAAAATGACACAGCAGGAAATACAGAGAAACCATGACAGGATGAATCTCTATATGTCACAGGCCATGACTACTCTTTATGAGCAAAACTGTATAGATCATCAAATCATGATGAGCCTGGGAAATCAGATTAATGGATTGTATGCAGAACATCTGCAGTTAAAACAGATGTTAGGAGCATTTGCGAGTAAATTGAACGAGAAAATTGAAAGCATAGACAACTTCCATATTTTAGTAACAGAAATAGAACAAGGCGTATATTCTGACGAAAGCGCTATTATTTCCGTCTGTAAAATAATGGCTCAATTAGATAAGCGTACAGCTCTTGATGATAGAAAACGGGATATTTTATATAGAGGAATGCAGCAGCAAGGGATTCTTGATGATACGGAGAAACCGCTAGGGAGTTATTTGTTGGAATTTACAGAGATTGGAATGGAATCAATCGGAGCAATATATCTTGAACTGGAGACAATAAAAGATAATTATATGGCGGGCCTTCTTCTCAAACTAATAGAGGGCTACCACTTTCTGCCCGATATGGCAAGAAAATTAAAAAATAAGCAGAGTGTTGTAGAGGAAATTATCAGGAATGAAAATCTGGATTCGGATATCAGAGTGACTATGCAGGAGGTTTATCAAGACTTCGTAACAAGTAAAATGGAAATGTTGGACAGACAGTTGCCGGCGGAACAAATCCAAGATGGAATTATGTTGGAAAATGCAGAAAAATTATTTTTAGAGTGCAGATACAAAGAAGCTTTGGACTGCTTTGAAAGTCTGTCAAGTCGAGGAAACGGACGCGCAATGTATTTCCTTGGATTATATTATGAAGGGGGATATGAGACAAAATATATCGACAAAGAGAAAGCAAAAAAATACTATTGTGAGGGTGAAAAGAATGGAGATGTACTGGCTGCATATATGTGGGTGAAAAAAATGGAGGGGGAAGAAAAAGAAAAGCAGCAGAGATATAAGGAAATAGAGGAAGAAATATTAAATTTGGCACAGACAGGAGATAATTTTGCGCAAGGAATAATTGCAGAAATGTATGAAAATGGATATGGAGTGCCCGTGGATAAGGAGTCGGCTTTTGAATATTATATGAAATCAGCAAATGGCGGCTGTTGCGAAGCAATGAATAATTTGGGAACATGTTATGTTTATGGAAAAAGATGTACAAAGAAGGATGAAGGAGAAGCTGCACGGTGGTATAAAAAAGCAGCAGACAGAGGATTTGGAAGAGGACAGGCGAACTGGGGACTATGTAATAAGTGGGGAGTAGGAGTAGAGAAGAATGGGTATGAAGCTGTGAAATGGAGTAAAAAAGCCGCAGAACAAGGAGATGCAACTGGACAAAATAATTTGGGAACATGTTATGCTGATGGGGAAGGAGGATTAGAAAAAGACGAATATGAAGCAGTAAAGTGGTATAGAAAGGCCGCAGAGCAGGGAAAGGAAAGTGCGCAATACAATTTGGGAACATGTTATGCTGATGGGAAAGGAGGATTGGAAAAAGACGAATATGAAGCAGTAAAATGGTATAGAAAGGCCGCAGAGCAAGGACATGAAAATGCAAGAAAAATATTGTCGGAATCTTATGGTATTAACACAAAGGAGGAATAGAAAGTTGTTTAGTACAAAAGGAGAAGAGGATTATAGAAACGGACAGAGATGTTTGATGACACCGAATAGCTGTAATTTAAGAGATGCTATGATATATTTCGAGAAAGCAGCAGATGAAGGGCATATAGAAGCCGTTTGTCATTTAGGATACCTATATTTTTGGGGAGAACCGCAAATAACAAGAAATTCTAAAAAAGCTCTGAGTTGTTTTGAAAAATGTGCAGAGGCGGGAATGTCAAAAGCAAAATATGAACTTGCAAGGTTTTACCTTGAGGGGATAGGTGGTAAAAAGGATGAAAAGAAGGCGTTTGAATTGTTGATTGAAGCTTTCGGCGAGGGTATATATCTAGCTTCTGGAGAATTATACAAATGTTATGAAAAAGGGAAAGGGACGGAAGTAGATATTGATAAAGCCTTGGAATTTAACGGATACGCTCGGCAGATGGGGATTCCAGGAGCGGAAATAGATTTTTTTCATTTAGCAGGTATGAAGAATCCCAATATAAATCAGGCAGGAGAATTTACTTTTTTAAAGCCGAAAGATATGGAGGGAGGTGAGGAGAATAGAGAGAAAAGTGAACCGATGTTAGAGTAAATGATAGGAAAAGAGTGAATTATGAGAAAAGGAGAAGATAACGAATGAAAAGGAAATTGATAGCCGCACTAATGGCAATGACGCTTACCTTATCGTGCTGCATGGCAGCATTAGCAGAGGAACCGTCAGAAGGTGGGACGGAGATATCACAGGTTGGAAATGGAGAGGATGAAGATGAGGGAAAGGTAGAAAAAGAGGGCATAGTCCCCAATGATTTGGTAAATCCGTCAAAGGATGGCACTGTCGTAACAGAGGATAGCTTGAAAGAAATCGAGGAGAAGGATACGGAAAAGCAGAATCCTGCTGCGGACGGAGAGGATACGGCAGAACAAGAACTTCCGATTGATGAAGCCCATTTTCCAGACGCAAATTTTAGGAAATTCATCAAAGATAGATTTGATACGGATGGAAATGGCAGTTTAAGCCAGAGTGAGATGGACGCTGTTGATGGAGTAGGATTTGGATACGGATATGATATTAAAAGTTTCAAAGGGATTGAATATTTTTCAGAACTGTGGTTTCTAACGATTACGGATAAGTCATTAGAGAGCCTTGATGTAAGCAAGAACACAAAACTTGAAGAAATTAGCCTTCGTAATTGTCAGATAACGAATCTGGTTCTTAACTCTGATTTAGACGGATTGGGGTATTTTGGTGGCAGTCAGATATCCAATGTGGACGCAAAAAATTTGAAATTAACGAAGTTGTGGTGTGATGGCAATCTGATTTCAAGTTTAATGTCAATTCCGACTTTAGAGTATATAAAACTTTACAATGATGTACATTTGCCTTATCTGGATTTGTCTAATCATAATATAAGATTGGTAGATGAAGAAAGGGGGGATAATGGAACTCCAGGTCATCATGGCCCTATGGGTGGTGCATTTATCGCCCCACAGACCCTATCCAGAACGGTTAAATCAGTGAATGGAGTTTGGACATTGGATATGGCTTCTATTGTAGGCAAAAGTTATCTGGACAGGGTAACGCTTGCTACAGAAGGTGCGAAGATGTCAAAGGATGGGCTGGTAACATTCCAAGGCAGCGAGGTTCCCAAGAAACTGGTTTACAAGTTTGATACAAAAACTCCGGCGGAAACGACGCTGATGGAGGTTACAGTTAATCTTTCCGGTGTGAACGACCAGACCAAGGAAGAAGTAGCTGTTGATACAAGCAGCATGGATATAGACAGCATTTGCAAAGACAATAACATAAGCCCGGACAATGCAGAGATTGTCGTATCACAGGAAACTCCGTCTAAGGAAAACTCTGACAAACTGGCAGGTGAAGCAGTTTCCAAAGGGCTTAAAGTGACGGCTATATATGAAGTTCTGTTGAAGTTATTTTCACAGGGAAATGAGATTGCCCAGATTACAGAGAATTTTGGCAGCGTAACGTTGACATTACAGGCTGGAAAGGAATATGCAGGACATAAAGCCGTTATTTTCCAGTTACATAACGGGCAGGTAATTGAGCATGACGGGTTGGCCGTAAAAGCAGATGGAACAGTTTCAATTACTGTAGATAAATTTTCGACCTTCGCAGTTGCGGTAAGCGAGGAGAAGGATACCACCATTGAGAAGCCGGGACAGACGCCAGGTACGACCAATCCGCCGACGGCCAATCCGAAACCTGTATCTACCGACAACAAGAATAAGACGACGGGTGCAGGAAGTGTCAAGACAGGAGACGAGACGAATATGGTATACTGGATGGTAATTTGTGTGATTGCAATAGGTGTATGTGGGTTCTTTGGAAGAAAGAAATTTTACAGGGGCTAGTAAGAATCTGTGAAATATCAAATAAGTTTGGATTTATGAAGAAAGGCAGGGAGATTATCTTCCTGCCATTTCTTTACTGGTATTTTAGAAATGTTTGTATTTGATGGGGAATCATAGTATAATGAATCCAGAAATGTAAAGCAAGCAAATTCGGAAGGAGTGCATTTGAAATGACCCAGATTAGGCAGGAGGCAGTAAAATTATTAGAACAGATTCCAGAAGATAAGGTTATTTTTATTATACAGATTATGCAGGGATTGAAAGGTCTTTATGCGGATGATGGTATGGGACAGAGTGAGGATGCATTTTTACAGTTAGAGAAAATGCGAAAAAAAGTGCCGGATTTGGATTATGAAAAAGAATTGGCGGAGTATCGGGAGGAGAGATATGGGAGTGCGAATCTTGGTTGATACGAATATTATTCTGGATTATTTGTTAGAACGTGAGCTGTATGGAGAGCAGGCAAGGACAATTATAAAATCATGTCAGCAAAGGATAATCACCGGTTGTATTGCAGCGCATTCAGTCACAAATATTTTTTATATATTACGGAAGGATTTCACCATAAAAGAACGCAGAGAGATTTTGTTGAATATTTGTAAAATATTTTATGTGGAAGGAATTGATAACCATAAATTACGAAATGCCCTTGTAAATGATAATTTTGCAGATTTTGAGGATTGCCTGCAAATGGAATGTGCAAAAGATTTTCATGCAGATTACATTGTGAGTAGAAATTTGTCGGATTTTAAGAGCAGTGATATCCGATGTATTGAGCCGGAGAAATTATGTAGAATGATAGAAACTGGTGAAAATGATTGAAGGTATATTAAAAAGGGATACGAAGTGTCACTGGTGACAGGGCGGTGTCTTTCATTAACCATATGATATGGCAAGTGTTTATGGAGATTTTTAGGTTCCCGTATCCTAGAAGTGAAAGATTACAGATGAAAATTGTGTCCGAATCGGACATTTTTCTCTATTACTGGTAGTTTACAGAAGTAAAAATAGCAAGGTTCAGTTATATATTATTATCATGAAATCATTTATAGAAATGGCAGGAGGAAATCATCTTCCTGCCATTTGTTATGCCCAGAGAGGAGGAATGGCATATCTGGAGATTATCATTATAGTAAAGAACATTGGCAGAGCAATCGATAGGATTGTCCTGCGGTGTTGGGGAAAGGAGGCAGAAGGATGAAGGGCATTGAGATTGCATTATTCATTATCGGGTGCGGCGTCAAGCTGGCAGAGATTATAGCGGAAGAAGATTAATTAAGAAGTATCGTCTGATAGTTGCCGGAAACTGGCGGCAGTCAAATCTAATGGAATTAAGCTGCCGCCAGAATCGGCAAGAGGTAGAAAAGAATACAAAAACAAAGGTTGATTGAGAAGGGAGATTTAGATTATGGCAGCAAATGTCGAGAGTATGTTTTATGTAAGGGAAACCCCATGGCATGGGTTAGGGACGAAGGTATTAGAAGCTCCGGCTTCTAAGGACGCATTGCAGTTGGCAGGATTGGACTGGCGTGTTTTGCAGGAACCGATTTACACGGCAACGAAGGAACTGGTAGACGGTTACAAGGCAAATGTGAGGGATTCTGACCGCAAGGTGCTTGGCGTTGTCACAGACCGTTACCGGGTGATTCAGAACGACGAAGCATTCGCATTTACGGACGAATTATTAGGGGCAGGTGTGAAATACGAGACAACCGGAAGTTTGCAGGGTGGCAGGAAGGTATGGCTGCTTGCCCATATGCCCCATGAGTACATCATATCCGGCGAGAGAATCAGCCCCTATCTTTTGTTTTCCAATACCCATGATGGGTCAGGTGCAATCAAAGTAGCGTTGACACCGATTCGTGTCGTATGCCAGAATACCTTAAATCTGGCGTTGGCAAATGCAAAGCGTTCATGGTCTATGATTCACACTGGGGATATCAAGGAGAAAATGCAGGAGGCAAAGGATACCCTGTTCCTGGCAGAAAATTACATGGACGAGCTTGGCAAAGAGTTTGAAGCACTCCGCATGAAGAAGCTGACGGACAAACGGGTCATGGAGTATATTGAGATTTTGCTTCCGATTGAGGATGGTTCCACGCCTCAGCAGGAGAAGAACATGAAGCGGTTACGTGAGGATATGAAAGTCCGTTATTTTGACGCACCGGATTTGCAGGGCGTGGGGAAGAATGCCTACCGCTTTGTCAATGCGGTATCTGATTTTGCGACCCATGCAGAACCGCTTCGCAAGACGGCGAATTACAAGGAGAACCTGTTCTCCCGCACCGTGGACGGGAATCCGATGATCGACAAGGCGTACCAGATGGTAAGTGCGGCGTAGAATCCGATGACAGGCAAGGCGTACCAAATGGTAAGTGTTGCGTAATAGAATTGGGAAAGGCAGAGAAAGCAGGTATATGTATAGGAAACAGTTGGAACAAGCCTTCTGCCGGAAGATTAGCGGGGAGCTGACAATCTTCCGGTATGAGGTTCTGCAGGGGGAAAAGGAAGCTATCTATGAGGCGGCTTACCAGATAGACAGTATCATCAGCATTTATGAACTTCTGGTAGAAATGAGCAGCAGGTTATCAACTGAAACATTAGAGGCGGCGGTGGTGTATCCCAATATCCTGACCTTCCTTTATCGGGAATGGCTGGGATATGAGGATTCTTATACCGCAGATATTCAGTATTGCTTAGATAAGGAACTGGCAAAACTCAGAAGGGATTACAGGGATATGAAGGAGGAGAATATCGTATGAAGAAATTGGTATCCACATTGAATATGGAAAAAGCAGAATGGCTAAAGTACCGGAAACAAGGGATTGGAGGCTCTGACGCAGGGGCGGTATGCGGGTTCAACCCCTACCGCACAGCTCTGCAGGTGTATCAGGACAAGACCACGGACGAAACCGAAGAAATCGACAATGAGGCAATGCGCCAGGGGCGGGAATTTGAGGATTATGTGGCAAGGAGATTCACGGAGGCAACAGGGAAAAAGGTACGGAGAGCCAACGCCATGTTTTATGATGAAGCCAATCCCTTTATGCTGGCGGACGTAGACCGGATGGTGGTCGGGGAGAATGCAGGGCTGGAATGCAAGACCGCAAGCCCCTACATGGCAGATAAATGGAAGGATGGAAAGATTCCCTTATCTTACCAGATTCAGTGCTACCATTATATGTCCGTCTGCAATGCGCAGGCCTGGTATATCGCAGTTCTGATATACGGAAGGGATTTCAAGTTCTACCGCATGGAGCGGGATGATGAAATGCTCGCCGATTTGGTAAGGATTGAGAAGGACTTCTGGGAGAACCATGTATTGAAGCGTGTATTACCCGACCCCGACGGCTCCAAGCTGGCGGACAGCGTGATTGCGGAGTATTTCAAGAAATCCTTGGCTAAGACCATCCCTTTAAACGGCTTCAATGAGAAATTAGAACGTCGGCAGGAATTAGCGGAAATCATGGCAGAGATGGAGACGGAGAAGAAGCAGATAGAGCAGGAGTTAAAGATGTATCTTGGGGAAGCAGAGTTAGCGGAAAATGAGAAGTACCGTGTATCATGGAAAGCGGTAGACAGCCAGAGGATAGACGAGAAACGCCTGAAAGCAGAGAAGCCGGAGGTATATGCAGAGTACCAGAAGATTGTCCGTAGCCGGAGGCTTACGGTAAAAGCCGCTTAATAGGCCAGACAAAAAGTTTCGCTTGTGCCATGAATGGGAAAAGCTGTCAATATATGGGGGATGAATATAGAGAATATCAAGAAAGGCAATATACAAGGAATAAAAAATAGGTTATAATCGAATAAAGAACAGCGATAAACGGAATCTAAAAAGCAGAGGTGAAAATCATGTTGGCAGTAAAAGGAACGATACAAGGCAATACGGTAGTTATCAAAGATGAAGATATAAAAAAATATGACGGAAAAGATGTGATTGTAACGATTCTTGATTTCCAGTATGAACGGCAGAAAAAACAGGTGGACTTAAAGAAATACATGGACAGGGGAGAAAAACTTTTCCAGTCAGACGCACAGGAAGCTATAAGGGAGTTACGGGATTATGACAGGTTATAGCAAAGTATTTTTGGATATTGTGTCGGACGGCAAATTGATGGAAACGCAAACAGCGAATTATTTTTCCGACATTTATCCTATTGACTGCGCAGTGCTGTCTGCAAATGCACAATCCTGTCAAAAATGCTGCACGTTGTTGTCGGTATTGTTTTGCGCCTGAAATGCAAAAGGCCATGGATCCCTCATGAGACACATGGCCCATATGAAAAATTTAGTTTTTCCCCTGCCTGTCGGCCAGAACAGGAAGATGAACCAGGCCGGTGGCGACAGTCACCGCATCCACCTTCCGCATCAGGGAGCCGATCCTTTCTTCATTCCAAAAGATATCGGAGAAATCGGAGAGCTCGCACCCTACATCATGGTTAGGGATGCACAGGTAGTTCCCATATTTATGCCGTCCGGCGAGGATGTGGAAGTAAGTCCCCCGCCCATTGATCTCAGCTTCATACCATCCGTTCCCCGTGCTCAGCAGGATGCTCTGCCCCGTCCAGGTCTCCTTGCGGGAACCGCTTTTCAGGATACAGGTATAATTCATGTTCCATTCCTCCTATCCGAGATTCTGGCTGCTGACAGAAGCCAGGATGACATCCGTATCGATCACTTTCTTGTCCATCTGTGCCCCCAGAGTCAGCGCGTCGGTCATCAGGTTGTCCACCAGGCGGGGGCTCCCCTGGGAGTGACTGTGGACGGCAGAAAGCGCTGCCTGGTCGATGATGGAGGCTGCGCCTCCGGCACAGGCGATCTTGTGGAGGATATACTGCGCCACTTCCGAGTCTGAGAGACCGGAAAAGTTGTAGTGTACGGTGATGCGCTGGCGCAGGGCCTCATGGACGGGCTTTTTCAGGGTGCTGTTCAGGTGGGGCTCCCCACAGAGGATGAGCGTGAAGCAGTTCAGGGAGTCATACCCGTAGTTCATGAGCATCTTGATATCCTCCAGGATGCCGGTGGAGAGGTATTGTGCCTCATCGACTGCCAGGAGGAGGGGCTGCTTCTTGTCCTTGTAGAGGTAGAGTATCTGCTCCTGTACGGCGCGGAACATCCCAGGCTTGCCGCCCCTTGGCTCTAGCCCCAGAACAGAGCAGAGCTGGCGGTAGAACTCCATGACGCTGACCGTGGAGAGGCAGATGTACTCCATATGGTAGAGGTTGGGGTTGAGGCACTTTGCGAAGCAGCGCAGGGCGAAGGATTTGCCCATGCCGGGGCGTGCGGTGAACAGCCCGATTCCCCTTGTGTCCTTGAGGTAGTCCAGCCGGGACGTCATTTCCGAGATGTCCTTTGAGAGGAACCGGTCCTTTTCTCTTGCGTTCTGTTTGTCAAAGGGATTGAAGGAAAGCCCATAGTAGGAACGGAACATCAGCTCTCACCCCCAATCCTTGAATAATCGATGGACGGCGTGTTATTGCGTTTCGTCCTGCAGTTCTCGTTTTTATCCGTAGGCCGTATGGGATAATGTTCCCCCTCATAAAGGATGAAGGCACTGGACATGTCGTCTGGCAGGAAGCGGATCTCCACTTTTGAAGAAATGAACTGCATGGGAACGTCATAGGACACCTTGTCGATGGAGACGGTAGAGTCCTTGTTCACCTTCCTGGTGATGCGGTTCAGGAAACATTCCTCCAGCCACTCCCTGGACTTAGGGCTCCGGATGGAGGAGCGTGACTGCTGGTAGCGGTCCATGGGCGTTGTGCCGATGCCGGAATGGACAGATGTATTGTAGGTGCGCATATAGTCTTTAAGCAGCCGGTTGAACTGTGCCAGCGTGGTGATGGAATCCAGATCCAGCGTATAGAGCCAAGTCTCCTTGAGCGTTCTGAACTGGCGTTCTATTTTGGCTTTGGAAGCACCATCACGAATTTTTGTGTGTAAA
>CAJTDD010000016.1 GCA_910574885.1 Lachnospiraceae bacterium | reverse complement strand
ATAGTCTTTCCATACAACATCCATAATCAAAGCTAAAGAGGCGCAATCCTAGTAAAATCAAGGGATAGCGCCTCTTTAGACTTTTGCAAGTGTTAAAGATGGGATTATATATACAAATCCTTTCTTACACAATAAATCTATCCATATTTTTCATTATTTCCTGTGAATTGCCATAATAATTTAAAATATTAACACTTCTCTTGACTTGAGTATAATAATATAACATAATAATATCATTATTATATTAAAGGAGACAACTTTATGAAAGAACTATTCCTTGGCGAGTATATCCGCCAAGAACGGCTGAAACAAGGGGTTACACAGGAACAGTTGTGCGAAGGCATCTGCGAACCCATTACTGTTTCCCGCATGGAAAACGGCAAACAGACCCCTTCCTACAATCGAATCCGCGCTTTCCTGCAGCGTCTTTCCCTACCGGACGACCGATATTTCGCTGTATTAAGCGAAAACGAACTGGAAATCAAGGGCTTACAGGACGAGATTCGCGCCGATGCCGTCCGTTTTTCCCAAGCCGTACCGGAAAATCAGCTCGATATCCAAGCGGCAGGGTTACAAAAACTGGAGAAACTGGAACGTCTCGCGGAACCAGACGACCGAATTATCCGCCAGTTCATTTTGACTATGAAGATAACCTTTGGCAAGCCGGACGGTTCTTACAGTTCCGAGGAAGCGTTGGAGGGTTTACTGGAAGCTCTTCACATCACGGTTCCTAACTGTAATCCGGAAACTTTCAACTTAGGTCTGTCCAGTCTGGATGAGACTTCGTTGATATGCCAGATTGCGTACATATATGCAAAGATGGGTCAAACGAATAAAGCACTTGACATATACCATCAATTGTTTAAATATACGCAAAGTCCCAAATGTGAGACGTCCCGGTATGCTGAGAAGTTTGCCTTAATTGCCCTTGGTTATACCCGTACACTCCTCCTAACAAAGAGGTATGAAGACGCACTTGAGATTGCCAAATTCGGACAGGAAGTTTGCGTAAAGTATGGTCAATATCAATTTCTTCCTAAACTTCTGGCGCTTCTGGGGAAATGCTATTTCTATAATGATGAGCTGGAGAACTGCAAAGAATTCTATCGGGCGGCATACTGTCTCTATAAAGAAACCGGAAATGACTACGGACGGCTTCTGATTGAAAATGAAGTAAAAGAAAAACTAAATTTGAAATATCCATTTTAGTCCCATGTCATTAAATTGACAAGGGAAATCATTCCTACATGACAAGATAAGGGGGAGCCTCATGAGAGAATTATCCTTGGGAGAATACATCAAACAAGAACGAATAAGACAGGGAATTACTCAGGAACAGTTATGTGAAGGCATCTGTGAACCAATTACGATTTCTCGTATGGAAAACGGGAAACAAATCCCATCCTATACTCGTATCTGTACTTTTCTTCAACGGCTGGGATTGCCAGACGACCAGTATCTCGCCTTGTTAAGCCAAAACGAATTGGAAATAAAAGCTTTACAGGATGAGATTCGTGCCGACATTGTCCGGTTTGAACGAGCTGCTCCTGAAAAGCGGCATGATATTAAAATGACTGGGTTACAAAAGCTAGAAAAATTGGAAAAACTCGCAAAACCAGACGAACGAATCATTCGCCAATACATTTTTGCTATGAAGATAAGCTTTGAAAAACAAAGTTTTCTTTATACTCTGGATAAGCGGTTAGAATTTCTCTTAGAAGCATTACACATTACCGTCCCCAAATGCGATTTAGAGGAAATCAACCTCGGTATTTACAGTCTGGATGAATTTTCCCTAATCAACCAAATTGCAGGCATTTATGTAAAAAAGGGGCAACTAAATAAAGCAATTGACATTTACCAACAAATGCTTAAATATGTACAAAAGCACTATCATAAAATGTCCCGATACGGCGGGAATTATGCCTTAGTTTCCCATAACTACACAGTAACACTCTTTACGGCAGGGCGATATAAAGAAGCACTTGATGTTGCTAATCTAGGACTAAAAATTTGTATTAAATATATGCACTATCGTTTCCTGCCAGGATTTCTGGATCTCATCGGAGGATGCTATTTTTATAAAGGAAACCTGGAAAAATGCAAAGAATATTATCGAAATGCCTATTGTCTCTATAAAGTAATGGGAAATGAGCGTGACCGCGTTCTTTTGGAAAGAACTGCAAAAGAACGCCTGAATTTGGAATTTCCCTTTTAATTCCACCAATCACTTATATCAGGATCAGTAGGATGAATTAATGCACCAGTTCTGAAAGCTATATCCTCTAACGAATAAGATTCTTTCATGTCCACATCTGTTTCTAATGGGAGCTTTTCTGAAATCTCTGAAGCATAGACCTCTGTATGCAACAAAGAGATGCTCAGCAACAACGCCGCCAATAGTGCCGTTAATTTGTTTTTCATTTTGGTAAAACCATCCTTTCTTTTTCTTATGGCAACAGAATACACCACAATCCCCCAGAACACCACATCGTTCTGGGTTTTTTATTTTTAACACCAGACGATAGGCTTTAGTATTTCTAAACTAAAAACTTCTCTTGTCGAAAAATGTCGCACAAATGTAATTGAGGATTGAGTTCCTTCAGGAACATATCTCTAAAATAACGGATATCATTAACAGCGTATAACCCATTTACAGGAAGCACAGCCATGATTGATTCTTTTGATTATGTAACACTCCAGTGCCGGTTTAAAGTGGTGTTAGAATATAATTAGTACAAGTTAGACATGGAAAATTCCAAACAGAAAGGTATAATAGAACAGATGGAGGAATGAACATGGCTACACAATATACAGAAGAATTTAAGAATGATGCAGTAAGATATTGGAAGGAACATCCAGAGCTTGGGATTGCCAGGTGTGCAAAGAATCTGGGGATTAGTAAGACAGCTCTTTCTAACTGGAGAAAGATATATGATGCAAATGAGGGGGCAGTCCCAACCAGGGGAAGGGGGAATTTTGAGAGTGATGATGCAAAGGAGCTTGCACGCCTGCGTAAAGAACTGCGTGATACACAGGATGCTTTAGACATCTTAAAAAAAGCAATCGGCATACTGGGAAAATGACAGAGGCTCTCTTCCTGGAGACTGCACGGTATGAAGAGCAGATTCTGGAAGAGGGGAAACGCCGGCCGAATGTCTCCGGTGTGCTGAGGATCTCAGGTGTTTCAAGAAGCGGATACCTTGCATGGAAAAACCGCCTCCCTTCAAACCGGGAGAAGAGAAAGGAGCAGATAAAAGAGCGGATCATGGAGATTTATCAGGAATCCCATCAGAATTATGGAGCCCCCAAAATAGCAGAATGTCTGCGCAGGGAAGGAGAAAAATAGCAGACAAAACAGTGGGGAATTATATGAGGGAATTGGGGATCCAGGCACAGTATGTGAAACCTTATACCGTTACAACAATAGAACCGGATCTAAGCAGCAGGCTGAGAAATATTCTGAAAGAGAAATTTAATCCGGAAGAGCCGGATGCAGTCTGGTGTTCGGATATCACGTATATCTGGACGCATGAGGGCTTTGTATACTTAACGAGCATTATGGACCTGTACTCAAGAAAGATCATTTCATGGGTATTAAGTGATACATTAGAAGCAAAACATGTCGTAAAAGCCGTAGAGAAAGCGAAAAAGAGGAGGAATGTGGAGAAACCATTGATCCTGCATACAGACCGGGGGATCCAGTATGTGAGCCGGGAGTATATGGAAGCAACAATAGGAATGAAGAGAAGTTATTCAAAAAAAGCGTATCCATGGGATAATGCATGTATTGAATCCTTTCATGCATTGATAAAAAGAGAATGGCTGAATCGATTTAAGATAAAAAATTACGACCATGCCTATAAATTAGTATTTGAATACATAGAGACATTTTATAATACGGTAAGGATCCATAGTCATTGTGGATATCTATCACCAAATGAATATGAGAATGTGTATAAACAGGAATTGGATAAAATAGAAGGGTGTGTAAAATAATCTGTGTAAATCATCACAGATTATTCGACACACCCATTTTTGTATAATGGACTAAAGTAATGGAAGAAGCAAAAGAATGGTACTGCAGGACACAGGATTCTTTTTATCCTGTCGTATTTCTGGACGCAGTGCATTTTAAGGTACGTGAAGATGGGCGAATCATAACAAAAGCGGCTTATGTAGCATTGGGAATCAATGGAGACGGTTATAAAGATATCCCTGGGATATGGATTGGGGAGAATGAGGGCGCCAAATTCTGGTTAAAAGTATGCAATGAATTGAAAAACAGAGGCGTTTCTGATATTTTGATTGCATGTGTGGATGGTTTAAAAGGTTTCCCGGATGCGATCCATACGGTATTTCCAGAAACAAGGATCCAATTATGTATCATCCACCAGATCCGCAATACGCTAAAATATATTGCTTATAAAGACCAGAAAGCATTTATGAGAGATTTAAAGCGCGTATATGGGGCGGAAAGTGAGGAAATTGCGATGCGGAATCTGGAGAGTATGATGGATACCTGGAAAAAGTATACCGTCGTCCTGGATAACTGGCTTGATAAGTGGGAGCATCTGGCGAGAAAATACGTATTGGATTACTATGGATGGACGGAGAAAGAAAACGAGAAAGAAGAATGCACTGTTGAAACTGGTACTATGTCAAGAAAAAGTACAAGTTAAAAGTGAACTTTTCTTACAACATTCCATTTTTTCATCCAGCCAGTCTTTCTATTTGGGAGTGTCAGAATTTCTGTGTAAGTTATTTCAAAATATCCTACAAATAGGCATTTTATGAATACTTACAGGAAAATTCTGACATTCTCTTAAAAGGAATTCTTTTACCTAAATTTCATGTATTTAGCGTAGACGAATAGCCTTCACATGAACTATTGCTTCTCAGACACTTGTCCCATCTTTATTTAACGTCCATACACATTGGACACTGCCGGACAGCCTGCTATTTGGAAGTTCAAATCTCAACCCCATAATGCCTGCCCCTCCATCCCCTTTTGTCTGTTTCCCTGCCAGGGTTGCAAAGCCTGTCTTTTTACAACTGATTGCAAATTCTTCTGCTGAGGAATAATTCTCCGGATAAGTCAACAGCCACAATTAGCCGGTTTTGCAAACAACAGGTTAAATAATTCTTCCATCTTTTTTCTCCTCTCTCCTGTTCCGTCCCGAAAGCCCGCCGCTCCTGACTGCGCAGCAAATGACAGCAGCAAATTATAGTTCCATCAATATCGTCTTAATCTCATATGCATGGAGGTTCATCTGTATTTCACCCTGCACGAACTCCGCTATCGGACGTTCCCGCAAATCACATTCCGCCCATGCCCGGTATGGGAAACCTGCCGTAACAGTGACATCCTGCCTTGCTCCTGCAAACTCATGGAAACGGACCACAATATATTTCCCATCCTCAGATTTCTTCACAGCATCCAGCTCAACCTGCCCATTATCGAAGGAGAGGAAGCTGTCGTAGGAAAGGCTGCTTGCCCCTGCCACGGCTTGCATCGGCTCATTCAGTGCAAACGCTTCCGGAACTGTCATTCCCTCTACGAAATCCCCTTTATGGGGCAGCAACGCATAGGTAAATGTATGGAATCCCTGATCCTGCAAATGGTCCGGATGGGTTCCTGCCCTTAATAAGGATATCCGCAGTACATTATCCTTGATATCGTGTCCATATTTGCAGTCGTTCAGGATACTCACGCCATAATTACGCTCAGACAAATCTGCAAAGCGGTGGGCCACCGTCTCGAATTTCGCCTGATCCCAGCTTGTGTTCCAATGGTTCGGGCGCCGCACATTGCCGTACTGCACGTCGTAGGTGCCGTAGGTAGAGCGGATATCTACCGGGAACGCCGCTTTTAAAAGCTGGTGCTGTTCATGGAAATCTACTTCTGTCCGAAAATCGATTCTACGGGTGCCGCGGTAAAGAATCATGTCCTGTTTAATAGCAGAAGCCCGGTTGAAATTCCACTCCATATGAACCTTCATACATAGTGGTCCCATTTCCGTAATCTCAAATGTCCTTAGGTCAGTGATTTCCCGCATTTTTTCCTGATAAAAGATGTCAATATCCCATGCGTCGAAATCAAGGGGCTTATCCTCGAATACTTGGAGTACGTTTGCCCGCTGCCCTTCCGGAATAACGTCTCTGGCGTAGGTCTTGTCGTACAGTCTTGTAATCTGTCCGTACTGGTTCAGGGATATCTGATAGTACGGCGTTTCAATCTCTCTGCCTTTCATCCCTGCTTCTGCCGCAAGATTTGTATTCTTCTCTGGAATCCCCTTACTTTTGAAAGGCTTCTCTGCCCCATAGCCTGCCGCACATTCTTCCGCCTCTTCTTTAAGATAAATCGTCTTTGCGCCCATAGACGGAACGTCCTTTACTTCTACATAAGTCACACCCTGTCCCTTCTGGGAAATTAATTGATTACCCTCTTCATCCAGATAAATCCCATCCTGTTCCTGCGGGACAGCCACAATCTGGCTCATGGTCCAACCAGAAGAGTTGAAGACGGTGTATGTATTTTCTTTCTTCTCTGTGATATGTGCATATGCCTTCTCTTCGACTTCCCTGGCAATTCCTTCGATATATGCATAGTCTTTCCGGGAGTCCTCGTACACCTCATGGATGGAGGAGCCTGGGATGATATCATGGAACTGGTCTGTCAGGATGTGTTTCCACCCTTTGGTCAGCTCCTCCTGCTTTGCCTCTGCCAGATTACGTGACTGCAGGGCGTCCATTACAGTAAGCCATTCGGCTCTCCGATAGAGCAGCTCCATTTTCCGGTTCATGCGCTTGTTATATGCCTGGCTTGTGTAGGTTCCCCTGTGGTACTCCAGATACAGCTCCCCGTCCCATGTGTGGACGTACTGATCCGTATTTTCTACGGTCTCATGCAGTTTCCTGAAATATTCTCCTGCCGTTGACATCTTCACGTTTGGAAGGCCGGGAATCTTGTCGAGCCTTCTGCGGCATTCCAGCATGTCGCGGTTCACGCCGCCGCCCCCGTCTCCGTAACCGAAGGAAATCAGCAGGTCTTGGTTCATCTGTTTATCCCGGTATGCGTCCCACACGCCTTTTACGGTTCTTGGAAGCAGATTCCCATTGTAGGTGTAGAACCAGGAATCCCGCTCTCTCAAAGGCTCCGGCGTGGTGATAAAGTGAGTCAGTACTTCGCTGCCGTCGATTCCTTTCCACATAAATGTATCGTGGGGCATACGGTTGTACTGGTTCCAACTGATTTTGGTCGTCATAAAGGTATTGATTCCGGCTTTCTTCAATATCTGAGGGATTGCCCAAGAGTAGCCGAACACGTCGGGAAGCCAGAGGTATTCCACGTCCTTGCCGAACTCGTCTTTGATAAACTTGCTGCCGATGAGTATCTGCCTTGTCAGGGATTCCCCGCTTGTCAGGTTGCAGTCGGCTTCTACCCACATACTGCCGTCGGCTTCCCAACGTCCCTCCTGCACTCTTTTCTTGATATTTGCAAATATATCCGGGAATTCCTCTTTCATATACTCGTAGAGCTGCGGCTGTGTCTGGAGGAAAATGTATTCGGGATACTGCTCCATCAGACGAAATACGGTGGAAAAGGAGCGGGAGCATTTTTCTCTTGTGTGTTTCAGCCGCCACAGCCACGCCACGTCGATGTGGGTATGCCCTACGCAATAAACATTTATCATGGAGCGCTTATCCATCTTGTCTATGCTTGCATTCAGCGCTTCATCTGCCTGGTACACAGACTCGTAGAATTCCCCGCTGCCCGGGTATGTCCAGTCAATCAGGCGGAAGGCTTGTTCCAGCGCCTTGCGCAGCTCATGCTGGATAGGGTCTGAATCGGCAAGTTCTGCCAAGGTCTGATATACCATGGACGCCATGTAATAAAGGTCGTCTGCTTTCTCGTCCAGCCATGCAAGGTCGGCGCGGGCAATCCGGTGTTCCTGCTCTTTCGGGACGCCGCCGCCTTCTAACCCTGACCACAGGCGGAAGGTGAGGTCTACGGTGGTTCCGCAGAGGGCTTCGTCGAAGAAGAGTTCCTTGTGGTTAACGTCTACGCCCTGATACATGGTTCCGTTTACATATGCCATAGACTCAAATCCGGAATTATTTCCCCCGCCTGTGTTGCCGAAGTCGAAGATGCCGACTACTTTTTTTCCTTTCCATTGGGCAGGAATCGGGATATCCTTATGCAGCCATACGAAACGGTCGCGTCCTTTCCATGTATCGCCGGTGTTTATTGTATCCCCTATCGGACGAAGTCCGGCTTCTTTCTCTATTGGGATTCCTTCCTGTGGGAACTTGGGCAGCTTAGGATTAACTACACCCTGTTCTTCTTCAGCCGCCCAAAAGTTGTTGAATGGAATGATATCACGGTAACGGTATTGCTCTAGCTCATTGATACGTCTTTCTAATTTTCTGTCTGTTAAAAACATAACATCCTCCTTGTTATCGCCCTGTCTTATAGAATCATTGTAATATGGGGCATGGAAGATTGCAATTCAGAAAATTCTAGTTTTGGTGAAATTTGTCCACTTTACACTTTTATTCCTATATAGTATAATTTTATATAAAAGAAATTGATTTCCTTGAAAGAGCGGTATGATTGAATTTGGATGCCAAAAATGGCCTCCTAAGAAAGGAGTATAGGATGAACGCAGAAGTAAAAGATTATGTAACTCAGAAGGTAAACGAATTGATTGAAGCGCAGTCTTGCTGTGCCGAGGCGAAAGAAGCGGCGAAAAACTGGCTGGATGCTGTCGGGACGGAGAAGGAGGCAGAAGCGGCAAAGAACTTGATTGCGGAGCTTGAAGAGGATATTATGCCCATTGACGGCTTAATTGCATTTGCCGGGTCGGAAATGGGGGCGCAGGTGTTCGGCGCGGAGACGGCGAAAAAGGTGCTTGCACATGGGCAGGAGATAAAAGCTGCCGGGGCGAAGTACTGTGACTGCGCGGCTTGTGCGGCTTGCGAGGCTATATTGGAGAAAAAAGAAGATCTTTTGTAATGTGCAGGTGCGGGAATGAGTTTTGCCTTTTTCAATACTTCCCGCACCCTTACCATCTGCAGCTATTCAACTCTATTCTTTGATCTTGTCCAATTCTGTGACATTAACGCCGGCTACATTAAGAAAACTTTTTAGATATATATATTCTTCCATAGCTTTTTGAATAATTTCTAAATTTGTATTTGGCATTGTACCACATCCTAAGTACGAAAGCAAATCTGTTTTAACTCGGAAAACTTAATATCTTCTGAATGGTCGTGTGTATCAGGTTTTCTAAGTCTTGAAGCCTCCAATCCGGCAGATTATAATTCCTGTGTCTCTCGAATTTGAAATCTGATAAATGGATGAGATTCTTTCTGGTTTTTGCGTCAAGGCACATGGCTGCAGTTTTCACCCAGTCGGCCCCGATTCGGGGGCCTTTCATCCTCAGATAATCGCCGCCGTACCCAAACTCGCCTTCTTCTGCGTAAGGCAGCAAGGAGACATTGTGGTCGAACAGAGGCGCCATTGTAACGATTTCCTGTGTTCTGTTATCTACAATAAATCCAAAATTATTCTTATGCCTGTCCTCGTTCAGAATTACGGCGTCTATGACAAACATCTGTTTCACTTTTTCTTCAAGGCCAAGTTTTTTCATTTTCCGCAATACATCTTTTAATGTCGAACTTCTGGGATCAACCGCAGCATAAGGAAGATACCCATAATCCTCAGATGTGAATAAATCACAGACGGAACAAATCCTTTTATTGTGCATTCTCAGACCATACGCCACAAAATCATCCGTAAAAGTTTTCACTAACTGACTTGCATAAAACTCTGAATAGGGCTCCAGACCAGCATTTCTCGCACCTGAACTTCCGCGCTTCAGCATCCGGATTTTTTCTCCTTCACGAATCCAGCATTTCGCAAACGAACCATCCGTACCATACTCTGGCGACGTGGTACTAAGCTGCCTGCCATGCAAACCACCCTCAAACGCCGTCTTCGCAATCACTTCATTAAATGGATGTGTGTACAATGATACGTTTTTCCAACATAGATCACTGTCTATACGCTTTACCCAAAATGTATCTATAAGAGACAGCGCATGAGAGATATCCAAAAATCCCTGCAAAGTATCGCACCCACTAAGACGTAACAACTCTTCGATATTCTCTCTTTGCTTTGGCGCTCGTCTTTTTATGATAAAACTGTCTAAATTACCAAACCAGTCCGGTAATTCCACATACTGTTTCACAATTGTTATATCATCATATACCGTATCCACCTCAAATTCCGCAATCACCACATCTTTATTAAGCAGAAGATACCTTACTGTCCGTTCTCCCGCAAAGCCATTTCCTTCACCAGCCATATCACTGCCCTCCCCCCTTTTTCCACATATGTCAGGCTCCGAATCTGATATATGTTAAGTATAACAATTCTGCCCGTAAAAGACAAGCGCTAAAGCATATGTAAGAAAAAGCGCCGGCATACAGGTTCCTCTCCCTGTACGCCGGCGCTAATCCATCAATATTCTTTAGATACCAAATACTTATATGCTGAATGTCTCCGCATCGTCAAGCTCATCGTCGAACTCATCCAGTATATACTCTACGAGTTCCTGTGCCGCACCCAGATTATCGCTGTCTGCCTTGACCGAAATCTCTTCTTTCACGATATTGAGAGCCTTGAACTTATCGACTGCATACTGGTATGTCTTGCCCAATTCTTCCACATCCGTTGCCGTAGGGCAGATATACACGACTTTATTCTCCACACAATATGCCTTGAGTTCTTCCAATTTCTCATAATTCTCGTTAATCTTACCGCCTGTCACATAGATGACTGCCGGACGTAAAAGTCTACATTCATTCTTCCTTGTACAGTGCATAATAGTCGGAATCCAAATTGTCCGTCATCTGGCTGAACCATCTTTTTGCATCGTCTAATGCTTTATTATAAATGACAGGCGCCATCTTCTGCTCAAATAACTCTAAAATCTGCATCTGTTCAATCATCCCGATTTCTTCGCCGCGCACATCCAGATAAAACGCCTTAATCTCGTCGTTCAACTTCTCTTTCTGCAAATCAGACAGCCTAATCTGCGGCAAAGATTGTCTTTTTCCCATAATCTTCTCCATTCACTGGTACGCCTAATAACTAACAAGCGTCTATCAGCCTTTTTTTCATGCCTTCGTATCTATAAGATTGACTGCTTCAGGAATTGCGCTCAGGTTATGGATATCCACGCCGTAATCTGCCAGATTCTCCATATGCTCCGTATCTACCGTCACTTCGTCCCAACTCCACATAAGCGCATATGAACCAACTGCGCCTGCATAATCTTCTTCCGTCCGGAATTCATATCCTGCAAGTTCTTTTCCCGTATACTCCCGGTATTGGCTCTTTAGTTCCTCACCAAGCCCGAAAAGCTGTTCCTTTGCCGCTCCCAGATATTCCAGCGCATCTTCTATATTGTCGAAATCTTTTAACCCGTCTGCAATACTGTGGAGCTTATCCGGAATGTCATTCAGAAGCGCGTGATACTCTTCACTGAATGGCTTCCCGTACACAGCCTCGGAATTGCGGAGGCTTTCGCTCATCAAATCTGCCGTATAATTCAGCACGCCCGCCATGTCCTTATATTCGGACTTAATAAGTTCCTTCATCTTATCCGCCCTCTTGCCAGAATCGTTTGCGGCAATCTTCTCATACTCGGACTGTAGGTATGTAAGCCGCGCCTCCTTGTATGTAATGGTATCCGCCAGAGAACCTGTGGTCTGGTAATAAGCCTCTATCTTCTGCGCCGCTTTTGCAGGTACGTCCTTTTTATCAATGAGAAGCAAAGACAACGCTGCCGCGCCTGTGTTCTCAAGCCCGGTATCCACTTGCCTCGTCCCTCCGCCTCTTGTAAGAGCCGCTGCTTTTTCCCGAATCTCTCTCTGTTCTATAGATTTCTGCGCGTCTGCTGACCTTGCAGCCCCCGGCAGTAATTGATTGAGTGTCTTCTGGCTGTTCGCCCGATTCATGGGGAACATATTTTGTGCATAGATCCGCATACTTTTCCTCCTTACATGTCTCGCCAAATGATTGCTGTTATTAAAACTATCGGCATTTTGACCGGGTTACTTAACGAAATATGATTTTTTTTACACTACCGCTTCAATAATCTTCTTATCACCAATCATCTGTTCAAACACTCCGGTCTCTTTCTTTTTGTTAAAATTAAAGCTCAGCAAATACCCTGTTTGTTTCTGATATATATCCAAATATTCTGCTAACTGCTCCATGCCCCTTTCATGGTATTCTTTTCCATGCCATATTTTCATTTCAATTATAAACTGTTCTCCCTGATAATCCACAATCACATCGGTACGCTTCTTGTCCCTTGTCTGCGCCTCAATATAATAATTTCCCGTCCCATTTATAATCGGTCTGAGATACATAAGGAAAAATCTTCTTCCATATTCTTCAACAAATCTTTTCTCTTCATTTCCATACAACTCCTGAAAATGTATCACGAACTTTGTAAGAATCCTTCGCATGTTCAAATACCCATCTACCACAAAACCATTTTTATCCATAAAAGCTTTCTGTGTCATGCTGCTTTCCTTCCATTCCTCTGACGCAAGAAAACGATTATACAGACGTGTCTCAAAAATTCTATTCGCGATCACCACCGCCGCACCTTCCTGCTTTGCAAAACCGAACATAACTGCAACGTCAATCTCTTCCAAATCCGGGTTATACGCAATCTTCTCCCCATTAAATAGCATTTTGCTGATTACACGCTCTAATTCCGGATACTCAGTAAGTTTATGGTTCAGCGAGTCGAACAACGAATTCTTTTCCAGAACTAATGTTCTAACTGCCGCAAGAAAGCCTTCATTACTCCATGCCGCAGGTAATTCTTCATCCATCATTTTGCATAAACGACTGACGAGAAACGGGTATCCTCCCGTCTCGCCGTAAATCCTTCCCGCCATGCCCTCAATATCCATCCCCGAATGTTCGCAAGCTTCATATTCCCGCAACATCCCGGCAATCTCGTCTTTAGAAAAACTCATATCAATATCAAAATTCACGGCAATATTCCATGGGCTGTTTTTCTTATGCTCTTCTTCATCTCTTAATTTTCTTCTGAGATTTTTCACATCACAGACGCCCGCAAGTATCACGGATTGAAATGTCTTCGTCCCTCTCCGCTCTCTCTGCAAATAATATTTCCTAAGCTGAGACAGAAAATCTAAAAATACCTGATTATTCTTCGCGCTGTCAATCTCGTCAATAATCAAGACAACAGGCTTATCTGAACGCTCACATATGGCGATCAGATACCGAAAAAGACTCATCAAATAAAAGGGCTTGTCCGGCTCCCTAAGCATCTGTTCCAGTTCCTCTGCCGTCTGACCTGCCTGACCGGATACATGTTGGAATTCATCCAGAAAACAGGCGGCAAACGCCCTTGAAAATGAATCTTCATTCTCGTACATTGCGCTCCCTATCATCTGGAAATCCATAAAAACAACGATGTATTCATCGCTCATGTAATCTGCCAAAGCCGCAAGTATCGTCGTCTTCCCGTACTGTCTCGCACGACTGACCACAAAATAATTCCCCTTGTCCACCATTTTTTTCATCTGTTCCAGACGACTGTCCAAATTTACCATATAATGCTTCTCAGGCACGCATAAGCCTGTGATATTAAATTCCCTCCTCATCATCGTCTCCCCTTTCCGAACAGCTTTCAACTGCTTTCAGTATACACAATAATTCCTCGAACCGCAACCGCACATATGTAGCGACCCCCAATCATATTGGGAGCCTGTTTTCCCTCTTAAAATATTCGTCTATTTTTTGCTTAATCTGTGCAGGTTTTAAATATTTTACCATATATCCGTCTGGTTTCAAGGCTACTAATTTCTTAACGGTTTCCATATCTGCTCTCCCAGTCAGAAAGATAATTGGGATATCTGCAAATGTCTCCTCCGAACGCATCATTTCCAACACCTGCTGCCCGTCGCAGACCGGCATCTCATAATCCAGAAGCACCAGCTCCGGTTTATCCAGAATCATGCACCGCAGCGCCGCAGCGCCGGACTTTGCAAGCGCCACATCGTAGTCTTCATCCAGCAGTTTCCGGATTCCCTCCCTTACTGTGGCGGAATCATCCACCACCAGTACCTTCCGCTTCCGATGGCCTTCTCTCTGCATGAGATATTTTCCCACCTCTTCCATCGCGTTATCTATTCTTATAGGGGCGGCGCCTCCTTTTTTGGGCGGTCTTTTAACGGACGTGCAGTATGAAAAATAGCCTTCGCCAGTGTCGAACAACAGGCTGACCTGCAGCTTTTCATTTCCAAATACTTCCTGGAATTGGTCATACGTAAGAAGGTTTTCCTCCTTCAGCTCATAACCGTCCATGTCCGTAAGGTGGTCTCTCACATGTTCTGCAAACTGCCGGGCCATAAACCTGGCCGCATTCATCAGCAAAGTATTTAGCTTATTCGTCTTAATTCCCATTGTCTTTCCCACGGTATTAATCAATAGTTTTTCTTCAAAGACCAGAAATATCTCATATTTTTCCTTCTCCTGATCTGTTCCATAGACCAGACGGTGATAGACTCCTCTCCCGAATTTTTCCCCGCCGTATGCGTCGCTGATGACATAAGACTCCAAATGAAACAAATCATACATCAATTGAAGTATGACTTTTTTCACTGCCTCCTGCTCCCTTCCCGGCAGAAGCCCAACCCACCGGCTCCTGCCCTTGCCCGTAATCGCCCGGTCTTCCATCAACGTATGTCCCACAAGCCATCCGGCGCAGACTCCGAGGAAATGTTCTACGGAATCCGCGCAATAGTCTGTCTGCTCCAGCTCTTCTTCCAGAGCCGGAAGCGTCCTCTCCCGAAATTCGCTGTGAATATGCATGTGCACGTTCAGCCGCTCATAATGAATAGACGCCATGTATTCTTCTTCCTCCGTAAAATGCTTCACAGCGTGATCCTTAAAGAATTTGATTCCTTCCTGGCATGCCCACTGGCTCTTATTTTTTTCATCACTGAACCGGAACAGTTTGTTGATAATCTTAAAAAGTCTTTTGTGTTCCTGATCGATAATGTCTACGCCGATATTGTACTCATCTTTCCATATTAACTGACCTTCCATTTTGGTAATCCTCCTCATTTTTTACAGCAAATTGACTCAGCAAATTTATTTTTCTTTATGTGTGCTATTTGTGTATACTGTTATAGTATTCATCAAACAATTTTTAGATACAATACCCATTCACATCAAAAAATGTCCCGTTTGCCCAATCGTCTTGTATCTGGATCATATTTTTTATATAATATTTTCAGTAAGGAGTGTGTGAAAATTGATTCGGATTGCAATTTGTGAGGATGAGCCGGTTCTCCTGAACCATTTGGCAGATATGGTGAACATAATACTAAATCGGCATTCTGTCAGCTATACGGTCGAAAGGTTTGCAAATGGCGGCGCATTGCTGGTCCGCGAGCCTTTCGACCTGCTGCTTCTTGATATCGCTATGGAGCCGTTAAGCGGCCTGGAACTTGCCAAAAAGCTTCGCATGCGCGGAGATGAAAGTAAGTTAATCTTCATCACGGCCCATCGGCAATATGCCATAGATGCGTACGATGTACAGGCGTCCCATTATCTCGTCAAGCCTGTGGATGCCGAAAAGCTTAAAACAGTGCTTCTGAAACTGTGTTCTTCGTTACAGAAGGAGCGCAAACCTGCCATTGCCATAAGGCAGGGTACGGCTGTCAGGAGGATTCCATTTGAGCAGGTCTATTATCTGGAAGTCATCAACCGGAAGATCCATCTGCATACGGAGCAGGAAAGCCTTCCGTTCTACGGGAAACTGGAGGAACTGGAACCGTCGCTGCCGGAGACGTTTTTCCGATGCCACCGAAGTTTTATCGTTAATTTTGACCATGTGCAGCGTTATGACAAAAAGGACGTATGGCTTTTAAACGGCGAGCAGATTCCCCTGTCCAAGCGCAGGTATCAGTCCTTCGGGCTGGAATTTATGCATTATCTGAAAGAAATCGGGGATGTGTTTTGAGCGGGGCGGCGGTCGGCTCTGTCCTCTGGGGCTTTTTGGATATTTTTCTGAGATACCGGTTCTTAAAGAAAATGCTGGGGGCGAAATACCGGTTCGCTTATATATGGTACTATCTGGGTTCCCTGTTCTATGGGCAGTTAAACGTACGGCTCGTGCTTGCCGGTACGCCTTGGGGCAATCTTGTCTATCTGTGCGGGTGTGCATTTGCCCTCAATATGCTTCTGTTCCATGGGAGCGTGATGAAAAAATGCTTCTTTACGGCGTGGATGTACTGCGTCCCGGAAGTTGCCTGCGTGATCTTCTTCCCCCTTTTTCACGCACTGACGATCATGAACGGGACGTCTGATTATTTGGATATTGCACTGAAATTGATTGACTGTGCCGCATATCTGACGCTGTATGCCATGATGGAGCTTTTATCCCGGAACCTCCATGTACTCAAGCGGGATTTTGAAGACCGGGACGCTGTTTATCTAATGTGTATCATCGTGTTTATCTGTGGGGCGGTTGACATGATGTTGGATCTTTTTACCGGAATCAGTGGATGGAGTGGAGCAAATGTGTTCACTGTCGCCGTTTCCTTGAGCCTGATTGCGCTGGGCGGCGAGGTTCTTTTGGTTTCTTGTGCCGTCATGCTGGAGAGACGTCTGGTGGAGCGGTTGGCAAAGCAGCAGTATCAGATACTTGGGAAGCATCTCGAGGCTTCTAAAGAACAGTACTGCCAGATTACGAAAATCCGGCATGATATTAAAAATCATGGGCTGTGCCTTGCGCAATTATTGGCAAATGGGAAAACGGAGGAAGCCATGCGTTATCTTGAGCAGATGAATCTGCGGATGGAACTGGGGGACGCTGTGATACAGACCGGTTCTGTCTTCGCGGACGCACTGCTGAACCCGAAATGCCGTCAGGCTAAGGAGATGGGCATTGACCTTTCTGTCCTGATGACGGTTCCGGGTGAGGAGACGATTGCTCCGGTGGAGCTTTGCTGTCTGTTGTCTAATGCATTTGACAACGCGATCGAGGCATGCCAGCGGGGAATGGATGCGGGGAATCCTGCAGGGTGGATACGGGCTCGGGCGCAGATGCATACGAATTACTGGGTATTTGAAATCAGTAACAGCATCCATGCGCCGGTATCTGTGCAGGGTGAAAGGTTCTTCCTGTCTTCCAAAAGGGGTACGTTCTGCGGGGTCGGCCTTCAGAATATCCGGGCGGTGGTGGAGCGGTATGGCGGCGTGCTTGACCTTAGGTGCGAGACACAGTTTACGTTAAGCGTGATGCTTCCTTTGGCATCAAAATAATGTTCCCGTCTCTGTGGCTCTTCCTTTGGCGTCAAAATCGTTCCCGTCTGCATCAATGGGATAAATCCGATAAGGGTATCTGCCGATAGTCAGATATACCCCGCAGGATATCCGGGCAGGGTAAATTCAACAAATATGGAGGATTGAATCATGCGGATTAATTTTAGCCAGACAAACAGATGTTTACAGCCGGGGCTTGGGAACCCCGGGTTCAGGAAAAATGTTTCCGGGAACGGACAGCCGCAGGGGAATGTTATGCGCAGTGATACGGCCGCCTTGTCGCCGCAAGGGAAAGCCGCCAGCCGCCTTGCAAACCTGATGAGCCAGAAAGAGCTGATTCAGATGAATAAAGATTCTCTGCTAAAGCGTGCCTTAGACGATGAGTCAGGAGCCGGTTCTGCCGGGATGAAGGAACAGTTAGAAGAATATGAGGAACAACTGGACGCACTGAATGAACAGATTGCCTCTGAGATGGCAAAACAGGCAGAGGAAACCGAGAAGGATAATGAGAAGGATACGGCTTACCAGAAACCCCAGAATACGCCGCCCGCGGATTCTTTGGAAGACAGTATTGACCGAATAACCGAATTGTCTGCAGATTTGGACATGGCAAAGATTTCCAATCAGGCAAACGTCCGGCGGGAAGGCGAAGAGAATGTGTGCAAAGCCGAAATAAAACAGGGTTCTACGGCGGCAAAGCGGAAACTTGAGAAAATCAGGCAGATGGAGCGTTATACCGGCGCATATGCGCCGATATTGAAAAAATTGCATTGATTTTGATGGGGAGTCTGCATATAAGAAAATCCAATGGGCTTGGAGCGCCGAAGCGCCGTATGCCGTTATCCATCGGATGGCCTTTCAAAAAGAGTTCAGAGGAATTGGGTTGGCAGATATTGCGTTTCGGCTAATAGAAGAATTATGTATCCGGAATGGGATTTACTATATTCGGGTGGATACGGATTTTTAATCAACGGATGCAGCATATTTAAAAAAAGAATGGGACTATCGTCAGATAAAACACACCCTCAAGACATACCGTAATACTTGCCCCTTGCGGGGCGGCAGTCCATTTTACATTCTCAGCATATCGCAAATATAATTCTGCAATCCCGCTTCTTTATCTATGCCATATCTTTTATGCACAGCGCCATAATACTTCCTAATGCTGTCTTTTGTTAATATTTCATTGGAAGGAATACCATCTTCATATCCTCTGCGCGCGCTTCTCCAAGGCTCCTCATTATGGGTAATCTTCTCTAATACTTTCCCGCCATACATTCCAAAAGTATTTAAGACCAAATTAATAACTTTTTTCTCATCCTCTGTCAATACATCTTCCGTCCACTCTAAGAGCGCAAACCTTGCATCATCGATCGGATTGTACTTAAAATCCCTGAAAAGGTCGTAGACCTCCGGATAAACAGGTCCATGAACCCACGCTCTACAATCTTCATGAAAGATTGGTTTCCCATATAATGCAGAATAAGTTCCCTGAATAAAATAGAGGAGTTTCTGGAGCATTAGCGGAGTGACTTCCTCGAGTTTTTTAAAAGTACATGCAATGACTCTAATCATTTTATCGGATACCGTAAAAATGCTCTCTAAACTATGGGCTGCGGCCAAAGCTTTCTTAAATGCCGCATCCGTAATCTTATCCCTATTCTCTGTCAGCTTATCTCTCATAAATGCCGGAGAGGAAAGGGCAGCTCTTATAACATCGGAATATTCCCTTGATGGAATTTGTCCCTCAAGGTATCTGGGAATCGTAATCTCACCAAAGCCAAGAGCAAGCGATAAGGGAGCTTTCCCAATCTTATAAATCTCCATCAACTTTTCAATGTCACCGATGGAAACTACCCCTTCCGCAAATCTATACTGACTGTCAATCTCCTGTACATTTTTATCAATAAGCCCTGGTATCCCCATCTCTTCTCCACATTCTGAACATACTGCAACCGTAATTTCAAAAATATATTCCTTATTCCTTATACTTTTTGTGATATCCTTTTTCTGCAAAAAATACTCTGTTTCTTTCCTGCATTCTACACAGAAATCCCTTCTTTTTTTCTCCGTCATCATAATCACCTCTGTTTTTCAGCTAATTGAGTCTCTCATATTCATATCCCTTATGCACATTCTGTAGAATCCCTGAAAAATCTATGGGCGCAAGACTAAGGAGAATTTCCTTTGCCTTGGCTTCATCAATGACATAATCCAGAAATAAGTCTATGTTATCCTGCCTTTTTGAGTTTCTGGCAATGCGGTATCTATTATTTTCTACTGCATCTTTCACATCAGAAAGATACTGCTCTATATCTTTTAGCCCTATTTTCAATGTATCTTCCTCCGTAGAAAATATAACTAAGTTTTTAATCCTGTGATCATTTTACACTAATGATAGGATTTTGTCAATATCATATCATTCAAAAATATTTAAATGAGATATCCCAGAAATCAATAAATCCCCTGCCGAACGCCTTGCAGCATATCGGCAGGGGAAAAATAAACTAAACTTATGTACGCTCTTTTCTGGTGCGGAACCTTTTGACCAGGCTTTCCATTATCCTTGCCTGTTCGGACAGCTCCCTGGACGCGGCAGAATTTTCTTCGGCTGCCGCTGCGTTGGCATGTACAACTCCGCTAATCTGAGACATGGAATCGACCATATGCGCAAATGCCTCTACCTGTTCATTGGTAGATTGGTCGATATTTCCCAAAAGTTCTGCCATGGACTGCACATTGTCCCCAACCTGCTTCATGGACTGCACCGTTGCGTCGGCAACCTGAATCCCATGTTCCACTGCTAATGCAGATTTTTCTATCATTTCTGCGGTGGAGCTGGCAGCTTCCGCACTCTTGCTCGCAAGATTGCGGACTTCATCCGCAACAACCGCAAAGCCTTTGCCTGTTTCACCGGCACGCGCTGCTTCTACCGCTGCGTTGAGCGCAAGAATATTGGTCTGGAAAGCAATATCATCAATGATTTTGATTACTTTTGCAATCTCCTGCGAGGAAGCGCCAATATCTCCCATTGCCTGAACCATATCGTCCATCTGACGGTTACTCTGGACAACAACATCCCACGCCTGCCCTGAAATCTGCTTGACATGGGCGGCGTTTTCCCCATCCTGCCGGGTCAAGTCCGCGACTCTGTCCAATGACATCTTAAAAGATTCCACCGCTGCAGTCTGCTCGGTAGACCCCTGTGCCAACGTCTGGGAATTGGACGCAAGGTTCTCCGATCCCACCCGAACCTGCGTACAGCAACGGTTAAGCTGTACAACCGTATCATTCAGGGAATCAAGAATCAGGTTGAGGGAATTCTTGATTTCCTCAAAGTCTCCAATATATTCCCGTTCGATTTCCATAGAAATATTGCCATTAGAAATACCGCCCAACACAAAAGAAATATCCTCCACATACTGTCGGATATTGGACATCGTTGCATTTAGCTGACGGGAAAGTATCCCCAGTTCGTCCTGCCCTAAACTGTCAAAATCAGTTTCCAGATGTCCCTCTGAAACTTCTTGCATCCCTTGGGACAATTTTTTAAGCGGTACGGTAATCATTAGTGACATTTTATAAGAAACTAGCAGAGACATAACCACAATTACGGCAAATAAAACATCTTGAATCATGATACTGCGGTTGGCCTGCGAAACTGCCTGGTCTTTAAAACCTTCTGCTTTTGCCTGTGAAGCGACGGAAATCTCCTGTGCAGCCGCCGTCGTCTCCTCTGCCAGCGCGTCGAGCTGCTTCATCTCTTCCTGCGCCTGCCACTGCTCTTGTTGGGATAATAAACGGCTAATCTCCTCATACGATGCTTTCAATGCAGACAGCTTTTCCTCAAAAGCCGTTATCATCGCTGTATCTATCACGCCGGTTTCCCGAATCGCAGTCAATTCTGCTTCGATGTTCTGGCAGGCTTTCTCGTAATCATCCGTCAGCTTTCCGTCGGCAGCCAACAGCATCTGGTCGGCTGCATTCTCTATTTTATAAACATCTTTTAGCAGCGCGACAGAGGAAAGCGCACTCATATGCGGACCTGTATACAAGTCAACTGAAAGATTAGAAATACCCCGCAAATTAGAAAGTGAAAATGCGTTCATCACAATTATAATAATCAGCAGAAGTCCAAAGCCTAATGTCAGTTTCCCTCGAATTTTTAACTTTTTCATTACCGTGCTCCTTATGTATCTCTGAAATATTCTTAGCTGCCAAAGATGCAGCTTTTATAAATGTGTACACATGCGGTATTATAACATAGAACATTGTGCTTTTCCAGACATAATCTGGAATTTTAGCAATGATTTTAGCAATAATTGTTTACCCCATACTGCCTTGCACTCGTTGTTCCTTATACCTTATCGGACGGTAGTCTGCCGCCCCGTCAGGGGCAGGCTTTTATAGTTTCAGAATGTCGAGTACATTTCCGTATCCAGCCCTTGCCGCCAACTGTTTCATGCCGTCAATCACTTCCTCTTTGGAATAATTATTCTGAGATAAAAAATCTTCTTCTTTTTCACTCAGATGTCGATAGAAAAGTGCAGCAACAGCGACATCATCCTTATCACTATAGTCCATACTTGTCAACAGGATATTTTCCGCCTCATTTATGTCGCCTTTATCAATCATGGCAAACAAGTCGTCCGGGGTCTTTCCGGCTATCTCGCATTTATTGCGGATTTCCTGTTCAACAGATACATACTGCTTTCCGAACATCAGTGAAAATAGGATTCTGACGGTTTCTTTTATAATTCTCATGAGATAATCTTTTTCGTCTTCAAAATTCATCTATAATCTCCCTCTGATCTCCAATAATTTCATCCACCGTTACAGCCTCAAACCCTGCCAACGCCTCATGGTTCGTAAGCGTCAAACTGTATCTTCATTCCTAACTCCTTTCCGAATAAATGCCGCCAAAAGGGCATTCATCTCTTGATGACCTTTCGATATAGGCATACCCAAGGGCACCCCGTAATGCATACCCCTGACGGGGCGGGCGGACTAACGTCCGATAAAGTATACCTCATTATACCTGTAAAGTCTAATGCAATGCAAGACCTTGGGTTAACCGATCGGATATTTTCTGAGCAGGTTCTTGGCAGACCAAGTATTTGAAATTCAATAAACAAAATTCAGAAGACGTGCATATACTAAGAATAAGAAATTAAGGCTGTGTAGATATGAGACTGTGTGAATTAGAAGACAAAGAAGTCATTAACGCCTGTGATTGTAAGAAGCTTGGATATATCGTAGATTTGATCATAGATGAATGCAACGGATGTATCGAGGCGCTGGTGATTCCAAAAGCCGGAAAATTATGTGGATTTTTCTGCGACGGTTCCGAATATATTATCCCATTCAAATGCATCAAGAAGATTGGGTCGGATATCATTCTGGTGGAAATGCATGAAGAAAAGAGATGAACGGTTGGATGAAGCCCGCCGGACATATACTCCGATATGCCCGGCGGGCTTGCCTTGTGTACGGTTATTCTTCAATATCAATGACGGAAACCGGGCAGTCGTCCCTTGCTTCCGTGGCTGTACTCTCATATTCCGGCGCTACGTCTGCGTATGCCTCTGCAACGCCGTCGTCGTTGAACCGGAACACCTCCGGACATGTGGCAACACATGCGCCGCATGAAATACATCCATCGTTTACTCTGGCTTTCATGGGTCTTTCCTCCTTGCATTTTTCAGATTCCTGTTCTTTCCCTGTGCCTTGCAGGATTCCAAACCTCTTGGCATAGAATCCTGCCTGCAACCGAAGATAGTATCCCCCATTTCCCTGCCGTTTATTCGTCATTCTCTTCAAAACAGATTATTTTATCCGCGTCCCAGTCCTGCCCTTCAGTGCATCTTTTAATTTATCAAAGGATGTAATCAATGCGCTCCTTCCTTCTCTCTTCTCGATAAAGGAGACGGATGCAAGGAACTTAGGGAGCATGTTATACTCTCCGAAATGCCCTTCTTCCATATACTGTTTCGCCTGCTCTAAATGAATCTCGCTAAGTTCCTCTTCTTCCGGGCGACCCATATTGATTTTTACTTTTTCCACGCTGGTCAGGATAATCAGCTCATCGGCGTCGATTTCTTCCGCCATCTTTCCGGCTGCCAAATCCTTCTCAATGACCGCACTGGCTCCCCGCAGGCGGTGGTTCTGCTCCAGTACCGGGATTCCTCCTCCTCCGCACGCTACCACAATCTGATCTGCGTCCAAGAGCGCGCGGATAGCGTCGATTTCTACGATGCTGACCGGATTCGGCGCGGACACGATCCGGCGATAACCTTTCCCCGGTTCTTCTACGATGTAATTGCCTTTTTTGCGCTCTTCATTTGCTTCTTCTACGTTCATATAGCGTCCCAGAATCTTGGTCGGCATATAGAATGCCTCGTCGTAGGGATCTACGATGACCTGCGTCAGGATTGTGCTGACCGTCCGGTAGATTCCCCTGTCCAGCAGTTCTTCCCGAATTCCGTTCTGGAGGTCGTAACCGATATACCCCTGGCTCATGGCGGAACATACGGACATGGGGGCGGGCGTATAGTCCTGATGCGCCTTGCCGAATTCATTCATCGCCGTGTGAATCATGCCTACCTGCGGCGCATTGCTGTGGGTGATTGCCACCTGATAATTCGACTCCACCAAATCTGCAATGACCTTCGCCGTCCTGCTGACAGCAACTTTCTGCTCTGGAAGCGTGGTTCCCAAAGCCCGGTGCCCCAACGCTACTACTACTCTTTTTTTCATAATCTCTACCCCTTTACGGTCTGTCATCTATCGGATAAAATTCGTCCCGATTCTCTCTTCTTTCTCTGGAAGCCCGTATTCTTTCTTGCCAAGGGCAATGCTCTTCATCAGGAAGGACATATTTCTTGCAAGGGTACGCATAATCTGGAGCCCTTCGCCGTCCTTGGCTGCTTCGGCGGCATTATTTCCATGGATGCTGTTCCAGTACTGGCCAGACGCCACCGGCATGCCGCAGATGGTAAAATACTTGTTCAGCTCGTCAAATGTGGCTGACAGCCCCCCTCTTCTGGCTGACACGACGCTTGCGCCTACTTTCATAGTCTTGTCGAAACGTGTGCTGTAGAAAAGACGGTCTAAAAATGCAATTACGGTAGCATTTGCCGAAGCATAGTAGACCGGGCTGCCTACAACCATACCGTCGCATTCCTGAAATTTCTCTGCGGTTTCATTGACAATATCCTGAAATGCACATTTTCCTGTTTTTGCGCAAGAACCACAGGCAATACAGCCGCGGATATCCTGATTGCCTACATGAATGATTTCGGTCTCGATTCCGCCTTCGGCAAAAATCTTCTCCATCTCATGTAATGCGGTATATGTACTGCCCTTTGCGTGGGGGCTTCCGTTGATTAATAATACTTTCATAGCATTCTCTCCTCTTCCATGATAGTCTGCCTCCAGCCGTTCGGCTTTCGGCCATGTACGCATATGTGTCCATTTCTTATTGTACCATTCGCAGGAACATTCGGCAATTTTTCTTTTGATTTTTTTGCCTGAAAGGATTATACTTATGTCTGTAAGGAACAAAGAAAGGATTGCACAAAGAAAGGATTGCACTATGAAAAGAAATGTTATAGCAGTATTTATTTCCATGGCTCTTTTAGGGTGCGCATCCGGATGCGGTAAAGGGGCAGACATCGGCAAAGACAAGGCAGCAGAGATTGCCCTGACGGATGCCGGTTTCTCTGAGGCAGAGGTCACACGCCTTAGAGTGTCCCAGGACAGGGACGATGGGCAGAACATCTATGAGGTAAAGTTTACTTGCGGGACGACAGAGTATGAATATGAGATCCTGGCGTCTGATGGGGATATCCTCAGCGCTGACTATGAGGGTTCTGCGGCACAGAGGCAAAATGGGCAGCAGACACAGAATGGTCAACAGAGCCCGAATGGGCAGCAGACACAGAATGGCCAGCAAAATCCGAATGAGCAGCAGGCACAGGGCGGACAGAACCAGACAGGACAGCAGGGCCAGCATAATACCGGCAGCCATGGACATTCCGGCAATAACCAGAATGCACAGGCGGATGTTGCGGTTTCTACGGAACAGGCTTCACAGCTTGCGCTTGACAGAGTTCCGGGAGCGTCTGCACAGGATTTGAAGATTGAGCTGGATTATGACGACGGCTGCTACAAATACGAAGGCGATATTATCTACGACCAGAAGGAATATGAATTTGAGATTGATGCCAATACGGGTGATTTTCTGGAGTGGAAGGAAGAGAGGAGATAAGTATCCCGCCTGAGGGCAACAGCCGACTGGATTCCCTTCCAATCGGCTGTAACACTTCCTTCCTACGTCCTGCCATTCTGCCGCCGGAATATATATTGCTGGATATCTCTCCTTGCCCCTTTCGGCAGTTCCGTGAACTGGCATCCATACCCGTAACGCCCGTCGCGGAAGTCCTCTTCCCTCAGAACCATAGCCCTTAACCGATATTCTGTCTCTACAAACGTATAGCCAAATTCTATAGTATCGTCACAGCAAAGCCTTGTCTTCGTGATAAAATACAGACCGCCCTCACTGATATTCTGGATATCGCCCTTTAATTCCCCACGTTTAAAAGATGTGATCACTGCCTCATCTTCCACCTTAACCCGCAGATGCCTCCGTCCCTGAACAATCTCCATTACCTTGAGTACCCCGCAGTCTGCAATCCATGGTTCTGCGACTTGCGGGTCGTAGTTCCTCCGGACTGCCACCTCGCAGTATGTCCGGACACACCCAATCTGCCCGTCAAAAAAATCAATCCGTACCCTCTCTGAATCGGACAGCTCATTTTCCCGCCTCATATATAATGTAATCTGTTCTCCGTCACATTTCACCCGGAGCCTCCTCTGAACCGTCTCATCTAATTCATATACGGAACATACAGTACAGTTATTTAGAACCATAGATTTTCCCCTCTCTATTTTTCTGTATTTTTTGTTTTATTTCCTCGGACCATGAATAACGGGACGCCAGCCCCTACAGCACCCTGAATCTTAGTTTCAATCTCTTTCGTTTGGAAATCCCCGGCATGGATTACCGCGTCACATTCCCCAAGCATTTTCTCCACTTGAGGGCGAAGCAGCCCGTGGGTATCTGACAGCACTAAAATCTTCATCTGTTCTCTCCTTTCAATGTGGAATGAGGACTGGGCGTGATAGAGTCAGTCTGGTTTTCCGGCTCGTCCATGCTCCCCGAACGAAATCCCTCTAAATCCAAAGTCACATATCTGTAGCCAAGGCTTTTCAGATGCCCGATTACCCCGTCCCGTTGTTCCAGAATGGTTTGCAGGCTGTCCTGGTCGGCTTCAATTCTTGCAAGCCCTCCGTGAACCCGCAGACGGACATTGTACAGTCCCATATTTTTCAAAAAAGTCTCGCCTTCCTCTACCTTACGCATTTCCTCATAAGAAATGCGTGTTCCATAGGGGAAACGGGTGGCAAGGCATGGGGCAGACGGCTTATCGGACACGGAAATGCCGTACTCTCCCGCAAGCCTTCTGACGTCTGCTTTGGTGAACCCGGCGTCTGCCAGCGGGCTTAGGATGCCCAGCTCACGGACTGCCCGGATTCCCGGACGGTATACGTGAAGGTCGTCTTCATTGGTTCCCTCTAGTATTGTGGATACGCCCAGCTCTTTTGCATCTTCCTGGATTTTGCAGAAAAGATGGCGTTTACAGCGGTAGCATCGGTCCAATGGGTTGTCTTCTATGCCGGCGCCTTCCAATTCGTCAACCTTTAATACCCGGAATATGGCTCCCATTTCCTGCGCCACTTTCTGCGCGCCTTCCTCTTCCTTTACGGGGTGCAGCATTGAGTGGAGATAGATTCCATAAACTTTTTTCCCGGTTTCTCTTGCGGCGTCGCTGGCAAGCTTCAGCAAGAGACTGCTGTCCACGCCGCCGGAAAAGGCTATGATGGTATCTGCGGCGGCGTAACAGCGCATTTTTTTTCTAAGAATTTCTGCTTTTTGTTGATAGTGATCCATATTGCTGTCCTTTTTCTAGTTTATTTCGCCTGCCTCACGGCAAATCAACTCCCACACCTCCTGATATGGCAGTCCTTTTTCCCTACAGATTGCGGCTACGCTCTCATATTCCGGGTAAACCCTTAAACTTCCGTTGATTTCACATACCTTCACTTCCGCCTCCCCAAGGGAAGTCGGTATCTTGCGGATTTCACGTCTTAGCACTGTGCGCTCCATCTTCATCCTGCGGATTCCTATCGTAGTCGTCTCGCGGAACATGATTTCTTCCATCTTTGCAATCTTCTCTTCGCTGCAGATTACATTGAGCTGATATGCCGGACGGTTCTTCTTCATATACACAGGCGTATAATGCACATCCCGCGCGCCGGCTTCAAGCAGCCGTTCCATGGCATACCCCAAGGATTCTCCCGTACAGTCGTCGATGTTGCTTTCCAGTTTGTAAATGGAATCTGTGTGCCCGGACTCCGGCTCAATCAGCATCCCGCGCAGGATACTGGGTCTTTTGTAATCCCTCTTCCCTGCGCCTGTCCCAACCCGGCTTATCTTATACCTGCCCGGGAGCTTATCGGAAGTCCGCACCGCAGCTACAATCGCAGCGCCGGTAGGCGTTACCAACTCTGCTTCTGTCTCGGTCATGTGCAGTGCGATCCCGTGCCGCCCGACGATATTCACTACTGCCGGAACCGGGACTGGGATGATTCCGTGCTGGCACCTGACCGTTCCTCTGCCCTCATACAACTCAGGTACGATGACTTCCGTAATGTTTAGGTTGTCCAGGCAGATCGATACCGCAGCAATATCAACAATAGAATCCACAGCTCCTACTTCGTGGAAATGGACTTCCTCTATGGCCTTTCCGTGGGCCTTCGCTTCTGCTTCTGCTAACACGGTAAATATATTCGTTGCGATTATCTTGGCGCGTTCTGTAATCCCGGAGTTTTGTATGATAGATGTTATCTCCGGCAGCCCTCTATGCTCATGGGTGTGTGCGCAGCCATGAGCATGGGGATGTTCCCCATGTCCATGATGCATATGCCCTTCATGCATGTGTTCTTCGCAGGAATGGGCATGTGGATCTTCATGCCTATGTCCATATAAATACGCATTATCATGGTCGTGGTTCTCATGCTCCTGATCCAACAACACCCGGAAATCACAGGCATCCAGCCCCGACTTCTGTACCCTTCCAATTTCAATCCTGAATCCGTCTATCGGAAGGCTTCCAAGCTGCTCTTCTAATACTTTTCTGTCTGCCCCAAGGTCAAGCAGCGCGCCGACCGTCATATCGCCGCTGATTCCGCTGTAACACTCCAGATACAATGTATTTCCCTGTTTTCCATGTAACATTTTCTTCTACCTCCTGAAACCACGCATATTATGATAAAATTTTTTAATTACCGTCGTTTTCCATTATACGACAGACTTCTATATAATGTCTAATACTTACTTGAAAAAGCATCAAATATGGAAGCAAAATTTCGTTCCTGGCCCTTCTTATTTCCAATTCGACTGTTTTCTTTCTGCGCCTTTAGCCGATATATCTTATATACCTACTTTTTTTATCAGGAAACCCAAACTCCAAATCAGCAGAAAGGAGGGTTACTATGAGGATAAACACAAGGAATTTGCAGACCTGACAGGCAAATGCTTAAAATAACATTACAAAATATCAGATAACGGAGGCATATTTCTATGTCAAATACTACATCTACCCTTATGACAGAAGGCACTATCTGGAAGCGCATCATCACGTTTGCGTTTCCTCTTTTTTGGGGAAATCTTTTCCAGCAGCTTTATAATACGGCGGATTCCCTAATCGTCGGGAACTTTCTTGGCGATGCCGCACTTGCGGCTGTCAGCTCATCCGGCAGCCTTATTTTTCTGATGGTCGGGTTCTTTAACGGGATTTCTATTGGAGCGGGTGTTGTGATCGCCCGGTATTTCGGCGCGCGGGATATCTGCAGCCTCCAGAAGGCAATCCATACCACCATCGCTTTTGGGCTAATCTGCGGATGTCTCCTTACGCTTGTAGGCGTCTTTGCAGCGCCCCAGATTTTGGTATGGATGGGGACGCCGTCTGCCGTCCTGCCTAACTCGATTACATATTTTCGGATTTATTTCTGCGGGTCACTGGCGTTCGTGATGTATAACATTTTCGTGGGTATCCTGCAATCGGTTGGCGACAGCCGCCACCCGCTGATTTACCTTGTAATTTCCTCTGCCATTAACATCACTCTGGATTTATTTTTCATTGGCGTGCTGCATTATGGCGTGGGAGGCGCGGCGCTTGCAACGGTTATCTCACAGTTTATCAGTGTGTCCCTGTGTCTGCGCCAGTTACTCCGAAGCCCGGAGGAATTCCGGATTTCCTTCCGGAAAATTCATCTTGAAAAAAATATGCTGCAACGGATTCTTACCAATGGGCTGCCCGCCGGATTCCAGAATTCCATTATTTCTGTTGCGAACGTGTTTGTTCAGGCAAATATCAACCAGTTCGGCCAAATGGCTGTGGCCGGATGCGGCGCATACTCGAAGGTGCAGGGTTTTGGGTTCCTGCCGATTACCTGCTTCTCCATGGCGCTTACCACCTTCATCAGCCAGAACCTTGGGGCCAGAAAATATGACCGCGCCAGGAAGGGCGCAGCTTTCGGCGTCGTCTGTACAACTATTGGTGCGGAGATGATCGGGATAATCATCTATTTCCTTGCGCCGCTGCTGATTGCCGCTTTCAACAATACACCGGAGGTCGTCGCCTTTGGGACGAGCCAGGCGAGGACGGAGACGTTCTTCTTCTTCCTGCTGGCGTTCTCCCACTGTATGGCTGGAATCCTGCGGGGAGCGGGAAAATCTATAGTTCCGATGATCGTCATGCTGATTTTCTGGTGCGGCGTCCGAATTGGATATATCTCGGTTGTAATCCATTTTGTCCCGGTAATCAATGTGATTTTTTGGGCTTATCCCCTTACGTGGACGCTGAGTTCCGTGGTATTTACCCTCTATTACTGGAAATCCAAACCTTTAGAAGCGAAAATTAACGCTTGACATTTTGATACATTTTAGGAGGAATTTTGTTATGAATACTGTTTTATCATTGATTTCCGTAGTCATCGGGAATTTTCTGTATGCTTTGACCGTAAAGCTGTTCCTGCTTCCTGCCGGTCTGGTGACAGGAGGGACCACCGGTATTGCGCTGACCGTCAACTATCTGACAGACTTTTCCATCTCATCCTTTGTCCTTGTTTTTAATGTGGCAATGCTGGTCATTGGTTTCTTTTGTCTGGGAAAAGCCTTTGCCGTTACCACACTTGCCAGTACCTTCTTGTATCCGTTGTCGTTGGAAGTGCTTGACCGGGTGTTAGGGAACTACATACTGACTCAGGATATCCTGCTATGTACCATTTTTTCCGGGCTTGGCATCGGGATGGCCCTTGGAATCGTCATCCGCTCAGGGGCGTCTACGGGAGGCATGGACATCCCTCCGCTTGTGTTGCAAAAAACGGTACGGATTCCAGTGTCTGTCAGTATGTATGCATTTGACGTCTGTATCTTGCTGTCACAGGCATTGTTCCGTCCGGCGGAAAATATCCTGTACGGAGTGGTACTGGTACTGATTTATACCCTTGTGCTGGATAAAATGCTGCTCATGGGCGCAACGAGGACGGAGATTAAGATTATCAGTGAGAAATCTGATGAGATACGCGACGCAATCCTGACCCAGATTGACCGGGGCGTTACCATATTGAACGGGGAAAGCGGTTATCTGCATAACCCCTCTCCCGTTATTTTAAGTGTGATATCTAACCGGGAACTGCCTAAAGTGGAGAAGCTGATTCACAATATTGACCCGGAAAGTTTCATCATTGTCAGCAGGGTGAGTGAAGTACGGGGACGCGGGTTTTCGTTGAATAAACGCTACCAATAATTTTTAGCGGCAGCAAGGGGAATGCCATTTGGCTTTCTATAGCTGCCGCTTTTATAATTTCTTATTTGCAGGATAGATTTCTTTGAACCTCTGGAAATCCTCCTCATATCGCTTCATATTTTCAGGATTAGGTTCTGTTACTTCACTGCTTAAATGCACCATACTGTCGCAAGCTTCCCCATAATTTCGGAAATATCCGCTTCCTACCGCCGCCGTCATTGCCGCGCCGACGCCTGCTTGTTCCTTCTCTTGATTCGTATATACCGGGCATTGGTACATATCCGCCTGTATCTGCCGGAATAACCGGCTCTTTGCCCCTCCACCCGCCGCAATCATGCGCTCTGCCGTAATTCCCAGAGAATGGAAAATGTCATAAGACTCCTTCATACTATAGACAATCCCCTCCATCGTACTCCGAATCATATGTGCCTTCGTGTGCTTTAAAGTCATCCCCAAATAGATTGCCCTGGCATCCGGATCGTTATGGGGCGTACGTTCTCCATTCAAATACGGGAGAAACAACATTCCCTCGCTTCCTGCCGGGATCTCCTCTGCAATCTCCGTCATAGCATCGAAATCTTTGAATCCTAAAATCTGATCCTTCAGCCATTTCAGTGCGACACCGCCGCTTAAATGCGCCCCCATGATACTCCATAGTTTTTCTTCGCCATGGCACCATGTATTTGTCCGAAACTCAGGGTCATATAATGGCTGATCTAATGCACAGGTCAGGTGGCAGGCCGTCCCGATGGTCGATGCCATCCTGCCCCTCTGAATCATGCCGTTTCCAAGCTCCATCATCAAGGAATCGCCGCCGCCATAGGCAACAAAAGTCCCAGCCTTTAAACCCGTCTCCATTTCACACGCTTCTGTCACTGTACCAGCCTTTTCATATGACTCATGGCTCTGTGCCAGTAGATTCTTCGAAATGCCTAACCGATTTAGCAGTTGATATGCCCATGTACGATGTTCCATATCCCACATACCCGTTCCGCTGGCATCAGAGGCGTCTGTCCCTATCTCTGCACATATGCGGTAGCGGATATAGTCTTTTGGTGACAATACTTTGCTGATTTTCTCATAGTTCCAAGGCTCATGCTCCCGCACCCACAGAAGGGACGGCAGAAGGAATCCGGTACTGAGCCTGTTCCCATATATTTCACAGAATTCTTTCCGGGAAATTGTACCGTAAATCTGCTCAATCTGCTTGCTTGACCGTTGGTCTGCCCAAATAATAGCATTGCGGATTAATTTGCCGTGGACATCTAACATTACAAGCCCGTGCATTTGACCGGAAAAGCCGATTCCGCAGATGTTTTCACGGATTTCTTCGCCTGTGCTTAGCATCTTGCGGATTGCAGGGACAGCAGCTCTCCAGAGCTGTTCCATGTCCTGTTCGGCATAATTCAGTTCTGGTTTCATGATATCATATTCACACTGTCCTGATGCGGCTATTCTTCCCTCCGTATTGACTGCGACTGCCCTTACACTTGACGTTCCTAAATCGATACCTACGAAATACTTCATATGCGCTTCGCCTTTCTGCCTTTTCTATTGAAAATTCCTGTCACTTTCTTGCCATTATACACCCTGCTTTCCTGTTTGATAAGCACTATTTTGACCTTATTGGCGCATTATTCTATACGACAAATCAGGCTTTGAAGTATAGATTGTTTGCAGCGGTAGTTTTTGACGACCGTTATATAACTGGAAACTATAATTTTCAGGATCCGGCGGATTTCCAGATGTATCTGGATGAGCTTAGGAGTTCGATTAACGGACATGTGAATATGGATGTGAATGTGACACCGGAATCGGGAATCCTCACATTATCTACTTGTATCGAAACATCGCCAAATGAAAGATGGATAGTGAATGCAACTCGGGAGCAGTAAGAGCCGTAGACAGTTTGTATGGCAGAGATATTAAGGCATTTAAAGCTTTAATATATAATCACACGAATAACAGATTAAGGAAGGAGTAAGAGAATATGAAATTAAAAAAATTAGTTGCTCTGATTACTGCAGGCGCTCTTTGCCTTGGTATGAGCATGACCGCATTTGCAGCTGGCACAGACAAAAGCCCTGAAAAAGTTCCTGCATATGCCACAGACGAAAATGGAAAAGTTCTTCCATTAGAGTATAAAGAAACCACTGAGGCAGCCGTTAAGGATGCGCTCAAAGATCCAGAAAAAATAGCTGATCTTTTTGAAGAGAACGGATTTGATTTAAAAGACGGTGAGACACCTGTAGTCGTTTTCTCCAAAGATGTTGATCTGAAAGATGGCGAAAAAATTCCAGAGGGTGGTTTGGATCTTGATTTAAATATCGGTTCTGCTGCAGCAGCCGGTTTAAAGCACGGTGATACCGTATATGTTTTCCACTGGGGAAAAGATGGCTTGGAGATCATCCCTGTTACAGTTATTACTGTTAATGGCAATGCAGTTGTTAAGGTTCATGTCAGTGACTTATCACCATTTGCAGTTGTTAAGGTAATGTCTAACGGTAAGGTTGTTAAGGTTGATACTACAACTGGTAGGAGAACGAATTTAGATGGTACTAGGACGCCGTCTTCTCCAAGAACAGGAGAATAATCTATTAGAATTTTGCCGCATAAATTGACAATTCCGGTTAAAAATTTACTTTATCCCTCACCGAATTGTTGATGAAACAGTGAATTCATGGTGTAGGGAGCTTAACCCTACGTTAAAAAAAATAAGTGATATGACATAACTGTTATTGTGTGATAGAAAGGGACCATCTAGCCGTAGGCGGGATGGTCCCTTTCCATGCGCAGACCCGTGCAGAGGAAATATACCGCTGAAGCGGCGCACGGGTCGCACTGCGAGCAGGGGAAGATGGCTCTTGCCTACTCGATTCATTATTATCCGTCATATTGTATATAAATTTTAGATTTAGGTGCTTCGTTCGCTTCCAACTCTTACGGCATCTCAATTGGCTAATCTTATTTCTACATTTTCCACTAAAACAAATGAAAAAAACCATCCTGCTTATAGCCGAATGGTCTCTTTCTATCACACAATAACAGTTATGTCATATCACTTATTTTTTTTAACGTAGGGCTAAGTTCCCTACAGATACGGCATATTGAACAATTCTGTGAGAAATATATTTTTAACAGAATTGTCAGCCTATGCCTGGAAAACAAATGAATTACTCGCCTGTCTTTGGAGAAGCCTTCTTAGCAGGTGTTACAACCTTACCAGTATCTTTCTCCAGAGTGATAACCTTCTCTACCGGCTTACCATCTTTATCATATGTTATCTGTGTAATCTTTACGAAAGCAAATGGAGAGAAATCGAATACTTTCGCATACAATTTACCATCTCTGTACTCAGCCCATCCATTAAGAACTTCCCACTTTGTTCCATTCCAGTGAAGCACATAAAGACGGTCACCATTTGATAAACCATTTTTCTGGGTATCAGTCAGAGCAACTTCAATCTGAACACCTTTGGAAGTGTCTGTCCCCTCTGGAACATCAATATCTGCTGCAACAACTACTTCAGCTTTGCTGTTTTCTGGCATGTCACCACGTCCAGAATTCTCCAGGATTGATGTTAAATCCTTTTTAACATCCTCTAACTGCTGTTTGTTTAACGGTTTTACTTCAAGTTTTACATCGCCAGCTGTAACGCCTGCCGGAAGCTCTTCACGGCTAGCATCTGCTGCAAATGCTGTTAAGCTCATACCGAGGCAAAGAGCGCCTGCAGTACATAAAGCAACTAATTTCTTAAACTTCATATTCTTTTACTCCTTCCTTATTCTGTTACTTGTGTGATTATATATTAAAGCTTTATATGCCTTAATATCCTTATCAGACCATCTATGGTCAACTACTGCTCCCGTGTCGCATTCACCATCCATCTTTCATTCGGCGATGTAGCAATACAGGTAGACAATGTAAGTATCCCTGATTCCTGTGTAACATTCACGTCCTTATTCACATGTCCGTTAATGGAACTCCTAAGCTCATCCAGATACATCTGGAAATCTTCCGGATCCAAGAAATTATAATTCCCAAGTATATACCGGTCATCAAAAACCACCGTTGCAAAGATTCTATACTTCAAAGCCTGATTTGGCATATAAATGTAAATGTACGGATTAGCGTCAAAGAACGCCTGATCTTCATACAGATGAAGATTCGCAAACATGCTTCCGTTCTTCATATCATGTCCATAAACAATGGTTACCGGATCCGTAAAATCTTTTGCATTATACTTCTCCGTATAAATCGTCCCCGGAAGCCCTTCCTTCTTCTCAATCGTGTGGTTCAGATAATATTCATCCGGCTCCGTCTCACTCTGGAGAATCGGATAATCCACATTCGTTCCCGGAATCCAAATCCATGCGTATACATCTGGATTCACTTCCTGAAGAGCCGCAAAATCAATCTCACGGTTCATCGGATCATTCGGATCTTCCTTAACTGTAGCCTGTTCTTTCAACTTCTCATATCGTTCCTGAGTCTTATCCGGATCTGCCGTCTTCGCTTCCTCGGCGGCAACTTTCGCTTTTTCCTTGGATGAATGCATATAGAACCCAACCCCGCCTGCCGCCGCAAGCACTAATACGACTGCAAGGATAATAATCAGTTTCGAATTCCCAGAAGACTTCTTCTGCTTCTTATCTTGATCCATTGGTCTCTCCTCCATAACCTTATCTTACTATGTTTTCCCTCCATAATCAACCCTTTATGGAATCTCTTTATAAAAATTATTGATAACAATCTCTTTCAACTGGTTAGTGTCTACATTATACTCCATATATTCGCCCCAGGTTGCTTCACCTGGAATTGTCATCATATCCTCCGCATTCAATGGGATATTCAATAATTCCGGCACCAAATAGGCGATATCCTCCACTGTAATATTCGTAAACATATTGCCTTGAAGACTGTTATAAATCGTAATCGGAAGCGTCATATCCTTTTTTATTGCTTCTTTTGCTGTTGCAAAATAGTTAGTAATATATTGCTTTTCACGTTCAAGCCGATTCAAGCTGCTTCCATAGATGTTGGTATCTCTCTGGCGTACATAATCCTCCGCCATCTTTCCTTCCAGATGAATAGTCTCTCCAGCACGATATGTCCCAGTAGAACCATTAATATCCTCCAACACCTGCACGTCAACTCCGCCAATCGCATCATTCAAAATTGGAATCGCGGAAAGGTTAATCGAACAATACCGTTGAATCGGCACCTTGTAAAATAAATTTGACACTGCATCTACCATAAGCTCAGCGCCTTCTGCCGCGGTCTGTCCATATGCGTGTTGCGCAGTAAGCTGTATATTCTCGGTTCTTACAAAATATCCGGCCGAATCAACAACCTTAACCGGAACAATAGTATCTCTTGGAATCGCGAAAATCTTAATCTTGCCGCTTGCAATATTAAGGCTTACCAAAATTACTGCATCTGCAAATCCTTCTCCTCCAGTCTCAAGTCCAGTAATAGCAGTCTTTTCTTCAATCGGAACATCCTTGGCTATTCCCAGACAAAGGAAATTAATGACATCCTCATTATATTGGTACTTCTTATTATTATATGTAATGTATAACCCTTCCTGCGCCTCTGCTGAGTCCCCTGCTGCCGCAACATTGGTTTTAAGATGTTTTTCACCTTGGGCGCGCAAATAGAAGAAGCCCCCCGTCAGTCCTGCAATACCGACCACAATAACCGCTATCAGGCCTAACATAACCTTCTTCCATCTCTTCAGGGTGCGATGTTTCTTGTGCTTCTCATGCTTGTGCCGGTGTCTGTGATGTCTATGTTCATCATCATCCCAAGAGCCATCGTCATCAAGAGGCCTGTCGTCAAAAGAATCCTCATAAAGGACTTCGATTGAAAAATCCGAAGAATCCCCTGTACTATCCACTTCGGGGAAAAGGTCGCTATTTTTTTTCATCATTGCCTCCATATATCAGTCCACTACAAAAAACAAATAAATGCTTTCTATTAAGAATTATACTTTATTTCCTATGAATGTCAAGTAAAAACGAAAAGTTTTATTTGAAATAAATGACAAAAATAACTTACAATGGTTGATATTATCCTGCTATATTTACTAAAATGAACGATACTTTGAGGAGAGCGGACAATCCTCTCTCCTCAGTCTTATCGTAATTGCGTTCATGCTCTTTGATATCATTCATGCCCTGCAAATGCCTTCAAACTTCCATTCTCCACATCCAGCACGATAGTATCCTGCGCCCCTATGTCTCCCTTTAGCATCAGCCTTGCCGCCATCGTCTCTACATTCTTCTGGAGATATCGTTTCAGCGGCCTTGCCCCATAAGTCGGGTCGTATCCGCCCTCTACCACATAATTCTTCGCCGCCTCCGTAAGTGAAATAGAAATCTCCCTGTCCGCCAGACGTTTGTTGACATCTGCCACCAACAAGTCAATAATATGATAAATATCGCCTTTCGTCAACGGCTTGAACAGAATCGTCTCATCCAGCCGATTCAAGAATTCCGGCCTGAAATGCGCCCTTAAATCATCCATGACCATCTTCTGGCTTTCCTCGCTGATATTCCCCTGGTCATCAATTCCTTCTAATAAATAGGAAGAACCAATATTAGACGTCATAATCAGAATCGTATTCTTAAAGTCCACGGTACGCCCCTGGGAATCCGTAATCCGCCCGTCGTCCAGCACCTGAAGCAGCACATTGAACACGTCTGGATGGGCTTTCTCCACCTCGTCGAACAACACTACGGAATAGGGTTTCCTGCGGACTGCCTCGGTCAACTGGCCGCCTTCGTCATATCCCACATATCCCGGAGGCGCCCCAATGAGTCTTGACACAGAATACTTCTCCATATATTCGCTCATGTCAATCCGCACCATGTTGCCCTCGTCGTCGAACAGGCTCTCTGCAAGAGCCTTTGCAAGCTCGGTCTTCCCCACGCCCGTAGGTCCAAGGAACAGAAATGAGCCAATGGGCTTCGTGGGATCTTTAATCCCAGCCTTGGAACGGATAATCGCCTCTGTCACTAATTCCACGCCTTCATCCTGCCCAATCACCCGCTTATGAAGCTCTTCCGCCAGATGAAGGGTCTTGCTGCGCTCACTCTCATTAAGTTTTGTGACCGGAATCCCCGTCCACCGGGATACGATTTTTCCGATTTCCTCGTCGGTCACGCTCTCATGAACCAGAGACTTCTCTTCATCCTTAACTTTTGCTTCTTCTGCCTCTAACTGCTTCTGTAACTGAGGAAGTTTCCCATACTGTAACTCTGCTGCTTTATTCAGGTCATAGGACTGCTGCGCCTTCTCGATATCCTTGTGTATCTGCTCAATCTCTTCCCTAAGTTTCCGGACGCGCTCCACATCCACCTTTTCGTTATCCCACTGTGCTTTCTTTCCGGCAAACTCTTCCCTAAGCTCCGCCAATTCCTTCTGCAAGTGTTCCAGCCGCTCCCGGCTCAGCCGGTCGTCTTCCTTCTTGAGCGCCGCCTCCTCAATCTCCATCTGCATAATCTTCCTCTGGAGTTCGTCTAACTCGGCAGGCATAGAGTCAAGCTCCGTCTTAATCAGCGCACACGCCTCGTCTACCAGGTCGATTGCCTTGTCCGGAAGAAAACGGTCGGAAATATACCGCTCCGACAAAGTTGCCGCCGCTACCAGCGCGCTGTCCGTAATCTTCACCCCGTGGAATACCTCATAACGATCTTTCAGCCCCCGGAGAATGGAAATGGCATCCTCCACCGTCGGCTCATCCACCATCACCGGCTGGAAACGCCGTTCCAGAGCGGCATCCTTCTCGATATACTGCCGGTATTCATCCAGCGTCGTCGCTCCGATACAATGAAGTTCCCCTCTTGCCAGCATCGGCTTTAGCATATTGCCAGCATCCATGGCGCCGTCTGTCTTGCCTGCCCCTACAATGGTATGCAGCTCGTCGATGAACAGGATGATCCTGCCGTCGCTGTTCTTCACATCCTCCAGTACGGCTTTCAGACGCTCCTCGAACTCGCCCCGGTATTTTGCGCCTGCTACCAGCGCGCCCATGTCCAGCGAGAAAATGGTCTTGTCCTTCAGTCCTTCCGGCACGTCGCCCCGGACGATTCTCTGCGCCAATCCCTCTACCACAGCCGTCTTGCCGACGCCAGGTTCTCCAATCAGTACAGGATTATTCTTCGTCTTACGGGAAAGAATCCTGATTACATTGCGGATTTCTGAGTCCCGCCCAATCACCGGGTCTAATTTCTGCTCCCTTGCGCGCTCTACCAGGTCTGAGCCGTATTTGTTCAGGGTGTCATAGGTATCTTCCGGGTTATCGCTGGTCACACGCTGGTTGCCTCTGACCGTGGACAATGCTTTCAGGAAGTCATCCCGTTTGATGCCCATTTCCCGGAAAATGGTCTTGAGTTCTCTGTTGGGGTATTTCAGGAGGGACAGGAAAATGTGCTCAACGGATACATATTCATCCCCCATCTGCCGGGCTTCGTCTTCGGCGTGGATGAGCGCTTTATTCAAATCCTGCCCGATAAACTGCTGGCCGCCCTGTACTTTGGTCCGTTTCCTAAGGGCTTCCTCTGTCCGTTCAAGAATCGTGTTCTTGTCGATTCCCATCTTCTCCATGAGCTTGAGTATCAAGCTGTCCTCCTGAGTCAGCAACCCATAGAGGAGATGCTCCTGTTCAATCTCCTGGTTGCCGTATTCCAGCGCTACCCGCTCACATTGGTTCACTGCCTGCATGGATTTCTGCGTAAATTTATTTATATTCATAGTACAGCCTCCTTTTTAATGCTGAATTAGTTGGTGTTCTATTTACAATATAACATTAACGCATTTTGTTAGCACTGTCAAGGATTGAGTGCTAATTCTTTTATAAAAATTTTGTGAAGCCCTAATCACTGACTTCACAACAATTCTCAATATCACTTAGTACGCCTTCTCCTGCCTCTATTTCAGCATGTCCAAAATCTCATCCTTTGGCTTCGCGCCAACTTCCCTTTTAACCGCCTCTCCGTTCTTGAAGACCATCAGCGTCGGGATTGACATTACCCGATACTCCTTCGCCAGTTCCGGGTTCTCATCTACGTCCACCTTACAAATCTTCGCATCTGTGACCTCTCCCGCAATCTCCTCGATAATCGGTCCTACCATCTGGCAGGGTCCGCACCATGTCGCCCAGAAATCAACCAGAACCGGCACATCAGACTCCAATACCTCTTTCTTAAAATTTTCCTTTGTCAAATGTAATGCTGCCATCTTTTATCTTCCTTTCTGCATAAAAATATATAATATACTTTATTATAACCTATTTTTCCATACATTTTTAGCTAAAAAACCAATTTTATGAAATTTTTTTAATTAGGATTAAAAAAATATCTTATAATCTTTGTAACGAAACGCCAAGTCATGCGTCTAATTAGCAAATGAAGGAGGTGAGGGAATGAAGATTGATTTTGACGATCTGTATGAACGATTTTTTAAAGACGTTTATCTGTTTGTACTGGCAATGAGTAAGGATCCGCACATTGCCGAAGAGATTACTCAGGAAACGTTTTTCAAAGCGCTCAAAGAAGCCAAAAATTTCCGCGGGAACTGCTCTGTGAAGACATGGCTCTGCCAGATAGCCAAGAATCTCTATATCTCCGGCACACGTAAGAAAAAGCCGGTACACTCCGAAGCCCTGGAAGATATGCCGGACGATTCGGACGTGGAGGATATCTGTATCCGAAAAGGCGAAGCCCTCTCCATCTATAAAGTCCTTCATTGCCTGAGCGAGCCGTACAAGGAAGTCTTTACTCTCAGGGTACTTGGTGATTTAAGTTTTAAGGAAATCGCAGAAATCTTTGAAAAGCAGGAAAACTGGGCAAGAGTCACCTACCACCGGGCAAGGCTCAAGATACGGGAGCATATGCAGGATTAAGAAGAAGCGGCCGCCTGAAAACGGCGGCAGAAAGGAGATCGTTATGAATAAAATATCTTGTGATGTAATTAGAGATTTGCTGCCCCTCTATAAAGATGACGTATGCAGCGAGAAAAGTAAGGATTTGATTGAAGGGCATCTGCCTGAATGTGAGGATTGCCGTGAATATCTGGATGCGTTAAACTCCGAACTTCCTCCTGTCACTCTTGCGCAGGACGGAACCGGCGCAAAGAACGGCAATGAATCCGGCTCTTCTGCTTCGGATGGTATCGAGACGTTACGGCGGATTTCCCGGCAGATTAACTGGCTGAAAGTGGTCGTTGTCCTGTCGGCAGCCATTATGGTATTCGTGGTTTCAACCTCCCTTTCTTTAGTAAAAGAGTATAATCCGGAGCTTTACCTGTTCGACAGACGCGTGGCAGTCGAAGATATGCAAATGACGGAACTATACCAGTTAGAAAACGGAGATTTCTATATTACGTTAGAAAGCGAGCATCCTTGCTCCCCTATTTCATATGGCGACAGGATCGACTCTCCTGACAGTGAATATTCCGAATCTTATGACAATGGAGAAAGCTGTCTGTCCCTTGAGAAAGTATCCAGATTGGAACAAGTATTTCTTGGCCGGTTGGATTCCCAGACATACTCCTTCGTAGTTCCCGCCGAAGAGACCGTTGGACAGGAAGAGATTTTCCCGGATGACAGCGACTTTTGGGACTTTCCTGCAGCAGTCCATAAAAACTCATTTATCTATTATCAGGGCAAGCATAATAAACGATTTACCATCTGGAAGGAGGGACAGGAGATTATGCCAGCGCCGGCGTCTGTGGAAAAAAGGGTTCAGGAGGAACTGGAAATGAAGGAACAAGGAACCAGGGATTCCTCCGGGCATGAAGATATTCTGTTTCTGTATTAGTCCATTCCTATCAAGGACTGGGGCTGTTGCAAAATCGCAGCCTCAGTCCTTTTGTTTACTTGTAGTTTTTTCATTGGAAGTATAGTCATTATGCCTGCGATTTGGTATAATAGTGACAATAAGGCCCGTATTTACTTAACGGTTGGGGGACATTCAGTTTGCGGGGAATGAAAGGGATGTTAGCAGGAATGAAAAACAGAAGATTGAAACGTGGCGTGTTAATTTTTCTATGCCTGATTCTGACAGCGTGCATGTCTGCCGGATTCATGCCACACACCGCCCACGCGGCAGAAAAGCGGACGGTAAAGGTCGCGTTTTTCCCAATGAACGGATACCATATGAAAGGGGAAGACGGCAGCTATATCGGTATGGATGTGGATTATCTGGAAGCGTTACGCAACTATACCAACTGGGAAATTGAATATGTGGAATGTAAGGACTGGGATGCGGCGCTTACCCTTGTGGCCGAGCACAAGGCGGACCTGGTAGGCAGCGCCCAGTATTCGGCGGAACGGGCGGAGACTTACCAGTATGCAGACCTGTCCAGCGGATATACCTTCGGTATCATAGCCACCAATCCAGACAGCAGCCTGGCATATGAGGATTTTGAAGCCATGGAGGAAATCACCTTCGGGATGGTCCGTACCTATGTACGCAGGGAGGAATTTCTGGGTTATCTTGCCGACAACGGGGTTGCGTCTCCGAAAATCAGGGAATATGATTCCACGGCAGACTTACAGGATGCGCTTGATCGGGGGGAAGTGGACGCACTTGTCCATACTTTCATGGAAATCAGGGAAGGACAGCGCTTGATTGGGCGTTTTGCCCCAAGGCCCTTTTACTACCTCTCTTATCCCGGGAATGATGATGTGATGCGTGAACTGAACAACGCCATTGCAGATTTGAAGATGAATGAGCCGGGTCTGGAAACCCAGTTGATGAATCGCTTCTATCAGAGCAAGCTGGACAAGACCATTGTATTTACTTTAGATGAGAAGGAATATCTTGACGAGACAGACACCATCAAGGTTGGTTATCTTGACAGTTATTACCCATTTGTCTATGAGGAGGATGGCGAGTGCAAAGGATTGACGAAGGAAATGTTGGAGGGTATCGCAGCGCTTACCGGGATTAACATCTCCTGGCAAAAGGAGGCGAACCCTCAGGAAGCGCGCACTGCCCTTGAGAATGGAGAGATTGACGTTATGTCTTATTGTGTCCATGCCGAGGGTGAAGCCCATAACCATCAGCTTTCCAAGATCAAAGATTATGTACAGGTTCCTCTGGTATTCGTCTCGAAGGAAAGAACGGAGATGGAGTCGATTGAGTCTCTGGCAACGGTTGATTATCTTTCAAATAAAGCTACCGAACTAATCGGTACGGCAGGCACTTCTGTTAAGGTATACGACAGCCCTAAGGATTGCCTGGACGCTGTGAAGGACGGGAACGTGGACGCTGTCATGTGCGACGGCTATTTGACAGAATATCTGCTGAGTTCCCAGATGCGCTATTATGACTTGGAGATTAAGAATGTATTAAGCGACGGCCTGGGGATTTCTATGACTGTCCGCAACGACTCCCCTGAGCTTGCAGGTATACTGAACAAGACGCTGCTGACCATAGATGCAAGGGCAATCAGCGACTATATGCTGGAGAGTAACGTGTATTCCCTGGCAAGTGTCGGCATCTTCATACAGGAACATAGTTTTGTCATCATCCTGATCCTGATTGTAATTATGCTGGTGATTGTAATGGTGGCGCTGCATATCATCCGGGATGCCAAGAAGATTCAGAAGCTGATGTACAAGGATGTGGAGATTGACATCGGGAACCTGAATTACCTCATCTATACGGGCGAGAAAAAAATTCTGCCTAACCGGGCCGCCCAGCAGTACGGCATTGTTTACCTCAATATTTCACAATTTCAGCGTTTCAAGGTAATCTATGGATGGAATAACGGCCAAAAGCTTCTGGCTTTGATTGCAAAGGTCCTGACCCAATGCGTTGACGGAAAGAATGAAATCTGTGCAAAAGCTGACGGGGCGCATTTTGCATTCCTTTTGTCTGATGAGAATGGAGATATCGCTAAGAGAGCCAAAAAGATTCAGCAGTTCATTGAAGAACGGATTTTCCAGACGATTGAAAGCCGGATTGAAGTCCAGATGGGAATCTATTTTATATCCCATGACAACGACGACCTGCGGGGAGCGATTGACTGTGCAAGCCAGGCGATTGATTTTATTGACAGTGACAGCGGGGAGAATATCCGGATCTATGATGAGGAACTTGAAAAGGCGGTACGTGAACGGCATCGGCGGGAAAAGCTGTTGGATTCCGTGGATATAGAAGAGAATTTTGTCGCTTATTATCAGGCGAAGGTGGATGTCAACACAGAGGAGATTGTGGGCGCTGAGGCGTTGGTACGTTTTCTGGACCCGACGGCGGACGGCGCTGTGCGGACTCCCTGGTTCTTCATCCCCTACTATGAACAGACCGGGAAGGTGGCGGACATTGATTTCTTTATACTCCAGTGTGCCTGCAAGATGCTCCGCAGACGGATAGACAGCGGGGAAAAGGTTGTGACGATTTCCTGTAATTTCTCCCGGATGCATTTTGTGAAGCCGGATTTTGCCAAGCGGTTTGAGCAGGTGTTGGATGAGTACCGTATCCCCAAAGAGCTGATTGAGGTTGAAATTACGGAGACACTCGTCATGGAGGAGATGGAGGAGAATCTCGCCAAGCAGACCTTGGACGACCTTCACGCCAAGGGGGTAAGGCTCTCTATTGATGATTTTGGCGCAGGGTATTCTTCCCTTGGCGTAATCGAGAAGATTCCGGCATCCGTAATCAAGCTTGACCGTTCTTTCCTGTTGAATAAGAAGGATAGGGAGCGTCAGGTGAAGATTATGAAGAGTATTGTGGAGCTTGCAGACAATCTAGGCTCCCAGATTGTGTGTGAAGGCGTGGAGACGGATGCGGATGTGGAACTGATGCGGGAGATTGGGGCGCGGGTTGCCCAAGGATACCGCTATGCGAAGCCGGTTCCGGAGGCAGATTTTGAGGCCAGGCTGTCCCAGAGATAAGCATTCATAAGAATCAAGGATGTTACGGATATCCGTACAAAACGGGAGCGCCGCAGTTATATGTGGCGCTCCCGTTTTTGATATCTGTGCTGCCCTTCTGTCAGTCTCCGGAAGGCAGTTCCATCACTATTCCGTTAAGGGCTGCAGAAACAAGCCCATCATGTCCGTCATACACCAATTTCAGCGAGAAAAATTCCCGCTCCTGCGCCAACAGCCGGAAGAAAATCTTATCGCCTTCCCAGATATTCAATTCCTGAATCTTGTCAATATCCACCCACTCCAGTTCTCCTTCATCACAGGGAATCTGCTCTCCTTCAAAACCGTCCGCCGTGAACAACGACATATACTCTGTTACTCCATTTCCAGATATAAAAGTCACAATCCCTCTATACCGGTAAGAAGTCAGGGTATATCCTGTCTCTTCCTTCACTTCCCGCAGCAGGCATTCCTCAGGACTTTCATCCTCCTCAAAATGCCCGCCTACGCCAATCCATTTATCCTTATTCACATCATTCTTCTTCACTGTCCTGTGCAGCATCAGATATTGATGGTCACGCTCAATATAACACAGCGTACTTAACTTCGCCATTTTTCTGCCTCATCCTTTCTATAAAATAATCCAAATCCTTCCATGATTTTATTTATCATAACATCCTCCATATAATTTTACAATTTCTTTTCATATGAATCCCTCATTCTCCCGACGAATGTGCTATACTGAAATCAAAATTATTTTCAGAACCGAATGTATCTGTGTTAGGTTCTTTAAAGGAGTCCGACTATGAAGAGAGTCATTAATTATGCCATTGATTCCGCAAGCGATGGTCTGCGTGTGGAACAATTCTTAAAGCGGCGCGGCTATTCCTGCCAAAATCTGACAGAAATCAAGCGAATGCCTGAGAGCATCCTTGTCAATGGCATCCATTACTATATGCGTCAGCAGCTTGCATCTGGAGATATTCTTTCGGTTCGCATCTGCGAGACCGGATGCTCCAAGAAGGTTCCGCCCGTCAGCCTTCCCCTTGACATTGTATATGAGGACGAAGACCTTATCGTGATTAACAAACCTGCCGGTATGCCTATCCACCCCTCACTGAATCATTATACGAATTCTTTGGCAAATGGGCTTGCCTGGTATTATCAGGAACAAGAAAAACCTTTCATTTTCCGCTGCTGTAACCGGCTGGACCGCGATACTTCCGGTCTTACGGTAGTTGCAAAGCATCTGGTCAGCGCAAGCATCCTCTCCAACATGGTACGCAGGCACCAGCTCCACAGGGAATATCTTGCCATCGTTCGGGGGCAGGTCACACCACAGTGCGGTACTATCGATGCGCCTCTGTCCCGCAAGCCCGGCACCATCATTGAGCGGATTGTGGACCTTGAACATGGTGAGACGGCAATCACCCATTACAGAGTCCTGGGCGAGAAAAACGGGTACAGCCTGGTCTCCCTTCGTCTGGAAACCGGCCGCACCCATCAAATCCGAATCCATATGAAATATCTTGGCTTTCCGCTAATCGGGGACTATCTGTATAATCCCGACATGGAAAAAATTCAGAGACAAGCACTGCACTCCCACAGGCTTGCATTCACACATCCTATCACAGGAGAAGAAATGACCTTCCACGCACGCCTGCCGAAGGATATGCTGGCTGTATTCAGAACATCCTGAACCGGTGAATCCGTTCCATGCAACGTTCTGCATTTTATCTCAGTACATACAGCTCATGAAGGGCCCTTGTGGCACAGATATATAGAAACTGCCGGAAGAATGGATTCTCCGGCTCTCTCCCTACTACAAATACCTGGTCAAATTCCAAACCTTTCGCCATGTAGTAGGTTGTGACCGTAATCCCTTTCCGAAATTTTTCGCTGTCCCGGTCTATATAGGATGTGTCTTTTCGTTTCTCACGGAGTACTTCATAGAATCTACGTGCCTCCTGCTCTGTCATGACAAGCACTGCGGCAGTCTCAAATCCGTCTTCTCCCAGATTCACCTTCTCAAGGATATGACTCACGATTTCTTCGCAGGAAATGCACGCTATCTCTTCTACGGCTTTTCCATGCCGTTTCATATATTCGATTCCCTGTATCCCGGCAATGCGGTTGGCATATTCCGCAATTTCGTATGTGTTGCGGTAGCTTCGGTTCAGCTCAATCTTACGTACTTTCTTCCCCAATATCTTAGGCAGGAATGTCAGTACATCCTGCATATGGTCATCCACCGTCTGCGCCCTGTCTCCCAGTATCGTCATATTACAGGAAAACATCCTCTCGAGGATTACATACTGGAGATAGGAATAATCCTGCATCTCATCAATGACCAGATGGCGGATACATCGTTGATCAGGTACGGTAAGCAGACGGTATTTTAAATATAGCAGTGGGTAGACATCTTCGTAAGCCAGTATCCGCTCCTCCCATGGCAGCTCTTTAAGCCGCTCCCATCCGTATTCTTCCAGCAGCCAGTTATAGATTTCGTAGATATCTCTGGTGACGTACATACTGCGGAACCGTTCTTTTATCGACTCCATTTCTTCATCCGAGATATTCCGCCCGCTAAGTGTCTCATATTCATCCACAAAATACTCCATCACAGCGTCCATACGGGACAGAAGCGGGATATTCTGGAAACGGAAATAGAACATATGAAGGATGTCTTCTGCTTTCTTCACCATATTTTCAATTTTGAGATCTTTAAAATCAACCAGACGATCCTCAAGCTCTACCAGAAATCCTTCCGCTGCCGCCACATACTCTTTAGATTGTTTCCACCGATACCGCACATCATCCGAAACGCCTTGCGTTTTCCCTTCCGGACACGTATTGCAAGTGCTGCCGCTGTTTTCCCGGCGTACTCGCTCTATTTGCTTTTCAACCTGATTCCATCGATCTTCACAATCCTTTGCAATCTTTCTGAGCTGATGGTATGCGAAAAGATCGAAGCTCATCTCCTGGATATTTTCCTCCCCCAATTCCGGCAGGATATGGGAAATGTAATCAGAAAATACACTGTTCGGCGACAGAATCAGAATATTAGAAGACTGTAGGCGACCTCTGTCATGATATAGCAGGTATGCAATCCGATGCAGTGCAATTGACGTCTTTCCGCTACCCGCCGCCCCCTGGATAATCAAAATCTTATCTTTCGTGTTGCGGATAATTGTATTCTGCTCCCTTTGTATCGTCCGAACAATATTTTTAAGCTGTGTATCACTGTTGGCGCCAAGCTCCCGCTTGAGGACATCATCGTCAATCTTCATATCGCTCTCGAATTCATAGACCATCTTACCGCCGCGGATCTTATACTGCCGCTTTGACAGGATCTCCCCTTTGAGCTCCCCGGCCGGAGCCTCGTAGGATGCCGCTCCCTTGTCATAATCATAAAATAATCCGCTGACCGGGGCGCGCCAGTCATAGATTAGCGGTACGCTGCCCCTCTTCCTTGCAAAATTTCCGATTCCGATATAAAAGGTTTCGGCCTCCTCCTCTCCGTCGTAGACAAAATCAACACTTCCGAAAAACGGAGAATCCAGCATCTTCCTCCACAGACTTCTCCGTTTCTGATGTTCCTGACTTGCATTTACCTGACTGAAAAGAGCCTGCTGGTTATCGTAGTTCTCATAACCATACTGATCCATCTCCGTATAATTCTCCCAGTAATACTCGTTCATCTCTGCGATGTCTTTCTGCACATCACTGATTGTCTGGTCTATCTCCTGGATTTTGTTCCTTAGCTGGTCTATTACATAGTTTAAATAATCTACACCCCTGCTCATAACATTCTTGCCTTTCTATACTAAAGTCATCAATCTCATGGTATTATACTTGATAAAATATTAGAACGCAACTATTCTACTGCCCTGTGAGCAGTAATTTTATGTTATGCAGCAATCCCAATTACTATTTCCGGATACTGATAGCTGTCCCCACCGCTCCTGGGCCCGTATGCGCTCCGACACTGAAAGATAAGGGGTTATAATAGACCGTTGCCTCCGGGAATTCTTTCCTAAGCGTATCTATCCATTCTTTTTCCTCTTCCCCGCTAAGCCCGGCTCCGGCTCCTCCAATCACCACACGGCCCATGTCTACATCCTTGAATCTGGTTTTCAAATCGTTTTTCAGCGCCTCTATCATCTTATGTTTCCCTTTTTTCATTCCCCGTACTTTGGCAAATGCATCCAGCCGATCTCCCTGAATCGTAAGTACAGGCTTGATATTCAGCACTGCACCCAAAGCTGCGGCGGCAGGCGTCACTCTTCCTCCTTTTTTCAGGAATTCCAGCGTATCGACAGCTATGTAGATGCTGGCTTCATATGCCCGTTCTTCCAGCTCTCTTTTGATTTCTGCGGCGGAAATCCCTCTGTCTGCAAGCTCTTTCGCTTCCATCACAGATTCCCTCAGTGTCACGGATATCCTATGGTTGTCCACTACCTGCACTTTCCCGTCATAATCCGCCGCTAGACCGATTGCAGACTCACAGGAATTACTTAGACCGCTGGACATTGGGATATGTACAATTTCGTCATATCCGTCTTCAAGGAGCTCATCCCACATTCCCATAACCTCTCCCGGCGACGGCTGTGAAGTAGACACATCCCTTCCTCCCGTCAGACTGCCGTAAAACATCTCCTGCGTAAGATCCACGCCCTCATAGTGCGTCTCGCCGTCAATGATTACGGGCATCGGAAGTGAATAGATTCCTAACTTCCTTGCTTCACTCTTTGAAATTCCACTGTTACTGTCTGTCATAATAGCTGTCTTCATACTGCACTTCCTCCCGCTCATTCATATCGTTTTTCTTATTCTCTCTAACTCAGTATTGTCATCCGTCTGTATTGCCAGAAGCCTCCCGCCTTAGGGCGGCCCCAAGCGCTTCCATAATTCTCTTGAAATTAACGGTATCCGTCTTTATAATAAAGTGTGACAAATTGTAACACTTTGGATTTTAAAATTCAATATCTTAACACGCAACTGTGACAAATAAGGGGATTTTGTTCATGAATATAGAAAGAAAAAATCAGGCAAATAAATTAGCCCGGGAGTGTATCGTTACGGCGCTGATGCAGTTATTAAAGGAAAAGCCGCTGTCTGCCATATCCATTTCCGAATTGACAGAAAGAGCCGGCGTTTCACGGATGACATATTACCGAAATTACCAGTCTAAAGAAGATATCTTCTCTTCCTATCTGGAAGAAGCCTTAGCTGACTACCAGAAAGAGGCGCGGGAACTATTATTAGATAAGCAGATCTATGACTCCGCCAACCTCTTCCACTGTTTTTCTTACTTCGAGAAACACAAGGAATTTCTCGACGGTCTGTTCAAAAGCGGGCTTGGGCATCTGCTCCTGACTGCAATCAGCAAATATATCATCGATTTCTGGTATAAGCCGGAGGATGGGATGGAAACCTATTACGGTTTGCAGGCTTTTGCAGGAGCTTTGTATAATCTCTACATTTCTTGGTCTTCAAATGGAGCGAAAGAAACTCCGGAAGAGCTTGTCGGGCTCTTGCAGCGTATTGCGGAGCCTACAAAATGTAAATCATGATTTGTCAGTTTTTTTATAATTTTCTATATTTTTTTCAGATTATCTATTGACATATTTCATATCGTATGATATTATCAATATATCAAAAGAAAAGGAGGACAGACCACCAAAAACTTAAATCTTTAAATCTGAAAAATAAAGAAAAGAGAGGTATCGTCCGATGGATACAGAATTTTAAAATCCACTGTACAGAATAGAAGATTCGTACAGTGGATTTTTCATTTTCCCTATCCGCGCAGCGTTGCAATCAAGCGTTTTTCATACATCAGCAGTTCCAGCCCTTCCTGTATCGACCTTACGCATATATCCGCCTCCACAACCAATCTTCCATACATGCCTTCTGCACCCATAACTCCGATTGAAAGTCCGGCAATCTGGCACATGAGTACATCATTCCTGCCATTTCCCACACATATGCACTTCTCACAGCCAAGCTCTTCCACAATCTGCTTTTTCGCATGTGCTGCATCTTTGGAAGGAAACGTGCGGATATCTGCCAGGATATCCGCACACTCTTTCTTTGCATTTCCATGTGTATCTGCCGTAACCACATAAATCCGGAACCTCTCTGCCAGCCGGTTCAGGCGCTCACGCACACTGCCCGGAATCAACCCGTCTACAGCTATGGTCCCGTTGTAATCCAATACCAAATACTCTAAATTAAGTACCTTGTAGCCGGGAATCTCTATCTTCATCTGTCTGCTCCCGCTCCAAAACCTATGAACCGGACGGCAGGTACGGCCTTAATATTCCTGCCACATTGCTGATTGGCATCGTCTGGAGCCACACCTTGCCCGGCCCGCTGATTACAGTATTGAATAACCCTTCGCCGCCGAACAGCATGTTCTTGACTCCCGGCACGCTCTTAATCTCTATCTGGCAGGACGCCGTCATCGCCGCAAGATGGCCGGTATCTACGACAATCTGCTGCCCCGGCTGCAGTTCATATTCCACAACATGTCCGTCAAACTCGGCAAATACGATTCCAAGTCCGCTGATTTTCTGCATGATGAACCCTTCGCCGCCAAACAGCCCGGAACTGAACTTCTTATTAAAGAACACGGACAACTGCACCCCTGCTTCGCCGGCAAGGAATGCGCTTTTCTGGAAAATCATCTCCTGCCCAGGGGCGATCTCGAACGCCTTAATCGACCCCGGGAAACTGGATGCAAACGCAATCATACCGCTGCCGCCCTGCGCTGTGTAAATGTTCTGGAACATCTTCTCCCCCGAGAACATCCTTCCGAACGCTTTCCCGATTCCTCCGTTAGTCGTCGTCTCCATCAGCATATTCGGCGACATCCATGACATGCCGCCGCCTTCCGTTATCATCTTCTCTCCGCCCTCAAGCTGGCAGATTACAACTGGAAGTGTCTCTCCCTTAATCTCATACCTCATAATGTACCTCCTGATATGTCTTTACCTATATCATAATCATTTATGGAAAAAGTGTCAATTAAATTCAACAATACATCCTCCCTGCCAGCCTACTCCTTTGATGGCTTCGCCCACGCACAGAACAGCACAAACCCGAGGAACAATACGGCTAAAGCCATCCATCCGGCAAGCGCAGCCGTCCCCTGCCCAACGAATTTATCGTAATACCCCTTTAAATAAATGACAATAATAATCACCGGAAGCACATAGGACACATATCCTTTTAACCCCCGTGGGAAATGGATTCCATCTCCTGCATTAGCTTCTTCCAGAAACTCCTCCCATCCCCATCCATTCTTTCTGGTACAGAATAGGACATACCCCAGGCTTCCCAGAGGAAGCAGGTTGTTGGACACGATGAAATCCTCAAGATCCATGATATTCGTCCCTGCGCCCAACGGTTCAAACCCGGCCAATACATTGAAGCCCAGCACGCAAGGCATACTCAACACCACAAGCATCACCACATTCGCCAGCACACTCTTACGTCTGGACCATCCAAGCAGATCCATTGCAAATGAAATAATATTCTCGAACACTGCCACAATCGTTGTAAACGCCGCAAAGGTCAGGAACAGGAAGAACAATGCCGCCCACGCCCTTCCCCCTGGCATCTGTGCAAAGATATTGGGTATCGTAATGAAAATCAAGCTCGGCCCGGCCCCTGGCTCAATGCCGAAGGCAAAACAGGAGGGAATAATGATGAATCCCGCCATTAGCGCCACGAACGTATCCAATGCCGTAATACTGACGGCTTCTCCTGTCAGGCTCCGTTCTCTTCCAATATAACTGCCGAAGATCTGCATCGCCCCAATCCCAATGGAGAGGGTGAAAAATGCCTGGCTCATCGCTCCAAAAATTATGTTTCCAATGCCAATCTCCCGCATCCCGGCGAAATCCGGAACCAGATAGAAACGTATCCCTTCTCCTGCGCCTTCGAGAAATACCGAGTGGACTGCAAGCGCCACCATGATAACCAGAAGCGCGGACATCATGACCTTGGAAACACGCTCGATTCCCTTCTGGATTCCAAAGTAACAGACTGCAAATCCAATGATACAGATCAGGACCGTCCAAAATGTCATGACCGGCACATTCCCAAGCATCTCTGAGAATCCTTCCGCCACCGTCTCAGACGATGCGCCTGCAAATTCTCCCTTGACGCTTCGGAAACAGTAATACATCATCCAGCCTCCCACCGACGTATAGAACATCATCAGCAGATAGCACCCGACCACGCCAATCCATTTCATCACATGCCAGCGCGTCCCGACAATCTCTAATTTTTCAAAACTTGCCGCCACGCTCCTGCGGCTTCCTCTTCCCACGGCAAACTCGCAGACCATCACCGGGATTCCCATAATCAGCAGGAATGCCAGATAGATGAGGATGAACGCCGCGCCCCCAAACTCCCCGCACATATAGGGGAACTTCCATACATTGCCGATTCCGATGGCACACCCGGCAGATACCAGAATAAATCCCATACGCGACCCGAATTTTTCTCTCTTCACGCTCTCTTATCCTCTGGAACATCTGAACTTGAGTTCTTCCCACCTGCGATCCACTTCCTTCTGGAATTCTTCAATCAGATATTCATTTCCTTTCTTAAATAAATGTTTAAAACGTCCCTGAGGCTTCAGGAAATCTTCAATCGGCAGCTTCTTCTTAGGCTCATAGTTCAGAATCCACCTGCCTTCCACCACCTCGAACAAAGGCCAGTAGCAAGTCTCCACGCCCAGCTTACAGATTTCCAGAATATCTGGTGTGTTGTACCTCCAACCTCTCGGGCATGGCGCCATAATGTTTAAAAATGCCGCTCCCGGCGTATAGATTGCCTTCTCGGATTTCACATGGAGATCCTTAAAATTCTGGATAAATGTAGTCTGCGCCACATAGGGGATATCATGCGCGGCGATGATTGCCGCCAAGTCTTTTCGGTTCTGAGGCTTTCCGTTGCTTTCGCTGCCTACTGGAGTCGTCGTCGTATCCGCATACATCGGCGTGGCAGAGGAACGCTGGATTCCTGTATTCATATATGCACCGTTATCGTAACACACGTATACCATATCCGTGTTCCTCTCCATCGCGCCGGACAAGGACTGGAAACCGATATCATAAGTCCCGCCGTCTCCGCCGAAGGTAATGAACTTGTATGTCTCGTTTAATTTCCCCTTTCTCTTCAAAACTTTGTAAGCGCCCTCCACACCGCTTAAAGTCGCTCCTGCATTCTCAAACGCATTATGGATATAACTATCCTCCCAAGCAGTATAGGGGTAGGTAAATGTGGATACCTCAAGGCATCCTGTGGCATTTCCGATTACCGCCTTATCTCCTTCGTGCAGGCCCCTCAGTACGTTCCTCACCGCAATCGTGCCGCCGCAGCCGGCACACATTCTATGCCCCGGAGCCAGACGTTCCGGCTTACTCATCGTTTCTTTGAAATTATAACCCATCTTTTGTCCCCCCCTATTCTCTGATTCCCAGATAACGGTATGTTTCTCCCGCATTGCCGTCTTTTGCGATTTGTTTCAGGACTGCGAATACACCTTCCATATCTTCTACGCGCACGTCTCGCCCGCCAAGCCCATAGATGTAATTCACTGCCAAAGCATTAGACCTTGCCCGGTATAGTGCGGACATCACGTCTGCGCCGAGGGGACCTCCGTGGTTGGTATATCCCTCCGCACGGTCCATAACCGCAACTGCCTTGACTCCTTCCAGGGCTTCGGCAATTCCTTCCGCCGGAAATGGACGGTAAAGGCGGATTTTCAAAAGACCAACCTTTTCTCCCCGTTCCCGCAGGGCGTCAATGGCATCCTTTGTAGTGCCTGCCGCCGATCCAATCATGACCACCGCATACTCGGCATCCTCCATGCGGTACTCCTCGAACAGCCCGTACTCTCTTCCTGAAATCCCTGCAAATTCCTTCGCCACATCCAAAACAACCTGTTCCACATGCTTCATGCCTTCTGCCTGGTTACGCTTTGCTTCCATATAATAGTCCGTGATAGAATAAGGCCCCACCGCCATCGGACAATCTGGGTTCAGCAGATAATTCTCAGGCTCATATTCCCCGACAAATCTCTTTACCTCATCATCTTCCAGCAGTTCCATGTTTTCCACGGCATGGCTGGTAATGAAACCATCCTGGCAAACCATGATAGGAAGCCGCACGTCCTTGTGCTCAGAAATGCGGTATGCCTGTACCATGTTGTCATAGGCTTCCTGATTGTTCTCCGCATAGATTTGAATCCATCCGGCATCTCGCGCTCCCATACTGTCCGAATGATCACAGTTAATATTAATCGGCCCTGACAGAGCGCGGTTCACTAACGCCAATGCCAAAGGAAGGCGGTTGGACGCCGCTATGTATAACTCTTCCCACATATAGGCAAGCCCGCAGGAAGAGGTTGCCGTCAAGCTTCTGGCGCCTGCCGCCGACGCTCCGATTGCAGCGCTCATGGAGCTGTGCTCGCTCTCTACCGGAATAAATTCCGTATCCACCTGCCCATTTGCCACGAAGGACGCAAAATACTGGGGAATCTCCGTAGACGGGGTGATTGGGAACGCCGGGAATACATCCGGGTTAATCTGTCTTAATGCGATTGCAATCGCTTCATTTCCTGATAAACGGTCTCTTTTTGCCATCTCTTATTCCACCCCTTCCATCGTAATCGCACCGAACGGGCATGCCTTGACGCAGATGCCGCACCCCTTACAATGCCCATAATCGAATTCGCCTCGTTTGCCGTCTTTCACAGGGATGCAGCTGTCCGGGCAGACCGGCGTACACAGAAGACATTGTTTACATTTTTCTTCGATAAATACCGGCTTGTCTGTGGACCATTCACCTGTGTTGAACTCTTTGGACGTCCCTGCCCCGGCAATCACCATGCCTTCCGTCAGCTCTTTCCATGTTGCTTTTACACCTAATTTCCTGATATCCGTACTCATTACCGCACCTCCTCAAGGGCCATCTCAAGAGCCGCCATATTGCCATCGATAACCTCCGGCTTACTGGCAAACTTATGTGAAAAGGATGCCCGCATTTCTCTCAAGAATGTCTCTTCGTCCATAATTTCCGCTACTTTGACGATTGCCGCAAGGAGTGGTGTATTGGGGAAATATCTTCCCATCGCAGCCATGGATACCTTGTGGGCGTCGATGGTATATACCTTTCCTTCATAGCCTTTCAGGTGGGGGAGGATCTCCTCCTTGGGGCGGGATGTATTGACAAGGATCGCTCCATCTTTTTTCAATCCGCCAGTCACATCCACTGCTTCTAACAGCGATTCGTCTACGACTACCACATACTGGGGGGTATAGATATTGGAATGGACGCGGATCTGCCTGTCACTGATTCGGTTATACGCCGTAATCGGCGCACCCATACGCTCTGGGCCGTACTCCGGGAATCCCTGGACGTATTTCCCTGTCTGGAACGCCACGTCTGCAAGGAGCAGGGCTGCCGTCTTGGCGCCCTGGCCGCCCCTGCCGTGCCATCTGATTTCTGTAAGGTTACTCATCTTCCTTCTTCCTTTCCTTGTATTTTTCTTCCGGGTATGCTATTACCGAGTGAACTCTGTTTTTCTCACATCCACTATTGTACTTGAAGATTCGTCTGGTGTCTACAATGAATTACTATTTTTTACTTCCATCTCCGCTTTCGCCCCGCGCTCTCCATAGCGGCAGCTGCGCTTGCCGCGGCCAGAATCAGGCAGATACAGATTCTCCCTACCGTTCCATCCCCTGTCTTAGGCGACCTGGGCAATCTCGGCGGTTCTGGTTTCCTTACCAGCTTCACGGTCTGGTTCTGGTCTTCCATATCCTCATGGTCCGCAACCTCTTCCCCATTTTCCGTCATATAGAGCTTCTCGAACACAACCAGTTCCTTCTCTCCAAGCCCCTCGCTTGGGAAGGTAAAGTCTAACTCAATACTTCCCGTAGGTTTCTCTGCCTTGAAGACGCGTTCTGCAGTCACTGGCGTCCCGTCAATCATCAACGCCTCCCCTGCAGCCTTATCCATGAGTACGCCCACAACCTTATATTCCATGCCCTCAATCAGATTCTCATACTCTACCAGGTCCGTAACCGTCGCCATATCCCCAATCACCAGTTCTTTATCGCCGTCTGCCTTATCCTTCGCGTTCGTCTTGATTGTCGGGAAATAGATGCTCTGTTTCGCCTCCTTCAAATCCTCATGGGCTGCGATAGGATGCTCCTCATACTCCAGTGTCTCGAAAATAACCGCCGTCTTTCCTGCAAGGGATGTCCCGCTCAGGGAAAACTCTACGGAAACCTCCCCTTGGGTTTCCTCTGCCACGAAGGACGCCTCTGCTGTGACCGCATTCCCGCCGTCGTCTTTCAGCGTCTCGCCTGTCTCCTGATCCATCAGGATTCCTTTCACCGTGTACTCATTTCCAACCACCACATTTGAATAAAAGATCTGATCCGTAACGCCAATCTCCCCGTCTGCCATCGACTGATGGGTCAGCGTCTCATCATCTGCCGCCTCTGTCCAGACTTTCGGGATATGGATGGTCTGCGCCTTATCTTCCAAATCTTTATGGACTGCAGCCGTCGTTTTCCGAAACCATGACTTCTCCATCGACAGCTCCTCGAACACGACGAATGTATGCCCTTCTAAGCCTTCCCCCGAGAAATGAAAGGTCAGTTCTACCGTACCGTCCTCTTCCTCCGGCACAAATTTCATATCTGCGCGAATCTTCTTTCCCTTGGCATCTAACGCCGGTTCCCCTGTCTCTTGGTCCATCAGCTCCCCGTAGAGATGATACCGGCGCCCGGGTATCAGGTGATGATAAGAAACCCTGTCCACCACCGTAACCTCCTTAGACGCATTCGTCAGATTCGTCCCTGTCTCGGGATTAAACGCCTGTGTCTGAATCTCCGGAAAATCAACCGTCTGCGCCTCATCCTCGATATCTGCATGAATCGCAATGCTCTTCTTCTCGGAAAATAATTCCTCAAACGCAACTGCCGTCTTTCCTGCAAGCAGACTCCCGTCAAATACAAACACTACGGTCACGTCTCCCTCTGTATCTTTCGCCGTAAATTCCTTCTTTGCCCGAATCTCCTTCCCTTGGGCATCCAACAACGGCTCTCCGTTTGACTTGTCCATCAACACTCCCTGTACCGTATACGTTTTCCCCAGAATCAGGTTCTCGTAATGCACCACATCTTCAATCGTCACCTGCTGCCCTGCATAGGAATTCCCTTTGCCAGTCTCCTTATCTGTCGCCGTGGTTTCAATAGACGGGAAATACACCGTCTGTCCCTCGTCCTTTACATCCTTATGCTCCGCCGCCAGTTTCCCGCTGCACAGCAGCTCTTCAAAGACAACCATTGTCTCTCCTGCAAGCCTGCTCCCGTTAAACCGGAATACCACTTCCGCACTTCCATCCTTCTTTGCCGGGGTAAATGCCGTCTGCGCCGTAATCGGTTTCCCGTCTGCATCTTCCGCCGCTTTCTTCGTCTCCTTGTCCACCAGTGTTCCTTTCAGCACATACTCCCTTCCAGGCAGAAGGTTCTCATACTTCACCACGTCAACCAACGTCACATCCCCATCTGCCCTTGAAATGTGCGACTTCGTGTCATTGTCCAAAACGGCAGTGCCAATCTTAGGAATGTAAATTGTCTGGGAATCGTCTGTGATGTCATGGTGGACGGCATATTCCTGATTATCTTTTTTCAGTGTCTCAAAGGCCACTAAGGTCTTCCCGGCAAGTTTCTTCCCCGGGAAAGTAAATACCACTTCCACCGTCCCGCTTGTCTCCTTTGCCGTAAAAGATGTCTCCGCCTCTACCTTACTTCCATTATCGTCAAGGACGGCTTTCCCTGTCGCCTGATCCATCAGAATCCCAGTAATCTTATATTTGCGTGCGGCGCGCAGATTCTCATAAGACACCGTGTCCACAATGATCATTTCTTCCTCTGCTGCCGCCATCTGGCTGCCGCTCTTCTGGTCAGACGCGCTCGTTGCGATGGCAGGAAAATGGATGGTCTGGGAATCGTCGTTGATGTCCGCATGCTCCGCCAGCTTTTCATCTCCCAGATACAATTTTTCATAGATTACAACGTCATTTCCCGCAAGCCCTGAGGCGTCAAAGGTAAATTCCACCTCAACCTCTCCGTTGGAATCCTTAGGGATGAACGTCTTTGTCACCGTAACGGGATTTCCTTCTCTGTCCGTGACCTTAACTCCCGTCGTCCGGTTCATCAGCGTCCCTTCCAGACGGTAGGTCTTCTCTTTCTGCAAGCCGATATAAGTAACCCGGTCAATCAACGTCACATCATCCGCCAAAGCATAGTGTGTTCCTGTCGCCTCATCTCTTGCCGCGGTCTCGATTGCAACATCCGCATTTTCCACATTTCCCAGACTGACGATATAGTTTGCCCGGGTGATGGTAAATGAACCGGAATAGAGGAATTTTCCTTCATTGGCTGCACACTTTAGTTCTTCGATGGTATAGGTGTCATAGGGCATCGCTCCCACGCTGTCATCCACGGGGACGCTCCCGCCATCCCTACCAAGCCCAAACCACAGACCGTCTCCCGCCTGGCCGCCGTTGGTCCGATGGCTGTGGGCGGCGTATGCGGTACTGGAAGAATAATGTCCGTTCTCGTCCGTCATGACGACGTGGGATTCCTTTGTTGTCTTTGACGTAATCCGAAAAGGCACGCCGGCAATGGGACGCTGGGTATTCTTGTCAATCTTCGTCAGTTCAAAATCCCCTCGGATCACACTGTCCGCAACCCGGTACTCTGTACCATCCTCCACCATGCCCTGGCTTCCGTCCTGGATAATCCGGGCGACATGGACTTTTTCCGCCGTCCCGCCGGCGCCTTCACCATTCAGGTAAAGACTGTCAAGCTGGTATCCCGCCGGCGCCTGTATCTCTTCGACGCTGATTGTCCCCAGGGGCAGCATGATCTCCCCTCCAATCTGGTAAAATGCGTCTCCGGAAATTTTATCTGGTTTTTGTATACTTGCCGCCTTTGCCTCAAACCCTTTTCCTGCCACTGGCTCCCCGGCTTTGACGACCCATGACCTTGTTGCTGATGCCGGAAGATTCTCCTTCGTGTAATGCCCGCCGTAGAAATTTACCCGGAACTGCGTGTTTGCAAGCGTTGCCGCCCCCAACGCCGCTGTTTCCCTGGATTCCCGGTCAACCTTATAAATAATGACCGGGGGTGCGTAAATCGGTTCGTCGCTGACGTTCAATTCTGCCGTCTGTCCTGCCGAGACTTGTATCGGATACACTTCCGGATCAAGCTGATATCCTTTTGCCGCCGTAATTTCTTTCACATAATAAGTCCCGGCGTCTAAACTTGCCGTGTCCGAGTTCCCGGACACATCCGTAGTCAGGACTGCCGCTTGCTGTGTACACCCGCTGTCACGGAACACGCCGTACTGTGCCCCCGCAAGGCTGTAGCAACTGTTCCCGTCCGTAATCTCTGTGTTTGCCGAAGTCTTCTTTAATCTGGCAGAACCGGTGGGATTCTTTTCAAGCCACACAATATCCTGGACATCTGCCGCCCCAGTGTATGCCACATAGGCCCGGTACTGTTTTAGGTAATCCTGAAAAACTCCATAGGAAGGGTCTGCCGGATTCTGGGATAACTGGTTCAGCACATCCGCCATATTCCGCACTCCTGCCGCCATGGATGTTGACAGGCCTTTTAAGGAGCCCATATACAGATATCCAATCAAGGCATGGGCGTAGGCATAGACATTATTGTCCTTCTCGTTATAAATGTTCCTTCCATAATCCTGATACAGTTTCGGTACGCCTCCGGGCGCTATCAGAAGCGCCGCCTTAATCATATCATTGTCAAGCTCTGAGACACGGTATGTCCCATTGGGTGTATTCAGGTTCGGCTGCGCGCAGTACCCCAAAAACTGTCCCTCGCTGGTCGTTACCGTGAACTCACAGGTTCCCCAGCTTCCATAGCTGTGCGCAGTACCGGGACGGATTACCACATCCGAACCTGCTGCAGACCGAAATTTCCGCCCTCCGGTTTCCCCAATCAGACGGGCGTCCTTCCCGGTATCTGTCCTGTCGCTGTCCTTCCCCCACACATACCCTTTTTGTGGGAAATGATACTCCGTTTCCAGATTTTCCCCATCGCTTCCTTCCCTAATAGTCTCTTCCCCGGAGGCTCCCTCTAAGGTTCCTTCGTCGGCTTCGTCTGCCAACCGGAAATCAACGCAGACAATCACAGGCTGATTTCCCATCACAAAAGAATACTTATCCTGCCCTTCTTTTACGGCTTCCGGCGATATCTCTTCTTCTGTCACGGCATCCAGAATCCGAATGTTCTCTACGCAAAATCCTTTATCCGGATCTATCTCCAATGCAACCTTATCCCCTGTACGGTACGCCTTTGTCTCCTCGTCCGTATCTTCTCCTGAACTTGCCAAACTGTCCCCGTCTTGCCCTGTATTCTTATCTTCGTCTGAACTTACAAACCTAACCCTGCCATGCTCCGTCTGCGCAAGCCGAACTGTCCATTCCTCCTGCCCCGTTTCCGAAGCGGAAACATTCCCCACATCATTTTGCAAAGCCAGCAAACAGATTACAAATACCAGCAAAATGGAAATTCCTCTCTTCATTCTTCCCATATTCTGTTCTCCTTTCCGAATTCCGATGATTCTTCCGGAAACCCTATCCATAAAGCATTTCCGGGTATAATGACATCCGGGCACATAACCGCATGCCCGCCCCGAAACCTGTGCATATCAATGGCAAGATGTTATTTACCTGCCATCAAGCTCTGTTATCCGATATTTCGCTTTCCGGAACCTCACACCTCCTTCCTTAATCTGTGCCGGCTGGTTCACTCAATCATACCCAAGGGGCATGCATTACGGTGTGCCCTTTGGGTATTCATTCAGGGATTCGTTACATGAATACGCTTGAATCTTAGATTGATAGAATGTAAGACATTATTACAGAAATGAAAAAAGAATGTCTGACAATAAAAGTTAGGGTAAACTTGGATAATGATAATAAATGAACCATATGATACATCTCATGGAAAACAAAAGAATAAATCAGAACTCTTCGTGTCGCTTAGGACGATTGTCCTGTAGACAGCCCGATACTGTCCGCAACAATGTTTCGTTAGATACATTATAGCAAAATAATCCAGTCTGTCAAGGGGGACTTTGATTCAAAACTCATAAAAAACAATGGAGGTGCCGGGAAATCCTAACACCTCCATTCATCCCATAAGGTTTACGGCTGATTCTCAAAGCTTGTCTCCATAGCTTCTCCAATCATCTTCCAGCATGACATAGCAGTAAAGGTCTGCCCAGCCGCCTTGTTTATCCTTGGTCTGGCTTGGCAAAATACCTTCAAGACGCATTCCCAACTTCTGCATCAGACCGACGGATTTCACGGGGTCGATTGCTTCGGCAAATATCTTGTGGGCATTTAGTTCTCTAAAAGCATAGCCAATCACAGCCTTACAAGACTCATAGGCATAACCCTGCCGCCAAAAGCTGCGGTTGTAAATCCAGCCCATTTCATATACACCCTCGTTAAGCTCATTGAACAGGATGTATCCTATCAGTTTGCCGCTTTCCTTATGGAGCGCCGCCACCGCGCCTTTCCTGCCAATGCAGAAAGAAGTCAGAAAATCCTTCGTTTTCTCAAAATCATATGCCGGTTCGCAGTTTGCCATTGTTTCATCATCACCTAAGATGTCGTGGAGTGCCACGGCGTCTTCCGGTGTAAATTCACGAATGATCATCCGTGTAGTTTCTATGTACATATCATCTGTCCTTCAATAGTGTCTTATGCCCTTTCTCATCAGGCTGCCATATTTCCTGTGCCACTGCTTTTGCCGCAACAATATCGACCCCGGTCCCCACGATATTTTCAACAATCACGTCTCCTATACGGATTGGCGCTTTCGCTTCTACATCCTTTAATGCCCGCACACACTCAAGGACTTTTCTCTTAGGAATATCTTCTCTCGTCTTGACCGGCACCATCCGCGCAGCCCCGCCGGACACCTTCACCGTTGTCGTCACAATCCTTGTGGGGTTCGTCAGCTCTTTTCTGGCATAAGCCTCCCCGCGCCTGCATGTGTTCCCGGACACGCCAAGAATCTCCCCTTCTTCCATCGCAACGTTAAGCATGCATCCCATAGGGCAGTTAATACAGATTAGATTTTTCTCTTCCATCGCTCTTATGCCTCCTCTATCTTCACATGAATTGCCTCTAAGGTAGGATATTCCATAAGCTGCTCTTTCGTAAGCACAACCTCCTCCATCTCGCCCGGGGCGGCCACCGCCTTTTTCTTGTGGATTATCCTGTCTTTTCCAAAATAAACGCTGACATAGCAATCTTTGTATACGCTTCCTACGCGGAAACGTACGGTCAGCCGTTCATCCATGCGCTTGACACAGATTGTTTCCGGGACTGTGTAACGTACTCCTTCTCCCGCAGCCAAACGAATCTTTCTGTTATCTCCCCCCGCCGCCTTCTTCTCCTGCACGTACTTCGCCGCGTTTTTCCCCGCAGCCTTCGCCTCCTCCGAAACGAAATCTACCAAATCATGCACATGGAGTACATTTCCGCATGCAAATACACCCTCAATATTCGTCTCAAGGCTTTCATCCACCCTTGGCCCGGATGTGACCGGGTTCAGCTCCACGCCCATGCCGCCGGAAAGCTCATTTTCCGGAATCAAGCCTACAGAGAGCAGAAGCGTATCGCAGGGATAGAATTCCTTTGTGCCGGGAATCGGCTTTCCCTTTCCGTCAACCTTTGCAAGGGTGACTCCCTCAACCCGTTCCTTCCCCTTGATATCCACTACCGTATGGCTCAGCCTGAGGGGAATTCCATAATCGTCCAGACATTGGACGATATTCCGTTTCAAACCGCCGGAATAAGGCATCAGCTCCGCGACCACCTTCACGTTCGCCCCTTCCAGCGTCATCCTCCTTGCCATAATCAGCCCGATATCGCCGGAGCCAAGGATGACAACCTCCCTTCCCGGCAGATACCCCTCCATATTCACAAGACGCTGTGCCGTTCCTGCCGAAAAGATTCCTGCCGGACGGTATCCCGGGATGTTCAGCGCCCCCCTTGGACGCTCCCGGCATCCCATGGCAAGGATGACTGCCTTCGCCTGAATCTCAAACAGTCCGTCTTCCCGGTTCATCGCCGTCACAACCTTCCCGCGGCTTATGTCCATGACCATGGTATTTAACCGATATTCAATACCCAAGCCCTTCACCGCGTCAATAAACCGCCCTGCATACTCAGGTCCCGTCAACTCTTCTTTAAAAGTATGCAATCCGAAACCGTTATGGATACATTGGTTCAAGATTCCTCCAAGCTCCTTGTCACGTTCCAGAATGACAATCCTTTGGACTCCGTTTTCCCTTGCCGAGACTGCAGCCGCAAGTCCGGCCGGGCCGCCCCCGATAACCACAATATCATAATTTTCCATATCGATGCCTCCTCACAACTTAAAATACATCCTTATTCGTCCCGACAGCCAGATAAGAATTCCCGCCGGATTTCGTCACTTCCCGGATATCCATCTTCCACTCCCTTGCAAGAATCTCCATCGTCCTCGGAGAACAGAACCCTGACTGACAGCGCCCCATGCCTGCCCTCGTCCTGCGTTTCACCCCGTCTAAGGACTTTGCGCCAAGGGGACGCCGTATGGCGTCGATAATCTCTCCCTCTGTGACCATCTCGCAGCGGCAGATGATATTCCCATACGCCGGATTCTCCCGAATCAACGCCGTCCGCTCTTCCTTAGACAGCGTTTCCGGTTTCAGGACTCCCTTTCTTGTGGCGATGAAGCGCTCTTTTTCCTGAAGTCCCAGTCTCTCCCGCAGCATCCCGGCAATCCGTTCCCCAATCGCCGGACAGCTCGTAAGCCCAGGAGACTCAATTCCCGCACAGTCAATAAATCCCGGTGCATCCTCTAACTCTTCTATGATAAATTCATCCCCGTCTTCATGCGCCCGCAATCCTGCAAATGAGGTAATCACCTGACGCATAGGGATATTTTTCACGTTCATCCCCGCCTTACCAAGCACCTGAGCGATTCCATCCCGGGTCGTGTTCGTCCCCTCTTTGTCCTGAATGTCAACCGCCGTCGGTCCCAGAAGCAGATTGCCGTGAACCGTCGGTGTGACCAGAATCCCCTTACCAAATTCCCCCGGCAGCGTAAATATGGTACTTTTCACATGGTTTCCGGCACACTTATCCAACAGGCAGTAATCTCCCCGCCTTGGCGTAATGTGAATCTTGCGTTTGCTGACCATATTGTGGATTCTGTCTGCGTAGACCCCCGCCGCATTCACCACATATTTTGCAAAATAGACGCCTTGGCCCGTCAGTATCCGGTAACCACCCTCCTGCTTCCCAATCCCCGTCACTTCCGTACGGAAATGGAATTCCACTCCGTTCATGCTGGCATTTTCCGCAAGGGCGATATTCAATTCAAAGGGACATATGATTCCCCCCGTGGGCGCATAAAGCGCCGCATACACGTCCTCCGAAAGATTTGGTTCTTTTTCTAAGGCCTCATCCCGGTTCAGGATACGGAGTCCTTTCACGCCGTTGGCAACCCCTCTGCCATACAACGCCTCAAGCCTTGGCAGATCCTCTTTGTTCTGGCAGGCTACCAGCGAACCATTGCGGATAAAAGGAATATCAAGCTCCTGAGCCAGCGATTCCATCATCTCATTCCCCCGCAGGTTCATCTTTGCTTTCAGGGAGCCGGTTGGCGCGTCGTACCCTGCATGGACAATCCCGCTGTTCGCCTTGGACGTCCCGCAGCAAACGTCCTCTTCCTTTTCCAACACACACACATTTACCTTATAACGGGACAGTTCCCTTGCCGCCGCACAGCCGGACACTCCCCCGCCTATAATGATTACATCATATCGATACATAAGTAAGCCTCCTTCTCATCCTAAAATCTGCTATCCAATCCATTTACCATAAGGCATCCCTGCCCCTGCAGGCGTCAGGTACAAAAAGAGCAAGACAATAAACGCATATCTCTCAATGCGTCCATTGCCCTGCTCTTCTCTCCTGCAAATCCTCTATTCAAAAATATAATTACATTTCCTGTTCTTCCTTTGCCCATCCATAGGCATACTTAACCGCCTTGTTCCACCCGAGTATCTTCTTCGCCCGCCGCTCTTCCGGAATGGACGGCTCAAATTTCCGGTCGATTGCCCAGTTCTTATGCACTTCTTCCTTGCTCTTCCAGTATCCCACCGCAAGGCCCGCCAGATACGCCGCGCCCATTGCCGTCGTCTCTACGCACTGGGGACGCTGTACAGGGGCGTTGATGATGTCCGCCTGGGTCTGCATGAGGAAATCATTGGCGCTGGCGCCGCCGTCTACCTTCAGGGACGCCAGTGAAATGCCGGAATCTGCCTTCATCGCCGTCAGCACGTCGTTGACCTGATAAGCCAGTGATTCCAGCGTCGCGCGGATAATGTGGTACTTGTTCACCCCGCGGGTAATCCCGACGATGGTTCCTCTGGCGTACTGATCCCAGTGAGGCGCTCCAAGCCCTGTGAACGCAGGAACCACATAACAGCCGTTGGTATCCTTTACCTTCTTTGCCATATACTCAGAATCCATGGCAGAATCTATCAGGCGCATCTCATCCCGCAGCCATTGGACTGCCGCCCCGGCAACGAAAATCGACCCCTCAAGGGCATAATTGACTTTCCCGTCCAGTCCCCACGCTATGGTCGTCACCAGCCCATTCTTGGAGAACACCGGCTTTTCACCTGTGTTCATCAGCAGGAAACACCCTGTGCCGTATGTATTCTTTGCTTCGCCCGCCGTAAAACAGGTCTGCCCGAACAGCGCCGACTGCTGGTCGCCGGCAGCCCCGGCAATCGGAATCGCGCCTCCAAAGAAGGACGGGTCTGCCTCACCGTAGATGTAACTGGACGGCTTCGCCTCCGGCAGCATGCATCTTGGAATCGTTAGTTCTTCTAAAATCTCGTCGTCCCATTCCAACGTGTTAATGTTAAAAAGCATGGTGCGGGACGCATTGGAGTAGTCCGTCACATGGACTTTGCCCTTGGTAAGCTTCCATATCAGCCAAGTCTCTACCGTTCCGAAGAGGAGTTCCCCTTTCTCGGCTCTCTCCCTTGCGCCTTCCACATGATCCAGAATCCATTTTACCTTCGTCCCGGCAAAATAAGCGTCAATCACTAATCCCGTCTTCTCACGGAACTTATCCGTCAATCCCTTTTCTTTCAGGGAATCGCAATACTCGGACGTTCTCCTGCACTGCCACACAATTGCATGGCAGACCGGCTCTCCGGTATTCTTGTCCCACACGATTGCCGTCTCCCGCTGGTTTGTGATTCCAATCGCGGCAATATCCGAAGCAGACGCCCCTATCATACTCATAGCCTCCACGGCTACCCCCATCTGGCTCGCCCAGATTTCGTCTGCATCGTGCTCTACCCAGCCCGGCTTGGGGAAATACTGCTTGAATTCCCGCTGCGCGACGCTGCACATCTTCCCTTCCTCGTTGAAAAGAATACATCTGTTGCTCGTGGTCCCGGCGTCTAACGCCATTACATACTTCGCCATCCTCACACCCTCCTAAAAACCATTTTATCCTGTTTACATCCGCCATACGCCTCGGTTCGTCGTGGATACCGCTATCGCACCGGCAGACAGCGCGCCCACCACGTCCTCTTTATCGGTAATCAGCCCGCCGGCAATGATTGGAGTCCTGGAAATCTTACAGATCTCCCTGATTACTTTCGGCATGATTCCCGGAAGCACCTCGATAAAGTCCGGCCTAATCCCATGCTGCTGATTCCGTATATTCTCTAAAGCCATAGAATCGATAAGAAAATACCGAAGCACCGTACACAGCGAAAGCTCCTTCCCTCTTCTAACCAGCGCCGGCTTCGTCGTAATAATCCCGTCCGCTTCCGTATACTGCCGGATATAGTCCACCGCTACCTCTTTGGCGCCTAATCCCGTGATAAGGTCTATATGGACGAACGCCATCCTGCCCGACGCTTTCACCCTGTCCACAATGTCTCTAATCGAACAAATGTCCCCAAACAGAATAAAGACTACCTTGATATCTTCCAGCCCGCAGCACTCTTCCAGCCCTTCTCTGTCCTTTGCTGCGGCCACGACGGGATTACTCTCGATTGCATCGTAATACTTTCTGTCCATCCCTTTTCCCTCTATTATATTCCTTATTTATCCCTTATCTTAACGGACGATGTCCGCCTGCCTAGGACATCCCCATCCTATGGCAGAATATAAGAAAAGAGCAAACTAAATAACAACATTTCTGTCGTAATGATTCGCTCTCCCATCTCAATCCGTTTATGAAACTGATATCACTATACCATATTGCTGCCAGTAAATCAATCCCAGTATCACAAACAACTCAACAATATTTTTTATCGACCTACCCATACCTGCTCTCCTTCCATCTGTATCCCATATTCCTCCTGCAGCTTTTGGAACTCTTCATTCTCCAAAATCCCCGGCGTCTGACGGATATATTCTTGTATGGCCTGCCCGCACTGGTCACGCTCTAGAGATGTATCCTGACACATCAGCCGGATATGCATGACTGCAAGCCTTTCCGCCCCGCCAAGTTCCCCGATTCCCCGGACACAAGTCTCTGCCGCCTTCTCCTTCTGCCCGCGTTCTTCATATAGTATGGCAATCTTCTCATAAGCCCAAGCCATATATTCTGAAATCTCTTCCGCCTCTTCCCCTCTGCCGTCTGCCTGCTCTATATACGGCCTGCCAAGACGCAGGATGGCTTTGGCCGCCTGTTCCGTATCAAGCAATGCATAGCCTTTCATCAGACAACGACAATACTGCCCGGTAGTATCTTGAAAAGCCTCGTCTTCCAACCGAAGCAGGCTTGCTTCTAATGTCTCCGGCTCCTTTACTCCCTGGAAAAGCGCTTCTGCTATCTCCTTCAAATCCCTTGCCGGAATATACTCCTCAATCTTGTCCAGATAATACAGGCTCTTCTCATAGTCCTCCAAATCCAGAATGTACGCTAACGCAACCTCCATATATGCCTCGCCGCTGTCTCCAGCCAATAATTTCGTCCGAAAGCCCGTCTCCCCTTCCTGCAATCCATAATCCTGTAAACTGACGCCCTCCGGTCCGCTGACATCCTCCCATCCCCCAAAAGTCCCGGTTTCCTGAAGTTTCCACGCTGCCCCAAGGATGGCAGCCGCCCCTAAAGCCATAAGGAGGCGTTTCCGAAATGTAGGCGAATATTCTGTTTTTTTCTTATATTGTGGGATATTCCTTCGGATATCTGCCGCACTTTGATAAGATGATTTTGATTGATAATTCAGACATTTTGAAATGATTCTGAGAAACCGCCTTTCCTCCCGCCCGTTAAGCGGAGGGTTCGGCGCAGATGCGGCAAGGAGATACTGAAACGTCTTCCCAAGCCCATAGATGTCAATCTCTGCATTTCCTCTCTGGTAGTAGGCTTCTTCTTTGGGAAGGAAATTCTCCCTGACAACGCGCCTCTGCATGAACCTAAGCCTTTTTTCATTGGAACCTGCTTCTAAATCCAGAAAATATAGCTTCCTCTCGTCCGTAACCACTATGCTGTAGGGGTTCACATACTGATAATAGGGCTTTTTCCGGCATTTATGTATCATGCCAAGCTGATTTGCCGCCTCCCTCATCAGGGAAAAAAGCTGCTCTTTCGTAATATCCGGACAGGCTTTTAACCATCCCGCAAGTATTCTGCCTTCCACATACTCGGAACTGATATAGCAAGTCTGCCCATGTTCAATCAGACGCAATACGTCAAACCCTTCTCTTCCTGTCACATACACCACCTCTTTTTCAATTTTAATCACTTGATATCTTTATCTTTGGAATAGGCACGTGAAAACTTAGGATGAACTGAAATCGTAATTCTTTAAGAATATTAGAATAATTCTATACTACTTGATTTTCCGCAAAATTGCAAGTACATTTTGGAAATTAAAGGAGCGTCGGTTAAAATATGAAAATAATGTGTGATACGAAAAACCGCCGCACATATCCCGTGCAGCGGTCTTTTTACTACTCTACATTCCCTTTTTTCTGTCTATAGCTCAGCTCTCTCGGCGTATACAGATGTCTCGGGATACCGTCTACCATGACTGGTGAAACATCGCCCTGAATCAGCGGCCTTACATAGGAAATGAACTCGCTGGTCACGTATGTTCCTTCCTCGTTCACCCACTCTCTCGGAACAAGCTTCTCATCGTTGGCAATCTTATGGACATCCTTCACTTCCGTCCCGCACTGATACGGATCGTCAGACAATCTCTGCAGTACCACCATCTTACCGGTATCTCCCTCGTCAGCCGCCTTCACAGCCGCACCGCCGACCTGATAAGCCTCCAGAATATCTACACGGGACGCCGCATGTGACGCAGAACGCTGCAGCGTGCTAAGCTCGATTGCACGGGTCTTGCATCCAAGCTCTCCGGCGATAAAGCTTGCCAGATAAGACGCCGTTCCTGACAACTGCTTGTGTCCGAACGCATCCACGAAGTCAATATTATTGCCAAGCTCACATACATAAGTGCCATCCTCGGTACGGATTCCTTCTGATACCGCGACCACGATAGATGTCTTCTTCTCTAACAGATCTTTTACCCTTCTGCCAAAAGCCTGCAGATCGAACTTCGTCTCCGGCAGATAAATCAAATCCGGGCCTTCGCAGTCCTCACCTTCGGACAATGCTGCCGAACCGGTCAGCCATCCTGCGTTACGTCCCATAATCTCTACAATCGTAACAATTCCGTTCTCCGTCTCCAGACAGAAACTATCACGGATAATCTCCTTCATAGAAGTACCGATATACTTCGCAGCGCTTCCATATCCAGGCGTATGGTCAGTCAGCGCAAGGTCGTTATCAATCGTCTTCGGGCATCCGATAAATCTGGTGGAAAATCCCGTAATGATTGCATAATCAGACAGCTTCTTAATCGTATCCATGGAGTCATTCCCGCCGATATAGATAAACGCCTCAATATCCAGCTTCTCCAGAATCTCGAAAATCTTGTCATAAACCTCGCGGTTCTCATGAATCTCCGGAAGTTTATAACGGCAAGAACCTAAAAATGCCGCCGGAGTCCTCTTCAAAAGCTCCACATCCAGTTCTGTCTTGATATGGTCAGCCAGGTCAATATAATTCTCCTCCAACAATCCCTGTACACCGTGAAGCATACCGTATACCTTCTGCGCCCCACGATCCTTTGCAGTACGGTAAACGCCCGCAAGACTTGAGTTAATCGCCGCTGTCGGTCCCCCAGACTGCCCTACAATAACATTTCTCTTCATAGTCCCATATTCCTTTCTCTCTTATAAATTCTGACGATATTACCATCTTAATATATTCTGATGTAATTGTCCACAAAAAATCTAAGCTAAAATTGCCAAAGCCGCATTACTGCTGCTCTTTAACCGCATTCTGCGCAAAAATATACCCTTTCATACATCCATTGCCCGTAACCTCGGCTACCTCGCCGTCTTCCATCTCGACTTCCATCTCGCACTGGTTGCGGCAGACTTCACATGCAATCTTTCTCTTCTCCATCCACGGACTCCTCCTTTCAGGAAGTGTATAAATCAGGCTTCATCATCCCCGATACATCAAGCCCCATATCGTCATTGTACGATAAAAGTCCTTACAGAGAAACTGCAAGGACTTTTAGCGTGGGCGAGAGGATTCGAACCCCCGACCTTCTGGTCCGTAGCCAGACGCTCTATCCAGCTGAGCTACGCCCACATATTAACAATCTGTTTACAACGATATTTATTATATATCAGTTGTCCCAGATTGTCAATAGGCTTTTCGCATTTATTTTACAGCGTGTCTATAAATCTCAGGAATGCATGACGCCCTTCCTCCGTACACTTATAGACGCCTGCGTCCTCCAGCACATGGGTAAATGTAATGCCGATTTCTTCTTTCAGCACATCCATCACATTCTCCCTATTGATGCTGTCATACTTAGGCAGGAATGCTTCCGCCCAATCCGCATGCTTTTCAATCTTCTCATTGCTTCGGATATCCTTGCCATCCACCAGATAATCTGCCAGAATCTCCATCTCTTCCTTCAGCCTTGCAGGAAGCACCGCAAGCCCCATGACCTCAATCAGCCCGATATTCTCTTTCTTGATGTTATGGTACTGGGCATGAGGATGATAAACCCCCAGCGGATGCTCTTCTGTCGTGATATTATTCCTAAGCGTCAGGTCAAGCTCGTATGTATCTCCTACTTTCCTTGCAATCGGCGTAATCGTATTGTGGGGTTCCCCGTCCGTCTCTGCGAAAATAAATGCGTCCTCGTCCGTATATCCCCTCCAGGCGCCCAGAACATGGTCTGCAAGATCTATCAGCCGCTTCTCATCCTGATTCCTAATTCGCAGCACAGACAGCGGCCATTTCACGATTCCTGCCTCCACGTCCTCGTATCCCGGAATCGTCACAGACTTCTCAATAGGCGCCTTCGCCATGGCAAACGTATAGTTTCCGCCCTGGAAATGGTCATGGCTTAAAATAGAGCCTCCCACAATTGGAAGATCCGCATTGGATCCAAGGAAGTAATGCGGGAACTGCTTAATAAAATCAAACAGCTTGATAAACGCCGCCCGGTCTATCTTCATCGGGACATGCTGCCCGTTAAATACGATACAGTGTTCATTATAGTACACATACGGAGAATACTGGAATCCCCATTTGCTGTCGTTAATCGTGACAGGGATAATCCGGTGGTTCTCCCTCGCCGGATGGTTCAGGCGTCCGGCGTATCCTTCGTTCTCCATGCACAAAAGACACTTAGGGTAACTACTCGCCTTGGCATGTTTCGCCGCCGCGATTGCTTTAGGGTCCTTCTCCGGCTTTGACAGGTTGATGGTAATATCAATCTCGCCGTAAGGGGAATCCACTTTCCATTTCATATCTTTTTTTACGCGGTAACGGCGGATATAGTCGCTGTCCTGGCTCAGTTTGTAATAGTAATCCGTCGCCTCCTTAGGGGACGCCTTATATTTTTCCGCAAATGCCGCCTGTACCTGTGCCGGCCTTGGGACAAGGCAGTTCATTAACTTCGTGTCAAATAAATCCCTGTATCCGATGCTGTCCTCGATAATGCCGCGCTTTACCGCTTCATCTAGAAGCTCCTTTAACACAGATTCCAACTCGATCTCGTCCGTGTCTAACGCAGCATCTTCATAGTCGTCTTCATGGAACATTTCCAGCAGGAGATTCGTCGTATAGATTCGCTCCTCCTCAGGGGTTAAGCCAGTCTGAATACCGTATTCTACTAATTTTTTGATATTTTCACTTAACATTTTCTCTTCTCCTTATGCTGCCAAAATCTAAATTACACTTGCGCCGTCCCCGATATCTACAACATAGAACTCCGCGTCATGCCCTACCTTCTCTCTGTATGCCTTCCCAATCTCGCTGACAAACGTATCCACAGCGTCATTCTTCACGATGCTGACGGTACAGCCGCCGAAACCGCCGCCCGTGATACGGGAGCCAAGCACGCCCGGCATCGCCTGTGCAAGATCCACAAGGATGTCAATCTCTTCACAGGAAACCTCATAGTCATACCGCAGGGATTCGTGGGATGCGTTCATCAGCTTTCCGAACAGCTCTACATCCTGGTTCTTCAACGCCTCAACGGCACGAATCGTCCTCTGGTTCTCATAGACGGCATGTTTTGCCCGTCTCTGCCGGACAGCATCCTTAATTGCGTCCTTATGCTCCTCGTACGCTTCCTCTGACAATTCTCCAAGGGAAGAAATATTTGTCACGGCCTTTAGCTCTTTCAGAGCCGTCTCACATTCATTTCTCCGGTCATTATACGCAGAGTCCACCAAACTGTGCTTTACCTTGCTGTTGGTAATTACAATCTTCGCGTCTTCAAGCGCTACCGGCGCATACTCATAATGAAGCGTATTGGTATCCAGGAAAATGGCGTGGTCCTTCTTGCCCATTGCGCTGGCAAACTGATCCATAATCCCGCAGTTGCAGCCATTGAAATTATTTTCCGAATCCTGGCCGATCAGCGCGATATCCACCATGGACACATCATCAAACCCAAATGTATCCTTCAATATGATTCCTGTCAGCACCTCAAGCGATGCGGAAGAAGACAGTCCGGAGCCGTTGGGGATATTTCCGTAAATCAGGATATCCAGGCCGTGCGCCAGCTTATATCCCCGTTTCTCGAACGCCCACATCACGCCTTTGGGATAATTCGTCCAATTCGCCTTCGGGTCCGGAACCAGCTCGTCAAGGGTCGTCTCAATGACACCCAGCTTGTCAAAATTCGCAGAGTAGAACCTGAGTTTCCTGTCATCTCTGTTCCTTACGATTCCATATGTTCCTAATGTCAACGCACAGGGAAATACATGCCCCCCATTATAATCTGTGTGTTCTCCGATCAGATTCACACGCCCCGGCGCAAAGTAAGCCCTGATTTCACCTTCCCCTTTGTATAGATCCTGGAACTGCTGAATTAATTTCTCCTTCATCATCGTATCCTCCGTTTTTGTTTTTTGCCAATTTTTCGTGCAAACGGACTGCCTGTTCCCCGCCATCTGCAAAGCCGGCTTCAAATGCCGGCATTCTCTGGCTTTGCTTGCATATCTGCCCTATTTGTTTTATAATTATAATGAGATTTGCCAAGGGATACAATAAGAATATTTGATAATATTATCAATATATTGAGGAAATGAGGTTTTGCTATGAAGCTGCAAACAGAAAAAGACCAGAAAGAAATCAAAAAACACGGGAACTATGAATTTCCGGTCCACGTAAGCCTCGAGAAGATTCAGGCATACGAACAGAATTCATTTCCCTGGCACTGGCATCCGGAAATCGAGTTTACATGGGTCATGTCCGGGCAAATCGAATATTTTGTGAACAATGAGAAGAACCTGCTTTCTCAGGGGGAAGGCTTGTTCTGCAACAGCAACGCCCTCCATTCCGGCTATATGGTAGAGCAGAAGGACTGTAACTATCTGTCCGTCACCTTCCATCCCAGATTCATTTACGGGTACGAGAACAGCCTGCTCCAGACGAAATATGTGGATTTTATCACTGCCAACGAGAGTTGGCATTCCTTAAAACTCCAAAAAGACGTGGAATGGCATCAGAATGTGATTGGACAGCTCCAAAAGATTTACCGAATGTCGCAGAATCCGCCGGCGGACTATGAATTGCAGGTGCATCTCATCCTCGCCGGCATCTGGCAAAGCCTATACCGATATTACTGTTCCCTTCCCGTCAGCGAACAGCAGCCCCAGAAGCATCTGGCAAGGCTGAAAGAAATCCTTTCCTATATTCAGGCTCATTATACACAGGAGTTGACGTTAGATGAAATCTCGGAGCATGTGAACATCTGCAAAAGCGAATGCTGCCGTTTTTTTAAGAAATATATGAAAATGACGATCTTTGACTATATCCTGTTCCTGCGTGTGCAGAGCAGCCTTTCGCTTCTGCGGGAGGGGGAGAGCGTTACGAAGACTTCCGTCATGACAGGATTCTCCACCCCCGCGTATTACGGGCAGATATTTAAGCGGTACATGGGATGCTCCCCCAGCCGTTACCGGAAGGAGCATATGCGTATCCCCTCTTAAATGCTTTTAATAATTGTCAATGTATTCTCCCTGGCAAAAGAGAGAGGATAATCCTCTCTCTAATATTCATCGCTCTGTTACCATTAATCTATTTAATAGATCTATACATCACTCAAATCAATCTCTATCTTTTCGACCGATATTTCCTCCAGATACTCCACAAGTTGATCCTGAAATGACTCGTCGTTTAATTTTTCCTGTATCTCCATATATGCCTCGTCTGTCTCGGCGCGGAAATAGTAAATCGTAATTTTCGACACATTGTACTGCTCTGCCGAAAATGTCCACACTTTATCAATGATGTGCCTGCCGTCCGCATCCAGCATGACGCTCTGGAGTTCTTCATAACTCCCAATCTCCCGGCTGTCGTCATGGACGGCGTCCACATATACCTCTGTAGGCGTCATAGTCACTGATTTGATGATCTCGCCGTTCGGCGCGCTTTTATTGACCTCAACCACTTTCATCTGTGACCGGTCAACCGTCACGTCCGTCTTGAATTCCCATGTTCCTGCCTTGGAATAATACTGATTCCGTATCCCGCTCACTTTTAATTTCCACTGAAATGTATCCGGAACCGTATATCTTGCTATCGGGCTGACCCAAAAAGGAATATAGATTGCCCCGACGAAGGTATGCTCATCCACATATTCTCCCCTCATCTCAACAGGCGTCCATTCCCATTCATCCTCACTGCCAGAAGGCGTCATAAAATCAAAATCCTGCTCCACGTCAAGCTCCATTCGATATCCGATGTCATCCCCATATAGGATGTTGGATTCTTTGACTTTGTCCGGGAACGGCTCTTTCGTCTCAATTACTGCGGAAACCTGCATCGCCCTTGGGTCGCAGTAGATTTCCGACAATGTGATTGTAACGCCTTGGGATTCGCTGACATTTCCTTCCGTTACCGGTTCCGCTACCTCGTCAAAATCCCCTGGGAACATCATCTCATCCTGAACCTTCTCGAAAATATGGCCAATCAAGGGCAGCTTCGCCGCAAGCGCCGGATTGGTAAAACAGACTCCTGCTGCAAACAGAATGGCTGCCGCCGCCATCCCCCTGAACAAATGATTCCGTTGCCGCCTTTTCTTATACTGGATTTTTATATCATAGAGATTCTGTGCGACTACCTGATTCAGTTTCTCTGTCGGGACGCTGATATCGTCAAATTTAATTTGCATATAGATAATCCTCCTTCAATATTCGTTTTAATTCCTCTCTCGCGCGGCTTAAATATGCTTTTACCGAACCTTCCGGCGCGTCCATGGCAAATGCGATTTCTTTTATCGTGAACTCGCTGAAATATTTCAGATAGATGACCGTGCGATATTTTTCGGACAACTGCCCGATGGCAGAATTTAAATCGCATTTTTCTTCCAACGATACTCCCGTATACCGCTGCGAAATCACTACATTGTCCAATTCACTGTAATAGACCACTTTCTTCTGCTCGTTTAACGCCGTGCGGATAAGAATCCTGGTAAGCCAAGTCTTAAAATACTCCGGTTCCTTCAATGTGCGTATGCTTTGGTATGCGCTCAGTATTGCAGAACCCACCACGTCCAGGGCGGCTTCCTCATTGCGTACATATAAATACGCCATTTTATACAAATACTCCTGATGCTCTGCAATCAATGTACCATATGCGTCCGGATTTCCCTTTACTGCTTTTTTCACAAGCCGTATCTGTTCCTCTGCACTCATTACACTTCTCCTTTATTTACTTTTCTCAAAAAGACGTCTTTTTCCGTACATCTATTAGTGGGGAAAATTTCAGAAAAAGTTACAAAAAATCCACTGTACCGGATAAAAACCGATACGGTGGATTCCTATGTGCCACTTGTGTTTTTGAATCTTCATCGTCCATCCTCCCATATGCCGTTAATTATCTCTTGTACTTATCTATGTGTTCATTATGCGGCAGGCGATTCTTGACATCCCCAATGAACTGCTGGAATCTGCCCGGATTGACGGAGCTTCCAACCGAAGGATTCTGTGGTCTGTCATTCTGCCTCTGGTGATGCGCACACTGCCATGAAGGCACAGTATGATGTGGATGTGGGACTTTCGATGGCATGTGCGGTGATACGTTTATGCCGCCGTTTCTGTTCTATTTGCTGCTCCAGTAAAAATTCGAGGCGGGGGTCGCGCTGAATGGGTTGAAGGGATGATATGGAGAAGTAAGACACCGTGAGGGCGTGCGGTCTCTCACTTCTTATTCTGTAAGATACGGGCAGCTCCTCTAAGAAACCCAGTCTTTAAATCCTCTTCTGAAAAATGCTTTTTACATTCTGTAAGATCATCTGTACTTTTTCAATGCTCGAATTACATACTGCTGCAATTTCCTCGACAGATTTTCCCTGTGCATGCAAATTCAATACATTGCATACTAAATGAATACCGGCATTCTCTCCTATCTCTTCTCCAATCTTCTGCCCCTGCCTTAGCGCACTGCTCATCTGTGTATTATAATCTTTCAACGCCTTATCCCGTTCTTCATATTCCAATCGTCTCCGTTCATCCGCACTTAATCGCTGCAACGCTTCATATGCTTCTCCAAAATATACGCTTGTTTCTGCCATCCGCTCAAACTCCTCCCTGCTTTTTCCTTTCAAGAAACGCATCCAATCCACAATGTCCTCCCCTGTCCGCACTTCCTCCGGCAACTTCCTAAGTTCCAGAATCTGAATCTCCATCTTATCATTATAAAGCTCACTACTCTCATCATCTCTAAAATGCAGGGTACGGTAACACTTCTCATCCTCTGGGAAGCGTACAAAATCCAAAATACTGACATGGATACATTTCCCTAATTTTTCATAAGAATCCCCGTATTCTAACTGCCGGAAAACATCCTGCTGAGATAAAACAGCGCCCTCTCATCCCAGAACTCAAAATATCTCACCTGCATCTCCAGATTGATATGTGTCCCATCTTTTAATTTTACCAGAACATCCAAAATTCCCAGTTTATCCTGGGCATTCTCTCTGCGCAGATGTGTAGGAACAAGCATTGTCTCACCAATCAGGTCCGGCGGAACCCGCATAACAGCCGCACAGAATCCTTTCCGTACAACAGGATTTTCCATTAATCCGGCAAAACATACATCAACGGTCGGGGACATAATAAAATCTGTCTGTGTCTGCATTCCATTTTGTGTCTTATTCATAAAAAGTCTCCTTTCATCTGCAGAATACTCGGATTCTCTTAGGAAGACTTTTACTGTATAGATTCATCATATCATGAAACATACACATAGAGAAGCAGGATTTCAAAAGAAATCATTGATGTCTGATAACAAAATCTTCAATATTAAGAATCTCATAATCTGCATACTTAAAATAATGATTGAGTAATCCGGCGAACTGCCGGATAGAAAATAAAAGGTGAACACCTTTTAAGATTCTTATGTAAGAAGTATACCATATAAAAAGGCAGGACGCAATGGACTTTCACGATTCCTGCCAGAATCTTTTCAGACTTCGTCTGTCTGTTCCCTATCTTTCTATATTCTCCGGGCAATCTCACGGTTCACACGGTTGCGCAGGGTAATCAAGTACATATCTGACTTAGGATACCTCTTAAACGTCAGCGGCTCCGAAAGTTCGCCCTCCACCAAATCCATCACATACTCCTTGCCAGCCAGAGATTCCAGCAGGCGAAGCGCCCTCAAATCCGTCAGCGCCTCATAATGAACCATCATACGGATAGATTCTTCCGGATGCCCATCGCTTCCCGGATAGACCAGGAACGGGTCGCCCGACGGGAATGCATTGCCCGAGTCCGTCACTTCATAGGGGTTGATATGTTCGATGGAGAACTGGCTGTTGTAGAAATTATATCCCCAATGCAGGATTCCGATAATGTCATACTTAAACAACTGTACCCCGTAAATCCGGTTCCTTGCAGACGGCATGGACATAAACCGGTTGCTCACTTCATAAAACTGCCCGGTGCAGTAATAAGTCCACATCTCTGTAAGCCCGTGCCCCAGGAACTCTTCTATCTCGTTATTCCCAGGAATCGGCTTGTCAATCAGCCCATGGCGGTAGAACTCATAGCTTGACAGCGCGTCAAAAGTATGGAAACCATAAAGCAGGTCCCCAAGCGACTCTTTCGCGGCTTTAAAACTCTCCAGATGCGCTTCCCGCGGCTCGTCGGAGATATGGAAGTATGTTACTTCTGCAATCTCCCACTCCCGCAGCTTGTTGGTGAGCTTAGGCAGGAAACATTGCAGGAATTTTGTGTACTCGCCCACAGCTGGCGTATGCCACCCGAAAATCTTCTCTTCCTTCCCATCTACCATTGCCACAACCTTAGGCGCATATTTCGCTCCCCACTGGGAGAAGAGGTGGGACATCTCAAAATATTCAATCCCGCAGTCTTTACACAAATCTATCCAGCGTTTTAACTTGTCAAACCCGAACCGGTACTCTTCGTCTTTTACTTCCACCTCAATCAGCTGGGTCGTCGTCCGCTCAAGTCCCACAGCAGTATCCAACGGCAATGTGAACAGCGGGACAAGCATCATGTTGCAGCCTCTCTGCACATATTCATGAAAATAATTTTCCAGAAGTTTCCAGTGTTCCTCCGAAAATACCTCCACATGGTAATAGTCTGCAAGACAGTCCACGTGAAGCCACTCCGTGTGCATGATTCCAAGTTTCGGAAGGGTAACGCCGATTACCGACAGCTTCATGACAGATGAACACACGTTTTCTCCTTCCTTTTGTAACTGAATTTCAATCTCATAATCTCCGGCTTCGATTTCTTCCGTCACATCCACATCAATCCAAAGGCTCCTCTACTGATGGGAACATACGATAGCCTTTCCGTCTTTTAAGTCCCGCAGAAGATCCGGGTACAGCCCGGAAGTGGTTTTCAGATAGTTATCATCCACAATCCCGTTGGTCGCCCGTCCCACCGGGACCTGTTCCACAGTCCTTACGCGAATCCATTTTTCAATCGGAGACACGACCTTAACGTCCAGGCGCTCCCGCATAAAATAATCTCCTGTGTATGCCGCCTGAAAAGATACCGTCTCTCCCCACAAGGCGCTGAGTTTCAGGCATTCCGGCTGGTATACCGGAGTCTCGTCCTGAAACACCTTGACCAGAGAACTTAATAATTTCATCTCATACTTAACTTCTTTCTGTTTAAACATATGCATCTTACCTCCGTATCCTCTGCGCTATTGACATTTTAACCATAATCTTCCCCGTTGTTAAATTGATAATATAAATATATGGAATTAACCTATCGAATATATCTATACATTACTGAGACGTCTTTTTCCATACATCTGTTAGTGTGAGAAAATTCTCAAAAGGTTACAAAAAATCCCGCGCCGATTCCAAGATCACGTCCGGCGAGCACATACGCTTTCGCCCTTTGCCTAAGGGATGTATCCTCCGGATACTGCCGCTTATCTTCAAGTACATCTCCGAAAATCCTCTGTTCCGCCTGCGGATACGCATAGCTGACCTCTGTCACCTCGAAGAGATTCTGGAAACGAATGATATTGCTTGATTCCGGCAGTATCTCTTTCAGGTGCGGGGACAACAGCCAGGAGTCACAGACGAACACCCCATATTCCCCACCGAAGAATGCTCTCGCCTCTGCGAAAGACTTTTGGCACTCCTCATATACTAACGGCTCCCCTGCAGGAATATGTACGCTTAACGCCTTCGTTCCCGCAGGAATATGCTGATTCTTCCCCTTCCTATCCTTCTCGGTACGAATTGGCTCAAACTGTAATCTTCCAAGCCGGAACAGTTCCATCTTCACGGACTGCCCAAGCCACATAAGTTCTTCCAGACCGTAGACGCCGTGCTTCCGGTAACATTCGCCGCACCAGATTGTAATATCATAAAAGGTCTGGTCAAATATCTTGTCTGCATACCCTTTCTTTTGGTATTCTTCATAGGTATCCATTGCCAGTTTCAGATAAAATTCCAACGCCCATGAGAAACGTGCGTCCATTTTCTCCCATTCGCCGATAAAGCGCCGGCTATCCTGATACAACTTCTCCTTCCAGACGCCATATTCATTCTCGTCTATCCGCTCTTTACGTACCAGCCCGCGTGCTTCTTCGGGTAAATGAATCCGTTCCATTATTTCTTCTATCTTCATCTCATTCTTTCTCCTTTGGGGGACAAACTATGTTTCCCTCCATACACTCAAAATGTTACTCGCAAATCCCCTGTCTCTATTCTATAATTTTAAACGTATGATAGCCATCCATTTTTCAGGAAAACCCATAATATTCATTATCTTCTCATTCGGACGATATTTTTTGAAGCAACGTATCAGTTCATAATAAAAATTATGAAAATCTTCTTTATCTAAAAGATATTTTAAAATAATCACCTCAGAGAAAATGTCTGTCTTCCCCTTCTGATAACGTCCTTTTTCCCGTGATATCTCTATCTTTTTATGAAGCAACGTATCTGTAATACTATCTTTTGTAACATAATTATAAAAACGCTCTCCATGAGCACAGACATTTCGATGTTTTGTCATAACAGATAAGAAAGAGTGCATATCTTTCCGTCCAACATCATGATAACTACAACACATTTTAATGGGCACATTTGCTTTTAGCAGATCAAACATATGCGAAAGCTGTCCAAGCGTCAATACTTGAATCATAATCCACAACGGCACGTTTTTGTGCTGATTTTTGTAATGTGTTATAAACGTATAGTCACTTCTATATGTAATATTGTAAGAAAGAATATTTATCATCCTCCGTACATCGCACTGTGTTGATTTTGTCACCATATAATGCTCCATCGATAAATATTCTTTTTGATCTTCTCCATATGCTTCCGTAAAATAATATGCTAATGAAGATTTTATACCATGCTCGGCGATGAGTATATATTTCAAAAATATACTTCTCAATTCATTGTCAAATAAATAGAGCCTATATATGTCTTCAAAAGTAGTACCATCTTTAAATTTTCCGGTAGTTGGATTTTTAAAAATAGATTTATAACCAGAAATCAGAGAAAAATAGCCCGTCTTCGCTAGAATACGTCTTGCATAACTTATATCATCGATTATCAGATTTTTATCTTTTTGTAAGATTTCTAACAAATCTTCATATGATTTAAAGGTCTTTGACGTTCCGATTCCCTCCTGTCCTATCCATATTACACCAAGGATTGCATTATCAAAATATAACGAAAGGCTCCCTCAGGAGCCTTCCGGACTGAGGGCTTCACAAGTTTCCCCAGTACGATCACTAAGCTTATTTTACAATGACTTTTTACAGAAGTCAAGCAAAATGAAGCTTATACTCAGTATATGCTATTTTAGCGGCAGTATTCCCTGACCGCCTCCATCATCCAGTCAATCTGCACAGGTTTCGCTGTTTCCGGCACATCGCACCCGGTGGCCAACCCATACCCTTTCTCTGCCTTTTGTCCAATCTCAATACATCTTAGCGCCTCCCTATGGATTTCCTCCCTGCTGCCATTCATCACCACTTCCACGGGATCTATATTTCCCGCAATCGGAATCTGATTCCCCAGTTCCTCAACGGCACGCCCAAGGTCGATGATGTTGTCAAGGCTCAGCTCATTTAACTTATGTTTCTGGCAATTATCAGCTCCATGCAGGTGTTCGATATCGTGTATACCATGACCGGCGGCGGACCTTTCATGTCAACGACTACCATGGTCATGTATGCTTATCAGCTCACCTTTAAGGGTGGCAAAGAATTCTCTTAGGAAGACTTTTACTGTATAGATTCATCATATCATGAAACATACACATAGAGAAGCAGGATTTCAAAAGAAATCATTGATGTCTGATAACAAAATCTTCAATATTAAGAATCTCATAATCTGCATACTTAAAATAATGATTGAATAATCCGGCGAACTGTCGGATAGAAAATAGAAGGTGAACACCTTTTAAGATTCTTATGTAAGAAGTATACCATATAAAAAGGCAAGACGCAATGGACTTTCGCGATTCCTGCCAAAATCTTTTCAGACTTCGTCTGTCTGTTCCCTGCTCATCACCAGACAGTACACAGTCCCTTGCGGCGTGCCAAGCCAAACCTCCGCCGTCTCCCGGCATGCCGGTTCCCATCTCCTCTATTACCTCACATCCCTATACAGCTCTGCAATCTTCTCAATATCCACGCCTCTTCTGTACATCGCGCGCAGACGGTTCATTTTCCACATTACCCGAAGCCTTCCGCCTCTGGCGAACCGCCTGTCAGAAGTATAGATCCGCTTCCCGGCAATCCCGAGCCTGACCCCCATCTCTTTGAGCGTAAGGGAAAACTGGTAATCTTCCATGATGGGCAGATCCGGAAACCCGCCTATCTCAAAGAATAGTTTCCGCCGGATAAAGATTCCCTGATCCCCGAACATGATCTTCCGGTCCTTAATTCTTTGATTGGAAATGAGCTGGCAGCATTTCATCCAGATATTTTTAGAATGAAACGCAATCCCAAAACACCCTGCACGGTATTGCTCCATGACCGCCTCAATCTGCTCTATGGCATCTGCCGGAAGTTCGCTGTCGCAATGGAGAAAGAACAACACATCCCCACTGCTCTTATTTGCACCGAGGTTCATCTGCCTTGCCCGCCCCTTCGCTCCTTGAAGCACCGTATATCCTTCCGGTATCATTTGCAATGTCCTGTCCGTACTCCCGCCGTCCACGAAAAGAATCTCCGCTTTTTCTTTCACCGGCTCAAGAGACCCAAGCAGTTTTCGGATTGTCGTTTCTTCGTTATAGATTGGAATAATAATTGAAACCTTCATCTACAATAATTTTCTCCTTGCACGATTCATGAATGGCTGTATCCCAAGAGGCACCTTTTCCTCAATCCCCAAAATCAACGGCAGGATATGGTGCGCATCTTCCATGCCCTTTCTCCTGAAATTACTGATACAGGAAGCACAATAAGTATACAGCTCATCGCCGTAATCCTTCGCCGACTCCGCCATTTCCCGTGAAAGCTCAGGTTCCTTCACGCCTGCGCAGCCACCCAGCCCACAGCACTGAACCTTCCAAAACGGCTCCGTTACCTCCCCTTCCAAAAACTGGCAGACATCCTGGAACATTTCCTTCTGATCTCTGTCCGGACATGGATAGTAAATGGGAATCCTGTCTTTTTTCACAGGCTTTCCTTCGCCCAGTTCTCTGAGCTTCTGATAGACTGTCACCATCAAAACCTCAAGCCTGTCCTTAAAAAAATGGTAACAGTTGGGACACAGCACGATCAACTCCTCCACTCCCTGTTCTTTCAGACGGGCGGCAATCCGGTCAAGGCCATCTTCCGAATCTTCCCTAAGCCCAAGCTCATAGACCGGTTTCCCGCAGCAGTCATAGACTGTCCCTATCCCATGCTTTTTCATGAGACGTTCCAGATATTTCGTGGTCTTGGGATAAAATGCGGTAAAATTACATCCCGGGAAAAAAACAGACTTTTTCCATCCCTTCCGGTAATTGGCGAATTTATAGGGGCTTTTCTCCCACAAAAGACCTTGATAGGAAGCTCTGTCCTCACGCATCTGCCGCATAAGGACTGCCATACGCGCGCCGTCAATATCCTTAGGGCATACCGCCTTACACCTGCCGCACAGGAAGCAGGAATATGCAAGCTCGGGCCGTTTCGCAAACCCTTCCAGATCGATCCCATACTTCTCAAGAAAACGGCAGCTCCTTGTACATGCCCCGCAGTGGATACAGCGGTCAGCCCCATACCATGCCATCAGATCTTCCTTTGTATCAATATCTCTCAATGTCTGCCCGACGCAGACACGAAGCCCTGCCTTTTCAAGCTGGCAGAGAGTATCCTCAAATACGGTATTCGTGCCATAATGAGGCACGTTCCAGATATCGTCCCTGGCGCTTTTCAGTCCAATCAGATAATAACCGCCGTCTTCCGTGGGGTTCACTACGGCGTCGTATTCCTCAAGCTCCCGGAAGGACTGTCGGAAAATATCGGCCGTTATCTGGGGAATATCCGTCCCAGTAAGCAGCACACGCTCATATCCCAGCGCAAAAACTTCCGCAAAGGCCTGTGACATCCGCTCCCCCAGTCCTTCCCCCTTCTGGGGATAAAAACCCTTAGAGCCTTTGGTCAACTTCGCAAGCGTTCCAATACACGCCCCGTCATTCTTTCTCGCCCCAGACGGGCACACTGCCTCCGGCAAAGCGTAATACACCAGAAGATCCGCATCCACGCCCTGGCATGCCCGTGCAGCGCTTCGGATGAACTCGCTGTGCAGCGCCGCACAATCCTCCCCTGATAAAAATGGCATCAGCCTTGTCTTTGTCTGTCCAGCCACAGGGACTCTTGTAAATAAAATGATTGCCTGTTTCATCTAATTTCCTTTTGTTTCCTCCTTTACATTCCCAAGAAACTTTCTCTGGATCAGAATCCCGGCTGCCGTCACCAGTACTGCAAGGATTCCGGCAGTCAGGAAGTATTTCCACTTGTCCCCTTCTGCCGTAAGCCCCGCCGAACCAATGGTAAAAAAGGACACTCCTGGCAGCATGAAGATAAACGTGAATATGGAATATTTCCAGAATCCGATATCCGTGATCCCATAGGCAAAATTTTGCAGATTATAGGGAAAGAGCGGAACCATCCTCGTGATCATAAGTACGATCATGTCGCTCTTCCCGTCCTCTGAGAACAAAAGCCGCTTCAACAGCCTGTTCTTTTCAAGCATAGGCTTTACGGATTCCTTGAGAAAGAACCTTCCCACAAGGAACGCGAACATGGCGCCAAGGGTCGTAGCGGTCAGGCACGCAAAGATACCCATGAACGGCCCGAAAAGTATGCCTGCCGCAACGGCAAAGGTAATTCCCGGAAGCGCAAGCACGACGCAGCCGATGATGGTAAGGACAATATAGATGCACAGCGCCCACAGGAAGTGCTCTTCCACCGTTTCCTTCAGGAACATCAGATTATCCGCATCCGACAGATAGTCTGACCAGCCGAAGTAATGGTTCAACACCAGTATCAGTACGATAATGAATGCAAACGTTATGATTTTGATATATTTCTTCATGGCTCATTGACCTTACAGAGCTTCATCGCAGTAAAAGTCTTTGCCAACTGCACCACATTTGCCAGACCGATCAACGGCAGCATCAGATAATAGGCGCGGACTCGCTCCTGTGAAAAATATAGCGTAAACCCAAGATAACCTGCCGCAAGCACAATCGTCACGATTACCATTGGAAGAACGATTTTCTGGTATGCCTTCCTGTTCCTTCCATACAGGAGCAAAACCAGGACTGCCAGCGCAAGCACTGCCGCCACGGCCACGTAGCGCAGCATCTCGATCGGCAGCGCTTCTTTTACTTTTGAAATCTTGAACACGATCCAGCGGTTCATCCCCAGCTTACGTTTCGCAAAATACTGGACGATATATGCTCCCGCCAGCAATGCGGCTATCAATAGATCTGAGATGATATATAGTACTTTTTTCATAGATTCTCCATACCTCAATAAAAATTACGAAAGGGACTGCCGCATTAAGCATAAAATATACAATATATGACAGCCATATCTTGTAATTATCTTGCTTAGTACAACAGCCCCCGACATAATACTGTTCTGTCCGATTATTCTGCAGCCGCTTTATCCGTCGGCAGCTCCTTTACCGTCGTATGCTCACAGTCGTCGCTTGCCGGATCTCCTACCTGTACCGGATAGTCGGACTTCATCTGCCACTCATACCAACCGCCGTCATAAACGGAAATATCATCATACCCATTTTCATAAAGCACTAAAAACGGAACCGTTGCCCGCCAGCCTGTGCCGCAGTAGAAGGAAAGATGGTTGTCCAGGGTAAAGTCACAGTCTTCCCATACTTTCTTAAATCCCTCTAAATCCTTGACAACTCCGTCTGCGTCTGTAAAATCAGCCACGTCGAACGCAGTCTGCGCGCCTTTGCCCCACACAGCGCCTTCCGGCTCGCCGCCCCGCTCAATGTAGTTATAGCCGCTTGTCTTTCCGAGCCACTCATCCTCGCTCCGAATACTTACCAGTTTAAAGTTGTCATCATTTTCAAGCCTGTCTTTTGCATCCTCAATGGATACCCAGAATTCCGGATGGGCCGGAACCGTTGTGCCGAAGCTATCTGCTTTCGTTCCTTCATTCACATCCGTTTCCAGGTCATAGCCGGCCTTCTCCCATGCCTTCAGGCCGCCATTCAAGATCTTGACATCCTCAACGCCTGCCCAGAGATAAGCGTATGCCACACGGCCTACACCAGAAACATCCTCACCATACAAGATGACCTTAGTATCCTTGGTAATGCCGTGGGAAAGCATATAAGACTCAACTTCTTCCGGCGTAAGAAGATTATAGGGCTTCTCTTCCGTTCCTTCTGCATCCTCCACTTCCGTATCTCCCACGAGGATTGCCCCCGGGACATGTCCTTTCTTATAAGACTCGCTGTCATCCAGCACGCCTGTATATGTGACCTCTGCAATCACGGCGTCCTCATAGCCCGCCTGGTTTCCGTCAATGACGCTTTTCACCCACTCCGGCGTAACATACACGGTCCGCTGCTCCACAGGTTCTACGTCTGCGGTATCGTCTGATGTATCATCCGCTGCATCGGTATCCTCTTTCTGCTCATCCGCGGTATTCTCCGGAGCTTTCTCTGCGTCGTCCGGATTGGAACTGCATCCCACAGCAAGAGCCGCTGCTACTGTCACACTTAATAATACGCTTAATAGTTTCTTTTTCATAATGGAATACTCTCCTTCACTCATAAAAATGATTCTTCTTTTTTCTTTTGTCGTTCCACATAAAGCTGTCTGAAAAGTACAATCAACGCTGACAAAGCAAAAAGTATCATCAACGCCGTCACAAGCATCTGCGCCCCTCCGGTCAGCATACCGCCTACATAAGAATAAATAATCGTTGCCGGGAGCTGCCCGATTCCTGTCGCGACAAAAAAGCTCCAGAAGGACATGGACGTAAGTCCCGCCGCATAGCTTACGATGTCAAAGGAAATGAACGGGAGCAGCCTTGCAATCAAAATGCTCAACCTCCCGTGCTTCTCAAAGAAAACGTCAATCTGTTTTAACCCTGCCTTGCTGGTAATCTTCTCCACCACGTCGCGGCCTAAAATCCGCGCAATGAAAAAGCAGACCGTCGCCCCTGCCATTGCGCTGGACCATGAAAGAATCGCTCCCTGCCACCATCCGAAAAGGTTCGCATTGGCAAATGTCAGCAAAAATGCCGGGAGAGGCGCTGCGATAGACTGTAAGATCATCAGTGCGAATGACACTGCCGCCGCATACCCGCCGTAAGATTCCACAAAGTTTCGTACCACGGTAAAATCACCGCTGGCAAACATCCGGGCAATCTCATTGTATAAGTCATGCACGGATGGGATCCACATGTATGCAAGTATTGCCGCGGCGAACAGCAATACGATGATTGCTTTCCCTATCCAGCTCTTTTTTTTCTGCTCTGTTATTCACAACTTCTTCATAAGATATTTCCCCTCTTTCTGTAAATAAATACATATAGAATTTTTGCTTTTTTATATTATCATGGGAAAATATACGCGTCTAATTGAAAAAAAATATATGTTAATTCAATTATAGATTTTATTAATATATAAAAGAAAAAATGGGGCAGTCCGTGATGCCGAAATAGAAACATCTCCCAACTGCCCCATCTTTTTCTAAAAAATTACATCGCCTGTCTCTTCACCGTATCCAACGCCTTTGCCACAGGCGGTATGGATATAATCGCCAGCGTTATGATCCCTTCTGCCCCGAGGTAACTTCCTTGGTACAGGGAAGAATACACCCATGGATTCATTCCTTCCGGCGCATATGCGGCGAAAAAGAACACGCCGGACAGCGTTGAGCACAGGAATCTACCCAACACGCCTACAACATAACCTATTTGCAGCCCATATTTCCTGCCGCTGAAAAATCCCGACAATCCCAATGCACCGAAAGCAAGGGGATAATCAAAAAGTACCTGTGGAATGGACATCATATAGGGGTCTGCAATAAATTGCAGGAAGCCATATCCGACCCCGGTGAGGATTCCGTAACCGGCTCCGAACCAATAACCAATCAGGCAAATAAACAGCATGGATAATAGCGTGACCGAACCGCCCATTGGCATCTCCCATACCTTTATATAGGAAGTAACCATTGCAAGTGCGATTCCCATTGCAGAAAAAACGAGCTTTTTGACGGCAGAAGACGCACTCCTGCCTGTGACAGAATTAGTTTGTGACATTATGAAATTCTCCTTTCCTTACGCCGGCATTACCCGGATCAAGTTTGAAGGGTTCGTATGCTCTGCATACATCTCAGCCATTCTAAGCACCCCTATGCAACATATTTAGAATACGTCCATAATCGGAAAAAGTCAAGCAAAAAATGAAGTCTCTAGCTTCTTCAGAAATCCATCCTCTAAATAGGCTTCTATTTTGCGGAAGGTTCCTTCGTTCCAAATCAAGCGATCCGGATTCTGGTATTGTATCCATGCCATGGCACACCATGTGATTCCTCTGAGGCAGGTAATCGGAATAAACAGTTTCAGGCGTTCTTCGATTCCCTGTACGTCATACCTGCCTTCTACAGAATCTTTGTACTGCCGGATAAAATGGTCCATCTCCTCCCCTCCAAGAATCACGTCCGTCTTCCAGAAGGTCGTCGTCGGGGCAAGGAAATGCCCCAAGTCCTGCACCGGGTCGCCATACAGCGGCTTCTCCCAGTCAACCAGATAGTTTTCCTTCCCCTTACCATTGATCAAAAAATTCCCGGAATTCAGCTCCGTATTGATACAGCACCGATATCCGCCAGATACGGAAACTTGATTCAACATCCGCTGCCCGCTCTTTAGCATCCGCCCTATCATCTGTTTTTTTGACATATCTCCAAGAGGGGAATGATAGTAAGTCTCTGCCATCTCGTTACATTCGTCCAGAATCGCCTGCAGCGGGTTCTCTGGCATAATAAGCCCTGCATCCTCTGACACCGGAACACTGTGAATGTCCGCAAGGCACTGCGCCGCACATTCCATTTCCTGACGGTAGTCGAGAGCATGCCCTTCGAGGAACTCCATCACCATGACGCCATATTCCACTTTCTCCCTGCTTCCGTCTACATAGACGGCACGGGGAGTCCTGCCTGAATTTTCCAATAGCTTCAACGCATGGTATTCATATTCGATTTGATTCTCTAAATGCATCTGACTGCCTGTATTCACCCTGAGAATCAATTTTTTCTCTGACAAGGGATGCACGAACACATAATTAATATTATATTCTCCCTGTGCCAACAGACGGCATTCCAGTTTTTCCCGGCGGGGAATGCCCAATTTTTCTTTCACTTCTTCTGAGTTAATGTATTCCCTTAACCCTGTAATTCTGTCCATATTTTCATCCTTCTTTATTTACTGTGAGAAGATTTTAGCATCTCATCTAACACCTCGATTACATCCTTCACCAGCTTCGGGCAGAAGGACATCATCCTTCCCGTTTCCACTGCCTCCTTGAACCCTTCCGGCGTAGAGACATCATAGCCCACCAGTTCTTTGCAGTTACATGTAGGGTGTTTTTCAAAAAACTTTTTCCTGAATTCCCCGCTCTTTGCCATCATTACTTCTTTTTGTGTCTGAAGCTTCCCTGAATCATAATGTCCATACTTTAACCCAATCACCATAAGCGCCCCTGTGAATGCCCCGCACGTATCCGCCTGAAGCATTCCGCCTCCGAAGCAGGCGGCTACTTTGTTCGCCAATTCTTCTGAGATGCCAAGTTCTGCCGCATAATGGGACACAACGACCTGTGAACAGTCATAACCCTTCATGAACTGTTCGGCAATTACTTTTTCTTCCATGTCTTCACTCCTATTCTTCAATTTACCTCGGAAAATATCATGCTCTCCGCAAATATCCTCTCATAGTTCTCGGTTTCCGCCAACTCCATATACTCCATCTTCTCCGCCAAAGTTTCGATTTCCTGTTTCACCCGCCGGGACAAAAGCGCCATATAGGCTCCCGTCTTGGACGAATTTCCCACATAGGAAAGCTTTCCCGCTGCCTCCTGCGGAAGGATTCCTGTCCCGATTAAGGACTCTGCCGGAAGGTGCGCGCCGAACTGCCCGGCAATCATCACCTTATCAAGCTCCTCCATCCTAAGCCCTGCCTTCTTTAAAAGAACGGTGAACCCGGATAGGATTGCTCCTTTGGCAAGCTGCACTTGACGCACATCTCCTTGCGTCACCACGATTTGCGGCTCCTCACACAGGACAAATTCCCGCTTCGTCCCATCCATGCGGATCATGGGATAACGGTAATCGGTCTCCTCAAGTTTCTCTTTCTTCACGAACACTCCTGTCTTCTTCACGATTCCCGTGCGCAATAATTCCTTCACCACAGCAAGGATTCCGCTCCCGCAGAGTCCCGCCGGCTCCCCATTTCCGATGACCCTTAGACGGATTCCCTGCTCCATAATCTCCACATCTTCGATCGCCCCTTCAGCCGCCCGCATCCCGGAGCTGATATTCATTCCCTCCAGCGCAGGTCCAGCCGCGCAGGAACAGCATGTAAGCCGTCCATGGTTTGCAAGGACGATTTCTCCATTGGTCCCGATGTCGATGAAGAGCACATTCCCCTGCTCCTTCCAAAGCTGGCAGACATAAGCCCCTGCCACGATATCCGCTCCAATATAGGCAGACACTTGGGGAAGGCAGTACAGCTTCGTATCCTCTGCCGCCCGGATTCCAATCTCATGGGCAAGCAGCTCTTTTGCCTCTGTAAACTCCGGCTTGTAGGGCGATTTCCCGAGAGACCTTGCATCGACTCCCAACAGCATATGCATCATGGTACAGTTTGCCGCCACATCGATTTCCCGAATCTCCTCCCGGCTTACCGCTGTTTCCTTGCATACCTCTTCGATCATGCCATTGATTGAATTCACGATCGCCTCCTGAAGCTTACGTACCCCGCAGTCCGGATGCTCGTATTCGTAGGTAATCCTGGTCAGCACATCCAAACCGTAACGTTTCTGTGCATTGATCATCGACGCGCTGGCAATCTCCTCCCCTGTCCTAAGGTCAATCAATGCCGTCACTACCGTCGTCGTGCCGATGTCGATGACGACGCCATACCCGCCGTCAAAATTGTCCTTCTCAAACGCCGGCAGATATCCCTTTGTCAGCACCTCATGTTTCCGTTCCTTTTTTAGCAGTCCGATTTCCACATCCCCCGTCACTTCCGCCATGCAGGCCAGACGGACTCCTTCTGAAATCTCTTCCGGCTTTAATAGCCGCTCCTCCGAAGCCGTCATTGGGGTCAAGCCCTCAGACAATACCTTCACTTTACATTTCCCGCAGATGCCTTTGCCATTGCAAGGATTATCTACGAAAACTCCGGCTTCCAGCAAAGCGTCCAGAAGATTTGTGCCGTTCTGACATATAAAATGCCTTCCGCCATGCCGAATCTTTATCTCTGCCATCTCTCTTTCTCTCCTCTCACTGCGCGTCGGTCAGGCATTCCAAAATCGACTGTACATTCCTAAGCGGCGACTTCATCCCAAGCCCGCACGCCGGGGAAATAATATCTGAACCACTTTTGACACAGCTTTTTGTCAGCATCTTGACTCGGTCAGGATCTCCGAATTCCAACGCATAGGTACTGACATTTCCCATCAGTACCCGGTCTTTCAGATGTTCCCGCGCCTCCTTCATGGGCACGATGGAATCAAAACTGAGCGCGCTGCTGCGTACTTCGTGTACTTCCTTATATACCGGGCTCATCTGCCCGCAAATATGCACGATCGTCCCCATTTTCTCTTCCTGCAGGGCATCCAAGAGCCGGTTAATGTAGGTCACGGCAAACTCTTTGAAATATTTCGGCCCTAGTATCTCTCCCGTTCCACTTGGGTCCGAGATTGCGATAATATCTGCGCCTGCCTCAATCTGCGCCCGCCCGAAGGTAATCAGTTGTTCCGTAATAAATTCCATGTATGTATGTGCTTCTCTGTTCTTCTTACGCAGCTCCTTGTAAAATGTAACCGGCTCCATCACAGAGCTTGCCGTGCTGATTGGCCCTGTCAGATTGCCCACAATCGGCACATCCTCTGTCTCTTCTTTCAGGATACGGATTGCATCCAGCGTAACCTTCGCCCTGCCTTTCGTCACATCCACCGGCCGCAGTTTCTCCAACTCACTTACGGACTCAATCACATATCCGGTCACATGGGGCTCGTACACAGAAGTCCCCATATCTACCTCTGCGCCCATCTCCTCCGCCTCTACGGTCATGCAGAAGGGAACTCCATAATTCTCGAAACATCCCTCTTCATAAACAGCTTTCGCCAGTTCTGCCATCTGTCTTGCATCCCTGTGCGCCTCCGGCATATAGACCTTCACCCTATCCATCAGCTCGGAAGTCACCATATTCATCATTCCGCCGGGGCAGATACAGGCAGGTCTGTCCGCCTGCTGCCCCGCTAAAATCATCCTTAATCTTTCTTTTGGTGTCAGCATTTCTCACTCCTCAGCAATCTTTTCGCCAGTTTTACAGCTTCCACTGCATTCTGGGAATACCCGTCCGCCCCGATTCTGTCTGCATATTTCTGGGAAATGGGGCCTCCCCCGATCATTACCTTCACTCTGTCACGCAGCCCTGCCTCGGTAAGCAGACGGATTACCGTCTCCATCCCGCCCATGGTGGTGGTCATCAATGTAGACAGGCACACAAAATCCGCATTTTCTTCCTTTGCCGTCTCCACAAACTTCGCCAGCGGGACATCCCTTCCAAGGTCTATCATATGGAATCCCGCCGTCTCCAGCATAATCTTCACCAGATTCTTCCCGATGTCATGGGTATCCCCCTCCACGACCCCGATAACCCCTGTGACCTTATCGTCCCTTGACGTTTCCGGCAGATAGGGCCGCAAAATATCGAGTCCTGCGTACATCGCATCGGAACACAGCAGTACATCCGTCACAAAATACTCTTCCGCCTCAAAAAGTTCACTGGCGCGGTTCATTCCGTCCACCAGCCCTTCCATGATACCGTCAAATGCCGGATAACCCGCATCCAGATATTCCTGCGCCGCGCAGGCGACATTTTCTTCCTCCATCTCTACCACTCCGTCTGAAAGACGCTTTAATAATTCCTCTTTTGAACTCATCCGAAATTCCTCCTGTAATCTTCATGAATCTGCACAGTCCTCAAGCACAACCTCTTTAAATATCCCGTTCTCAAGCCAGTATCCTACATTTTTAATACACATCTGCCCTGCCATCTTTACCTTCCCAATCATCTCGATACACCCTTCCCCGTATGCCATCGGTTCTGGCAGCTTTAAGTCGCGGAATCTCGCTTTTCCCGTCCCAAGCAAGGCAAACGCCGTCTTCGGGCATAATAATATCATCGTCTTGCCGTCCGCCAGCATTTCAGCCTTTTTCAAAAATCCATATGTGAAATCCTCCACCACCTGCCCCGCCATCTTTGGACCCAGAATATTCACGCCGCCGGAAGAATCTGCATAGCTTATCAGATCCGCACCGTACTTTTTCCCTTCTTCCATGAACCTGAGGATCTCTGCACCAAGTTTCCAGAACACCTCTTTCATCAGTTCCGGTTTCTTGCGCATTGCTTTGAAAACATACTTCGCATCGATCAATACATTCAATATGGTAAGCGGCCCCGACACCTGAAGCACCACATGCTCTCCCGCCTCCCGCAAGGCCTTGCATGCCAGCAAAACCTCATGAATCCTTCCCGACGAGAAATCAATCTTCGGCAGTGTGAGAAGCTCCTCCGGCGATGTACAGATATACTCCTTCGCCCTGGGGCCTGCCGTCTCATTTCCATAATTAACGATACCGCCCAATGCTTCTGCCTCAACCGTATGGCAGAAGGGCAGTTCACAGAACGCCGCCTTGTCATGCTCCTTTAACGCCTTGGACAATGCCGCCATGGTATCCCAGTTAAGGTACGCATCCGGGAACGTAAGGCCCAGGCCTTCCGTCACCTTACTGCTGATTCCGGCAGAATTGTCATATGTACATTGAAAATCTTTTATCTCTGCCAATATCCTCTCCCCTTCCCTATTCTTCCATAAACCTATCTAAAATCCGCTGTAATTCGTCAAACATATCGTATCACAAATACTTCTTTCACACTAATTGATATTATCAATGATGATATAGATATATAGAATATATCTATATCATCATTGTACAAAACAGGGAGATTCCCGAAGGCTTCTCCCTTATCCTAAAACAAGAACTCTCCAATTTCCAGACTATCCTGCATCCCCTTAGGCATTCGTCCTTTCCTTGCCCCTCTGCCATAAACTGCGGCAGCGTTCATAAACGCAATCATGTTCTCCTTAGATGTCCCAATAGGAGTCGTACAACCGGGACACAGATTATATCCGCAAGGGTTATCGCCGGCCTGGGCAATACAAAACCGGACATTCTCTGCGATTTCTTCTGTCGTACCGTCCCTGAGTACCCCTACCGGCACAAGGTTGCCGCTTATGGCGATCCGCTCCCCGAAGGATTCCTTTAACTCCTTCAAGCTCTCACAGTTATCCACCCAGAAACCGCTCACCCCTGCATCCACCACTTCCTGCCACCTATCCCTCGTATTCCCGCAGATGTGGATTGCCGTCCCGCTTTGGAACTCATTCAGCCTTTCCACCGTCTGCCTAAGATACGGCAGGAAAAACTCATTGAACTGCTTCTTGCTCAGCAGGTTGCGCGCCGCCATGGGCTCTGACAGCATAAAACCAATCCCCAGTTTCCGGTTGATATCTTTACAGCATGTTACAATACAGTCCGTGCTAAACTGCAGCAATCTATGCGCCCCTTCCTTATTCTTCACAGTCGCCTTCAGGAACATCTCCGTCCCGATCAGGCTCGCCGCAGTCGTCAACGGCCCCGCAAGCCCGCTGCCGATCACACGCTCCTCGCCGAACCTTTTAAGCAGCCGCTCAGTCGCCTCCAGAATAATTGGGAATCTCCCGTCCTTCTCCACATTAATCAGTTCCAGGTTCTCCACATCCTCCAACGTTTTCAGCGCAGGTTCTTTAATATAGGACACATTTTTCTTTGGATACTCAAGCTTCGTACCGAGTGCTTCCACCACAGACCTAAGGCCAAGCCCGATTCCCATGTTATCCGCCTGAAAATCATTTGCCAAAGCCGTCTCCACCTGTACCATTGCATCGGCGGAAAAATAGTAATCACAGATATCAATCCCATATAAGGGCGGCGCCGTTTCATTTGCGCTCAGGGACGTGGGTATCCGATCGACCTCCTCTCCTCTGGCATAAGCCAGCTTCCTCTCTTTGGGGGTCATTTCTAATTTTATTAATTCCATATTTAGGTTCTCTCCTCTCTCACCGAAACACACAAACAACATCCGATAGCCGTCCTTCCACAACAATCCATCAGCAGAATAGCATCATAAATGGCATCGTACCGATTGAAATCACGGTTGACATCGCAAACAGTTCCGATGCATACACCGCATCCTTCCCATACCGCAGTGCGAACAAGCTCCCCGTCACCCCTACCGGGCAGGACGTGGCCAGTACCATGACCGTTTTCACTTCATCTTCCACGGGCAGCATCCGAAACAGCCCGATAAGCACCAATGGCATCATAATTAATTTCACGAAGGCCAGCCAATACAAACGGCATTTCCGGAAGGTATTCCTGAGATCTGCCTGTGCAATATTAATCCCCGCGACCATCATCGCCATAGGGGTATTCATATCCGCCACCATTGCAAGCGGCTCATTCACCATTGCCGGGAGCCTCACCTGCGCCAGAAAACACACCACCCCTAAGACAATGGAAAGTATCGTCGGCGACGTAAATACATGCTTCAATGACTTTACATTCTTCTTTCCCGAAATAACGATGACCCCATGGGACCATAGCAGGAAATTTGCCACCGCCACATATGCGGTCATATAGAACACTCCGTCCGTCCCCCAGATTCCCTGCGCCATGGGGATACCAATAAACCCGCAGTTTGAATACATCATAGCAATCAGCTCCACCGCCTGATAGTCTTTATCCCGCCCATACACGACACATTTACAGATGAACCAGATAACGGCAAAGGACAAAAACGATAACACTACGGATATCCCAAGCCCGGAAAGCAGTTCCTGGGAAAATTCTTTCTGGAACGACGTAAACAACAAAACCGGCGTGAAAAGTGTCAGTACCAGCTCCGACAGTTTTCGGTTCATGGACTCATCTACGATTCCTGCCCTGTAACTGAACACCCCTGTCAATGCAAGAATCACCATGACAAGTGTCTTATACAAGGTAATTGCGGCAAGTTCCATTCACGACCTCCTCACTATGCAATCCGGATTCCACACTCCGGCGCTCCTACATCAGCTCTCTGACAGCAATAAGCCCTAACAATATGTTCTACAGATCAAAAGAAACAAAATTCTGGCACGCGCTCCCTGCTATCCAAAAAGGGCAAACACCAAGTGTCCGCCCCCCGTCCTCATTATTTCCAGCTTGGAACCATCGTCCCGTCTTTTTCCGTGGCAAAATACTCTGCAAGCTCGTCGCACTGCACAAGCTTAGCAATCTCCTTCGCCCACTCCGCGTCTTTATCCTCGCTCCTTACAACAAAGCCTACCGCATAGTCCTCACCGTCTGGTGCGGAACAAAGATACTTGTCTGCCGGCTTTCCGGCCGTTACCATATGCGCCGCTGCAAGACAGATGGCATCCGCATCTCCCAAAGACTGCGGAAGCACCGTCATCTCAGCTTCAATGAACTCAAAATTATGCGGATTTCCCTTCACATCATACATGGTCGGGACTTCCACCGAATCATCCAGCTCAATCAATCCTTCCGCCTCAAGCATATTCAGCGCGCGCGCCTGATTCGTCGCATCATTACACAGCCCGATCTTTGCTCCGTCCGGAAGATCCTCGATAGAATCATGCTTGTCTGAGAACATTGCGAACAACGGGTATGCCGTCTTTGGCTCCACCATCACGAAATCCGTGTCATTTTCCGCATTATAGCTCTCAAGATACGGCCCATGCTGATACCAGTTGGCATCTATACTGCCCTCTGCCAACGCCACATTCGGCTGGATACTGTCGTCAAATACGCTCTCCTCTACCGTATAGCCCGCCGCTTCAATCTTGTCACGCACAACCTCTAACTGGTCGATTCCGTCGGAACGGACACCAATCCGGATAGTATCCTTAGAGCCAGAACTCTCCGAACCAGAATCCCCTGCATCGGCTTTCTCATCCCCGGAACCGCCGCAGCCTGCCAGCATCGCTCCTGCCATACCCATGATAAGAACCATACTCAAAAATCTTTTTTTCATAAATAACCTCCTGCTAATACGTAATTTAAATTTTATCTAAAAATGGGCCTGTCGCCCATCTTTATTCGTGCCTATTTTAATTTCCGGTAAATCCAGTCTCCCAAATACTGAATAATTGCCACCAGGATGACCAGCACCGCACAGATGGAATACATGATCTGCTGGTTAAAATTCTGATAGCCGTATGTAAGCGCCACAGAGCCAAGCCCTCCGGCTCCCACCGCCCCAGCCATCGCAGTGGCTCCCAGAAGGTTGATGATTGCCAGGCACAACCCGGAAATAATCGACGGGACAGATTCTTTTAACATCACCTTAAACACAATCTGGCTCTTAGATGCGCCAAAGGACTGTGCCGCTTCAATGAGCGCCGGATCCACTTCCTTAAAACTGTTCTGGTAAATCCGAGCCATGAAAGGCGTTACCGCCACCGTAAGCGGAACGATAGCTGCCTTGTCCCCGATGGAACTTCCCACAATCAGCCTCGTAAGGGGGATAATCGAAATCATCAGGATAATAAAAGGGAACGACCGTATCATATTAACAAAAAAGTCCAGAATACGGTTCACGACTACATTTTCACACAGGCCGCCCTTCTCCGTGATAATCAGTATGACTCCCAGGAAGAATCCCAGAATTGTCGAAAGGATGCCGGAAATGATCAACATTTTCATCGTATCAAAAAATGCGGGGATAATAATCATCTGACATATCTGCAAAAACGTATAATTCTTTAAGGTCATTCTTCTTCTCTCCTTTCGTCAAGCACGCACCAGTTCAATTTCTGGGTGTCTAAGTAGTCCTTTACCATTTGGAAATGTGCGTCGTCCACATTTATCACAAAGATTCCCATATGGTCCCCCTGATACTCCTGAATCTTACCGTCCAGAATCGGGAACACATAATCCAAATCCTTGGACATTTTGCCGAACAGCTCCCCATCACTGATATCATTTACCATATGGGCAATCTGGATATTGTGCCCTTTTGAAGGAAGCCGGATTTCCTCTTCTCCAAGAAGCCTCCTGAGAGATAAGGGCTGTTTGATGAAAATATCCCGCACCGTCCCCTCGTCTGCAATCCGTCCCTGTTCCAGAATGCAGGCCTTATTGCATGCTTTCCTTACGACCTCCATCTGGTGCGTCACGATGACAATGGTAATTCCGATTTTCTGGTTAATCTCCAACAGAAGCTCCAGAATTGAGTTCGTCGTCTTGGGGTCAAGGGCGGATGTCGCCTCATCGCACAGGAGAATCTTAGGCTCCATGGTCAACGCCCTTGCAATCGCGACTCTCTGCTTCTGTCCGCCGCTAAGGTTTCTTGGCTTGGCGTTCATCTTATCTGTCAGTCCTACCAGCTCCAGCAGCTCCTTTACTTTTTTATCCGTATCTGCCTTGGAATATTTCCAGCACTGCATGGGAAGTGCAATATTCTGGTACACTGTCTCCCGCTCCAACAGGGAGAAATGCTGGAATATCATGCCCACATGCCTGCGGAACTCTCTCAGTTCCTTATCTTTTAAGTCCTTAATCTCACACCCGTCCACGGTAAGGCTGCCGCCCTGATAAGAGGTCAGTCCGTTAATGCACCTAAGCAGCGTTGATTTGCCCGCCCCGCTTCGCCCTACCAGTGCGTAGATATCCCCGTCTTCGATCGTCAGGTTGATGTCCTCAAGGACGCTGGTTCCGTCGTCCTCCCAGATTTTCTTTAGGTTCTTTATCTCAATCACTTTCTTCCCTCCTCGTACAATCCTTTTGATATTCTAATAAAAAATTATTATGATTTCATCATCTACAATTCCAATATTTTCTATGTCGATTGTGCATTGCGCACAAATTGTTAGACGATGTCTATATATGTCTATAATAAATATATATTGTCTATAAATAGTGTAAACATGGACAAAAAATGACTGTAGGAAAACGGCGTATCCATTTTTCCCACAGCCTCATTCTTCAATGTGTCTCCAACATCTCAATAAATGCCGACATCCTCGTATTCAGTTGTCCCACATCCCCCGGAGAGTAATCCGTGACAACGTCTATGTATGGTATATGCTTCTCTTCTCCGACGAAGTTACGTACACTAATCGACTCCATATGTACGGAATGGCATCCCGACAGAATCATTTCCACCACCCCATCTACACGGAACTCATCAATCATCCTGCCCAACAGCTCAATCCGGTTGTCATTGGGCGTCATAATGGCGCACCCGATATAGAAATACTTCCGCGCAATCGCCCCGTAGATATCAGGATCTTCCTCGTCCACCAGTTTATCCAGCACTTTTGCCCCTGTACAGTTCTCAAATGCCACCACAACCCCGCCGTTATCCTCAATCGCCCGGACGACCTTCTGGGTATCCCCGCCAATCGGGCATCCCGTGACCAGTATCCTTGGCTTCTTCTCCTTCTTAGGATTGGCATGGTAGTCTTCCAGTATCCGCTCTCTCAAACAATTCAGCTCTTCCGCCGCCTGCTCCTTATCCAGCCGATACTTGCTCCCATAAAGCACATTGAGCAAATCCATTCCCATAACAGGAACAGGATCCAACCTCATGACCTCATAAAGCCTCTTTAACGCCTCCCGCTGGCGGTTCTCCTGATGAATCGCCTGCCTGACATCCTCGTCCGTTATCACGAGCTGGAACTTTTCTTCCAGAAAGTCCTTCAGCCGGATGATTTCCTCCCGCCACAGTTTCAGCCCTTTCTCAGACTGTATGTTGGGAAGCTCCATGATAAAGACGTCTTTGAATTCGGCCATCATCTCGTACATCTTCTTCTTCCCATCGCAGGTGGTTTCTCCCACGACCAGATCTGAGAAATGAAAATATGGGCATCTGTCCGAGACAGCGAATCCATAGCTGGACTTAATCAGCGGACAGACATTCTTAGGCAGTACTGTCTCCGCAATCTTTACCGTCTCCTCCGACGATGAACACAGCCCGATGGGAACCGCCCCCATCGCCGTAGCCAGTTCTCTCGGGAAATAGGAGCAGTATGCCCCGATAACCGGAATATGCCGGTCTTTGCACTCTTTCACGATTAAAAATGACTGTTTCTTCTGCTCTGCAAATTCCTCGAATATTTCGGGCAATTCCTTAATGATATTCATATAACGCTCTCCTCTTACCTAAACACCCCTATTCTACCACACTCCTTCTGCAAAAAACAATTCTTCCTGACACAAACAAGCAACTTTTCGTTATGCAGTCTGCACAATGACCACTTTCCCTCAGTTCCCCCATTCCTGTTCCTGCAAAATAATACTGAGCATGAGCCGCCAGGCGACGGAAGGCGCATTGATATCCACTCCCAGTATCTCGTTGATTTTCCCGAGACGGTAAATCATCGTATTGCGATGGATAAATAATTTTTTTGACGTCATACTGACATTATTCCCATTCAGAAGATATTCCTTTAATGTATTGTAAAAGCATGTCCCTTTCATGCAGTCTTCGTTCTTCAATTCCTGCAGCTCTTCCTCCAAATATCTTGCCTTACCTATGAAGGATACCGCGCAGGAACAGACGGTCTGGATGTAATAGTCGTATTCCATGTAGATTCCCTTCTCCGGCTCCGATGACTTTCCGATTTCAAGCGCCTTCTTCACCAGAAAATGCTTCTTTTCTACCAATCCTACATCATCAAAAGCTCCGCTCATGCCGCAGTAGAATCCAAACCCTTTGCACAGCTCTTCCAATACCGCGCGAATCTTTTTCTCCGGATGTTTTACACGCACACCTGAAAACAATACGTATGCCCTGTTTTCTTTCATATAGATAAATGAATCTGGAAACTCGTCTGCAAGTCCGTTCGCTGCCTTTTGCAGTTGGAACATATGATAATCTTTCATCTCCAGCACGGCTACGATAAACCCAGGCAGGACGTAGGCGTCGTACATGGAGCGAATTTCCTTAATCTTAAATCCATTTTCCGCCTCTTCGTCAAAAAAACTTCTGGCTATCATGCGGCGCAGCGTGGAAGCATGGTAATAAACCCTGTGTCCGTACCGCTCCATCAGAATTCCTACCGCCTGACAGAGAATATCGTTGACTTGACAAAGAATCTCCTCTGTGTCCATGCCAAAGTCCCCGCAAAACGGGGACTCCATGATACTGAACCCTTCCGTATTTCCTTTTACCGTAATCCTGCTGATTACCTTGCATCCTTCCTCTTCTTCCATCAGCATGGAATCCTCCGAGGATTCATCTTCCTGCACGTCGATGTAACGCGCAACCAGGCGCGTAAATTTTTCTCTTTGTTCCTTGCAGCCTCCGTCATCCCCGTCCAGGCTTCCATCTGACGCAGAAAGTATCTTTCCTCCGATATCGATGATGGTAATGACCGTGTTGGTATATTCTGCGATATCATTTACCATCTTGTCCATCGTGCCTTCGTTCCCCAACATCCTGAATACTTTTTTATAACAGACATTTATATCGAAATTATCCTTCATGCACATCTGCCCTCATTTCTGCAATACCAGTGTATTGACATACTACTTTTTATTATATTAGCAGGAAAATTCTCTGTCCAATCGTTAATGTCGATAAGAACGTCTATTTATAGTTATTATCAATTCACCCGAAATCCCCTTCCGATAATCTCGCTGCTGTTCGTAATCATCATAAACGACTCCGGGTCCACGGCCCGGACAAAATCACGCAGCCGAATCGCCTGGTTCCGGTTTACCACGGTCAGAAGCACCGTCTTATCCTTATGGGTGTAAGACCCCTCGGCATGGTACACCGTCGCGCTATGGTTCAGCTCCTTATGGATAAATTCACAGATTGGCTCCGCATTGGTTGATACGATGGTAAAATACTTACACAGATTCATACTCTCAATCACTGTGTCAATAAAACAGGACTTCGCCAGAAAGCCCGCCAGCGAAAACAAGCCGATGGTCGGTCCATAGATAAAGAAAGAGCCAATCACGACGATGCAATCCGTGATCATCAACGCCCGCCCAATCGAAACATTCGTATATTTCTTGAGAAGCAGAGCAATGATATCTGTCCCGCCGCTGGACGCATTCAGGTTGAAGAACAACGCCGAACAAACCGTCATAAAGATAAATGAAAAAATTAATTCCAGCACAGGCTGGTCTGTCAGCGTCCCCTCAAAGGGAATTACAAACTGGATCACCTCAAGTCCCACACTGAACAGCAATGTGACATACACCGACTTTATCCCGAAGCTCTTCCCCAGCACAAAAAAGCCTATCACAAGCAGCGCAATATTCATAATAAATGAGTACGTACTTGCCGTACCGCCCAAAACGCCGCTTAACAAAACTGCAATACCTGTCACGCCGCCGAAACTGAAATGATTCGGAAACTTAAAAAAATAGTCTGAAATAACAATACCTGCCGTCCCCAGAGTCAGCAGACCATACTCCTTTAAAAACTTTTTCCCATCAAACGCCTTACTCTCTTCCACGATAATGCCTCCACAACTCTCAAATTCTTTTCTTCCGGACGAGTCCTCACTGCCCGTCACGGTGTGCCCCTGGGTATACCTTTAATACATCCTCCAGAGAAAGGGTCACTTCCCCGTCCGGTAGCACAAAACAGGGAATCCCAATCCCCCCGTCTGCCTTAACCTCATCAAAAATCTCACTAGAGTCCCTATACTTTAAAAACTCTTTCAGATTCGCCGTAGCTTCGGAAAAATCCTTATACACATACGCAATCTCTCTTCTGTCAAGCTCCTCTAAAGCCTCCACACAGTCCGGACAAACATGCATTCCATAAATCACAAGCTCCATAACAGCCTATCCCTCTCTTTCCAGTCTCTTCGTAAACAAAATATCATGGTTAATCTCCGTATAAAACTCCCTCTTCATCCCCTCATAATCTGACTGTCCTCTTCCCATCAGCCACATCATCTTCGTAATCACAGCCTCCAGAGTCATGTCATACGCTTCCAGCAGCTTAAAATCCTGCTTCACACGTTTCCCCACCTCATAGACGGTCATGTTGCTCCCCTCGTTGGCCACCTGAGTAGTCATCACCACATACTTTCCTTTGCCTTCCCACTCCTTCATCTCCCGGTAAAACTCCTGCACCAGCGTATTGGGAATCCCTCCGACCCCAAAGCTCTCAATCACGATACAGTCATAATGCATAAACAAATACGGCAGTATACTTGCGTGCATCCCTGGGATTAGCTTTAACACATACACGCTGTCCTTCATATCATAACTGAAGCAGACCGACTCGCTGCAAGGCGGCTCCTTAATATAGCGCACGATCATCCCCTCTTGAATCACAGCCAGATACGGGAAATTTATACTGGAAAATGCATCATAACTCTTCGCCCGCTCCTTCTTTGCCCGTGTCCCGGCTATCACCTTCCCGTCGAACACAATATTGACATTCTGTGATTCATCATCCGCGGCATAGATAAAGCTGTCCAAAAGGTTCGTCCTGGCATCGGTCACATCCATCTGGATGGGTTTTTGCGCCCCTGTAATCACAATCGGTTTCGACGAATTCCGAATCATATAGGACAACGCCGCCGCCGTATATGCCAGCGTATCTGTGCCATGGCAGATGACAAACCCGTCATACGCCCCGTAGTGTTCCTCAACGCTTCTTGCCAACAGCCTCCAATGCTCCGGCGTCACATTGGTACTGTCCAGGTTACAGACCTGAATCGAATCTACCTCGCAGACCTGCCGTACCGCTGGAATATAAGACAGGATATCCGCAGGCGTAAGGCCCGGCGCCAGGCCAAACTCCGTCTGGGTAGAGGCAATGGTGCCTCCTGTCCCAATCATCAGTATCTTCTTCATCGTTTTCAATCCCCTTCCTCATTTGCGTATTTCGCCATCCCTACCGCTTCTTATTCCAAGCCCCGATTACCTCATTGACCGTACTGACCGTCACAAAGGCAGCCGGGTCTGTCTGCTGGATAAATGCCAACAGCTTTCCATACTCACTCTTCTCAAGAATCGTCGCAATCTCCATCTGCTCCGCAAGGCCCATTCCTCCATACGCCCGGTACAAGGTCGCCCCCCGGTGAAGTTCCTTCACAATAAACTCCTGAATCTCCGTATATTTACCCGACAGGATACATACCTTCTTCCGTATCCGAAACCCGTCGCAGTACCGGTCCAGCACAAGCCCGTATATATACGTCCCTATCAGGCTGATAATCATCGTCTCACGGTCGTAGACAAAAATAGACGTAAACGCAATTACAAACCCGACAATCGTAAGGCTCTCCCCGATCTTGAACCCCAGATATTTATTTAACAGCTTTGCGACTACATCCAGCCCGCCGGAAGAAGCATTTATGTTGAACAGCAATGCCTGTCCAAGACTGATTACCACCATAAAACATGCCAAATCAATCACAATATTTCCGGACAGGGACTCCACATTTGGCGTCACAATCTCGAAAACCCTAAGATACACGGGCAGCATCAGAGACGTAATCACCGTTTTCAGTCCAAATTCTTTCCCGATAAATATGTATCCAACCACCAAAAGAGCGGCATTCAAGATAAACGTCAACGTGGAAATCTTCAAGGGGATAAAATTCACCAGCACCAATATCAGACCGGACAGGCTCCCCAGAACCAGATTATCCGGTATCATCACATAATAAACCGCCACAGATATGAGAAACATACCCACAAGTATCACCAAAAATTCCTTAAAATTAATCTTTGCTTTCATAATCAACTCCCTATAAAACTAACTATTTTTGTACGTAGGCGAAGGTATACCCCCGGCATCAAAAACCGGGGGTATACCTCCATGAATTGAAAGGGATTTATGTTAACGATTGAATCGGCAACATCTCAATCCGGCTGTTAAAAAACTGCCCGACAGCCTGAACCATATGATAACTGTCCTTCACTCCGGCAGTTTCATAGGCAGAATGCATGGCAAGCTGCGCAAGCCCGATGTCAATACTGTTCATTGACACTTGGGACATGGCAATATTGCCAAGGGTACTCCCGCCTGCCATATCCGAACGGTTCGCGAAGAATTGCAGCGGTACGCCCGCCTCCTCGCAGATTCCCCGGAATACGGCAATACTTACGGCATCGCTGGTATACTTCTGCCCCGCATGGGACTTCACCACAATACCCTCGTTCATAAACACACAGTTATCCGCGTCCGTCTTATCCGGATGGTTGGGGTGAACCGCCTGTGCATTGTCACAGCTCAGCATGAAGCCCTTAGAAGCCGCCCTGAAAAACTCCTCCTCCCCTTTTCCCAGACACAGGTTCGTGCGGTAAAGGGTATTATAAAGGAATGTAGAAGCCGCCCCTTGCTTCGTGCAGGAACCCACTTCCTCGTTATCAAAGCAGGCAAATACATTGACCGCCCCGTCGTCCGAGCCTTTCAGGAAGCCCTGGAGGGAAGTATAAGCACACTGTAAGTCGTCAAGCCGCGGACTGGAAATATATTCCTTCTTAGCGCCCCATACCGATGGCTTCATCCGGTTATACAGATATAAGTCCATCCCGTAAATGCAATCCTCCTCCACATCCAGCTCCTTAGCCGCCAGCTTCTTAAAATCGCCCTTTTTACAGCCGCTTCCCCCAAACAGCGGCAGCATGTCCACCTGCAAATTATAGGTATACCCGTCGTTTGCCTTGCGGTTCATATGGATTGCCATATTGGGAATCAACAGCAAGTCCCTGTCTATATTCAGAAGCCTTGCCCGATACGCCCCACCGTCCTTCACCATGACCCGTCCGGCAGCCGACAGGGGACGGTCAAACCAGGAGGCACACAGCATCCCGCCGTACCCCTCTGTATTCAGCTTCATGTACTTTTCCTTCACCTGAATCTCGGCATTCTCCTTGAGCTTGAACGTCGGTGAATCACTGTGGGAAGCTGCAATCTTAAAACAATAATTCTCAAGGCCTGCCCCTGCGTTCAGCGCAATGATGCTGGAATCATTCCGAGTCACATAATACTTCCCGCCCGGGCTAATCTCCCACCTTTCTTCCTCATAAAGTCTCTGGTATCCATTCTTTTGCAGAATATCCCCAATATTCGCGACAGCGTGAAACGCCGTCGGGCTATCTCCGACAAAAGAAGCCAATCCAGATACAATCTCTTCACACATCTTCCATTACCTCTTATTTCCAATTCTCATGCAGCTGCTCAAGCTCGAAACACCATTGGGCTTGAACTGCATTTATATCAATAGTAACATTAAAATTCACGATATTCAATTACTTTTACCTCTCTTTTTCACACTATGATTACGCCTATTTCCCGAAAGACAGGATATAGATAACTAGCCCCGAAGGTTCCCAGTTTTTTAGGTCCCTTCACTACCCGTTCAAGTTCTAATGCCTTATGAAACGCCACCATAATGCTTGCCCTGGTAATGGACTTATCCTTTCGGGTCACAAACATCTCATTCCCCTTGATGATATAAGAAAACTCCAGATTCTTTGCTGTGTGAAACGGATAATCCTGAAACTTTACCAGCGTATCCCAGAGCAGGTCATCAAGCGCAGGTGCATCTGTCTCCTTTAATTGATCTTCCAATTTTATAACCGCCTGTCTCTGCTCTTTCGTCATAACAATATCCTTTTCTGTGAAAACTTATCTTTTGAATGTTCCAATTCACATCATAGCATATCTTCCTGTCCCTTTCAATATTCTTTCATTTCCCGGACAATTTTCCTAAGTTCGAGCACCATAGACGGCGCCACGGATAACTCATCGATTCCCATGCGCAAAAATTCTTCCGTCAGTTCCGTATCGGCGCCAAGTTCCCCACAGATACCGACCCGTTTGCCATGTTTATGAGCATTGTCAGTCACAATCCGTATCATCCGCATGACTGCCTTATGGTGCGGGTTATAGAATTCGTAAAGTTTCTCGTTCTGCCTGTCGATGGCAAGCGTATACTGGGTCAGGTCGTTCGTTCCAATACTAAGGAAATCTGCCAGCTCTGCCAACTCGTCGCTGACCATAACTGCCGCCGGCGTCTCAATCATAATCCCCTGCCTGGGATATCTGAATGGAATCTTCTCATTCGCAAGTTCATCTCGTACTTCTTCGGCAATCCGAAGGAGCCTTTGCACTTCCTCTACAGAGGTTATCATCGGGTAAATGACTGAAAGATTGCCGTATACCGCTGCACGGAACAATGCTCGAAGCTGTGTTTTTAATATCTCCGGCTGTTTCAGGCAGATACGAACTGCACGATATCCCATAGCCGGATTTTCTTCCTTTCCAATGCCGAAATATTCTGCCTTCTTGTCTGCACCGATATCCAGGGTTCGCACGATGACCTTCTTTCCTCCCATCTTCTGTACGACCTGACGATATGCCTGAAACTGTTCTTCCTCTGCTGGAAAATCATTTCGCCCAAGATACAGAAACTCACTGCGGAACAGCCCGATTCCTCCTGCGTCATTTTCCAACACACTTTCTACGTCCGTGACACTTCCAATATTGGCGCAAATGCTGATTTTTCTTCCGTCTCGCGTTTCGTTTTCTTTTCCCTTTAAATATTGTAGGAGTCGGATCTTCTTCTGCTCTTCTTCTATACGTTCTTTTGCCTGTCTACATGTTTTTTCATCCGGTTCAAAGATCACTGTGCCTTCAAAGCCATCTACCACCGCCGTCATACCGTTTCGGATATTTTCCAGATTCAAAGGCGTTCCCACCAAGGATGGAATATTCATGAGTCGGGAAAGAATTGCCGTGTGGGAGTTGGTGGAACCGTGGATGGTAACAAATGCAAGAACTTTTTCTCTATCCATCTGGATTGTCTCACTGGGGCTCAAATCTTCTGCCACAATGATGACAGGGGCTTCTGAACTTCTGCCTGTATCTTCCCGGTCGTCCAATATTCGGAGCAGTCGGTCTGAGATATCTTTCATGTCTGCTGCCCTTGCACTCACATATTCGTCATCCATACCGGAAAAGATTCTGGTAAATTTTTCTCCGGTAATTGCTACGGCATATTCAGCGTTTACCATCTCGGCAGTAATAATATTGCGGATGGAGCCGAGATATTCCTCATCTTCCAGTATCATCCGGTGTACTTTAAAAATTGCCGCAACAGATTCACCTATTTCTTCCGATGCCTTTGTATACAATGTCTGGAGCTGTTCTCTGGCTCGTTTTACCGCGCTTTCTACGCGTTTTATTTCGGATTGGACATTGGATATCTTCTCATGCCTTATGCGTAGATTTCCGTTTTTGATTACCATTACGGGGCCTTGAGCAATGCCTTTGTTTGCGGATTTGCCTAAAAATTTCTGCATCTCTTTCATCTCACTTCCGCCATACTATTTAATTTATGCATAATGGAGTCTGATATGAATTGTAACATAATATGACTTAAATTACATCAAGAACCCTTGAAAAACTCCAACTTGATGGACGCAGCCTTTTGAAGAAAGGCGAGGACTTCGTCAAACTGCCGGATACGTAGGTAATCTTTCCCTTAAAGAATGACATAATGGCAAAAGGGTTGGGAAAGATTTGAGGACGGTTCGCACATCCTGAATGTAAATGGCGCTTACTGTAGAGATACGCCAATCGGGAAGTTCATGCATGACTTGATATTTCATCTTGGACAGGTAATACATCCCTTCTGCTTTCCCTTTTTGCTTGTAAAATCCTGCTTTGGGGTCTGTTTTGTTCTCACGGTGGTGAATGGTTTCGATTTTATCCTTTCCAACTGCTTTATGGATTCCGTTTGCTGGGATGTTTTTGCTTTCATGTGTATCGAGTCTGTAAAAAACCAGTTTCCCTTCTGCCAGACCTTTCTCTATGCATATGGTGAGCGTTTTCTGAAAAAGATACCGAAAGAGGCCGCTCCACACTCACGCACTGGGAGTGACTGTACGGCCGCCGCGGCGATTCCATTCCGGCCGATTTCAATTCACACTCACGCACTGGGAGTGACAAGTTTTCAGAATCTTTCAGCCGCGCCATATCCAATTTCAATCCACACTCCCGCATAGGAGTGACCTTTGTGACCTTACATTGAGAAATCTATGAGACTATTTCAATCCACACTCACGCACTGGGTGTGACGATGTCATGGAACGTGTCGTTAATGATACTGCTATTTCAATCCACACTCACGCACTGGGTGTGACACGAAATCATAACAGACGATGAAAAATTAAGAGAATTTCAATCCACACTCACGCACTGGGTGTGACGATGTCATGGAACGTGTCGTTAATGATACTGCTATTTCAATCCACACTCACGCACTGGGAGTGACAGACCGATATGTACCATTCAGTAACTTATACCTGTATTTCAATCCACACTCACGCACTGGGAGTGACTTATGTGGATGAAGAGGATGAAGGCTCTATTTTTATTTCAATCCACACTCACGCACTGGGAGTGACAAAATGCAAATCCAGATGTACATATAACATCCACGATTTCAATCCACACTCACGCACTGGGTGTGACGCGGCACGGACAGCGGGGCAGAAGACAACTGCAAATTTCAATCCACACTCACGCACTGGGAGTGACTGCGAGCAGGTGACAGATTTGAGAGAGCTTAATCCATTTCAATCCACACTCCCGCACTGGGAGTGACCAAATAGAGAGCGTAAACAACAACCTAATACCAATTTCAATCCACACTCACGCACTGGGAGTGACAGAAATGAAAGCAAGTGAATTTTACAAATTAGTAATATCAATCCACACTCCCGCACAAGGAGTGACTTCCGCACTGTGCGTCAAGATACAGCGGCTTTCATTTCAATCCACACTCCCGCACTGGGAGTGACATAAAGAGCGAGCTGAATGTGGGGACAGAGGTCATTTCAATCCACACTCACGCACTGGGAGTGACTAAGGCACTATATCCAGTAGATGTAATAGAAATAATTTCAATCCACACTCACGCACTGGGAGTGACGCGGTGGTGTTGCTGCTTGCCTGAGCAGAGGCCAATTTCAATCCACACTCCCGCACAGGGAGTGACGAGACTGGGAATGCACGGGTCACTTCCATGCGGATTTCAATCCACACTCCCGCACAGGGAGTGACTTATTTGTTCCGAGTGATGTTTCTATCCATTCTATTTCAATCCACACTCCCGCACAGGGAGTGACTAGTACATTGAATAATTAATAACTGGCCTAATTAGCATTTGATTTTATGCCAGCTTTAACGGCTTCATCCTGACTTATTTCATCCATTTTATAAGTCCAATGGTA
>CAJTDD010000015.1 GCA_910574885.1 Lachnospiraceae bacterium | reverse complement strand
TTCACGTGAAACACAACACCATACAACAAAATAATTTCAAAAATTTGACAAAAAAATGCAGGCTTTATAGGGACTGTAGCGATTTTATCTTTTTTTAAGTGTTAAAGATCCGTAAGAAAGGATTTGTATATATAATAATCTTATTACCATGCGGTATTTCCACCGTTAAGTTAAGAAGATTAGGTTGTCGTTTTGCATTATTTAAAAGAAACAAGGGGCGATATGGGAAGTTCAGGCGGGGTGTGGTAATGTATAATCACACCAAGGGACGTGAGAACGATACGTAGTATCCTTAAATTGCTGAATAGTATAATGTATTGTACGTTTCCGGATGTCCCCAAAAACATTCTAAGAAAAAATAGTAATGAAGTGTATTTTTGTAGCCTTCAAATAAATTGAAATATAAAGGATGTGGTATAGATGGAGAAAAAAAGATTATTGCAAATTTTAATATACGTTATGTTAGTAACATTTATTCTTTCGGGATGTCAGCCATTGACTCAAACTGGCAAGAAAGATACAGAGCAGGATCAGGAAACACAAATTGAGGAAGTATGGATCGAAAATCCGATTCCGGAAGAGGAAAGAAAGGACATTGAAGGTTCAGAGCAAATGGGAAATGCAGAGTGCGAAATGTTTATTAATGCAATTTCTCCGAGTGAACCGCTGAACCTGACAACAGAACAAAAGCTGGAAGACTTTGATTTTTTTTGGAATAAGATTCAGGAGAAAGTCTATTGCCTGGAAGACATTCTGGCGGAAGTGGGGATAGATTATGAGGAAAGTATTGCCGAATTTCGGGAAGAGATGTCCAAAAGTCAGAATGACTATGAGTTTTATAAGATTCTGAATGATTCTGCTCAAATGGTAAGAGGAAATTGGCATGTCAAATTAGTCATGCCTTATACTGCATTGTTGGAAGGGATCACCCTCAGCAAGACGATTGGCCAAATTAAAGAAACAGACGGAGATGAGACGGATCACAGGTTAAAGTACTGGGATGTATTATTAGTGCAAAACGATATGAATTACAGGACGAACCGCAGGTCGAATGGGGAAAGCGGAGAAATGCCAGAATTAAAAATCATAAATGAGAAAACGGCAATGATCACACTCCCAACATTTTATTACAGTTTTCAGAGGGAAGAAGCCGGAGAGCTTTTGATCGAATATATGAAACAGGTTTCTGATTATGAGAATGTTATTTTTGATATGAAAGGAAACCGGGGAGGAATTAATAGTTTCTTTTATGATAACCTAATCGCTCCGAATATTGATGAACCATTGACATATACGATATACCCGATTTTTAAAATGGCAGAAGAGCTCCTTGGGGCAAACATGGTTACGCCTACAGATGATATTCCGGGAGAGTTTCGCCTTGGATACAAAGGAATAAAAAACTACCCATCTGAACCGATTTCACAGTTGCCGGAGGAGGAGAAAGGTGACTTTGGGAATGCAGATCATTTTATGAGATATGAGCGGACTGTTTTTCCGAGGTATGACCATAAGATTCTGGACGGGAAATTGTGGTTATTGACTTATCCGGAGAATTATTCCTCAGCAGAAGAATTTGCAATCAGTTGTAAAAAGACAGGCTTTGCAACCCTGGTAGGGAAACAGACAAAAGGGGATGGAGGGGCAGGCATTATGGGTTTGAGATTTGAACTTCCAAACAGCAGACTGTACGGCAGTGTCCAATGCGTATGGACATTAAATGAAGATGGAACAAGTAATATGGAGGAAGGCACAAAGCCGGACATCGAATCTCCCGAGGGCGAGACGCCGCTTGAAACCTGCCTGCGGGTGATTGGAGAGTCTGAGAAGCAATAGTTCGTGTGAAAGAGGAGTGTCAGAATGACCTCCTCTTTAACCCCGTTTTCCGTCCTAATTCCTTGCGCAGACGCTTAATTTCTTGTTTCAAATATAAATTTTCCTCTTGATTGCGGCAATTTACCTCTTTCCAGTGTTCAATTTCTTCCTGATTCCGCTTATCCTGCTCTTTCCACTGCTTATCCTGCTCTTTCCACCGTTTATTTTCCTCCTGAAGTTCATCAATCATATAACGTACCGTATTTCTGTCTAATTCATACAATTCCTTTGAAAACATACCCATCACCTGCTCTATATTCTGGCAAATCTCATATACCTGCGCATACATCGGCTTGAAATCCGGGTACTTCTCAATCAGCGCAATGATATCCTCCGGCGCATCGCTGCTCAGGAAAGTAAGCCATCCGTTCAGCCGATTCTTTATATTTTTATTTTGCTGGTTTTTTCTGTAGATGTCAAGCGCAACAAAGACAAATTTCTGCAAAAGGTTGAGCTTTAACCCGGTATTTGATTCTTGCTGGAATTTGTGGATATATTTATCCGGAAATTGATGGAACTCAGGAGTGCTTTTCTCGAATAGGACGATGGTATAGACACTGGAAATCTTGCGTTTTCCCTTTTTCCCAAGCAATAAGGAGATTAACTCTTCGAGCCGTTCCGGATAAATTTCCGGATTCAGTATTGCCTTTATACAAAAGTCATAGAGCATCTTAACACCTTTTGCGCCCGTACAGAAATCGAGGAACTCTTCCCGCTGTTTTTCTTGCCAACTATGAAAGATACCTTCCAGCTCTTTTGAGCCATGGATTTTCCCCAAGATTTCTTCACGGCTTTGAAGCGTTGGAAAATATGTCCGTAATGAATTTGCCAAATATAATCCCTCCTCGTAAAATCTCCGTGAACATTGTTAAATTAATCTCTAAAATCTTTTATTGGGTAAATGTTTTATAATAGATAATGCCTATATTTTCTGGGAAAGAAACGATAGATACAAACCACTGACTATAGGAGAAAAAAGAATTTCAGATTGGACGTCATTTTTCTTATGGGTTTATTCTATCATTATCTGAAAGTTTTCTCAATTACATTTGTGCGACATTTTTCGACAAGAGAAGTTTTAAATTTAGAGATGCTAAAGCCTATCGTCAGGCGTTAAAGATAAAAAACCCAGAACGATGCGGTGTTCTGGGGAGATTGTGGTGTATTCTGTTGCCATAAGAAAAAGAAAGGATGGTTTTACCAAAATGAAAAACAAATTAACGGCACTATTGGCGGCGTTGTTGCTGAGTATCTCTTTGCTGCATACGGAGGTCTATGCCAGTCCGAATCCCGATTCTGATATTCCTTTGGTGGTTTCAGAAAATGTGAAAGTGGAAAGCATTAAGTACTCGGAGAAATTGGGGGGTTGTGCCATTAGATCTGGTAGGTTAGTTTATCCAGCGACTCCCGAAAAGGAAGAGTGGGAGTTTTAAAAGCAAAAATCCATATTTAGTTGTTCTTTAGCCATTTTTTCCAAAAGAAGCCGATCGCGGTCATTTCCAATCACTTTATAAAGGCAGTAAGCATCCCGGTAGTATTCTTTACATTTTTCGAGGCTTCCTTTATAGTAATGATATTCGCCTATAAGATCCAAAAATCCAGGCAGAAATTGATAGTGATTGTACTTTACACAGATATTCCGTCCAAGTTCGGCAATCTCAAATGCATCTTTATAACGTCCTGATATGAGGAGTACTTGTGTATAGTTATGAGAAACCAAGGCAACCTTTCCGGCATAGCGGGATATTTTACTATAATGTTTATGTATATACTTTAATAACTGCCGATAAATGTCAATGGATTTGTTTAGTTGTCCCATATCTGCATAGACATTTGCAATCTGGCTAATTAGTGAAGTTTCATCCAGACTGTAGAGTCCAAGGCCGATTTCTTCTAAGTTACAATTTGGAACAGTAATGTGTAAAGTTTCTAATAAAAGCTCTAAACGTTCCTTTGGGCTGTAAGCACCTTGGGGTGTGCCAAAACTTCCCCTCATGGCTAGAATATACTGTTGGATAATTCGTTCATTAGTACATTCTAGCTTTTCTAGTTTTTGAATACCAGACGCACGGATGGCTGGACGGTTTTCAGGCTTGGCTCGCCCGAATCGAATAATGTCGGCACGAATCTCATCCTGTAAAGTTTTTATTTCCAATTCGTTCTGGTTTAACAAGGCGAAATACTGGTCGTCTGGCAATCCCAGCCGTTGAAGAAAAGTACAGATACGAGTATAGGATGGGATTTGTTTCCCGTTTTCCATACGAGAAATCGTAATTGGTTCACAGATGCCTTCACATAACTGTTCCTGAGTAATTCCCTGTCTTATTCGTTCTTGTTTGATGTATTCTCCCAAGGATAATTCTCTCATGAGGCTCCCCCTTATCTTGTCATGTAGGAATGATTTCCCTTGTCAATTTAATGACATGGGACTAAAATGGATATTTCAAATTTAGTTTTTCTTTTACTTCATTTTCAATCAGAAGCCGTCCGTAGTCATTTCCGGTTTCTTTATAGAGACAGTATGCCGCCCGATAGAATTCTTTGCAGTTCTCCAGCTCATCATTATAGAAATAGCATTTCCCCAGAAGCGCCAGAAGTTCAGGAAGAAATTGATATTGACCATACTTTACGCAAACTTCCTGTCCGAATTTGGCAATCTCAAGTGCGTCTTCATACTTTTCTGTTAAGAGGAGTGTACGGGTATAACCAAGGGCAATTAAAGCAAACTTTTCAGCATATCGGGACGTCTCACATTTGGAACTTTGCGTATATTTAAACAAATGACGGTATATGTCAAGTGCTTTATTCGATTGACCCATCTTTGCATATATGTACGCAATCTGGCATATCAACGAAGTCTCATCCAAGCTGGACAGACCTAAGTTGAAAGTTTCCGGATTACAGTTAGGAACTGTGATGTGAAGGGCTTCCAGTAAACCCTCCAACGCTTCCACGGAACTGTAAGAACCGTCCGGCTTGCCAAAGGTTATCTTCATAGTCAAAATGAACTGGCGGATAATTCGGTCGTCTGGTTCCGCGAGACGTTCCAGTTTCTCCAGTTTTTGTAACCCTGCCGCTTGGATATCGGGCTAATTTTCCGGTACGGCTTGGGAAAAACGGACGGCATCGGCGCGAATCTCGTCCTGTAAGCCCTTGATTTCCAGTTCGTTTTCGCTTAATACAGCGAAATATCGGTCGTCCGGTAGGGAAAGACGCTGCAGGAAAGCGCGGATTCGATTGTAGGAAGGGGTCTGTTTGCCGTTTTCCATGCGGGAAACAGTAATGGGTTCGCAGATGCCTTCGCACAACTGCTCCTGTGTAACCCCTTGTTTCAGCCGTTCTTGGCGGATATACTCGCCAAGGAATAGTTCTTTCATAAAGTTGTCTCCTTTAGTGTAATAATAATATTATTATATCCAAGTCAAGAGAAGTGTTAATATTTTGAATTATTATGGTAATTCACAGGAAATAATGCAAAATATAGCTAGATTATGAGGAAAGTATTGCCAAATTTCGGGAAGATATTCCAGGAGAGTTTCGCCTTTTTCCCGTCAAGTTGAGAGATTGGGTTATCGTTTTGTGTTATTGAAAAGAAACATGGGACGACATGGGATGTTCAGGTGGTATGTGGTATCTTATAATCACAGCAAAGGAAGTAAGAGTGACACAGAGTTTCCAGTGTTGAATACGGAGGAAAGGAGATACAGACATGCAGGTTATTGAAGAAAAGAAAAGCATTAATGTACGTGGAGGAAACGGTAAGCCTACCGCTCATGGAAATTGCAACTGTTAATTTTAATTCCAAAATCAAAAGGGTCTCAGGATTTCCCGAGATCCTTTTCGCCAAATCAGATAAAAAATTTATTCAACGAAAGGGGAACACCATGTACATTCTTCCAGGCTACACTACCCACTATGAAGAAAACGGAGCGATCTACGTATCCTCCAAGTTATTGCAAAACAAGGTTATGCTCACTGAACCCGACATTCAAGAGGAGTTTCGCACAATTGTCAAATCAGGAGGATGTCCGGAGATTTCTACACCTTTGACGAAGTTTCTTCATGAACAAGAATTGCTGCTGAATAACGAAGAGATAAGAACCGCAGTGGCTGAGGTTAAGAACCTGCTGAATAATACTTTAATGTTGACTATCATGCCTACAGAAGGATGCAATTTCCGGTGTCCTTATTGTTATGAAGTACATAGGGCGGTATCTATGTTTCGGGATACACTGGATCGAATCCAAGAATATATTACAGAGCAGGCATCTCGTTTTCCTAATATTCATATTAGTTGGTTCGGAGGAGAGCCAACTTTATGTAAGGATGTTATATTGGAAACAAACGCCCTTGTTCAGGAGCTTCAGGAAAAACACCAATTCCATTTTACATCCAGCATGACCACGAATGGATATCTTCTTGATGCAAAGAATTTTCAAGAGTATTATGCAGCAGGGATAACCGATTACCAGATTACTCTGGATGGCTGGGGACATGATAAGATCCGCCCCCATGTCTCAGGCGGCGGAACATTGCAAACCATATTAGACAATCTGGTCTTGCTTGCTTCTTTGGACGCTGAAAGGTATCCGTTCCATATTACCCTCCGGCGAAATATTCTCGCTAATGATATGGATTTCACCTGGTATGATCATTTGTATGATTTGTTCGGTAATGATAAACGATTTTTTATGTTGGTTGTCCCTGTGGGCGATTGGGGCGGCAAAACTGTGAAGGCTCTGGATTTACAAAAAAAAGAAAGTAAAAAAGAACTCATACTGGCGCACAAGGCGTATATAGATAAGATTGGCATGCAATGGGGGAAGCAGGATGAGGTTCCTTTTTCAAATGTATGCTATGCATCTTATCCATACGGGTTTGTATTTCGTCCTAATGGTAAGATTGAAAAATGTACTGTCGCCCTGGATCATCCTAAAAATCTCGTGGGGACTGTAGATCCGGATAAAGGTGTTATTTTGGATGAAGAAGCCAATCGTTTGTGGTCTGGAAGTGATTTGAAATCGGAGTGCAGTACCTGCCCGTCTCTGCTGAGCTGTCTTAATCTTGCCTGCAGAAAACAGTTAGTGGTAGACGGACGTACAGAGGGGGGATGCCCTTATGATGCGCGTTTAGCTATTAAATAGTTTTTGCTTTTTTGAGGAGGGATTGTTATGTCCTATTATTTAAAAAAATTATGGAAAGCGAATCTGATTGTCATTATTCTCCAGTTCTGTATGCATGCGATACAAGCAAGTTTTGCCCTGCTTATGGTGCAGAGGGTACAGGCAATTCTGGATTTTGATTTATATCTCTTTCTCTTCTGGGAGGCGCTGCATATGGCAGGCTGGGGGATGTACCTATTTCTTGACTATCTGGTAAGAATTTTCAGGGGACGTGCAGTCCGGAAGATGAACAACATGGTCCGGCGTGATATGGCGGCATCGCTGCTGAAAAAAGACTACCAGGAATTCCATGCACAGGACAGCGGGGAGTATCTGTCCTGGTTTACCGCAGGCATTAAGGAGATAGAAGAGAAGGCATGGGATTCATTCTTCCAGTTTACCGCTTATTCAGCACAGGTAATTACGAATATCGTAATCTTGGCTTGCGTTCAGTGGTCATTGCTGCCGCTGGTGTTCATCTCTGCAGTGATTATGATTGTTATGCCCAAGCTGTTTGAAAAAAAGTTGGAGTATTTGAGTGAAAAGTGTGCGCAAGGTCAGGCGGCGGCAACCGGCGGACTGAAAGACTTGTTACGCGGGTATGATGTCCTTCGCTTTTTTGGCAGGGGCGTCCGGTTTCGGAAAGGGATAGACAAAGCGAGCGAACAGATAGAAGAACCCGCATATCAGGAGACTTGTAAAGCAGGAATGATTTATGACGGCGTTGGAATGGTGAATATTCTTTCTCAGACGATTATTTATGTCTATACTGTGGTATTGGTAATCATGAGGATTATTCCCTACGCTACTTTGGCTGGCGTTGGCAACCCGAGCAGCGCTATCTCCAACGGACTGGATCAGCTTGCCAGTTGCCGTATGTGCTTTTCTGCCAGTAAGCCATACTTTGCCCGTATCACCGTCTATGACGACGGCAGTACGCCTCAGAAGCCACAGGGTACGAAGCCGGTACAGGACTGTATTACTGTGGAGAACGTAAGCTTCAATTACGGTGAGAAACCGATTTTAAAAGATATGTCCGCAACTTTCCGAAAGGGCGGCAAATACGCCCTCACCGGTTCCTCTGGCTGCGGCAAATCCACGCTGCTGAAACTTCTTCTTGGGTGGCTTCCGGACTATAGCGGAATCATCCGGTTTGACGGAAGGGACGCTAAGGACTTTACAACCGAGGAGCTTTTGCAGCAGATGAGTTATATTGCTCAGGATGTTGTTCTTTTTAACACGACCATCCGTGACAACATCACGCTGGGAGGGGATTTTACAGACGGGCAGATGCAAAAAGCCTTGAAAGACAGCGCATTGGCTGGTGATTTAGCCAATATGCCGGACGGTCTTGACACGGCGGTCGGCGAGGAGGGAAGCAACCTCTCCGGCGGGCAGAGGCAGAGGGTTGCAATCGCCCGCGCGCTCATCCATGACCGTTCCATCCTTCTAGTGGACGAGGGAACCAGCGCGTTAGATGAAAAGAATGCGAATATTGTGGAGGAGAGCCTGCTGGCGAACCCAGAACTGACGTTGATTCTGGTGAGCCATCACCTTGCGCCGGAACGTAAGGCGCAGTTTGACCATGTATACCAGCTAAAAACTTGCGCGGCATAGAGAAAATTGAATAAGACTGTACAAAATCGTGAAATAATGGACAAATTATTTCACGAATTTTTTGTGCTAGAATTTATCCAATGAACCTGAAAGTTTTCAACTTTCAATACAAACTGCACAATGATATAGTTGATACAAGCAAAAAATACCGCAGTTTAACGAACCGGTAAGTTGACAGACGGTATGGCATTCCGTCCACGCCAAGAAAATGCGGCCGCAAAAAGAGCGGAGAGAATGTCGGCGAAAAGGAGGAGGTTAAGAGTTGAAGGCGAATACAAAAAAAGCCGGGAAGCCTAAGGGGAATTTCCTTAGCCGGCTCAAGGCGAATAAAGAGCTGCTTATTTTAAGCATGCCGGGAGCAATCTGGTTTCTGTTTTTTGCATACCTGCCGTTGTTCGGTATCCTGGTAGCATTCAAGAAATTCCGGTTGTCCGGGGACGGTTTTTTCTATAATCTGTTCACCAGCGAGACGGTCTGGTTTGATAATTTCAAGTTCCTGTTCAGCAGCGGCGACGCATGGATTATCGTAAGAAATACGGTGCTTTATAATCTGGCATTTATCATCTTAGGTGTCGCTGTGCCAGTCGTGCTTGCGCTGTTATTAAATGAAATCAAGAACAAAGGAATGATGAAAATCTACCAGAGTTCCATGTTCCTGCCCTATTTCCTGTCATGGGTAGTCGTAAGCTACTGCGTGTTTGCGTTCCTGAATCCCGAAAAGGGTTATTTCAATGCAATCATCCAGCAGTTCGGCGGAGAACCGGTTTCCTGGTATACGGAGAAGAAATACTGGCCGTTTATCATCATTTTCATGAGCCAGTGGAAGGGAATGGGTTATAACACCGTAGTCTATCTGGCGTCCATCTGCGGAATCGACAAGACCTATTACGAGGCGGCGGTTCTGGACGGTGCGTCGAAATGGCAGCAGATTAAATACATTACGCTGCCGCTGTTAAAGCCGGTCATCACAATCCTTTTGATTATGTCTGTGGGCGGAATTTTCAAGGCTGATTTCGGCCTGTTCTACCAGCTCCCCAGAAACTCCGGCCCGCTGTACCCGGTGACGAACGTATTGGATACATACATTTTCCGGGCGCTTAAAACGAGCGGAGAGATTGGGATGAGTTCTGCCGCAGCGTTGTTCCAGTCAACCGTGGGATTCGTATTGATCATGATAGCGAATAAGATTGTATCGAAAGTTGACAACGAAAACGCCCTGTTTTGATTTCAGGCAATGAAAGCTATAGTAACGAAAGGAGTCAAGAGTGTGGCTGCTCAAAATATCCAGAAAACACAAAATATTTCAATGCGAAAAATGGAGAAAAGAATCAAAAAGCTAGAGGCTTGCGAGTGCAAATATAATCAGATTAAGACGCCTGCTAATATAGCATTTAATATCATCCTGGCAGTCCTGTCACTGATATGCGTGATTCCATTTATCTTTGTCATCATTATCTCATTTACGGATGAGGCTTCACTGGCAATGAACGGATACCGGTTCATCCCGGAAAAGTTAAGTCTCTACGCCTATGAATATATCGTCAGTGCAGGCGAAAATATCCTCAGAAGCTATGGGGTGACGATTTTTATAACTGTGGTGGGAACCATTATCGGGCTGTTACTGACCGGGACTTACGCCTATGCGCTGTCCAGAAAGACATACGCCTACCGTAAGTTTTTCACCACCGTAATCACCATACCCATGCTGTTCAGCGGAGGTATGATTGCAAATTACCTGATTGTGACAAAGGTGCTTATGTTAAAGGACTCGCTGTGGGCGCTGATACTGCCCCTGTGTCTGAACTCATTTAACATCATCGTCCTTAGGACGTTTTTTAAGACCAGTATCCCGGACGCAGTGGTAGAGTCGGCGAAGATTGACGGGGCGTCCGAGTGGAGGCTGTTCTTCCAGATTGTTATCCCCATGGCGTTGCCGGGGCTTGCGACTATCGGGCTTTTTCTGACCTTAGGTTACTGGAACGACTGGTTCAACGCCATGATGTATATGGATAACAGGGATTTGATCCCGCTGCAATATCTGCTGATTCAGATTGAGAGTTCCATCGACTGGCTTGCCAACAACAAGGCGACCATGGGTGTTGACGGGATTACGGCTGCGGCAAATATGCCGAAAGAAACCATTAAGATGGCAATCGTGGTCATTTCCACGCTGCCGATTATATTTGCCTACCCCTTCTTCCAGAGGTACTTTGTAAATGGATTGACGGTGGGCGCAGTAAAAGAGTAAGATGAAAGAGGAGGAAAATGAGGATGAAATTGCAGACGTTAAAGAGATTCGCGGCGGCGGGACTTGCCATAGCCATGGCGGCAGGGCTTACGGCCGGCTGCGGCAGGAAGAAGACGGAGACGAATTCCAGCGGCGAGGAGATTGTGGAGCTGACTTGGTGGCAGATTGGAGACGCCCAGAAAGATCAGGATAAGGTTCTCGAGAAGGTAAATGAATACATCGGTGAACAGATTGGCGTGAAACTGAAAATCAACACGGCAGGATGGGGTGATTATGACCAGAAGATGCAGGTAGTAATCAATACGGGCGACGACTGGGATCTGTGTTTTACCTGTTCCTGGGCAAATAATTATCTCCAGAATTCCAACAAAGGCGCCTTTCTTGAGATTGACGATTATATCAAGGATACCGAGATGTACAAGAACATCGACGAGCGTTTCTGGGAGGCTGCAAAGGTACAGGGCAAGACTTACGGCGTACCCAGCGAGAAGGAAATCGGAAGTATGCCCATGTGGGTATTTACGAAGGAGTATGTGGACAAATATGACATTCCGGTAGACGAGATTCACAGCCTTGAGGATTTGGAGCCATGGCTTGAACTCATCAAGGAGAAGGAGCCGGACGTGGTGCCTATGTATTTAACCAGCAGTTATTCTGCTCCGATTTACATGGATTTGATCCAGAACCCGGTGGGGATTGAGTACGGCGACGAGACTCTGACGGTGAAAAATGTTTTTGAGACGGAGAAAATGAAATCGACGCTGAAGACCATGCGGAAGTATTATCAGGCGGGCTATATCAATAAGGATGCAGCCACGGCTTCTGACGACAAGTCGGTTAAGCGTTTTGTGACCAAGGGTGACGGTCAGCCTTATGCAGAGCTGGTATGGGGGAAAGACCTTGGGTACGAGGTGGTTGCTACCCCGATTATGGATACCTATGTGACCAACATTTCCGCCCGGGGCGCGCTGACGGCAATCAATGCCCAGACGGATCACCCGGAAAAGGCGGTAGAGCTTCTGAACCTGATTAATACGGATGAGTACCTGCGCAACCTGCTGAACTATGGGATTGAGGGAGAGCACTGGGATAAGGTGGATGTCCCGGCAGACGAAGCGGCAGAAGCAGAGGGGAAACCTTATGTGTATGACAACAAGATTAAGATGAATGAGGAGACCAGGAAGAATTACTCCGTGTCCTATTGGGTGCAGGGGGGACTGTTCAATACTTACGTTCTGGAAAACGAGCCGGTTGACAAATGGGCGACATTCAAGGAGTTTAATTCTTCATCCGTGGAGGCTCCGTCCTTTGGGTTTGATTTTGACTTAGAGCCGGTGAGCACAGAGGTGGCAGGATTCGGTAACGTGCTGGATGAATTCGGAAAGTCGCTGTATACGGGAAGCGTTGACCCGGATGAATATCTGCCGAAGCTTCAGGAAAAGTTAGAAGCGACGGGGATTGACATGGTAATCGAGGAGATGCAGAAGCAGATCGACGAGTGGAAAGAGCAGTAATGAAAGATGCAGAAAACAGATTGACGGCATGAAGACCAAGAAGTAGAATAAGAAGAAAGGGCAGCCCCGGGGTGTGTTTGGGAGGGCTGCCCATCTTATAAAAATGCAAAGGAAAATGGGGATAATTATGAGCGAAAAGAAGATGCCTAAGTTGGAAGTGTGCGTTGATTCTGTGGAGTCTGCTATGATTGCGCAGGAAGGAGGAGCGGACTGCCTTGAAGTCTGTGGGAATCTGATTATTGGAGGGACGACTCCTGGGGTGAGCCAGTTTAAGCAGATCCGGGAAGCATGTGGTATTAAGCTGAATGTTCTGGTGCGTCCGAGATGCGGGGATTTTTTGTACACGGATGCGGAGTTCCGGATGATAAAGGAGGATATACGGATGTTCCGGGAACTGGGGGCTGACGGCATTGTAGCCGGATGCCTGTGTGCGGACGGGAATCTTGACCTTGAAAGGATGAAAGAGCTTAGGGAGTGTGCAGGCGGGTTGAAGTTTACGCTCCATCGGGCGTTTGACGTGTGCCGGGATTACAGGCAGGCGCTTGAGGAGGCGGTTTCCCTGAGGATAGATACGATTCTGACTTCGGGGCAGGCGTGTGACTGTATAGCGGGGAAGGAGGTATTGAAGGAACTCTTGGTTCTTGCCGGCGGACGGATTGAGATTCTTATCGGCAGCGGGGTGAACGCAGAGGCCATACGGCAGTTGAAGGAGGAAATTCATGCAGGAAGTTTCCATATGTCCGGAAAAAGGAAGTTGGACAGCGGCATGGTTTACCGGAATGAGCATGTCAGCATGGGGCTGCCGGGGCTGAGTGAGTTTGAGATTTTCCGCACGGATGGAGAGGAGATCCGGCGGGCAGGCGAGATTTTACGGGGACAGGCGTAATTTCTGCCGTATGCATGATGGAGAGAAAAAATACGAGCGGAGGAATGGGAATGTTTTCAGAAAAATTAAGAAATTATGCGCAGGAGCATATAGACAACCGGTTACATATGTTAGGTGGCTTGAAAGATGAGATTGAGGATAAGTTAAAGGGCTGTACGCCAGATGAACAAGTCTTGATGAAATTTTTTTATGGTACGATGCCAATCCGGGACGCCGGTGAATATGATTTTGAGGTGTTTTTAGGATTCGTCCGCCACGCGCTCATGGTGTATGACACAATGGATTGGTGCCGGGAACTTCCTGAGGACATTTTCCTGAACGATGTCCTGTATTACCGGGTGAATAATGAGAATATCGAAGACTGCCGACGTTTCTTCTACGACCGGCTCATTGACAGAGTCCGGATGAAGACGGCTAAGGAGGCTGTTTTGGAAATTAATTACTGGTGTGCGGAACATGCTTCCTACGAAGCCTCGGATAACCGGACGATTTCTCCGCTGGGTATGTACCGTGCCGGAAAAGGGCGCTGCGGGGAGGAGTCTACGTTTGCGGTTACGGCATTCCGCAGTGTCGGGATTCCGGCAAGACAGGTATATACGCCAAGATGGGCGCATTGCGATGATAACCATGCATGGGTGGAGGTCTACGTAGACGGGCAATGGCATTTTCTTGGGGCATGTGAGCCGGAGGAAGTACTGGATAGAGGGTGGTTTAAGAATGCTTCGTCAAGAACGATGATGGTTCATGCAAGAGAATTTTCAGATTATAGCGTAGAAAATGGAGGGCAGCAGTATTGGCGGGAAGGATGCCTGTGCTACCGAAATGTTACTTCTAGCTATACGGAGACGGGAGAGCTTCGTGTAAAGGTGGCGGAAGCGGACGGTACGCCGGCAGAAAATGCAAGAGTTTTTGTGGAGGTTCTGAACAGCGCCGAGTTCGCCAATATCGCGGTTCTTGTCACGGACGCTGCCAGGGAGACGTCGCTGTGCCTTGGAAAAGGGACGGTTCATCTGTGGGCAGTGAAGGACGGCAGGATTGGCGAGACGCTGATTCATACGCAAGATGTAAGTGAGGTTTTGCTTACAATTAAGGAAGAACCCCAGCATGGACTTACGAAGGAAGCAGCCGGACAGCGGGGCGCTTTCGGGTGGATCGAGATGGACATTAAGGCTCCTAAGGAAGCTTCTGTCTATGCCTCACATGTGACGCGGGAACAGAAAATAAAGAACCGGGAGCGGGTCTTGGCGTCGGCTGAAATGCGCAAGAACCGGATTGCGGGCTTTTTCCAGGAAGAACTCGGGAAAAAGTATCCAGAGGAGCGGGAAATCCTGCGGCTGGCGTCAGGAAATTTTGAGCAGGTGTATGCATTTTTAGATCAGGATACAAACCCGGACCGGAAGGGAATGCTTCATGCCCTTAGCGAAAAGGACTATAAGGACGTTACGGCGGATTTGCTGAACCGGCATCTGAGCGAGGCGTCCCGATACCGTGCAGAATGGGAGGAGAGAGGGGAGCTGGATATTTATACCAGATACATCCTCTGCCCGCGGATTTATTTTGAAGAGCTGACCTGTTACAGAAAGGAGCTTCTGGATTGGCTGGAAGAAGGCGTGGGAGCCGGTGAGATTGAGAAGTTCCGGAAGGAACCAAGGCGAATCTGGGAATATGTAAGGGAACAGGTTGGATACGACGAGAAGTATGACTACAGCGCGTTATTATCCACTCCGGTAAATACCCTGAAAATTAAGCTTGGCTCTCCTTTGAGCAGGAAGATTCTGTGTACGGCAATCTGCCGGACATTAGGCGTCCCGGCGCGGCTGAATCAGGCGACCCGGGAGGCGGAGGTATACCGGGACGGAAGGTTTGTGAAGATTTCGGGGGTGGAAGAAGGGCAGCCGGAAACTGCCGCGCTTGTTTTAAAACGTCAAGAAGGGGAAGAGTGGAATTATTACCAGAATTGGACGATTGGGCAGTACCGTCAGGGATGCTTTGTGACATTGGATTATCAGGAACTGCAGTTTGAAGGAAATGAGCTTAGGATGGACGTGGAACCGGGATTATACAGGATATTGACCGCAAACCGGATGCCCAGCGGCAATCAGCTTGCGGCGGAGTGCAAGTTTTATCTGGATTCGGGACAGACCTTTGAGGTGGAAATGTATTTGCGCCAAGGCGACCGGGGAGAGATGCTGGTGTCTAACCAATTGGAAGATTTTGAACTTGCCGAGAATGGCGTTTCCAAACCTGCAGCTTCTCTTATCGGAAACAAAGCGCATATCCTGATGTTTCTTGCGCCTGGCGAAGAGCCCACGGAGCATGTGTTAAATGAGATGCTGACCCTTCAGGAAACCTTGCGGCGCATGGACGCCGGGTTATGTTTTGTGCTGCAAGAAGGCGATATCCAGAGAACGGCGGCATGGGAGAAGGTTTTAGAAGCATTTCCGGACGGGAAGGTTGTCTGCGGAGTATTTGACGACATCGTGGAACCGCTTGCGCGGAGGATGTATGTAGATCCGGAAAAGCTGCCCCTGATGATTCTTGTGAATCCGGGGCTTCGCGGAATCTTCGCATGCAGCGGATACCGTGTCGGAAGTGTGAAGCTGGCTCTGGATTTGCTAAAGGTGAGCAAGGAATGTGAATCAGAGTCAGAGTCAGGATTTAATGAAAGCCAGTTGGGATGAAGTGTAAAAAAGGGGGATTTCCTGTGAAAGATAAGAAAGAGTTACTTGGGCTGGTGGGAAACATGCAGCAGCTCGCCTATGTCCGCCCGATTACGTATGAGGAAGGACGGGCAAGGGGAATGAGGGCGTTCGAGGTAAAGAACGGTTCTCTGCAATTCCATGTGATGGCTGATAAATGTCTTGATCTGGCAGATGTGTCGTTTTGCGGACATAACGTAAGTTTTCTTGCGAAGCCGGGGCTTATGGGGCGGAATCATTTTGATACTAATGGGGCGGAGGCGCAGCGCAGTATTATGGGCGGGATGTTATTTACCTGCGGGCTTGAAAATATCTGTGCGCCCTGCCGGGTTGATGGCAAGGATTACCCTATGCACGGACGAATCCGCACGACGCCTGGGGAACAGGTAGGGGCAGATGCGAGGTGGGCAGGGAACGACTATGTTATGACAATATCGGGGACGATGCGGGAGGCAGAACTTTTCGGAGAGAACCTGTCGCTTCGCAGGACGATTACCACCTGTTACGGAAAGAACCGTATCTGCATTGAGGATGAGATTACCAATGAGGGGTTTGGCAGGGAGCCGATGATGCTGCTATACCATATCAATGTAGGCTACCCGCTTCTGTGTGAGGATTCTGAGATTTTGATTCCTACAAGGAAGGTGACTCCAAGGGATGATGCGGCGGCGGTGAACACAGCGTATTGGAACCGTATGGAGCCGCCAAAAGACAATGAGCCGGAGTATGTTTTCCTGCATGAGATGGCGGCAGACCCGGAAGGAAACACGTTTGCCGCAGTACTCAACCGGAAACTGGGGATTGGGCTTAGGGTAGATTATAATGTAAGGGAGTTGCCGTATTTCATGCAGTGGAAGTCCATTGCATCCGGGGATTATGTTATTGGGCTGGAACCGGCGAATTCCAGTGTTTATGGAAAAGTATATCATTTGGAAAAGAATAGCCTTCATGAGATGGAGCCGTTTGCCACAGAGCATAAGAAGATTGTACTGACGTTTCTTTCGGGCGGGGAGCTTGATGCGGTGAGGCGTGAGGCAGAAGAGTTTCTACAGCAGACGGGGCTTGCGTAAAGCAGGCGGAGTTTGCAAAAAACAGGCTGGGTTTCCGTAAAGCAGACCGGGATTTTGCAGAAATAGGAAGAAACGTTCAAAAAGCAGAACGGCGAGTGGAAGACAAAGGGTGCAGAATATGATGAGATCCGGGACAATATGCTGGGGTGGGATATCACGGATTATGGCCTTGGCAAATTTGATGAGGTAGGATTTTCATTGATTACAATCCGAAACGGGAATCTGGAGTTTGCCGATACGGATGTCACCGTCCATTGCGATGGGCGGGAATTTACCGTACCTGCGGGTACGAAAGTGCGCCTGACGCCGGGAGAGAGTATTACCATTTATCCGTATATGTATCATGATTTTCATGTAGAAGAGGGGAGCGGCGACGTGCTTCTCGGGGAAGTGTCCATGTGCAATGACGATGAGCATGATAATCGGTTCTATGAGCCAATTGGACGTTTCCCGGAGATTGAGGAGGATGAAGAGCCGTACCGGTTATTGTGTAACGAGTATCCAAGGAATTAATGAAAGAAGCTGCTGTCATGGGCGTAAGATTAAGAATCGCGCTTGATGCGGCAGCTCTTTTATCTTTGTGCCAGAAATGAAATAGCAGGAGGTTGTATGATAATACAGAATTTAGATAAAAACTGGCGGCTGCGGTGTCAGGGAGAACCTGACCAGCCCGCCGTTGTTCCGGGAACGGTCTACACGGATTTACTGCGAAACGGCAGCATGGAAGACCCATTCTGGAAGGACAATGAAATCCGCGCCCTCCCTTTGATGGAAAATGATTATGAATATGAGGTAAGCTTTGATTCGGATAAGGATCTGCTTGGACAGGAGCGGATTTTCCTTCGTTTTGACGGGTTGGATACGATTGCCGATATTTATATGAATCAGGAATTGGTTGGAAAGGCGTATAATATGCACCGTGTCTGGGAGTTTGATGTTACAGGCATTCTCAGGGAAAAGGATAATGTGCTGCGGGTTTTGCTGCACTCGCCCCTTAGGTTCATAAGGGAAGAATTTGCCAAATGCCGGACGCTGGGTTCGGAGGATGCCATGGATGGTTTCGTCCATATGCGCAAGGCTCATTGTATGTTTGGGTGGGACTGGGGAGCGCATCTTCCGGATGCGGGAATCTTCCGTCCGGTATCGCTGATCGGGGTGAAGAAGGCAAGGATTGACAGTGTTTCTGTCAGGCAGGAGCATGGAGACGGGAATGTTGTGCTGCACTTTGATGTTACCGCAAAACATGTTGGGGTTTGTGGGCAGTCACGGGATGAGGGGGATTCTCCGGCTGAACTAGCGGGGACAGGGAATCATCCAAATTCACTGGATGTCAGGTATGTGGTAGAAATAAAAGAGCCTGACGGTACGCTCCGAAAGTATCCGGATTCTCCAAAAGATATCTTAATTGAACATCCCAAGCTCTGGTGGCCCAACGGCTACGGCGCTCAGCCACTTTATACCGTGAAGGTAATGCTCTATGCAGACGGAGAGACTGCCGATGTCTGGGAGCGGCGGATAGGACTTAGGACAATGACAATGGGGATTGAAAAGGATGCGTGGGGGGAGAGCTTTGCCCATGAGGTAAACGGCGTCGCCATCTTTGCCATGGGCGCGGATTATATTCCGGAAGACCATTTGATCGGGCGGGTTACGCCGGAAACCACCCGGAAACTCCTTTCGCAATGCGTGGCGGCGAATTACAACACCGTCCGTGTGTGGGGCGGCGGCTATTACCCGGAGGACTGGTTCTATGATATTTGCGACGAGATGGGACTGATTGTCTGGCAGGATTTCATGTTTGCCTGTGCCGTGTATGAGCTGACGCCGGAATTCAAGGCGAATATCCGCCAGGAATTCATCGACAATATCAAACGCCTCCGCCACCATGCGTCTCTGGGGCTTTGGTGCGGCAATAACGAAATGGAGATGTTTGTGGAGGAAGGGCATCACTGGGTCACGAAGAAGACGGAAGTCCGGGACTATGTCATCATGTATGAGCAGTTGATTCCCGAAGTGCTGGCAGAGTATGACCCGCAGACCTTCTATTGGCCTGCAAGCCCGTCGTCCGGCGGGGCGTTCGACGCGCCCAACAGCCCCAACCGGGGGGATGTGCATTACTGGGAGGTGTGGCACGGAAATAAGCCGTTTTCCGAGTACCGCAAATATTTCTTCCGCTATGCGTCTGAGTTTGGGTTCCAGTCCTTCCCAAGCAGGAAGACCATTGAGACGTTTACCGACGACCCTAAGGACATGAACATTTTTTCCTATGTGATGGAAAAGCATCAGCGCAATTACGGTGCAAACGGGAAGATTATGAATTATCTGCAGCAGACGTATCTGTACCCTACGGATTTCGATACCCTGATTTATGCGTCCCAGCTTCTGCAGGCAGATGCAATCCGGTATGGCGTGGAGCATTTCCGGCGGAACCGGGGACGCTGTATGGGGGCGATTGTGTGGCAGCTCAATGACTGCTGGCCGGTTATTTCCTGGTCGTCCATTGATTACTGCGGAAGATGGAAGGCGCTGCACTATGCGGAAAAACGTTTCTTTGCGCCCTTGCTGATTTCCTGTCAGGAGGAAGGGATGATGACGCAGGAGGCGGACATGAACCGGGAGCATTTTGTGTTTGAAAAGTCGATTCGGCTAAATGTGGCAAATGAGACGATGGAGGAACAGTGTGTGCAGGTATCCTGGGCTGTCCGCAATGGGAAGGCGCAGGTAATCCGGGACGGCGGCATGCAGGAAGTGAAGGTTCCCGCGCTTGCCAGCGTGTGGCTTGACAAGGTTCTTTTGCCGGAGGTTGACGTATTTTCGGAGTATGTAAGTTATGAAATGCGAAAGGATGGAGAAGTGGTTTCGGACGGGACGGTTATTTTTTCATACCCGAAATATTTCCGGTATGAAGATCCAAAGCTTTCCTTTTGTGTGGAGGGCGATGAGATTGTTGTGTCGGCAAAGGCGTATGCGAAAAGCGTGGAGATTCTAAACAAGGAGGAAGATTTGATTCTGTCGGATAATTACTTTGACCTGAACGGGGATGAGAAGAGAGTGAAGATTGTCTCCGGGAAGGCGGAAGGGATACGGGTGAGGAGCGTGTTCGATATCCGGTAAGATGATAACGCCGGGCAATACATATCTGAATCCAACTATAGAGGGGCTGTCTCGAAAGGTTGTATTTTCTACAATATATGCCATACTTCTTCAAAGAAGCTATCTATATATTGTTTGAAAACCTCATTTTCCGACAACCCCTTCGTACCGTGCAAGTTGGAGAATCAACGGGTACTGCGGATTTTGATCAGGCGGAGTACGTCGTGGTACATGGAATCCTTGTCTTCCAAGTCAATCATCAGCCACCGCTGCCCGTTCCCCTCTTTTGTCTCCTTATAAATCTCCTGTAACCGGGAAGTACACGCAGGCAGGAGTTCTTCAACAGATTCTTTTTCTTTCCTTCCGATGACGACCATGGCGGTGAAGAAAGATTCTCTGGGATATATGGTACAAAGGGATTTTCCCGATTTTTTGAATTTTACATTCCATCCCGGCTCCATACTACAGCAGCTATATTCAATCTTTTCGCTGCATTTGTAGGTTTCTTTGATTTCCGAGCAAAAATCTTGAAATACGGAATTTTGGATATAAGCGCCTATCTCCTCTAAGGTAGGGCAGTAATTACGGTCTTTTAAATCAATCATAGATATTCAGGTTCTCCTTTATAAAGTTAAAATTATATTTTCGCATATCAGTGCAATTTATTTACGGTGGGACTTGATATTGTCAAAAGTGTCTTCACGCATATCAGCGCAATTCATTATATCATAATAAGTAGGGGTTGGGAAACTGTTCTGGATAATAATTGTCGGAAAAAGTCGGATGAAAATAATTGAGATATGGCTTCGGAAGTGATATTATAATAGAACAACCGATTCAATATTCGTTTTGAGGCGGTTGAAGACCGTCCTATACCGAATTTGATTCTATGGTATAGGCAATTCTTTGTTCAATATAGTCTTATTTTCAAATCTGATAATCGTCAGAATTTATCCGACTTATGAAAAAAAGCGTGTTTGAGAATTTATTCCCATCATCTGAACCTCCTGCTTCGCGGTATATTTTGCCCAAATTCAGTCAACATAGTCAGCTATGACACCTTCATTTGATCAAAATCTCCCACAAACTGGAAGGCACAGCTGATGAAAACAATTTCAAACAAGCTCTAGTGTACTGTCTGTATTATATCTGGCGAAACTCCGCAGGATATTCGTTCATCTGCAAGGCGGATTTTCGACGGCGTAGCGGTGGCTGTTGTCACAAGGAGGGACCCGCTTGCGGGAGGATTCCTTATGACCGACCGTTGAGTGAATCCAACGCGGCAAATGGGCGAATAGACAAGGAGGTTTGGCTGAATATAATGCAGACAGTACACTAGGGAAAAGGGCAGGTGGTTTCCATGAGAAAATACATGAAATAGTTTGATTACCTTGCATATGACTCTGAAATTGAATATAATGGAGGTAGTGAATGGCAGATGAGGTTTTACAATGGCATGATGGCTTTCACGCAGCTCTCCAGATTGAATTAAAGGGAGAATCTGCACGTCTGAGATTCCGTTCGGAATACGAGTTATACAAGAAATCACTGCGCATTGACACGGTGGTGATTAAGGAATCAGATGATACGCCTGTACAAAAGAATATTGGAAAGATTTTCCGTAAACACAATTTAATAGAATACAAGAGCCCGGATGATTATCTGAGTATTGATGATTTCTATAAAGTTTATGGGTACGCATGTCTCTATCAATCGAACACGCAGAAAATACACGAGATTTCCATGGAAGATATCACAATCACTTTTGTATGCAGTCATTTTCCCAGAAAGATGTTGAAATTGTTGAAAAACGAGAGGAACATTGAGGCAGTGCAAAAAGGGAAAGGAATCTACTGGCTTGTGAATGACCCGGTTTCGATGCAGATTATTGTAAATACACAGCTTCCGCCCAGGGAAAACCGGTGGCTGAGTAGTTTAAGAAGAAATCTGGCAATGGATATGAATACGAAACGGTTATTGGGAGAGTACAAGGGACATAGGGAATCCAATCTATACCAGGCGGCCATGGATTTGATTATGCGGGCGAATCAGAAGACGATGGAGGAGGCAGGGCATATGGTATGTGATGCGTTAAAAGAGATTTTTGCAGATGAGTGGAGGAAGAAAGAACTCCAGTTCCAGGAGAAGGAAACGAAGCTTCAGGAGAAGGAAACGAAGTTCCAGGAGAAGGAAACGGAGCTTCAGGAGAAGGAAACGAAATTCCAGGAGAAGGAAACGGAGCTTCAGGAGAAGGAAACGAAATTCCAGGAGAAGGAAACGGAGCTTCAGGAGAAGGAAACGAAGTTCCAGGAGAAGGAAACGGAGCTTCAGGAGAAGGAAACGAAATTCCAGGAGAAGGAATTGTCATTGAAAATGAGAGAAGTGCAGGTACAAAAGAAGGAGATGCAATTAAAAAAGAGGGAAAATCGTATGGAAACCTTAGTTCAGCTTCTTCTTGACAAAAATCTTTTGGAAGATCTAAGCAGAATCAGTGTGGATAAAGCATACCGCGAACTGATGTATCAAAAGTATGGATTAGAATAGAATATGCATTTTACATTTCAAAGCTCCATAGATAGCTCCATAGATAAAGGATTTTATACTTGACAGGGGATTGTTTTGCATATATAATCATAAACGGATTTAATTTTACAGATAAAGAAATAGGAGGATGTTGCATGTTAAGTGTGGTTGTAATGGAGAAAATTGCAGAATAGATATTGCAGGGGTGATTTTTAGTTATACACTAGGAGTTTGCCCATTTGTTGACAGCGTAAGCTGTTGACGTTTTCGCCTTACAAATGCTTAATATTGTGGTATTCTTTTAAGAGATATATTTGCAGATATTACGAGAGCATGGCTGTATGGTCATGTTCTTTTATTATTACAATATTCTTGAAGGCTGTTGTGACGTTTGGGAGAGTCAGAAAATTTCTAATTATCACCGACAGTGCATCAGAGTGTATGAAAAGACCATGGTATTTTATGCTTTCAGGCAGCCATGGTCTTTTTCGTATTAATAGATAAGGATGTAATTATAAAAGAGAGGAAACCGAAAATGAACATAGAAAAACAGAGTGAATTTGACAAGATTAAGGAAAAATGGATGGAACTGGCGATTACCGACCAAGCAAAGGACCAGATACGTAACATATCATTTTATCTTTCTGAACTGGAATTGAGGAGGCGGCTAAAGGATACAACAGACAGCAGGAATATGATGGAAAATTTAGGAGCGCCTCCGCTTCAGAATGTTTCCGAAATCTGGGAAATCCTTGTGATCGCCGAAAAAGGGGGATGCCTTACGCCTCGCCAGCTTGAGCAGGTCGAGAAGGTTCTGGCAGCGGTCAAACGTCTCAGAGATTACCTGAGCAGGGGAAAATTTTATGATAATTCTCTCGCCTATTATGACGAAAATCTATTTACTATCCAAGAACTCCGTGAGGAAATCGGCAGGCAGATCCGTGGGCAGCAGGTAGATGATCATGCATCGAACGAACTTATGAAGCTTAGAAACCAGATAACAAAATGCGAAGAACAGATGAAGCAAAAGGCGGAACAGGTCATGCGTTCTAATAAAGCATATATGGCAGACAGTTTTTGCACCCTGCGCAATGGAAGGATCTGCGTCCCTGTGAAAAGAGAATATAAGTCCAGGATACCGGGAAGTGTGGTTGACAAGTCTGCAACTGGGAATACACTCTTTATTGAGCCGTCAATTGCTGCCAAATTTTATGACGAACTGCAGCTGCTGAAAATCAATGAAGAGAATGAGGTTTACCGAATACTCTATACGCTGACGGCGATGGTGGCGGAATCTGCGGAGATGATGAACAATAATATGGGGATGATTGAGAAGCTGGATTTTATTTTCTCAAAAGGAAAGCTGAGCATGGACATGGACGGGACAGAACCAGCCATCAATACAGGACGGAAGATTGTTTTGAAAGACGCAAGACACCCGCTGATGGATAAACGAGTGAATGTGCCGTTACAATTTGAGATCGGAGAGCGGGCAAGGGGCATTGTCATAACCGGACCGAATACAGGCGGAAAGACGGTCGCGATTAAGACGGTAATGCTAAGCTGCATGATGGCGCAATGCGGGCTGCATGTGCCTTGCCGGGAGGCAGATGTCTGTATGAATAGCACTTATCTGTGCGATATAGGAGACGGTCAGAATATTGCAGAGAACCTATCTACATTTTCAGCCCATATCAAGAACGTGCTGGAAGTTCTGAGTGAAGTAAATAAGGATAGTTTTGTAATAATGGACGAGCTTGGCTCCGGAACCGATCCTGCTGAGGGGATGGGGATCGCAATCGCGATTCTAGAAGAGCTGAGAAAGAGCGGTGCGATTTTCCTGGTGACGACCCATTATCCGGAAGTCAAGGAATATGCAAAAAAGACGGAGGATCTTATAAACGCAAGGATGACGTTTGATAAGGAAACATTAAACCCTACTTATCAGATGGTAATCGGCGAGGCAGGGGAGAGCTGTGCCTTTTATATTGCCGACAGGCTGGGAATGCCGGGTGGGATGCTGAAAACTGCAATTTGCGCTGCATACGGGGAAGCGGCAGTTGCTTCCTATCGTTTCCGAACAGAAGATGCTGCGATAAGGAAGCGAAATGGGCAGAAGATTTCTAAAGTGAAAGAGGCGAAAGGAAATATTGGGCTTCGTGAGAAGTTTCGGCGCGGAGACAGCGTGATGGTATATCCGGATAAGAAGATAGGGATTGTCTGCGAGCCTGTGAATGAGAAAGGCGTACTTAGGGTCCAGATGCCGGGAAAAAAGATTTGGATCAACCATAAACGGGTGAAGCTCCATGTGGCGGCGGATGAATTGTATCCGGAAGATTATGATTTCTCAATTATTTTCGATACGGCTGAGAATCGGAAAATCAGGCATGATATGGAACGAAAATATACAGAGGAAGTTATCCGGTACGAAGATTCACATTCCCACTTTACGAACGGCCTAATATCCGCTACAATAGATAGCGGTAAATTTAGTTAAAAACAGCAGGAAGAGAGGAACAGGAAATATGGAAAATCCAATTGTAACATTTGAAATGGAAAACGGGGACATCATGAAGGCAGAACTGTACCCTGAGATTGCGCCGAACACCGTAAACAATTTTATTTCATTGGTGAAGAAGGGGTATTATGACGGACTGATTTTCCACCGCGTAATCAGCGGCTTCATGATTCAGGGCGGATGCCCCGACGGGACAGGCATGGGCGGTCCGGGGTACAACATCAAGGGGGAATTTGACCAGAACGGAGTTGCCAATGACCTAAAACACACAGAAGGCGTACTGTCTATGGCAAGGGCAATGCACCCAGATTCCGCAGGTTCACAATTCTTTATCATGCATAAGAATTCCCCGCATCTGGACGGCTCCTATGCTGCGTTTGGCAAAATCATCGAAGGTCTGGACGTTGTAAATAAGATTGCCGAAACCGATACGGACAACAATGACAGACCAATGGAAGAACAAAAGATGAAGGCGGTAACGGTAGACACAAAAGGAGTGGACTATCCGGAACCGGAGAAAGAATAATGGAACGTTTTTATCAGAATACGACTGCCAGGACAATTCTGGCGTTAGTGTGCTGCGCCTTATGGGGCAGCGCATTTCCATGCGTAAAAATCGGCTATGAGTTATTCCATATTGAAAATGCCGGCAGCCAGATTTTGTTTGCCGGATACCGATTTTTTATGGCGGGTGTGTTTACGTTTCTTCTGGGCTGCATTCTGGAGAAACGAATCATCAGAATGAAAAAGGCATCCATACCCTTTGTGTTTGGACAGGGAATCCTACAGACTACAATCCAGTACGTATGTTTTTATATCGGACTTGCCCATACAACTGGGGCGAAAGGTTCCGTGATTAATGCGTCAAATGCATTTTTTTCAATTATAGCGGCACATTTCCTCATGAAGTCAGAGAAACTGACTTGGAAGAAGGTTGTGGGATGTTTGGTGGGATTTGCGGGAATCATTATCATCAACCTGGAGCCAGGGGCATGGGGGAGCGGGTTTACGTTTCTGGGGGAAGGAATGGTTCTGATATGCGCATTTTCTTACGGGCTTAGCAGTGTGACCCTCAAGATGATCTCGAACCGGGAGAAGCCTGTGACAATCACGGCGTATCAGCTGCTTTATGGCGGCGCAGTGTTGATTTTGATTGGAGTCGTATCAGGGGGAAATGTCCATGGATTCAACACAAAATCCTCGTTGCTGCTGTTATACATGTCGTTGTTGTCAACGGTTGCATTCAGCATATGGGCAGAACTTCTGAAATACAATTCTGTGGGGAAGGTAGCGATTTTTGGGTTCAGCATCCCAATATTTGGTGTCGCATTGTCGGCAGTCTTCCTGGGGGAACAGGTGGTATCTGTGAAGAATCTGGCTGCGCTCATCTGTGTGAGCATCGGTATCATTATTATTAATCGGAAGGGACAGGAAGACCGGATGGAATCATCGGCTGGTAAAGGTTAGAAAATGTTGATTAACGGAGGAAGATAGTATGCTAAGATGCACATATGTTGTAGAAAGAATAGACGGAGATTATGCTTTGCTTGGGCGGGAAGACGTTACGGAGCCGAACGCGGAACCTAAGATGGTAGCACGGGCGCTCCTGCCGCCGGAGATTGTGGAGGGGACAAGGCTGCTTTATGAATACCTGCAATATTCTGTTTTGGACTGATTTATTGTGAAAACAGTACCTTGCAAAACAAAAAATGATAACGTACAATGAAATAAAGAGAAAAATATAGAGGAAAGGCAGATGCATTGACATGGTTCGTACGGATAAGCTGATATTTGAATATGAGAAACGGGATGAAGAAGGCAACATTATCGGCACGTCCCGGGCAATCGACGAAGTGGATATTGATGTCAAAGAAGGGCAGTTCATCGCAATCCTTGGACATAATGGTTCCGGAAAGTCTACCCTTGCCAAGCACATCAACGCCATTCTCGTACCGACGGGAGGAACCATGTGGGTGGGAGGGCGCAACACCAGCGATCCGGCACAGCTGTGGAATGTGCGTCAGTCTGCCGGCATGGTGTTCCAGAATCCCGACAATCAGATTATCGGGACTGTGGTAGAGGAAGACGTGGGGTTCGGCCCGGAAAATTTAGGCGTCCCCACAGACGAAATCTGGCAGCGCGTGGAAGAAAGCCTGAAAGCCGTAGGGATGATTGAGTACCGTCATCATTCCCCCAACAAATTATCCGGCGGACAGAAGCAGCGCGTGGCAATCGCAGGCGTGGTGGCAATGGAGCCAAAATGTATCGTAATGGACGAGCCTACAGCGATGTTAGACCCTGTGGGACGTCGGGAAGTATTGAATACCGTGCAGAAGCTTAGGAAACAGAAGCAGGTGACGGTCATCCTGATTACCCACTATATGGAGGAAGTGGTAGACGCAGATAAGGTCTACGTGATGGATCACGGCCAAGTGGTGATGGAGGGGACGCCAGGGGAAATATTTTCCAGAGTAGAGGAACTGAAAGCTTATCGTCTGGACGTCCCACAGGCGACGCTTCTGGCGGATGAGCTTAGAAAGCGGGGGCTTAACATCAGGGATGGTATCCTGAGGAAAGAAGAGTTGGTGGAAGCGTTATGTCAATTAAATTAGAACATCTGAATTATGTCTACAGCCAGGGGACAGCATATGAGAAGAAGGCCCTTGACGATATTTGCCTTGAGATTCCAGATGGGGAGTTTGTGGGAATCATCGGTCACACCGGCTCCGGTAAGTCTACGCTGATACAGCATTTGAACGGGCTGATTCGAGCGACCAGCGGAGAGCTGTTTTATAACGGAGAGAATATTTACCGGGAAGGCTACCCTATGAAGGAACTGCGTAATGAAGTAGGGTTGGTCTTCCAGTATCCCGAGCATCAGCTCTTTGAGATTGACGTGCTGACGGACGTGTGCTTCGGTCCTAAGAATCAGGGATTGTCTCCGGAAGAATGTAAGGAGCAGGCGCTTTTGGCCCTGAGACTGGTTGGGCTGAAAGAAAAATATTATGGCGTCTCTCCTTTCGACCTTTCCGGCGGGCAGAAACGGCGGGTTGCCATTGCGGGCGTTCTTGCGATGCGGCCAAAGGTGCTGGTGTTGGACGAGCCTACGGCAGGGCTTGACCCCAAGGGACGGGACGATATTTTAGACCAGATTTCATTTCTCCACAAGGAGAGAGGCATAACGGTGATTCTGGTATCTCACAGTATGGAGGATATTGCCAGATATGCCGACCGCCTGATTGTGATGAATAAGGGGCGGGTCATGTATCATGACGAGCCTAAAAAGGTGTTTGAACATTATCAGGAATTGGAGAAGGTGGGGCTTGCCGCGCCGCAGGTCACGTATATCATGCACGATCTGGCTAAGAGGGGGATCCCGGTCAGGACAGATGTCACGACGGTCAAAGAAGCGGCGGATGAAATTATGTTATCAATCGGTTACAGGATGGAGAAGAAAAATGATACGAGACATTACGATAGGACAATATTATCCGGCAAAGAGTGTGATACACAGGCTTGACCCAAGGGTGAAGCTTGTGTCTACACTGTTATATCTCATTTCGCTGTTTTTATTTAAGAGCATATCCGGGTATCTGATTGCAACGGTATTTCTGGCGGCTGTGATTAGGGTGTCGCGTGTGCCGTTCTCATTTATTGTGAGGGGGTTAAAACCAATCGTTATGCTGCTTATGATTACGGTTCTGTTCAACCTGTTTCTTACGAGAAGCGGCGAAGTGCTGTTTTCTGCATGGATTTTCACGATTACAGAGGGTGGGCTTACGACGGCGGTCTATATGGCGGTCAGGCTCATCTATCTGATTATCGGTTCATCGCTCATGACGTTTACCACGACGCCAAACGAGCTGACCGACGGAATGGAAGCTTTGCTGCACCCGCTGAACAAGGTACGCGTCCCGGTGCATGAAGTGGCGATGATGATGTCGATTGCGCTCCGTTTCATTCCCATCCTTATGGAAGAGACGGATAAGATTATGAAGGCTCAGATTGCCAGAGGAGCTGATTTAGAGAGCGGAAATATGATTCAGAGGGCAAAGAGCATGATCCCGATTCTGGTTCCGTTGTTCGTATCTGCGTTCCGCCGCGCCAACGACCTTGCGATGGCGATGGAGGCGAGATGCTACCGTGGGGGAGAGGGAAGGACGAAGATGAAACCGCTGCATTATAGAGGAAGGGACTATACGGCGTATCTGGCCATGGCAGTGTATGTGGTCACTGTGGTCGTAGTGGGGGGATTTGTCCCTCTGCATATATGGATATTTTGATACACAATTGGTATAGAGGGTGGTAGGATGATGAAACGAATCAGAATCGTTGTTGCATATGATGGGACAGCCTACTGCGGCTGGCAGATTCAGCCAAATGGTATCACTGTTGAAGAGGTCCTGAATCAAAAACTGAGGAAACTGACTGGCGAGGACATTCATATCATCGGTGCAAGCCGTACCGATTCCGGAGTCCATGCCCTGGGAAATGTGGCCGTGTTCGACACAGAGTCTAAAATCCCGCCAAAGCGTATGGCATATGCGCTGAACCAGAAGCTTCCGGAGGATATCGTCGCTGTTCAATCGGACGAAGTGCCTCCCGGCTGGCATCCCCGTTATCAGACCAATGTAACAAAGACCTACGAATATCATATCTATAATGCTTCGTTTCCCAATCCTTTGAAACGCAGGTACAGCGCATTCGTATCTTTCCCGATGGATGTGGAAAAGATGAGGCAGGGGGCGTGCTATTTGGTGGGAGAGCATGATTTCACAAGTTTCTGCAACATCCGGACGAATACAGAGGATACGGTACGCAGGATAGACGGCATAGAGATTGAGAGAACAGGGGCGGATATTATAATCCGCATCACGGGAAATGGGTTTCTGTACAATATGGTGCGAATCATAGCAGGTACTCTAATCCGTGTGGGACGGGGGTTCTATACACCAGAGAAGGTGAAGGAGATACTGGATGCCAGAAAACGGACGGAAGCGGGAGTGACGGCGCCGCCGGAAGGACTGGTTCTTGTAGGGATTGCATATGGAGACGCCGGATTTGAAAGAAGGTAATGATATGGAAGAAGGCAGGCAGATTTATTTTGATAACGGAAGCACTTCATGGCCCAAAGCGCCCAATGTGGCGGAGGCAATGGCAGGACTGCTGAAAAACGGAGCGTTTAACATTAACAGAGGCAACTATGAAGGCGCATATGAAATAGAAGGGATTGTACTTGATACCCGGGAGCAGCTTGCGCGCCTGTTCCATGCCCGGGATTCGAGAAACGTTATTTTTACGCCGGGGATTACATACTCTCTGAATTATTTTATCAAAGGTTTCCTAAAGCCTGGAGCTCATGTGCTGGTGTCGGGGCTGGAGCACAATGCCGTCATGCGCCCCCTCAAACAGATGGAAGCCAAGGGCGTGGCTTACGATGCTGTGAGGACACAGGAGGATGGGACGGTGCATCCGGAGTCTGTAGAGGAAGCGGTAAGGGGCAATACGAAAGCAGTTATCATGCTCCATGCGTCCAATGTCTGCGGAACCATCCTTCCGATTCGGGAGATTGGGGAAATCTGCCGGAGACATCATCTGTTTTTTGCCGTAGATACGGCGCAGAGTGCCGGGACGATTCCTGTGGATATGGAGGAATGCAATATTGATTTTCTTGCATTTACCGGTCATAAAGGGCTGTTGGGGCCGCAGGGAATCGGCGGGTTCCTTGTCTCGGAGGAATTGGATGGGTGTATGGAGCCGTACATTGCAGGCGGGACAGGGAGTCAGTCGGATTCTCTGGATATGCCCCAATCCCTTCCGGATAAATACGAGAGCGGCACGCTGAACCTTCCCGGCATTATCGGGCTGCATGCGGCGCTTTCTTATATAGAAGATACCGGGATAGAAACGATACACAGACGGAAGATGGAGCTGACCAGATATTTTTTGGAGAGGATCGCAGAATTTCCAGATATCCGTGTGGCGGGAAAGAAAGGGACAAAAGACAGGGTGGCGGTTGTTTCTCTGGATTTCCTCGGTAAAGATAATGCCGTGGCGGCATTTGAACTAGAACAGCAGTATGGAATCATGACAAGGGTCGGGCTGCACTGCGCGCCGGCTGCGCATCAGACGCTTCACACCTATCCGCAGGGGACGGTACGGTTTGCGTTTGGAATGGAGAATACGGAAGAAGAGATTGATTTATGCCTGGAAGGGCTTAGGAGGATTTGATTTACCCGGGAATGTATGGTAAGATACCTGTATAGCGAAAAATGAGCGGATTTTGATTAGAAAAATTGAGGGATTTTCATGAAAACAGGAGAGAAAAAGAATGGCATCCGATACAGGGGAGTGCGGGACGGCCCGATTTTGCTGATTCTTTTCATGGTTGTGGTAATGGTGACGGTATCCGGTAATTATCTGAGGTTTCTGGATTCGCAGCTTTTTGAAGAACGAAAAGGGCATATCATTGAGTTTACGGACAAAGCAGCCCAGATTGTGGACAGCGTGATTACGTATTCCTGGCAGCAGGTCTATGCCTGTGAACACATGGCGAAGATAGATAGGATTGAAACGAAAGAGGATATGATGGGTTCCATTGCATCTGCGAAGAATTTCATCGATGAGTCAAGCTCCCTTGTGCTTGCGTTTGACGGAGACGGGAATTATTATTGTTCTGATGGCCAGTCCGGTGTCTGGCAGCAGTCTGAGCTTCTGGCGGAAGGTGCGCAGAGCAAGCAGCAGCTTGTCGCCACGGTTCCGCACAGGGATGATATCGTATATTTCCTCTGCATCAAGAGGCTCGATGAGCCGATTCGGTTTCAGGACGGCAGCAGTGAGATTACCCATCTTGCAGTCGCCGTAGACTTAGGAGCCGTTCAGGAGAAGATTACCGTGAAAGGATTCGGGGATAACTGTTATACTTATCTGATAAACGGGGATGGAATGTGGCTGTTTAAGTATACGTTTGCAAATGGCTTCATCGAGGAAGACAATGTAATGGCTTCTGTAGAGAATTGTGAGATCATACACGGCGGAAGCATGGAAACGTTTATGAGTGAAGTTGAGCAGGATGGCCACGCTGCATTAGAATTCAAATATACGGAAGAGAACGGAAGAGAGCAGAAGTGGTTTGTCGCCAATGCCGGGGTCACAGAGGAGAACTGGCATGTCCTGCTATTCGTGCCGACGGCAGTGTTGGGAGCAGACTCGGATATCCTGCTTGAACATACCCTTCGGTTTTTTGCGTTGGTGTCTATCGTTTTTCTGGTGATGATTGTTATCATCATTATCGTTATTATGATAGGCAGGGCGGACAAGCAGTTAGTCCGGCAGAAAGAAGAAGCAAACCAGCTTTTAAAAAATGCGGCGGAACAGGCGAGGAGCGCGAGTCAGGCCAAGAGTGATTTCCTGTCCCATATGAGCCACGATATCCGTACGCCGATTAACGGAATTATGGGGATGACGGATATCGCCATGAAAAATATCGGCAATGACGATAAGATTCAGGACTGCCTGAATAAAATCAGCGGATCTTCCCAACATTTGCTGGGGTTGATTAACGACGTGCTGGATATGAGCCGGATTGAATCAGGAAAGACAAGGGTGAATCATGAGAGTTTTGATATCCGGACCTGTATCGACAATTGTATTTCCATCATCGGCGGGCAGCTTGCGACCCGGGATTTGGAGATGGTGCGGGATTTGGGGAAGTTTCAGCATCCTTTCCTGATTGGGGATGAGCTGCATCTGCGCCAGATATTCATTAATATCCTTGGGAATTCCGTGAAATTTACCCCGGATGGAGGCAGGATTTCTTTCCGGGCATTGGAGAAGGAATGGACGGATGAAAAAGTCCTGTACCGGTTCGAGCTGGCCGATACGGGGATTGGGATGAAAGAAGAATTCCTGCCCCATCTGTTCGAGGCGTTTTCCCAGGAGGACGACGGAACCAGAACGACCTACAAAGGGACCGGGCTTGGGATGGCGATTACCAAGGAATTCGTGGAAATGATGGACGGCACAATCGAAGTGGAGAGCAAGCTGAATATAGGGACGAGATTTTCTATTGAGATTTGGTTTGATATCGACCAGAATGCAAGGGCAAAAGAGTCGCAGGTGGATTTTCAGGTGGATTTGGTAGGCATGAAGGTCCTTCTGGTGGAGGATATCGAGCTGAACATGGAGATTGCGCAGTGTATGCTGGAGGATGAAGGCGCCGAGGTGACGCCGGCGGTGAACGGACAGGAGGCTGTGGACGCTTTTTCCGGTAATCCTCCAGACACATTCGACATGATTATTATGGATATTATGATGCCTGTGATGGACGGGATTACTGCGGCAAAGACAATCCGGGCGATGGATAGGCCGGATGCGAAGAAGATTCCGATTATTGCGATGACGGCCAATGCATACGAGGAAGATATCCAGAAGACCCATGATGCAGGGATGAATGCGCATCTGTCCAAACCAATTGATATTGACTTGATGCTGAAAACTTTGACGATGTTCTATTCTGCGAATCAGGAAGAAGAAAACTTATAGATAAAACCAATAAAACATTATTACTTATTATAAAAAACAATCGCAATTCTGCCTTGAATCCGTTGCCCATATCAGCCAAACATGTTACGGTTATTCTATCAGTATAGAGGTACAAAGGAGGATTTAATTATGGCTGATTATCGCAAGATGTGGGAAGAACTGGGGATGGATCTTGAGACCCATGACCAATTGTGCGCAGTGCTCCCGCAGGCATTCGGGGATGTTTATCTGTCCCAGGAGAACCGTCCGGAGGGTATGGATTATTATAACATGGTGGTGGCGGACATCCATGGAATACGTCCGGCGGAGCTGATTGAGCACCAGAAGAAGGGCGGCAAGGTGTTCGGTACATTCTGTGTCTACGTGCCGGATGAGATTGTATTTGCGGCGGACGCAATCGCGACAGGTTTATGCGGCGGCTCTCAGTTCTGGGTTCCCGGCGGGGAGAAGGTACTTCCGACCAATACCTGCCCTCTGATTAAGGCTTCTGTGGGCGCAAGGCTTGACCGGACCTGCCCGTTCTTCCGGATTGCCGATATGTATGTGGGCGAGACGACTTGCGACGGCAAGAAGAAAGCATGGGAGATTTTGGGAGAGGACGTGCCGATCCACATCATGAATCTTCCGCAGATGAAGCGGGCGAAGGATGTTAAGGCATGGGCAGAAGAGATTGAGGCATTCAAGGATGCGGTGGAGGACTTCACGGGCAACCAGATTACGGCGGAGAAACTATCGGAGAGCATTCGGCTGATTAATGGCAAACGGAAGGCCTTAGAGCGTCTGTATGAACTGCGCAAGAATGAGGCGCTCCCAATCAGCGGATGCGATGCATTGTTGATTTCACAGATTGCATTCTACGACGACCCGGGAAGATTTACCAAGATGACCAATGCGCTGTGCGACGAGCTTGACCAGCGCGTGAAGGACGGCGTCAGCGTAGTTCCGGCAGGGACGAAGCGTATCCTGCTGACGGGAACGCCGCTTGCGATTCCAAACTGGAAGCTGCACAATATTGTCGAGACTAGCGGCGGGGTTGTTGTCTGTGAAGAGATGTGTACGGGTACACGTTACTTTGAGCATCTGGTGGATGAGACGAAGACCCAAGTCGCTGGCCAGATTGAGGCGCTGGCAGAAAGATATATGAACATTAACTGTGCATGCTTCACGCCGAACACGGGAAGGATTGACGATATCCTCAGGCTTGCGAAGGAGTACAAGGCAGACGGTATCATTGATGTCAACCTGAAGTTCTGTAACCTGTATGATACGGAAGGGTATCTGATAGAGCGCGCGCTGAAAGACGCAGGCATTCCTGTACTGGGTATCGAGACAGATTATACGGACAGCGACGCACAGCAGCTTAGAACAAGGGTCAGTGCATTTATCGAGATGCTGAATCATTAAGAAGGAAGTTTACATATGTCTGAGATACAGCACTATGTATTGTTTCCCAACCATGACAATGCGATGCGGCTGCACCGGGAATTAAAGGCGATGGGGATTAAGGCGGTGATTGCGCCGACTCCCAGGGCTGCCAGCAAGTGCTGCGGAGTTTCGCTTCTGGTTAAGGAACAAGACCTTGAGGAGATTGAAGCCTGTGTAAAAGAGCAGGGAATCGAGATATTAAAAATAGCAGAGATTGAGCGGGATGTGAATCCCAGAAGAGACAGATATTGTTAGTAGAAAGCTGCGGTCAGCACACTAGGCTGCCCGCAGTTTCTTAGATTGGGGTAAATGATATGAATTATGTAGGTATTGATATAGGCTCGACAGCGTCTAAGGTAGCGGCAGCGGGAGAGAAGGAGCTTTATTTTGTCCTTCCTACCGGATGGAGCAGCAAGGAAACGACGCAGACAATCAAAGAAAAATTGCTGGAAGAGGGTATCGATGTCCTGGCGGATGATACGAAAGTGGTCGCCACAGGATACGGGCGGGTCGCGGTAGATTTTGCCGACTATGTGATTACGGAGATTACCTGCCATGCCCGGGGCGGAAGAGAGATGGCGGGAGACGACTGCGCCATTATTGACGTGGGTGGACAGGACACGAAGGTAATTCTTGTGGAGCATGGCATGGTGCAGGATTTCCTGATGAATGACAAGTGTTCCGCCGGAACGGGAAAGTTCCTGGAAATCATGGCGAACCGCTTAGGCGTCACCCTTCAGGAGTTGTTCGATATGGCGGAGGCGGGAACCGTCCTTCCCATTAGTTCTTTATGCACCGTGTTTGCAGAGTCCGAGGTGATTAATTACATCGGGGAAGGCAGAAGCCGGGAGGATATTGCGGCCGGGGTCGTGGATTCCGTTGCGGCGAAGGTAGCGCAGCTTGCCCAGAGGAAGAATCTTGCGGGAAGGATTATCCTGACCGGGGGATTAAGCCACAGCGGATATTTTACAAAGATCCTGTCTGAGAAGATTGGGCAGACGGTGGAACCGACAGAGCAAGGCAGGTATGCGGGCGCTCTTGGAGCCGCATTGCTGGCACGGGAAAAAAATAAAAAATAATTCTTATTTTTTGAATGGTTTTTCATTCTTTGGTCGTATTATAGATAGAGAACAGAAATGCTCTGGAAGAACAAGGAAAACAAGTCAGGTAGAATGGAGGAAGATCATGAAGAAAGTTGTAACTGTTGTCTTGATTTTTGTGTTGGCGCTCTCTCTGGGAGGAATTGTGGCGTTTGCCGAGAAACCGGTAGAAGCCCGCTGTTTCTACGGCACGAACAATGGATGGGTCTGTGATTACCAGAATTTGGGCTGTGCGTTTGGGAACGGCTGTTTATCCAATTACTGCGGTAATTACGGAACAGGCGTGGACATGTCAGGGTATGTTTCCGAAAGGCCGGTTGTGAACCAGACGCCTGTATATAGCGGGAGCAGCAACCAGAGCTACAGCGGAAGCAGCCAGAGCTATACCGGAAGCAGCCAGTCAACAGGATGGTCCGGAGGCGGTTATCAGGGTTCCGGCTACGTGGACAATAACAACGACGGATATTGCGACAACTGGTCAGGTTCTTACGGCGGAGGCCATCACGGCGGCGGACACCATGGCGGCGGACACCACAGATAAGAGATGAGGTTCTATTGTGCGGAGCGAACAGGAGGTAAACAGGGCGCTGGAACAGTATGCGGATACAATACAGCGCATCTGTATGATACATCTGAAGAATTATCATGATACCGAGGACATATTTCAGACCGTGTTTTTGAAGTATGTCCTAAGTTCCGTTGTTTTTGAAAATGCTGAACATGAAAAAGCGTGGTTCATACGGGTAACGCTCAATGCCTGTAAGGATTTGCTTAAAAGCTTTTTTCACAGCCATACGGTTCCGTTAGAAGAATGGACGGGGCAGATGGAGGACCAGGTGCCGGAGCACAGCGAAGTGCTGGCAGCGGTCCTTTCTTTGCCTGTAAAATACAGGAATGTAGTGTACCTTCATTACTATGAGGATTACTCTGCCGCTGAGATTGGGCGTATTCTTGGGAAGAATGTAAATACGGTCTATACGCTCCTGACGCGTTCAAAGCGGCTGCTCAGGGAGAAATTGGGAGGTGAGAGGTTTTGAGTGACAGACGATTGAAAGAAGCATTTGACAATGTCCATGCAGATGATGAAATCAAAAGGCGCACCAGAGAATTTCTTGCCCGAAAGACCAGAAGCTATGGGCGGGGAACGATGTTCCCATACCGGCGGCTGGCAGCGGCCATGGCATGCCTGCTGCTTGTGGCGATGGGATGGGGAGGTTATTTCCTTTATTTCATACCGGTATCTTCGATTAGTGTGGACGTAAACCCTTCCATCGAACTTGGAATTAACCGGTTCGACCGGGTGGTGAAGGTCGATACCTATAATGATGACGGATATAACATTATGTCTTCGCTGGACGTACGGTTCATGGACTACCGGGATGCGATGGATGTAATTCTGAACCAGGAGAGCGAGGAAGCGTATCTGGCAGAGGATTCCTGCATTGCCATTGCCGTATCCGGGGCGGCGGAAGGAAAACAAAGAGAGATGCTTGCATGCCTCCATACATGTGCCTCTTCCTATGGAAATGTACATTGCTCGACAGGGAGCCACGGCGATGCCGCCGCGGCACATGAGGCGGGGATGACTCTTGGGAGGTATCAGGCGTTTTTGGAGCTTCAGGCGTTGGATTCTTCTATTACGGCAGAGGATATCGAGGGGCTTACCATAAGCCAGATATGGGATAAGATTGCCGAATTGTCAGGAGATACCGGGCAAGATGGGAATGCTGCGCAGTATACGCCGGGAGGGCAAAACGGGTGTGGTATGCATCATGGAAATGGGGGACAGGACGGAGCCAGTACACAGAATGGGACACAAGGTACATGCCAGCAAAACGGACATCATAGTGGGCATGGACATGGCCATTGATTTTAAATATAAAGAATGTAAATTATTTGTATATATTAACGAAAATTTCAAAAAAACTATAGACAACTTGTGCAAATGTGATAAGATGGAAGTATAATAAGTCTATGGGAGGGGAAATTATGGAAATTTTCTTGAATGTGGTTCCAATCCTGGGAATCGTGGCCCTGATCTTTGCGGCTGCGTTAGCTTCTAAGGTCAACAGACAGGATGCAGGAACTGAACGGATGAAAGAGATTGCGGCGTCGATCAGCGAGGGCGCCCAGGCATTTTTGACAGCCGAGTATAAGATATTGATTTTCTTTGTGATCGTGCTGTTTGTCCTGATTGGTGTCGGAATCGGAAATTGGGTGACGGCGGTATGTTTCGTAGTCGGCGCGGTGTTCTCAACGCTGGCAGGGTATTTTGGAATGAGCGTGGCGACGAAAGCGAATGTGCGGACAGCCAATGCGGCGAAGGAGAGCGGAATGAACCGCGCGCTTTCGATTGCATTTTCAGGCGGGGCGGTCATGGGAATGTGCGTAGCAGGACTTGGGGTTCTTGGTGTAAGCACAATTTACCTGATTACAGGAAATGTGGACGTATTGTCCGGGTTCAGCCTTGGCGCATCTTCGATTGCTTTGTTTGCCCGTGTGGGCGGCGGTATCTACACGAAGGCGGCGGATGTGGGAGCCGACTTGGTAGGTAAAGTAGAAGCAGGAATCCCGGAGGATGATCCCCGTAATCCAGCGGTTATTGCCGATAATGTAGGCGACAATGTAGGTGATGTTGCGGGAATGGGTGCAGACTTGTTTGAGTCTTATGTGGGAGCCTTGATTTCAGCGCTTACGCTTGGAATCGTGTATTATAAGGTGGAAGGTGCAGTCTATCCGCTGTTGATTGCAGGGCTTGGACTGATTGCATCTATACTGGGAACATTTTTCGTAAAAGGGGACGAGAATTCTAATCCTCACAAAGCGTTAAAGATGGGTTCTTATGTGGCGAGCGCTTTAGTCCTGGTGGTTGCATTTGTATTCAGCCAGTATCTTTTCGGGGATTTCAAGGCTGCGATTGCCATTGTTGCCGGATTGATTGTAGGGCTTTTGATTGGTATTATCACGGAGGTCTATACGTCCGGGGATTATAAGTCGGTAAAAGAGATTGCGGAGCAGTCCGAGACGGGGCCTGCGACGACCATCATCAGCGGGCTTGCCGTGGGCATGAAATCTACGGGTATTCCGATTCTCCTAATTAGTATCGGCATCTTCGTGGCATATCAGTTCTGCGGGCTGTATGGGATCGCCCTTGCGGCGGTGGGCATGCTGTCTACGACCGCAATTACCGTAGCTGTAGATGCCTATGGGCCAATTGCGGACAATGCCGGGGGGATTGCAGAGATGTCCGGCCTGGATGTCAAAGTTCGCAAGATTACAGATAAGCTGGATGCTGTGGGCAACACGACGGCGGCGATGGGTAAGGGATTTGCAATCGGTTCTGCGGCTTTGACCGCCCTTGCGCTCTTTGTCTCCTATGCCGAGGCAGTGCAGCTGAAGAACATTGACTTGCTGGACAGCCGTGTGATTATCGGTCTGTTCATCGGCGGTATGCTCCCCTTCTTGTTCTCCGCTATGACGATGGAATCTGTTTCAAAGGCGGCGTACAAGATGATTGAAGAAGTAAGGCGGCAGTTCCGTGAGAAACCGGGAATTATGAAAGGAACGGATAAGCCGGATTATAAGTCCTGCGTTGCCATCTCGACGACGGCTGCGTTGAAGGAGATGCTTGTGCCGGGAATCATGGCGGTAGTGGCGCCTCTGGCAGTCGGGCTTTTGTTAGGGCCGGCATCACTGGGAGGCTTGCTGGCAGGCGCGCTTGTCACAGGCGTTATGATGGCGATTTTCATGTCCAATGCAGGCGGCGCATGGGACAATGCGAAGAAATATATTGAAGACGGGACTCATGGCGGCAAAGGAAGTGAAGCCCACAAGGCCGCGGTAGTCGGAGATACGGTGGGAGATCCGTTCAAGGATACGTCGGGACCGTCCATTAATATACTGATTAAGCTTATGACGGTCGTGTCACTGGTATTCGCGCCCCTGTTCTTAACCGTTGGGGGTCTGTTATGATCGTTCTTTACTGACAGACTGGGAGACGTTTTGTAAGGAAACGGTCTCCCTTTGCTTTTTGTAATCAGTCGTAGTGAGTGGATTGAAGGAATAGATGGCGCCAAGCCTGAGATGACAGATTGTTAAAAATTTATCCTTTTTTGAAAAATTTAGATGATTTTTATTGATTTTATTTTTTTATTATGTATACTATTTATCAGAGGAAGTAAGAGAATTGGCTTCCGGATGATATACCGTGGATTCCGTGTAGTACCGGTATTCGTAGATGGTTATCATTAAGAAACTGTATACTATGAAAAAAGGAGATTATGAAAGATGGCAGAGATTAATTTGAGCAAGTATGGCATCAATGGCACCACTGAAATCGTACACAACCCTTCTTATGAGATGTTATTCGAGGAAGAGACGAAACCGGAACTGGAAGGTTTTGAAAAGGGACAGGTCAGCGAGCTTGGCGCAGTGAATGTCATGACTGGTATCTACACCGGACGTTCACCGAAAGACAAATTCATCGTTATGGATGAGAATTCCAAGGACACCGTGTGGTGGACCTCCGATGAATACAAGAACGATAACCACCCGGCTTCCGAAGAGACTTGGAAGGCAGTGAAGGACATTGCCTTGAAAGAACTCTCTAATAAGAGGCTGTTTGTTGTAGACGCTTTCTGCGGTGCGAACGAAGACACACGTATGTCTATCCGTTTTATCATGGAAGTTGCATGGCAGGCACATTTCATCCGGAATATGTTCATTATGCCGACCGAGGAAGAGCTTGAGAAGTTTGAGCCTGATTTCGTTGTTTACAATGCATCCAAGGCGAAAGTAGAGAACTATAAAGAACTCGGGCTGAATTCTGAGACGGCTGCTATGTTCAACATTACAAGCCGCGAGCAGGTGATTGTCAATACATGGTACGGCGGAGAGATGAAGAAGGGTATGTTCTCTATGATGAACTACTATCTGCCGCTGAAAGGTATCGCTTCCATGCACTGTTCAGCCAACACGGACATGAACGGAGAGAACACGGCTATCTTCTTTGGTCTTTCCGGAACAGGCAAGACGACGCTTTCCACAGATCCGAAGAGGCTTCTTATCGGTGATGACGAGCACGGCTGGGATGACGACGGTATCTTCAACTTTGAAGGCGGATGCTATGCGAAGGTCATCAACCTTGACAAAGAGTCTGAGCCGGATATCTATAATGCGATTAAGAGAGACGCCCTTCTTGAGAACGTTACTCTGGACGCAGAAGGCAAGATCGACTTCAACGATAAGAGCGTGACGGAGAATACCCGTGTATCCTATCCGATCAACCACATCGAGAAGATCGTGCGTCCAAAATCTGCAGCTCCGGCAGCAAAAGAAGTTATCTTCCTGTCCGCAGATGCGTTTGGCGTACTGCCGCCGGTATCCATCCTTACTCCGGAGCAGACACAGTACTACTTCCTGTCAGGATTTACAGCGAAACTTGCAGGAACAGAGCGCGGCATTACTGAGCCGACGCCTACCTTCTCTGCTTGTTTCGGACAGGCTTTCCTTGAACTGCATCCGACGAAGTATGCAGAGGAGCTCGTAAAGAGAATGGAAAAGAGCGGCGCGAAGGCTTATCTGGTAAATACCGGATGGAATGGAACCGGAAAGCGTATCTCTATCCGTGATACCCGTGGTATTATCGATGCGATTTTGAACGGAGATATCCTGAAGGCATCTACCAAGAAGATTCCATACTTCAACTTTGATGTTCCGACAGAGCTTCCGGGCGTAGACACGAATATCTTAGATCCACGCAATACTTATGCAGATGCTTCCCAGTGGGAGGAGAAGGCTAAGGATCTGGCTCAGAGATTCGTGAAGAACTTTGCGAAGTATGAAGGAAATGAAGCCGGAAAGGCTTTGGTTCCGGCAGGCCCACAGTTATAACCTAAAATTAATATCGGATGTGAAAGAACCGGCGCTTATTGTTTGGCGCCGGTTCTTATTTGATAGGAACTCTATTGTTATCCGCCCTGAAATTAGATATAATAAATGAAAAGAAATCTGGCAAGGAGTGCCATAAGCCGTATATCATAGATTTTATACGGCAATAATTTAAACGATGCTCTGGCGGCAGACGGAAGATTGTGGTAATATATTGGTCGTATAAAATGGTGAAAAGAGGGATATCAGATGACAAAGGTAGACATTATATCGGGATTTTTAGGGGCCGGAAAGACAACATTTATCAAGCAGTTGATTGAACAGGTCTTTACAGGTGAAAAACTTGTGCTGATTGAAAATGAATTTGGCGAAATCGGCATTGACGGTGGTTTCCTAAAGGATGCAGGAATTGAGATTACGGAGATGAATTCGGGGTGCATCTGCTGTACGCTGGTGGGGGATTTCAGCAAGGCGCTCCAAAAGGTCTTGGAAGAATACAAACCGGACCGTGTGATGATCGAACCGTCGGGAGTCGGCAAATTATCGGATATCGTGAAGGCAATCGAAGATGTGAAGAAGGAAGCCGAGATTGAAATCCATGGAAGGATTACGGTGGTTGACGGAAAGAAAGCGGCATTATACATTAAGAACTTTGGAGAATTTTTCGAGGATCAGGTAAAGCATGCATCTACAATTGTCATTAGCAGGACACAGATGATGTCAGACGAGAAGATTGAGGAATGCGTCCATATGCTCCGTGAGAAAAACAAAGATGCGGCAATTATTTCCACACCATGGGAGAAATTGGGCAGGGAAGCCATTTGCCGGGCGCTTGGGCATGGGGCGGAGATAGAAGAGCTTCTGGAAAATCACAGCGGGCATGACCATCATCATAACCACGGGGAAGACTGTGGATGTGACCATCATCATGAGCATCATCACGGCCATGAAGGACATTGCTGTGGTCACGGCCATGATCACCATGGCCACCATCACCATCATGCAGACGAGATATTCACGAGCTGGGGAAAAGAGACTGCCCACAAATACACAGACGAGGAGCTTTCTTTCCTGCTGAGGGCATTATCCGAGACAGAAGGATACGGGAACGTCCTGCGTTCAAAGGGAATCATCCCGATGGCAGACGGCACATGGAAACAGTTCGACCTTGTCCCGGAAGAGTATGAAGTCCGCGAAGGCCAGGCTGACTATACCGGTCGGGTATGCGTAATCGGAACAGACTTGAAGGAAGAGGAACTGCTGAAATTGTTCCATATCTAAAACCGAAAAGGCATCCTGCCTCAAGAAGTATTTGGATGAGGATGCTTTCAGAATTTAATAAATAGGGAATGAAGGTGATTGCATGAAGACTCCTGTGTTCATTTGTACAGGTTTTCTTGACAGCGGGAAGACGACGCTTGTGAAGGATACGCTGATGGAACAAGACTGGATCGCGCCGGGACTGACACTGTTGATTCTGTGCGAAGAAGGAGAGGAAGGATACTCCAAGGAATATCTTGAATCCCACGAAATGGCCATGCTGAAAATCGAAGAATTTGATCAGTTGAATCCATCATTTTTCAAGAATTGTGAGAAGAACTATCATCCTGCCCAGGTAGTGATTGAGTACAATGGGATGTGGAAGCTGGAAGATTTGCTGTCCATTAAGTACCCCAGAAGCTGGGAACTGCAGGGCGTCTATTCCACCGTAAACGGCATGACTCTGGATATGTACCTTAAAAACATGAGGAATCTGCTCATCGAGCAGTTGACGGAATCAGGGTTGATTGTGGTGAACCGTTGTCCGGAAGGGGCGGACCGCTCCGGTTTCCGCAGGGCGCTCAAGGTGCAGAATCCCATGGCTCAGTTGATATTCGAGGGAACGGACGGCAGAATCATACAGCCGTCAGAGGAAGACCTGCCCTATGATGTCAAAGGGGACAGGATACAGATAGAACCGGAAGATTTTGGAATCTGGTATGTGGACGCATACGACCACCCTGATCTGTATCTCCACAAAGAAGTAGAATTCGTAGCGCAGGCATTCCGTCCCAAAGGGATGGGAGAGAACATGTTCGTCCCGGTACGTAAGATTATGACCTGTTGTGCCGATGATTTAAAGTTTTATGGCTATCCCTGTAAATCAGACCATCCGATTACATTCAAGAAAGGCGCATGGGTTAAGGTCCTGGCAAGATTTGAATATGAACAGGCAGTATCTTTCGGGAATGAACAGCCGGTGTTGTATCTGATTGCTATGGAGGGGGCTGCGAAACCCAAAGAGGATGTGGTCTATCTTATGTGACAGAAAGGACCGTAAGGGGCGTCTGTAAGAGGCATGGACGGCCCCTTTTAGGATATGGTACAGGCGGAGGGTGTGGATGAGGACAATCAGTATAGGAAATGACGGATTTGATGCGATTCGGGAGAAAAATTGTTTTTATGTGGATAAGACTGCATTTATCAGAGAGTGGTGGGAGTCAGAGGATAAGGTCACATTGATTGCCCGCCCTCGCCGATTTGGGAAAACTCTGAATATGAATATGTTAGAATGTTTCTTTTCTATGAAATATAAGGGACGTGGAGATTTGTTTGAGGGGCTTTCTATCTGGTCGGATGATAAATACAGGAACCTACAGGGAACCTGTCCAGTCATATCCCTTACGTTCGCGGACGTGAAATCCGGCACATGTGATGGGGCGATTGCCCGAATCAAGCAGAACTTGACAGACCTATATAACCAGAATGAATTTTTACTCAAGGGTGATTTACTGAATGCGAAGGAAAGGGAGCAGTATGACGCCGTCAGGCCGGATATGAAAAATGAAGAAGCAGAGGTCGCTGTGCGTGCATTAATGGGATATTTGAGCCGTTATTACGGGAAAAAAGTCATCGTCTTACTGGATGAGTATGATACCCCGCTGCAGGAAGCATATGCCAATGGTTTCTGGGAGGAAATGTCTATGTTTATCAGAAGCATGTTTCATTCGATGTTCAAGACAAACCCTTATCTGGAACGGGCAATGCTGACGGGAATTACGAGAGTAAGTAAGGAATCCATTTTCTCAGACCTGAATAACCTGCAAGTAGTGACGACGACTTCTTGTATTTACGAGAATGCGTTTGGTTTTACCGAGGATGAGGTGTTCGCCGCGCTTAAAGAGGCCGGGATCTTGGACAGACAGGAGCAGGTAAAGGCGTGGTATGACGGATTTACTTTTGGAAAAAGCAGAGATATCTATAATCCTTGGTCGATCACAAAGTATCTGGATGAGAAAAGGTTCGCGGCATATTGGGCAAATACCAGTTCTAACAATCTGGTCAGCAATCTTATTCGGGAAGGCGCTTCCGATGTGAAGATTGCAATGGAAGATTTAATTGAAGGAAAAAGCATTGAAAAAGTCATTGATGAGGAGATTATTTTCGAGCAGTTAGATGATAACAGCGAAGCAATCTGGAGCCTGCTTTTGGCGGCGGGATACTTAAAAGTGGAGGACGTCACCGACGCCGACAACGGGGAAGATGCAGTTTACCGTTTATCTCTGACCAATTTAGAGGTCAGGAAAGAATTCCGCAAAATGGTCCAGGGATGGTTCAAAAAAGCATCCATTCGATATCATGATTTTGTGGAAGCGCTACTGGCAAATGATGTGGCGTATATGAACCAGTACATGAACCGGATGACACAGACGGTATTCAGTTATTTTGATACCGGGAACCATCCTTCTGAACAGACGGAACCCGAACGTTTTTATCATGGTTTTGTGTTGGGGTTGATCGTGGATGCAAAGCTTGATTACCATGTCACTTCAAATCGGGAAAGCGGTCTGGGAAGATATGATGTGGTCATGGAGCCTCGTGATAAGAAAAAGGATGCGTTTGTGTTTGAGTTCAAAGTGAAGAACCAGGATTCTAAGGAAAGTCTTGAAGATACGGTAAGGAATGCGTTAAAGCAGATTGAGGAAAAGAATTATGACGCGATGTTGATTGCGAAAGGAATCCCGAAAGAGCGAATCCGTCATTATGGTTTTGCTTTTGAGGGGAAGAGAGTATTGATTGGTTAGTTATAGACATTTGTAAAGCCTCTGGAAGAGAGGTTATGTGCCGGAAGAAGGGTGCTTATGAAATTTGGGGGATATGGGAAGAGAAGGCCAGGGAAGAGCTTGGCATTTGTAGTCAGTTTATTTATCTGTGTTATGATGCTTCTGTTCGGAACAGAAGCGGTCTTGCCCCATGCAGAAGAGCCGGGAAACCAGCCGGGAGAGACAAAAAAACAGGAAATTTCGGATAAAGAAGAAAAAGCCAAGCAGAAATGGGAAGGCGATACCATCTACTGTACGGCGTTGGGAGACAGTATTGCCAAAGGTTACGGAGGCAAAGGACAGGAAGATTTGAGGAGTTACACCCAATTCATTGCCGACTGGGTGTCTGAGGAGACGGGGATACCTGCGGAATGTGAGAAATTTGCAAAAAACGGGCTGGATTCTTCGCGACTAAACTCCGATATCCTGACCAAGGAGGAAGCCCTGGCATCCCTTGACCGGGCGGATATCATCACATTGACCATCGGGGCCAACGATTTGATGCAGGAATTTAAGCGCGCGGCAGGGGAGGTCTTAGGTACAGAGCGTAAGTTTTTGAGTGTATACGATGCATTTGATTCTTTGCAGGATGGCGTGGAAGGGAACCCGCTTCTGATCGTAAAAATACTGGATGTGCTGAACAACTGGGATTATGAGGTGTTTGAAGAACAATGGACAACTGCCATGGAAACCATAGCGGCACACAGGAAGGCTGGGGCGCAGTTGGTGGTTACGAATATTTATAACCCGGTGAGTCGGTTTGAATTGCCGGGAGCCATGAACGGCATTGTAGAGGACATTATCCGCAATATGAATCAGATTATGTACGAACACGCAGAAGATTACGATTACCGGGTCGTCGATTTGTTTGAATCGGAGATCTGTGAACATACCCAGGAGGACGGCCTTCACCCGGATGAAGAGGGGCAGGAGCTGATTGCCAGACTGGCGGCTGAAAAGATTGATACCGGCAGGTTCAAAGGGGAACCGGAGAAAGAGATAGAAGAAGAACCACGTCCCGAAAAGGTGGAGCCGCGTAAATACAGTCTGTGGACGGTCTTAGGACCGATGCCCTGGATTGGCCTTGCCATCCTTTTGGGAATTGCCGCCGTATTCCTGTTCTGGACGGCAAAGAGGAAAAACAGGGACTTGTACCGAAAAAGGAACAAAAATAAGGGCAAGAATGACTAGACTTTTAACAATGTGTGGACTATAATAAAAACACACGCCAAATTATGCCAGATCAAGGTATGACCCTCAGGCGGACTTGGTCCGGTCTGGCAGATTAATTTGCACAATTATAAGGAGGAACAACGAAAATGGCAAGAAAAATGAAGACCATGGATGGTAATCAGGCTGCGGCTCACGCATCATACGCATACACAGAAGTTGCGGCTATTTACCCGATCACACCATCATCTGTTATGCCGGAGCATGTGGATGAGTGGGCAACTGAAGGCAGGAAGAATATCTTTGGACAGACTGTCCAGGTAACAGAGATGCAGTCAGAGGCAGGAGCAGCGGGAGCAGTACACGGTTCTCTGGCGGCAGGCGCTTTGACGACGACATTTACGGCATCTCAGGGCTTGCTGCTGATGATTCCTAACTTATATAAAGTAGCAGGCGAGCAGCTTCCGGGTGTATTCCATGTATCCGCGCGTGCGCTTGCCAGCCATGCACTGTCAATCTTTGGAGATCATTCTGACGTATACGCATGTAGACAGACAGGCGCCGCTATGCTCTGCGAGTCAAGCGTACAGGAAGTTATGGACTTAACGCCAGTTGCACACTGTGCGGCTCTCAAGGGCAAGCTCCCGTTCATTAACTTCTTCGATGGATTCCGTACTTCCCATGAGATTCAGAAGATTGAGACATGGGATTATGAAGATTTGAAAGAATTAGTTGATATGGATGCCATTGATGCGTTCAGGAACCATGCATTGAACCCGAACCACCCATGCCAGAGAGGTTCCGCACAGAATCCGGATATCTTCTTCCAGGCAAGAGAGGCATGTAACCCATACTATGATGCTATGCCGGCAATCGTACAGGAGTACATGGACAAGGTAAATGCTAAGATTGGTACAGACTACAAGCTGTTCAACTACTACGGAGCAGCAGACGCCGAGAAGGTAATCGTAGCAATGGGTTCCGTATGTGATACTATTGAGGAGACCATTGACTACCTGTTGGCGGCAGGCGAGAAGGTTGGCGTCGTAAAGGTTCGCCTTTACAGACCGTTCTGCGCACAGGCATTGATTGACGCAATTCCTGACACTGTAAAATATATCAACGTTCTTGACCGGACAAAAGAGCCAGGAGCACAGGGAGAGCCATTATACTTGGATGTTGTATCCGCATTAAAGGGTTCTAAGTTCGACGCGGTTCCGGTAAATTGCGGACGTTACGGACTTGGTTCTAAGGACACGACGCCTGCACAGATCGTTGCAGTATTCAATAATGCTGACAAGGCAAGATTCACCATCGGTATCGAGGATGATGTGACCAATCTTTCCCTTGCAACAGGACCGGCATTGGTTACGACACCGGAAGGAACCATTAACTGTAAGTTCTGGGGACTTGGTGCGGACGGTACGGTGGGAGCGAATAAGAACTCCATTAAGATTATCGGCGACAACACAGATATGTATGCACAGGCATATTTTGACTATGATTCCAAGAAGTCCGGCGGCGTTACCATGTCACATTTACGTTTCGGTAAGAAGGCAATCAAGTCTACCTACCTGATTCATCAGGCGAATTTTGTTGCATGCCACAATCCTTCTTATGTGGACAAGTATAACATGGTTCAGGAATTGGTTGACGGCGGAACATTCCTTCTGAACTGCTCATGGGATATGGAAGGCCTTGAGAAGCATCTGCCGGGACAGGTGAAGGCATATATCGCAGACCACAACATTAAGTTCTACACCATCGATGGAATTAAAATTGGTAAGGAAATCGGTCTTGGAGGACGTATCAATACCGTATTGCAGTCTGCATTCTTCAAGCTGGCGGCAATCATTCCGGAGGAAGAGGCAATCGATTTGATGAAGGCTGCTGCTAAGGCTACCTACGGAAGAAAAGGCGACAAGATCGTTCAGATGAACTATGATGCCATCGATGCGGGTGCGAAGCAGGTGGTAGAAGTTGCCGTACCGGATTCATGGAAGTCCTGTGCGGATGAGGGATTATTCTCACCAGAGGTCAAGGGCGGAAGAGAAGATGTTGTAGACTTCGTTAAGAATGTACAGTCTAAGGTGAATGCACAGGAAGGTAATTCTCTTCCGGTATCTGCATTTAACGACTATGTAGACGGCTCTACGCCATCCGGTTCTTCTGCATACGAGAAGCGTGGTATCGCAGTAGATATCCCGGTATGGGTAGAAGAGAACTGTATCCAGTGTAACCGCTGTGCGTATGTATGTCCTCACGCTGTTATCCGTCCAATCGCCCTGACAGAGGACGAGCTTTCTAAGGCTCCGGAAGGAACAAAGGCGATCGATATGATTGGTATGCCAGGCATGAAGTTTACCATGTCCGTATCCGCTCTTGACTGTACAGGATGCGGTTCTTGTGCGAATGTATGTCCGGGCAAGAAGGGCGAGAAGGCTCTTGTTATGAAGAACATGGAAGAGAATATCGGCTCACAGAAGGTATTTGATTTCGGCAGAGAGATTCCGGTGAAGCCAGAGGTTGTGGCTAAGTTCAAACCAGAGACGGTAAAGGGAAGCCAGTTCAAACAGCCGTTGCTTGAGTTCTCAGGAGCTTGTGCAGGATGCGGAGAGACACCTTATGCGAAGTTGATTACCCAGTTGTTCGGTGACAGAATGTATATTGCCAATGCCACAGGATGTTCTTCTATCTGGGGCAACTCCTCACCTTCCACACCTTACACGGTAACTCCGGAAGGAAAGGGACCGGCTTGGTCAAACTCCTTGTTCGAGGATAACGCTGAGTTCGGATACGGTATGCTGTTGGCACAGAAGGCAATCAGAAAGAGATTAAAAGCTCAGGTAGAAGAGATTGCAGGCTCCGACAAGGCTTCTGAGGAAGTGAAGGCGGCATGCAAGGAATATCTGGATACCTTTAACTGCGGCGTATCCAACGGTGACGCTACAGATAAATTAGTTGCTGCACTGGATGGAATCGACTGTGATATCTGTAAGGATATCGTTAAGAACAAAGATTTCCTTGCTAAGAAGTCTCAGTGGGTATTCGGCGGCGACGGATGGGCTTACGATATCGGATTCGGCGGCGTTGACCATGTATTGGCAAGCGGCGAAGATATCAATGTAATGGTATTCGATACCGAAGTTTACTCCAACACAGGCGGACAGTCTTCTAAGGCCACCAAGACGGGTGCGACAGCACAGTTCGCGGCAGGCGGAAAAGAGACGAAGAAGAAAGACCTTGCAGGAATCGCTATGAGCTATGGCTATGTATATGTAGCACAGATTGCTATGGGTGCAGACTTCAACCAGACGGTTAAGGCAATCGCAGAGGCAGAGGCTTATCCGGGACCGTCACTGATCATTGCTTACGCTCCATGTATCAACCATGGTATTAAGAAGGGCATGAGCAAGGCTCAGACAGAGGAAGCGTTGGCGGTAGAGTGTGGATACTGGAACAACTTCCGGTTCAATCCGGCTGCAGAAGGTGCGAAGTTCTCACTTGACAGCAAGGAGCCGTCAGGAGACTATCAGGCATTCCTTGACGGAGAAGTTCGTTACAATGCACTGAAGAGAGCGAATCCGGAGAAGGCTGAGAAGCTGTTCGCGAAGAACGAGGCTGAGGCTAAGGAGCGGTATGCTTATCTCAAGAAGCTGGTTACGCTGTATGGAGAGGACTAAAGCAGATTGAGCCAGGTTCTTAGGGAAGAATGCAGTGATATGATCATGTAAGATAAATTTAAGATGCGAATCCAAGAGAGCGTTTTTTGTGACTTTTTTGGATTCGTCAGTATGAAGGAAAGTCCTGCACTGAATCGTTGGTGCGGGACTTTCCTTCTTAGAATAAGGAGATAAGAAATTGCCAATCATATTTCACAAAAAGACAAAGGAATTTCACCTTTACAACGAAAAAATCAGCTACATATTCAAAATTCTGGCAAACGGACACCCAGGACATATCTATTATGGAAGAAGGCTCACAGACCGGGACAGCTTTGGCGGCATGATCGAGTATGCATTGCGGGACATGGCGCCTTGTGCCTTCGAGGGGAACAGCACGTTTTCCCTTGAGCATCTGCAGCAAGAATATCCATCCTTCGGCTCTGGCGACATGCGTTTCCCAGCATTTGAACTGGAGCGGCAGGACGGAAGCCGTGTGGTGGATTTCAAATACCAGAAGCACGAAATCTACGCCGGAAAGAAGAAGCTTCCGGGACTTCCCGCCGTATACGTGGAAAAAGAAACAGAGGCACAAACCCTTGAGGTCACACTGGAAGACGCCCAGTTAGGGGCAAGGATCGTCCTGTCCTACACCATATTCGAGGCGTTTCCGGTCATCGCCAGAAATACCTGCTTCTACTGCGGCAGGGAGGGCATTACACTTCTGAACGCAATGAGCGGTTCCTTAGATTTGCCTGACAAGGATTATGAGATGGTAGAATTGGCAGGAGCATGGTCGCGGGAGCGGCACGTACATATAAGGCCCCTGGCATATGGAATCCAAAGCATTTACAGCCTCCGGGGATGCAGCAGCCATCAGTTCAACCCCTTTCTGGCGCTCAAGAGGAAGAATGCGGATGAACATTCTGGCGAAGTGATTGGGGCAAGTCTCATATACAGCGGAGATTTCCTTGCACAGGTGGAAGTAGATAATTTTGACGTGACACGCCTTATCATGGGAATCCATCCCAATGAATTCCGGTGGGAGCTGCGTCCGGGAGAGCATTTCCAGACTCCGGAGATGATTCTTGCCTACTCGGAAAATGGACTGAACGACATGAGCCAGACATTCCACAAGCTGTACCGCACAAGGCTTGCCCGTGGAAAATGGCGTGACAAGGCGCGCCCAATCCTGATTAACAACTGGGAGGCGACCTACTTTGACTTCAATGAGGAGAAGATTCTGGCGCTTGCCCAAAAAGCCGCAGAAATCGGCATTGAATTGTTCGTGCTGGACGACGGCTGGTTTGGGAAACGCAATGACGCCACCTCTTCCCTGGGGGACTGGCAGGTGAACAGAGAGAAACTTCCGTCTGGCATGAAAAGCCTTGCAGAGCGGATAAACCAAATGGGCATGGGATTTGGCCTGTGGATTGAGCCGGAGATGGTCAATAAGGACAGCAATCTTTTCCGAGAGCACCCGGACTGGGTGCTGGCAGACAGCCGTAGGAATTACTGCCACAGCAGGAACCAGTATGTGCTGGATTTTTCCAAATCAGAAGTGGTAGACCATATTCACGGGCAGATTCGGAAAGTGTTGGGCGAAGCAAATATTTCCTATGTAAAATGGGACATGAACCGTTCTTTTTCAGAGGTATTTTCTAACGGCAAAGATAGAAGCTGGCAGGGAAAGGCGCGTCATCAGTATATCCTAGGGGTCTATAGCCTGTATGAACGGCTGACTCAGGAATTCCCGGATATTCTGTTTGAGTCCTGCGCAAGCGGCGGGGCGCGGTTCGACCCGGGGATACTCTATTATGCGCCCCAGGGATGGACGTCGGATGATACGGACGCCGTAGAACGAATCAAGATACAGTATGGCACTTCCTATGTCTACCCCCTGAGCAGCATGGGCAGCCATGTAAGCGCATCGCCCAATCATCAGTTGTACCGGCATACGTCCCTTGAGACGAGGGCGAATGTGGCGTATTTCGGGACTTTCGGATACGAGCTGGATCTGACGGAGCTTTCAGAGGAGGAGCTTTTGACGATGAAGGGGCAGATTTCGTTTATGAAAAGATACCGGGAGCTGATTCAGGGAGGAGTGTTCTATCGAATCAAGAATCCCTTTGAGCATAATTCTTCGGCATGGATGGTGGTGTCCAAGGATCAGACGGAAGCGTTGGCGGCGTATTTCCGTGTGTTACAGCCGACGCAGGCGGGATTCGAGCGGATACGGCTTGCAGGCCTGCGGGCAGATTGGGAGTATGCTGTGACGGAAGAAATGGGAGGGACGGAACAATGCTTAGGGGAGGACAGACACTTCGGGGATGAGCTGATGTATGGGGGACTGAGCGTTTCTGATGTGTCCTCCGGCCTTAGGGGTGTTGCGAGAGAAAAACAGGGCGATTTTCTGTCAAGGCTCTTCCATTTGAAGAAAATTTGATAAAGGAAAGAGATAAGCGATGAAAAGATTATTAGTTACAGGCGCATCCGGTTTCCTGGGAAGGAGAATTGCAGAATTTTATGGCAGAAACTATGAGGTCGTAACGCCGGGGCATCAGGAGATGGATATTACCGACAAAGAAAAAGTTTCTGCGATATTCCATGATTTCAAGCCACATTTTGTGATACACAGCGCGGCAGTCTCCGATGTGGGAATGTGTGAGAAAGAGCCGGAAAGGTCTTGGAAGATGAATGTAGAAGGAAGCAGGAATATCGCCCTGGCATCGGCAGAACTCCATGCAAAATGCCTGATGTGCAGTTCTGACCAGATTTACTTCGGAAGCAAGATACCAGGACCCCACCGAGAAGATGAGAGTGTGAATTCGCTCAATGTTTACGGAAGGCAGAAGAAACAGGCCGAGGAGGAATGTCTGGCAGAAAATCCAAAGTGTGTGATGCTTCGGCTGTCATGGATGTATGACACCGTAACAAAAAGCAAATATGAGCATGGAGATTTCTTCCGGACACTGGCTTTGGGACTTAAAAAGAAGGAGATTCTGCGTTACCCGGTACATGATGTGAGGGGGATTACGGATGTGGATGAAGTCGTCCGTAATCTTGAGTATGCGTGGGAACTAGAAGGCGGAGTCTATAACTTTGGCTCTCCCAATGACAGGAATACATATGAGACGGTAATTGCCATGTTTACAAAGCTTGGATGGGATGCGAAAGTTGTACAGAGAAACGAGGAAGCTTTTGCGCCGGCTCCCAGAGATATCAGTATGAATACAGACAAGATAAATAAAAACGGGATTGTATTTTCATCCACATTGGATGGACTTATAAGAAATGGACGTTTGCTTAAACTGACAAAAGAGAGCAAGTAAAGTCGGGACAATGCAGAGGATGACAGCTATACTGTAACTACAGCGGCAGGATATTGCGTTGAGATGTATGATGCGCCAGGTAAGTACCCGAATGGGACAAATGACGTAAATTATTACACAGAGATATGGATTCCGGTCAGAAAGAAATAATTTCAGAGAGACTTGGAAAATGTAGATAAAAGTCAATCCTTTATTGACAATCCTGCCGAAAAGTGTTATAAATGCACTATGTGAATAACCAACTTGATAGAGGCGCGGTTTTCATGAGTATTCCGTAACGATAGTTTGGGAAGCTGTTACGAAAGAAAGGGAATGCCGCCGAAGGAGTGAGGAATCAGGAATTTGGTTCCAAGGGTATCCCAACCCGCATTTCTGGGACGCAGTCAGAAGATGCTGCGGACTGTCACATCAGTGGAGCGCTATCATAGGTATAAGATTGTGAAGATTGACAGATATGAAGAGAGATTATGCCATGAGCGCGCCCGGAGTAAAGCGTTGTTCATGGCATTTTTGTATTTACTATAAGAAGGGAAAGAGAGGAAATCTTTACAATGAGAGAAAAGAAAAGAGTATTTATGGGCATATTCACATTCCTGTGTGTTATGGTATGTGGTTCCATGGCTGTATTCGCCGCAGACGAAGCGGCAGAGTACGTACCTAAGATGTACGCATCCTTCTGGTCGCTGATACCGCCAATCGTTGCCATCGCATTAGCGCTGATTACGAAGGAAGTATACAGCTCCCTATTCGTCGGAATCCTGATAGGAGGAATCTTCTATTCTGGGTTCACATTTGAAACTACGATTACCCATGTGTTCCAGGACGGTATCGTGGGCGTATTGTCCGACAGCTATAACGTCGGAATCCTGGTGTTTCTGGTCGTTCTTGGAATCATGGTCTGCCTGATGAACAAGGCGGGAGGCTCCGCCGCATTCGGGCGGTGGGCCAGCGAACACATCAAGAGCCGGGTAGGCGCACAGCTTGCAACCATCCTGCTTGGCGTATTGATTTTCATCGACGATTATTTTAACTGTTTGACCGTAGGAAGCGTCATGCGTCCCGTAACGGATAAGCACAACGTATCCCGGGCGAAGCTGGCATACCTGATTGACGCCACGGCGGCTCCGGTATGTATTATTGCGCCGATTTCTTCCTGGGCTGCTGCCGTTACCGGCTTCGTAGAAGGAGAAGATGGATTCTCCATCTTTATCCGTGCGATTCCATACAACTATTATGCAATCCTGACGGTGGTGATGATGGTCACGATTGTCATCCTGAATATCGATTACGGCCCGATGAAGCTCCACGAGAAGAATGCGTTGAATGGAGACCTTTACACCACCCCGGACAGGCCATATGCCAATGCGGAGGAAGACGTGGATGAAAGCAAGGGAACCGTTATCGATTTGGTGGTTCCAATCGTCGTATTGATTATTTCCTGTGTCATTGGGATGATTTACACAGGCGGCTTCTTTGAAGGGGCAGGGTTCGTGGAGGCATTTTCTAACAGCGACGCTTCCGTAGGTCTGATGCTGGGAAGTTTCTTTGCCCTGGTAATCACCATTGCATTCTACGCAGCCAGAAAGGTGCTGAAATTCAGTGAGTCTATGGCGTGCGTTCCGGACGGTTTCAAGGCAATGGTTCCTGCAATCCTGATTCTTACGTTTGCATGGACTTTGAAGGCAATGACGGACAGCCTTGGCGCGGCAGAGTATGTTGCGGGCATCATGGGTTCCGCGTCTGAAGGGCTTGTGAACCTGCTCCCGGCAATTATATTCTTAGTAGGATGTTTCCTTGCATTCGCCACAGGGACATCATGGGGAACCTTTGGAATCCTGATTCCGATTGTGGTAAACGTGTTTGCCGGAACCAATGAGACGATGATGATTATCTCCATCTCTGCATGTATGGCAGGCGCGGTCTGCGGCGACCACTGTTCGCCAATCTCCGATACGACCATCATGGCTTCTGCAGGAGCGCAGAGCAACCACGTTAACCATGTGACTACACAGCTGCCCTATGCGATTACGGTAGCAGCCGTATCCTTTGTGACCTATGCCATAGCCGGGTTTGTCAAGAATGCGTTTATCTGCCTCCCCATCGGAATCTTGCTGATGGTGGGAACCCTGGTTGTAATCAGGAAAATGAAAGCAGAATAAGCGGGAAAGTTTTTCGGATTCCTCTTGTAGAGTCGGGAAAAATTGGATAGAATGTATGGTACAACCACAAGACTGAAAGGAGAATAAAAATAGCAGATGAGTATCACAGATTTGAAGGCATATGAATTAGTGAAGGAAGAGGAACTGGTTGGAATCCAGGCAAAAGGCTATCTGCTCCGGCACAAGAAGAGCAAGGCAAGGATTCTTTTGATAGAGAAGGACGACAACAACAAGGTATTTTCTATCAGTTTCCGGACACCGCCGGGCAACAGCACGGGAGTCCCGCATATCATGGAGCATTCTGTCCTGTGCGGCTCGAAGAATTTCCCGGCGAAGGATCCCTTCGTGGAACTGGTGAAAGGCTCCCTGAATACTTTCCTGAATGCCGTGACCTATCCGGACAAGACCATTTATCCGGTGGCAAGCTGCAACGACAAGGATTTTCAGAATTTGATGCACGTCTACATGGATGCCGTGTTCTACCCTAACATCTATGAGCATGAGGAAATCTTCCGGCAGGAAGGCTGGAGTTATAAGCTTAACTCCCCGGAAGACAAGCTGGAATACAACGGCGTCGTATACAACGAGATGAAAGGAGCATTTTCCTCCCCGGAGGGTGTACTGGATCGGGTGATTCTGAACACGCTGTTCCCGGACACTTCCTATGCGAATGAATCCGGAGGCGACCCGGAGTTTATTACGGATTTGACCTATGAGCAATTCCTTGATTTTCACAGGAGATACTACCATCCGTCCAACAGTTACATTTATCTGTACGGGGATATGGACATGGAAGAGAAGCTTACCTGGCTGGACGAGGAATATCTGAGCCATTTTGATGCAAAAGAAATCGATTCCCGGATTCGTTATCAGGAGCCTTTTACGGAAATGCGCGAGAAGACCATTCCCTACTCCATAGCAAGCGAAGAATCGGAGGAAGATAACACCTTCCTTTCTTATAATAAAGTAATCGGCACCAGCCTTGACCGCGAGCTGTATCTTGCATTCGAGATTTTAGACTATGCGTTGCTCTCCGCGCCGGGCGCGCCGCTGAAAAAAGCGCTCACAGACGCAGGGATCGGGAAAGACATTATGGGTGATTTTGACAATGGAATCTACCAGCCCATCTTCTCGGTGATTGCAAAAAATGCCAATGAAGATCAGAAACAGGCGTTCGTTGACTTGATTGAGCAGGTGCTTACCGAGCTTGCAGACAAGGGGATAGACAAGAAGGCCTTAGAGGCTGGGCTTAACTACCACGAGTTCCGCTACCGGGAGGCTGATTTCGGCAATTACCCTAAGGGATTAATGTATAACCTACAGATGATGGAAAGCTGGCTCTACGACGAAGAGGAACCGTTCCTCCATGTGGAGGCGCTGGATACCTTTGAATTCCTGAAAAAACAGGTAGGAACCGGATATTATGAAGGGCTGATACGCAAATACATCCTCGATAACCCCCACGGGGCCGTAGTTGTCGTGAAGCCGGAAAAAGGGCGTACCGCAAGGATGGACGCTGAACTTGACCGGAAGCTTCAGGAATATAAGGCGGGGCTTACAGCGAAAGAGGTAGAAGCGCTGGTGGAGAAGACCGAGGCTCTTGCGGCTTACCAGTCTGAGCCGGAGAAAGAAGAGGATTTAGAGCGTATCCCGGTTCTGAGAAGGGAAGACATTTCCCGGGAAATCGAGCCGATTGTAAACGAAGAGATGAATCTGGCAGGTATCCCTGTCATTTTCCACGAAATCGAGACAAATGGAATCGGATATCTGGATGTACTGTTTGACATTTCCGGTATCCGGGAAGAGCTGATTCCCTATGTCGGAATCCTACAGTCCGTACTGGGCATCATTGATACAGAGAATTACGGATACGGGGAGTTATTTAACGAAATCAACATGCATACCGGCGGAATTGGCACATCCTTAGAGATCTATTCTGACGTGACCAATATTCAGGAGAAAGCATTCAGGGCAACCTTTGAGATAAAAGGGAAAGCGCTGTATGAGAAACTCCCGGTGGTATTTTCTATGATGAGCGAGATTCTGACGGCGTCCAGGCTTACGGATACAAAACGAATCAAGGAGATTCTTGCCATGTCAAAATCAAGGCTTCTGATGCGGTTTCAGTCCTCCGGCCACACGACGGCGGCGCTGCGGGCCATGTCCTATGCATCGCCTTCTGCGAAATTAAAGGACATGACCAATGGAATTGAGTTCTATCAGACGGTGGCGCACATCGAAGAGCATTTTGAGGAAGAAAAGGACCAGTTGGCAGAGACGTTAAATAGCCTTGCCAAGCAGCTTTTCCGTCCGGAAAATATGATGATTAGCTATACGGCTTCCAAAGAAGGGCTTACGGGAATCGAGGCGCTGATAGAAGGAATGAAAAAGAGCCTGTACCACGGTACGCCTAAAGAAGAAAACTGCGTCATTCACTGTGAGAAGAAGAATGAAGGATTCAAGACGGCGTCTAAGGTGCAGTATGTGGCAAGGACGGGGAACTTTATCGAGGGAGGCGCGCCATATACGGGCGCTTTGCAGATTTTGAAAGTCATCCTGAGCTACGATTACCTGTGGCAGAACATCCGCGTCAAAGGCGGAGCGTATGGCTGCATGAGTAATTTCAACCGGATTGGCGAGGGATACTTCGTATCTTACCGTGACCCGAACCTGAAACGGACGGTGGAAGTCTACGAAGGAGTCGTGGATTATCTCAAGAATTTTACCGTCAGCGAGCGGGACATGACCAAGTATATTATCGGTACAATGAGTAATATCGACCATCCTATGACTCCGGCGACCAAGGGAGACCGTTCTATGAACCTTTATATGAATAAGGTAAGCGCCGAGATGATTCAGGAAGAACGGAACCAGATTTTAGACGCGGGGCAGGAAGACATCCGGGCGCTTGCCAAGGTGGCTGAGGCGGTGCTTGCGGCGGATCAGCTCTGCGTCATCGGAAGCGAAGAGAAGATAGAAGAGAGCCGGGAGATGTTTGGCACGGTGACGGGATTCTGACAGAGGGGAAAAGCATGAAAAAAGACTATAAATCCGGTTTTGTGACCTTAATCGGACGTCCAAACGTAGGAAAATCTACCCTGATGAACCATCTCATCGGCCAGAAAATAGCCATTACGTCTAATAAGCCACAGACTACCCGAAACCGCATCCAGACGGTGCTGACGATGGAGGAAGGGCAGATCGTGTTCGTGGACACGCCGGGAATCCACAAGGCGAAGAACAAGCTGGGCGAATACATGGTGAATGTTGCCGAGAAGACGCTGAACGAGGTGGACGTGGTGTTATGGCTGGTGGAGCCCACCACGTTCATCGGGGCGGGAGAGCAGCATATTGCGAAGCAGCTTCAAAAAGTCAAGACCCCGGTGGTGCTGGTCATCAACAAGATTGACAGCGTTAAGAAGGAGGAGGTATTTCCGGCAATCGACGCATATAAGGATATCTATGATTTTGCGGAGATTGTGCCTGTGTCGGCGAGGAACGGGAACAATACGGATGAATTGCTCCGGGTGGTGATGCGCTATCTGCCTTACGGCCCGCAATTCTATGATGAGGATACCGTGACAGACCAGCCGGAGCGCCAGATTGTTGCAGAGTTGATTCGGGAGAAGGCGCTTCATTGCCTGCAGGACGAGATTCCCCATGGAATCGCCGTGGCAATCGACCGTATGAAAGCAAACCGCAGCGTCATGCACATCGACGCCACCATTATCTGCGAGCGGGACTCCCACAAGGGGATAATTATTGGCAAACAAGGAAATATGTTGAAGAAGATTGGCAGCACGGCGCGTTTTGAGATTGAAAAAATGCTGGAAATGCAGGTAAACCTGAAACTTTGGGTAAAAGTTAAGAAGGATTGGCGGGACAGTGAATTCCTGATGAAAAATTTTGGATATCGGGAAGAAGAATAAATTCATATAGATGTGGGACAACCTAACCGTAGAAAACGCAAGGAATAAATACACGGTACAAAAGGACGAGGTGAGAACACATGGAGGAAGAATACTGGAAGCAATTCTTTAAGTCTGGAAAAATCAAGGATTATCTTTATTATAAGGGAATAGCAATCTGCCGGCAAGTAATGGACAGGTATGCCTTCGGGCATACCTCGCCCCAGGAAGACGGGCGGAAGCTATCCAATCAGGAATGAAAGCGAGGCGGCAGGTGAATCAGATTACTGTGACAGGCATGGTGCTTGCGGCGTCACCAATTGGTGAATATGACAGACGAATCGTAATCCTGACGAAAGAACGGGGGAAGATATCGGCGTTTGCCAGGGGGGCGAGAAAGCCTAACAGCGCATTGGTAGGCGTCACAAGCCCGTTTTCTTTCGGAGAATTTATCGTATACGAGGGGCGGACATCTTATACATTGATGTCGGCCTCTATTTCCAATTACTTCCAGGAACTCAGGATGGATGTGGAGGGCGCGTACTATGGGTTTTATTTTCTGGAAATCGCAGGATACTATGCCCGTGAGGCCAATGACGAGACTGCGCTTTTGAAACTGCTCTATCAGACCTTCCGCGCCCTTGTGAACCCTCATATTCCGAACCGCCTCATCCGCCGGATTTACGAGCTTAGGGCGGTGTCGGTCAACGGCGAGGGACCTCAGGTGTTCGAGTGTATTTGCTGCGGGGACGGCAGCGGTGAGATGTCCTTCAGCGTGAAGCGGGGCGGGCTGGTATGCAGCCGCTGTATGGAAGGCGGGCGTTTCCCGGATGCTAGGCGCTTACATCCGTCCACCCTGTATACGCTTCAATATATCATTTCCTCCCCTATCGAGAAGCTCTATACTTTTGTGGTAAAGGAGGATGTGATGGAAGAATTGGAGGAGAACGTGACGGATTATCTTGCCGAATATCTGGGAAAATCTTTCAAATCACTGGAAATACTGGAAACAATTCTGTAATTACTACTTGAAATGAAGAGAGGTTAAATGTATAATAATTAACAATTATTTATAGAAGGTGAGGAAGAGGATATGGCAGAAAAGACGATGGAGAAGATTGTAGCGTTGGCGAAATCCAGGGGGTTTGTATACCCGGGTTCCGAGATCTACGGCGGGCTTGCCAATACATGGGATTATGGGAATCTGGGAGTGGAATTGAAGAACAACGTAAAAAAGGCATGGTGGCAGAAGTTCGTACAGGAGTCCCCCTATAATGTGGGTGTGGACTGTGCAATCTTGATGAATCCCCAGACATGGGTGGCAAGCGGGCACCTTGGCGGATTCAGCGATCCTCTTATGGATTGTAAGGAATGTCATGAGCGTTTTCGCGCAGATAAGATGATTGAAGATTATGCGCATGAGAATGGAATAGATTTGGGCGACAGTATCGACGGCTGGAGCCATGAAAAGATGGAGGCTTACATCAAGGAGAAGGAGATTCCCTGTCCGACCTGTGGAAAACATAATTTCACAGAGATCCGGGAGTTCAACCTGATGTTCAAGACCTTCCAGGGCGTTACAGAGGACGCCAAGAGTATCGTATATCTGCGCCCGGAGACGGCACAGGGAATCTTCGTGAATTTTAAGAACGTACAGCGTACATCAAGGAAGAAGATTCCGTTCGGTATCTGTCAGATCGGTAAGTCCTTCCGTAACGAGATTACGCCGGGCAACTTTACGTTCCGTACCAGAGAGTTCGAGCAGATGGAGCTGGAATTCTTCTGCGAGCCGGATACAGACCTTGAGTGGTTCGCATACTGGAAACAGTTCTGCCTTGATTGGCTGAAGGCCCTGGGGCTGAAAGAGGAAGAGGTTCGTTACCGTGACCACTCTCCGGAGGAATTGAGCCATTACAGCAAGGCGACCACAGACGTAGAGTTCTTGTTCCCATTCGGGTGGGGCGAGCTGTGGGGCATTGCCGACAGGACAGATTTTGACCTGACTCAGCACCAGAATACCTCCAAGCAGGATATGAGTTATTTTGACGATGAGAAGAAGACCAAATACATTCCTTACGTCATTGAGCCGTCACTGGGAGCAGACCGTATGGTACTTGCCTTCCTGTGCAGCGCATACGATGAGGAGGAGTTAGAAGGCGGGGATATGAGGACAGTCCTTCGTTTCCATCCGGCGCTGGCTCCGGTGAAGATCGGTGTACTGCCCCTTTCCAAAAAGCTGAACGAGGGCGCCGAGAAGGTATATGCTAAGCTTTCTAAGAAGTACAACTGCGAGTATGACGAGCGCGGCAATATCGGGAAGCGTTACCGTCGGCAGGATGAGATTGGTACGCCGTTCTGCGTGACTTACGATTTCGAGTCCGAGGAAGATGGAGCCGTGACTGTGCGCGAGCGAGATTCCATGGAGCAGGAGAGAGTCAAGATTGATGAGCTTGACGCATATTTTGCAAAGAAATTCGAGTGGTAGGCATAGAGAAACCTGAATGACAGACATGAGAATGGCGGGGGAATGAATCCCCCGCCATCTTTGCAGCCAGATTTTCATGTGAGGAATTCCCGGCTGCGGTGCATATGACACTTTATTTTACTAGGAAAGAGTTATCAGTTTTATTTTGCGTAATTCTCCGGATGTAATCTTCTGTCCCTGTACTCCGCACAGGCGGTAAACAAAACGTCTGTAGAAGAGTTGAGTCCTGTCTCGCAGGAATCCTGAATAACCCCGACAATAAAGCCAACGCCGACAACCTGCATTGCGATATCGTTAGAAATACCGAACAGGCTGCATGCCATAGGAATCAGGAGAAGAGAACCGCCTGCAACTCCGGATGCTCCGGCAGCACTCGCCGCGGATAATACACAGAGGATGAATGCGGTCGGGAAATCTACGGAAACGCCCATGGTATGGGCTGCTGCCAGTGCCATTGTTGAAATCGTAATCGCCGCGCCCGCCATATTAATGGTAGCGCCCAGCGGAATGGATACAGAGTAGGTATTCTCATCTAACCCAAGGTTCTCGCACAGTTCCATGTTGACCGGAATATTCGCCGCAGAGCTTCGTGTGAAGAAAGCAGTGATAAAACTGTCTTTCAGACACCGGAACACCAGCGGGAACGGATTCGAGCGTATGCACAGGAATGTAACCAGCGGGTTTAATACCAGCGCTACGAACGCCATAGTACCTACCAGCACAAGAATCAGGCGGCCATAGCTTAACAGTACGCTGAGTCCCTGTTCGGAAATGGTGGTGAAAATCAATCCCATGATACCGAAAGGCGCGCAGCTGATAATCCACTTCACAGCAGTCGCAACGGCGTCGGCGATGTTCTCTAACGCCTTCTTCGTACCGTCGTTCGCCTTCTTGAGTGCAATACCGAAGATACATGCCCATGCGAGGATGCCGATATAATTCGCTTTTACAATGGAGTCAACCGGATTGGCTACCACGTTCATCAGCAGGTTGGTCAGGACCTCCGTTACTCCGCTGGGGGGAGCGACATCGCTGGCTGCCGTGCTTTCAGACAATGTCAGCGTAATTGGGAAGAGATAACTTGCCAATACTGCAGACAGAGCAGAAATCAGGTTCCCCAACAGATAAAGGACGACGATGAACTTCATGTTCGTCTTCTGCCCTTCCCCCATGTGGCACAACGCGCTCATAACAAGGAAGAAAACCAAGATAGGGGCAACGCCCTTCAAAGCCCCGACGAACAGGTTGCCCAAGATAGAGATTGCCGTTGCCTGCGGAATTACCAGACCAAGGATAATGCCGACTGCCAGCCCGCATATAATTCGTTTTACAAGGCTGATGCTGTTCCATTTGTTCAATACGTTTTTCATGTTCACTTACCTCTCTTTGCAGATGAGTCAATCTGCAATTCCTCTCTAAAAAATATATTCCCCGATTCATTGATATACTGTCTTGGAGGAAGATGTCAGAGGTAACATCAGGCTCCCTTCCGTTCATATATATCAATAATACAATATTCATTATATAGAAAAATATACATCTTGTAAATACTTATTTGTGAAATAATAACAAAATATTTTTTTTGAAACAATAAAAACATGTCATTATAAACGAAAAAGAGAATAAATATCATTTGGCATTGTACAGAAATAACAATAATATATTATATATGAAGGGACAGAGGGAAATGTACAAAATGATAAAATATTTGGATGATATGATAAGAAAAAGAAACAAGATATACAAAGGAATCCATTGTAAGTCATGTCAGGGAGTGTTATAATGACATCAGATAAACAGTCGCCGGGGCGGCGGCAGGAATAGGAGGAATATAGAATTGAGTGAAAAGAATGATGGATTGATGTGGGCGCTTGTGAAGGAGAAGCCGGAAGAAGGACTGTGGATGAAGCGTGTCCCGATTCCGGAAGTGGGACCGAACGATGTGAAGATTAAGATCCGGAAGACGGCAATCTGCGGAACGGACGTACATATCTATCAGTGGAACGACTGGGCGCAGCATACGATTCCGGTAGGACTGACAGCGGGACATGAATACGTGGGCGAGGTTACAGAAGTCGGGGAAGGCGTAAGAGGCTTTCAGATTGGCGACCTGGTATCCGGCGAGGGGCATATTACCTGCGGCAAGTGCCGGAACTGCCTGGAAGGCCATAAGGAGAACTGTAAGGATGCGAAGGGCGTAGGCGTGAACCGCAACGGCGCGTTTGCCGAGTATCTGGTCATCCCATCCTGCAACGTATGGCCGTGTAATTCGGCTATCCCGGAAGAGATGTATGCAATTTTTGACCCCTTCGGCAATGCTACCCATACGGCGCTGTCCTATGACATGCTTGGTGAGGACGTGCTGGTGGCAGGGGCAGGCCCGATTGGATGTATGGCGGCGGCAATCGCCAAATTCTCAGGCGCAAGGCATGTTGTCGTTACAGATTTGAACCCGTACCGGCTTGATTTGGCGAAGAAGCTGGGAGCAACCAGGACCGTGAACCTGACGGAGGAGAAGCTTGCGGATGTCATGAAGGAGATCGGCATGACGGAAGGATTTGACGTAGGACTTGAGATGTCCGGGTCACAGGCAGGCCTTCACGATATGATCCACAACATGAAGCATGGCGGCAATATCGCCCTTCTGGGACTCCAGAGGACGGACGCCAAGGTGGATCTGGAGACGGTAATCTTCAACGGACTGAATATCCGCGGTATCTACGGAAGAAAAGTATGGGATACCTGGTACAAGATGTCCACCATGATTCAGGCAGGGCTTGACATTTCTCCGATTATCACGCACCATTTCGACATCAAGGATTACGAGAAGGGCTTCGAGGCGATGATTTCCGGACAGTCAGGCAAGGTAATCCTTGACTGGGCGCATGTGAATGATTAATTTTTTGAAAAGGAAGGAATAATAAGAAGATGGCACGTAAAGACGATATTTTAAGCATTTATACGAAAGAAGTAGAAGGAATCAAAGAGGCAGGCCTGTTCAAGGGCGAGGCTCCGTTTGTTTCTCCCCAGGGTGCAAGAGTGAAGATGGAAGACGGAAGAGAGCTTTTGTGCATGTGCGCGAACAATTATCTGGGGCTGGGGGACAACCCGCGCCTGATTGAAGCGGCGAAGAAGACATATGATGAGAAGGGTTACGGCGTTGCGTCTGTCCGTTTCATCTGCGGAACCCAGGATATCCATAAGAGGCTTGAGAAGAAGATCTCTGATTTCCTTGGAACAGACGATACGATCCTGTATTCCTCCTGCTTCGATGCCAACGGAGGATTATTCGAGACGATTCTGACGTCAGACGACGCGGTAATCAGTGATGAGCTGAACCACGCTTCCATTATCGACGGGGTACGTCTGTGCAAGGCGAAACGTTTCCGTTATAAGAACAACAATATGGAAGACTTAGAGGCGAAGCTCAAAGAGGCAGACGAGGCAGGCGCAAGGATCAAACTGATTGCGACAGACGGCGTATTTTCCATGGATGGAATCATCTGTAACTTAAAGGGCGTGTGTGATCTTGCGGATCAGTACAATGCATTGGTAATGGTAGACGACAGCCACGCAGTGGGATTCGTAGGCAAGACCGGACGCGGGACGCCGGAATACTGCGGCGTACAGGGACGTGTGGACATCATCACAGGGACGCTTGGCAAGGCTCTGGGAGGAGCATCCGGCGGATACACATCCGGACGCAAGGAAATTATTGACCTGCTCCGCCAGAGAAGCCGCCCATACCTGTTCTCTAATTCCCTGGCTCCGGCAATCGCAGGCGCAAGTATTGAGTTATTCGATATGCTGGATGAGAGTACCGAGCTTCGCGACCATCTGGAAGAAGTGACGGCTTATTACCGCAAGGAATTAGATGATAATGGGTTCGACGTCATCCCGGGAACCCATCCATGCGTGCCGGTTATGCTGTATGACGAGAAGACGGCGGCAGAATTCGCCAAGAGGATGATGGAGAAGGGCGTGTATGTTGTGGCGTTCTCCTATCCGGTAGTTCCTAAGGGAAAGGCAAGAATCCGTACGCAGGTATGTGCGAGCCATACGAAGGAAGATATTGATTTTATTGTGAAGTGCTTCAAAGAAGTAAGAGAAGAGATGAAGTAGTTACCCAAAAGAAACTGGGGGCGTAGTAAAATACCATTTTACTGCGTCCTCTCATTGTGAGGCAGACATTCGTCTGATAGAATAGGAAACATGCGCAGTTTCATGGACTGGGCAAAAATAGAAACAAATGGAGGAAGTATAATTATGAGTCAGGAAAACGTATGGAGATCTTATTCTCCGGCTGCATTGGAGGAACTGGAGAAGGTAAACAACGAGTACAAGCTGTGTCTGGACGAAGGTAAGACAGAGCGGGAATGCATCGATGCTACTGTGGAGAGGCTTGAGAAGAAAGGATATAAGTCTCTGGAAGCAGTGAAGGAAGCGAAACAGCCGCTTAAAGCAGGCGACAAGGTATATGCCGTGTGTATGAATAAGGCAATCGCAATCTTCCATATTGGGAAGCAGCCTCTCGAGGCAGGAATGAACATACTGGGCGCCCACATCGATTCCCCGCGTATCGACATCAAGCAGAACCCGCTGTATGAGAACGATGAGTTTGCCTATCTGGATACCCATTACTATGGCGGTATCAAGAAATACCAGTGGGTTGCAATCCCTCTTGCACTTCACGGAGTGATTGCGAAGAAGGACGGCTCTGTGGTGAAAGTAAATATCGGAGAGAAGGACGACGACCCGGTATTTGTAATTACCGACCTGCTGGTGCATCTGGCGGCGAAACAGATGGAGAAGAAGGCGAATGAAGTCATCGAGGGAGAGAAACTGGATCTTCTGATTGGCAGCCGTCCCATCGAGAAGGACGAGACGCTGGACAAAGAAGAGAAGGATATCGTGAAAGCCAACGTAATGCGGCTGTTGAAAGAATACTATGATATGGAAGAAGAGGATTTCGCATCTGCAGAGCTGGAGATTGTGCCGGCAGGCAAGGCAAGGGATTGCGGGATTGACCGGAGCATGATTATGGCTTATGGGCAGGACGACAGAGTATGTGGCTTCACGTCCCTTTTTGCGATTCTGGATGTGGAAGAAGTGGAGCGGACGGCGTGCTGCATTCTGGTGGACAAGGAAGAAATCGGCAGCGTAGGCGCTACAGGCATGCACTCCCATTTCTTTGAGAATGCCGTTGCAGAGCTGATTGCATTAGAGGGCTGTGAGTCAGAACTGAAATTAAGGCGCACGCTTGCAAACTCCAGAATGTTATCCTCAGATGTAAGCGCGGCTTATGACCCGATGTTCGCAGAGTGCTTCGAGAAGCGCAGCTCCGCATTCTTCGGTAAGGGGCTGGTATTCAACAAATTTACCGGAAGCAGAGGAAAAGGCGGCTCCAACGATGCGAATGCCGAATATCTGGCAAAGATCAGGAAGATGATGGACGACAGCCAGGTAGGATATCAGTATGCAGAGCTTGGCAAAGTAGACGTAGGCGGCGGCGGAACCATCGCATATATCATGGCGACCTATGGCATGGAAGTGATCGACAGCGGCGTGGCAGTGCTGAGCATGCACGCGCCATGGGAAGTGACCAGCAAGGCAGACGTATACGAGGCATATAAAGGATACAAGGCATTTTTGTTAGCTGAATAGAGATGAAAAGAGCTGTCACGGAAAACGGCGGAGTGCAGGTTAAGGGAAACCCGGATAGAAGTTGTTTTCGTGGCAGCTCTGCTGCATTTACAAGGTAGGTATCAAAGATGCACACTTATCGTTATGGATGGGGCTGTCTGGCAGGTTGGCTGCTGCCATGGCTTTTACGCAGCGCATCCGTAATCCCTTTGACGGAAGAAGAGTATTCTGACGGCGACATTCCGGTAGCCGCCTTGAATTGCTTGGAAAAATACGGCAGAGAGCTATAAGACAGATAGTAGGCAATCTCCGTGAAATTCATGGTTCCCTCCCGGATAATCTCCCGGGCATGCTGAATCTTCAAGGTATTGAAGAAGTCGATTACGCCGCATCCCTTCGCATCGTGGAACAATGCCTGTAAAGCGGAGCGGCTGATGGAAAATTCATTGCAGATATCCGACAACTTCATCTGTTCGCAGACATGCTCTTCCATGAATTGGATAATCCGGTCAAGGCGGTCCTGCTTAACGGACTGCTTCTCCGGCGAATCCTTGGGAATGGCAGAATCGGACACGGTATTTTCCGGATGGTTCCGGACACAGGTAATCAAGAACAGCTCCAGGTAGAGGATGATAAGCTGCTGGGACGCAAAAGGCGTCGTATCCTTTAGCTTCACCTGCTCTACGCTCGGCAGATTCATGGGGGTGGAGAAGGTCTGCTTCCCCTCCGATATAATGTGGGAGATTAAGGTGCGTTCTTCCCCTGACAGCGTATAGCTTTTATGTACAAAATGTTTCATTGCCGGAGAACGGCATATGAAGGAAATTGCAATCAGGTTTGGAGAATTCTTGCCAATAGATTTGATGGCATGAAATTCATTTGGCTGATGGAAGATGATATCGCCTGTGTTCAAAGTCATCCATGTATCGTCAGAACGGACGGATACGGTTCCGTTGTCTACATATAAAAATTCCCAGAAATCATGTGCCTCTCCCTGAAAAATAAAATTCTTCATATATTCAAAATAATGAAGCGTGATGATTGATTCAATCTGTATCTCTTTGCGCAGCTTGGTTTTGATGTAAGTCAAAATACCACCTCCTGTCAGTCTTTCACCATAAACCATAGATAACACGCTCTGTGTATGTATAAATAATAGCAGAAATAAGATGATTATACAATATCCATAGACAATAATGTAAGCATAATTGTGCAAGTTATATTATAATGCTATATAAATAGAAGAGAAAACGTGCAGAATGACGAAAAGGAAAGGGACGATATGACAAGTATTGAAGTAAATAATGTAAAAATATCCTTTGAAGAGGAGAGCCTTCGTTTTATACTATATCAGGAAGGCGCTGCGTGGGAATGGATGGAATCCTACAGGCCCCACTTCGAGTACGAAGGCGGAACCTTGGAATTCAAAGATGCGGTTTCCGTCAGCCATGAGAGGGTTGACAATGGTCTGGGAGTAGGAATCCGAAGCAGATATCAGGGATTTATCGTTGGGGGAACACAAGTCCCATATGCATTTGAGACATATGTTTGGATTGAACAGACGACGGGGCATATCTATTTTGAGTGGATTCCGGTCTGCGAAGAAGGGCTGCAGGTAAAGCGTGTGTACTGGCCGGGGGCGATGGCATTTGAGGAAAAACGTAAGGATTGGTATACGCTGCTCAATTACCAGCAGGGATTATTGATACCCAACACATGGGAGACAGAGCTTGGCCCCATCGTGTTTGACGGTTTTTTTGGGACCGCAGGGGCATATATGCCATGGTTCGGCCAGATTAAGGAAGGGGAAGGCTGTCTTGCCCTGTGTACGACGCCCTGGAATGCTGGGTATCAGGCGGAGCATCCCGCAGGAGGGCCGTACACCCACGTGAATGTTTATTTTGAGCCAAGCCTTGGCAGGATGGAATACCGCAGGGTAATGCGCTATACGCTGATGAGCCATTGTGATTATAACGATATGTGTAAAGTATACCGTACATATGTAAACGAACAGGGGAATCTCAGGACTTTGAGGGAGAAGGCGGCGAAGGTTCCGGTAATCGACCGGCTGATTGGCTCCGGGTTCGTACATACAGGGATTAAGACCCAGGTATGCGAGAATTCCGATTTCTTCGATCCGGAACAGCCGGATAAGAACAATCATCTCACCACATTTGCGGCAAGGGAAGCGCAGATGAGGGAGATTCACGAGGCGGGGGCGAAAAAAGTGTACCTGCATCTGGACGGCTGGGCACAGCCGGGATACGATAACCAGCATCCGGACTATACGCCGGCATGCGAGGAGGCAGGCGGATGGGCAGGGATGAAATCCCTTGCAGACACCATGCATGAGCTTGGATACCTGTTCGGAATTCATGACCAGTACCGGGATTTCTATCTGTCATCCCAGAGCTTCGACGAAGACTATGCATGCCGCCTGATGGACGGCACGATTCCGCGGCACCAGCGTTGGGCGGGCGGACCTCAGTCCTACCTGTGCGGTACACAGGCTCCCTATTATGTGAAGAGGAACTTTGAGGTTCTTAGGGAGAATCAGATTGAACTGGACTGTGCGTATCTGGACGTATTTACCTGTAACGAAGGGGACGAGTGTAATAACCCCCGCCACAGGATGAGCCGTAGAGAATGCTATGAGGCGAGGAACCATTGCTTTGACTATTTGATGTCTAGGGGAATCCTGCCAAGTTCCGAGGAAGTGAATGATTGGTGTGTGCCAAGCATGGTGTTCTGCCATTATGCGCCTTATGATTTCATGCTTAGAAAGCCTGGAAGCCCGAAGTTTGGCGTACCTGTGCCGTTGTTTAATCTGGTGTTCCATGACTGTCTGATTGAGCCATGGATGATGGATCAGGTGAGCGAAGACGAGGACTATATGCTGTACGCAGTCCTGAACGGCGGGGCGCCCTACCTTCTGAGAGACGGCGCATATCCGAATTTTGACGGTTCTTTTGAGACGATGGGGTTAGGCTTGAAAGAAGATATCAAGAGGTGCGACGTTGTCTGCGAACTCCATGAGAAGGTAGCGAAATGCGAGATGGTGCGCCATGAATTGGTGGATGGGGAATACACGGTTCAGCGCACGGTATTCGCAGACGGCACGTCTGTAACGGTTGACTTTGGAAAACAGACCTATGAGATTGCTTACGGGACAGACAAATAAAACGATACATGAAAGAGAGGGATGGAAAGATGGGCAAATTAATGAAAGTTGCGATTGCAGGGCTTGGCAGCCGGGGAAAGGATATTTATGCGAAGTCAGCAAAGCTTCATCCGGAGAAGATGGAGATTGTTGCAATCGCGGACATTGATCCTGAGAAGGTGGCTCTCGTTGCAGAAGAGTACCATGTGCCAAAAGAGGCATGTTTTGCAAGTGCGGAAGAGATGCTGAAAGAAGACAGGCTTGCGGACGCCATGATTATTGCAACCCAGGACCGGCAGCATGTGGGGCATGCATTGGCGGCTTTGGAGAAGGGGTATCATTTGCTTCTTGAGAAGCCGGTATCGCCGGATCTTAATGAGTGCAGAAAATTGGCGGAGGCAGCGGAGCGTTTCGGAAAGAAAGTGGTGGTATGTCATGTGCTCCGTTACACGCCGATTTACCAGAAGGTAAAAGAGCTGTTGGATTCCGGCGTGATTGGGGATGTGGTTTCGATTATGGCGTCCGAGAATGTTGGATGGTATCATCAGGCGCACAGTTTCGTGCGCGGCAACTGGGCGAATTCTGATGAGACAAGCCCGATGATTCTGCAGAAATGCTGCCACGATATGGACCTGTACCTCTGGCTTGCCGGGAAGACTTGCGAATCGCTGACTTCCTATGGGGATACCTATCTGTTTAAGGAAGAAAAGGCGCCAAAAGGGTGCGCTGGGCGCTGCCTTGAGGGCTGCAAAGCAAAAGAAGACTGTCCGTTTGACGCGGAGAAAATCTATCTGGATCACAAGATTTTCGGCTACCGTAAGGGAAACCGGATCTGGCCGTTAGACGTACTGGTGCCATCCGGCCCGACAGAAGAAAAGGTTCTGAAAGCGATTCAGGAAGGCAGGTATGGACAGTGCGTTTACCACTGCAATAACAATGTGGTAGACCATCAGGTCGTGAATTTAAGGATGACAGACGGAACCACCATGAGCTTTACTATGTGCGGGTTCACGCCGGAGATTTCCAGATATGCAAGGTTTATGGGAACCAAGGGTGAGATTCGGGTAGATATGGTGGGGGTTGCGAAAGACTGCGAAATCAGCATCCGCAGGTTTGCGTGCGACATGCCGGTGGAGACAATTGACGTGGCGTCCCTTGCCGAAGATTTTTCCGGCCACGGCGGCGGAGATGACCGTATGCTGGTGGAGTTCCTTGATATTATCAGCGGCGAGAAGGAAGAGAGTTCTTATGTGACATCCCTGGACCGTTCGTTGGAAAGCCACTACTGCGCACTGGCGGCAGAATATTCCAGAACCCATGACGGATGCCCGGTGAAGATTGCGGAATTCGCAAAGGCATAACTACGGTATGTAAGCTTTCTGGAATCATGGAAGCTTCATATATAGATTCAAATTCTGAAAATAAAAAGAAAAGGAGAGTGGAACAATGAAAAAGAATTTGAGAAGATTAGTAGCATTTGGACTTACGGCAGCGATGGGAGCAACGATGCTTACCGGATGTGGCGGCGGAAATGAGGCGGGGGGGGGGTGGAAACTCATCTTCTGACAGCGGCAGCAAAGGCGGAAAAGTAGAGCTTACCATGGCAGTATGGGATTCCGACCAGGAACCTGTAATGCAGAAGATGGCAGAAGCCTACACCAAAGAACATCCGGACGTAACGGTTAAGACTCAGCTTACCACATGGACAGAGTACTGGACGAAACTTGAGGCAAGCGCGATGGGCAATTCTTCTGCCGACATCATTACCATGAATGTCCTTCATGTAGAAGAATATGCTGACGCAGGTATCCTGATGGATCTGACAGACGCAGAGAAAGAGTCAGACCTCAAGGCAAGCGAGAACTTTCCGGCGCCGTTGTTAAACGGTTATACAGTTGAAGGTAAATTGTACGGAATCCCGAAGGATTTCGACACCAACGCTATTTTCTATAACAAAGAGATCTTTGACAATGCAGGCGTAGAATATCCGAAAGACGGAATGACCTTTGAAGAGTTCCGTAAGTTATGTGAAGACCTTGACGCAGCAGGACTTCCGGAAGGCGTATATCCGGTTCCGGTAAACCGTAACTCAGGACAGACGACTTATGATGCAACCATCTATGCAAATGACGGATATATCCTGAATGAAGATAACACTGAGGTAGGCTGGGACGATCCTAAGACCATCGGCGGAATCCAGCCATGGCTTGACCTGGTACTGGACGGACTTTCACCGTCACTTGAACAGATGGCGAACACAGATCCGGACAGTATGTTCCAGGGCGGACAGGTAGCAATGTATCTTTCCGGTAACTATATGATTCCTTCTTACAATAAGACATTGGAAGGAAAATATGGTATCGTTTCCAGACCGACCTTTAACGGCAAGAATACAGACATCATCAATGGTCTTGCGTTCTCCGTATCTGCATTCACAGAGCATCCGGAAGAGGCAGTAGATTTCGCATTATGGCTTGGAAGCAAAGAGGCACAGACCATTCAGGCTGAGGCAGGTGTTGTTATTTCCGCAAGAAATGACTGTCAGGATATCTATGTGGGAACACATCCGGATCTGAACCTGCAGGTATTCCTCGACAACGTAGAGAACGCAGAGCTGCTTCCGCACTGTAAGGCGACATCTGAGCTTGCACAGGTTGAGAAGACCTATTTAGAGCAGGCATGGATGGGCGAAATTACTCTGGAAGAGGCATGTAAAAAGATCAAGCCTGAGGCAGATGCAATCCTTGACAAGATGAATGCAAAATAAGTAAAGTAGGGATAGAGTATGGGCGAGGAAAAGAAAATGGCAAAACCTGTGAAACGGAAAGCCAGTAAAAGAGATAAGAAGGACTGGTTGGCGGCGTATGTCTTTATTGCGCCGGTAACGATCGGGCTTGTGATATTCTATGTGGTTCCGTTCATCCAGAACTTCTGGTTTAGTTTTAATGATGTAAATAAGTTTAATATGGCTACCTTTATAGGACTGGCGAATTATAAGCAGTTATTTCAGGAGCCGGATTTGCTTCTGGCTTTGAAGAACACGCTGATTTATGCAATCGTTACGGTTCCGATTGGCCTGGGGCTGTCACTGCTGGTTGCATCACTGCTGAATTCAAAGATTAAGGGAACTTCCTTTTATCGTACAATTTATTTTCTGCCGTCCGTAACGATGTCAGTAGCCGTTGCCCTGGTTTGGAAGCTGATTTTCCACAGTGAGTATGGGATCTTCAACGCTGTGATTGAAGCTCTCGGCGGAGAGGGAAAAAGCTGGCTGACTACGCCGTCCACGGCGCTTGGGTGTGTTATGATCGTTGCAATCTGGGGAAGTGTCGGATACAATATGATCATTCTGCTGGCAGGTATGCAGGGGATTTCCAAGTCCTATTACGAAGCGGCAGCAATTGACGGGGCCGGTCCTGGAACCATATTTTTCAAGATTACCATACCGTTGCTTTCGCCGACGATCTTCTTCGTCATCATCACGGGAATGATCGGCGCCTTCCAGGTGTTCGACAGCATCTACATGATGATTGACCCGACGACGAACCCGGCGTTCAATCAGGTTAAGACCATGAACGTATTGTTCTATCAGAATGCGTTTATGTACGGATACAAAGGTTACGCAGCGGCAATCTCTATCTTCATGTTCGCAATCATTATGATTATTACTGTAATCCAGATGATTGGACAGAAGAAATGGGTTAACTACGACTAGGGGAAGGAGGAAATACGATGTCAAAATCAGCGTCAAGAAAGCGTTTGCTAATACATATTATATTGATAGCGGGTATTGCGATTACGGTATTCCCATTCCTTTGGATGGTGTTTACCTCATTTAAGACATTGCCGGAATCCATGAAGATACCGCCGGCAATCCTGCCGGAAGCGTTGAACACGGAGTCTTATCAATATGTGTGGGATGTACTCCCGTTTGGGACTATTTATACCAATACAATTATTGTTACCATCATAACGGTGCTTGTCCAGGTTGCCTTCTGTACGATGGCGGCTTATGGATTTGCAAGGATTGATTTTCCGTTTAAGAATGCAATCTTTTTGATTATCTTATCCATTCTGATGGTGCCGGGACAGATTTTCCTGATTCCACAGTACTTGATTATCCAGAAATTAGGGATGATCAATACGCTGCCAGGTCTGTTCCTGCCGAACTTATTCAGCGCGTTTGGAACGTTCCTGCTCAGGCAGTTCTTTATGTCGCTGCCTAAGGAGCTTGAAGAGGCGGCGCTTTTGGACGGATGTAACAGATTCCAGATTTTTGGAAAGATCATGCTGCCATTGGTTAAGCCTGGTATCGTAGCGTTGGTTATCTTCACTGCGAAATTCGCATGGAACGACTTCATGTGGCCGTTGATCGTCAATTCAGATCCGGCGAAAATGACATTAGCTCCGGCGTTATCGCTGCTGAAAGGCCAGTATGCCACCAACTATCCTGCGCAAATGGCAGGAGCCGTGTTGGCGGTTATACCGATGATTGTACTGTTCTTCATCTTCCAGAAACAGTTTATCGAAGGTGTTGCACAGTCAGGTATTAAAGGTTAGAATTACGGGGGAGGGGTGCAAGCCTCTCTCCCATTTTTGTGCATAATTTTCCTGTGGTTTGTATGCCGGGGAATAGGAGGGCACGAAATAAGATATTTAATGAGTAGACAGAAAGGTTAGGGAAAGATTAGTAATGAAAGAAAATGAACTTAGGTTATGCCGCGTTATATCAGCGGAAAAGGATTCGTCCCAGAGGAATATCGTCTATTTCTGTTTTGACGGCGGTATCAAGGGAAAGATAACGTTTTTAGAAGAAAATATTTTCCGTTATGATGTGGATCCCTCGGGTGAATTTGCAGCCTATGCGAAACCTGTAGATGAGAAGCATGCCGCCAGGATTCAGCAGCGTCCAGACGATTCAAAGGCATATACAAGGCCGGAGGCGGAAGTTACAGAGCAAGATGGCAGAACCGTTGTCCGGTGTGGGGATACATCCGTAATCTTCGATAATGGGACGGCAAAGATGCAGGTTCGGGTGAAAGACAGGATTGTGCTGGAGGAAGCGGAGGCTCTTTCAGTTCAGGAGGATTCCACAGTGCAGACGGTGTTCCGGCAGAAGGATGAGGATTTTTTCGGAGGAGGAACACAGAACGGACGTTTCTTGCATACAGGAAAGAAAATCCAGATTGTCAACGAGAGCGGGTGGATGGACGGCGGCGTGGCATCCCCCAATCCTTTCTATCTCTCAACGGCAGGATATGGGGCGCTGCGCAACACATTTACCGAGGGAAGTTATGATTTTGGCTCTGAAATGGAGCAGGAGCAGATGAATCCTAAGGCAGATGGCAATCTGGGGGACAGAAACCGGCAGATGATCGTCACGGAACATAAGGAAAATAAGTTCAGCGTTTATTACTTCCTGTCCGGTGCGGCAGATAAGCGTAAAACGGTGCAGGAGCTCCTGCAGGGATACTACCATGTGACGGGCAGCCCGATGCTGCTTCCGGAGTATGGTTTCTACGAAGGGCATCTGAACTGCTATAACCGGGATGCATGGTCGGAGGAATCCGGCAGCAAGGCATGGGTTGTGAAGGGAAGTAAGCCCTATACCTGGGAGGGAAGGACCAGGTATGAAAGCGGTATGGCAACAGGCTACCGGCTGACGGAAAACCTTCATTCCGAGTCCCTGAACGGAGAAAAACCCCATGTTGCCACCGAAAATTACCCGGAGACGGTAGACACCCCTTACGAATATTCTGCAAGGGCGGTTCTTGAGGAGTATATCCATTATGACATGCCTCTTGGGTACTTCCTTCCCAATGACGGTTACGGCGGCGGTTACGGGCAGAACGGCTATTATGTGCAGGGCGGCGTAGGCGAAGATGGTAAAAGCAGCGAAGAACGGATTGCGGCTGTGGACGCCAATGTGGAAAACTTTGCAAAGTTTACTGAGTTTGCCAACAGCAAGGGCGTGGCGTCCGGGTTGTGGACAGAGAGCAATCTTTCCCCTGACTCTGACAGCGAGACATACTGGCATCTTCTGCGCGACTTCAGGAAAGAGGTGACGATAGGCGGGGCGACCACATTGAAGACCGACGTTGCGTGGGTTGGGCCTGGGTACTCTTTCCAGCTTGACGGCGTGAAGACGGCTTACGATATCGTAACCACGGCGAAGAACATCCGTCCCAATATCATTTCTTTGGACGGATGGGCTGGCTCCCAGCGTTTCAACAGCGTGTGGAGCGGCGACCAGACCGGCGGGAACTGGGAATATATCCGTTTCCATATCCCCACCTACATCGGAAGTTCTTTAAGCGGCAATCCCAATATCGGCAGCGACATGGACGGAATCTTCGGCGGAAGGGCGCAAGTCGCCGTGCGGGATTACCAGTGGAAGGCGTTTACGCCCCAGATGCTTAATATGGACGGATGGGGAAGCTACATGAAAGCGCCGTATACCTTCGGAGATCCGTACACAGGAATCAACCGTATGTATATGAAAATGAAGTCGCAGCTCATGCCGTATATCTACACCTGTGCCGTTTCCGCATCCAACATTGATACGGGCAACGGCGATACCGGACTTCCCATGGTCAGGGCAATGTTCCTTGAGTATCCCGGGGATGCATATGCAGGAACCAGGGAGATGCAGTACCAGTTTATGCTGGGAGGTAGTCTTCTCGTGGCCCCGGTCTACAAGAACGTTTCGGCGGACGAGATGGGCAATGACGTGAGGAACCGTATCTATCTTCCGGACGAGAGGGAAGTGTGGACGGATTATCTGACAGGACAGAAATACCAGGGCGGGCAAGTGCTGAATAACTTCGACGCCCCCTTATGGAAATTGCCGGTATTTGTGAAGGGCGGGACAATCCTTCCGATGTATGAGGAGAACAATACCCCGGACGCTATCGACAGGACCAGCCGGATCGTGGAGTTCTGGCCTTTCGGAACCAGCGAATACACGGCGTACGAGGACGACGGGAAATATATCCGCAACCAGACGGAGGAAGATGCATCATACGGTGTAATCGACCATATCTCCTACGGAAGCCATGTGTCCGTGCGGTACACGTCTGTGGTGGAGGGAAACCATGCATGGCTTACGGCAGAGAAGGCAGAAGGGGATTATGAGGGATATGTTCCAAAACGCAGCACAACCTTTATCGTACATCTGTCAAAGAAGCCGGAAGAGATTATCGTGAAGAACGGAGAAGAATCGCTGCATGTGGCGGAAGCTGTCCTTGGAGAGACAGGGCAGACTGCATGGGAGGCGTTCAAAAAGATTGTGCCTGAAGAGGGAGAGGCTGTCTTCTTCTATGACGAAGCTCCGCCGCTTTATACCTATGCCCCGGCAGAGGAAACAGAGTTTGCGAACCTGACAAAGGATGTAAAAGCCGCGCCTAAGCTCTATATTAAGATATGCGGCGCAGACGCCGCAAAGGAAAGGCAGTCCGTGGAGATTCTAGGGTTTGTCAACGAGTTTATCCGCCCGGTTGATAAGGAGAACATAAGCCTTACAGTTCCGGCGCTTGAAGCGCCTAAGGAGCGGAAAACCTCAACCTCCATCTGGCTTACCTGGACAGAAGTCCCAGAAGCAGATTCCTACGAAATGCTGGTTGACGGCAACCTGAACACCATGGGCAATACCTGTTCCTACCTGCATGATGAACTGGAGTATCATTCAGAGCATACCTACCGCGTGCGTGCAAGGAACGGGGAAGGATACTCCCCATGGAGCGGCGAAGTGACAGTAAGCTCACTCCTTGACCCGTGGAGAAATGAAATCGGCGCCCTTGGCACGGTCACATGGACCGGAGGCGACGAGGCAGGCGCGCTCAAATATGCGACGGACCACAGTTTCCGCGGTTTATTCTTTGCAGCGGACGATGTGGTGAAAGACAGGATTCCGTTCATCTATGACTTCGGGGCAATCTATGATTTGGACAGGTTTGAGTACTATCCAAGAGACAGCTACGGAAGCGGCACGGTGGAGCAGATGAACATCTATTCCAGCCTTGACAACGTACACTGGAAACTGGAGTGGAACGGCGAGGAACACGAGGCGTGGAGCTATGACGAGAACCTTGAGGTGGAAGAAAATGCGAAGGCCGTAACCCTTGACGGGGTAAGCGCCCGCTTCCTGAAACTTGAAATCGTGAAGTCAAAGAGGAACTTTTTTGCATCCCACGAGCTTCCGGTGTTCAAGAAAGACGGTTCCAGGCCATTTGCGGTGGGAAGCACCAATAAGAATGAGAAGGTAACAGAGGGAGATTATACCAACATGAAGAATTATCTCGGGACCTCTGTCAAGGATGGGGCAAATTTTGTGGATCAGATCCAGAAACGGTGCGGCGATGTGAATATGAACGGGGTCTACGACGTGTACGATTATGCGTTTACCATGTTCGCCCTTGACGGCGGGACAAAGCAGACGGGGGCGGTAGCCGGAAGTATTTCCCTAATCCCGGAGGCAGAGTCGGTAAAAGCAGGAGAGACATTTACGCTGGCAGTTACCGCCAAAGATGTGAAGAACCTGAATGCATTCGGAAAAGTCCTCGATTATGATCCGGCGCATATGGAGTTCGTGTCCCTTGTGCCAGAAGCTTACGTCTCACAGATGGAAGACCTGACCGTCCACAAGCGGTACGGAGACGGCACGGCATATGTAAACCTTGCCGTTGCAAACCGCGGCGACCAGAAGCTTTACGAAGGCAGCGGCGTCCTGGCAACACTTACCATGAAGGCGCTTACGGATATTACGCCGAAAGACGAGATGGAATGTGAAGGCATCTGGCTGATCGGGCCGGGGTTTGACACGGTATAGGATTACTCATAATATTCCGGGATGGCCTCACGCTCTGGCTCATATTTCCTGAAAATGCGGTCGAAGATGATGCAAGCCGTGAATGCAGCGACGGAAAAGCCGCAGATTACGGAGAGCATGAGAATCATCGCCAACATTTTTACGTTGAGCGTACATAAGAAAATAATCAGGCTGTACATTGCGGCAAGCAGGACGGTGTAGGGAAGATGCCCGATTGTCATAAAGAGGGCGTTCTTCACCGCCTGCTTAGTCGTGCATTTGAAATGTGACACGATAGGGAAGATATAGATGAAGATACAGGACAAAAGGGCGGTTACGACTCCAAGCGCGACCTTCATTACGGAAAACAGCGCAGAATCACCGGAATTCAGGATGATATGGTCAAGACCGATGAAGGCTGCGATTGCAGCAAAGCATAGCCAGAGGATTGTGCCTTGTTTAAAACTCTCCCGGAATCCTTTCCAGAATCCGGCCCAGACGTAGGGACTTTCTCCCCGCACCATCTTCAGGCAGACATAGTGCAGAGCGCTGATGGACGCGCCGACGGTGACGAGGGGGATGCAGGATAGCAGAAAGATGATATTCAGGATAATTAAGTCAGCCATGTTGTTCAGAAACTGCATAAAAGGGTTGTCCAGATTAAATAAACGGTTCATAGTGGCTCCTTTCTGGCCGGACGCCCGGTCGGTAAACTCATTCATTATGATATAGTATAAATAAAATTGACTATAAAAGCAAGAGCGCTTTGGATTGTAGAAAGTTTTTTCAATGGTATAATTAATACTTAGAAAGGCCTTCCCCGTGTGGAAGATGTGTCCGGGGCTTTAGTGCATCGAGACAGTGGGAGAACTTACGAAACAACGAAAGGAGAAGGGAATATGGTTACGGAAGAGGTTATTAAGAGCGGGGAGCTATACAATGCGTCAGACGCAGAGTTATACGAAGTGCAGTGGAGGCTCAATGATCTGATGTACGAATACAACCAGACCAGGCCGTCCAACCGCAGAAAGCAGCAGGAGATTTTGAAGGAGCTTTTGGGAGATTTGGGTGAAGATTGCGTCATCGAGCCGCCCCTCAGGGCAAACTGGGGGAAGAATACCCATATCGGGGACAACGTGTATGTGAATTTTAACCTGACGCTGGTGGATGATGCGGATATCTATATCGGCAGCCATGTGATGATTGGGCCAAACGTTACCCTTGCAACGGCAGGGCATCCGCTGGAAGCCGAACTCAGGAATAAAGGAATGCAGTTTAACAAGCCAATCCGTATCGGGGACGGCGTGTGGATCGGCGCGGGAGTAATCGTCCTTCCCGGGGTGACAATCGGGGAGAATGCGACCATCGGAGCAGGAAGCGTTGTGACAAGAGACATTCCGGCCAATGTAGTAGCTTACGGGAATCCTTGCAGGGTTAGAAAGACGCTGTAACCGCGTACCCGGCGTACCGCATACAGGCAGCTGCAGCAAAGACTCGGCTTATTGACGGCAAATGGGCAAGGTTATAAAACTTTCACAATATGATACTTTAAAAACTTACTGAATTGTGGTATATAAGACAGTAGGATATTGATAAGTGTAAAGATAAGTGTGGAGGTATAGATGAGCAGAGAAGACATAAGAGAAGAAAACATAAGGGAAGAAGTTGTCAAGGAAGAGGAAATCGTTAAAGAAACATGGGGGACGATGTCTGTCTGGAAAAAGCTGGAATACTTATGGATGTATTATAAATCATGGCTTTTTGCCGCAGTAATCCTGGTTGGGCTGATTTGCCTCGGCGTAACGATGTACAAGGGGATGCATACGAAGGTACTGCTCAATGCCGTCGTAATTGGAGGAGACAGCCAGAAAGCACAGTGGCTTGAGGAATCATTTGCCGAGTATGCGGGCATTGGAGAGAAGGATGGGGAAGTACGGGTCCGCGCCAATATCCCGGACGACAAGGGTGGCGCAACCAGTAAGACGGCGCTGACGACGCTGATGGGGGCGGATGCGGTGGACGTGCTGGTGTGTTCCGAAAGTGTCTTTGAGGAGTATGCGGATCAGGACGGATTTTTAGATATGGAAACACTTCTGGATGAAAACGGGACTGGGTATAGCGGGACTCTAAGCGCGTATGGGGTGCTGCTGGATTCCGGCAATATTTTGGAGCAAGAGGCCATGACTTCTTATGATAAAATCTACGTGGCGGTTCCGGTCAACAGCCAGAACCCGGAGACGGCGGCGAAATTTATCGAGTATCTCGGCGGTGGCGCAGACTGTATGGAAGACGATACGGAGGATGGGAACTGAGCAATCCACCTGCCTTCGGCTGGAAGGTAAGAGATTTAGCTGTCAGAGGAATTTGCAAAGAGAAAGCTAAAATATGAGGCGACATGTGAAATTCCGTCTGGAAACTAATTGGAAATACTTGACGAATACTGGTAAAACCAGTAAAATATTATGTGCGACTTAGAAAAATATATTGTTTTTAGGAGGTCATGACAAATGGCAAAATGGGTTTATATGTTCACAGAAGGCAATGCAGACATGAGAAACCTTCTTGGCGGTAAAGGCGCGAACCTTGCTGAGATGACAAGCTTGGGTCTTCCGGTTCCGCAGGGCTTCACGATCACGACAGAGGCATGTACACAGTATTACGAGGACGGCAGGAAGATCAATGACGAGATCATGGAGCAGATCATGGAAGCCGTTACGAAGATGGAAGCCATCACAGAGAAGAAATTCGGTGACAAAGAGAATCCGCTGCTTGTTTCCGTTCGTTCCGGAGCAAGAGCATCTATGCCAGGTATGATGGATACCATCCTGAACCTTGGTCTGAATGAAGACGTTGTGGAGACGCTGGCAGAGAAGTCCGGCAATCCGCGCTGGGCATGGGACTGCTACAGAAGATTCATCCAGATGTATTCCGACGTAGTTATGGAAGTAGGTAAGAAGTATTTTGAAGAACTGATCGATAAGATGAAAGAAGAGAAGGGCGTTAAGCAGGATGTTGAGCTTACGGCTGAGGATTTGAAGGCGCTTGCAGGACAGTTTAAAGCAGAATACAAAGAGAAGATCGGACAGGATTTCCCGACTGACCCGAAGGAGCAGCTGATGGGCGCAATCAAGGCTGTATTCCGTTCATGGGACAACCCGAGAGCGAACGTATACCGTCGTGACAACGACATCCCGTATTCATGGGGAACTGCTGTTAACGTACAGTCCATGGCATTTGGTAACATGGGTGATGACTGCGGTACAGGAGTTGCATTTACCCGTGACCCTGCAACAGGAGAGAACGGCCTGTTCGGCGAGTTCCTGACCAACGCACAGGGCGAGGACGTAGTTGCAGGCGTACGTACGCCGATGCATATTTCCGAGATGGAGCAGAAATTCCCAGAAGCATTTGTAGAGTTCAAAAAAGTTTGTGAGACTCTTGAAAAACACTATAGAGATATGCAGGATATGGAGTTCACGGTAGAGCATGGTAAGCTTTATATGCTGCAGACACGTAACGGAAAGAGAACAGCTCAGGCTGCCTTAAAGATTGCGTGCGACCTTGTAGACGAAGGTATGAGGACAGAAGAAGAGGCTGTTGCAATGATCGATCCTCGTAACCTTGACACACTGCTTCACCCGCAGTTCGACGCTGCTGAGCTGAAGGCTGCAACACCGTTAGGAAAAGGACTTGGAGCGTCTCCGGGAGCTGCCTGCGGTAAGGTTGTATTTACGGCAGAGGATGCGGTTGAGTGGCATGCAAGAGGCGAGAAGGTTGTGCTGGTTCGTCTTGAGACATCACCAGAGGATATCACAGGTATGAAGTCTTCACAGGGTATCCTGACTGTGCGCGGCGGTATGACCAGCCATGCAGCCGTTGTTGCCCGTGGAATGGGTACATGCTGTGTATCCGGATGCGGCGATATCGCTATGGATGAGGAGAATAAGAAGTTTACACTGGCAGGAAAGGAATTCCATGAGGGAGATGCAATCTCTATCGATGGTACGACCGGTAACATCTATGACGGAATCATTCCTACCGTTGACGCTAAGATTGCCGGAGAGTTCGGAAGGATTATGGCATGGGCGGACAAGTATAGAAGATTGAGTGTGCGCACCAACGCTGACACACCGGCAGACGCTAAGAAGGCAGTAGAACTTGGCGCAGAAGGTATCGGCCTTTGCCGTACAGAGCATATGTTCTTCGAGGAAGACAGAATTGCTGCATTCCGTGAGATGATCTGCTCTGATACCGTAGAGGAGAGAGAAGCAGCCCTTGAGAAGATTTTACCATATCAGCAGGGAGACTTCGAGGCTCTTTACACAGCGCTGGAAGGCAACCCGGTTACAATTCGTTTCTTAGACCCGCCGCTTCATGAGTTCGTTCCTACAGAGGAAGAGGATATCAAGAAGCTGGCTGACGCTCAGGGCAAGACCGTAGAGCAGATTAAGACTCTGATTGATTCGCTCCATGAGTTTAACCCGATGATGGGCCATCGTGGATGCCGTCTTGCAGTTACCTATCCTGAGATTGCGAAGATGCAGACGAAGGCGGTAATCCGTGCGGCAATCAATGTGAAGAAGGCTCATCCGGACTGGGCAATTAAGCCGGAGATCATGATTCCGTTGATTGGGGATATCAAAGAGCTGAAGTATGTGAAGAAGTTCGTCGTTGAGACGGCAGACGCAGAGATTGAGGCGGCAGGTATCGAGCTTGAGTATGAGGTTGGTACGATGATTGAGATTCCAAGAGCTGCGCTGACCGCAGACGAGATTGCGAAAGAAGCTGACTTCTTCTGCTTCGGTACGAATGACCTGACACAGATGACATTCGGATTCTCACGTGATGATGCGGGCAAGTTCTTAGAAGGATACTATGATGCTAAGATTTATGAGAATGATCCGTTTGCGAAGCTTGACCAGACAGGTGTTGGTAAGCTGATGGAGACAGCCCTCAAGTTAGGTAAGCCGGCTAATCCTAAGCTTCATATCGGTATCTGCGGCGAGCACGGCGGAGATCCAAGCTCTGTAGAGTTCTGTCATAAGATTGGTCTTGATTATGTGTCCTGTTCACCGTTCCGTGTGCCGATTGCGAGACTTGCGGCGGCTCAGGCGGCGATTGCGAATAAGTAATAGTAGAATATAGCTGTGAAAGAAGGCAGAGTGAAGGGACGTTGTTAGTGCCCCTGTTCACTCTGCCTGTCGTATTCAATAAAGATAATAGGAGATGGAATCCAACAGATATGAAAATAGGTATTTTAGGAGCCGGCAGCATTGCGCATAAGATGGCTGAAACGGTCAGCAGTATGGAGAAGGTAGAGACATATGCCGTAGCATCCAGAAGCCTTGAAAAAGCGGAGGAGTTTGCAAAACAGTATCAGATCCCTAAGGCATACGGAAACTATGAGGCTATGCTGATGGAGCCGTCTGTAGACTTGATCTATGTTGCAACCCCTCATTCGCACCATTACGAGCACGTAAAGATGTGTCTGGAACATGGTAAGCATGTGCTCTGTGAGAAAGCATTCATGGTCAACAGCAGTCAGGCAAAAGAGGTCGCAGAGATAGCAAGAGAGAAGAACTTGCTTCTGGCAGAAGCAATATGGACCCGATATATGCCGTCAAGGTCGCTGATTCGCGAAGCCGTGGACAGCGGGATTATCGGAGAGGTTACTTCTCTGACAGCGAATCTGGGGTATGTGATAAAGGATAAAGAACGTCTCATTAAGTCAGAGCTTGGCGGCGGAGCTCTGCTGGATTTGGGTGTATATCCGATTAATTTTGCCTTAATGGTATTCGGGGATGATTATCAGGATGTCTCAGCACAGGCTGTATTGTCTGACCAGGGCATTGACTTGCAGAACAGTATTACGATGAGATGGAGAGACGGACGGATGGCTGTCCTGCATTCTAACATGCAGGCGCTTACGGATCGCCGAGGTATCATCTACGGTGATAAAGGATATCTTGTTGTGGAGAATATTAACAACTGTGAAGCAATCAGCGCATATGACCGGAACCGGGTGTTGATAAAGCAGTATGAGATACCAGAGCAAATCACTGGTTACGAGTATGAGGTAGAAGCGTGCCGCAAGGCGATAGAGCGCGGAGCAGTAGAATGTGGGGAAATGCCCCTTGCAGACAGCATAGCTGTAATGGAACTGGTGGATCGGATAAAGGAAATTTTGGGGATACATTATGCCTGTGAAGCATAAATTTGTTGCTTTGAAGTAATCCAGCATAGGCTGAGATACTTGGCAATAGATAGAGGGTGCTGTAAAATGCATGAGAAGCAATTTTACAGCACTCTCTTCCTGTATCGGTTTATGACAAAAGATATATCCTAAATACTATCTGCGAAGCTGGAATTTCTGAACCGACCTCTTTAATTCGCCCGCCTGCTTATATAACTCACTTGCAGAGGAGGCAGATTTCTCTGCAGTCACCGTATTGGTGTGTACAACATCAGAAATCTGATCGACGCCTGCCGTAAGCTGTTCCAGGGACATTGCCTGCTGCTGAGCAGAATCTGCAATTTTCTGTATCAATTCGGCCGTATTCTGTGAGCCAGTTACGCCGACAGAGAGAGCCTCCGTCGTATCACCAGATAAGGTCGTTCCATGTTTGACAAGCTCCATGGAATTCTCAATTAATTTCGTAATATCTTTCGCGGCAATCGAGCTCTTGTTTGCAAGGCTCTGCACTTCGTCTGCAACAACCGCAAATCCTTTGCCGAGATCACCGGCACGTGCCGCTTCTACCGATGCGTTCAGCGCCAGGATATTTGTCTGGAAAGAAATATCTTCAATCGTCTTGATGATTCCGCTGATCTGCTGCGATGATTGGGAAATATCTTCCATGGCGGAAGTCAGTTCCTCCATCTTTTTACTGCACGCCTGCAGCTTGCCTGCAAGATCAATTGAGGACTTCCTGGCATCATCCGCATCCTGTGAGGTAGACTTCACCTGACCAGACAATTCCTGAATACTTGCAGACAATTCCTCGATGGCTGAAGCCTGTTCGGTGGCACCGTTGGAGAGAATCTGCGCATCCGACGCTACCTGCTCCGACTCGTCGGAAACAAGGCCGGCAGTCTGGTTAATCTGCAGCAACGCATAGTTCAAGGAATCCAGAATTTGGCTAAGGGCGTTCTGGATTGGGAGGAACTCACCAAGATAATTATTGTCAATGGTCAAATCCATCTTGCCCGCTGCCATCTGCGCCAGCTTAGAATCAATATCGTGTATGTATTTTTTCAGCTCGTTCTTCGTCTCATGGATAGAGTCTACAAGCATTCCAATCTCGGAGGTGTCTGATTCCAAGGCGAAATCCGCCGATAGATTTCCGGTAGAAATCTCGCTCATCTGATCCCGTACTGCAATGATCGGTTTCAGGATACGTTTGCGGGTAACATACATCACAATCAACTGTATACATCCAACCAGAACCATAGAGAGAATGATGAGCAGCCGAATGAACGTGGAACGCTGGTTTAACTTCTGGATATCCTCTTTGGTTCTTGTATCCAGAGTAGCAAGGAATTGTTCTTTTATAGCGTTAATCTGGGTGATGGCCGTGCTGTAATCCTTGCCATACACGTAATCCAACGCCTCCTGAAGCCTTCCCTCCTGTACATTCGCCATGGCGTTTTCTTCCAGGGGAACCAGGTTGTTGGACAAGGCGGACATCTCGTCAATCATGGCCTGTTCCTCGTTTGTGATGCCAATTTCCTGCATGGCGGCAACTCCAAGATCACGATTTTTCAGGTTATTGATTTCATTAAAATAGTTGTCATAATGTACCTGGTCCCCGGTTGCCGCATAGGCACGCACCTCATTAGTCAGGTAAGCGGAGCCATTCATAAACCGGTTGGCATTATAGGTCAGGTCGAAACGAGATTCATTGTCTTTGCTGAGCTTCTGGTTTACATTGGAATAGGCTGCCAGAAGAAGAATCATTAGAATCAAGGCAACAATGGATATCCCGTTCAGTATGGCGATGAGTTTTGATTGCTTCATTGCTTTTTTCATTTGCATTACTCCTTTACATTATAGCTTAACACTCATTATAAGTCCGAACCAGCCATACATTCCCCATTGTATGGGCTGGCTTATCCCAAATGCTGATATAGAGATTATACCATTTACGCGTTCTATTCACAATTATTTATGAAAAAAAACAATAATTTTCTTACTTGTATCTTGGTAGAATATGTGATAAAGTAATACCGTTTTCGGATTGAGATATTTTAGTATAATCTAAGGAGGAATGTAATTTATGGATTACAACAGGATTGTGCAGATGATCCTCGATGTAGGAGAGGAGATGCTGCGTAGCGGGGCGGAGAATTTCCGTTTGGAAGACAGCCTTTACAGAATGTGTAAAAGCTATGGGTTTAAGAGATACGACGTGTATGCCATTCCGAGCAATCTCCAGATAACGGTAGAGACGCCAGAGGGAGAGATTATTACGCAGATCCGCCATATTGAGTCAACGGACATTGATTTTGACCGTCTGGATTATCTAAATAACCTGTCCAGATATGTCTGTGCGAATAAGCCGGATGAGAAGGTGTTTCAGGAGAAGTTCCAGGAGGTTTTGGAACGTGAGCAGCAGCATCCCGCGTTGAAGTATTTTGCGGGTGTGATGGGCGGCGCGGGATTTGCGGTGTTTTTTGGTTGTAATCTAACGGATGCGATTGTTGCCGTGATCGTTTCTCTGATGATTGTAGTTGTAGGAGACTGGCTTGGAAAGCGGGAGAGTAATCTTCTGGTCTATAATATGATACTGGCATTTCTGTCGGAAATGATCATCCTGGCAGCGATTCGCCTTGGAATCGGCAGCCATCCAGACCGAGTCATGATCGGTATTGTAATGCTGCTGATTAGTGGACTTGGCGTAACGAACGGTATCCGGGATGTGCTGCAGAGAGATTTCATATCCGGTGCGCTCCATATCATGAATTCGATGCTGGGTGCGGCAGGAATTGCGTTCGGGATTGCTCTTGCAATCATGATTCTTGACGGCGCTGCGTCGGAGGGATTTATGCTGAACCATAATATACCGATTCAACTTATCTCCTGTACGGTTGCATGTATCGGGTTTGCGTTATGGTTCAAGATTAGAGGCCGGCAAGTATTATATTCTGGAATCGGTGCATTTTTTACATGGGGGATTTATATCGTGGTCTATGACTTGCGGCCAAGTAACTTCCTGGCAACGCTGGTTGCGGCGGTATTTGTTGCGTTCTATGCGTTTTTCATGTCCAGAATTAACAAGGCGCCGTCTACGATTTTTCTCACGGCGTCTGTATTCCCACTGATTCCAGGACCAAACCTGTACTATATGATGTATGGTTGTGTGAGCAAGGATATCAATCTTGCGTTTGGGGAAATGATGGTTCTGTTTGCAACCTGCCTCGCAATCGCATTTGGGTTTATTATCGTGGACGTGGCGTCAAGAAGTATTATGTATATCATGAAAACAGAGTATCATGTGGGGAAGGGCTCAAGATAAATGCCATGAGATGCCGTACACTATGTGATAGTAAAAAATAAGGGGTTGTCGGAAAATGTGGTTTTCAGATAATATATCGCTGTCTTCTGTGAAGAAGATGGCATATATTACAGAAAACACAACGTTTCCCGACAACCCCTGTTTTATGCTGTCTGGCAAATATCAACGAAGTTTAAATCGCTGTACAGACTGCGTGAGTTCCCCCGCCTGCCTGTAAAGCTCATTGGCAGAGGCGGCAGATTTTTCCGCAGTATTCGTATTCGTCTGGATAACCACAGAGATCTGTTCCACACCAGCCGTAAGCTGCTCCAATGACAGGGCCTGCTGCTGTGCGGAGTCAGCAATCTTCTGAATCAGATCGGCGGTACTCTGTGCTCCGGTCACACCAACCGATAGCGCCTGAGTTGTCTCGTCAGACAGGGAAGTCCCATACTTGACAAGTTCGATGGAACGTTCGATCAGTTCCGTAATATCCTGGGCCGCATCCGCGCTCTTGTTTGCCAAGCTCTGCACCTCGTCGGCCACCACGGCAAAGCCCTTGCCGGACTCACCTGCCCGCGCCGCCTCGATGGAGGCGTTCAGAGCAAGAATATTGGTCTGGAAAGAAATATCCTCAATCGTCTTGATGATCCCGCTAATCTGCTGTGAAGATTCGGAAATATTCTCCATAGCCGAAGTCAGTTTATCCATCTGTTTGCTACATGCATTTAACTGTGCGGCAGAATCCACAGAAATCTTCCGTGCCTCATCCGCATCCTGAGAGGTAGAATTCACCTGTCCGGACAATGACAGGATACTTGCAGACAACTCTTCAATGGCAGACGCCTGATCAATGGCGCCGTCAGACAGTACCCGTGAATCCGAAGCCACCTGCTCTGACTCGTCAGAAACAAGCCTTGCAGTCTGGTTGATCTGAGAAAGCGCATGGTTCAGGGAATCTAAGATCTGACGAAGCGCATTCTGGATCGGCAGGAATTCCCCGATATAGTCTGTGTCAATGGAAAGATTCATGCTTCCTTGTGCCATCTGTGCTAATTTAGAATCGATATCATATATGTATCGCTTCAGTACGCTCTTCGTCTCATGGATAGAGTCCACCAGCATACCAATCTCCGAGGTATCCGGCTCCAGTGGGAATTCTGCGGAGAGATTCCCGCGGGAAATCTCGCCCATCTGGTCCCGTACCGTAATGATTGGCTTCAAGATGCGCTTGCGGGTAACGGACATGACGACCAGTTGGATGGCGATGACCAATACCAGCGCTGCGAACAGTAAAATCCGGATAATCATAGAACGTGTGTTTAATTCCTGAATCCGTTTCAGCGTCCTCGTCTCCAGCGCTGAGAGAAACTCTTCCTTCAATTCATTGACTTCAAGGATGGTTGCGTTGTATTCAGCTCCATATACGTAATCCAGGGCTTCCTGAAGATCGCCTTCCTGCACATTCTTCATGGCATTCTCTTCCAGGGGAACCAGGTCATTAGATAGAGAGGACATCTGGTCGATCATGGCCTGTTCCTCGTCTGTGATGCCGATTTCCTGCATGGCGGCGACGCCTGCCTCCCGGTTTTTCAGATTGCTGACTTCGTTCTGATAGTTATCATAGTGTGTCTTGTCACCCGTGGCTGCATAAGCACGCACTTCTTCCGTCAGATAGGAGGAACCGTCCATAAAGCGGTTGGCGTTATGGGTCAGGTCATACCGCGCCTTGTTGTCTTGGGAGAGTTGGTTGTTTGCATTGGCGTAAATCAACAGAAGTACCGCCATCAAAACCAGAGCAAAGATAGATATGCCGTTCAGGATGGTAATGAGCTTTGATTGTTTCATTGCTTTTTTCATTTGCTTTCTCCTTTTATATATGAATAAAATCCGCTTATCGCATATATCTAGTTTACAAAAAAACAACGAGAATTTCAATAGTTCATTAAGAGTTTATCTTGACAGTCAAAGGAGTGTGTATTAAATTATTTACAGTTTAAACTGCAAAGGAGTAAAATTATGAGATTACCGGATAATTTTAAAAAGCGTGCTGCAATGACGACCGTAGGCGTTGTGTTATGTGCAATCGCCGTTGGATTCTTCAAATGTTCCTTATTTGGAGTAGACCCGTTCCAATGCTTTGCCCAAGGAGTTTGGGGGCATTTTTTTAACTCAAACATGTCATATGGCATCTTTTATACTGTGCTGTGCGGGATTATGTTTGTCATAGATATCTTTATTGCCAGAAGCTATATGGGTGTGGCGACTCTGGTCAATATGTTCCTGACAGGATATATTGTAGATTTTGCTACTGCAATGCTTCTTCGCTTTGTGCCGGAACCCAATCTGGCTGTCCGGGCAGTATTTCTTGCCATCGGGGTTCTGGTGATGTGCTTTGCCTCATCTCTATACATGACGTCTAACCTAGGAGTTTCGGTCTACGATGCAATTCCGATTGTGATTGCAGGGAAATGGGGGGTTCAGTTCCGGTTTGTGCGGATTGCAAGTGACTTGATATGCGTCACGATAGGGACGGTGTCCGGGCTGCTGCCTGGCGTCGGCACGTTAATTACCGCATTTTTCATGGGACCCTTGATTGAATTCTTTAATCATAGCTTTTCCGAGCCATTTCTTAATAAGTAATAATCCGTAATGAAACGGAGGCTGCAGGCCTTTGCAGCTTCCGTTTTTCGTGTCTGTAAAAAGTTTCCTCCCACCCATGGCAAGACCTGGCTGCAAGCCCCTGACGGTGCGGTCGGACTACATCCGGTAAAAGATAATAAAAAAATATAATATGGGTTGACAAACTATATTATACAATATATAATATAGAAAACAAAACAATATTACATAATTACATATTATTATATTCCAAGCAAAGGAGTGAGAACATGGTATTTAACACCGGAGCAGCCCTCCTTGATGCTATCGTACTGGCGGTCGTATCCCGGGAGAAAGAAGGAACCTACGGATACAAGATTACTCAGGACGTCAGGACGACCATCGAAGTATCAGAATCCACGTTATATCCCGTGCTGCGAAGGCTCCAGAAGGATGAATGCCTGGAGGTATACGACAGGCAGATCGACGGAAGGAACCGGCGTTATTATAAAATAACGGTAAGGGGTACTGCACAACTGGATCTGTACCGCGTAGAGTGGAAGAACTATTCGGTCAAGATTAATGAATTGTTTGAGGGAGGGGTATCTGTATGAACCGCATAGAATTTATGACTGAGTTAGCAGCATTATTGCAGGATGTTCCAGTAGAGGAACGAAGAGATGCAATGAAGTATTACAACGATTATTTCGACGATGCCGGGGAAGAGAATGAGCAGCAGGTAGTCGAAGAGCTGGGAAGTCCCGCGAAGGTAGCGGCAACCATCAAGGCAGACCTTGGAGGTTCTCCGAAGGAATACGGTGAATTTACCGAGACGGGCTACACGGATACCAGATTCGAGCACAAAGACACGCCCGCCGGGAGAGAAGCCAAGGAGAAGGAATACCAGTATGGCAGCGGCGATTATCAGAAAGGGTACGGTAATTATCAGGGTTACAATTACGGAGACGACGCCCAGACGCCCCCAAGGACGAATAATGTATTGAAAGTATTTTTGATAATCTTGCTTGTGATTGTAGGCCTGCCGATTATCCTTCCGGTTTCTATAGCAATCATAGCAGTCATTTTTGCAGCAGGAGTCACGCTGTTGGCAGTGTTCGCCTCATTGGTGATTGCATCTGTGGTGGTTGCATTTGCCGGAGTCTGTGTATTCATCGCAGGATTGGTGAGTCTGGTGCCGGAGCTTGCGGTGGGATTTGCACTGATTGGCACAGGGATCATCCTGACGGTTTGCGGTGTTGTCGCAACGGTAGCCAGCGTGAGGCTTTGCCTCATTGTTCTTCCGGGAATCATCCGGGGAATTGTGTGGGTGATTGGACGGCCGTTTCAGAGAAAGGCGGTGGTATAGATGCGGAGAGGATGGAAGATATTCTGGATTGTGTGCGGCGCGGCATTAGCGATTGGATTTATATTCTGTGCAATTGCGTGGATGATGGGAGTGACGACGAATATGGTATATAACCGGTTTCCCAATGGGATTGGATGGGTAGGCGGCGGAGAAGGTCCTGCGGCGGAGAATATCCATGAGACATTCTCCGGCGTAACAGAGATTGATATGGAACTGGCTGCCGGAAAAGTAGAATTTGTGGAAGGAGAAGGAAACGAGATTCGTGTAGATACGGAGAATGTAAGCAAGGGGCTTGGATTCCGATGTTATATGGACGGCAATGAGCTAAAACTTACCAGTAAAAAAAGATTTACCGGCGTTAATAATATAGGAAGAGGGACAATTACGGTACGTATACCCAAGGAGATGACGTTTGATGACGTTTCCCTGAAAATGGGAGCCGGAACCTTGGAGGTGAGGGAGATCTATGCCAAAGAGCTGTCCGTAGAGATTGGAGCCGGGGAAGTGAATATTGACAAGTTCCAGGCGGACGAGGCAGAGTTTGAGTGCGGAGCGGGAAGCATCACGGCACAGGGGGACGTCAGGAGTTCGGCGGACATCCACTGCGGCGTAGGCAGTATTGTATATACCGCATCCGGAAGTGAAGAAGAATACAACTATGATATTGAGTGCGGGGTCGGGGAAGTTATCTGCGGAGACAACAGTTATTCAGGGCTTGGCAAAGACAGGCATATTGATAATGATGCGGATAAAGACATATCCATCGAAGGCGGCGTAGGCTCCGTGATTATAGATTTCGCCAAAAACCGGCGATAGTCCACCGCCCGCAGGGCAAGCATTACGGTGTGCCTTTGGAAATAAAAATAGGAATCAGGAGGAAAAAAGATGGAATTCAAAAAATTGTACCGTTCAAGAGAGAACCGCATGATCTGCGGAGTATGCGGAGGCGTAGCAGAATATTTTAATGTAGACCCAACCTTGATTAGGCTGGTGCTTGCAATCTTTGCGTTCACGGGAACCGGAATTTTTGCATACATTCTTGCTGCAATTATTATCCCGGATGCGCCGGGAAGATATTAGTTTTGAGAGAATACGCCGGGGCGTCTGAAAATTCTATTTTCCAGACGCCCCGGTTTTGCTGCATATTCAGACGGAAAGTTATCTGCGTTTGCTTTTTTCAATCTCTTTTTTAAAAATCCGTTTCAAAATAAACTGTGCCAGCCGGCACTGCCCGATACCGCTGCGCCCCACAGGAAGGTACTCTTTCCCAAGACCTAACCACAGCCGGGTGTCCAGAAGGCTTCTGTTCTTCACAATGAACTCTTCCTGAAGCGGAGAACCAAGGGCCGCAAGAATGCAGTCTGCCTCTACACCGTTGATGTCGTTCACCAGCATGTCATCCGCCCGGTTCTGCGCGGATACCTTGGCAAGCCCTACGACTTGAAGTCCGCTGTAGTTCCGCTGCAGATAGTCGTAAAACGTCTGCCCTTCCTCCTCGGATTCCACCAGAAGATAAATCCGCTTATGATTCTTATGCAGATATCGCATAAACATCCGCAAAAACACACGTCCCTCCGTCTCCTGAAGGAACTTCCTGTCCGTAATATCCGCAGCCTCCAGAATCGTCTTATCCCCTGCAAGAACCATGTCAAACCTACAGATATCCTCCTTGAGCTGCTCCATGCTGTCCATCTGCATCAACCCGTTGACCGTCGCCATCTCCACAACGTTCACCGGGTCTGTTTCCATATATTCCATGGTCTTCTTCATCGCTTCTTTTGCTGAACAATGATCTATATTGATATCCAAAACGCTAATCTTACTGTCCATATTCTCACCTGTCAATGATTATTACCAGTTTTTCGATTATAGCAAATGGATCTTCTCTTTTCAACCTTTATCGTTAATTGTTCATACTTATTAATATATTTAATATTTTTGTTACTTTTTCGTCAATCGTTGTTCAGCTCCTTTTTCTTCTTCGTCATAAGCCCGCCGATTCTGCCGGTTTCCTTAGAAGAGAGAGACTTCCAGCCGTCTTTCATCACTCTGTCAAGAAGCCCTAATTCCTCAGCAATTTCATATTTTAGTTTTTCTTCCTGTGTCAGTTCTTCTAATTTGATGGGTTTGCTTTTCTTTGCTGTCATGGATATACCCCCTTTCCTGTCGTTAAATTAAGTAGTTTCTTCATCAGTATTGACAGGGGCATGGGAGAATATACAATCGATTCAGACATCTTTTCGTCACTATGTACATGGCTGCAAATCAAAAGAATTTCTTAAAAATCGAGGAAATCAACAAAAATGTGTGATTTCCTCTTTATTTTTTTGTCTATATATATTAATATAGAGTCTAGCAATATGCATTTTAACCAGATACGGCCTTTTTTTGTTGTGAATTATGCATATTGAAATGAGGGGAGGATATAGAATATGATATCTAATCAAATACTTCAGAATACGATTGAAGGCTTGAAAGGGATTACACGGATTGATTTCTGCGTCATGGACACGGACGGCAAATCTCTCGCAACGACATTTGCGGAACAGCGCAATTATGAAGAAGAGGTGGTCGCGTTTGTTGACTCCCCGGCAGACAGCCAGGTCGTGCAGGGGAATCAATTCTTTAAAATTTTCGATGAACATCAGTTAGAGTATATACTCCTTGCCAACGGGGGCAGCGACGACGTATATATGGTAGGGAAGATTGTGACCTTCCAGATACAAAACCTGTTGATTGCCTACAAAGAGCGGTTTGACAAGGACAATTTTGTCAAGAACCTGCTGCTTGACAATCTGCTTTTGGTGGATATTTATAACCGCGCCAAAAAATTACATATTGACACTGAGGTCAGACGTGTTATCTTTATTATTGAAACAAAACATGAGAAGGACAGCAATGCCCTTGACAATGTTCGCAATCTTCTGGGCAACCGGGCGAAGGATTTTGTGACTGCGGTGGATGAGAAGAACATCATCGTTGTGAAGGAATTAGACCCAGGCGACGGACATGCAGAGTTAGAAAAGACCGCGCAGAGTTTGTATAACCTTCTTCTGGAAGACGGGGAGGAAGGCGTCCTGATTGCATACGGAACGATTGTGAACGATATCAAGGAAGTGTCGAAGTCTTACAAGGAAGCCAAGCTTGCGCTGGACGTAGGCAAGATTTTCTTCGGAGACAGAAGCGTGATTGCGTACAGTACCTTGGGGATAGGGCGTTTGATCTATCAACTGCCAATCCCACTGTGCAAGATGTTCATACGTGAGATTTTTGAGGGGAAATCGCCGGATGATTTCGATGAGGAGACGTTGACGACAATCAACAAGTTCTTTGAGAATAATCTGAACGTATCGGAGACATCCAGACAATTATATATCCATCGGAACACGCTGGTTTACCGGCTCGATAAGCTGCAAAAGAGTACGGGGCTAGATTTGCGTGTGTTTGAAGACGCCATTACATTTAAGATTGCGCTTATGGTGGTCAGATATATGAAATATATGGAATCGATGGAGTATTAATCATCAGGAGGACAGTATGATTGAATTAAGAGAAGTAACGAAAGAGTACTCAAAAGGGGTGGCCGCCCTTAACGGCGTAAATCTGAAGGTGGAACAGGGGGAATTCGTGTTCATCGTGGGGGACAGCGGTTCCGGAAAATCTACGCTGATCCGTCTTATTATGAAGGAGCTTGCGCCCACGTCCGGTACGATTATTGTCAATGGGCAGAACTTAAACCGGATGAAGCGGAGAAAGATTCCGATGTACCGGAGAGGGATCGGGGTTGTGTTCCAGGACTTCCGTCTGTTGAAGGACCGGAACATCTATGATAATATAGCATTTGCACAGCGGGTCACGGAGACGCCTACCAGGATTATCAAGAAGAAAGTACCGGCAGCGTTGTCCCTTGTAGGGCTTGCACAGAAATATAAGTCGTTTCCGAAGGAACTGTCAGGAGGCGAGCAGCAGAGGGTGGCAATTGCCCGGGCAATCGTGAATGAGCCGGCGCTTCTGCTTGCGGACGAGCCGACCGGTAATCTGGACCCGACGAATTCATGGGAGATCATGAAACTTCTGGAAGAGGCGAACGACAGAGGGACTACGGTATTGGTCGTTACGCATAACCAGGAGATTGTGAACGCAATGAAGAAGCGAGTTGTTACGATGAAAAAGGGAGTCATTGTAAGCGACGAGAAAAAAGGTGGGTATAAAAATGAGAATTAGTACATTCGGATATTCTATGAAACAAGGGGTTAAGAACATTGGGAGAAACAAGATGTTTTCCATGGCGTCCATAGCGACCATGTCGGCATGTATCTTCCTGTTCGGATTGTTCTTTTCCATTGTGGTGAATTTTAACTACATTGTGAAGAAGGCGGAGGAAGGCGTGGCGATTACCGTATTCTTCCATGAGGAGACGACGCAGGCGGCAAAAGAAAGGATTGGGGAGCAGCTAAGAGGCGCGGAAGGCGTCCTTGAGGTGAATTACGTCAGTGCGGAGAAGGCATGGGAGACGTTCAAGGACGATTATTTCAAAGAGTCGGTAGACCTTGCGGACGGATTCAAATCGGATAATCCTCTTGGCAATTCTGATAACTATGAAGTGTATATGGCGGACGTGTCCAAGCAGAAGGATGTGGTGGAATTCGCCAAGAGCCTCGAAGGAGTGCGTAAGGTGAACAAGTCGGATATCGTGGCTAAGACCCTGACCAGCGTGAATAAGCTGGTGGGATATGTTTCCGTCACGATTATTGCGATCCTGCTTGCCGTATCTGTATTCCTGATTAGCAATACGGTCACAATGGGTATCACGGTAAGGCGTGAAGAGATTGCGATTATGAAATACATCGGTGCAAAAGACGGATTCGTCAGGGCGCCTTTCGTGATTGAAGGTCTGCTGATAGGTGTTGTGGGGGCCGTAATTCCTCTTGTATTGCTGTATTTCATGTATGATAAGGCTGTTACATATATCATGACCAGATTCAGCCTATTGAATAATATTGTGGACTTCCTTCCTGTGTTTGACGTTTACAAGACGCTGCTCCCAGTGGGGATTGCGCTTGGAGTGGGAATCGGTTTCGTAGGAAGTTTCTTTACGATCCGAAAGCATTTGAAGGTATAAGGGGATGTATAAAATAATAGGAGGGGACATATGATACTTAGAAAGAAGATTGCGAGTCTTCTGCTGGTATCCGTACTCTGCCTTGGAATGGCTGCCAACGCGGATGCATCGGAGATCAGTGAGACGGAGAAGAAAGCCGAGGAACTGGAGAATCAAAAGAAGGCTGCGGAAGGGGAGAAAGCATCTCTTGAGAATCAGTTGAATGGAATTCTCACGGAGATGGACGAGACGAAGGCAAAGATTGAGGCGAAGGAAATCGAGGTCCGCGAGAAGGAAGAAGAACTGGTTCAGGCGAAGATTGACGAGAACGACCAGTACGAAAGCATGAAGAAGCGGATTAAGTACATGTATGAGAACGGGAACTCACAATTTATTGAGATTCTGTGCGAGTCCAAGAGCATTGGGGAGTTTCTGAATAATGCGGAGTACATTACGACGATTTCACAGTATGACAGGAATATGCTGACAGAGTTTCAGCAGATCGTGGAGGCGGTAGCCGAGCAGGAGGAGATGCTGAAAACAGAATATGCAGAACTGGAAACCTTGCAGGACAGCCTGATTGCGAAGCAGGAGGAGCTGAATCAACTGGTGGAGGGCAAGGAGGAAGAACTGAAACAAATCAGCGCAGACTTAGGAGCCACGCAGGAGCGGCTTGCGCAGTTGAAAGAAGCAGCGGCAGCGGCGGCGCGTAAGCAGGAAGAGCTGGCAAGGCTTGCCAAGGCACAGGCGGAGGCGCAGGCGAATGCAGGTTCAGGAGGCGGTGCGGGAGCTGCCGTGGTGTCAGGGAATGGGATGTTTACCCATCCATGTCCAGGATATTCCCGTATTTCCAGTGAGTTCGGATGGCGGGAAGCCCCGATTGCGGGCGCAGGCAATAACCACAAGGGAATGGATCTGGCGGCGCCTACAGGGACGCCAATCTATGCGGCGGCAGCCGGAACGGTCACGACGGCAAGATACAGCAGCAGTGCGGGAAATTGGGTCGTGATCAATCACGGGAACGGATTGCAGACTTATTATATGCATGCCAGTGCATTGTATGTGTCGGAGGGCCAGTCAGTGAGCAAGGGACAGAACATTGCGGCAGTTGGTTCCACGGGTCAGTCTACGGGACCGCATCTGCATTTTCAGGTTATGCTGAATGGGACTCCGGTGAATCCGCGTAACTATTTATAGGAATTGTTTTCGGACTCTTTTCAAATAGTTCTTGCAGGGCAGTATTATAAAAAGGTTGAGGTCAAGATGAAGAATAGGAAGAGTTTTATGCAGGGGGCGCTTTGCGGCGCCCTTGCTATATTGTTGGTGGCGGGGCTTATGTCCTGCGGATTGAAGGCTTATAGCCGGGAGAATAGCTCCGGCAGCGATACGTCAGGGAAGCTTGGGACACTTAGGAAGCTGATTAACCAGACGTATCTTGGGGAGGTAGAGGACGACGCCCTGAGGGAAGGGATTTACAAGGGGTTTATCAGTGGTCTTGACGATCCCTATTCCGTATATTACGACGCCGAAGAGACGAGGGCGCTGATTGAGACTACGGAAGGCGAGTACGACGGAATTGGCGCAGTGCTGAGCCAGGATATTAATACAGGTGTCGTGACCCTGATTCGGATATATGAAGGGTCGCCCGCCATGGAGGCAGGACTTAGAGATAACGATATCTTGTACAAGGTTGAGGATATGGAAGTGACAGGGAAAGATCTGTCAGAGGTGGTATCCCATATCAAGGGAGAGAAAGGAACGGAAGTCAATCTGACCGTGTACCGGGGAGACGACCATGAGGAAGTCAGTGTGACGGCAGTACGGAATACGATTCAGGCGCAGACGGTGGCATATCGGATGATGGAAGACGGCATCGGGTATATTGCTGTATCTGAGTTTGATCTTGTGACATACAAACAGTATAAGCAGGCTTTGGAGGATTTGGAAGGTCAGGGAATGAAAGGGCTGGTAGTAGACCTTAGGAATAACCCTGGCGGGAATCTGAGTACTGTGTGTGAGATGTTAGACTTGATGCTCCCGGAAGGCTTGATTGTCTATACAGAGGATAAAGATGGTAATAGAGATGAGGAACGTTCGGACGAGGCGCATCAGTTCAATCTTCCGCTGGCTGTTCTGATGAATGGAAACAGCGCCAGCGCATCGGAAATCTACGCAGGCGCCATTCAGGACTATGGAACGGGCGTTATTGTCGGGACTCAGTCTTACGGCAAAGGGGTTGTGCAGCAGATTTTTGACTTGAAGGACGGGACCAGCGTGAAGCTGACGATTGCCGAATATTTTACACCGAAAGGGAGAAATATCCACGGAACGGGGATTACCCCGGATGTGGAGGTAGAATACGAAGTGAATGAAGAAGACCCAGAGGAGGATAACCAGCTTGATAAGGCTGTGGAAGTGCTGCGGGGAAAGATGTAGGGAATGTTTTTGGGCATTCCCTTTTTTCATTCTGTGTGATAGAATAGGATACAAAAGTGATTAGAAACGGAAAAAGAAAGGACAGGGAATATGACGATTTTAATTCAGAATGGGCATGTAGTCGATCCGCTGACACAGAAGGACGGATGTTACGACGTTTTCATTAAGGATGGCAGGATAGAGAAGGTTGCAGAACAGATAGATGAGAATGCCGACCGTATCATCAATGCCAAAGGCTGCTATGTGATGCCGGGGCTGATTGACCTGCATGTGCATTTCCGGGATCCGGGCCTTGAGTACAAAGAGACCCTTGCCACCGGCGGCAGGGCGGCGGTAAAGGGCGGCGTGACGACCGTGTGCGCCATGCCCAATACGAAGCCTGTCATGGACGACGGGGAGAAGGTGGCAAGGGTACATGAGCGGGCGAAAGGGGAATCGCTTGCCCATGTGATTCAACTTGGGGCAGTCACAAAAGGGCAGAAGGGGGAAGAGTTGGCAGACATCAGCGGGATGGCAAAGGCAGGCTGCCATGCCATTAGCGAAGACGGCAAATCTGTGATGAATGCTTCTCTGTACCGGCAGGGCATGAAGGAGGCAAAAGACTGCGGGATTGCCGTGTTTGCCCATTGTGAGGACCAGACGTTGGTGGAACAAGGCGTGATGAATGCAGATGAGAATGCAAAACGTCTTGGACTGAAAGGGATTACGAATTCTGTGGAAGATGTGATTACGGCAAGAGATATCCTGCTTGCGAAGGAAACCAAAGTACGGCTTCATCTCTGCCACTGTTCCACGGCAGACAGCGTGAAGATGGTACGCCTGGCGAAGGAAGAGGAGCTTCCTGTGACTGCGGAAGTATGTCCGCATCATTTTATCCTGAGTTCGGACGATATCAAAGAGGATGACGGGAATTACAAGATGAACCCGCCCCTTCGCAGCAAGGCGGACGTAGAGGCCCTGCGTCAGGGATTGAAGGATGGGGTGATGGATGTGATTGCAACAGACCATGCGCCCCATGCAAGGGAAGAAAAGGACAAGTCTATGGCAGAAGCGGCTTTCGGGATTGTAGGGCTTGAGACGTCTGCGGCGCTTACCTTTACGTATTTGGTAAAGACCGGGATTTTAAGCGTTATGGATATGGCGGCGAAGATGAGCTATCATCCTGCAAAGATTCTGGGGCTTGCGGACAGGGGCAGCGTGTCGGAGGGAAAGGCGGCGGATATAACGGTCTTTGACCCGGCAAGGACGTATCGGATTGATAAGAATACGTTTGTCTCTAAGGGGAAGAATACGCCTTTCGACGGGTTTGAAGTGACGGGAGAGGTCGTGTGTACGATTGTGGACGGGAAGATTGTGTATGATATTTTGCAGGATTAGATAAATACAATATTACAGTTTGGATATGATAACAGGAGGTTAAGGACATGATCAATAAATTAGTGGAAAATATCAGGAAAACGAAGGCCCCCATTGTGGTAGGCCTGGACCCTATGCTGGACTATGTGCCAAAACATGTGCAGAAAAAGGCTTTTCAGGAATATGGGGAGACATTGGAGGGAGCGGCGGAAGCAATCTGGCAGTTCAATAAAGCCATTGTGGACCAGACTTATGATTTGATTCCGGCGGTGAAGCCGCAGATTGCCATGTACGAACAGTTTGGGCTCCCAGGGCTTGCGGCGTTTGCGAAGACGGTGGATTACTGTAAAGAAAAAGGGCTGGTGGTTATCGGAGATATTAAGAGGGGAGACATCGGCTCCACTTCGGCCGCCTATGCAGTGGGGCATCTGGGACGGGTTCAGGTAGGGAGCAAATCCTGCCGGCCTTTTGACGAGGATTTCGTGACGGTGAACCCGTATCTGGGGTCGGACGGTGTCAATCCGTTCTTGAAGGTTTGCAAGGAAGAGAAAAAGGGAATCTTTGTGCTGGTGAAGACGTCAAATCCGTCCAGCGGAGAGTTCCAGGATCAATTGGTTGACGGAAAGCCGCTGTATGAGCTGGTGGGTGAGAAAGTTGCCGCCTGGGGTGAAGAACTGATGGGAGACGAATACAGTTACGTAGGCGCAGTCGTGGGCGCTACCTATCCGGAGATGGGGAAGATTCTCAGAAAGGTTATGCCAAAGGCTTACATCCTTGTACCGGGTTACGGAGCGCAAGGCGGAAAAGGAAAAGATCTGGCGCATTTCTTCAATGAAGACGGGTTGGGGGCAATCGTGAATTCCTCCCGCGGGATTATTGCGGCGTATAAGCAGGAAAAGTATGAGAGGTATGGCGAGGAGGCATTTGCGGAGGCGTCAAGGGCGGCAGTGAAGGAAATGATTACAGATATCCAGGGTGCGCTTTAGAATGTTTCGGCTCTAATATAATGGAAAGTGGGAGAAAGAGATGGAAGAGAGGAAGAAAGAGATTGCAAGAGTCGTGTCGCAGGAATCCCTTGCAGATGGAATCTACAGCATGTGGATACAGACAGAGGCTTCAGAAAGTGCAAAGCCTGGGCAGTTTTTGTCCTTGTATACCAATGATGCAAGCAGGCTGCTTCCAAGACCGATCAGCATATGTGAGATAGACCGTGAGAAGGGAAGACTGCGCGTCGTATACCGTGTAACAGGTCAGAACACGGGGACAGAGCAGTTTTCCAGAATGAGTGCAGGCGATAGGATTCCGGTAGTCGGGCCCCTTGGGAATGGATTTCCCGTGAAAGAAGCGATAGGAAAACGCGTATTTCTGATGGGCGGGGGGATAGGAGTGCCGCCGATTTTGGAGCTGGCAAAGCAGATGGAGTGCGGGAAGAAACAGATTGTGGCCGGATACCGGGATGCCCATATATTTTTAAAAGAAGAGTTTGAGCAAAACGGAGAGCTGTACATTTCCACGGAAGACGGGAGTGTGGGAACGAAGGGGAATGTACTGGATGCTATTCGGGAAAATGGCCTGGATGCGGACATTATTTTTGCCTGTGGGCCCACTCCGATGCTGCGTGCAATCAAGGAGTTTGCCAAAGAAAAAAAGATAGCGTGCTATATTTCCTTGGAGGAAAGGATGGCGTGTGGGATAGGGGCATGTCTTGGATGCGTCTGCCGCACCAAGGAACGTGACCCTCATACGAACGTGCATAACGCCCGGATTTGTAAGGATGGTCCGGTATTCCTTTCGACGGAGGTGGAGATCTGATGAATTTGAAAGTAAATATTGCAGGAGTGGAGTGGAAGAATCCGGTGACGGTGGCTTCCGGGACGTTTGGCTCCGGTGCGGAATATGCGGATTTTGTGGATTTGAACAGGCTCGGCGCCGTTACCACAAAAGGGGTTTCCAATGTGCCCTGGGAGGGAAATCCGACTCCCCGGGTGGCGGAAACCACAGGCGGCATGATGAATGCAATCGGGCTGCAGAATCCGGGGATTGACTTGTTCTGTGAGCGGGATATTCCATTTCTGCGAAAATACGATACAAAGATTATCGTGAATGTATGCGGAAAATCTGAGGAAGACTACTGTGAGGTTGTGGAGCGTCTTGGAAATGAAGATGTGGATATGCTGGAAATCAATATCTCCTGTCCCAATGTGAAGGAGGGCGGGATTGCCTTTGGACAGAACCCCAAGGCGGCGGAAGATATTACCAAAGCAGTCAAAAAGTATGCGAAACAGCCGGTAATCATGAAGTTAAGCCCCAATGTGACGGATATTTCCGAGATGGCGAAGGCAGTTGAGGCAGGGGGCGCAGACGTGGTGTCTCTGATCAATACATTGACGGGAATGAAGATTGATATCCGCAGGAGGACATTTGCGTTGGCGAACCAGACAGGGGGCGTTTCCGGACCTGCGATTCATCCGATTGCCGTGCGTATGGTCTATCAGGCGGCGAAGGCAGTGAAGATTCCTGTAATTGGCATGGGAGGAATCGCGGGCGTGGAAGATGCCATTGAGATGTTGCTTGCAGGGGCCAGCGCCGTGTCTGTGGGAACGGCGAATTTCCACAATCCGGCTGTGACGGTGGAGATTATCGAAGGGATTGAGACATACCTAAGAGAGAACCGTATGGAAGATGTGAAGGAATTGGTGGGGGCAGTGCGGTAAGCATTGCCCCGCGGCGAGTAGGGAAAGATGGCACTTCCCTACTCGATTTTCATAAACTCAAACAACTCCATCTGCCTGCCATTTCCTTCCTGTTTCGACGGCCTGGCTTTTTCTCGATGCACCAGTTCTTGGGGCAGATTTTTTAAAAATTCAGAGTCTTCCTTTGAGGAAGTAAGGAGCAAGGTTTCCCGCGCTCTGGTAGCTCCCACAAAAAGCAGCCGGCGTTCTTCCTCGATATCGGTGATATAACGTCCATTTTCAAATGGAACCAGTCCTTTGCTGACTCCGAAAATCAAGACAGCCGGGAATTCCAGACCCTTTGAGCCATGAAGGGTCATCAGCGTAACGGCTCCCGACTTATATTGTTTATCTCCGCAGCGCTTCAGGTCGCTTTCTACACCGAACTCCAGCGCATTCATAAAATCAGCCATTACCGGATAGAAGACTGCAGTCTGAGTCAGCTTTTGCATTGATTTGTTCTTTTCCAGGTGCAGATCTGCCATCCATTCCTCCAGGATTTTCACAGGTTTCTTCTTTTTCATCCAAGGCATATATTTCTCAGCCATATTTTCATAAATGCTGTCTGTCAGCGCCCCTTCCTCAAGGTTCCATAAAAGTTTCAGAGCCGTCTGTCCGGCGAGCCTGTTTTCTGGGTACAGCAGGCTTTGGAAGAAACTTATGGTTCCACGCACGTAAGGCTCCGTGAGGTAATCGTCCCGCCCTGACACTACATAAGGAATTCCCTCCTTTTTCAGGCAGGTTTCCAATAAATCAGCCTGACGGTGGGTTCTATACAGAACAGCAATATCGTCAAAGCTTCGGATCTGCCCCTCATTTTCCGGAAATATCTCATGGGCTTCCAACATTCCGATTCCTCCCGCAAGACGGTTGATTTCTTTGGCTATGAAGATTGCCTCGGACGCGGCGCTGTCTGCTTCCACAAGCCGGACAGGGGTTCCGTCTTGTCGGTTTGGATTGAAATGCCGCCTGCCTCCCGGATTTTGGGAAATAATTTCTGATGCAAAGGAAAGAATCTGCGGCGTAGAGCGGTAGTTCTCCTCAAGGGTAATCTGGCGGGCGTCAGGAAAGTCTTTGGCGAGACGTTTAAAACAGCCTGCATCTGAGCCGCGGAAACCATAGATGGACTGGTCCGAGTCTCCGATGGCGAACAGCTCTTTTCCGCCTGCATTCCACGTCTTTACAAGCTGGTACTCAAGAGGACTGATGTCCTGGAACTCGTCTACTAAGAGATAGGAAAAACGGTCGTCTGGTACGGCGCTTTGGCGGGCAATGCGCAGGGCTTCTATCAATATATCGTCAAAATCCAGAAGATTCCATTCTCTGAGAAAATTCTGGTATTCCTCAAACGCATCTTTAAGCTGTGGCTCATTTTCTTCTATGGGGAAGGCAGGCCCCGTCTGTAAGGATTCCTTTTCTGCCCAGGAATCAAGGCGGTAAAGTCTTGTTTTGTATTCTGAGACTGCAGTCAGAAAACGGGAGACGGACATGTCCAGTTGGAAGGTTTTAATAAGCTGCCTTGCCAGATCTCTCATTTCCGTTTCGCCGGCCAGGGATGCCTCATTACCATTTTCCATAAGGATCTTCCAGGCTATGGAGTGGAAGGTTCCAACGGTAAGCTTTCTTGCTGCCGTACTTTTCCCGGATTGCTTCCGGATACGCGCCCGCATTTCCTCTGCAGCCTGATTGGTAAATGTAACCGCTGTGATACAGGATGACTTGACACGCCTTGTCTCCAGGAGATGCAGAATGTGAGAGGTTAGGGTGCGTGTCTTGCCGGTTCCGGGTCCCGCAGTCACCAGGGTAACACGGTCGATGGCTTCTATTGCAAGGCGCTGGTTCGCGTTAGTCATATCTTGATCTAAAATGTTGTTGTCCTGGACACTTTTGTTTAAGCGTTCAGGTTCCAGAATATGCCCCGGATTCTGCCAGCCTGTTTCAAGTGTGGAGGTATTCTCCATAACATCCATCTGCCCGTCAAAAAGACTTAGCTGTCCGTGAAGACGGTCAAGCTCTTGGGGAGTGAATAGACGGATGGTTCCGTATTGCCCGTCGAATCCGGGAATTCTTGTCACCTTACCCTCCCGTAGACGTCCGATTCCTTCAGAAATCAATATGCCTGATACGCTGCGGATTTCTTCCAGAGGAATGTCCCGCAGGATATGGAATTCTGGTCCCAGTTTTTTCAGCATATTCTGATATTCCCGTTGGACTTTGACGCTTGCAGACGAATATCCTGCGGATGCTCCGATGATTTCGGGCAAGGGAACCAGGCTTTCGTAGTGTGCTGCATTTTCTTTCACATGCCCTTCGCCTCGGTCTGCCATCTGTTCAATACGGTGGGATACTCCGATGGTTAGTTTACGTCCGCAGACCGGGCATACGCCTCCATATTTTTCGGCGTCAGTGGGGGAGAGGCAGATGCCGCATTTCCGATGACCGTCATAATGATATTTTCCTTCTTCCGGAAAAAATTCAATCGTTCCCACCAGCCCTTTTCCAGTTTGGATTGCCGCAGCCAACTCTTCGTAGGACAGGAAAATATCCAGAAGATTTGCCTCTCGTCCAAGCTTTGCCGGAGAATGTGCGTCCGAATTGGAGATAAGCTGGTAACGGTCAAGGGCAGAAACCCGCCAGTTCATGGGCGGATCGGAGGAAAGCCCTGTTTCCATCGCATGGATATGGCTGGCAAGGTCGCCGTAACATTCCTCCACGGAATCAAAACCAGAAAAAGCGCCAAACAGAGAAAAATGGGGTGTCCAGATATGGGCAGGGACATATACGGCAGATGGACACAGCTCCAGAAGAATCTCCAGCAAGTCATGACAGTCAAGCCCCAATATCGGTCTGCCATCCGAATGAATGTTACCGATTGCTTCCAGTTTGTGAGAAATGGTTTCGGCGTCGTCAAGCCCGGGCAGCAAGATTAAGCTATGGACTTTGCGCACCTTTCCATATTTTTTGTAAATGGAACTGATTTCCCCGGTTATCACAAAATGAGGCTGTATGGTATCGGCAAGAAACGGGTCCTCTATCCGATATTCGTCCTTTAACACATACAGTCCGTTGCCTGTAGGCGCAAGTTTTTCTTCCAGTTCCTTCCGCCATTCAGGATGTGTGAAATCACCGCTTCCTACAATGCCGATGCCTTTCCGTCTTGCCCAGAGATCCAGGGATTCCGGAGTACAGTCCTTGCTGGTTGCCCGGGAATAGCGGGAATGAATATGTAAATCTGCTATATACATAAAAAATACCTTCTTTCCGTAACATGCTCTATACCAATCATAGGGATAACGAAGGAGCAGGTCAAGTAGAAAAGCGGTATTTGTCGAAAAAAGTCGAACAAAAAAATATGGAAAATATGTAGAATGATTGACAGAAAAGGGAAATTATTGTATGATATGAGCCACATACATATAGTGTTGTTCAACACATCGTAGGAATCTATTTTATGAATCTGTATTGAAGGTTTTGATTGATACCTTCAATTCCAAAAGAAACCCAAGTAAAAGAAAATGAATTGAAAAAGGAAGGAGAAGATGAATTACAAAAAAATCGTTGTTTTTTTGACAATTATGTTTGGAGCCGCGGCACTTTGGAGAGCGGGAAGCTGGTCTGAAAGTCCTGGCAGTGCTGCAAAACAGAACACATATGCGGCGTCGGACAAAAGAGAAACGGAGGAGTTAAGGAAGATTGCGGTAGTGAACCTGGATGAAGGAGTAACGAAAGACGAAGGCCGGGTGAATTATGCGGAGCGTCTGTCCAGGTTTCCAAGTATGGATTTTGAGTATGCATCCTTGGAGGCGGCAAGAACCGGACTTGAGACAGGAAAATACGGGGCATATATTATTATCCCGGCGGCTTTTTCCCAGAATGTGGAGAGCATTAACACAGCGCCGCAGGTATCTCAGTTGGAGTATATCGTCAGCCAATCCTGTTCCGGAAGGAGACAGTATGAACTTCTTTATCATGTTTGGAGTTATATCGATTCGCTGAACAATCATTTAAGCTATATGTATGTGGACAACATATTAAGGGAGTTCCATGATGCCCAGGACGGAGCAGGACGTGTGATGGAAAATGATTTGAGAGACTTAGAGGCAATGGAAAGAATCCAGTCCCAGGAATGGATTACGTTGGCAGAGATGCCAAAGATGCCCGAGAAGGAAAAAATACCGGAAATGTCGGATATTTCCGGTTATACGACACAAATTTCTCTGTTGGAGGAGTCTGTAGGAGCGCAGTATGAAAGCAGTGTCCGGGATATCCAGACCCAAATTGCAGCTTTAGACGCCGGAGGGAAATCGTTAGCAGATTGTCTGGAAAACCTGGCAGGGCAGACGGTGGAGCTCGACCTTACTTTAGACGGGAACGGAGAGAGCATTGCCGGGAAAGCGGAAGGGTTACTGCGCGCAGAACTGGAAAGGCAGACGGAGCTTATATTGGAGAAAGAGTTTGTAACCGAGGGTTTGAGGGAACTAAGAGACAGCAATGAGGAGATGCTCAAAAGGTTCGAGCAGTCAACCGGAATCAATGATTCCAAGGAAGGGGAAGCCCAACAGGATTTACAAGGCTTACTGTTGGAGCAGGCACAGGAGCTTGAGAAACTAATAGAGGAAGCAGACCAGGCAGAAAATTTTGATATGGACAAGATTACGGAACTGGTACAGAGAGAATATATGGACCCGATCAATTCTAATGTGAATGAGGCAAAGAAAGCATTTCAGCAAAGATATGAGGCGGAACTTACGGCAGTGCGAGCGTATAATGGGCAGCTTGCCGGTTTCCATCCTCAGATGAACAGCCAATTCCTTGAACAGAGTATTCGTAAGTTGAAGGAGAATCACGAAAATATGCAGAATGCCTTATTGGTGAATAATCAGGCGTATATGGACTATGCCCAGAAATCCGCTGATTTGTCGAAGGACTATACCGATAAATTAGAGAAATACATTTCAGAGGTTCAGAATTCATCCAGGGATGCAGCCGCGGAAGGGATGAGTGCTGCAAAAAAAGTAAAAGAGAAAAATAGCGCTATGAATCAGAGAATCTTAGGAGATTTTGCTTCAAAACTTCCGTATACAAGGCTTGGAAATGCAGAATACATGAGCGTTTATCAGTTTATAGCAAACCCACTTAGCGCAGCGGACAGATCCGGAAATCCGGTGGCAGATTAATGATAGAATCTATTTTAGTAGGAGGAAAAGAAAAGGTATGAGTATCAGGATGAATACGGAGGATGTGATTGCAAGAGGTCAGGAGATTGAAAGCCATGTTGAGGATGTCACGGCTCTCCAGAATTATCTGAACAATGTCGTAAACAGCCAGCTTCCGGAGTTATGGGAAGGAAGCGGATACGAGGGGTTTGCCGCAAGAGTGGCAGAGATGGCGCCAAGCTTTGAGGCGATGCGGGAGTTGATTTCCGCTATTGGGCAGGGCGTTGTGATGAATGCACAGCAGTATGCAGAATTCGACCGGACGGCTGGTTCCCTGAACCGTAGGTAGCAGCTGTGGAAAGGAACCGTGATATACGGCTGAATCCGGAATTGCCGGCTGCGGATATAAAAGAAGGTGGGGGCGGAAACCGAATTCCGTTAAGCGATCGGTATGGGATTCCTGTATTTGCAGTAGAAACCAGCCGAAAGGAATGGGAACTTCATTTAGAAGAAAGCCGGAGGCTAGAGCGGATAAGACAGGAGATATTTGGGGCGGAGAGGAAGGAGGAAGAAAGACTCTGGGACATCCGCCGCCAGATTTTCCGGACCGTATCGGGAGAACCGATGCAGGGATACTTGGCAGTGGAAGATTCACTGTCAGTAGCAGGGTTAGAATCGGGATTGGCGATAACGGCGCTTCTTTTCCTGGTTACAGCGAAAGGAATCATGAATTTCTTTTCTGGCAGACGAAAAAACAGGGGTAAAAAGTTAAATAGGAGTAAGAAATGATACTGACATTTGTGGAAGACCGCAAAAAATTGGACGTTATGGTGAAGCCGGAGCAGAGAATCATGGATGTTTACCAAAGACTTCTCGAAGCCGGTTTTTTCTCGCCGCTAAGGGATGACAGGCAGGTGAAAGTATATTCTATGCGGAAAAAGGCATATGTGAACCCTATGCTTACCTTCTGGCAGGGAGGGATCTATGCAGGGGACATTCTAACGTTTGGGGCGCATTGAGAAGCAGAGGCAAGGCAGGGGAGGGCAGGAATGAAGATTCGGATACAGAAGTGTGAGATGGTATCAAAAACCAGGTATGATTTTAGACGGTTAGAAGAGGAACATGCTCTGTTTCTCCCTTGTAAGGTGGAAGAAGAAAAAGAGACTGTATGTATGAGCTTCGACATGCGGGGTATGAGCGGATTTGAAGAACTAAAAGGGGCAGATCGGATGAAGCAGCTTATGGTATTGGCACAGGTGGCGGAGCTTGCAAAAGTATATCAGGATTATGATTTTGCACTCGAACCTGAGAATCTGTTCTATGATGTTCTCGGCAGGGTTAGGGTGAAAAACCGGGATATCATTTCCCCCGACAGGAAGAACCGGACAAAGTATTTTCTAAGGCAGTACCAGGCATTGATTGGATATATCCTGGAAGGCTTACATCCCTATGAGGACTATCTGTATGGCGGCCTGGAAATCTTGAAAATGCAGGATAAGCATACCGTTTTCTTTGAGCCGGAAACAGTTCAGGAAGAGAAAAAAATATTACTGGAGGAATATGCAAACCTCATGGAAAATGAAAAGAACCTTATGAAAAAGGTGGAAATCTGGAAATATAAAGGGCTGGTCAGATATTGCGGGGTATCTGTGTGCCTGCTGGTATTGCTTTTGTTTGCCGTATTTTACAGTTTCGGCTGGCGTATGCCCAAACAGGATAAGTTAAGGACAGCCGGGAACGCTTATATTCAGAAGGATTATATAGCAATGATTGACGCATTGAAAGGATTTCGGATTTCAGAACTTAACCGAACTGAAAAATATATGCTTGCCACTGCCTATATCCAGGGACAAGCTGTGGACACGTTCAGCGCCGGAGATAAGGAAAATATTCTGAGCAAAATTACCTGCCAGTCTAATGAAAATGTGTTGGATTACTGGATTCATCTGGGACGAATTGAGGTAAGGGAGGCCGAGGAGCTTGCGATGAAGATGTCGGACGACCAGCTTTTGTTGTATGCTTACATGCATGAACTGCGGCAGATGGAAGAGGATGGAGAATTATCCGGCGAAGAAAAGCGCGGCAGGAAGCAGGAGTTAGTGAAGGAGATCGAAGAACTTGCAGGAAAATTAGGAATCTGATTACCTGAATAAACGTAGGAGGTCCGGCTATGGAGTATCTGCTAATGCAGACCAGGGATGGATATTTGGAGTATCCTGTATTTGGACGTACAAAAGAGTATACCCAAGGGCATACCGTAATACATGCCCCTTACGGGGCGGGTGGACTTTGTCCAACAAAGTATGAGAAAGATATATGGCAGATTCGGGATGGCAGGCAGGTGTTTTGGCTATGTGGAGAAAGACGTCTGTTTGCCCGAAAAGCGTGTGTCACCATATCGGAGGGAACGGAGGCTTTGCTGCGGATTCCTGGGCTAAAAAGCCGTTTTTATATCAGAGGAATGCAGATGTGTGCTGAGACAAATGGAAAAGAGCGGCTCTATCTGAACCAACAGGAATTGAATCAAGGTGATTTCGTCTTGCAGCCGGGCGACGTCCTGTTTTTGGAGAATGTAAAGATTGAGGTGTGGGAAAAACAGATTGCAGTCCAGGGGAATGCGGATGCTTATCAAACAAAACTCCTGGAATGTTTTCCTTTGCAGAAACCGGAGGGTTTTCCAATCTATAAACGTTCTCCAAGGCTATTGAAAAGACCGTCTGCGGAAAAGATCCGGATTGAACTTCCAAGGGAAAAAGAAACCGGGGCTAAAAAGGGATTTCTTATGGTCATATTGCCCCCTTTGGCGATGACGGCAGTGGCGCTTGCAATCGGGCTTTTGGCGGGACATGGAATCTATCTGCTGTTATCTGCGGCGGCAGCAGGGATGACGGCGGTATTTTCTGGGGTGCAGTATGTGGATGAGAGAAGGGAGCAAAAGAAAAGAGATAGGGAGCGTAGGGAACGATATATCGGCTATCTGTGGCACAGACAGAAGGAGATTGCAATAGCCTGTGAGCGGGAGCAGGAAATCTATGACTTCCAATATCCAACAGTTGAAGAATTGGGCAGGATGATAAGAGCGTATGACAGCCGGATTTACGAACGGTCTGCCTGTGATGAGGATTTTCTTACTGTGGCTGTCGGCAGTTTTTTGGGAGGAACGAGGCTGCAGATTGAGGGGAAGGAGCAGGCTTGGGATGTGAAAGGGGATGCATTGGCAGAGCTGGCGGAGGAGATTTTGCGAAGGTATTCTTTGATTCTCAGACCAAGAGTGGTTGATTTGAAAAAAGCTCATCTTGGAATGATAGGCGAGAGGGAAACCGTGCAACGGCAGATGAATGTACTGATAATGCAGCTTGCATTTTTTCATAGCTATCATGATTTAAGGATGATTGTCGTCTATGATGAGAGATACGAAGAAACATTTGCATGGATGCGCTGGCTCCCTCATCTGCGTATACCAGCGATGAATGTGTTAGGAATGGTTTGCTCAGAAAGAACTCAGGAGATTGTGCTTGGGGGCATGGCGCAGATTTTAAAGGAGCGGGCAGAGCAGATGAAGGAAGGCGTGCAAGGCGGCAAGAATATACCCTACTATCTCTTCCTGATTGATGAGCCTTCCTGGATTTTAAATCATGGGATTATGGAATATCTATGTATGGATGGAAAGAAACTGGGATTTTCGATTATTTATGCCAGTTATACACAGGCAAATCTTCCAGAATATATAGGGAGTGTTTTGGTGTATGACAGTTCCAGTAAAGGGACGCTTCTTCTTGATGAACAGGCGTATACAGAGCAGGAGATTCGTCTGTTTTCGGGAGATAAGGTTGATTTTGAATGGATGGCGAGAGATTTAAGCGTGTTGGAGCATGCCAGGGGGACGGTCAGTTTTATCCCCAGAAATGTCAGTTTTTTTGAGTTGTATGGGATACGGCGGCCAGATGAACTTGATGTCCGTAAAAGATGGAAGGAGAATCAGTCTCACAAGTCGCTGGCCGTACCGCTGGGGATGCGTATGGCAGGGGAGGTCTTGTGCTTGAACCTGCATGAGAGAGCGCATGGTCCTCACGGGCTTGTGGCAGGAACGACGGGGGCTGGAAAATCTGAGCTGCTCCAGACTTATATTCTGTCGCTTGCAGTGAATTTTCATCCTTATGAAGTGGGATTCTTGCTGATTGATTACAAAGGAGGCGGTATGGCAAACTTGTTTTGCGATCTTCCGCACCATATGGGGACCATTACGAATCTGGATGGTCCAGGAAGTATGCGGGCGCTGATTTCTGTAAAGGCAGAGCTGTCGCGAAGACAGCGCATATTCCGAAGCTTTCAGGTGAACCATATTAACGGATATATGCGGTTGTTTAGGGAAGGGGCTGCGCCTGAGCCGATTCCACATCTTTTTATTATCAGTGATGAGTTTGCCGAATTGAAGAAAGAGCAGCCAGATTTTATGAAAGAGCTTGTGTCAGTGTCTCGTATTGGAAGAAGTTTAGGCGTTCATTTGATTCTGGCAACACAGAAACCAGCCGGTGTTGTGGATGAACAGATTATCAGCAACAGCAAGTTTAAACTTTGCCTCAAGGTGCAGAACGAAAGTGACAGCAAGGAGATTCTAAAGACAGGGGATGCGGCGGGGCTTACTCTGCCTGGGAGGGCATATTTTCAGGTTGGTAATCATGAGATTTACGAATTATTCCAGTCTGCTTTCAGTGGAGAGGCATATCGGGAAGAAGAAAAAAACGAGTCAGCCGATAACCAGGTTTATGCCGTGAACAAGCTGGGGCAAGGGGAATTGTTTGACCAGGATCTAAGCAAAGGAGCAGAAGAGTCTCGGGCATGTAAGACGCAGCTTGAGGCGGTAATTGCCCATATCCAAGAAGAATTCACAAAAGAAGAGGTTAGAGAGGTGAAAAAGCCATGGCTTTTACCGCTGGGCAAGATGATAGTAAGCCCATATGGAGTCAAGGACAGAAGGAAAGACAACAAATTGTCTGTAAGGATTGGAAGAGTAGATTTACCTGAGATGCAGGAGCAAAAGGAGTTAGAACACAACTTTGAAAATGAAGGGAATCTCTTTTATGCTGCGTCCGCTGGTTTTGGAAAGACGGTATTTCTGACCACAGTACTGACAAGCCTTGCAATTTCCTGCGATGTAGATACCGTTCATTTTTATATTTTGGATTATGGGAATCATGGCTGTATGCCCATGAAGGAACTTCCTCATACAGCGGAGTACATCTCGCCTGCCGATGAAGAACGGTACTGGAAATTCAAGAAATTTATGACGGATGAGATCGCATCCAGGAAAAAACTATTTGCAGAGTATGCAGCCCCTTCATTGGAAGCATACCGTGAGCTGTCAGGAGATTCTCTAAAATCTCTGGTTGTGGCAATCGACCAGTTTGATGTTGTGAAAGAGGTAGGATTTGAAGAGGAGGATTTCTTTACAAGGTTGACACGAGACGGAGCTGGCCTTGGAATCTATACAGTTGTCACAGTGGCAAGGGTAAATGCAGTCCGACAAGCAACCTTGATTAACTTCAAAAAAAGGATAGCAGGCTATATATTTGAATCGAACGAAACATGTTTGACTGTGGGAAGGACAACATTGAAACAAACAGATATCAAGGGACGTGTGTTGGTAAGCGGTGAATATGTACATGAAGCGCAGATTTATACCATGGCGCCATGCGAAGATAAGGTGGAATATAGTAGGGCTTTGAAAAACCTGATTCAGGAAGTACGAAAGAGTTATCCAGGAAAAGAAGCGCCTCATATTCCTGTATTGCCGCAGGAGTTATACTCAGATATGATGAAAGAATATGCATCCGATGGCAGCGGCTATCTGATTGGGTTAGACGTGGAAGAAGTGGTCGGGACGGGATTTCAGCCGACGGCAGGTATGTTTGTGATTATCGGAAATACCGGAACTGGGAAAACCAATATGCTGAAGATACTTGCGAATCAGGCAATTCCACGAGGAAGAACCTATCTCTTTGACACAAAAGGCATGGAAATGTATTACTGTCGTCAGGCGCCGAATGTCTTATATATAGAGGGGAAAAAAGAAATTGAGATTTTTGTGAAAGAGATGTCAAAGGAGCTGGAAGACAGAAGAATGTATTTGAAAAAGAGGTTGAGAGAGTGCGATGGTTTAAGTCCCAAGGAACTGCTCGGTGAATTACCGTTTTGTACAATACTGATTGACGATCTGGAAGATTTTACGGAAAAGCTGAATACAGACTTGGAAAGGATCACGTATCTGATAAAAGAGGGTATTTCCCTGGGGATTCCCTGTATCATTACCATCCATGCCGCAAAGCCGCGGGGAATGAGCGGGATGGATAAGCTGGTCCGACAGGCGTCAGAAGGGCTTGTATTGAGTTCCCAGGGAGTTGTGCCGATATTTCCTGTTTCTGGTATGAGGGAGATTCCCAAGCCAGGGGAAGGATTGTTGTTTAAAAACGGAGTTTACCGGCGAGTTCGCCTTCCAAAGTATGGCCACAATTTGCATTCGATTGTAGGGAATTGATAATGGCGAAAAATCGTTGATAGAACAGAGGGGGAGACTGTCCGAAAACTAATAAGTTGATGAATTAATCTAATAGGTAGATGCATTCGCAAATTAAGCGAGTGATTTTCATAAAAATAATGTACCTTGAAAAC
>CAJTDD010000014.1 GCA_910574885.1 Lachnospiraceae bacterium | reverse complement strand
ATCTTCATCCGAAGAATCCAATCAAAGTGCTTCGCTCGACTTGCATGTGTTAGGCACGCCGCCAGCGTTCATCCTGAGCCAGGATCAAACTCTCGTAATAAAGACTTGGGTTCGGTCTTTCACGAACCTTAGTCGTATTACGCTTCACAATACTTAGCAAGGTCTCCCACGAGCTTAGTATTGCGAAGCATCCTTTTCGTTTAATCTCGGTCAAGAAAAATGCTCGCTTTTTCTTTTCCCGTTATTACTGTTTATAAGGTTGGTCTTGAACTTTCAAATCCATTTAGCCTAGCCAAACTTCTTCGTCCATTCAATTCCACGTTCTGAAATTTTCTCTCAAGAAATTTTCAGGGTTGTTGTCTATTGTTTAATTATCAAGGTTCTTTGCTGTTGTTTCTCGCGACAGCTATATTAGATTATCACATCTCCCACCGCTTGTCAACAACTTTTTTAATTTTCTTTTTACAAAGCGTTATTACATTTCTTTGTAGAAAACTCTGCCGCATACCTGCGACGTTTATTGATATTATCACCTTTTTTTTCCAAAGTCAACCCCTTTTTTTGCTTTTTTGTCATTTTTTTCATCCCACATGTTACTGTTCACACCTACGGCGTTCACAGCAACGAATCCGGCCTATTCCAAGTTGCCTTACGGCAAGAGGCCGGATTCCTGCCCCGGCAATGTACTGGTCTGTGACCGTGTAGCGTGGTGCACGGTCCAGGAGTGAACAGTAACTCTCACATTACCTTCAATATATTAGCACTTTTCATTTAGGCAAATGAATACACCCATAATGAGATCATATTGGACTCATTGGCACGAACCCTGCCACATGCAAAAGAATCCGCATTTCCGCAGGCCATACCATCCCCCCGCCTTTTCTTTCGCCGGATCTAAAAAGGAGACGCTGCAAATATTGCAGCATCTCCTTTTTTTCCATAAATTACCGAAACAGCGTCGCCAATTTCAGCACCGGGTTATAATCATACAACACCTGCAAGAAACCGCTCGCCTCTATCATCCGGAACATTTCCTTCCCAATCGACGTAGTAAACATCAATGTAATGATCAAAAACATCAGCCAGACCACCACCAAGGCGCCGGCCACGCCCAGAAGAGCGCCGGCCAGATGGTTCACCGCACCGATTCCCGGTAAGTCTGCCACGATATCCAGCGCAAATACAATCGCCCGCAGGATAATCGTCACCAGCAGGAACGTACAAAGAAAAGACACGATATCAATAAACAGCTTCGCCATGAACCCTCCAACATACTGCGCAAATGTCTCCACGCCTAACTGTTTATAAATCTCACTGTTATTGTTCACCGTCAGAAGGTTTTTGAACACATCCGGCAAATCCGCATTCTGTATCGCCTCCATCTGCATCTCCCGGGGAATCTCCGCCCCCTCGATTGCCTCTGCAGCCGCCTGCTGCCCACCAATCAGGCCGTCAAGGACGCTTCCGGATATTCCATACTTAGAAAGCTCACTCTTGCTGATATTGCCGTTCACGATATCCTCCACCGTAATTCCATACTGCGCAAGGGTATCCTCATTAAGACCCGCCGCGCCTAACGCCCTGCGTACATTGTCTGCCGTCATCCCGCCTTCACTGCCCCCCGCAAGCTGGGACACCGCCGCATTGGCAATCGCATTGCTCACCTGCGTCTCAATCGCCTCGTCCAGAGGCGTGAATTTCGCAATGGCATCCGACACATAAGGCGTCGCAAAGAACACAATCAAAAAAGTAACGAGTGTCGTCACAAGGGAGACGAGAATCTTAATCGCACCCCTGACCGCCCCTACCACTATCGAAATCAGAAAGATTATCATTACTGTAACCAACAACCAATTCATATCTTCTCCTTATTTTACCAGCCGGATTTTCTCCATCCCGTCTGCACTCATCACAATGTATTTGTTTACGCCCGCCACAGGAAATATCTCCATGATACTGTTCTCCATCTCACCGTCGAACTTCTGTATCCCATTCCTCATAAAGATACTGCATTTCTTTCCCTCATACAGTATCACCTGCCTGCCGCAAAGCTTCACATTACTGTAATCTCCGTTAAAATCCTTGGAAATGACCACTTTCCCGTCTCCGTTATACAGGCGCAGCTCATACCCTTCCTTCCCTTCATTCTTGAGGACCAGCCCGATATAACGCTCATTGTGGACGACGCTCTTAATCTCTTTGTCAATAGCAATCCGCACCTTCTCTTCCGGGACGTCTTTCCCATGGTAAATCGCCAGGCAATTATCTCCCACCGCGGCCGACGTATCCGAATCAAGAAAGAATCCCGACGCCATAATCGTATCTTTATACTCATGGCTGCTCACCTGGTTATCCGTCTTCTGTTTCCCGGCCTCTCCGAAATTATAATACATGACCTTCGACGTAATCGCCCCGTCCTGTGTATAAAAATATAAGACCTGCAGCGTTTTGCCATCCTCCGACAAGGCGATATCCAGCGGATAGCCTGTCCCCACAGAGGAAGTCTTATGCTCTACGAGGATATTTCCCGCAATATCATAACACAGAATCTCTGCCGAAGAATCATTCTTGAGTACTGCGGCGACAATTCCCTGCTCTGACACGCTCACCTTCTCAATTGGCATCGCAGTATGTATCTCGCCTCTGACCCCGTCCTCCTGAATGACCAGAATGTCATTGCCTCCTTTGTCCGCCGCGACAGCCGACGCTTTTCCCGCCTCAATATATGGATTCTTCATCTGGTAGGAATGGTTCCACTGCTCCTCACCCTTCTGGTCGAGATAGGAAATCCCGTCCCTGCTGTATTTCAGTACGCCGCCTGCAAACTCACGGTAACTATTGTTCGCCGCTTTGCCGCCGGGGTACGAATCCGTCACCCGTACATTGCCGTAGGTCTGGAGATTCACCAGAAGATATACGCCTGCTGCCACTGCAAGCAGCAAAACGATACCCGCAACCCACCTGCGCCGCAGGGTTCTCTTTTTCTTCCTGCCCGCATCTTCCACGTCCTGAAAATCATCCTCACTATTCAATTCGTCTAAAATCTCTCTTACAATCCTGTCCGTTGGATCTTCCTGTTCTCTGACAACATGAAGGTTTCTATCTCTCTGCCGTTTCATCCATCTCCCCTTCACTGCTATTCATTCGTACTTCTGCCTTATACAGTCCTATTTATTGTAACATATTTTCTCCCTAAGGTAATAATAATTTTTGCCCAATATAGATTAAATTACCGTCCGACAGCCCGTTCATCTTGCAAATCGCCTTGACGTGGGACGTATCGCCGTATATTTTCACACTGATGCTGTCCAGCGTATCCCCTTTCTCCACCACATAATAATTCTCACTTCCAAGCTGTTCCTGAATCGTAGATGGGTCCGGAACCGTCCCGCCTGTCTCTGCCGGCTCCGGTACGTCTTCTGCACTCTCCTGCCCACCCGTATCCGGCTGCGTCCCTTCTATGGGCTGCCCCGCCGGGACTGCCGCCTGATCTTCGCTTACGGTATCCGTCCGGCTCTTAGGCTGGTTGACCGACTGTGACAGAGACTCAAGGGAATCCTGTACTGCTTCCATCTTATCGAAATTATTGACCGTCGAAATCCCAATCGCAAGCACGACCACCACAAGCAGCGCGCTGGTAGCATAAATCAGCCTGGAACTCTGCCTCTCCTTCTCCTCAATCCTTGACCGGACGGCGCTGCGGAAATCCTTCGCTGCACGGTCTTCCACTACCTCGCAGGGCGTAACGCCGTTCTGTCTGCGGGTCATAATCATATAATTCTGCATGTCCGGGTTCTTCTCATAATAAATATAATGCCCGTCCATCTGCGCAAGCTCGCCGTTACGGTAAGCGTAGAATGTCTCTTCCTTATCAAGCGCATCCTTCCAGATAAATACCGTATTCGGCCTTGCAAAATTTTTATGGTGGATTTTCCGCACTTCCCTGTCCTGCCTTGACGGATGCCCATTCTCAATCAAGCACCAGCCCACGGCCTCTCCGGATGGGAAATACTTCTTCCGTTCTTCCTCTAACCTCTTAAAAGTCTCTTTCTCTAAGACAATCTCCGTACCGTTCATCCGGATATCCCGAATCCCCATCGCCCCGGATATGCACACCACATCCTGCCCTTCTAGCTTTAGTATCTCACCAATGAGGATTATCCCGACAGGAGTCTCTTCCGTCTGCTGCTCCTGCTGGTTCAGATAAATATCCACATAATCTTCCACGTATATCTTAGGCTCGTCACCGACATTGCCTATCTGCCTTACGTTTTTCGGAAATTGTCTTTCCATACACTTGTCACCTCATTTTGCATATTTTTGCTAATGATAGCATATGGATTTTGCATATTTTATCAATCGGTGGGACTTGTCCCTGGAAATTTCCGGCACGTTTAAGTTATTTTCGACGGGTTGTCTCAAACGAAATTGTCAGTTTTTATATTTTATCATGAGAATGCCGGATTGTATATACAAAAAAGGCGGATGCCCGAAACGAATCTCATCCGCCGGGACATCCACCTTCCATGTCAGTGAATATTTTTTATTTCAAAAATTCTTTTATCTTCTCATAAATACTCTCAGAATCCAGGCCATATTTCTGAATCAGCTGAACAGCCGGGCCGGATTCGCCGAATACATCGTTAATGCCAATCTTCATCACCTTTGCCGGAGCCTTCTCTGCCACCACGTCGCACACCGCGCTGCCAAGGCCTCCGATGACAGAATGCTCTTCCACCGTCACAATCTTGCCGGTCTTCTTAGCCGCTTTCACGATAGCATCCTCGTCCAGCGGTTTGATGGTATGCATATTGATGACTTCCGCACGAATCCCGTCTGCCGCCAGCTTCTCGGCCGCCGCAAGAGACTCAGATACCGTAAGCCCGGAGGCGATAATGGCGACGTCCGTCCCTTCCCTTAACGTAATCGCTTTCCCAAGCTCAAATTTATAATCTTCATTGTCGTTGATGACTGGGACTGCAAGCCTTCCAAAACGGAGATATACCGGTCCTACATGCTCGTAAGCTGCCTTCACCGCCGCCTTTGCCTCCACGTCGTCCGACGGGTTAATGACCACCATTCCCGGGATTGTACGCATCAGGGCAATATCCTCATTACACTGGTGGGTCGCCCCGTCCTCTCCCACAGAGATTCCTGCATGGGTCGCCCCAATCTTCACATTCAGCTTGGGGTATCCGATGGAATTGCGAACCTGCTCGAATGCACGTCCCGCCGCGAACATTGCAAATGAACTTGCAAAGGGAACCTTACCTGTAGTAGCGATTCCGGCTGCGACTCCCATCATATTGCTCTCTGCGATTCCACAGTCGATGTGGCGCTCTGGGAACGCCTTCTTGAATACGCCCGTCTTAGTCGCCGCCGCAAGGTCTGCGTCCAGCACGACGATATCCTCGTGTTCTTTTCCTAATTCGGCTAAAGCATTGCCGTAGCTCTCTCTCGTTGCGATTTTCTTTACATCTGACATAATGCTTCACCTACTTTCTCTAAATCTGCCATAGCAACCGCATACTGCTCGTCGTTCGGGGCGTTTCCATGCCATGCCGCCTGATTTTCCATAAAGGAAACATCCTTGCCCTTAACCGTCTTCGCAATGATTGCCGTAGGCTGTCCCTTTGTCTCTCTCGCCTCTTTGAACGCTGCGTCAATTTCATCGAAATCATTTCCGTTAATATTGATTACGTGAAAATTAAATGCCTCAAACTTCTTATCAATCGGATAAGGGGAATTCACCTCGTCGATTGGACCGTCAATCTGGAGATTATTGTTATCCACGATGACCACAAGGTTATCAAGCTTCCTGTGCGCCGCAAGCATGGACGCCTCCCATACCTGCCCTTCCTGAATCTCACCGTCTCCAAGTAAGGTGTATACCCGGTAACTGTCGCCGGATAACTTGGCAGAAATCGCCATGCCTACCGCCGCAGAAATTCCCTGTCCAAGTGAACCGCTGGACATATCCACCCCTGGGATATGCTTCATGTCCGGATGCCCTTGCAGGTATGACCCTACTTTCCGCAGCGTCGTAAGGTCTTCAACCGGGAAGAATCCCCGGTGCGCAAGCGTGGAATAGTACCCCGGCGCCGTGTGTCCTTTGGACAGCACAAAACGGTCTCGGTCTGCCTTCTTAGGGTCTGCCGGGTCTACGTTCATTTCCTCAAAAAACAGATAGGTGTAAATATCTGCCGCAGACAGAGAGCCGCCCGGATGCCCGGATTTCGCGCTGTGTACGGCTGTCACGACGCTCTTGCGGATTTCATTTGCCGTCTTCATTAACTCCAATTTGTCCATTTTGAACCTCCCCTTACTCGCCAAATACTGCTTTATAATCAGCCTGGAACTTTGCAATTCCTGCGTCAGTCAGCGGATGCTTCGTCATCTGCTCAATGACAGAATATGGTACGGTAGCAATGTCAGCGCCTGCCAATGCGCAGTCCGTCACATGCATCGTGTGGCGCACACTTGCTGCGATGATTTCCGTCTCAATTCCCGCTACCTGGAAAATCTGGGCAATCTCTGCAATGAGATCCGTCCCCCTTACGGAAATGTCGTCCAGACGCCCAAGGAACGGCGATACGTATGTCGCACCCGCCCTTGCGGCTAAAAGCGCCTGGTTTGCCGTAAAAATTAACGTCACGTTGGTCTTGATCCCCTCTGCCGTCAACTGCTTGCAAGCCTTTAATCCCTCAACCGTCATAGGAATCTTAACGACCATGTTCGGGTGAATCTTTGCAATCTCTCTTCCCTCTGCAATCATCCCTTCTGCGTCCACAGTCGTAGCCTTCACCTCACCGCTGATCGGGCCGTCTACGATAGAGGCAATCTCAGCGATAACTTCCTCGAACACCCTGCCTTCTTTTGCGATCAGGGATGGGTTCGTGGTCACGCCGCAGATGACTCCCATGTCATTTGCCTTCTTAATGTCCTCTACCTTGGCTGTGTCAATGAAAAATTTCATGTTTCTTCCTCCTTTTTAAATGATGCATTTGTAAAACTACACTATATTTATCGTATGGTCAGATTATAACTTATTTCTGGAACTTTGGTCAATAGTGTGCATTTTTATTAATAATTTTTCTAATTAATAAATATGTATTATTAATCCCTTCCCAAACGAAAAGCCACAGTATCTATTCTATATATCCGCCTCGTCCCCTCTGCCGTTAATCCCCGCCTCCGGCTTTCGGGCTTCTGCGGATTTCCAGAAAGAAAAATCCCACAAATTATTATTAATAATCTGTGAGAATACATTAATTTTTTCTTTTTTTTACCCCTTTTCCAGATTCCCTCGCATATCCTGTCGTCCCCCTCACAATCAACTGGGGTTCATACTCTACATGATACGTGCTAATCGGCTCAATCCCGGAATAAGAAGAGGTGTGGGAAGCGATTTTCTTCATAATAATATCACAGGCATCCCGTCCCTTGAAAATAACAAAATGTTCTATGGTCGTCAGCTCTACCTTATGCATACGTGCAAACAACGTATTATCACAGCCCATGACCGACATATCGGCCGGTACGCGTATCTTCGCCTCATGGAGCGCATCCAGAATCCCAAATGCAATCATATCATTCAATCCTACGATTGCCGTAATCCCCGACTCTTCCCCCAGTAGTTCCCGTGTCAGGTCGAACCCAATCTTATACTCTGAATCAATATGGGCAACATTCAGGTCAAGCTCTTCTTTTGCCGCTTTGATAACCACATTTCCCTTCAATCCAGCCTTCTCGTACTCCTTTAAAAATCCCTCCACACGCTTAGAACGCTGCTTCTGGCGCGCAGTCAGGGGCGGCGCGATATATGCCACCTTCCGATGCCCCAGCTCCAAAAGATGTCTTGCCATGATACGCCCAAGCTTTGAATTATCCAGTTCTACCGCATCCACATCCATCTTCTCATTCTGGTTGTTCACAACCGCCACCGGGATTTTCTGTGCCAGTTCCTTTACAAGCTCCATGAAACAATGGCTGGGATTACAGGTATAGATGATTCCTAAGGGGCGAAGCTCCCACATCATTTTCAGATACCGCTCTTCCATCTTCAAATCCCGTTGGGTATTACACACGAACAGCCCGAAACCTTGCTCTTTTGCCCTAAGCTCAATGCCTTGCAGCAGCATGACATAGTAAGGGTTCGTCAGATTCGAGCAGAACACCACCAGAAGCTTTTCCTTTTTTACTCCCTTTTTTGTCTTACGTTTCGGCGGGACATATCCTAACTCCTTCGCCGCACGTTCTACTTTGTCTATGGTCTCTTTGGAGAATGAAACATTATATTTCTTATTCAGGACCATCGACACGGTAGACTGGGAAACCCCCGCCGCTTTTGCAATATCTGTTGATGTGACTTTCTTCTTCACCTTTCCACCTCCGCCCCGCCGTCTCCGGTATACTTACTGTCCCGTATCGTTCCAGACGCCAGCCTCCATCCCCGGTATATCGGCTCAGAGCTGTGTACGCCCCTCCAAAGCCCGAAGCAGCGTCACTTCGTCGATGTACTCCAAATCTCCGCCCACAGGGACTCCGCTGGCAATCCGGCTGACCTTGATTCCGGCAGGCTTAATCAGCTTGCTGATGTACATTGCCGTAGTCTCCCCCTCAAGGCTTGAATTCGTCGCAATGATTACCTCTTCCACCTCCCCCTGAAGACGCTCAATCAGCTCTTTCAGCTTAATATCCTCAGGCCCGATTCCAAGCATGGGAGAGATTGCCCCGTGAAGCACATGGTAGACCCCATCATATTTCCCCGTCTTCTCATACGCAGCCAAGTCCCGGGTATTCTCCACCACCATAATCGTCTTATGATCACGCTTGCTGTTACTGCAGATGGGGCATAGCTCCTGGTCGGTCAGCGTACAGCAAGCCTTACAGTAGCGTACATTCTTCCGCGCCTCCACCATGGTAGACGCAAGACGGCCCACATCCTCTACAGGCATATGAATCAAATGAAAAGCCAGCCTTGCCGCTGACTTTGAACCTATGCCCGGGAGACATGACAACTCCTCAATTAACCTGCTAATCTGGTTACTATAGTAATCCATCTCCTACGCTCCTGTATTAAAATAATCCCGGGATCTGTCCGCCCATACCGCCGGTAAATTTCGACATTGCGGAAGCAGAAGCCTCATCCACCTTCTCTAGCGCCTCGTTCACAGCCGCCACGATCAAATCTTCCAGCATCTCAATATCCTCCGGATCAACCACTTCCTCATCCAAGCTGATCTTCATAAGCTGCTTCGTTCCGGAAACCGTAGCCTCCACCGCTCCGCCTCCCGCCGTCGCGCTGAATTCCTTTGTCTCCATTTCCTTCGCCTGCTCTTCCATCTGACGCTGCATCTTCTGCGCCTGCTTCATCAGATTCGCCATATTCCCCGGCATCGCTCCGCCTCCCGGGAATCCACCTCTTTTTGCCATATATCCATACCCTCCTGAATTCTATCTTTTCACTGTCATTCTCCAAATCCTGCGGCATCACTCATCTTCCACCGTAATCTCCATATTAATCAGACTCTCCAGATTCTCAATATCCACAAAATGATCCTCGAACCTTCTTCCTTCCTCCATCTGACGAACTTCGATATCCACCTGTTTCCCAATCTTCTCCCGAATCAAGTCCGCAATCTCAGCCTTATGCTCCTCAGAACCGACCACGCCTGCGCTCATCTCATCCGGCATTACAATCAACAGACGGTTTCCTTCCCCTGCGCTGAGCCTCGCCTTTTTCAAGTAGACTTTCAGCATCTGGGAAGCATCATTCACAATCGAACGGAAATCCTTCGCCACCGCCTTAACATCCTCATTCAGCGCCTTAGGAAGCTCCGGCTTCGCCTGGGTCACAGAGGAAGCACCCTCCTGACCGGCATAAGCCTCCTTCATCTGCGCCGCCTGCATGGAGACACCAGCCTCTAACTGCTTCTCCACCGCCCGGATTCTATCCAGCAGCGCGTCCTGGTTCATATCCATCGCCGGTCTGCACAGCTTGACTAACGTTACCTCCAGAAGCACCCTCTTCTGGGTGGCATATTTTAGCTGATTCGTAAGCTCAGAAAAAATCCGGATATACCGTATCAGCGTATCACTGTCTATCATCTGCGCCTCTTCTTTCAACTGGGCAAGATTCTCCGTCGATACATCCAGAATATCCTCCATATGCTCCAACCCCTGCACCAGCAAAAGATTCCTCAGATACCAAGTGAAATCAGCCGCCATCTGGGACAGTTCCCTGCCCTGCATCACCAGCTCTTCCACCGTCCCGATTACCCTGTGGACATCCATGGAAATCAGCTCCCGCAAGAGCCTGCTGAACACCTCCGTATCCACAGCCCCCAGGACTTCCAGCACATGGTCATAAGTCAGCCGCTCCCCGATATAGAAAGCCACGCACTGGTCCAGAAGGCTCAGGGAATCACGCATGGAACCGTCCGCCATCTTCGCGATATAGCGGACCGCCTTATCCTCCACATCCAACTGCTCCTTCCCGATCAGCTCCTTTAGCCGCCCGGAAATGGTCTCAATCGTGATACGCTTGAAATCATACCGCTGGCACCGGCTCAATATCGTAATCGGAATCTTGTGAGCCTCCGTCGTCGCCAGAATAAAGATTACATACTCCGGCGGTTCCTCCAGAGTCTTTAACAATGCGTTAAAAGCCCCTATAGACAGCATATGGACTTCATCGATAATATATACCTTGTACCGGCCCTCCGTCGGGCGGTACGCAACTTCCTCCCGGATTTCCCGGATATTGTCCACGCCGTTATTGGACGCCGCGTCAATCTCAATTACATTCATGGACGCCCCCGACGCGATTGCCTTGCACATGGCACACGATCCGCAAGGACTTCCGTCCTCCGGATGCTCACAGTTCACCGCTTTTGCAAATATCTTCGCAACGGACGTCTTCCCCGTCCCCCGCGTCCCGCAGAACAGATAGGCATGTCCGATACGTTCTGCCTTAATCTGGTTCTTCAAGGTCTTCACAATGGCGTCCTGCCCCTTCACATCCTCAAACGCATCCGGACGGAACTTCCGGTACAATGCCATATAAGACATCTTCTACACAGCTCCTCCCCTTATCATACTCCCCGTCATCTTTCACTTTTCTTTGATACCAAAACTGATGCCCGTCATCTCAGCCTCTTTGATAATGCTGGATTTCGGATCGACATATTTTAGTTTTCCGGCAACTTCGGAAAGCGGGACGCGCACGATGTCATTCTTCTTGACGCCCAGCATATATCCATAATCACCGTCCAGAATCGCTTCTGCCGCCGCAGCGCCAAGCCTTGTAGAAAGCACCCTGTCGTACGGACATGGAGAACCGCCCCTCTGGGTATGTCCCGGAACCGTAATACGCACTTCCTGATCGGTCCTCTTCTGAATCTTCTCCGCCACCTCATAGGCAACAGACGGATATTTCTGCTTCTCCTTCTTTGCTTTCAGCTCTTTTTTAGACAGTTTCGCATCTTCTTTGGAAATAGCGCCCTCTGCCACCGCAATAATCGTAAACTTCTTGCCCGCGGCCTTCCGCTTATTGATAGCGTCAACGACCACGTTAATATCATAAGGAATCTCTGGAAGCATAATGATGTCGGCGCCTCCGGCAATACCGGCATGCAGAGTCACCCAGCCCACTTTATGCCCCATAACTTCAACGATAAATACCCGGCTATGGGACGTTGCAGTCGTATGGATCTTGTCTATGGTATCCGTCGCAATATCCACCGCACTCTGGAACCCGAAGGTCATGTCCGTTCCCCACAGGTCATTGTCGATCGTCTTAGGAAGCGTAATAACATGCAGTCCCTCTTCCCTCAGCATATTTGCCGTCTTATGGGTGCCATTCCCTCCAAGTACCACCAGACAGTCAAGGTTCAGCTTATGATATGTATGCTTCATAGCCTCCACCTTGTCAAGGCCATTCTCATCCGGCACCCGCATCATCTTGAACGGCTGTCTGGATGTCCCAAGGATCGTCCCTCCTACGGTCAGTATTCCCGAGAAATCCCTGGAAGTCAACATCTTGAAATTGGAATAAATCAGTCCCTTATACCCCTCCTGAAACCCGTAAATCTCAACATCGTCCCTCTTGGAACAGATTCCCTTTACGACGCCGCGCATAGCGGCGTTCAAAGCCTGACAGTCTCCTCCGCTTGTAAGCATTCCTATTCTTAACATGTGGCGCTCCTTTCTTCTTTCCGTCATTCTACATTCTTTGTGTCTTATGGGCAGCGGTAAGCTTTGCTGCTGAACACTTATTCTGATTATAACCTATTTTCTTAATACATACAATATCCTCTTTATTTCCGCAATATATAAAAATGCATAGAATCCCCAAGTCAAATTAATTTTCTATTTTGTTCCACATATACTTTAATATTTTTTCCCGCCGATCCTTTATTTTTTTTCTAAAGCCCTGACAAAATTATCTATATCATGAATGATATTGTGCTTGTCATATACATACATGATTAATTTTTCACATTTATAAAAAAATGCATCCTCGCCCAATTCACGAAAGATTTTTTTCTCCGTATGATTCTTGCCGGTACATTTTATCTCAATTATGGCATCCACTTCCTCAAAATTCCTGACAATTGTTTCTAAAGCATCCTCATCCTGTCTAACGCTTTGACTTTCGTCCTGCAAAAAACAGATTGCTTTCTTTATAGAAGTACGGTATTTGCCAATTTTATCTTCCCGAGATTCATACGGGACGTTAACCGCGTGCAATGCCATCCGATACTTTCCCACATCCGTCCCACTTGCCTCTGCATATCGTAAAACTTCTGTTTTCCACTCTTCATACTTTCCACAAAGTTCTTTCAACTCTGTAATTTTATCTATTTCCCACCCTTTTTGAACTAATTGCTCCTTATTCATCTCTCCTCCATCTTAAATAAAACAAAAACAGTGGTTCCCTAAAAGTCAAAACATTTTCATTCCACTCAAATACTCTATCCGCTTCATAACCACTCTCTTCCAATATCACCAACATAGAGTTCATCGTCCCTCTGATTGTCTGGGTGGTCAATTTCTGCATCTCTTTCGTCTTATCCAAAATCTTCTTTGCCCGCTCGTAAATCTCCGATATGGAAATCGATTTTAACGGAGGGTCTATTTTCAACGCCTCTAGCACAAGGCCATAGCGGTCTACTTCTGAACCATCAGCCAGATAATAAACTGCACGCTTTTGCCCTCTGGACGAAAGCCCGGCCAACAGTTTCGCATATAATTCCTGATATGTGAGGAAATCAGCTCTTAAATAGCAGCTCTTTACAATATCTTCTTCTTTTAGTACCTTGTCTTCATCAATATAATATCCAATACTCTCACAAATAGATTGCATAGTCTGCGGAGAATCAATACATTCCATCACAAGCCTTTCAATTAAATCTTGCGTTGCATATACGCCAAGCATATGGAAGCCCCTCTCTGGGATTTCCGCCAATTCTTTACTTTTCCATGGCTGCATCGTAATATTCATAATCCTTCCCTGTAAATCCGGATTATTCTTGACCGTCTCATCCACTCTATGGGGAAGCGACACTACAATTGCCTTTAAATTATACCGAATAGCCTCCTTCAGCTGACAAGCCGCATCATGCTGCATTTTTTCATCCGCATAATGAAAATCATCCAGCAAAAGTACTTTATTGTTGTTTAGGAAATATTCCATTACACGCTCTTTATTCGTCTGGTATTGAGAAGTATACCTCGTTCCGATTTGCTCGCCTTGGTCATGGACAGTATTTTCATTCTGTACTTCGCCCATCAGCGGAATATCCACCTTCTTCGCGACCACCGTCCAAAAATCTTTTTCTCCTTTGAAATCATTTCCCGTCATTGCTATAAGATTTCTTCCTATTACTGCCTCGCATAACACCGTTTTCCCAATTTTAGACGGACCGTCTATGACAATCAAATGCCCCCTTTGTTCCAGTGCCATCCTTAACCTCTCTTCATATGTAAAATCTCCAGAACTTTTCCTATTAACATAAGTATATTCAGGAAAAGTTGCGGATGAAAAAACTGAGCTAAATGTATATTCCATAAAAAGTGACCTCCTTTCCGATTCATTCTACATTGATATATCGTCTCTTATAAAAGGATTATACTATGAAATACACTTTTAATACACCTTTTTGTAAATATTTATACCAATTTTCACCTATACATACATTAAATTTTTTATACATACATGATTTACAAATTTTCCCTCTTGACAAGGGTGATATAATAGTAGATGAGAATATGTTCAGTCAGAAAGAGGTATCACATTGGATAAATTAGACATAAAATTATGGAAACTGGCAGCCAAAGGCCAGATCGTTCCAAAACGTTCCATGCTCAAAACGCCCCGCCAAATCGAAGCCATCAAAAGAAGCGCGGCGTTAAACACCGCCGTCTTAGACCATGTAGCGTCCCATATCCACGAAGGCATGTGTACGGAAGAAATCGACCGCCTGGTCTACGACTTTACCACAGAACATGGCGGCATCCCCGCCCCGCTGAATTATGACGGATTTCCCAAGAGCGTATGTACTTCCCTCAATAACGTCATCTGCCACGGAATCCCAAGCGAGTATGAAATCCTGCAAGAAGGAGACATCCTCAACGTAGACGTATCCACCATCTTGAACGGTTATTATTCCGACGCGTCCCGGATGTTCACCATCGGAGACATCTCCTCGGAAGCCGAGAGGCTTGTCCGTGTGACCCAGGAATGCGTAGACCTTGGATTAAAAGCGGCAAGGCCCTGGGGGCATTTGGGCGACATTGCCTATGCAATCAACAGCCATGCCAAAAAGCATGGTTACTCCGTAGTTGAAGACATCGGCGGCCATGGAATCGGGTTGGACTTCCACGAAGAACCTTTCGTCAGCTATGTAACGCCGAAGGGCAGTGAGATGGTTTTGGTTCCTGGTATGATGTTTACCATCGAACCTATGGTCAATGAGGGAAGCCCTGACTTTTTTGTTGACGAGGATGATGACTGGACCGTTTATACCATCGACGACGGGCTGTCCGCACAGGTGGAATATATGGTGCTGGTCACGGAAACCGGTATTGAAGTGTTATCAAAATAACAGATTTCCTAAAAATATACTTGTAAGCTATACATAAATATGGTATAGTGTGAATAGAATAAAACTGTAATGCATTACAGTTCGGTCTGGGCAGAAGCTCTTTGGACCACCGTAGGCGGGAAGAATTTCCCGCCATTTCTAATATATTGGAGAACTCAGATGCAAGAATTAAGTGTTTTTATTGATGAATCCGGTGATTTTGGAGAGGTAAAGGAACGTCCTGCATACTATTTGGTTACCTTTGTTTTTCACGCTCAAGAGAATAACATAGATCAGCAAGTTGCAAAATTGGAGGAGAGTATAAAACTTTCGGGATTTGATGTGGAGTATATACATACAGGACCCGTCATTCGCAGAGAAGAAGTCTTTGCAAGATATTCTATTAATGAAAGAAGAAAGTTGCTATATAAGATGCTAAATTTCGTTAATACATGTCCGATTACTTATCTGACAGTTGTTGTGGATAGAAAAGAAGCAAAAGACAAAGTTTCTTTGTCAGGTAAATTGGCTAAGGCAATTAATAAGGAAATTGATATACATCAAGATTTCTTTGCAAATTTTGATAAGATTATTGTATATTATGACAATGGCCAGAACGAGCTTAGTGCAATTCTAAACGCTGTATTTTCGATACAGTTTTCAAGTGTTGAGTTTAGAAAGGCTGCGCCACAAAAATATAGGCTCCTACAGGCTGCTGATTTTATTTGCGCTATGGAATTGTTAAAAATCAAAAAAGAGATTATAAGTAGAAATAGAGGGCGCAACCACGCCCTCTTCCTTACCCGCACAGCACCAACGCTGAATACGCTCCCATATTCACAACCACTTCCCCATCTTCCACCAGATATTCCTCATAATCCACAGAATACCCCTCCTGATAGGAATACATCAGCTTCTTCATCCTGCATTTCACCGGCACTTCGGCAAGCCACACCGGAACAGTCACCTCTGCAAGCTCGCACCGATTATTCACAATCACCACGACCCGGTCTTCCCCCTCGAACCGCCCATATGCAAGTATATTATGTTCATCCCCATTCGACACCCCAATCGAGCCGCTTAATATATTCAGCGACCCCGTCCGCAGCGCCGGATGCTCCTTATGAATCCGAATCATCTCCTTATGAAATGCAATCAATTCCTGATTCTCATACCCCCACGGGTACGTCCGCCTGTTATCCGGGTCCGTGAATCCGCAGACCCCGGCCTCATCGCCATAATACACGGTAGGAGCGCCGATCCAAGTCATCTGCATCACCACCGCCTCCCGCATGACGGCAAGGTTCACATACTCATTCGCCGCCCTCGGTCCAAGATTCTCCACACGTCCCACCATATAATTGGTACGCGTCAGGAAACGGGAATGGTCATGGTTTGACAGCTCGTTCATCGCCACCTGCAAGGACGGCGTCAGCATATTCCCCATATGGTGTGTGATCGAACCAACGAAATTATCCGTATTTCCCCGCAGTTCTTCCCGATGCTCGTCACTGTGCTTCTCCATCCCAGTCAGGAACCAAGTGACCGGCTCCATGAACGCATCATAGTTCATCACCGTATCCCATTCGTCTCCTTGAAGCCACTCGCTGGGGTCCCCATAGTGTTCCGCAAGAATCAGCGCATTAGGATTGGCATCCTTGACCGCCTTACGGAACTTCTTCCAGAAATGATGGTTATACCCATTGGACTGCCCAAGGTCTGCCGCCACATCCAGCCTCCATCCATCCACATTGTAGGGCGGAGACACCCATTTTCTTCCGATATATAAAATGTAATTCTCAAGTTTCACAGAATCCTCATAATTCAGTTTCGGCAGCGTATCATGCCCCCACCACCCGTCGTAGCTATTGTTGTAAGGCCAGTTCTCTTCACTGTCATTGTTAAAATGAAAATAACTCTTATATGGGCTATCCGGCGACACATAAGCCCCAGGCTCATAATCCTCCTGTCCCTCATAGATCCGCTCCCGGTCCATCCACTTATTAAAAGAACCGCAATGATTGAACACACCGTCCAGGATAATCTTCATCCCTCTCCGGTGCAGTTCCTCCACAAGCTCAATAAATAACTGATTGCTCGCCTCTAAATTCCTAAGATCCGTGACCCGCTTCTGGTACTTCGTCGCTTTACGGTTCTGCGTCTCTCCCTCTGGCAGGACCTCTCCGCCGTCTTCTACGATCACTCCGTAATGCGGATCAATATAATCATAGTCCTGGATATCATATTTATGGTTCGACGGAGACACGAACAATGGATTAAAGTACAGCACCTCTACCCCAAGCTCCTGCAAATAATCCAGTTTCTCCATGACGCCTTTCAAGTCGCCCCCATAGAACTCCCGGACTCCCATCGCATCCGGGTATTTGTACCAGTCCGTCACCTTCCGGCTGTACCCGCCGATATAATAATACTCATTCGTTTCCACATCGTTAGACTTGTCTCCATTGTAGAAACGGTCGGTAAATATCTGGTACATCACCGCGCCCTTCGCCCAGTCAGGCGTCGAAAATCCTGGTACGATAACAAAATTATAGAACTCCACAATCTCCTTCGACACGCCGCATCTTCCATAATAGCATGTCTCTTCTCCATCCTGAATCTCAAAACAGTAACGGAACGGATTCTCATTTAACCGCCATGTAATCGCATAATAATCAAATTCACTGCCGTTGCCGTTTCCATTTTCTTTCTCCATATCATAACCGCCGACAGCCGTCATGAGACGTACTCTTTTTACATCATCTCTGGCTGTGCGGAAACGTAATCTCACAGATTCATTTTCCCGGGGCTCCTGTGGAATCACATAACCTGCTGTCCCATCACAAAATAATGCCTGTGTATTCATGCCGTAATCCCCCTAATTATTATTCTCTGTACTCTGTTTAATTATTAAGCTTCCGAAACCTCTCCTGCAAATAATGATTCAAATTCTTCTCTTGAAATCTTCTCCTTCTCCAACAACAAATCTGCGCACGCATGCAGGACATCGTCATATTTCTTAATCACATTCCTTGCCCTGACATAGCACTCATCGATAATACGCTTCACTTCCTGATCGATGGTCGTAGCCACGCTCTCCCCATAGCCTCTTGACGCGTGGGCAAGATCCCTGCCGATAAACACCTCGTCACTGCTATTGTCATAATTAATCAAGCCGACCGCTTCGGACATCCCGAACTTCGTGACCATAGACTTCGCAAGGCTGGTTGCCTGCTTGATATCCTGAGATGCGCCGGTGGTAATGTCGTCCAGCACTTCCTCCTCCGCCACACGTCCCCCAAGTGCGACTGTGATATCCTGCAGCATCTTTCCTTTTGTATTGAACATCTCGTCATTCTCCGGCAGCGGCATAGTATACCCTCCTGCCCCTCCGGTGGGAATAATCGACACACTGTAGACCGGTCCCACATCCGGCAGCACATGGAACAGAATCGCATGTCCCGCCTCATGGAACGCCGTAATCCGCTTTTCCTTGTCCGAAATCACCCGGCTCTTCTTCTCCGCACCGATTCCGACTTTGACGAACGCCCTCTTGATATCCTCTTGTTTCAGATAAATCCGGTTCTCCTTCGCCGCCAGAATCGCCGCCTCATTCAGCAGGTTCTCAAGATCTGCCCCCGTAAACCCAGCCGTGGTCTGGGCAATCTGCCTTAAATCAATCTCCTCACTAAGCGGCTTGCCCTTGGCATGGACCTTGAGAATATCCTCTCTTCCCTGAATATCCGGCCTGCCCACCATGACCCTGCGGTCGAACCTTCCGGGACGCAGGATTGCAGGATCGAGGATGTCCACACGGTTCGTAGCAGCCATCACGATGACGCCCTCGTTGACGCCGAATCCGTCCATCTCTACCAAAAGCTGATTTAACGTCTGCTCTCTCTCGTCATGGCCGCCGCCCATTCCTGTTCCGCGCCGTCTCGCCACAGCGTCAATCTCGTCAATAAAGATGATGCATGGAGAATTCTTCTTCGCCTCCTCGAACAAATCACGGACACGGGACGCGCCAACGCCCACGAACATCTCCACGAAATCAGAACCGGAAATCGTGAAGAACGGCACTCCCGCCTCACCGGCCACCGCTTTGGCAAGCAGCGTCTTTCCTGTTCCCGGAGGTCCCACCAGCAGCACGCCTTTGGGAATCCTCGCTCCCACCTGGATGTATTTCTTAGGAGACTTTAAGAAATCCACGATTTCCTCCAATTCCTCCTTCTCTTCTTTCAGGCCTGCAACCTGTGAAAACGTAATGTTCTTATCGCCGCCCATGCTCAGCCTTGCACGGCTCTTCCCAAAGTTCATCGCTTTTGCGTTTGCGCCTCCGCTCTGGCGGTTCATCACGGTAAAAATCAGCATCACTCCAAGCAGCGTCAGCACGACCGGCACAACCACCGTCACAAACCAGCTGTCTTCATGGACGTCCGGCATCTCATAACTGATATTCTTCTCTTGCAGATAATCCTGAACCTGATTCACATCCGACACATAGAGATATTTCAGCTCGCCCAGTTTATCTTTCAGCTCAATGTCCACCCGCCCTGTCGGAACATTCTTGTTCTGGTTCACGACCACATTTCCCAGATTATCGCTCGTCACCAGCTCCTCAAATTCCTTCCAGTTTATCTCTTCTTCCTTCTGGTCGAACTGATTGGTCAGCCACAATATGACAAACAGAAATACTACTAACGTCAGGACCGTGGCTCCGCTCAGTCCCCTTACCTTCCTATCATTCAATGTCTCAAGCCCCTTTCTATTCCACGCCTTCTACAATCCCGATATACGGCAGATTCCTGTACTTCTGGGCATAGTCCAGCCCATAACCCACTACGAACTCATCTGGGATTTCAAATCCCACATAATCCACCTTGACATCCCTTACCCTTCTGTCCGGCTTGTCAAGAAGCGTACATAACTTCATACTATTCGGCTGTCTCTTCCTCAGTACATCCAGCAGATAGTATAATGTCCTTCCGGAATCAATGATGTCCTCCACCACAAGCACGTCCTTGCCCTCTAACGACTCATCCAAATCCTTCACAAGCCTTACCACGCCGCTGGAAGCCGTCCCGTCTCCATAGCTGCCCACGCTCATAAAGTCCATAGACACCGGGACGCTGATACGCTTCGCAAGCTCGCACATGAAGAACACGCCCCCTTTCAGGATACAAATCAGATGAATCTGCTTTCCTGCATAATCCTCACTGATCTGCCGTCCCATTTCCTCAATCCTTTTCGCAACCTCCGTCTCCGAAATCATCACTCTGACGCTTTCTCCCATCGTCTTGTCCTCCGTAAAATTTCAATTCCAGGATTCTCCTGGTCTTGTCTGTAATCTGATACTTCTGGTTCTGCCTGTACCCGGCAACCCACATAATATGCTGCCCGTCTGCGGCAAGCCATATCCTGTCCCTCAGGCCGCCCGGTATCTTTTCATTAATAAAATACTGTTTCAGCTTCTGGGTGCCGCCTTCCTTCGAGATGGTAATATAATCTCCTGGCCGGCGATGCCTGATTTTAACAGTATTTTCAATTATATCATAATCAAACCATTTCGTGTAGGGGTTTTCCGGAAATATTACCATATCTGCCGTCCGCTCAAATACCCTTGCCTCGGCAGGGCATTCGCAAACTGCACCTTCCGTCATTTCTTTACAGCTTATCAGCCCTTTCTCTGCAGACAGCTCGAATTCCAAACACCCTTCTCCGTTCGGTTTACGGATAAACACTTCGATTCCCTCATAACATCGCCTTGCACGCATCCCATAAGGCAAATCTACCTGCCTGCCCACCTGACGTTTCCCCAGCTCTTCCAACGCTGTAATATGGACACTCCCTATATCTTTCCTTCTTCCCGCTATCCGGCAAAGCATTTCTTGAAGCACGAACCTGCGAAGTGCGTCCGGAACCTGCCGGAATTCCGCTTCCATAAGTACGGCTTTGCCTCCCCCGTACCGGACGCACCTCTCCTCATACCGGCTGACCTCCTGATCCACGAACTCCCCCACCAGCCGCATCTGCTCCATCGTCTCCGACATATGGCGGACAGTCTGGCTGTTGACCTGGTCCTCAAGATACGGGAGCACATGAGCACGGACCCGGTTCCTGGTATAATCATCCGATAGGTTCGACTCATCCGTACAATAAGATATTCCCCGATTTCCCAGATATGATTCAATTTCCTCCCTTTTCAGGCACAAAAGAGGATGAATCCACGCCCCGGCAATCGGCGCAATCCCTCCAAGCCCACGAAGCCCGCATCCCCGGCACAGATTCAAGACCAGCGTCTCCGCATTATCATTCTGGTGATGTGCAAGCGCAATCCTCGTCCCCTTCTCCTGCTCCAACACCTTTTCAAATATCCTCCGTCTTACATCCCGTCCCGCCTCTTCCAGAGTCAGCCCCTTTTTCCGGGCGTATCCCTGCACATCTTCATGAAATGTCCGAAGCTTAATCCCCAGTTCCCTGCAGATATCCTCCACATATGCCGCATCCCCATCCGCCGCATCGCCCCGCAGCCCGTGATGCACATGGACGGCAACTATCGTAAACCCTGACTCCAGGCTCATCTTACTAAGCATGAAAAGAAGGCATATGGAATCTGCACCTCCCGATACGCCTGTTATTACCCTATCCTTCCCATCCAGCATATGATAACGCCGGATATACTCTTTCACCCGCTGATACATATATTTATCCTTCTATCTGATTCTGTACATTTTTACCCTGGAAAACAGTTATAATATAAATAAATCCTGTGTAAAAATCAAGTATTTTATATATCTTTACAGTTTCCACATTCCAATTACCAACACCGTCATATCATCCACCGGCTCTTCTTCCGTCCATGCCAACACCTGCTCAAGAATATGGTGCGCCAGCTCTTTCGGGTTCACGATATCCGCATCCTTTATAAATTTGCGCATCAACGTCTCCTGCTCCCCTACCGGCAATGCATCCAGCACCCCGTCCGTCACCATAATCACATAATCCCCCGACTCAAGCTGCCGCTCCACCGGTTCTAACTCAAGCTCCCGGATTACTCCCACAGGCAGGGACGTAGAAGTAATCGTCTCCACCTCGTCCTTCCGTTTGATAAATGTAGTCGAAGCCCCCGCCTTGACAAACTCGCAAGTCCCGCTGTACAAATCGAACAGGCTTGCGTCAATGGTAGAGAAGCGAACCTCCTCCCGGGCAATCACCAGCGCCGTATTCATAAGCTGGATCGCCATCGTCACAGGGAAGCCAGCTTCCAGAAGCTCTTCTAACATCTCCACCACCATCTTGCTCTCCTTGAAAGCCTCCTCCCCGGAACCCATGCCGTCCGACAGCGCAATCCCTTTCTTCCCCCCGGGCAAGTCCGTCATAAGGAAAGTATCCCCGGATATCTTGGCACACCCCTTCCCTATCTTCGCCACGCCCTGAAGCGTATGGTATCTGGCGCTCTCCACGCACGCCACCGTACAATATTCCTCCCCCACCAGCGGGCGTTCCCCCATCTGGGGCGTCATCGTCCTTCCCGTACATGCCCCCACGACAGACGCCAGCTCCTTCGTGGCAATCATATGCCCCTTCATAGATTTCACGGTAAGATGAATCTCATACTTCCCCTGGGCCGTCATATAGAACACCGACGACAGCATCCTCGCCCCGCCTTTGCGAAGCTGGGTTTTCAACCGCTTTTCCAGATGCTCGTCCTCAAAAATACCGGCGTCCAGCTCACGGGTCGTATGCTGGATCATTTCCGCAAAACGGTTGAGCTGCTGCGCATACCCCTCTCGGTTCTGCACCATCTTATTGCTCCACATCATAATCTTCTTGGCGTTCTCATATGTCTCCAACGTCTCCCGCAAGAATCTGGGCGCCCGTATACACCGTTTCTGCAGGCTCCGTTTCAATTCTACGCTCAGCTCTGCGCCGAAATCCTCCACCGTGCATAGAATCTCATATAGCATCTGGTATGTATGGACACGGTTCTCCCCCATGCACCACTGCCGCTTCTCACAGTTCTCACAAACTTTATCCGTGACCTTTTGGAACATTTCCTCGACCTCATCCTTAGAAAATGTCCCCTTATAATCCTCCAGCGTAAGGAATGTTTTTGACAAATGCACCAAAGAATCTGCAAACTTGTCCATCTGTACGACATATGGGTTGATAAATGCCGTCTTTTCCTTTATTTCCACCATTCTTTGCTCCCCTTTCAACGGTTTTCAGACATAATTTTCAAAAAACAAAAAATAAAAAGCCTTAGGAACCTATCCTAAAGCTTATCCTCTGTCCATTATTTTTCTTTCAGTATGATCTCGTTCTCGTGAACTAACCCTAGTTTCTCCCGCGCAATGTCTTCTACATACTGGTCTGTCCCCACGTACTCCCGAAGCTCCTCTATCTCTTCTGCGCGCGCTTTCTCTTCCTCGATCTGTTGTTCCAAATCCTGCTCCTGGTCCAAGTACTCCTTCTCCTTGACCCTAAGCGATATACTATTCGCCGTCACGACTGCAAACAAAAGGAGAACGACCGCGCTGACCGCCAGTACGCTCCTCTTATGACGCTGCATACGTCTCTTCCGATGCCTTTTCGGACGTCTCTTTTCCGTATTCCCCATATGCGATTCACCCTTATTCACAGGCACCCCTGCCTGTTATACTCACCCTTATTCTTTCTTATCTTAACTTTTTTCTTCTTTTTTATCAAGTCCCTGACGATAACTTTCTTGTTTCCTGCCGTAAATCTTTTTGAACAGTTTTTCCTCCCTGTCAAGGAAAACCCACATGAAAGCCACGCCAAGCACAACACCTAGTACAAAATACCAACGGATACTACCATCGCTTGTATGGTAAATTTGCACAAATAGATAGACAGCAGAGCCTAGCCAGAAAATCAAATCCTCCGCGCCGATTGCCGCAAGGGTATGCCTGACAATCCGGCGGAAACACCGGATGCACTGATAGACAAGCCGGACAATGGCACCGGACACCACTGCTGCCAGAAACACCATCATTTCCTCCCTGATTCCCAGCATAGCGTCACCTGAACAACTTCGAGAACAGGTTCTCCTGCTGTTTTGCGTGCGCCTGGACATCAGAATAGGCGACACTGTCAATATTTCCCGAGAGATCCACTTCTCCCTTTTCCACACTCAGCCGGTTGACGTGCAGATCCGACCCTTTCACCATCATCATCCCCTGTTCCGTTTCCAGAAGGATTTCATTCAGGTCAAAAGATAACACGTCGATTACCCCGGTCACCATGCTGGTCTTCCGGTTATTGATTACCAGCTTATGATTTTTCTGTATGGTTCTTTCTTCCATGCGCTTCACAACCTTTCTTAATAATCATATGAAAGGCTGACGCCAAATATTACAAATATTTGAACAAGTCTTTTGCTTCTTCCTTCTTTGTGGTGTCCTGAATGTCTAAAACTTCCACTTTTACGGTCTTCGTGCCGAACTGAATCTCGATTACGTCTCCTACCTTCACCTTCACAGAGGCCTTCGCCACCTGCCCGTTGACGGTCACACGTCCTGCGTCGCACGCTTCATTTGCCACGGTCCTGCGCTTAATCAGCCGTGACACCTTCAAAAACTTATCTAATCTCATGAATCATTTTCCTTTCCTACAACAAAAAAGATGCCCAGAGGTCTTATCCGACCCCCGCGGCATCCTAATCCCCATGTCAGTCCCCGCCACGGAATCAGCTCTTCCTTTCATCCGAATCCAACTCCATCCCGCGCCGGTTTCCTATACAAAATGAATTACTCGTTGACAGCGTCTTTCAATGCTTTTCCGGCTTTGAACTTAGGAGCCTTGCAAGCCTCAATCTTCATCGTCTCTCCAGTCTGCGGATTTCTTCCCTCTCTTGCCTCTCTCTTGCTCACTTCAAAAGTTCCGAATCCAACCAACTGAACCTTGTGCTCTTTCTTTAATTCATCTGTTACCACATCAATAAAAGCCTTTAACGCTTTTTCAGCATCCTTCTTGGATAATTCTGCCTGATCAGCAATCGCTGCCACTAATTCTGTCTTGTTCATGGATAATTTCCTCCTCTTGTCTACACATAGAATCCCTTATTTTTATTCTATTATCTATTCTGCGGCCTCATACAAATGTCGCATGAAGACCTATAGATACAGTTATAACTTCTTTCCCGATAAATGTCAAGGCAAATTCTTGGGTTTTCGCCGTATTTTCAGCTATTTTCAAGGTTTTTGGGACTCTTACAGCATCTTGTTAATCATAGACAGAACTTCTTCTCCGAGCTTTGCCGATTTTTCATCTGCATCCGCAAGAGAGCTTCCCTTAATGCCATAGTAGAACTTCACTTTCGGCTCCGTTCCGGACGGCCTTACGCACAGCCATGCATCGTCTGTCAGGTCATAGTACAGGACATTGGACTTAGGCAGGCCTGTTCCTGTCACATCCCCTGTCGCTATATCCTTGACCGTCTCAGCCTGATAATCTCTTGCCTTCACAACCTGATAACCTCCAACCTCTGTAGGCGGATTCTTGCGCAGCGTCTCGAGAATCTCCTGAATCTTCTGCAAGCCTTCGATTCCCTTCAGCGTGATAGACTGAATATCATCCTTATAATAGCCATACTTGTCATACATGTCCACCATTGCATCCCACAGCGTCTTGCCCTGAGTCTTATAGTAAGCCGCAGCTTCACACAGCGCCATAGTCGCAACAATCGCATCTTTATCCCTTGCATGGGTTCCAATCAGGCAGCCGTAGCTCTCCTCAAACCCAAAGAGATAGGAACCCTTGCCTGTCGTCTCGAATCCAAGAATCTGCTGCCCGATGAACTTGAATCCAGTCAGCACTTCAATTAAGCCGATTCCATACCCCTTCGCAATGGCGTCCGCCAGATTGGACGTAACAATCGTCTTAATCAGACAGCCGTCGTCCGGAAGCCCCTTCAAAGCCTTGCGCTGCCCAATCTCATAATCGGCAAGGAGACAGCCGGACATATTGCCGGTCAGTACCTTGTACTCACCTGACTTCGCATCCTTCACGTACACGCCAAGCCGGTCTGCATCCGGGTCTGTGGCAAGCACCAAGTCCGCGTCCACTTCCTTCGCAAGCCTAAGTCCCAGCTCAAAAGCTTCCTTTGCCTCCGGGTTCGGATAAGAAACCGTCGGGAACTCACCGTCGGGAAGCTCCTGCTCTTTTACAACATAGACATTCTCGAATCCAAGCTCCTTCAAAATCCGCCTTGCAGGAATATTCCCTGTTCCATGGAGCGGGCTGTATACAATCTTGAGTTCCTTCCCCACCGCATCAATCGAATCCTGATGGATAACCTGCTTTTTCAGCTCTGCTATGTAACCGTCATCCACCGCCGCACCGATTACTTCATACACGCCTGCTGCCTTCGCATCCTCAAGCCCCATGGTCTTGACCGTGCTGTAATCCACAACAGCCTTCACTTCATCCATGATACCCTTATCATGGGGCGGCGTAATCTGGGCGCCATCCTCCCAGTAGACCTTGTATCCGTTGTACTCCGGCGGGTTGTGGCTTGCCGTAATGTTGATTCCTGCGATACATCCCAGAGAGCGCACTGCATAAGACAGCTCCGGCGTCGGGCGCAGAGACTCGAACACATACGCCTTGATTCCATTCGCCCCAAGGCAAAGCGCCGCCTCATCTGCAAATTCCGGAGACATCCGGCGGGAATCATACGCGATTGCGACCCCCTTTTTCTGTCCGTCCTTGCTGATAATATAGTTTGCAAGCCCTTGAGTCGCCTTCCTTACCGTATAAATGTTCATGCGGTTCGTCCCCGCACCGATGATTCCCCTAAGACCAGCCGTCCCGAATTCCAAATCCTTATAAAAACGTTCCTTGATCTCGTTATCATCCTCTGCAATGCTTCTTAATTCTTCCTTTGTTGCTTCATCGAAATATGGGTCGTTCAACCATCCCTCATATCTTTCACGGTATTCCATTTTTGTACCTCCTGTCCTTAATGATTCTATTATACAACAGGAATCTACAAATGAAAAGAAAATATCTCTTCTAAAAACCTCTTCTTTTCCTCTGTCTGCCGGATAGCCATGCTAAGTTTCTCAATACTCTTCGCAGAAATCCATGCTTTGTTGGAATGATAGTAGGAATTCGCCACCTTCCAGAATTTTTCCGGGTAAATGAGCCGGATTTTGAGATATTCCATCTCTTCCCTGGAAAGCGGGCGGATTGCCGAGTAAGCATTCAGCATATTATCGCCCAGCCTGACTTTCCATCCTTGTTTTTCCATCACTTTCCGCAGGAAATAGTACAAATCTTCCACTTGTACATCTCTTTTAAATTTTTCAAAGTTCGTAACCGCAATCTGGCATGGCTCTTTCCTGTAACAGTGTTCTCCCGAGAGCATTAAAATATTGTGGTAGTTGTACTCCCCGTGGGTCATACATCCTTTCTCCACGCTCTCCCGGTAAATCTCGTCATAGCCGGATTCGTTCAGCTCATGGCCGGCACAGTCCGCCCACTGATACATTTGCTCAAAATATTTCAGGAAAGCCGACTCGAACTCTCCCTTAGGCGATATCCCACGCATGAATTTCCGCACTTTCTTTAGCTCCCGGTTATGCCGGAGGTATTCCTCCCCCAGATGCGCCCCCGGAGCCACGCTGTTTTCTAACCTCTTGCACATCAACACATGCAGCTTGGCAAGGTTTCCTGACGCCGCAAGCAGTTCAGCCGGTTTCTTAATATCGCACTCCCGCCCCTGGAACCAGGATTTCAGCAAATACTGGCTTCCGTCTTCCGACACGGCGAGATATTCCCCTTCCTTCGTCCGTATGATTCTGTCCGTCCTGGTATATCCCTGGGCATTCAGATACTCATGCAACTCATACAACGCAGGAATACGCTTTTCTGACACTTTTACTTCCTTCAGCAGCAGAAGCCCCTGGTCTGAGTCGCATAAAACAGCACCCCTCGTCTTGCGGGTGCCGCTGACTTCTACATCATACTGTTCTAATACATTTAGTTCATACTCCTGCATATCCATCCCCTGCACTTACATTACATATTCTCTCTAACGTATGATTGGATGCGGGGAAATATGCAAGGTTCCCGGGTGTTATTTACCTAAGCGGCTTACTCTATGCTCTTTCTATCATGGTCTGCTTCCGCGTTAACAGCAGATACCAACTCCAATAATTTCTCTTTCTCATTCCACTGCGGCTCCTCAATGACCCGTTCCAATAATTGGTTCAGACAAGCTCCAATCTCCTTCCCCGGCTTCATTCCCAGGGCTATCAAATCCTTCCCGGATACGGCGAGCCCCTTTAGGGTTACACACTGTTTCTCCTTTATAATCTCCCGGTATAACGCCTCAATCTCATCCAGATTCTTTATCTTCTCATCACGCCGGTACATACTCTGTGCCAAGACATCTGCACGGCGGACTTCCATATAGTAAGGGAATATATCTTCCCCAATCTGGTTCATTGCACGGCGCACATTCTTCGCCGCCGCAGGCATCCGGTAGTCATGGTAACAGACCAGCCTTGTTACTTTATTCAGTGTGTCATTGTCGAATTTCAGCCTTTTCAGCACATCCTTTGCAATTATCTGGCTTTCCGCGGCATGCTTTTTAAAATGTGCCACCCCTTGCTCATCCACCGTCTTTCGTGCAGGTTTACCCATGTCATGCAGCAGCATCGTAAGTCTTAGCGCCTTATCCGCCCGGATATTTTTCATCGCATGAAGCGTGTGCTCCCCCACGGAATACATATGGTGGGGCGTTTCCTGTCCTGTTACCATGATACGGTCAAATTCCGGCAGGAATACCCGGGTGACGCCCAATTCGTACGCATCCCTTAAAAACTCCGGCCTGTCCGACGTAATCATTTTCACAAGCTCCACCTGAATCCGCTCCGCACTGATTTTCCCTAGGGTGGGGGCAAGCTCCCCCATTGCCCGCCTTGTATCCTCCTCAATGCCGAAATCAAGCTGTGCCGCAAAACGAAGCCCTCTCAGGATTCTAAGCGCATCCTCTAAGAACCGCTCCTTTGCATTTCCCACGCACCGGATTATATTTGCCTGAATATCCCGTATTCCGCCGAAGATATCTACCAGCCCGTCCTTCTCATTATATGCCATGGCATTGATCGTGAAATCCCTTCTTCGCAGGTCCTCCCGCAGGCTGCGGGTGAACGTCACCTCCTTGGGGTGGCGGCTGTCCTCGTACTCCCCGTCAATCCGGTAGGTCGTCACCTCAAAGCCTTCCTCCCCCATGAGTACCGTGACTGTCCCATGCTGGATTCCTGTATCAAAAGTCTTACAGAACAGCGCTTTCGTTTCCTCAGGCGTCGCCGACGTAGTGATGTCCCAGTCTTCCGGTTCTCTTCCGAGGACGGAATCTCTGACGCAGCCGCCCACTGCATATGCCTCGTATCCGTGATTTTGTAATATGGTAATAATCCTGTCTACTCTCTCAGGCAGTTCGATTCGTAGATTTTCCACAATATCCCCTCCAAGTCTCTCTTATCTCAGCCGCGTCTGTTATAATAATATAATATGAAAATATACGGAAATCAACTATATTCTATTACGGAAATGAGCTGCATATGGTAGAAGTAAAAGCCATAAGAAGGTGCAGTAAATGTTGAATTACCTATGGGCGGGTATGATCTTGATTGGGATTATCTTTGCCGCTTTTACCGGACGGATGCCGGATATTACAAATGCGGCCCTTGATTCATCCAAAGAAGCAATTACCCTTTGTATTACCATGATGGGCGTCATGTCTTTTTGGGTGGGGTTGATGGAGATTGCGTCAAAAGCCGGGATCATCCGCGGGGCGTCCCGCAGGATACGCCCCCTTGTACGCTTCCTGTTCCCCGAACTTCCCGGGGCTCATCCGGCGCAGGAGCATATTACCACGAACATCATTGCCAATGTGCTGGGGCTTGGGTGGGCGGCAACGCCGGCAGGATTACGGGCGATGGAAGAGCTTTCTAAGCTTGAGGATGACCGCAGGAAAGGACGGCTGCCGGGGAAAGCACGGAAAAAGGGGATTGCCAGCAATGAGATGTGTACATTCCTGATTATCAACATCTCGTCACTGCAATTAATCCCGGTGAATGTGATTGCATACCGGAGCCAGTATGGGAGCGTGAATCCGGCGGGAATCGTGGGACCGGGGATCGCGGCTACGGCGGTGAGTACGATTGTGGCGGTGGTGTATTGTAAGATGGTGGATGGGAAGCGGAGAGTGTGAGGCTCTCCGTTTTTGTGATAAAAATAATTTATAGTGTATAAAACTAATAAAAATGTATTAAATTGGATAAAAAAGGTTTAATTATAATATATAAGTGGTATAATAAATAAAAATGGAAAAGGAGAAACTGATGATGGGATTAAAGGCGGAAGATGTGTTCAGACCAGGTGCATTTCCTGAATATACTTATATATCACGTAAATCTGCAGTTTCAGATCTGCCATATGAATTTCGTTTAATGCAGGCAATAAAGGTGTCTGGCTTTTTGACTTCTTTGGTAGGCCCTTCTAAAATGGGAAAAACGATTTTATGTGAAAAGGTTATAGGATTTGAAAAGATTGTGGAAGTCTCAGGAGCAGATTTTAGTTTAGAGACAGATTTTTGGAAAGTGGTTGCCGCAAAAGTTGGTTTGGCTTATGAAGGAGAGTTTTCTTCTGAGAAAATGATTGCTGATACCAAAGATAAATATTCGAAAAAAGAAACCTATTCTTTGACAAAAGATAAAATTATAGAATACTACAAAAAAGAAAATCTGGTTTTGGTTATCGATGATTTCCATTACGCGCAGGAAGAGAAACGAATGCAGATTGCACAGCAACTTAAAGATGCAATCCGAAGAGGATTTAAGGCAATTGTTGTTTCTTTGCCCCACAGGGCAGATGAAGCAATTCGCAGGAACGCAGACCTTTCAGGACGATTAAGCATGATCAATATGGAATCATGGGAAGTAAATGATCTAAAAGAAATTGCAAAAGTAGGATTTGAAAAACTGGGCATACAGATTGAAGATAATGTTGCAACACAGATTGCGGTAGAAAGTTTATCTTCTCCGCAGTTGATGCAGTACATCTGCTTAAATATCTGTACGATTTTGGAAATGTCAGGTAGAGATGCTTCGTGTGTAAAACCGGAAATTTTGAATATTGCATATCGATATACAACTGCAAATTTTGAATATGGTGATGTGGTATCCCTGATGCAAAAGGGTCCAAACATGAGAGGAAAAAGCAGAAACAGATTTCGAGCAGATAATGGGAAGGATTATGATCTTTATGAATTGATTGTAAAATCCATTGCAGAAAATCCACCTATTATGAAATTGGAATTTGAGGATGTTAAAGAGCGTATTTATTGTTTGATTGCTGATGATTGTAAAAAACCTACTCCGCAAGCTATAAAAGAAAGTTTGGTTAAGCTACAAGAATTATTGGATGGCCGGGAGGATATATTCAAAGTTCTTGATTGGAAGGAAGGAGTATTGTATATTTTAGACCCTTTATTTTTGTTCTATTTACGCTGGGAAGGGGGCGGAAATAAAGATGTTTAGTAATTCCGGTAGCATACAACAAGCTATGGAAATATTGGTGTGCGCAAAGGACAGTCAGTCATTTCAAGCCGCGATAAGCGCTTTAAAAGAGCAGATGAAAAGAACAGGAATGGATTCGCAATATTTAATTGATTTGGAAAGAAGGGCCTACTATCTCCCGAATGAATATTCTGATAAAGATACAAAAGAAAAGATGCTTGAAGCCAAAAAGAGAGTGATAGAGTACATGAATGAGATTATGAATGTAAATGAAAACGGCAGATTGCTTTTGGATGTACTGGAAAATTTTTATCTTTTTTTGGAAAATCTTTTCGAAAGGAGACTTCATAAAAAAGGAGGGATTCAAAAAGAGCAGTTAGAAGGATTAAGAATAAAAAATGAGTACGATGTCCAACATTTGTTGTATGCATATCTTAAACCACTCTATCCAATGGCAAGAGCAGAGGTAAATGAGGATACGGGATATGGTACAGTCAGGTCGGATATTTTGTTGGATTCGAAAAATACTATTGAAGTAAAGTGCACGAGAAAAGGAATGGTATTGAAGAAGCTGGTCGAGGAAATAGAAGCAGATATGGTACATTATAGCGCTAAGAATATTTATTTTTTCATATATGATAAAGAAAAATTGATTGATAACCCTTGTAATTTTAAGAGCAGTTATGAAGAAAAGATGAAAGACAAGCACATTTATATTATTATTCACCAGCCTAAGATATTATAAATTTCGATACTTAGTATCTAGAAAAGATGAATCGCTTTTTCGTGAAGAGCCGGAGTGCTGTTATGATAATGGAAAATAATTAGGCAGATAGGAGAACAATTTTTTAGTCTTAGCTTGACACAACCGTATCGGTCACAATATGGGAGCGTGAATCCAACGGCAATTGTGGGGCCAGGGATTGTAGCTACAGCGGTGAGTACATTTGTAGCAGTTTTATATTGCAAAATTATGGATAAAAGTAGGTAATGTAATGTAAAGTTTGAAGTTCTTATTACACTTTTGACAAGGTTAATATGTTCGCCAGAAAACACATGATATAAATGATTTATATAATTCGTGCAAAATGTCAATTGTATTTATGGTATATCTTTGGTAATATTATACAAAGTACCTGTTTTTTCAAGCGAAAATTGCAGAAACAAATCTTAGTATATGTTAAATGATCACACATTAGCTTACAATTGAAGGTACTGTGGTTGATTCATTAGATCCAGAAAACGTGGATAAGGATTGTTTGTTGATCGCTTTTCTATTTTTAAATTGATATAATTGAATTAAGAAATAACTGATACGAGATTATGGAGAAGGAAGATGTATAGTATGGATAGGATAATGATGTTTGACCACAATATAGAAAATATTGGTTTATTCACGCGACCAACAACTCAAGGGGAAGAATTGGAGTTAGTGGAAGAGTTCATTGATTATTATATCCATGCCTTTTTAAAAAATAATAAAGTAAATAATTTAGCAGTATTTGTTGAACCTAAAGTGGCATCGGGTTTTCCAGATATTGTATTTGCATCTTATTCACCTAAAATATTGGATAATTGGTCTGAGGAAAGAGAGAAGCTTACTGTTAATGATTTAAAGGTGATGTCCCACTTGATTATGACAGGAGGAAGTACAGGAAGTGATTTAATATCAGGACTAAAAATGTCTGAAAGAGTAACATTGCAGTCTATAGAGAATTTGCTAGACGCAAATTTGATTTGCCGAGTCCATGGATTGTGGAAACCAGTAAATATAGGAAAGATATATAATATAAAAAAGTTGGTTTCAGTAGAAGCCAAAATGACGGATATGAAAAAAGTAGCTGAGCAATCATTGATTAATACATGGTTTGCTTCTCAGTCATATGCTCTGACTAATTCTGCCAATCCACAGAGTGGCACTATAAAAAATTTTGAAAGACAAGGAATAGGGTTATATTGTAAAAAGAAAAGTTTTAAGAAAATAGTTGAGGCAAGGAAGTTGAGTTTACCATCAAGTTACCAGTCTTTACAGTTTAATGAATGGATTGGAAAAACAGTTTCACATTTATGTTAGGAGGAGAGATAGAAATTGAAAAAGGTTTAAACTTGCCAATGGTACCTCGGATATATGAAACTGGTACAATAGAATATGAAGATACAGAAACATTGTATATAGTTGAACAAAAGGTATGCGGAGTGGAATTGAGAAAAGTACTTAATGAAGGACTGCATTTTTCATTAAAAGAGGCGGTATTCTTTTTAGAACAGGGACTTAATTTTATTGCAAGTATAGAAAAGAAGGGTATTGTTCATAGGGATATAAAGCCGGAAAATATTATTCTAAAAGATGATGGAAATGTGTTTTTCTTGGATTTTGGAATAGCACGCATACTAGGGGCAGATTCACTAACACGGACAGAGGCGATAATGGGACCGCATACACCGGGATATGCTGCTCCAGAACAATTTAATAATTTGAAAAAAGAAATTGATTCCAGAGCAGATATTTTTTCGCTTGGTGTTGTTACATACGAGTGTATTACAGGAAAAAATCCGTTTAGGGAAGGTTCTTCAAATGCACTTGAAGTTTTACAAAGAACTGAGACTATTACACCAGTACATCATACAATCAAAGGGGATACACAAAGCCAATTTATGGCTTTACTTGGAGCAATGATGGGAAAGTATCCTTCGCGTAGACCTAAAACTGCAGACCAGGCATTGGAATGGCTTGAAGCGGCGAAAATGACATTTGTTTACGGATAAAAATGAGGAGGAAAGGGATATGGAACTGTTTATACAAATGGGGCATGGTACGCAGTCTTTAGCATTAGAGCATTTAGATGAATTTGGTGAAGGGACTATTATTATTAGCCCTATGAATATTTTACCAAAGAACATGAAAAATTATGTTTCAAAAGTACATAAGAAAAACGGAAAAGTTATTATTGATCCACAGCTATATTATCCAAGACAGTTTCAGAAAAAATTAACACAATATACATATTGGCCACAAGACAATATTACCTCTTTAGAGTTAGGGCAGTTTGATAAAGTTGTAAAAGAATTATCAATGCTGAATAAAGAATGTAATGCAGATGTTTTTTTATTACCATCAATTACAGCAAAAAAGGTTGATGATTTATGGGATAAAGTACAGCGAATGATAATAGAAAATGCTAAACAATATGCACTTGATATGGGTTATATACACACAGTTGCATTGTCGAGTGATGTTGTTAATGATGAAACTCAAATTGAAAAAGTAATATCGTATGTTGAAGAATGGGATGTGGAAGGTGTATATATTGTTTGTGAGCATCCGGGAAAATATTATTTAATTGATAGGCCATTATGGGTTTCAAATATTATGTCTTTAGTTGCAGGAATAAAAAGGCAACAAAAAAAAGTTATTGTGGGGTATGCAAGCCATCAATTGTTATGCATGGCATTAGCAAAATGTGATGCGATAGCTTCGGGCAATTTTCTGAATTTAAGGTGGTTTCAACCAGAGCATTTTGAAACAATAGATGAAAATCAACCCAGTCGGCGTGCGGTGTGGTACTATTGTCCTCAGGCATTATCGGAGTATAAGATTCCTTTTTTGGATATTGCAAAACGTATGAAGTTGCTGGACAGAATAGAACCACCAGATATAATGAAAAATTCACACAGTGAAATGCTTTTTAAAGGAAGTTTGCCGTCGTCTACCGGTTTTAGTGAAAAAGAGGCATTTAGGCATTATCTTTATTGTTTAAGAAAACAATGTCAGGGTAGTGTAAGAAGCACTTATCAAGAGACAAAAAATGCTCATTTAGTAATGCTAGCAACGGCGGAGCAGTTGTTAGCCGGTTTGAGTGAAAAAGGAATCAGAGGGCAAGACAGAGATTTTACAGAAATTTTAGATGTAAATAGAGCTGCCATTGCTGCCTTTGACATGGCTTATAAATTTCCGCTTTCACAAGAATGGAAAAATTTATAAACTCAAACCTCGCACATGGATTTTAGCTATGCACCTTGAAAATTCAATATCTGGCAATAATTTTATTATCAAAGAACAGCCTTTTGGAACACTATGCTACTATTAATTGGGATTGTAGCAGGGATGGCAGGGTGCTGATAAAAGTGTCAATCAGTTCATCTATCTTTTCATCAACAAGATCACAGTGTTCCTCTAAAAGTTTCCGGAACATTTGAAGCAGCATTTGAAATGCCTGCATCCATGTGATGTCAGACATTTCGTCAGAAAAGTACAGAAACAGTTCTCCAAGTGAGCGGCTGTCGTTTGATTCCCTGTTTTCGATGGACAGCATCATATACCTGGTAAAAACAACTGCCGTATGGGCGGTCATTGCATCAAAAGAAAGGCAATGGCATTCTTTGCTGAGCCTGAGATAACTCTTGCAGACTTTGAAGAATACTTCGATATCCCAGCGTTTTCCATAAAGGCGGATGATTTCATCTTCACATAAGGATGTATCTGTTGTGATAAGGCAGAGGTATTCCTTGCGCTTATTCCTGTTGCGGACATATACAACCCTGGCCGGGATCGCTTTCTCATCTTTGATGGCTTCCACATCCACTGATAAGAGGTATTTGGAACGTCCCCTGCGTTTTTTGTTCCTCTTGTAGATATCGATAAGGAAGAGTTCTTCTCCATTGTACCGGAAGAACATTTTCGGGGTTTTCTTAATCATTCCAATCACTTCATAGCCAAGATTTTTTACAGCATGAAGCGATTTGGGAGAAGAAAACCAGCTGTCAAAGAGGACATATTTTGCAGGAATCCCTGTTGTTTTAGCGGCTTTCAGAAGTTCTAACATAGCTTCCGTCCCTTTGGTCATGGAAAGCTTGCGGCGCTTATAACCGATGGCCCTTTTATCAAGGCTGACGGCTTCATTCACACGGTTTTTCTTATTATCCGTGGATAAAAGGATGCTGTTGACTGGAAGAAACGTACTTCCGTCAGTCCATCCCAGGGTCAGCATACGGACCCCAAACTTATAAGCATGTTTTGCATGGTCGTAAGTTTTTGCAAGGAGTTCCACCTTCTTGGAGCGGTTTCTTTCAAACATAGAATCATCAATGCAGAGAACATTTTCCCTGTCCGCGTTATTTAGTGGGATAACGGCATCCTTGATAATTCTTGATGCAAGTATCGTTGTGAACCTGATCCAGTTGATCTGTGTTGATTTCATACAGCGGTATACCGTATCTTTAGCAAAAGCCGGCGTATTTCTTCCCGACAGCAGATTCATGTACATGCTTCTGTTTGAAAAGATCAGAAGGAACAGATACAGAAAAATCTGTGTCACAGGTGTACCTTTCTTATGATAAACGCCCGCCGTTTTCAGGGCAGACGCCACATGGAATCTGGCGAAAAATCTTTTGATGGTTTTAGAAATCTGGTTATCATTCTGGTTGTCTTGTGTTATACTGTTATTCATAGCATGAGCCTCCGCTGGTATGTTGTTTCTGGACAATTCAATTATACCAAAAACAGAGTGTTTCATGCTATTTTATTGCCAGTTTTTATTGAATTTTCAAGGGGCATAGGCACTTATTCAAGTGCGAAGTTTGAGTTATGATGTCATTGTTGAACGATGGTGCAATCACGATGGATGATCTGAATGATTTTAGTGATGATTTGAAAGATACGATAGGGCATTTCGCTAAAATGTAAAAGATGTATCACAGTTAAAACATATCTGAAAAGGATAAGGAATTTTTAGTCTTAGCTTGACACAACCGTACCGGAGCCAGTACGGGAGCGTGAATCCGGCGGGAATCGTAGGGGCAGGGATTGCGGCGACGGCGGTGAGTACATTGGTGGCGGTGGTGTATTGCAAGGTGATGGATAGGAAGCGGGGAACGTAGAATTCCCTGCTTTCTTTAAAAAATTCCCCTTTATAGGAAATCAGTATAATTACAAAAATATCGGAAATAATAGTTGAAATAACACAAAAAAGTATATATAATAACATAATAAAAACGTAAATAACGTGAAAAAAAAGGGGAAGGGCATGAAAATCTTAAAACTATCCATAAAAGGTTTACAAAATTTAAAAAATACTTTAGATGTGGACTTCGTTGCACAACAAAGAGTAGACAATGATGCCAGAGAACAAATGTTCAATGTGTTTTCTAATGTTTATACAAGTCCAACATTATCTTTTATTGGGATTAATGCATCTGGTAAGACAACAATCCTAAAATTGATTTCTTTTGCTATAGGATTATTAAATAATGAACCTATTAATAGTATTTCCTCTAAAAAATTTTTGGACGACTTAGATAGTAAACAAAATATGATTTTTACTGCTTATTTTTATCATAATGGCATTGTATATAAATTGGAAACAATAGTAGGAAGAAAAAGAAATGCTATTGATGGCAATACAAAATTTGTAATTATAGATGAAACATTATGGGAAAAAGAAATTCATAAGATAAAAACGAAAAAAAGACTTTATGATTTTAATGATGCCCAAGTAAAAATCCGAAGAAATAAAAATGAACAGTATCTAATAGAAGATGTTAGTATTATAGTTGCTTTAAATAAAGAACAAGACACGAATTTTTCCTTATATGATATGTCAGATTTCACAGATCATAATATGTTGAATTTTTTATGCCAGTATCCGAAAGAAATATTAACTTTTTTGGATCCTAGCATCGAAACCCTTAGTTGTGAACCAACTGAAAAAAAAGTTGATATCAGATTGAAATTTTATGAAAAAGAAGAGCTAACGTTAAATAGTCCGTTAGCACTTAACAGATATCTTTCTTCAGGTACAATAAAAGGTCTGAGTGTATTTATGGGGGCAGTATTTTCATTTTTGGAAGGGGGATATTTGATTGTAGATGAATTAGAAAATCATTTTAACAAAGAAATTGTTTCAACATTAATACGATTTTTCATGGATAAAAAAGTCAATAAAAAAGGGGCAACTCTGATTTTTTCAACTCATTATTCAGAATTGCTAGATGAATTTGAAAGGAACGACAGTATTTATATTACAAAAAACAAAGATGGGATTACTGCCGAAAAACTTTCTGGTATTTTGAAAAGAAATGATATTAAAAAAAGTGAGATATACGATAGTGATTTTCTTGAGGGAACCGTACCTGCTTATGAATCTTATATTGCTCTGAAAAAAGCGCTAATATCATTAAGATAGGAGGCTTTAAAATGGCAAAATATTTAGCATGTATATGCGAAGGCGGTGCCGAACACGCAATATTAGATTTATTACTGGACAACCATAGCTTAGTTTTTTGAGAGAGAAGATCTAATTGAAGAAGAAGTGTTAAAATGCCGACGAGGAAGAGATTTTGAAGAAAAGTACCTAAAGAAAGGCTTTTCCGAAAAAATAACAGTTTATCGAATTTTAGATTCAAGAAATGAAAATTTTAAGCTACGCAAAGCATATGAAAAGAAGGTAGATGTTATAAATGTAGTTACAGCTCCTGAAATTGAAATGCTTATAATATGTAATGAAGACAGATACAAAGATTTTAAAAATTCAGGAGAGAAACCAAGTACATATTGTAAGCGTGCTTTGAAATATAGCAAAGTAAAAAGTTATGATTTTATTTATGAATATTTTTCTGATATAAATATCTTAATAAATGCGTTGCATGAATATAGACGGATATCAAAAATTCGTAGAAAAGAAATGACCTTATGGGATCTATTAAAACAAAAATAATAAATTTTTCAACCTACTCATCTACTGGTTAAAAAATATGTAACCATCAAATTTTTTAGTCTTAACTTGACACAACCGTACCGGAGCCAGTACAGAAGCGTGAATCCGGCGGGAATCGTAGGGGCCGGGATTGCGGCGACAGCAGTGAGTACGTTGGTGGCGGTGGTGTATTGTAAGGTGATGGATAGGAAGCGGAGGATATAACATCTTCCGCTTTCGTAGTATTCAGTTACTGATCACTCCTGGATACGAAAAAGAGTTTTTAAAGTATATTGAGAGGAACTGATTGATAATTTACGCTTTTTACTCGAAATGATAGAGCGTTTTATGAAACCCTCTGAAAACAAAGAGGAAAATGTTGACGAGTTGGCTATGAGTAAAAAGATAGTTCGGAGAATTGGCAGTTTAGAAGGCCAGGATCTTATTGATGCAGATTATGATATAGATGAATGCAATGATGAAATTGCAGAGATGTTTGGAGTGTGCCTATGATGAAGATATTGATAGATACACATATAGCTATCTGGGCAGTATTAAATGATCCTAAGTTGTCAGGAAAAGCAAAAGAGCTGCTTCTTGATATGGAAAATAAAATATTTTACAGTACGGCTTCTATTTGGGAAATTACAATAAAACATATGTTGCATCCAGAGAAACTTCGAATGAATGGGAATATTCTGGAAAAAGGATTTATGATTATTTAAAATGGAAAAAACAATAGAAAACATGCTCCGAAAACTTTTTATTGTCCTAAATAAAAGAGTTTTCTGACTAAAGCGCCTGTAAACAGACACCATACAGAAAACCCTTTTGAAATCAATTATTTTGTACCTTTGGACTACAGCACTTTTTTGTCTAAATCAAACCTACCCTTTCACCGCCCCTCCCATCATCCCGGAAATCAAAAACCTCCGAAACACCAACGCCGCAGCCGCCGGCGGCACGACCGCAATCATCCCCGCCGCCGCAGTAAGCCCATACTGCACGGAATCCTTCGTCATAAATTCTGACACCACAATCGCAACTGGTTTCGTTTCCAGTGAAGAAGCCAGAATCAACGGAATCTGGAACTGACTCCACGTATTCAAAAACATAATCAACGCCGCCGACAGGATAATCGGATAAGAAGCAGGTACGATAATCCGCAAAAAAGAAGCCAATCTCCCACATCCGTCAATCATCGCCGCTTCCTCCAGCTCCTTAGGTATGGTCGCAAAATAATTGGACATCAGCCACGTTATCATGGGCAGATAAGAACTGACATACACCATAGAAAGCCAGAACACATCATCCAGCCACTGCCTTGCCACGAATAACCGGAACAATGGAATAATCGTCGCCATCACAGGAATCACCATCGTAATCAGCAGCAGATTCTTAATCAAACGCCTTCCCCGAAACTCCATACGGCTCAGCGCATAAGCGCTCATCATTGCAATTGGAATCCCAAGCGCAAGCGTCACCCCCACAGCCTTCAGCGCATTCTTAATCCCCATAATCAGGACAGAACCTTTTCTGGTCCCTTGCGTCAAAAGCTCCTGGTAATTATCAAATGTCACCACATCCGGCAGCAGGCTTGTACTCTTCTCCATCATCGCATATTCCGGCGTGACAGACAGCACAAAAGTCCACAAAAACGGTCCCAGCGTCAGAACCAGAAACACAGCCAACGCCAATAGATAACCGCCTCTCTTCCAACCCTTCATCAGTATTCCACCTCCCTGTTCAGGTTCCTAAGGTAGAATACCCCTAAAATTCCCGCGAAAAACATCACGAGATAAGTAATCGCACTTCCCTTTCCAAAATCCAGGAAAGAAAATGTAGTCAGATAACTTTCCACCAACAGATTCTTCCCCAAATCACTGTACCCCGACAACGCAATAATCTCATCAAACACATTAATCGCGGTAACGGAAGTAGAAGTAATCCCAATTCCCAGAAACGGCAGCATCAGCGGCAGCGTAACCCTCCGGAAAATACTCGTCCTATTCCCTCCGTCAATCCGCGCCGCCTCATAGACGCCATCCGGAATGGACTGCCTTCCCGCCAGGCACACCAACGCCATAAACGGAATACTCCGCCAGGCCACGACCAAAGAAACAACCAGAAGAAGCGACCATCTGGAACTCAGCCACTCAATCGGTTCACTCACGAGCCCCAGGCTAATGCAGACTTTATTCATAAATCCATATCCGGAAGAAAACACGAACTTCCACAAAACTCCATTCACATAAGGTGGAAGCGCCCATGGCAGTATGGCGGCCGCCAGCAGAACCCCTGACCATTTCACATCAATATTCAGAAACACTGCCACAAGAAATCCCAGCACAGCTGTTAAAACAACCACGACGGCAAGAATAAACAGCGTATTTCGGAAACTATACCAGAAAGAATCCGATTTCAGAATCGACATATAGTTACGCAGCCCCACCATACGGATATCATTTGGCGCCGTCAGTTTCCATTTCTTTAAACTATAGGAAAATGTGGCAATCACCGGATAAAATACTAATACACCCATGATAAAAATCATGGGTGACAACAAAAGATAAGGTAATATCTTCTTTTTCATATTATTCTGCCGCAAGCTCGGCAACCTTCGCCTCCATCTCTGCGTAAGCCTCATCTGCGGACATCTCTCCCAACGCCATCTTATTGATTGCATTGTACATGGCATTGCTCATCTCAGCATAGTAAGCCGGGATTCCATCCGGGAATGGAGATGCAATCAGCTCTGCCTCTTCCATCATCGCGCCGGCATTCTGGATCTTACCGTCGTCAATCAGCTTCTTCAACACAGAATTCCGAGTCGGAATCGCCGTATTCGTCTCATTCAGCTTCTCTTGCATCTCGGCAGAAGTATACCACTCAATGAATTTCTTCGCATCCTCTTTATTCTCAGAGAACTTCGTAACGCCCAGAGCCTCAGGAAGCGCCATGGTGACAGTCGCCTTTGCATCCTTGCCGGGAACCAGAATCGGCGTAATCTGGCCAATCACACTGCAATCCTCTTCATTGGTGCTCTTCGATACGAAAGAAGTCGGCCCGGTCAGGAAATTTGCAGACCCGGACAAAATCCTCTTATAGGCATCCATACCGGAAGAAGTCTTATCCGCAGGGTCAACCAGCTCATCCTTAATCAGATTCTCTTCATATTTCAAAGCCGCAAGTACCGAATCCTTATTCAAAGTCCCGTCATCATTAAATACAACGCCATTCATCGTGTAAGCAAGCCACATCAGATACGTAGACGTCTTCTCCTCAGCGTTCAGAGGCAGTGCAAAGGGATAGTCGCAGACACCCTTCTCTTTCAGAGTCTTACAGTTCTGATACACCTCGTCCCACGTCTGAGGTTCCCCGCTGATGCCCGCATCCTCATACTGCTTTGTATTATAGTAAGACAGCCGGTAATCATTGGCATAAGGCACCGCAAGCACCTTTCCATCCTTGGTAAATGTCTCCAATGTCGGCATATCGTCCTTCACATCATCCGCCACGTCAAGGGGCTCTAACCAGTCAGCCGCGTAAAATTCACCGACCCATGACCAATCCACTTCCACAACGTCCGCCACAGCCTGTCCGCCTGCTGCCGCAGTAACCAGCTTGTCACGGATATCATCCCATCCAACCTCATTCACAACGACTTCGATCCCCGTCTCGTCGGTGAACTCTTTCAGCTGCTCATCTGCAGGAATCGCCCAGTCCGGAGCCATGAAGGTAATACTGCCCCCGCCGTTTCCTCCCTTGTCTTCCTCGTCCGTACTCTCCGTACCGCCCGTATCAGACGGCGTACTGCCGGACTCCTCTTTCCCGCCGCATCCGGCTGCCATAGACGCAGCCATAGATACAACAAGGAACATACTGACAAATCTCTTTTTCATAAATTTCCTCCTTCGCAATAACAAATAAAAACATATAACTAAGTTTCTCCAATCATTATAGCAGTATACATTGCAGCCATCAAATTGATATAATCAATATATACATCTATTTATTTGTATTATCTATATATAGCACACATCGTCTGCCTTAGTAACTTATTTTCTGCCATAATTTTACTTTTGCAAAGGGCATAAAAATTTGAAACAGAAACACCCTGCCACACGTCTAATAGATAGAAGGATAAAAAGGAGGGACATAACGCATGGATGAATTGGTACAAAGAGCAAAAGAAAATGATGCGGATGCATTTGAAAAATTAATCCGCCTGCACATGCAGACCATGTATAAAATTGCCAAATCATATCTCGCATCCGACGAAGATGCGGCAGATGCGATACAAGACACTATCATGACATGTTACGAGAAAATCTCATTTCTAAAAAATAACGCTTATTTCAAAACATGGATGATAAAAATATTGATGAGTAAATGCTGTAATATCCTAAGAAACAAAAAAATATTAGATTTCTCCGAAGAAACAGCGGAACAGCCAGTCACAGACAAACGGTACGATGAACTGGAGTGGAAAGAAGTTATCCGCCTCTTAGACGAAAAATACCGTCTCGTCATGATTCTCTATTATGTGGAAGGATTCCGTACCGGAGAGATTGCCCAGATTCTCGATATGAACGAAAACACAGTACGCACTCGCCTGAAACGGGGGCGGGAAGAACTACAGAACATTTATCTGAATGAAAAAAGGAGGGAAAAACGTAATGGAACAAAAAGAAGTATTGCTCAAAAAGCTGCGGGAAGATGCAGAAATACCGGAAATTGTATATCAGAAAGCAGAACAGGCATTTAACCGAATCCATGCAGAAGCAGACCCACCTGCCAAAAAACGGACACGACGGAAAACAAGCCCCAACCGGAAAAAATACGCCGTCTTCATACTTGCAGCAGTCCTTATGATTGGCACTCTGTCGGTAAGCGCCGCAACTTATTTTCACTGGAACGACAAATTTAAGGAAGAGTATCAAGTAACACCCGAGATGGAGAAGAAATTGAATGAATCCAACACTGCAAAAGAAATGAATCAGTTTACAGAACACGACGGCGTACGGTTTGAGGCTGTCCAATCCGTTGCCGACAACACTGCCGCAATCGTCGTCATAAAAATCTATGGCAGCGAACAATTTCCATTACGGCAACGCATGAATTTCCGCAATGTCGATGTGAAAATGGATGGTATGGACACACTTTCCATGAATGCGGGCTTTCTTGAGTCCGATTTCCCGGATACGCAGCCGGACGATATCTGGAATGACGGCATGACATATGAACTTGTATTGGTAGAGACGGAAGAGGGAAGTCTGCTTGGCAAAGAAATAAAATTAACATTCACCGATATTATTGACTCCTACGAAGAAAAACGAACGCTCACTGAATTACCTCCTCTTTTGGCGTCCACATGGGAGCTTAATATCGTACTCGATAATGAGGATAATGGAGCAGAGTATACGATAAGCCAGCAGATTACCGGAACAGAAGCAAAAGTAAACAAAATCCGAATGTCTCCCGTCTCCTTCACCATTGATTACGGCTGGAAACGCCAGATGAGAACAGAAACCGCTATCGGTTTAAACGGCGAGACGGAAACATTTGAACATGCTATAGACCCGCCTGAACTTATGGGGGTAGTCCTTGAAGACGGAACGGTACTGGAGCACATAACCAACTGGAGTAACGGACATTACACAAATGATGATTTTACACAGTATCAGGCGACCGGAACCTTCTCCCAATTCATTGAATATGAGAACGTAAAAGAACTAATATTTTATGTGGAGAACGAAATCGGCATGGACGCCGAGAAAGTACGTGTACCTGTAATCACACAGTAATACTTGCATACAATATTAAAAATTTCATTATTATGCTTGCAATTTATCCTCACTGGGTATAATATAAACATATCACAATGTAGTTTTCAAAACTACGTGTCATGTTTTATTAAACCAGGAGGTGATAATATGTCACATACACTCGAAGAACATATCAAAGACCCAGGAAGTGCAATCACACATTTTATCGGAATGTTAATGGCAATATTTGCAGCCGTACCGCTGCTGATAAAAGCAGCCCATGAACCCGGCAGGATTTACGTAATCTCCATCGCGGTCTACGCCGCAAGCTTAATCCTGCTCTATGCGGCAAGTACCTCATACCATACCTTCAACCGCTCGGAAAAGATAAATACAATCTTGAAGAAGGTAGACCACATGATGATCAGCGTCCTGATTGCAGGAAGCTACACCCCCATCTGCCTGCTGGTACTCGGCGGCAAGACCGGGATTATCCTCCTAAGTATCGTATGGGGAATCGCCCTCATCGGCATCCTGATAAAAGCATTCTGGGTATACTGCCCAAGATGGGTATCCTCCGTCCTCTATATCGGGATGGGATGGACTTGCGTACTAGCCTTTACCCAGATATTAAACTCCATGTCTGCCGCCGCATTCGGATGGCTGCTGGCTGGAGGTATCATCTACACGGTAGGAGGAGTCATCTATGCACTAAAATTGCCATTGTTCAACAGCAAGCACAGATACTTCGGAAGCCATGAGATCTTCCACCTGTTCGTAATGGGCGGAAGCGCATGCCACTTTATCGTAATGTATGCATTTGTACTCTAAAGAACTGTAGCCTTATGTAAAGATAAATAATATAACCAACAGCAACATCGTAATGATATCAATGAAAAAGCTGATATTAAAACAATTCTGCTTTCTCAATGTAATCCTTGCATTTGACACAATTTCTTCACAGTAATCTTTTTCTATTTGGGGGAAACTACCAGAATTCACCTGAGTTTCTCCCCAATACCTCCCATACAATTTTTGAAGGTACTGGTCACGCTCTAAAGATGCAATATAAGCATAATGCAGCAAATTAGCCGTTACGATTCTACCTGAAATCCTTGGAAGCTTATCGTTGACCGGATAAAACGCCCACACGGACACAGCCATTGAAACTACCAATCCCGCAAAAACAACACGGGGCATATCCATTTCTGCCAGAAACGCAGCCATTGCAACATTAAAAGCAATCATAGCTGCATTCTTAGCTTCCGCAAAATGCAGCCAATTATTGGTATTATTAAAAATCCATTGCAGCAGCTCTCTCTTATCATTATTTTGCCGTTCCATACATCTCCCCTAATTATCAGATAATGTTTTAATCTTATCAAAAGCTTGTCTTAGCGTCTGTTCAAAATCTGGTACTTTATTTAAATAATTTTTATCAATATCCTCCAACTCTGCTTCCGTAATCCATTTGACTTTCTCATGCTTATCATTGGGTCTAAAATCCTTTGGGTCATATTCTCCTATTATTCTTGCCAAAGTAATAATCCCTTTATCCTTCTTTTCTGCATCAATTAATTGAAAACCGTGCGCAATCTGATACAAAGCAATAGGCACAGGCTCTTTTATCTCCCTTGTATTATCAAGAACAGGCTCTATTTCAATATTAAAATCCTGCTTATATTCTTCTTTGATTTTCTGGGCTATGCTCTTATCAATCACAGCTTTTGCACAGCCAAATTCCCATGCTCCTTTATGCTTCTCTCTTCTATCTGTTCTCTTTGCAACGAGAATTTTTATTTCTTCTCCTATGGTTTTAAAGCATACTGCCACGCAATGAACCTGCATTAATTCTGTATTAATAAACCGAGTCTGATCATAAGTAGCCTCTCTAATCAACTTCTGAAGCCTCTCTATCTTCTCTGTCAATTCTCTGTCCCGCAATATCTTGTTCAATGCATAGAGGGGATTCGAGTACATCTCCATATCCCGTATAATCTTTTCTTCCTTACTTGGCTGCCGGTTATCATAGTATTCTTTTATCAACTCGCTCTCATCGCATGCATCAAATGTAAAACTATTCTGAAGTTCAATCTCTTTCTCATAAACATCACAATATGCACTTGGGGCATGATACCAGATAATAGGATATAGCTTGTCATTCCATATTCCTTTAAGCCTGCGGTACGTTATAACGTGTAAGCAAGAAAGGCTTCCCGTCTTTTGTGCAATCAAATAAGCTAATTCATAGCTCAAAACCATACGTCCCTCTTCTGTATATCTGGCAATACGAAATCCTGTGTCAATATCATTACCTAAAAATTCAAATATATCATGTCCTTCCGGAGACTGATATCTTTCAAAAATATTGTCTGCATTCTCCAAAAGAATATCTTCACTTTCAATATCCCCTACATCTGTCACGGCAGCCAGCCATGCAGCCGTCTTTAAAGACAAGATATTCTGCAGTTTCATCTTATTAAAATTATTGCTGAAATTAAAAAACTCTCCTTTTTTAAGGCGATGAATTGTGGAAACCATAATTTGAAATATTTGGCTGACATATTCACATAACTCATCTTCATCTCGTATTTTAATTATAAAAATTGCCTCGTCTCCCAGAACTCTCCACATCTCAGAGCTTTTAATCTTATTTCCGACTTCCTCACGCAGCTCCTTAAAAAGCAAATTGAGAACCTGCGCCCATCCATAATAATTAATAGTCTTATAAGCCGTGGAATTTACAATATCAAAAGAAAAGAACAGAACTACATCCGGTATTCTGCTAATCGGACATTCTTCTGTTCTCCCCTTCTCTTCTGGTAATGAATCAATCTTGCTTTGTATCGACTGTAATGCTTCTCTCTTTCCTTCTACCATTTTAAATACCCCAACCACTTCCCCCTATTCGCCGCTGCACTCACAGAAACATGAAAATGTCTGGCAATTTCGGCAGTATTAACTAAACTTCCGTCTGTGTGTTCGTCCATCACTTTTTTATATTCGTTCCGAGGCATTAAAAATGCTGCTGCAAATTCATTTGACTGATATTCCAATTCAGAATTACCGTTTCTATAATAGGAAACTTCCGTTTGTTTTTTCCAACGTTGTTCATTGGTCTGAAATCCCATATGAAGAAAGAGATGCCCTAATTCATGCGCTATCGTAAAATTCCTTCTTTCTTCCGACTGATATGGAGACACTTCAATTATAAATGAATCTAACCCTGATCTTCTTATCTTGCCATCAGAAAAACCATCTATAGCAGAGTCTTCTTCCACAAATCCTCCCATTGAACGTACCACTTCATCTATATCAGTAATGGGAATTTGTACGTCATAAACCTTTATAACTTCTTGTGCCATCGCCTCAATAAGTTTTTTCATCTCATAGCTCAATGCCATCCGGATACCTCCTTCCTTTATTATATGTTATTTTCTCAAAATGCTATACTTATATATTTGTTCTATCTTTTGTTATTATACTAAACTTTTCTGTCTTTTGCAACACTTTTCAGAACGTTTGTTCCTGTTTTTTATCTGTCTGACATACTATCATCCTCTCCTTATCCTTTCTCCCCATCCTCTTAATCGCACACTCCCGCTTCATCGCCTCCTCCTTTGTCTGATATTCCTCATAATAAACCAGTTTCACAGGACGCCTGGCCTTTGTATACTTCGCTCCCTTCCCCATATTATGCGCCTTTATCCGCTTTTTCAGATCATTGGTCCACCCCGTATATAAGGTTCCATCCTTACACAGCAATATATAAGTATAATTCATAACATCTCTCCCGCTTCTTTCGCATACTAAGATTATATCCTATATCTCCCAAAAATCAATTCCCATTCACACAAAAAATCCTGCACAGACAAGAATTACTGTTCACATCTTTGCTGCTCTCAGTAACATTTCCAACATGTCTGTACAGGATATAACCTTTATTCCTCCAAAAACTCCACCGGATTAATCGGCTGCCCATCCTTACGCATCTCGAAGTACACATTACTTCCTTCCACGCTGTAATATTTCGTCGGCTGGCTCACATATCCAAGCACACTCTTCGCCTCGACATAATCCCCGACTTTCACAGGAACCTCTTTCAGCTGCCCATAGAACAGCTCATATCCATTCCCGATATCCACATTGACCGTCGTGCCAGTCTCCGCCGTCACATCAATCGACTTAATGACTCCCGTCGTACCACAGAGTACCTGGTCGCCCTCCGCACCGGAAATAACCACCGCCGGATTATACTTATACTGATCCAATGTCTGGAAATACACGGTCTTGTCCATACTGTAACTCATAATAATCGTCCCGTTCACAGGCCACAGAAGCCGGCTGCTCTCATTAAACGTAATCGCCCTGCCTCTTCCTTCCGTCTGCTGTACATCCGCATTGTTGGTCTGTTCTGCCGTATCCTCTGCCTCCGGAGTTTCCGGCTCTTCTGGTTCTTCCTCCGGCTTCGCCTCCTCCTTGTTATTAATCACAAGATTATTGGCTTCCTCCGCCGGTTCTTTCTCCTTCTCCTCATTTGTGTCATCCTCTTTTTTCGCCAGTTCCAGCTCTTCCTTCTGCTGCGTCCGTTTGTAGTCATTAAATGTATATGTTCCCACTAACGCAATAGCCGCTACAAAACACAGTACGGCAGCAACAGAAGCGGCTCTCTTTTTTTGTGAAGGCCTTTGCTTCTTGTTCATCTTATCACCACCTCTGACTATATTTTTGCCAGATAGTGAAAGACTTATTCCACGTCCATTAATATTTCTGCGACTTCTTTTATCTCCGTCCCTTCAAAAAAATATTGTAAAATTGAATCATATGTACTTCCTTCTTTTGCCATCCGGTCTGCCGAATACTGGCTCATCCCCAGGCCATGCCCCTCGCCCCTGGTCGTAATCCGCGTCTGCCCATTATAACGCTGCAGCGTGAAACACCCGGAAGCAAGCCCATAATTATTACGGAATTCCTCTCCGCTGATATTCTCCTGTCCTACCCGCACACTCAGCACATACCCTGCTGTATCCGTCGCCGTGACCTCCGCGTCCATATCCTCCGCCATCACAGTGCGAATCTGTTTCTCATCCTCAATATCATAAGGACAGTCCACAATCTTCAAATACGGATAATCCTCACTTCCAAGAACCTCCTTCCCGTCACGGGTACAGCCATTGCTCAGGCGGAAAAACGGCGTCAGCGCCAGCGATTCCCCAAAATGCAGCGCCATCCCTTCCGTCTCTTCCCATGCCTCCTCAAGCTTCCGGTAATACTTAGGATACTTATTCCCCCACGCATCCTCCATCTGCTTCTGTGTCCAGAACTCCTCCTCAAGAACCGTCTCCTTCCCCGACTCCCTGATTTTCCGGTACACCTCCGTCCGGACCAGAACCGCCTGCGCCTTGAGCGCCTCCTTCTCATAGGATGCCGGAATCACCTTGGCAAGCACCCCGATACAATATTCCTCAATGGGCATTTCCGTCTCCTGCTCCCCACTCTTCACCTTCACCCTCACACTGTCAACGTGGGAATAAGATGTAATGCTTGACCCATTTAAAAATACCGTAATCACATACGGCAGCAGAATAATGATAATCAAATAGCATCCCAGTCTTTTCAGTTTCAGCCGCATAAAAATACCCTCCCATACACTGTATGGGAGGGCAAACAAAATTATACCAACTATTTTCCACCTGTGCGCTGGAAATGGATTTCCAACCGCATAGGTTGAATATTTTTTACTCCTCGACCTTCACGTCAATCTTCACAGGGTCCAGTTTCCAGATATCCTCTACATACTCCCGGATAGTACGGTCAGAAGAGAACTTTCCGCAGCAAGCCGTATTCAAAAGAGCCATCTTCGCCCATCTCTCCTTGTCACGGTATGCTTCTTCCACCTTTACCTGTGCCTCGGCATACGCCCGGAAATCCTTCAGGATAAAATACATATCTGCCCGGTTTCCGCCCTTTGTCGTCAACAGAGAATCATAAAGGTCACGGTACATCTCCGTATTGCCATTCGCATAAGTCCCGTCAACCAACTGGTTCACAACCTTGCGTACATCCTCGTCACTGTTATAGATATCCCAAGGATTATACCCGCCGTTCTGCTCATAATTGATGACCTCATCCGAACTCAGACCGAAGATAAACGCATTCTCAATGCCGACTTCCTCAACAATCTCCACATTTGCCCCGTCCATCGTCCCAAGAGTCGGCGCACCGTTCAGCATGAACTTCATGTTACCGGTGCCAGACGCCTCCTTAGAAGCCGTAGAAATCTGCTCGCTCACATCCGCAGCCGCAAAAATCCACTCCGCATTGGACACACGGTAATCCTCAATAAATACCACCTTGATCTTACCGTTAATGCTCCGGTCATTATTCACCACATCTGCAACCGAATTAATCAGCTTAATAATCTCCTTCGCCCGGATATATCCTGCCGAAGCCTTGGCACCGAAAATAAATGTCCTCGGGAAGAAATTCTTCTCCGGATGCGCTTTGATCTGATTATACAGATACATCACATGCAGAACGTTCATCAACTGCCGCTTATACTCATGGAGACGCTTTACCTGCACATCGAAAATCGACCTTGGATCTACTTCGATTCCATTGTGCTTCAAAATGTAAGCAGCCAGGAATTCCTTATTCTTATATTTAATCTCCATAAATTCTTTCCAGGCATCCGGATCGTCCGCATACTTTTTAAGCCCCGACATCAACGACAAATCCGTGATCCAGTCCTTCGTGCCAAGCTTCTGCGTAACCCAGTCCGCCAGCCTCGGATTGCCATGCATCAGGAAACGTCTCTGGGTAATTCCATTAGTCTTATTATTGAACTTCTCCGGCATCAACTGATAGAAATCTTTCAGCTCCTGATTCTTCAAAATCTCCGTATGCAGCCTTGCCACACCATTGACCGAATATCCCGCCACAATCGCAAGATGCGCCATCTTCACCTGACCGTCCCGCAGGATCGCCATCTTCTTGACCTTATTCTCATCCCCGGGATAGGTCTTGCGGATCTGCTCCACGAATCTCCGGTCAATCTCCTGAATGATCTGGTAAACACGTGGCAAAAGCCGTGAAAACAGATCAATCGGCCATTTCTCCAACGCTTCTGCCATAATCGTATGGTTCGTGTAAGCACAAGTCTTCTTTGTGACCTCCCATGCTTCGTCCCATCCAAGGCCTTCCACATCCAGAAGGATACGCATCAGCTCCGCGACCGCAACCGTCGGGTGCGTATCATTCATCTGGATCGTCATCTTCTCATACAGCTTCTTGATATCGTCATGATGCTTCTTATACTTCGCAACAGCCGCCTGAAGGCTGGCAGATACGAAGAAATACTGCTGTTTCAGACGCAGTTCCTTTCCCGCATAATGATTATCGTTGGGGTACAGAACTTCCACAATATTCTTTGCAAGGTTCTGCTGCTCCACCGCCTTATGGTAATCCCCCCGGTCAAAAGACTCTAACTGGAAGTCAACAATCGGCTCCGCATCCCAGATACGCAGAGTATTGACAACATTATTATTATAACCCACAATCGGATAGTCATAAGGTACAGCCTTGACAGACTCATAATTCTCCTGCACAAAATGAATCTTGCCCGCTTCGTCATACTCCACCCGGATATTCCCGCCGAAGCGGACTTCCTTCGCATACTCCGGCCTTCTCAGCTCAAAAGGATTCCCGTTCACAAGCCAGTTATCCGGCGTCTCAACCTGATATCCGTTCTCAATCTTCTGCTTGAACATCCCATAACGGTAACGGATACCGCAGCCATAAGCCGCATATCCCAGTGATGTCAGAGAATCCAGGAAACATGCCGCCAGACGGCCAAGACCTCCGTTTCCAAGCGCCGGATCAGGCTCTTCATCCTCAAGCAGGTTCAAGTTCACGCCCATCTCCTCCAACGCTTCCTTCACTTCCGTATACGCCGTCATATTGATCAGGTTATTTCCCAAAGCCCGGCCCATCAAAAACTCCATAGACATATAATAGACAATTTTCGGGTCGTCCTTCTCATACTGCTTCTGCGTCGCGATCCAATTATCAATAATCGCCTCCTTCACAGCATAAGAAACCGCCTGATAAAGCTCCTGCTGTGAAACTTCCTCAATCTCCTTACGGAACAGATGTTTCACATTCTGCTTAACTTCCTTCTTAAATGCCTCTTTCTCAAATCTTGGATTATACATACTTTCAACCTCTTCCTTTCCCCGGGGGCGAAAATCCGCCCCCAAAAGCATCGTTACTTCCTCTCTACACCAAGAGTTACAAGCTCGCCGTTTATCTTCCATTCCTTCACATATCCCGCCGGTGCAGCCTTCGTAACCTTCAGGGCAAGAGTCTCATCACAAATGGTATCCGTATTTGCCGCAAAGACCGCCTCTGCCTTTCCAGTTCCGTCATAAGTGATTTCAATCTGATCCATCACCTCGAACCCGGCTTCCTTACGCATCGTCTGAACCTTACTGATAATCTCCCGCACAAACCCTTCCTCAAGAAGCTCCTCTGACAGGTTCGTATCCAGAACGACCGTTATACCATTGTCATTCTCAGAAACATATCCCTCCATCTGCGCACTCTCAATCAGCAAATCATCCTGAGACAGCAAAACTTCATTGCCGTCGATATCCAGTTTCAAAACGCCCGTCTCATTTAAGGCATCCATGGCAGCATTACCGTCAATCTCACCAAGCCTCGCCCTGATTCCATTCAACATTTTACCATATTTCGGCCCCACTGTCTTTAGTTGAGGCTTAAAAGAATATGTGGTAAAATCCCGGACTTCTTGTGTAAATGTCATAGATTTTACATTCAATTCCTCCTCAACAATCTTCTGATAGAACGTGGGCAGCTCAAAATCCGCCTTCACATACATCTGCCCGATTGGCTGGCGGTTCTTAATATTCGCCGTGTTCCGGCATGCACGCCCCATGACTACAAGCTTTAACACCTGCTCCATGTTCGACTCCAGCTCCTTGTCGATACACGCCTCATCTACAGCCGGAAAATCACACAGATGGATACTCTCCGGCGCGCTCTCATCCACGCTGCGCACCAAATTCTGGTAAATATCCTCCGTCATGAACGGAATCATCGGAGCCGCAGCCTTGCTGACGCCGACCAAAGCCGTATAAAGAGTCATATATGCGTTAATCTTATCCTGCTCCATTCCCTTTGCCCAGAAGCGCTCCCGGCTCCTTCTCACATACCAGTTGCTCATGTCATCTACGAACTCCTGCAGCGCCCTCGCCGTCTCAGGAATCCGGTAATTTTCAAGATTACTGTCCACATCCTGAATCAACGTATTGAGCTTAGACAGCAGCCATTTATCCATAACCGATAATTTTTCATATTCCAATGTATACTTAGTAGCGTCAAAGCCGTCAATATTTGCATACAATACGAAAAACGCATACGTATTCCACAGGGTTCCCATAAACTTCCGCTGTCCCTCGACCACGGCTTTCCCATGGAAACGGTTCGGCAGCCACGGCGCGCTGTTCACATAGAAATACCAGCGAATGGCGTCAGCGCCATACTTCTCAAGAGCATCAAAAGGATCCACGGCATTCCCCTTTGACTTGCTCATCTTCTGCCCCTTCTCATCCTGCACATGCCCAAGGACAATCACATTCTTATACGGAGCTTTGTTAAAAATCAGCGTCGAAATCGCAAGCAGCGAATAGAACCATCCACGGGTCTGATCCACAGCCTCAGAAATAAAATCCGCCGGGAACTGTTTCTCGAACAACTCCTGATTCTCAAATGGATAGTGAAGCTGAGCAAAAGGCATCGCCCCGGAATCAAACCAACAGTCAATCACTTCCGGAACCCGGTGCATTTCCTTGCCACAGACCGGACACTTTATCGTCACCTCGTCGATATACGGACGGTGCAGCTCGATATCCTCCGGACAGTTATCCGACATCTCTTTAAGCTCCTCAATACTGCCGACCGAATGCTGATGCCCGCACTCGCACTCCCAGATATTTAAGGGCGTCCCCCAGTAACGGTTACGGCTGATTCCCCAGTCCTGGACATTCTCCAGCCAGTCGCCGAAACGTCCCTTCCCGATACTCTCCGGGATCCAGTTAATCGTATTGTTATTGGCAATCAAATCCTCTTTTACATCCGTCATCTTGATGAACCAAGACTCACGGGCATAATAAATCAATGGCGTGTCGCATCTCCAGCAATGGGGATAACTATGCTCAAAATTCGGAGCCTCAAACAACAGATTTCGCTTCTCCAAATCCTTCAACACCTCCGGGTCTGCCTTCTTCACGAATAACCCGGCAAATGGAGTCGATTCCGCCATATTTCCCTTCTCATCCACCAACTGTACGAACGGCATATCATATTTACGGCAGACCCTTGCATCGTCTTCACCGAAGGCAGGCGCAGTATGCACCACTCCCGTACCATCCGTCAGGGTTACATAGTTATCACAAATGACATAAAACGCCTTCTTGTTCTGCTTCGCAATCCCATCTGCGGCACACTGGTACAACGGCTCATACTCCTTGTACTCCAAATCCTTGCCCTGATACGTCTCAAGCACTTCATATGCCGTCTCGCCCTCTTTCGCCAGAGAACCAAGCACCGTATCCAGAAGAGCTTCCGCCATATAATACGTATATCCGTCGATACACTTCACCTTGGCATAGGTCTCCGTCGGGTTCACACAGAGTCCTAAGTTCGACGGCAAAGTCCACGGCGTCGTTGTCCAGGCTAAGATATACGCATCCTCTCCCTTCGCCTTAAACCGTACGATAGCAGAACGCTCCTTCACATCCTTATACCCTTGCGCCACCTCCTGGGCAGAAAGGGGCGTACCGCAGCGCGGGCAGTAAGGAACAATCTTGAATCCCTTATAAAGCAATCCCTTGTCCCAAATCTGTTTCAGCGCCCACCACTCAGACTCGATAAATTCATTATGGTATGTGACATAGGGATTCTCCATATCCGCCCAAAATCCGACCGTACCAGAGAAATCCTCCCACATCCCCTTATACTTCCAGACACTTTCCTTACACTTGTCAATGAACGGCTCAAGGCCATACTCCTCAATCTGTTCCTTGCCGTCAAGCCCTAACGCCTTCTCCACCTCAAGCTCTACCGGAAGCCCATGGGTGTCCCATCCTGCTTTTCTCGGCACTTCGTATCCCTTCATCGTCCGGTATCTGGGAATCATGTCCTTGATTACACGGGTCAGCACATGTCCGATGTGCGGCTTGCCATTTGCAGTCGGCGGCCCGTCGTAAAACATATAAATCTCATTGCCTTCCCGTTTCTCCATACTCTTCTCAAAGATATGGTTCTCTTCCCAGAACTTCTCGACCGCTTTTTCCCGGTCAACAAAATTCAAATCCGTTGAAACCTTCTTATACATAGAATCCTCCTTCGGGGACGCCGTTAAATACCGGCTTTATCCCTTATAAATACCTCATTGACCGTAAACCTTCCGCCCAAATAATTATGAAGCCGATGGCTCCACCAAAGACATACTAAGGCGAAAAAAAGCTCCCGCCCAGAATAGGACGGGAGCAAAACGCTCACGCTTATAAACCACCTAAACATACCAACATATGCCATCCCTGTAACGGAGGAACTCCGTCAGCCCCTACTAAGTTCCCATGCATCCCCAGACGCACGCCCTTTCGACAGCCGCAGCTCGGAAGTGATATTCAGGCATACCCTACTAGCACCGGGCTTGCACCGTCCCCGGCTCGCTGTACCGTTCTGGTATGGCTTACTGTCTTCGTCAACACTTTTTCGTGTGGCTATATTATAGACAAAACCCCCGGCATCGTCAAGAGTTTTTTATCTTTTCCTCTTCTTCTTTCTTTTTCCATCAAGAAGCAGCTTCACCAGAATTGACACCAGCACGACGAAAATGACTCCCGCCGCGCCAAGGACACATTTCTTCAAAATCGTCTTATTTTCAAGAATCCCAGCCTTCTTATCCTTGCCGCTTTTCGCCTCTCTCGAACCGCCCTTCTGCTTCTCCTGCGACTTCTTGGCATCCTCCTCTTTTGCCTTGGCCTTGTCAAAATAAGCCTGACTCAAGACTGCCCGGACAGAACCTACAGGGCTGCCCTTATAGCTGTACGCCAGAGTCCCTTCCTCTTCCGACTCCTCATCCGGTACAATCTCCATCTCCAAATCCTGAAATTCAACGCCATTTGGCACAACAATATTCTGCTCATCCGGAATCTTTGCCACATCCTCCGATTCCTCATACGCCGCAGGCAATACCTTACTGAAATTCGCAAACCCATACTCCAGCAGGTTCCGGGTATCCGGGTAAACATTCACCCCATGAGTCTTCAACACCACGCATACAAGCTGCATATTTCCATTGTCCGCCATTGTTACCAGCGTAGACATGGCCTCCGACGTGTATCCGGTCTTCCCGCCGATTGCAAACTCATAATAATTCGCATTTCCTTCTTTCAGCATCTTATGCTTCTGCTGGAAAATGTGCTCCTCCGTCGTCTCTGATGCAGGAATCGTATATTGCAAGGTCTGTACAATCTGAAAAAATTCCGGGTGCTTGAAAAGCTCCCTTCCAATCAGCGCCATATCCCTTGCACAGGTATAATGGTTCTCGTCATGCAGCCCGTGGGGATTCATAAAATTAGAATTCTCCCCGCCAAGCTCCTTACACCTCTGATTCATCTGCTCTAAAAACCAGGCATAATCATGTCCTGCGTTCTTGCCTACACTCTCGGCAACCCCATAAGCGCCCTCATTTGCCGAAGCAAGGAGCGTTGCATACAACGCCTGTTCCAGCGTAATCTGGTTTCCTTCCTTCATGCCGATGTAAGCATCCCCAGGTTCGAGAAACGCAAGGCTGTCATGGGAGAACACCACAGGATCTTCAAACTTACCGTTCTCAAACGCCACCAAAGCCGTCAAGAGCTTCGTAATACTGGCCGGAAAGTGATGGTCGTCAATATTCTTCGCATACAGGATAGCTCCCGACTCCACTTCCATGACAATCGCAGCCTCACCGTAAGTCCCCGGCGCCTGCGGCCACCCTTCCCATTCATTCGACTGGACAGGCATGGCATAGACAGCGTCCAATTCCTGTTGAAGCCGCTCTTCCTCTGTAAGCTCCGCCGCCGGCTGCTCACCTTCCCCCGCCTCAGCGGCAAATGCAGCCGTTCCCGGGCATATCCACAGGATTGCCGCCAAAACGGCAATCCAAATCCATTTTCTTCGCCTCATCTCTATTCGACATTATCCTCTTTCTTCAGATAGAAGAATCCAAAGGCAGGAATATTGACTCCCCTTGCCTCCATTCTTTCGCCGGAAATCAAATCAACATACATACCGTCTTCTTCGTTTATCCATGCCGTCTTATCATACTCGCTGAAATTAAACAGGCCAATCAGCTTCTCACCCTCAAAATACCTGCCAATACAAAGCACTCCGGCTTCCCATGTTTCAATCGTCCAAGTATCCGCGTTTGATACAAATACCTTCTCAGACTTACGGATCTTCTCCAACTGTCCCAGCTTTGTGAACACCTGTCCTTCCACCGTATCCGGATCAGAAATGTTCCGCGCCAAATCCCAGTTCATTGCCCCGCGGTGGATATAACGGGAATCCGCCGCCTTGTTCGGGTCTTCCTTATAAGTATAGTCATTTACCTGGCCAATCTCATCCCCGCTGTAAAGCACCGGAATACCCGACTGCATGAACATATATGCATGAAGCATAACATCCTTTTGAATCGCCCTCTTCATTGCCTCTGCATCCTGCTCAAAGCCGGCCTTCTCAATACCGCACATAGAAGCCGTCGTCCCACAGAACCTTGCGTCGCCCGTAACCGGATCTGCATTATAAAGCTCCCCGCGGCTCGTACTGTCGCCCACGTATCCCTGGAAATAATCATTCAAATACTGTTTATGGGGACGCTCCCGGATACCTTCCCTTGCAAGAGAACTATAATCCAATCCCCATCCGATATCGTCATGGCAGCGCAGGTAATTCAGGAACACATAATCCTTAGGAAGTCCATTCACAATATCAAGCTGCTGCCGCAGAAGGCCGACATCTCTGGTAGCTACCGTATGCCATGTCGTCGCCATCGTCGTAACATTATAAAGCATATGGCACTCCGGCTTCTCCACAGTCCCAAAATACGGAACCACCTTTTCTGGCTCCATCACTACTTCACCGAGAAGCAGGACGCTCGGACAGACAATCTCACCAATCATACGCATCATACGTACAATCGTATGTACCTGGGGAAGATTCCTGCACTGCGTATTCAGTTCCTTCCATATATATGGGACGGCGTCAATCCGGATGATATCGATTCCCTTATTCGCCAGGAACAGGAAATTATACATCATCTCATTAAATACCCTTGGATTCTTGTAATTCAAATCCCACTGGTACGGATAGAAAGACGTCATGACAAAATGTTCCACTTCCGGAAGCCATGTGAAGTTCCCCGGCGCCGTTGTCGGGAATACCTGCGGCACGGTCTTCTCATACTGAGCCGGAATCGAATAGTTATCGAAGAAGAAATATCTGCTCATATACTCTCCGATTCCCTGTCTTGCCTTCTTTGCCCACTCATGGTCTTCCGAAGTATGGTTCATAACAAAATCCATACACACATTGATATCCTTCTTATGGCAAGCCGCCGTCAGGCTCTCCAAGTCCTCCATGGTTCCAAGCTTTTCCTGCACTTTGCGGAAATCCGCCACAGCGTAGCCGCCGTCCGAACGCCCTTCCACCGTATCAAGGAACGGCATCAGATGGATGTAATTTACATTACTCTTTTCGAGATACTCAAGCTTCGATTCCACGCCCTTCATATTCCCGGCAAAATTATCGATGTAGAACATCATGCCCAACATATCATTCTGCTTATACCAGTCCGGACGTGCCTCCCGGTTCTGGTCGATTTTCTTCAAATCATCGTTACGCTCCTCATAGAAACGGTAAAGATTGTCGCACAACTCTGCAAACATGGAGCTGTTGCCGTATAATTCCATGTAAAGCCACTTCAGCTCGTCAATATGTCTGGCGAACCGTTTCTCATAAACAGCCCGGCGCTCGGCGTTCCTAAACGCCGCTTCGGCTTCCTCTTCCTCTTCTTCCTTATTCTTCTCAGCTTCACAAGACATCTCTGTTTTCTTTGCTTCATCGGATGTTTCCACAGCCTCTTTGGTTTCACACACCGCCTCAGCTTCGCACACTGCCTCTTTCGCTTCACACACAGCCTCAGCTTCGCGCACTGCCTCTTTCACTTCACACTCAGCCTCAGCTTCGCAATTCTTGCCCGCCTCTTCACATACCTTCACTTCTTCTACGGCACTCCCAGAAACCTCTTCTGCCGCTTTTACAGCTTCTTTCTCCTGAGTTTCCACCTTAACAGTTTCCATCTTCTCACTCTCCATCTTTTCTTTGACCTCTGCCGCCTGCACCACAACATTCTGTCCTGTCTTATTCTGTTTTCCCGTGTTTTGCTTTGCCGCAGCCTGCTTGCGGTCTTTTCTTGATTTCTTTGCCATAGTACTTCCTCATTCCATAAATTTATCTCCTCCGGATATCCTGTATCACATACCCGAAGGGCGAGTAGACACAAAAAGAAACCTTAATCATACCAATTCCTTCCTGTCACCCCTATTATACTAAAATATGCCAAATGTGTAAAGTTTTGCCGCACCATTATATCGCTTCGCCTGAAACGATAATACTCTCGTAACAAATCCGGTCAATTTCTCAGGATCACAACTTCCTTCCCCTCTAATTCCAAACGATCTCCCCTCTTATACTCCTTCCCATCGCAAAGACTCCGGCAATCTCTGTCCAGAACAACCGTCTTGCTCTCCTTCCCATGGTTAAGCAAGAACAGTGTACTCCCCTTCTCATTGACACGTACCGCTGCCTCTACATCATCCGGGGTATCCATAACCGGCATAACGCCAGCCTCCTGAAACACATTTCTTAAAAAATGCCGATAAAATTCCGCGTCTGACCGCGTTCCCACATAATAAGCAGTTCCGTTTCCATAATGGTTCCTGGTCAAAACAGGCGTGCCTCGATAGAAATCCTTTTCATACTCGCTAACCTCCTGCGCATCTTCCAAATGCATCAAATCGCACAGCATCGTAGCCGGATACTTCACACCGTCATAGGTAAACGAGTTACTTTCCCCTTGGGGCAGCGCATCATTTTCCTCTACCCATATTCCAAGCACATCCCTAAGCTCACCCGGATATCCTCCCTCAAACACAAGGTCATGCTCGTCCACAATCCCGGAAAAATACGTCGTGATAAATGTTCCTCCCCCGTCTACATACTGATTTACCTTATTTGCGTATCCAGCCTTCGTCATATAGAGCAGCGGCGCAATCACCACCTTATACGGAGACAGATCATCTTCCACACTGATAATATCCACCGGCACATTCTGCTCAAAAGCAGCCGTATAATAATCCTGAACCGCATCCAGATATTTCATAAGGACACTCGGCCCAGCCGAATACTCCACTGCCCACCAGTTATCCCAGTCAAACACGATCGCAGTCTCAGAAGGCGTCCTTCCTTCTAAAAATGCGTCCTTCAAATCCATAAGTTCCTTTCCGAGAGCCTCCACCTCCAGAAACACCCGGGTATCATCCCTGCCCGCATGGTCAATCACAGCGCCGTGATACTTCTCACATGCCCCGCGCCCCCTGCGGATTTGGAAAAACTGAATCGCATCCGCCCCATGGGCCGCCGCCTGAAGACTCAAGAGCCGCATATCCCCCGGTCTTTTCAGCTTATTATAATGGTGCCAGTTCGTCACGCTCGGCGTCTGCTCCATCAGGACAAATGACTGCTGCCCCTTAATTCCCCGCATCAAGTCATGCCGCATTGCAACCGCCGCCGGGCTGTCCTGCGGTTCCGGATAACTGTCCCAAGACACAAAATCCATCTCCCGTGCCCATTTCTGGTAATCCAAGTCTTTAAAGAATCCCATCAGGTTCGTCGTAATCGGGATGTCCGGCATCTCCTTCTTAATCGCATCATATTCCAGCCGGAAACAATCCAGGATACTATCCGACATAAATCTCCGGTAATCCAAAGAAATCCCCTGGAACATCGTCCGCTCTCCCGCATCCCCATGGATAAAATGCTCACTCTTCAAATTCGGAAGTACAATCTCCTCCCAGTCATAGAACGTATGCCCCCAGAATTCCGTATAAAAACAACGGTTCAATTCTTCAATCGTACCATACTTCTCCTTGAGCCACTCCCGGAACGCCTTTTCACAATTCTCACAGTGGCATTCCCCTCCAAACTCATTGGATACATGCCATGCAACAATATTATCATAATCCTTATACCGCTTCGCCAGCTCACTTGCAAGCCTGGGCGCGTACATACGGTACGTCGGACTGTTGGGGCAGGAATTATGCCGCCCGCCGAACGTCCTTTTTAACCCGTCCGCCCCAGTTCTGAGAATATCCGGATGCCGTCTCGCCATCCACGCCGGATGTGCGCCAGTTGCCGTTGCCATGCAGACTTTAAGGCCATTTTCCCGCACCAATTCCATTATCCTATCCAATCGCTGGAAACAATAAGTGTCTTCATTCGGCTGTAAGGACGCCCAACTGAACACATTGAGCGTGACTATGTTAATATGCGCCTTCTTCATCATGCGCATATCCTCCTGCCAGACCTCTTCGGTCCATTGTTCTGGATTGTAATCTCCTCCATATAGAATTTCTTTTACGTTACTTCCGTACGCCATGAATATCCCTCCAAACCTAATCATTATTCCGTGTTGCCCAAAACATTACTTTTACTTAAAGATAGTTTTCACTATCCTTAAATTCACTCATCGTGTCCGTTTTATAATCATATTTAAGAATCTTGAGATCCAAAAGTTCCTTCGCGCCTTCCACCACATGACTAAGCTCATGTACCAGCGACGGCATAATCGAAGCAATCTGCGGATTGTCCTCTCCTAAATATGCAAAATCATTGTCACTGAACCCGATTAACAGCCCTGCACATCCGTGGGTTTCACAAAACGCTCTAAGCAGCGGATGGTATAATGCCCCGGACGCACAACGCTCTCTGGGCGCTCCCGTCACACACCACACCTTCTTCTCATCCTCTACCGACTCCATTGCCCTCGCAATTCCTCTAATAATCGGAATCTTTTTCTTATCCTCACAGAATTGTTCAAATTCTCTGAAATACTCTGAAAATGGAATAATTTCTGTATGCATAATGGTAACTGTACTTTCCAAAATAGCCTGGAATATCTCTTCTTCCGACATTCCTTCACATTTTACATCTTCCGGGCTGAGATAGACTGGCTCGAATATAAACTTTCTTATTAGCTCTGGGTCAAACATAAAATATACGACTGATATCCCATATTTCGTCTGATACCGGTAAATCTCTGGATCCAGGGACTCTGTTTCCAGTTCCATCGTCAGTAATCCTAACTCTCTTTTTTTCAGCATCTTTTTTCTCCTTACTTTTGGCTTCACAACTACTCTTATGCATCCAGAAACTGCGTTCAAGCGCTTACTATACTGACATTTTACTACGTTCTGAGTACATTTGCCACATTATTATAATTGTACTTCAATAAGTCTTTTCGTCAAGTTATCAAATTATGCCGAATATCAGGATTGGTTCCCAGAACAATATCGGATGCCTTATCCCATGGGAGGGTGTAAGGCTATCCGGTATTGTTCTTTTTATTATGTTAACGACATTGTGATTTATCAATGAATTATTAAAGAATTCGAGATAACAATAGTACCTCAAAATGAACTTTTTAACAATGGATTTTCTTGGAATATCAAATTCTACGAAAGCTAGTTTTAGTGAAAATACTCTATTTATTATAAAGAACGGTATAAAATCTGTCAATACGTTTTACTTATTTTACATTTTTCCCCTGAAATACCATTCCCTATGATATCATATCGGCTTTTTCCACAGATTCCTTTAGTGATTAAATGATTTTTTTAGTGAAAATGAATCTATTTGCTGTCAAAATTATGGTCAAAAAGGAGGAAGTGTGTATGCCGCGAAAAGGTGAAAATATTTATAAGAGAAAAGATGGGCGCTGGGAAGGCCGCTATATCAAGAAACGGGAGGGTGGAAAAGTCCACTATGGTTCAGTTTACGCCAGAAACTACAGGGAAGTAAAAAAGAAGCTTGACGATGTGAAAAAGAATTTAAACCAAAAACCACATATTGTATCCGCTGGGAGCATGGAGGAAATTGGAAATCACTGGCTTGCATCAATGTCGGGAACGCTTAAAGCTTCTTCGATAAACAAATATGGCGATTTACTCCGTTGCTATATCCTTCCCGAATTTGGCGAAAGAGAATTTTCTGAAATTACTAATCAGAATATTATTGACTTTATAAATGCTTTACTGTCAAACGGAGGGGCAAAACAGCAGGGCCTTTCGCCGTCTACGGTCGCGGAGGTTCTGTCTACTATGAACAGCATTCGGATTTACGCTCTGAAACGGAACTTCACCGTATCATTCTCTCCAGAATGTATCAATATCAGGCGGGAGCAAAAAGAAATCCGTGTATTCAGCGCAAAAGAGCAGGACAGTCTTCTTGCATATCTGTACGAAAATATGAATCCGATTGCGCTAGGGATTTTGCTCTGTTTTTTTACGGGTGTCCGAATCGGAGAATTATGTGCGCTGACCTGGGATGATTTTAGTCTTGAAGAGGGAAAAATGCATGTGCGGAAAACAATGCAGAGGATTCGGATAGACGGATCAGCGAAATACAAAACAGAAGTTCGGATATTCACGCCGAAAAGTGTATGCTCTATTCGTACCATTCCGCTGCCGGAGGCAATGATAGGGCTGCTCAAAAAATACCATACGCCAGAGACATTTCTTCTCACGTGTGAACAGGAACGCTTTGTGGAACCTAGAACAATGCAAAACCATTTCAAAGGGATTCTTTCATCCTGCAATATCTCTGACGCAAATTTTCATGCAATCCGTCACACGTTCGCCACAAGATGTATTGAGTTGGGGTTCGATGTGAAAAGCCTGAGCGAGATCCTTGGGCACGCAAGTGTATCTATTACGATGAACCGTTATGTACATCCGACAATGGCATTGAAAACCGAAAATATGAATCGGCTTTCCAAGTTATTTACCGTCAAATAAATGGTCAGATGAGCTACAGGGCGCAAAAAGACAGGGGGAAAAATCACTTTTCGTAGAATTTGATATTCTACGAAAATCTGATAGAGGATGTTCATTTACCGAAAGTGCGACCTGGATTTTGAGAATCTGTCAGGCGTATGGATTTTTATGAATGAAAAAAATCAGGGACAGATTCTTCTATAAGGAAGGGGGGGATACAGATTGCCTGAGAAGATATGCAAGACTGTTCACCAGTATAGCAAAGAGCCAATCCCAGAGACTGATATGCAGAAATTAATGGAGATTGCAGAGGATTATAAAAAGGTGAAGAATTATGTATATAGCCGTTATGGGGGCATCGCCAGTTTATCCAAGATTTATCCGGGATATACGGTACAAAATGAGATGACCAGAAGCGGGCTTCGGGCAGAGCTGGCAATGCCGTCAGTATATTTTTATCTGGCAGTCTTTGACGCACTGGGAGATATCAAGAGCCAGTGGACCAGAACAAAATCCAAGCTTCTGAAACTGATCGCTGTAAACCAGAAGCTGACAGAAGAAGAAAAACATTATCTTCGCTTTCTGCTAAAAGTCAATAACGCCTTTGATGCGGCATTAAATAGAAAGCCCATGAAGTTACCGGAGAAAATCCAGGCGAAGTCAGATGAACTTTTAATTGGAATAGATGCGGAGAAAATATATCGTTATCTGCGCAGGCAAGTCCGAAAATACCATGTGAAGGAACACACAGAAAAAACAACAGGATTTTCTGTTGCAGAGCGTGCATACCGCTATGCAGATTCCGGGATTTATATTTCCACAAAAGAGAAGAGAAAGCGGATTTTTGTTCCTTTGACTGATCGCAATCAGTACCAGTCCCAGTTGTATGTTAAATTATATCCTGAGGAGAACAGACTGGAAATTAAAGTTCCTGTAAAAGTTGCAGTACATAAATTCGCAGAGTACTCGGAACAGGTTGGGGTGGCGTTTGGAATCTATACGATGCTTACAACAGACCAAGGACACCATTACGGAAAAGAACTTGGGAAATACCAGACAGAATATGCAGAATGGATGCGTGCCCAGACAGGAAAATACAACCAGAATAAATCAAGCAATCCCGGACGAAAAAAATACAATGCAAAAAAAGGAAGGCTCCAGGAACAAATGCACAGCTATATCAATCAGGAACTAAACCGATTCTTGCGCACAGAAAAGCCGGAAACGCTCTATCTTGTGAAGCTTCCGAAACCACAGGGTGGAGGAAGCAATAAGAAGATCAACAATTCCATGACCTTATGGCAAAGAGGTTATATCCGGAAAAGGCTTACACAAAAGTGCAGGGAGCTTTCTGTTGAGATTATAGAGGTACTAGGAAAAGATATCAGTAACGAATGCAGTAATTGTGGAAGTATGGGGACCAAGTTAGAGGGAAAGTTTTACTGTTCCATATGCGGATACTGCGAAGAAGAAAAGACCAACACCGCCCGCAATGCAAAAAAGAGGGGGCAGGGTGAAGGAGTATTGTATGGATCATAAGAACTGCCATTTAGATAAATTCTGGTGATGAGCCTGGGTTTAACCGAGAGGACTAGAAGGTGCGGTTCATGATATAAAAATATTATTTACGGCATTAGAAGGCAGAATTTGAGAGATTTCAAATGTCTGTGTATTGGGTATGCCAAGACCCTGTGAACATATCGCAGGTCATCAACCTGCGGTTGGTGACAAGACATAAGGAAGTGCGCTGATGCGCACGCAGGTCATCAACCTGCGGTTGGTGACAAGACATAAGGAAGTGCGCTGATGCGCACGCAGGTCATCAACCTGCGGTTGGTGACAAGACATGATGTAGCAGGGAGCGAAGCAGAATAATCTGCATCATCGAGTAATTAAAATGTATAGTTTCGATGACCAATGTGCCTTATTTAAAATGAAAATGGAATGGGTGTTAAATATGACGATAATAGATTATGAATTGATTGACGATTTAACGATTCTTTTTAAATCAAAAATAATTATTTATGGAGCCGGTCATTGGGCAGAAGAAGTCTTTAACTGTTTGGAAGAAATTGGAATCACCCCGGCAATCATATGCCAAACGGAAATTACAAACAAAAGATTTCACAATATGGAAGTGCAATCTATATCAAATATTTTAGATAAGTTTAATAATAAATGTTATTTGCTAATTATTGCAAGTGATATTTATTATAAAGAAATGCTGCATATGTGTAAGAAATTTGAGGCAACAAAAGTTTGTACAATTTATGGGTTTTATACATCCATTAAACTACATATGAATGAATCTGGTTTGCCAGAAAAATTTAAAATAAAGCTTAAAGCAGGAATGGATGCAGGACAATATATTTTTTTTCAGGAATTAAAAATATATGCTGTAGATCAACTTGTTAATGCTGCTTTGACACCTGAGGACTATATCTGGATTTATCAGCCGGGAAAAGTAGGCTCACAAAGTATATGTAATTCCATCCAGAATAAAAGTATTCAATTTCATTCTTTGACAACTGCACATAAACTTTCAGATACTGATAGAAATAGTTTGGAATTTTATTTACAAAATATCAGAAAGAAAAAAATAAAAATTATTTCTGCGGTCAGAGAACCGATTTCTCATGATATAGCAGCTTTTTTTCAGAATAGCGACCTTCATTTTTGGCCTTTTCATGATTTTAATAACAATATTTTTTGGTTATATGGAGATTCAAACGTGAGCTTAGGGACGCAAGAATTGAAAAAAAGATGTTCTCCATGGAAAAAAACGCTGAATCATTCTTTTAGAAATTTAGCAAATTTAATTACTGACTGTAAATTAGATGTTTTTTCATGGTTTGACTATGAAATAAAGGAAGTTTTTGGAATCGATATATATAACTACGCTTTTGATAAACAGAAAGGATACGTGATAATAGAAGAGAAAAATGTGCAAATATTAATCGTAAAAATGGAATGTTTATCATCTTTGGAAGAAGTAATTTCTGATTTTATATCTGATGAAAAATATAATCTTATAAATAGAAATAAAGCATCCGAAAAAATGTATGCTTATACATACGAAAAATTCAAAAAAAATGTAAGACTCCCACGGGATTATTTTGATTATTATTATAATCATAATTCCAAGTATGAACATTTTTATTCTGAAAATGAAATAACAAGTAATTACAGATATTGGGAAAAATATGTTTTTTAATCTATTGATTGGGCTTTTGAGGTGAAATTTTATGGAGATTAATTTAGCAAGTGAAAAAAAACTCTTACTCGCTATCAAAAGAGAAAGTAAAGTCTTTATAATACCAAAAGAATACGGTATTTTGGCAGCATATGATTTGAAAAAGGAAGAATGGAATATAGAATGTGTTTTGCCCGAATACTGTCGGGCCTCTAAGCAGTTATTTTTTTCTCTGGAAGAGAAGAAACAAACGTTATATTTAGTTGTGCCGGAAAAATTAAAACTATTAATTTATCATTTCATCTCTAATACGTATGAAGAAGTGGATTTTCCTGAGCAAAAAATGAAACAGAATCATTATAGAACCGCATCTGTACTTAATGATGTGAATAACTTTATTTTTGTACCGATAGATTTAGAAGAAAGTTTGTTGGTATTCGACAAATTGACAAAAAGAACCGTATATTATGATCAATGGGGAAAGGATTTGCAGGAAAATCTCCAGGCGTTAAATTTAAAGTTTTCTTTTATAAGACGAGACAGCGCCTGTATTATAAATCATACCTTATATTGCTTAGTAAAATGTGATGTGCAGGATATCATTTTTTCTATTAATCTCTCTGATATGAAATTACAAAATGTGTACCAGCTAGATGTTGCAGGGGAGCTTTTTGGAATGAAAAAGGAAGGAAATTCTATTTTGATTCATAATAGGAAAGAGGCAGGAAGCGAATTAATTTGTTGGAATCCAAGAAAAAAAGAGATAGAGGGACGGACAGGGCTATTTCCTGATATTAAAGAGAGAATGGAATATTTTAAAGACATCTTGGGTTCTTGGTGTATAACCTTTAAAGATGGAAAAATGATAATATTAGAACCTGATTCACATCACACAAAAGAGCAAAAGAACATATTTTTATATTTTATCCAAGACTGTGCAGTTATCTTTACAGATGATAATAAAACAATTAAAATTGCTGATTTATCCAAAAAAAGCATAAAACAATTATATATTCCCAAATCTTTGTTTATAAAAGCATTTTCTGAAATCTCAAAAATTTCATTGCTTAATGAAAAAAAGAATACGGAGATCGGACAATTGATTTTTAATACAATATCTAATAGTTTAAAATAGGACAATTACAAAAAAGTGAGGAATTAATATGGAACAGAGTGATAGGAAAGTATACCCAAGGGCACACCGTAATGCATGCCCTTCGGGCGGGTGGACTTCGTCTAATAATGTATGGGATTTAGAAATTTGTAAGAATATTTTCCTGCTGAAAGAAGCGTCAGGAATTATATTATATGGAGCGGCGGAGAAGGGAAAAGAAATTGTAAAAAGTCTGCAAGATGCAAAAATAAAAGTAGAAGCTTTCTGTGATATGGATATGAAAAAGTGGGGAGAAACTATAGATAATATAAAAATCATTTCACCGTTTGACCTAAAAAATAATATCAATAAAACCAATAATACAACATATATAATTGCATGTATCTTAAATCCTCAGGAATTATGTGATTTATTGGAATATATGGAATTGAATACTATGAGAATAATTACTTACTGGGGGATAAAAACAGCTTTGCAAATCAATGCTGAAATTATTTATGGAATTGATTCAAAATATTATTCTCATATGCAAATAGAGAACAGATTAAGAAAAAATCAATATATTAATCTTGGACTTGATATAGCACGTAATTTAATAACAACTCCTGATAGTGCGATATGGCTTATACAGCCCGGTAAAACAGCCTCGACTTCTCTGGCAGCCAGATTAAAAAGAAAAGACATTCCAATTATCAGTATGCATTATTTGGAATATCCTGATCATATTATCGGAGAACAATATAGAGAGGTTTGGGAGAAAATAATTCAGAAAAAATCAGCTGCAAAAATAATAACAATGGTACGGGAACCATTGAATAGAGATTATTCTGCATTTTGGCAAGCTTTTACTGAAGATGTACGCCATATTATGTGGATGCCGATATTAGGGAATGATTTTCAAATGATGTATGAAAAATTCATTGACTTCATACTAAAGGGAAGTACATATACAAAGAAAATTCTTGGTGATTCAATGCCCTATACATGGAATGACGAATTTGAGTGGTTTGACGAACAGATAAAAAAACATTTGGGAATTGATGTATATCAATATCCTTTTGACAGGGAGAAAGGATATACAATCATAAAAAAGGAAAATGTGGAATTATTTCTGTATAAAGTAGAAAAAATGGAAGAAATCATGGACAAGATCAGTGAGTTTGCAGGAGTCCCAAACCTTCCGGCTGTGAATGCAAATGTAGCGAAGCAAAAATGGTACGGCCTGGCATATGCGCAGTTCCGAAAAGAAGTACTGCTGCCAGAGAGATATGTAAAACATTATTATGAAGAAAACTCTAAAATGGATTATTTCTATACCGGAGAAGAAAAAAGTAGTTTTCTGAAAGAATGGAAGAATAACATAGAGAATGGAGATAAATAATATGGGTGATCATCTGGATACTCTTGAAGCAGAAGCGGTCTATATTATCCGTGAGGTAGCGGCGGAATGTGATAATCCGGTTATGCTATATTCTATTGGGAAAGACAGTTCCGTTATGCTGCATCTTGCAATGAAAGCATTCTATCCTGAAAAGCCGCCATTCCCTTTTTTACATATTGATACTACATGGAAATTCAAAGAAATGATAGAATTCCGCGATCGTATCGCAAAAGAAAAAAAGATTGAAATGTTGGTTTATACCAATGAGGAAGGAGTAAAAAAAGGGATTAATCCATTTGACCATGGTTCAGCTTATACAGATATCATGAAGACACAGGCTTTGAAGCAGGCATTATCAAGCTATGGTTTTACAGCTGCATTTGGAGGCGGACGCCGCGACGAAGAAAAGTCCAGGGCAAAAGAACGTATTTTTTCTTTTAGAAATAAGGAACAGGCATGGGATCCAAAGAACCAGCGGCCGGAAATGTGGAAATTATATAACACACAGATACATAAGGGCGAAAGCATAAGAGTATTCCCTCTTTCTAATTGGACTGAAAAAGATATCTGGCAATATATTAAAAGAGAAAAGATAGAAATCGTGCCGTTGTATTTTGCGAAGGAACGCCCCGTCGTGTATCGGAACGGTAATATCATTATGAAGGACGACGAGCGTATGCGTCTGTTTCCGGGAGAAAGGGTAGAATATAAAAGCATACGTTTCCGAACACTGGGATGTTATCCATTAACTGGCGGAGTGGAGTCTTCTGCCGATACGTTAGAAGCGATTGTGAGAGAAACTCAGGGTGCGGTTTCTTCGGAACGGACGAGCCGTGTTATCGACCACGAGGCGGCAGGAAGTATGGAACGGCGGAAACGGGAGGGATATTTTTAAAATGGACGGATTGTTAAAATTCATTACCTGCGGCAGTGTGGATGATGGGAAGTCAACCCTGATTGGACATATGTTATATGATGCGAAGCTTTTGTTTACGGATCAGGAAAAAGCATTGGAGTTAGACAGCAGAGTTGGAAACAGGGACGGAAAACTGGACTATTCTCTGTTGCTGGACGGTTTGCTGGCAGAACGGGAGCAGGGAATTACCATTGACGTTGCTTACCGTTACTTTACCACAGACTGCAGAAGCTTTATCGTAGCAGATACTCCGGGACATGAAGAATATACCAGGAATATGGCGGTCGGGGCTTCTTTCGCAGCTCTGGCGGTTATCCTTGCAGACGCGACGCAGGGACTGCAGATACAGACTCGCCGGCATGCAAGGATCTGTTCGATGATGGGGATAAAATATTTTCTGTTTGCAGTAAATAAGATGGATCTGGCAGAGTATAGCCAGCAGAAGTACCAGAAGATAGAAAAGGATATCAAGAAGCTGGCGGCAGACCTGGAACTTGAACATGTAGAAGTAATTCCGGTATCGGCAACAGAAGGTGATAATATTACGAAAAAATCAGCAAATATGCCATGGTATCAGAAAAAGACTTTATTGAAGTACCTGGAAACAGTGGATATAAAAGAAGGAATAGAAGAAAAAGGATTTGTTATGCCAGTCCAAAAGGTATGCAGGCCGAACGCAGCATACAGAGGATTTCAGGGACAGATTGCATCAGGCAGTATCGCGGTCGGAGATGAAATTGCAGTATTGCCAGGAGGGGAAAAAGCAAATGTACAATCTATATTATATTTAGACTGTCCGGTGGAAAGGGCAGAAAAAGGACAACCCGTATCAATCCGGCTTAACCGCGAGATTGATGTATCCAGAGGCTGCGTGCTGGCAAGGGATGCAGACTTGAAGGTCAGCAGTATGTTTACTGCTTCGATTCTCTGGATGGATGATACGAAACTGGTCCAGGGAAAGAATTATTTGATCAAGCTTGGAACCAGAATACTGCCCGCGGTGGTGATGTCTATAAAATACAAGGTGGATATTCATTCAGGTGAAGAAATCGCTGCTTCAAAATTACATAAGAATGAAATCGCTGTCTGTGATATCTGTCTGTCAGAGAAGACAGTTTATAGCGTGTTTGCAAAACATAAGGATATGGGATGCTTTGTCCTGATTGACCGCGTCACGAATATGACTTCTGCCTGTGGCGTAATAAGGCATCCTTTGAGGAGATCGGACAACATTACGTGGCAGAAGCTTGATATCACACGAAGATTCCGGGCAAAAAGGATGGGGCAGAAACCGATAACATTGTGGTTTACCGGACTTTCGGGATCAGGAAAATCCGCGTTGGCAAACGAAATCGAGAAACGTCTGAATCTCAGCGGAAAATATACTATGCTCCTTGACGGTGACAACATCAGGATAGGGCTGAATAAGAACCTTGGTTTTGAGCCAGAGGACCGAATAGAAAATATCAGAAGAACCGCAGAGGTTGCAAAGCTGATGAATGACGCAGGTTTGATTGTACTCACGGCATTTATCTCGCCGTTCAGAGCCGACCGGCAGAACGCCAGGAGAATCATTGGGGAAGAGAATTTTATTGAAATCTATGTAAGCACTCCGTTGGAGGAATGCAAGAAGAGAGATGTAAAAGGATTGTACAAGAAAGCAATGGATGGGCAAATTCCTAATTTTACAGGGATTTCAAGCCCCTATGAAGCGCCGGATTATCCTGAGGCAGAAGTCGATACCAGTAAATACACGCTGGAAGAAGCCGTGGAGCATGTGTTAGGCCAGATAAAAAGATATTTGTAAATATATCGGCCGGATAGGAGTGGAGAGGTTCTGAAAATGGGATTTGAAAAAAATAAGCGAACTTTTATAATGGCTGCGACGGGAATACTGGCGTGTATTTTATGTGCAGGCTGTACAGGAAACCCTGAATCTTCAGCAGACAGCAGCAAAGGGATAGAACTTTTGAATGTATCCTATGATCCAACGAGGGAGTTCTATGCGAAATATAATGAACTTTTCCGTAAGTACTGGAAAGAGGAAATCGGACAGGATATTACGGTCACTCAGTCCCATGGCGGCTCTGGTTCCCAGGCCCGTTCGGTGATCGAGGGAAATGAAGCTGACGTGGTGACTCTTGCCCTTGCCTACGATATCACGGCGATTGAGGAAGCGGGGCTGATAGACAGCGGATGGATGGAGGAATTTGACAAGAACAGTTCTCCATATACCTCAACGGTCGTATTTCTGGTACGGAAGGGAAATGAAAAAAATATCAGGGATTGGGACGATCTGGTCAGGGATGGCGTGGAAGTGATCACCCCGAATCCCAAGACTTCCGGCGGCGCCTGTTGGAATTTCCTTGCCGCATGGGCTTACTGGCAGGAGCAGGACGGAAATAATAAAGAAGAGACCATGAAATATATGAAAAAGCTCTATGAAAATGTACTGGTGCTGGATTCCGGTGCAAGAGGGGCGACAAATACCTTTGTAGAAAATGGGCAAGGGGATGTGTTGGTCGCCTGGGAGAATGAAGCATTTCTGTCCATGGAGGAATATCCAAATCAGTATGAGATCGTAACTCCAAGCATCAGCATCCTTGCGCAGCCTTCCGTGGCAGTGGTGGATCAGAACGCAAAAGAACATGGGACGACCAGTCTGGCAGAGGCATATCTGGAATATCTGTACAGTGATGAGGCGCAGAGACTTGCCGGAGAGAATTATTACCGTCCGTCAAAGGAAGCGATCCTGCAGGAATTTTCTGGACAGTTCGACTTGGATATGAATCTTGTTACAATCGATGATTTTGGTGGCTGGAATCAGGCTCATAAGGATTATTTTGATGACGGCGAGGTTTTTGACCAGATTTATACGGAGTAAATTTAAGTTATGGAGCAGATCATAAAGGTGAAGAATAAAAAGGGAGTCAAGGTGATACCAGGCTTTGGGATATCTATGGGCGTGACACTCTCCATGCTAGGATGCCTGGTGCTGCTTCCCCTGGCATCCATCTTTTTCAGCGCAGGAGAACTGGATTTTCGGGAATTTATAGAAATCGTTACCTCGCGTCAGGTTGTATCCGGTTATGGAGTGAGCCTTTCCTGTGCTTTTTTCGCGGCGCTGGTCAACGGGGTGTTGGGGCTTGCTCTTGCATGGGTTCTAGTGCGATATGATTTTCAGGGGAAACGGCTGATGGACGGATTGATTGAACTACCGTTTGCACTCCCTACCGCAGTGGCAGGCATATCCTTGACGCATCTATATTCAGACCAGGGTTGGATTGGAAGATTATTTGCTGAAGCGGGGGTGAAGATCGCCTATACACGCACCGGCATTACGATAGCCATGATATTCGTAGGAATCCCTTTTGTGGTGAGGTCGGTGCAGCCAGTGTTGGAGAAGTTGGACAGACAATATGAAGAAGCGGCGGCGATGCTTGGAGCTGGACAGATTTATACTTTTTTCCACGTAATCCTTCCCGAATTATTTCCCGCGCTGCTTGCGGGCTTCGGACTGGCTTTTGCCAGGGGGATTGGGGAGTATGGAAGCGTGGTATTTATTGCAGGAAATATTCCTTATAAGACCCAGATTGCCCCTCTTTTGATTATGACGAAGCTGGAACAGTATAAATATGCCGACGCTATCGCTATTGCCCTTGTGCTGCTTGCGCTGTCCTTCCTGTTGATGCTTCTGATCAATTCTATCCAGCTCCATATGCAGAAATTTAGTCAGGGTGGGATTCATTCCTTACGAAAAGTAACAGAGCCCCACAGAGATGAGGGAAGCCGTTTTGTAAAATATCTGTTGATTGCCATATGTGCAGTATTCTTGTTTGTGATGTTGGTTCTGCCACTTACTGTAGTCATCGCAAACGCTTTTAGAGATGGTTGGAAGGTGTACCGGGAGAATGTGCTGGATGAATATACGATAAAAGCATTCCGGCTTACACTGCTGGCAACGGTATCCGCCGTAGCTGTGAATACTGTGTTCGGGCTGTTTGCGTCTTATCTGCTTTCCAAATTTTATTTCAGGGGGCGGCAGGTATTGGCTACGCTGATTGATATTCCGTTTTCAATCTCTCCTGTGATAGCGGGGCTGATTTTCATCCTGACCTTTGGAAACATGGGCTGGATGGGGGATTTCCTGAAAGCACATGGGATTAAAATTGTATTCGCAACGCCGGGAGTCATCCTAGCCACGATATTTGTCACATTTTCCTTTGTATTCCGTGAGCTGTTTCCAGTGATGAACGCACAGGGCAAGGATGAAGAGGAAGCAGCCGGTTTGATGGGAGCTAAGGGGTTTACAATTTTCTGGAGAATCACCTTTCCTCATATAAAGTGGGCGCTCATTTACGGCATCATATTATGTGCCGCGCGCTCCATGGGAGAGTTTGGAGCCGTCTCAGTCATTTCGGGCCATTTAAGGGGAAAAACCAACACGCTGCCGCTCCATGTTGAGATTCTTTACAATGAATTTAACACCACTGCGGCATTTGCGGTTTCGTCGGTTTTGGTGATAATGGCAGTGCTGATACTGATCGCGAGAAATCTCGTAGAATGGAAACAAAAATAGAGGGGGAAAGCGGCTATGTATGTGGAAATGAAGCACATCCATAAAACTTTTGACGGGTTTCTTGCATCCAAGGACGTGAGCTTCGGGGTAGAAAAGGGCCATCTGGCTGCCCTTCTTGGACCAAGCGGAAGCGGAAAGACCACAATCTTGAGGATGATTGCAGGATTAGACCGACCAGATTCGGGAGATATACTGATTAATGGCAAGAGAGTGAATGACCTTCCGGGGAGTAAACGGGGGATTGGATTTGTGTTCCAGAATTACGCTCTGTTCCGTTATATGACGGTGGCAGAAAATATTGCTTTTGGCCTGAAGGTACAGAAAAAAAGCAGGACAGAGATTAAAGACAGGGTAGAGCATCTTTTGGAACTGATCTCCATGCAGGAATTGGGGAATCGTTATCCCCACCAGCTGTCCGGTGGACAGCGGCAGAGAGTGGCATTTGCCAGGGCTCTTGCTCCCAATCCACAGCTTCTTCTGTTAGATGAACCCTTCGCGGCAATTGACGCAAAGGTGCGTCGGGAGCTGCGAAGCTGGCTTCGTAAGATGATCAGGCAGGTAGGGATTACCAGCATCTTTGTAACTCATGACCAAGAGGAGGCTATGGAGGTCGCAGATACGATCATCATAACCAATGAGGGGAGCATAGAGCAGATTGGAATTCCAGAAGATATCTGCCGAAATCCTAAGACAGTATTTGTGAAGGATTTTGTTGATACAAAGAGATATGAGGCATGGAAGCGAATCAGAGAGTCAGAAGTATGATGTGGGTGGGAGAAAATAATGATATATGCTACAGGTCTATTATCTAATATATTAAGCAAAAAAGAGAAAAATATATACTGTTTTGGGGCAGGAAGGGTATTTGAAGCTTTTTTGAAGGAATTTGAAGGCTATAATCTTGAAGAGAGTATCAAAGCAGTTGTTGATAACAATCCAGATGTCGTCAAAACTTCGGTAAAAGTAGTAAATGGCGTTTCTATTGCTCTTATATCATTCAGAGAAATGGTGGAAAGCATAGAAAGCAGTGACAAGATTTTAATAACAACGGAATCGTTTGAAGAAATCATACAGCAGATAGAAAAATCAAATGTGTCAGGTGATATCAATTATTATATTTATCCCGTTTTAAGAATTGAACAATACGATTATGACCGATTACACATTAAAATGCCATCCCAATTATCAGCCTGCGACAGTATCCAGATTCCCAAAACAATTCACTATTGTTGGTTTGGAAAGAAAGAGATGCCGGTTCACTATAAGAGATGGATGAAAAGCTGGAAAGAGTATTGTCCAGATTATGAAATTATTGAATGGAATGAAAAGAATTATGACGTATATAAGACTCCATATATCAGCCAGGCATACGAAATGGAGCAATGGGCTTTTGTATCCGATTATGCCAGGATAGACATTATAAATGAACATGGCGGAATATATTTGGATATTGATGTTGAATTAACAAAAAATATCGATGAATTGTTGATGAATCAAGCGTTTTGCGGTTTTGAAAGCAGCGAATATGTAAATTATGGACTGGGATTCGGCTCCCAAAAACATAATCCGATTTTGCATGAAATCCGGGAGTATTACGATAATCTGGATTTCGTGCAGGATGATGGAACATGGAATCGCACAAGCTGTCCCGTAATACAGACAAAGATTATGAAAAGACATGGATTGGAATGTAATGGAAAATTTCAAATTATAAATGGTATGGCGGTATACCCGTCACGTGTTTTATGCGGAATGAGCCCGTATAGTTTTCGGGTGGAGCGAAGTCCAATACATACTTATGCAATCCACCATTTTTCAGGCTCATGGATGGAAGATAAACGTGAAAAAAATATGTTAATTTCAGCTATGAAGAAATGGAGCAGAAATGATAACTATATTTACCCCAGTTTATAATCGTGCTTATATCATAGAAAATCTATACGTTTCCTTATTGCGCCAGACCTGTTATGCGTTTGAATGGCTGATTGTTGATGATGGCTCAACAGATGATGTGATTTCACTCGTGGAGCGTTGGAGGAAGAATACACAGGAATTTCAGATAAGGATTTATCGGCAGGAAAACAGAGGAAAACACAGTGCAATTAATTATGGAGTGAAACTGGCAGAGTATGAGGCTTTTTTTATCGTAGACAGCGATGATTATTTGGAGGACGATGCGGTAGAAACCGTCTTAGAATATTGGTCAGGGATTCATTCTGACTGTCAGTTTGCGGGTATATCAGGGCTTAGCAGGAATAAGCATGGAAAAATGATTGGAGGCACGCCTTGCTTTCGGGAGTATATCGACGCCACGAATCTGGAACGGGAAAAATTCGGTTTAGAAGGTGATAAGGCTGAGGTTTTGAAAACAGAGATTTTACGCAGATTTCCGTTTCCAGAGTATACAGGTGAAACATTTATTACGGAAGCTGTCGTATGGGACAGGATTGCATATGAAGGATATAAGATTAGATGGATTAACAAAAGCTTTAAGATATGTGATTATCTCGAAGATGGATTAACGGCTATGGGAGATCGGATATTTATGGACAACCCCAAAGGATGGGCACATTATATACGAACTGAGTCACTGTATAGACCGTTAGAGAAAGGTATTCAATTAAAGAAATGCTATTACTATTATGAGTGTGAATGTACAATGTTTACAAATGATGAGATACAGAAGTTATTGAATTTGAATAGCGCCGATTTTGAAGCGCTTACAAATCAATACCACCGTTTTAAGCAAAAATTAGCCAGCATTTGTGATGGTAAGGACGTTTGTATTTATGGTTATGGTCAATGGGGAAGAAGAATAAAGAAGTATCTGGATGATTTAAAAATCGCCATAAAGTATGTGATTGATCAAAAATATAAAGAAATCGTTGACGTTACCTCATACTCGATTGAGATGGATCTGCCTGGAACGGACCTCATTTTTATTGCATTAAATATGGAAGCAGAAGAAGTAGCGGAAACCGTAAAAAATAAGATGCAAGAAACAGATGTAATTCTCTGTAAAGATATCATTCCTGCGCTTTGGTAATAAGAACGGATGGAGATATTGTAATGAAATTGACGGTAATTGTGCCAGTATATAACAACAGAAAATATCTAAAGCAATGTATTCAGAGTATAAGTAACCAGGTGTACAAAGATATGGAAATAATTCTCGTAGATGATGGTTCTACGGATGGTTCCGGTGAAATATGTGATGAATATGAAAAAGCAGACAGCCGGATACGTGTGATACACCAAAACAATATGGGCTGTATGGAAGCCAGATGGCATGGTCTTAAAAGCAGTAAAGGGGAGTATATCGGTTTTGTGGATAGCGACGACTGGATTGCTCATGATATGTATCAGGATCTGATGTCTGTAGCAGAAGATAAGAAGTGCGACATTGTTTCAATGGGGTATACGGCTGTATTTGGACAGACAAAAACAGAGATTGATGATAACACATTGTATGGCTCTTATGAGAGAGGAGTAAACTTAGATATCTTTTTATCTAATATGATGCATGACGCAGCGAAAGGGCAAAGAGGAGCACAGCCGTCTTTGTGTACAAAAATCATGAAACGAAAGCTCTTACTGGGAGCATTTGAAAGAGCGGACAGGAAAATTACAATGGGAGAAGACGCTGCCATTTTCTATCCCTGTTGCCTGGAGATAAATCGCATTTATATTATAAAGAAATATCAATATTTTTATAGAATTCATGAGGAGTCTATGTGCCGGAATATGAATATCAATACGATTTGTGAAATTCAGTCTTTTTATCAATATATGCAGAAGCGCTTTTTTAAATACCAAAACAAATACCATTTACAGAAACAATTAAAAAACTATGTCTGGCTTCTTCTGGAACAAGGGTTACAGCAGATATTTCATATTCGGTTTAAGAGGACATTTCTATTTCCCTATACAATAATAGAAAAAGGCAGCGATATTATCCTGTATGGCGCTGGAGAGGTAGGGCAGTCTTATTATCATCAGATTGTGGATAATCATTATTGTAATATAGCCGCATGGGTTGATAAAAATACCTGTGACGGCAGAAAAATTATACATCCTGCCCGGATTGTGAGTTTAGATTATATAAAAATACTCATCGCAGTCAAGAACAGAGAGATGGCAGATGAGATTATGGACGAGTTAGCTTCATTAGGGATTCATAGAGAACGAATGCTCTGGGTTCGTCCACAGGAAATCCCGATTGTATAAGTGATTTATCAGAGGTGAAAAAGTGTTGGTATCAGTAAGTGTAGTTGTTCCGGTTTATCAAGGAATACCGTACATAGAGAGGATGATTCATCAAATCGAAGCCTGTGCAGAAGTTACAGGCGCAAAGACAGAATTATTGTTTGTCAATGATGACCCTCTGACGCCTATCAAAATAGATATATATTCGTATACGGTTGATATCAGGATTTTGAACACAGAGTTTAACCGAGGTATCCATGGAGCAAGAGTTCATGGATTAAATGAGGCGAAGGGGGAATATGTATTATTTCTGGATCAGGATGATCGGATTTTCCCTTTATATCTTAAAAGTCAGTTGGACCGAATCAAAGATGGGGATGCAGTGGTTTGTCGATTAGTAGACGGAGGCAAAATTTACTATGATGAGCAGAGATTCTTTCAGAATGCGGTTGACAGAAATTATGTCATTAGAAACGGGAATACAATTGTGTCTCCAGGACAGGTACTTATCAGGAAGAATTCAATTTCAGATATCTGGAAGAAAAATATTCTGCATCATAATGGGGCAGACGACTGGCTGCTATGGCTCTGTATGTTGAGCGAAGGAAAACAGTTTGTATTAAATGATGACATTTTATTTGAACATGTTATGGATGGAAATAATGCATCTCTTCAAACGGTAAAGATGATTCAGTCTGAACAGGAAGTTGTAGAGATTGTGAGAAAAATTAAACTGCTTTCTGATGCGGAAATGTCTGATTTGCAGCAGGCTTTTTGGAAAGAAGTATTCGGGAAAATACAGCTTCTCGATAAGTTCAGGAACATGGTAACTTTGTATGATGACTGGCTGAAGCAGGAAAACAGAGGGATAAGGATTTGGGATATCATAAAAAAAAGAGGTTTTCACAAGGTAGCAATATATGGAAACGGAACTATTGGAAAACAGATTGAGAATTCATTAAAAGAGGCGGGTATATCGGTCTGTTACTTTATAGACAGAAGCATACCGTATTTAAAACCAACCATACCAATATACACACCAAAAGAAACATTGCCTGGTGTGGATTTGGTAATTATATCTCTAGTGGAACATGAAGAGGATGTTAGGAAAATATTAAGTCAAAAGCTAAATGCAAAAATATGGACCATAGGAGAATTGATAAGAGGTATGCATGAAAATGGATAGGGAGTGTACTGTGGAGAAAATAAATATTGTAATGTCAACCGATGAAAATTACGTCATACCGACACTTGTGACGTTATCTTCTATTTTAACATCTTCAAAGAAAGGTACATGCTTTCATGTATATATTCTATGTGACCGGAATTTTAATTATGCTTGCCGGGATATGCTGAAGAAATTGGAAAAAAAGGACGGCAGGATTGAGTTTACCTTTAAGGAGATTCATGATTCAAGGCTAGATAAAGCAGTCACAACAGCCCATATTTCGGTTGCGTCCTATTACAGGCTATATATTAGCCAGATGATAGAGGAAGAACGATGCCTGTTTATTGACGGGGATATGATAATCAGGGATGACTTATCGGAAGTTTATAACACTGATATGGAGAATGATTATGTGGCTGCGGTGAAGGATTTGGGGGTTCAGAGCCATATGTCAGAGTATAAGGAATATGCCGACATCTTGCATATTCCATCCATGGACGATTATGTGAATGTTGGCTTTATGCTTCTTAATCTTAACAAAATCAGGGAAGACCATGTGGAGCATAGAATGATCGAAGCCATAGGCTCAGGCTGCAAATATATGGATCAGGATATTATCAATAAATGCTGTTATGGAAAAATAAAAATACTTCCTTTAAAATATGATTTTTTTACAGAATATTATGGAAGTATAGCCGAGAAACCACCGGACGGCTATTCAGAGGAAGAGTTGTCTCATATTGAAGAGAGAGCCTGTGTGCTGCATTTTACAGGTTATTTTAAACCATGGATCTGTACAAGGCTTAAAGTGAATACACTGTGGTGGAACGAGGCAGGCAGAGTGTTGGACGAGTCGGTTTACCGCAATATTTGGGAAGCAGCTTTGGAAGCTGAACGGAAAAGTGACTGGTCATATATACGTGGGATGGCAGAGAAGGCAGAGCAAGTTGTCGTATTTGGATTCTCTGAAATCGGGAAGAAAGTTGCAGACCATTTGCTTCGGTCAAATGTAAAATCCATTGCAGCATTTGCCGATAATGATAAGGCAAAACAGGGTATGACATATCGGGGGATTCCGGTTATTTCGGCAGCGCGGCTTGAGGACGAATATCCGAATGCTTTTTATATCATCAGTAGCCAGAACGGGTTTATTCCAATAAAAAAACAGTTAAATCAGATGGGAATCAATGATTGCAGGATGATCAGATATATCCATAAAGACAATACGTATTATGCAAGGCTGGATGAAAAATATACGGAATATGAGAAAAAGATGCAAGGATGAGATGTAAGTATGTGGAGGAAAAGTGTATGCAGCCTGACGAATTCATACAGGGGTTAAAAGATGTTTATGAAATGCTTGAGGATCAGTTATCAAAAGAACTATATCTTGACCGTCTAAACTGGCTTGTGACTGGAAACTTTGGATATGTGGAGCATATGGCTAAAAAGTCGCATCCGGATATTCCAGTATGGAACGGATGTGATGAAAAAGATTTCATTAAGACACTGCCTGAGGGGATAAAGATTACGTTCTATGGGACAGGCAGTTTTTCGGAACGTCTGATACCGTATCTGAAAGAATGTAACCTGGAAATTGAGTTTTGTGACAGTGATATTCAGAAGCAAAAAAAGGATTTTTATGGATACAGGGTAATATCGCCAATGGAGCTCTTCGGGAGGAGAGAGCAAAAAAAGATTGTCATATGTACAACAAAATATATGAAGGAAGTGAAAGAATATCTGATTAATCATGGCGTTGAAGAAAGGGAACTCATGGATATTCGGTCATTTTTTAAATGCGGAACAGGCGATGATTATTTTTATGAGGACTTTTTACATTACTTGGATGAGGAGATTTTTGTAGACGCAGGATGCTATGACTTGGGTACGACCTATGATTTTGCAAAACTTTGCGGCGGTCTGAAGAAGGTATATGCATTTGAGCCGGATCCCAAGAATTATGAAAATTGTCTGAAAAGGCTTGAGAGAGAAAAGGAGTCTTTTCCTGAAATATCACTATTTCCCTATGGGACATGGAGCTGCAGTTCCAAATTGCCTTTTGCTTCAACAGCAGATGGATGTGCGCATATTGGAGAAGGAAAATGCACGATAAAAACAGCAGCTATTGATGATGTTGTGGATGTACACGACAAGATTACATTTATCAAGATGGATGTTGAAGGAGCAGAACTAGAGTCATTAAAGGGAGCAGAAAAGATAATAAAAAGAGATAAGCCAAAGCTTGCAATCTGTATTTACCATAAACCGGAGGATATTGTTACGCTGCCGCTCTATATGAAAGCTTTAGTTTCTGAGTACAAGTTTTACCTCCGAAGCTATAGCAATGCAGATAATGAGATGGTTCTGTATGCCATACCTTAAAATGCAAAGGAGTGGGGATGAGATTTTTACTGTTTGGCACAGGCGAATATTATAATCGATATAAGATTTGGTTTGAGAAAAAAGATGTGGTTGCTCTGATTGATAATTCAAAAGAGAAACAGGGTTATTATATAGATGATATTCTTGTGATTGCACCAGAAAATGTCCTGCAATATGAGTTTGATGCGATTATTATTTTGAGCTTTTACGTGAAAATGATGAGGGTCCAGTTGCTTGATTTGGGGGTAAGTGAAGAGAAGATATATCATTTTTTTGACTTACATGATTTGATTGGTACACCCTCTAAAAAGTGTCGAAGAGTGTGTGTCGATAACGCCGGGAATCTCAGAGTTAATAAGAAGATTCTGTTGTTGAGCCATGATTTGACGTTGGGAGGTCCTGCCATCGCCTTATATCATGCGGCACAAGCACTGATTAAAAAAGGATACCATGTGGTATATGTATCTATGCTGGATGGCCCTCTGCGTGATATTTTAACCAGGGAAGGGATACCGGCAGTCATAGACGAAAATCTGATGATTGCGACAATGAAAGAATCGGATTGGGTCAGGGAGTATAATTTTATCATCTGCAATACGATGAATTTTCATGTATTTCTTTCGGAGAGAGAACCAGAGATACCAGTTGCATGGTGGCTTCACGACGCCCCCTTTTTTTATGATGGAGTCCGTCAGGAAACGATGGATAAGCTAGTGTCACATAATATGAAGATATGGAGCGTAGGACCTATACCGGAGAAAGCCTTGAAGATATTCAGACCGGATTTTCATGTGGAATATTTACTTTATGGTGTTACGGATCAATTTAGAAGAGTAGGTAAAATAGTGCAGTCAGGAAGACATCATAACAAGATGTGTTTTACTGTCATTGGATATATCGAATATAGAAAAGGCCAGGACATTCTGTTGAAAGCCATTCAAAGGTTAAGTCCAGAGATCAGAAAGAGAGCACGGTTCATCTTTGTCGGCGAAAATACATCTCTGCTGGCAAAGGAGATCATGGAGTCTGCAAAAGATATTTCTGAGATTATCATTTCAGGGCCTGTGGGAAGAAACGAAATAAACTGCATTCTGGAACAGACAGATATCTTAGTGTGTCCTTCCAGAGAAGATCCGATGCCTACCGTAGCTGCAGAAGCGATGATGCACAGCATTCCTTGTCTGATTTCAGATACTGCAGGCACGGCAGAATACATAAGGGACGGAATCGATGGAATTATATTTCCAAGCGAGAATGTAAACCGGCTTAGGTCAGCGTTGGAGGACTGTATCGTGGGGAAATTTGATTTGCAAATAATGGGTAATAATGCCCGCAGAGTTTATGAAAAATATTTTTCTATGGATGCTTTTGAAGAGAGACTTATGAGTTTGATATTCAATCATTAAATACAATAAGGAAGTGACAAAAATGTCTGGGATAAATGAACCATTTCAAAAATATATCGGGGAAAAAACTGCACTGTATGGTCTTGGTACGGAGACAAAAGGAGCACTTCTTTCGTTGGAGGACAGATTTGAAATCCTTGGTCTGTTGGACAGCTTCCGTGAAGAGGGGGAACTGTACGGCAAAAAAATTGTATCTCTGTCTTATGTGGTTGAAGCAGGTGTGAAGCTTATTATTGTCGTTGCACGTCCGGGTTCCTGCAAAGCGATTGCCGGGAAAATCGGGGATATCTGTTCAGAATGCGGAATTGCTCTTATGGACATTAGGGGGAAAAATCTTCTGGAAAGAGAAAGCATTACATATAGCTTTATGCATATGAAGGGAGAGACGAAAGATGAGCTATATAAAAAGATAGACAAAGCAGAAGTGATCAGCTTTGATCTTTTTGATACTCTTATTTTGCGTGAAGTATTATTTTCGTCTGATATCATTGAACTCATGGATAGTGCGCTAAAGATGAAAGATATCTACATTGACCAGTTTCCTTCTAAGCGTCTGGAAGCAGAAAAGAGGCTGTCGGATGAAGGGGCTCCGACGCTTGAGCGATTATATAAGGAGGTCTTGAAATGTACACAGGGGGTTTGTGTTTCGGCCGGCGAATTAGCAGAACTGGAGTGGGAGATTGATTGCAGGACGCTTTTAAGAAGAGAGGCAGTTTGTGAGGCGTACAAATATTGTATTCAGAAAAAGAAGGCTGTCTATATCGTGACTGATACCTATTACACAAAGACACAGATAGAACAGATATTGAGGGAATGTCTGTTGACAGGATATACGGGTCTTTTGGTATCCTGCGAGTATAACACAGGGAAAAGACAACATCTTTTCGATAAGTTATTGGAACTTGAAGGAGAAAAACAATATCTGCATATTGGCGACGATCTTATCACAGATATGGAGATGGCGTTAAAAAAAGGAATGGATACATATCGTATATTTAGCAAAGAGGATTTGCTGGATGCGGTTGGAAACATGGGATTGGAAATGGATTCAGACAGTTTAGCAGAGCGATTGAAGGTGGGAATGTTTTCAGCAAAACTGTTTAATGATCCCTTTCAGTTCGAGACAGCCAAAAAGAAAATCGAGGTATCTGATGCTTATGATATCGGTTATTTACTCTGCGCACCAATCATCACGGATTTTGTGTTCTGGTTTCGGGAAAGAGTGCAGCATTATGGATTGCATAATATCTGGTTTAGCGCAAGGGACGGATATCTTCTGCAGAAGATGTACCAGATGCTGGATAAAAATGCAGATACCGTGTATTTTCTGACTTCAAGGATGGCGGCAGTTCGGGCAGGTATGATGAACGAGGAAGATATTGTTTACGTGGATAGTATGAGATTCAGCGGTACATTGGAAGAAAATCTGAAAGCGCGGTTTGGATTAGAGTGTGGAAGGACTGAAAAGAAGGGTGGGAATGCCAAGCGGTGGGACAAGACGGAGACTGACCTGCTTAGATATAAGGATGATATTTTAAGACAAGCCGTGAATGAGCGGGAAAAATATATGAAATATATAGAGAAATTGGCTCTAAAAGGCGGAGATGTGGCTTTTTTTGATTTTGTGGCAAAGGGGACGACACAGATGTATGTAGAGAGATTTGCTGCGCATCGTCTGAAAGGTATGTATTTTTTGCAGCTTGAAGCATACTTCATGAAGGATAGGGGGCTTGATATAGAGTCTTTTTATGATATAGATGAGACGGATGGAAGCAGTATTTATGATAATTATTATGTTCTGGAGACAGTTTTGACTGCCCCACATCCATGTGTATGGGGATTTGATGACAGCGGAAATCCAGTGTTTGTGAAAGAAACTCGGAAAGAAAAAGATATCAGATGTGTTATGCAGGCGCAGGCAGGAATCCTGGATTATTTTGGCAGATATCTAAAACTTTTGCCTGCAAATATGGAAAGCCGAAGTAAGCGGTTAGATGAGACGTTTCTAGGATTAATTCATAATCTAAAGATTTCGGACAAAGATTTTCAGGAATTGATTGTAGAGGACCCTTTTTTTAATCGGATGACAGATATAAAAGAACTTATTTAAGGAACATTAGGCTCCAAGCGAAGGAAAGGAATGGATATATATGCAGTTTGAATTAATGGCATCTATGATGTGTGCCAATTATGGAAATTTGGAGAAAGAAGTTAAGAACCTGGAAAGCGGCGGTATCGATTCTTTCCATATAGATATCATGGATGGACGTTACGTACCGAATTTTGCGATGTCTATAAATGATATGTCTTACATTGCATCAGCTACTAAAACTCCGCTGGATGTCCATCTAATGATAGAACACCCTAATAACAACATTGAGATTTTCCTGAGAAAGCTGCGCAAGAAAGATACTGTCTATATTCACCCGGAGGCGGAATATCATCCATCTACCACTCTCCAGAAAATTACCAATGCAGGTATGTTTCCGGGCATTGCGATAAACCCCGGAACTAGCATTGAGAATGTCTATGAAATGCTTCGGATTGTAAAGAAGGTGCTTGTAATGTCAGTAAATCCTGGCAATGCAGGGCAGATGTATCTCCCCTTCGTGGGTGAAAAGATTACGACGCTTCTGAAAATGAAGGATGAAATGAATTTCCAGGTGTATTGGGATGGCGCCTGCAGCGCTGATAAGATTCAGAAATTTGCCCCTATGGGAATGGACGGGTTTGTGCTTGGGACAACTATGCTTTTTGGTAAGAAAAAGCCTTATAGGGAGGTTATCAAAGAAATACGTGGTATACAGATGAGCGAGAAGGATGGAAAATAGTAAATCGCCGAAACAGCTGCTGAAGTCGGTCTAATACTATCGTATTAATACAATCTGTGAAATGATTGGACACGCTGACGAACGGACGACATATAACGGCTATTGCTTCGACAGGCATACAGAGAACGAAAAAACTGTCTGATGAATCTCTTCCTCAGACAGCATAAAAAAATGGAGTATAGGGGATTCGAACCCCTGGCCTCAACAATGCGAATGTTGCGCGCTCCCAACTGCGCTAATACCCCATACCATTATTATATCACATATTTTTTCAGAAGAAAAGAAAAATTTTTAAAAAAAATTAGAGTTCAAAATGGTCAAAAAATATTAAAAACTCTGACAGCCTGCTATCTCGGTTTTATCACACAGACGAGCGCCGCCAACTTTGCTCCGCTGCTCTTTTTAAGATTCAGAATTATGCGCGGCAGCAGGGCTGATCGGACTTGCATTTCTACCCGCCCTGCTGTCCGAGCCTCTGGTCGGTATTATCGTGAGTGTCGTCATTTACGCGGTTGGAAGCGGCTTGATCGAAGTACTGTGCAGCCCGATTGTAGAGGCCTGTCCTTTTGAACACAAGGAAGCAACCATGAGCCTGCCGCCTCATGAATAATCCGCCGCGCCTGTATCCGGCTGATGGCTTTTGGTTCTTTGCGATTGTTAGCCAGGATATAATCGATGCGGAATGCCTGTCTCTCATCATCATAAACATCTGACCTCCTAAATCGGAGCAGAGCGCCGTACTTCCACATTCAGTTTCGCCCCTGTACTGTCTGTAGCCAGGATATCCAGCCTCACCGAACGGTTCAGCAGATTCTCCACAAATACCTGGGTACGAACGTCCAGCGCCTTTAAATCCGACTTTTCGCAATACCAGTTCTATGCTTGCCGCATCTCCCTCAAAACACTTTGTAAGGAAATCATCATCAAGCAGGCGAAAACCTCTTTCACTTATTGAATAGCCTCCTGCTGATTTTTTAATTTGACAATCTTTGAATCATTTTAAGTATCCGCCCCGCGCTGCACCGTATCATTTCTTCCGATAATTTTCCTTGTTCATAGGCCTCACGGATATTTGCAGCATCTTTCTGATTTCCGGGCATAATGATATCATTCCCGGCAGCAACGCATTGCCATGGCACGCTTCCATCTTCTGGGACTGTTGTATTCCAATCAGACATGATTACGCCTTCAAATCCCCATTCTTCACGTGCAATTATCGTGCAAAGCTCTCTGCTATTAGCCGCATGAACGCCATTGATCAAATTATAAGAAGACATCATAGCAATCGGCTTACTTTTCTTTACTGCAATTTCAAATCCACGCAGATAAATCTCTCTGAGAGCCCTCTCAGAAACACAAACATCCACCCCCATTCTATTATCCTCCTGATTATTGCAGACAAAATGTTTGATTGTTACACCACATCCTCTGTGACTCTGTACCCCATCCGTCACAGATGCCGCCATGATCCCTGACAGAAAAGGATCTTCCGAATAATATTCAAAATTACGTCCGCATAATGGATTCCTGTGAATGTTCATACCGGGCGCTAACCACAGATCAACATGGAATTCTTCCATCTCTACGGCAACAGCCTCTCCAAATTCCCGCATCAAACCTGTGTCCCATGACTGCGCCAATGCTGTTCCTACCGGAAATGCAGTACAATATTGATAATAAGTATCTGCATTTTCATGATGTTTTGTTTCTTCCAAAAAACCATTCTCTAAAGCTCCTAAGACGCCGACGCCATATACGGAATTCGTATCACAATCTACTTCATAGCTCTGCCTTAAACGAAGCCCTGCCGGACCATCCGCCATAATCAAAGAACGTATGCCATACTTTTCTTCCAGTGTTTCTGTTGTTTCTCCGGCAGAACCAGGCACTCGAATTCCGGCCGATCCAAGAGTGCTGGCGCCCTGAGTAATATTTCCATACAAGAGTGGTATCAGTTCTGTAACAGGCTGTTCTTTTGCAAAAGTTATCTGATATGTACTATTCTTTTCTTCCTGCGGTATAAATGAAGAAATCGGAATCTTTTGTTCCTCTGTCTTCTTAATCCATTCCCCAGCTCTATTCTTGGCAAATTTAGCTATGCCAAGTTCTTCAACAGATTCTTTTGGGGAACAGACTCCCTTTGTATGTTCCAATATCGTCTGCTGATGAACAGTAAACAATTCTGCAAGCTGCAACGATGCGGAATGATTCCCAATCCATATACCATATGTTCCGGCTTCCATGAACCATGCATGCAGCTGTTCCGAATAACTGGCAAGATTTGACTGGTCTATAGATATCACAAGTTTTTGTTTTTCCTGCGGCTTTAAAGTGTTTGTCTTTGCAAACCCAACTAACCTTTGATATTCTTTTGCACAAATTGTCTGCGGTAATGTCACATATACTTGTACGACTTCCCGTCCGGAATATGATTTTCCAGTATTTGTCACAGAAACCATGATATCCATGCCTCTAGCCGTTCTCTGAAGCCCTTCATATCTTATAGAAAAATCCGTATAGGACAGGCCATAACCAAATGGAAACAATGGCTGTATACCGAAGCTGTCAAAATACCGATATCCAACATAAATTCCTTCCCTGTATTTCTCCGTTTCTAAATTTCCATTCAAATAACCAAAACTGTCTGCCGAAGGATAATCTTCATAATGCTTTGCCCAAGTGGCAGTCAATCTGCCTCCTGGCGCCGCGCGGCCAAACAAAACATCCGCAACTGCATGACCTCCCTCTTGCCCGGGAAGAGAAATATTTAAAACCGCTTTAATATTTCCGGCTTCTTGTAAAACATCTGTTAGCTCTATCGGCGATCCGACATTTAAGAGTAGTATAATCGGTATATCTGTCTGATTCAGGTATAAAATATCTTCCCGCTCTTTTATACTTAGATAATAGTCTCCCTCTATCTTCCGGCGGTCTTTACCCTCTCCCGCAATACGGCTGATCACATATACTGCTGCTGAAGCGTCTCCTAAATCTTTTAACATAATTTTTCGTCCGTCCGGCATGGAAAATGGATTGGCTGAATAAGCGTCAAATGGATTCTCTACATGCCTGGCATCTTCTAAAACTCTTTCCTTCCATGCAGTTCTGGCCGCTTCGTAACGATTCTTATAATCTGCAATCCAGTCTTCGCTTGTAATCACTGCGCCTGCCGTCTTTAAACCTCTATATATTGATATACTCTCTCGATTATTAACATCGCCTGAACCGATTCCTCCCTTAACCGTACAGACAGCGCCTCCGCCAAACAATGCAATGGACATTGGGAACTCAAGCGGAAGCAAATTATCATTTTTTAATAAAACCATACCTTCGGCTGACGCTTTTCTTGCTAATCTTGCATGTTCAAGCTCCCGTTTGGAAAGCTTTGTTTTCAGTGTGCCGCTATGATTCATAATTTTTACTTTTATCCTCCTTTTAATAAAGTAATATAAAAAGAAAGACTGCCACAGCCAGCTTTTTGTAATTCAAAAGGCTTACATATAGCAGTCGTTTTAAAACCTGTTTTATTACTCCTTTACACCGCCAAGCGTAACACCTGCAATGATAAACTTGGAAAGACACAGGTATACGATAATAATCGGCACAATTGCCACCAGAATCATTGTATAGATCTTACCCATATCAAAGTTCATATAATCGGCGCCCCGAAGTGTCGCGATCAGAATCGGAACGGTCATCTTGTCTTTCGATTGAATAACCAGAGCCGGAACGAAGTAATTATTCCAACATCCTACAAAACTGAAAATCGCTTGCACCGCAATCGCCGGTTTCATAATCGGAAGTACAATCTGGTTAAAAGTCCTGAATTCTCCGCAGCCGTCAATTCTTGACGCTTCCACAAGTGACAGCGGAAGTGACGACTGTAGATAACTGTACATAAAATAGAACACAGCCGGAGACGCAATCGAAGGCAGGATCAATGGGAGCAGAGAGTCATACATTCCCATATTCGTGATCAACCGCAGGAATCCCATTGCAGTTACCTGTGTAGGCATTACAAGAATCGCCATAATAAATGTAAATGCAACCTTCTTTAGTTTAAAGTTATATGCATACAGACCATACGCCGTTAATGCTGAAAAATATGTACAAATTGCCGCAGAGCAGCCAGAAACGATCAGACTGTTTAAGATCCCCCTCAACATCGGAAAGGTTCCGTCATTGGCGACATTAGATAGATTTTTTAACAAATAGTTTCCCGGCAATGCGGAAAAACCTTTCTGCAGGTCTGCATGCGACCGTGTCGCGTTGATGAACAGGATATAGAAGAAAAACAAACACATGAATGACAGGATGATCAGTACAATATGCGCAACTATACTCCGTAAATGACTTGGTTGTTTTGATTTCATAAATCTATCCCCTCCTTTGCTGTTTTTTCGCTTTTTTCGCCGCTGCCTTCGAACCGTCCGGGTCATCATTATTCGTCATCCGATATACAAAGAAGCACAGAATACCACTGACAATAAACAGATAGACAGACAACGCACCTGCCATACCATAATTTCTGCTCTTCAAATGGCTGTTCAGGAACATGATCAAAGTCATGGATGTACGGTCCGGAGTACCCTGTCCATTCGTCAGAATCTGCGGAACATCAAACATCTGCAGGCCGCCAATGATAGCTGTGATCAGCGTATATGCAAGAATCGGCCGTATCTGCGGCAGCGTAATGTAGAAGAACCGCTGGAAACTGTTGCATCCATCCAACTCAGACGCCTCAAATACGTCAGGACTGATTCCCATAATTGCAGCCATCAACATAATCGTTGAATTTCCAAACCACATCAGGAAATTCATAAACCCTACCAATGATCTTGTTCCCAGCGCGGAACCCAGGAAATCAATGGGCTGACTGGTAATCCCTATGGACATAAGAATAGAATTAACCGGTCCGTTAGTAGAGAACATCGTAAAAAATAGCATCGCAAATGCAGACGCCATGATGAGGTTCGGCAGATAGATAACAACCTTAAAAAACTGTGTCCCGTGAATCTTTAACCTTGCATCTACGAACCACTCCGCAAGTACCAACGCGATCACAATCTGCGGAATAAATCCTATAATCCATAAAATCAGAGTATTCGCTGCATATTTCAGCATATCCGAACCCAGAAGGCTGATATAATTTTCCATTCCGACAAAATTCGGTCCGATCTCTTTAATTCCTGAACGGTAATATTCAAAAAAACTATACCGGATGGTATCCACCAAAGGAATAAAGGAAAAAATGAAGAAACTTACAAAAAATGGAAGAATAAAAATATATCCCCATTTTGAATAGTCAACTTTTTTATGTTTTGATTTCATAAACTATCATTCCTTTCTGCTCCATATGACGCAGGGCAATCAATGCCCCGCAGTCATTTTATCTATTCCGGCCATTGAATCTCGGTAATATCAGGATAACGCTCTATGATCGCCGTCTCAAAATTCTTTTTCGCCTTATCATAGTCAACCTTCCCCTGCAGGTAATCGCTGAACGAATTCTGGATTAATTCCACACATCCCTGATCATATGCGGAAAGCGGAGCAATCTCAATATTTTCTGCAACCGGTACAAAGTATTCAAATGCATTCTGCCCTCCAAGGAATTCTGAAGCGAAAGAATCATCTTCTGCCGCTTCTTTCATACCGCTTGTTGTATTCGTGAAATCCGAATAGTCTTTTGAAATTTTCAGCAGATTATCTTTGTCTACCGTTACCGCAAGAATAATGTCTTTTACGTGCTCCGGATTATCTGTACCCGTACATGCATGTACATAAGAACCGCCCCAGTTATATTCCTGCGGAGGATTGGTAACAGCCCATACGCCGTCTTCACCGTCCCAGTTTGGATTCAAAGTAAAATCAATTCCCCATGCCGGGAACAGGAATGCGAATACTTTGGAAGCAGAACTCATCGCTTTATTCCAGTCATCGTTCCACTGGCCTTTTACATTCTTATCCAGATAACCTGCATCCAGCCACTCTTTCGAACTATTTACCCAATCCATGATTTTCTGGTCAACTTTAATCGTCGTTTCACCAGGACTTACCCATGATTCTTCAATGCTGTTGCCATACAGACGGAATGTATCTGCATAGGAAGCAAATGTATAATATCCTTTTGCTTTTAGCTCTTCTGCCGTTGCTTTTATAGTATCCCAGTCTTTTACTTTCTGACCGATTTCTTCCGGATCATCTGTTCCAAATACTTCTTTGGCGATATCACGGCGATATACTAACAGTCCCGGACAGCACTGCCATGTAGAGCCCCTCTGAACGCCATCTACATCAGAAGCTGTAACTTTCGTAAAATCATACTGATCTGCCAGATCCCTATCAGGGTCAATTCCAAGATCCTTAAGCGGTATAGCCGCATCCGCATCTGCATCCGTATATTTGTTGACATAATCCGTCTCTGACAAGAAGATATCGACCTTGTCATCGGCTGAGGCGTCTGCCTGCTGCATCAGCGCCTCGTCAAGCTTTTGCTGATAGACGCCATCCTGATTGGGATTGATAATCCAGTGAATCTCCGTACCGTCGTTTAAAACAGTTACCGTGCCGTCCTTAGAAGTTTCCTTTACTTCCGGATAAACTGCCTCCACACGTTCACGAAATTCGTCATTCCAGCTATAAATATTAATAACCTTTCCTTCCTCGCCACTTGACGCACCGGCGCTTGACGAACCGCCGCTTGACGAACCGCCGCTTGACGAACCGCCGTTTCCAGAATCAGAACCAGACGACTTCCCGCAGCCTGCTGCCAGACTTGCTGCCATCGCCGCAATTAACATGATACTGACTACTCTCTTTTTCATTGATAAAACCCTCCTTTTATATTTGTGAAGCATTAGCTTCACGTTTATTGATGGATGGATTATAATATATAATTTTTTTCAGTTATATTAGAGTTCTTACCAAAATATCAGATTCATGACACATTTTAAATTTTCAGCGAAACAATGGGGACTGCCTCGCTTATTTTAGGTCATGAATCTGATATTTTTCACATGTTTTTTATTTTTTTCATATGCGATTTCCTCTATGATGTTCTTTATCTAAATATATAAATGAAAGGAGTATAAAGATTGGAGCATTTAAAATTTATCGATGAGCATGGCAGCTTTTCAATAAGGCAACCGGAAAATACAAGTTATTTATACTTTCCCCTGGCATCGGAAATGGGGCTGAAGAGCGCCGTAACGCCAAATCTTGGGGGCGATGCCAAGATTGATCAGGAAACCTTCCTTTTAGAACCAGTAAGTTCTGAAAACTTACATAATAATCGTTCCACCCGTAACTTTTGGCTGTTAAAAGACGGCGCAGATGCATATTCAGCTGCTGGAGCGTCCGCCAAGCAGGAAAGCGTCAAATTTACTGCAATGCAGGATGAAAGTGAACTGAAAGCAGGATTTATGTGGCAAACACTGACAAGATTGTCCAAAGTCCACCAATTAAAGTCTACGATTACCTCTTTTATTCCAAAAGATTACAATGTAGAAATCATGTATGTAACCGTGCAGAATCAATCGGAAGTTACGCAGGAATTAACTCCTTATGCCGCGATTCCGATCTATGGGCGCAGTGCAGACAACATCCGCGACCACAGGAATGTCACATCCATGCTGCACAGGATTGATACGAATAAAAACGGAGTCCTTATCTGCCCCACCATGTCCTTTGATGAAAAAGGGCACCGTCCCAATAAACATATTTATTATGTTATGGGGTGTATGGGTAATGGAAATGCACCGAAGAGTTTCTATCCCACTGTCGAAGATTTCGTCGGCGAAGGGGGAACCTTTACGCATCCCCGCGCCATATATGAAAAACACCCTGGGGTTACAGCGCCCGGGCATGCGGCCGGAAAGGAAGCAATGGGCGCCTTCCGCTTTGAAACCGTCTCTCTTGCGCCTGGGGAAAAAGCAGATTATATTCTTCTTATTGGCGTGGAAGACAATGAAAAAAAGATTCTTGACCTGTTTGAGAAATATAATACCGACGGCAAAGTACAAAAGGCTTTTTCGGATACAAAATCTTACTGGCAAAATAAAGTAAACGTGAAGTTCCATACGAAGGAAGCGGATTTTGACCATCTAATGAAATGGATCTGCTTTCAGCCGTTCCTCCGCCGATTATTCGGCTGTTCTTTCCTTCCGCATCATGACTACGGACGAGGCGGCCGTGGATGGAGAGATCTGTGGCAGGATTGTCTTTCTTTGCTGCTGATAGAACCTGAAAGCGTCAGTCATATGATTGCCATGAATTATGGGGGCGTCCGCATTGATGGAACCAACGCAACAATTATCGGAAATGGAGATGGTAATTTCCTTGCAGATCGAAATGGAATCTCCAGGGTATGGATGGATCATGCACTTTGGCCGTTAATGACGACAAAACTTTATATAGACCAAACAGGAGACGCCCAAATACTAAATAAATCTATTTCCTATTTTAAAGACGCTCAGACTATGCGCGGAACTGAGGTTGATGTTCTGTGGAATTCAGAACAGGGAGACAAACAACGTACTGCCCAAAATGACATCTATACCGGAAGTATTTTAGAGCATCTTCTCATCCAGCAGCTGACTGCATTTTATGAAGTAGGAGACCATAACATCTACAGACTCCGCGGAGCCGATTGGAACGATGCACTGGATATGGCGTCAGAACACGGCGAAAGCGTTGCTTTTACCTGTGCCTATGCCGGTAACCTGTTGAATCTTGCGGCAATGATCCGTCTATTGGACAGCCATTCCTCCACACATACGGTTGAATTGTTGGAAGAAATAAAGATTTTATTGGAAAACGATGTAAATGTCTTTGACGATATCGGAAAAAAGCACAAAATAATAGCCGACTACATGGGTTGCTGCAGACATACCGTCAGCGGTAAACGTATCAGCATCTCACTCTCGGCTCTTGCTGTAAATCTGATTCAAAAAGCGAACTGGCTCATGGAGCGTCTGAGATCCCAGGAATGGATTGACGGTCCGGGTGAAGAAGGATGGTTTAACAGCTATTATGATAACCATGGCCGCGCCGTTGAAGGGGTGTTCAAAGACCATGTGCGTATGATGCTGACCGGACAAGTTTTTGCTATTATGAGCGGAACCGCGGAAGACAGCCAGATTGAAAAGATTACAAGAAGCGCCGATCGCTATCTTTATCAAAAAGAAATCGGCGGTTACCGCCTGAATACCGATTTCCATGAACTGAAATTTGATATGGGGCGTATGTTTGGATTTGCATATGGCGAAAAAGAAAACGGAGCGGTATTCTCCCATATGGCGGTTATGTATGCCAACGCCCTGTATCACAGAGGATTTGTAAAAGAAGGATGGAAAGCGCTTAAGACACTTGCCGATACAGCCCTGGATTTTAATACCAGCCATATCTATCCAGGGATTCCGGAATATTTCCGTTCTGACGGACGGGGAATGTACCAGTATCTGACAGGCGCCGCAAGCTGGTTTATGCTGACGATGATTACAGAAGTCTTCGGTGTCCGGGGCGAAGCCGGAGACCTTATCCTGTATCCAAAACTTCTGGCCTGCCAGTTTGATGAAAATGCCGCCGCTTCCATTACCATTCCTTTTGCAGGGAAAAATTTTACTATTATTTATAAAAATAAAAACAGCAAAGACTTTGGAGCTTATATTATTGATTCTGCTTCATGTGATGGGAATGAACTTGCAGTAAATGAAGATTCTTTTGTTAGTCTTTCCCGAAATATGCTTACTGCATTATCAGACGGCATGCACACCATCATCATAAATCTGCTGTAAGCTCCTGAAAAGAAAGGAAGAAATATATGAAATATGGACATTTTGACGACACAGAACGGGAATATGTTATAGACCGGCCGGATACACCCGCTCCCTGGGTAAACTATCTGGGTTCTCCGGAATATGGAGCAATTATTTCCAATAATGCAGGCGGTTACAGTTTTGCAAAGTCAGGCGCAAACGGACGGATTCTGCGTTACATTTTCAACAGCTTTGACCAGCCCGGCAGATATCTTTACATCCGTGATAACGAGTCTAAGGATTACTGGTCTGCCTCCTGGCAGCCGGTGGGCAAAGACCTTAACAATTATGAAAGTAAATGTTATCACGGTATGGGCTATACCAGGATGACCTCCAGTTATGACAGGATCAGCTCGGAAGCCCGCTACTATGTTCCTCTGGGTAAATCCTACGAAGTGTGGGGACTTTCTGTAACAAATGATTCTGCACGTACCAGAAGCCTTACCTTGAGCGGCTATGCCGAATTTACAAATCATAGTAATTATGAGCAGGATCAGGTGAATCTACAGTATTCTCTGTTCATTACAAAAACATTATTTGAAAAGAACCAGATTATTCAGCAGATTCATGGCAATCTGGACGTCCTGCCAGAAGACGAGCAAGTAGATGACAAAAATGTAACAGAACGTTTCTTTGGCCTTGCAGGCGCTCCAATATCCTCCTATTGCGGTGAAAAAGAACATTTCCTTGGCAGATATCACAGCTATAGCAATCCACAGGGAATCCTGTCAGGCGATCTTGGAAATGTAACCAGCTACAACGAAAATTCCTGCGGCGCTCTTTCCTGCAGCGTTACTCTGGCTCCGGGAGAAACGAAAGACATTGCTTTTCTGCTTGGAACAGGCGGCTTTCATGAATCGTCCGCTCTTCTTGACGCTTATATAAATCCGGCAGAAATGATAAATCAGGAATTACTGGAACTGAAAAACTACTGGAATGAAAAATTAAACCGCCTGAAGGTAAATACGCCCAGCCCGGAATTTAACACGATGATAAATACTTGGAATGCTTATAACTGCTTCATGACATTTATCTGGTCCCGTGCCGCTTCCTTCATTTACTGCGGTCTTCGCAATGGCTATGGTTACCGTGACACCGTACAGGATATACAGGGAATCATTCATCTTGCGCCAGAGATGGCAGCAGAGAAGCTCCGTTTCATGCTCTCGGCACAGGTAAGTAACGGCGGCGGACTTCCCCTTGTTAAATTCACACACAATCCAGGACATGAGGATACGCCGGACGACGCTTCCTACAGGCAGGAAACCGGCCACCCTGCCTATCGCGCCGATGACGCGCTGTGGCTTTTTCCAACCGTATACAAATATATTGCCGAGACCGGAAATACGGAATTTCTAAATGAAGTCATACCTTTCGCAGATAAAGGGGAATCCACTGTTTACGAACACCTGAAACGTGCGGTTACATTCTCATTTGATCACCTTGGTCCCCACGGTATGCCCGCAGGACTTTATGCGGATTGGAATGACTGCCTTCGTCTGGGCGCAAACGGAGAGTCCTCATTCGTTGCGATGCAGTTCTACTACGCAATGACTGTTTTAAAGCATTTTGCCGGGTACATGAAGGATACGGAATATGAAAAATACCTCGAAAAAAGACAGGAAGAGACAGGCGATATAATTCAAAAATTATGCTGGGATCAGGATCGCTTTATTCGCGGATATACAGAAGCCGGAGATCGGATCGGCGCTGCGAAAGACCCGGAAGCTAATCTGTGGCTGAATCCACAGAGCTGGTCTGTCATCAGCGGACTTGCCGCCGCCGATCAGGCCGATACGGCGCTTACAAATGTCTATAAACAATTAAATACGGAATATGGAGCCCTTCTGATGAATCCGCCCTATCATGCCAATGCTTTCGACGGCGCTCTTGCCGTCATATATAATCAGGGAACAAAAGAGAATGCCGGTATCTTCTCGCAATCTCAGGGCTGGCTGATCCTGGCAGAAGCTCTATGCGGACATGGAGAACGTGCCTTTACCTATTTCATAGAAAACGCACCTGCCGCTTGGAACAACCAGGCGGAACTCCGTTGTTTGGAGCCTTACTGTTACGGACAATTTACAGAAGGACGTGCCAGCAAACATCACGGACGTTCTCATGTCCACTGGCTGACCGGAACTGCCTCGACCATGATGGTTGGATGTGTGGAGGGGATTCTGGGACTCCGTCCTGATCTGAATGGTATAAGCCTATCTCCGGCTATTCCAAAAAGCTGGACACATTTGGAAATAGAGAAGGATTTTCGCGGAAAACATCTGCATATTCTTATCGAAAATCCGAACAAGCGGGAAACCGGTTACGAAAAGCTTATTCTAAATGGCACAGAACTTGACAGTAATTATATCCCGGCCGATTGCCTTAAGGATAGAAATCATATTCAGATGATCCTCTAACCTATATAAGCGAATACCCAAATAAAGGACGCAGCATTCTGTACACTGCGTCCTCTTATTTATTTTATCTTCTGTTTTTTACATATCTTCTTGTAAATCTGTCTCAGTATCCCATTGGATCGTATGATTTAGATCCCGGTATTTCTTCGGAGTCATGCCGACATATTCCCGAAATTGTTGTATAAAATGGCTCTGTGAAGAAAAAGACAAACGGTTTGCAATATCAATCATTGAATATTCACTGTACTGTAACAGATTTTTTGCCATCTCAATTTTATGTCTGCGTATATAAGCGCTGACCGAATCACCAGTTTCTTTCTTGAACAATCGAGACAGATAGCTAGCAGATACTCCAAGCTCATCTGCTAAATCTTCAATCGTAATACGTTCTTTTATATGAGAATAAATATATTCCTTGCAAACACTGATATGTTTGGAATTCGTATCACTATGGCATATCTTACACATCTTCTCCGTATAATCCAGAACCATAGCGTCATGAAGGTTCCGTACCCCTTGTACCGTGTGTATGTCATCCAGTCTCTGGATATAAAAATCACTCATTCTGAAAGCCTGTTCTAATTCCATGCCTTTTTGTTTGCATAGACGGGTAATCATCGCTGTTGTAATAACAAAATGATATTTTAAATTCGTAACCGGATTCCTCGATAACACGCCGACTCCGTCGCTGTCCAGAAACCTTTCTTGCTCACAGTTCTTCCTGACTGCTTCCATGTCGCCGTTGGTTACTGCCTGATAGAATAAAAATTCTTCTGTTGGTTGTCTGTGCTCTACTTCATCGATATCATCTTCCGCTTCCAAGAGAAGCCATTCATCCTGATATCCCATAGTATTATCCCCTTTCGTATCATTTCTTTCTGATAATCCGAAAAGATTTTATCGAATCTGCGTCTAATTCTTCCTATGATTAAAAATCTTACGAATAATTATAACTATAAAATTCTCATTGAACAATTATAATTTTTCCTCATCATACTTTACCTGAAAAGATTATAGAATATTTTTATTCTTTATTATATTACATGAATGAAAAAAATATCAAATTCATGATATTTTTTCATTTACAAACAGACAACAGATTGCGTTCAGCACAGCGAGAATCATAGATTCTTCAGAATTGATTTTTACCGCCAAGAAATAGAACGCACATCTCTAAAATAGTCGGAACACATATCGAAAGTTCTCCACATCGGCTATGTAAGGAAAAAGAGGAAACAAAAGGGATAAGCCCTCTGCTTTCTGAGGTATTCGCCATTTTACCAATGAACTCATTGTAAGTCTTACACCCTTGTGCTAAATCAGAAAAATCAACAACTGTCAATTCAGCAAATTACGGCTCAAACAACTTTGTTCTGAATTTTTTCAGTATCTCGGTATTTCCTTTTATTTTCATCGACAACAATCACACATTTTTCATTCTCTACATTCATTTTCACTTTCCTCTTTTCCTAAATTTTAATTTACTTTCCGATAGAAACAAGCCGATTAAGGTAAGCCCTATTCCTATCGCGGCAATCCATGAAATTTTTTCCTTTAACACAATAACGGATGTGACAACGGTAATGACAGGGACTATATAAATATACACGCTTGTCTTAACAGCCCCAAGCGCCCCTACCGCATAATTCCAGGTAACAAAACAAAGGGCTGACGCTCCAAGACCTAAATAGATAAGGTTTAGGGCATACTCTGGCTTTATAACTTTTTGCACATCCAAATTGAAATCAAAAACAAAGAGAAACGGAAGCATGAAAAGTATTCCATATGTAAATATCTTCCTTGTAGTCCCAATCGTATTCAATCCATAGCTGCTGATTTTTCGTGTAAGCAAGGAATAAACTGCCCATACCAATGCCGCAACAACCGCCAGAATATCACCAATGGGATTCAGCTCCAATTCCTTACCGTTAAAACTGATAAGGCATATCCCTATTATAGCAACTACAAAACCAACAACAAATTGTGCTTTCAGTTTTTCTTCTGTCTTTAGAAATACATGAGATAAAACAGCAGTAAAAAACGGGGCGACAGAAATAATAACGCCGACATTAGAAGCCATCGTATAAGTCAATGCTATGTTCTCAAGTAGATAATATAAACATATCCCGCATAACCCCGCCGCAGCGAATATAATCTCCTGTTTTTTATCCTTTATTTTTAAGCGTTTCGGATAAATGACAATCAATACAAGCAGACCGAGCAAAAATCTAAAAAACAGTATCTCTATCGGCGTAAAATCTGCAAGAAGTATTTTGGTGGATATGAAAGTCGTTCCCCATATCATAATCGTAACCAGAGCTGTGATATGCCCTGTGGTAGTTTTTTTATCCACGATTCCTGCCGCCCTCCTTAAAAATGCGTCTGTATGCGGCAGGCGACAATCCGATAAACATATGAAAAAAATTTGAAAAGTGGCTCTGGTCTGAAAATCCTGTCTGTATAGCTGCATCAACCGAAGTTACGCCCTGCTCCAACAATTCCTTTGCTTTGCCTATGCGAACCGTCTGAAGATACCTGTATGGCGTAACTCCTTTTGATTTGGTAAAAACACGGAGCAATGTCGATTTACTAAGACCACTGCATTTACAGAGGTCAGCAAGTGTAATATGCTCTGCAAAATGCTCTTCCATAAATGTGCAGGAATTTCCTATTTCTTCACTGCACTCTAGAATACATTTCTCAAAAGGTCGTCCATACTGCTCGACAAGCAACGAAATAAGGAGCAGGAGCATTTCTTCCTTTTCAAGCGCCTCCCCGCCGTCCATAATCATCTGATGCAAAGAATGAAGATAAAAATTTAGCTCATCATTTTTAATGACATTTTCTGAAAAGCCAATCAATACACTTTGCCCTGTAATTTCTTCCGCTAATGACAGCATCGTTTCTTTGGGGATATTCAAACCTCTGTAATCAAGCGTTCCGCCGTCGCATTGCACACAACTGTGGTTATCGTTTGGGTTAAACAAAAGGATATTTCCCTGACTTACCGTATATTCTTTATTTTTGCAGGATAAACAGCGTGTCCCTGCTTCTATAAAGCCAATCACATAGTAATTATGAAAATGATTCGGAAACTGTTGGACGATTCCCTCAAAACGATATGCTTCAAGATGTAAATCGTCATCATAACAGATTGTCCGTATTTCTTTTTGCATTGATAACACCTCCTACCGCTCTATATTATACTCAGAATGTTTGCCGATTTCTTGTATAATATCTTCATTTTGAAAAATCTCAAATATGTAAGGCAAAGGAACAGCCAGAGGCTCTCATAGTTTTTTTTAACCACATAACCAAAAGAATAGTAGATTCGTCGTTCTGCTATTTAGCTCTGTGTTCTCGCTTCAAGCCCTTCAATAATCGCGGATTTACTTGGGTATGAGGAATTATTTGTTGGCGCCGAAAAGGAACTGGCTGTATCTAAAAACAAATAATAAACTTATTATTCAAAAAGCCGTGTCAATCTTCGGATTTTACACGGCTTTTTGTGGAAAGCTATTGTCATACATTTTCTTAATATACATTTCCCAACATTATGCATTATAATACATATCGTAGACTACATATCCATTTATATCATTTAATGCGCCCTCATATACCTCCTGACACATCATACACCTTGGTTCATTCAGAGGAATTCCTTGCGTCGGATATATTCCGAACTCAGCCGACGTCCTAAATCCCACACGATGATAGAAGTGATAATCCCCTTCCACAGTAATCCCTTTAAAACCATATTCTCTCACTCTTTGAATGCCCATAGTGAGCATTGTTAATCCAATATGCTCATGCACATAATCTGCATGAACCGCAACTGGCGCCAGCATTGCTATACTATCGTCCTCGATATGGCCTCCAGTTTTCGTTCGGGACAATGGAAATCGTGAAAATAAGAAATGTCCTACAATTTTTCCATTCAATTCAGCAACAAAGGACAATTCTGGAATATAATATTTTGAATCCCTTATTTCCTCAACCAACGCAACAACGTCTACGCCGTCCGAATAATCTGTTCCCTCACGAAAAGAACGTAATATTAACGATATGATATCCTTATAATCTTTATGTGTTTCCGGTCGTATAATAATATCTTTTCTCATATTTCCTCTTTGTATGTTGAATGTTAACCTTAATCAGGTTGTTGTCCATCATGTGCGTCCCACTGACATTCCGTAAATTCCATATCGGTAAAGACCGCTTTGAACGAAGAATCTTCCGGTGAACAGGCATATATTCCAAACTGGATCTTACCATTTCCTTTTACCATATGACAAATACGCATCTGCCTAAAATTTACGCCATCCTCCGAACACTCAATACAGTAATCATCTTCCCGCCGGCTAAAACGATACCACATAGATTTTATAGAGGCGGAAATAGCGGTAGTTGCCCAGTCAGAATATCCGCCATTCGTTACAACGCTTCCCAAATGCTGAAAATCCTCGTTTTCATATTCAATGGAACCTTTCAGCCAATTTTCACTATCCAGGTACATAACAATGCCGCACTGATCAAACCGGTGATGGCTTTCGGAGAATTCAGTTTTCACTATAAAACTGAAAAACTTTTCATCAGTCTCCATTTGCAGAACCGGGGCATTGTCATTCTGAAAATGGTAATAGGTTCTCTGCCACAGGTCAGTATGCGGCGCCGTAATAATTTCCACCTTATTACTGTCAATATGATAGCTTTTTGGCTGTCGTATCCATTTTTCAAATGCTCTGTTTGCTCTATCTTTGCCTTGCCATTCGTATCACCGCACCCTCCAGCAAGAAGCATGCCTTTATCCTGAAATCCAATGTAATTTACTAACGTAAATTTATAATAGGATACAGCCTGCTCAAATGTCCAGAAAAAATTGTCTGCTGAGGTCATTAACAGTGCGCAATCCCTGACAGGGTATTTCTCATATCTGCCAAGCGGCGGGTTCGTGTCTTCTTCTGCAATACAGTAAAATCTTTCAATGAAAGCCTTGATCTTAGATGAAATCGTCCAGAAATATAAAGGAGACGCAAAAACAATGCAGTCTGCACTTTTAATCTCAGGAACGATATCGTTAAAAGAATCCTTTTGAATGCAGGGTTTCCCATATCTGCAGGCGTTACAGCCGAGACATCCTTTCACTTCATTCTTTAAAAGTGAGATTCTTTCTACAGAATGTCCTGCATCCTCTGCACCTTGAATGAAGCTTTCAACAAGCTGTGCCGTATTTCCATTTGACCTGCCTCCTCCTTGTATTACAAGTATCCTCTTCATAAACAGATCTCCTCCTCTTAATCATTAATCCGATACTGTCTTTATTGTACCAAACCGCTAGCGCGGTGGCTAGCCCTAGGTACGTGATTCCACTACTTTTTCAAAATTTTTTCGTTTTCTCAAAATAAAAGTAGCAGTTTTTTGGTTTATGTTGTATTGTTGAGTTACCACACACAACTGCAAACATAACCCCAAAAACTGCTATGTTTATATTATCATGGATTTTCAAACTCAACAACTCTATATTTCATTTTTTTGCCCGCCCGCCACCTCTTTTGTGATTTTTCCTGTTCACTCTATCAAAATCACACCGAGGAGGTTCCATTATGGACAATTATTTAGATTCTTTCAGGGAAATGATCTCCCTTCGCGGCCTTACCGCCCACACACTTAAAAATTACTGCACTTATATCCGTGCCTACCTTGATTATCTCTCCAGCGTACTCCGCAAGCTTCCGGAGGATGTTTCCTGGGATGAACTCCGTGTTTATATCCGCTGGCTAAAGCGTTCCAGAAATCTTTCTGACCGCACGGTCAACTGTGCCATTTCACAGTTGCGTTTTTTTACCCTTTATGTCCTTCATAAGCCATGGGACGATACCCAGCTTCCCATGCGTAAGTTTGATGAATACCTCCCCTTTGTCCCTTCCAAAGAGGAAGTTTCCATCCTGATCGACGCCATGCCCGACCTCAAGCAGAAGGCTATGGTCTCCCTCATGTATTCCTCCGGTCTGCGCATCGGCGAAGTCTGCCATTTACGGTATGAGGACATTGAACGCAAAAATATGCGTATCCATATCCGTCACGGAAAGAATCGTTCCGACCGTTATGACATCCTTTCTAAAAGGGCTCTGGATATCCTCACTTCCTACTGGTTTGCCTTTGGCAGGCCAAGAGGCTGGCTTTTCCCAAAGCAGACCTGCCCGGATAAACCCATTGATACATTTTACCTTTCCCGGCATATCCATGCTGTAGAGCGCTCACTCGGCTGGGAAGAACGGATCACCTGCCATTCCCTGCGCCACGCCTTTGGCACCCATCTGTATGAGGACGGTACAGACCTGCTTACCATAAAAGCCCTGCTCGGACATAAATCTTTAAATTCCACTACGATTTATGTCCACCTGGCTTCTAACGGTACACATACTGCCATAAGCCCCTTTGACCGGATGGAAGGTGTTTCCCATGAGTAATTCCCAAATCCAGAGGATCTGGCAGCTCTCTTACCGGGAGTACACTTCTTCCGGGAGTTTCCAGTCTGATGTCCAGCGTAAAGCATCCTATGCTATTTTAAACTGTAAATCCGGCAGACTCGGCGTAAATATTTCACAGTGTCCGGATTGCGGCCATATAGAGGTCCGCAATAATTCCTGCCGGAACAGAAACTGTCCGAGCTGCCAGGCTGTTAATAAGGAAATCTGGGTGGATAAGCGCAGGGCTGAGGTGANCGACGCGCCCTATTTCCATGTGGTGTTTACCACTCCCCACGAATTAAACAGCCTCTTTTATTGCAACCAGCAGCTCCTTTATGGGCTGCTCCACAAATGCTGCGCCGAAACACTCCTGGAACTGTCCGCAGATCAAAAATACCTAGGTGCAGTCCCCGGCATCATCCAGGTACTCCATACCTGGGATCAGGAGATGCTTTACCATGTACATATGCATTGCATTATCTCTGGCGGCGGGCTCACCCAGGACCATAAAATACGGAAAACAAAGAAAAGCTTCTTCCTCCCCGTAAAAGTCCTCAGGAATAAATTCAAGGGAAAATTCCTTGCAGCACTTGATGCCCTTTATCAAAGCGCCAGCCTGGAGTTTTCCGCTTCCTGCGAAGAACTGCGCAGTTCCTATGAATGGGCCGCATTCCGCAATTCCCTTTACGAAAAGGACTGGTGCCCATACATTAAGGAAACCTTTAACAGATTTGGCAATGCCCTGGAATATCTTGGACGATACACCCATAAGATTGCCATTTCAAACAGCCGTATCCTGGATGTGGATGAACAGGAAACCACTTTTTCTGCCAGAGGAAAAAGGCCCGGCGATCCGCGTAGGACCATCACCCTGGAAAACACGGAATTCATCCGGCGTTACCTGATGCATGTGCTCCCTCCCGGTTTTCAGAAGATCCGCTATTACGGCTTTTTAAATAACCGGTATAAAAGCAGGAACCTGAAACTGATCTTCAAAATCCAGGGAGGACAGCGGTTTAAAGAAAGGTATGCCGGACTATCCATAGGAGAGCTGCTGGCTGTGGTCTGGAAGATTGATATCCGCATTTGTCCGGAATGCGGGTGCCACAGGATGCAACAGACCGGAAGGACATATGGTTCATCCTGATACAAACTTTTTCTTACTGAATAAATTTTTTAAAAGCCTCCGCAAGAAGGCTTGCGAAGCATGCCTTTTTACCGGATATATTTGTAAATCTACACAAAAAACAGATGCTTATGCCAGGAAGTACCTGCAAAATCTGTGCAATTTCACTAACTGTGAAAAATACTTCCTCCATACACATATTGGCTAAAGGTCCGCAGTCTGGTACAATCGGAAAGAATCACATTCAGGGCAGTTTTATCTTTTGTATAAAGCTGCTCTTTTCGTCTGCCCTGAATCTGATACTTTCCTAAAGAATTATATCACATCCCCCCCTCTCTTGTCTACAGAAAAACAAACATTAGTTCGTATTTAATATGAATCTTTGTCAGAAGAAAGAAGGAGCATTCTGCTTTTCCAGAACCCTCCTTTTCGTCTTCGCAACCATGCTATTTTACTTTCCTCTCACAACCTTTTTTGCAGTACCGCCCTGTCATTTGCGGATACTCCAACATCCTGCCTATAATCTTTTCATCAATATATTCTTATCTTTATCCGATATCTGCATAGCCGACATTGCCTGTTCTGCAGTCCATTTCATAGATTCCATCAAATTTTTTATCATTTCAATCTGTTTATCTAATGCCCGCCTGTCTCCATATTTTTCAACCGCTTCACACATAATCTTCCGTCCTCCTTCTTCTTTGAAATGCTTCACACCTTTTGCCAATTCCGGGTAATATATATCTTTTGATTCCTTACATCCAAAATCATGCATGAGTCTGCCGACTGCGTCGTCTCCCTTATAGCTGCCATTGACATATACAATATGGGAGCCGTCCTGAAACGGGACGTCAATTTCTTCAAATCTGCGGTTTACCGTGTAGATTGGTATCCCATAACCGAATATATCTGTCTGCGTAATAAACACCATGTACGAGTCCCGCAGTTCCGAAAATTCCTCGCCCGCCTTCAGCATACGGGAATCCATCATGCTGCTGTTAAATCTGGCCCGGCGCACATGTGCGCCTTCCGGTCTTTTCTGCACTTCGATATTGTAGTATTTTCCCGTACTGTCTTTGGCTAAAATATCTAAACGGATATCACGTCCGCCTACAACCGGATTTTGGAACTCCCTCTGTCCCACAACGCTTATTACGGTAATATCGTCTCGTTTTAAGATGATTTTCAACAGAAGCCCTGTTGCCGGATGGTTGCCGTCAAAGACCATAGACATCAAGTCATCATCAAATAAATCCATATCATCAACAATCTGCTCTACTATCCTTATATCCTGCCGTATCTCTTCCACTGCCACTTGCCCACCGCCTTTATCTATACTTATTATATCCTCTAATCTTAATACACACAACACCTTTCACCGACTCTTTTGACAAATTTAAGTCTCCTGTCTTCTCTCCGACAAAAGCCCTTCTATATCAGCCAACGTATCCAACGATACATTCCCCGTACCGCCATCATCGGATTCCTTCGGCATGACCTCCTCCATATATGACAGCAGTTCCGGGATTTCTTCCGGGATAATATTGGCATTATCACCGTACACATCCATTGTGATAATCTCTTTAGCGTGTCCCATCAGCTTAGATACCGCTTTAGGGTTAAAGTCCTGTTTCAGAAGCAATGTACAATAAGTGCTTCTCAAATCATGCCAGCGGATATCCGGCAGCCCTGTGTCATGCAGTAATTTCTTGTAATACGGCCAGTGGAAGTCCTTGCTGCGGGGCTTGCCATAATTGGAACAACAGATATAGTCCGAATCAAGGAATTGCGAACGCCTTCTTCTCCGATTCTTCTCGTATCTCTTCCGTTCCTCCAAAATGGCCTCGAAAACATAGTCCGGGATTGGCAATTCTCTCCGGCTGGATGAAGTTTTGAGAGGCAGTTCACTTTTCGATGTAGGCTTTTCCTCCACTCCGTCCGGCTCACGGTTCAATTTCTTTCCAAGCTGCCGTTCCACGGATAATGTGCGGTTCATGTAATCCACATCTGAATATTTTACCGCATTGATTTCCTGTCTCCTAAGCCCCATAAGTACATTAAAAAGTATCTGCATATGGATCGGGGTCTCTTTGCTTGCCTCCAGAAGTTTCAAAATCTGCCCCATATTCAAGGTTTTTGCCGTATCAATATTCCTTGTATGATATGGCTTCGTTCCCATTGATTTGGGCAAATCTATCCCTTCTGCCGGATTGGCAGAAAGCAGTTTTCGCTTTAACGCATACTGAAAAGAGACGTTCATGACCGTCTTGACCAGCCTCGCAATATATTTGGAATATCCTGCCCGGTCTTGATAAAGCCTGTAAATATCGCCTCTATTTATCTCCGTCAGCTTCTTGCTCCCCAGAAAGGGGATGATATGCTTCTTTGCAATATTGGAGTAGGTAACATATGTATTGCTGCTCTGCACTCTTTTGCGGATGTCATATTCAAGCCAGTATTCCAAGAAATCTTTCACCTTCACTCTGTCATTTACAATATACGTCCCATTCACCAGTTTGCCTATGGTAATCTTCCTGGCTTCTTCTGCCTCTTTTTTCGTAGAAAACCCGGAGCATAGCCTGACCCGCTTTGTGCCGTCACCAAAAAAAAGGACGACACGGTAAGCATATTTATTCCGGTCAATTCTCTTGAATACCGACTGCACATTCCAGTCAATTTCAAGTCTTCTACCTCATCAAAGATACGCTTCATCTCTCCGCAGGTACAGTAGGATACTCCTGCTGTCTCCAGTGTCTCCGTATTGATCACCACTCCCCTGGACTTGCCGTATGCCACGCACTCCTTCAATCCTCTGGTAAGGTAATGGAAAGACTGCTCCATGGTAATCCCCTCATCCAGGGCATAAACGGTAGGCATCAGGAGCATATTGCGGCAGCCTGCTTCACTGGTCTGGTCGATGGTCGCCTTGGCCCTTGACAGCATCACCTGGTATTTTTCCTCTGTGGATGCGTTGGCAAAAGGTATGATCAGATTGACGGCGGATAATACGATTCCATATTTATCCAAAATCTCCTTCGCTTCTGCTCCCGGAAGCTCGAAATGGAAGCTCATCAGGTCCAGTCCGTCGTATCCGCAGTCTTTGGCAAGCTTTACCAGATCTTCAAAGGTCATGGTTCCGTTCTTCATCGGCACGCCGTGAGCATTCAGGAACTCGAATACTTCATCTATGGTAGGATCGTTCCCCTCATAGCCCATATCCTTCAGGATGGACATATGAATGAAATTAGGCTTCATTAATTTTAATTCTGTGTCCACCATCAGGGACATCAAACTGTACTTCATAATTTCCCTCCTGTTATTGATTCAGTTCCGCGAGGATCTTCCTCTCAAGCGCGATATGCCTTCTTACATAATCGAAGGAGCTGTGTCCTGGTTTCACCTGTCCTTCAAACTCAGATACAATGTAACCGTCATAATTCTCCTCATCCAATACCTTCAGGATCTTATCGTACGGGATGGTCGCCTCTGTGCCGTCCTCCAGGATATCGATGAATTTCCCATGCATATGCGGGCTGTACTTCATGATCTTTCTTAAGCCGTCGAAATCAGGATTCTTAGAAAACTGCATGAATCCATACATGGACTCAAACAGGTTCATCTCCATTGGAGTCGCGTTCTTCTCTGTCAGAATCTTCCTGCCGTCCTCACGGGAAACTCCGTCGTAACGAAGCATGGAAGGGAGGTCTCTTCCTGCCGCATAACCAAAAGAACCGGAACCTTTCTCCCATTCTCCTTTTCTTTCACCTCAATAAATACCTGTGCATCTTCAAAAGACGGCGGCAGATACATCTTCACATTCTTCATTACGTAATCAAAAAATTCCTTTTTATTCTTCATATTGTCTTCCTCTTTTCTTCGTTTTCCATTTTTAAGAAAAAGAAAGGGGAAACCTATCTTTCCGCCTCTCCTTTTCACGCTTCACTGTCTTTTCAAAACCTCCTATATCCTACCGGTCTTTTGCAAATCCTTTCAGATACAGATTGTAATCATTTTCCCTTGTTATGAACCTGATCCAATAATCCGCCGCACACCCATTCATAAAGAAATCGTATTCATGTTCACTCACATAAGACTCTGGATGTTCCTTACAGAATTTTCTTAAGCGTTCCAGATTATCAAACTGTGTCACCAGGCAGCGGAAAATATCCTGTGATTCCCAGTTAAATGCTTTCGTCCAGAGATTACCTCTGCAAGGAAAATAACTCCCATTCCACCCATCCTGATTCCAGTATGCACGGATATGCCCAATCTGGGTATCCGGATATTCCCCTGAGCTTAAAGAGTCCGGCGCTTCTGAACAATGCTCGAACACGTCAAGAAAATTGCAGGTCTCCTTCATCTCAAACAGCCTGTTTTTACTCATATGAAATTCCCTCTTTCTCTATGCGGCGTGGGTCTCTTTCTGCCTTCTGCCGTTTCCGGCAAGGCAATAGCCCGCGCCTGTCTCTGTCGTAATCTCTTCCAGTTCTTTTCGACCCACCAGAACTGCAAGCTCATTTTTTACCACGCCTTCCAGAATCCGGTCTCTCTCATATGGAAACGGGCAATACTTGTGATACTGCCCCTCCATCTCAAGATAAATCTCCTGAAAAGAAAGCGTCCCATTCTCTGCAAGCAGCCTTACTATTTCTTCTCTCATAGGAGTCCGCTCTTTTCTTAATTTCAGCAGATACTCCTTCCCTGCCATCTCAACCATATCATTTATTCCCTAACCTTTCTTTCCTTTATCCCCATGCCAGGATAGCCCGACATGAGGAATCCTGCCTTCCACTGTCTTCCCTTCTATGCCGCTTCTTTTCCCGTATCCGGCAGTTCCATCAGATCCGCTTCCAGAACATCCGCAAGATACTGGCCGGCAAAAAGGCCGCCGTTGATCTTCACTTTCTTTTTCCGCATTTCTGCATAGGATTCTATCCGAATCTCCCGGCTCTTTTCTGCCAACGCAAAATCATCCCCGGTGAGCCTTTTCTGGACTACTTTCTGCCACTTCCGTAAAAATGCTGAGGCTTTGTCAATATCCTTTTTCTGCCGGTCGTACTCTGTGCGTTTCTGGCGTATCACGCCTCCCGGCTCCACCTCCAACGTATAGTAAGGCTGATCCGGCTGTTTCGTCTTCCTTAAGAACAGGATAAAGCTCTCCTGGTTATTAATCCGCTCGCAAGGATCGTATAGGTCTTGTTCGAGTATTCATATTTTTCCTGCAGCCGTGGAAGGATGCCGTTGATATACGGATACTCTTCTTCCAGTTCTCCCGCTGTTACCGATAACTGATTTTTCTGGATATACTCCACCAGTTCACTATGCCTCTGATACAGCTTGTTTGCCCGGTACACTATCGCATCATATACATTCATTTTGATCCGCTTTGCCATAGAAAGGTAATCCTTCCAGGTAATCAGAACCTGACGGATACTGTCCCCACGCTTCCCTTTCTGGCGCACAAGATAGTTTTTTATCTGCACATAGCTCATCCTGTCATGAATAAACGCAAGGTCTTTTGGCAATATGCCTTTTTTAATAAACCAGCCGATCAATTCATCCGGTAAGCAGATGTCCTCTTTTTTCTCCTGCTGCAGCCAGTATAAAACGTGAATCCCCCCATCCATTTTCCGCAGCCGTTTCAGTTTTGCATTGTCAATCCGCAGCCGTTTTGCCAGTTCTCCGGTTGAATCTTTCCAAACGAATTCTTCCGGATGCTCCACCAGTTCACCGGCAAGCTTTAGAAGCCCTGCCTTTATGATCTGTTCCAATACCGGGAGCTTTCTCCATGAATTGATATATTCCCTTGGGTTTAAGATTGTATTTCCTTGAATCCACTGCCTAAGTCCAGTCCTCTTTAACTCTTTCTTCTCCAGAGCAGGCAATGTCCTTGGATATACTTTTCCATATATCGGTGAATAGGAATAATAATAGTAAAAACCAACTCTCCTGCAATCGCTCTCACCTGCAATCCAACGTGCACCCCTGTTTTTATAATCACCATAATAATAGGGCTCCTCACAAAATTGGTCATCGTAAAATATACGCTTTGTTTCATAAATCCAAATTTCCGGATTTTGGAAATCCCCTTTACCAAGAACCATTGCCACTTCAAACAGCCTTAAAATAATCCCTTTCCTGCAGCGCTGGATTAAATATGCAGCTTCTGTTTTCGTCCAGATGGATTTGGATTTATCTACTGATTTAAAATGGATTTTCTGCCCGCATCTGCTGCAGATTCCGCTCTTATTATATTTTGGATCTTTAATAGGAACCATCTTACCGCAATGAGTGCAATACCCTTCCGTTGCACCGCCTTTCTTATATTTGTAGAAGATATAATGCTCAGAAACCACGTTTTTACGGAGCCACCGTTTCCAGTCTTTCGGTATTCCCGGTACCTGTTTCATGACTTCATCCCATGCATCCGTTTTCTTCCTGTGGCGGGCAATCAGCTGCTGCTCCCGCACCCTGGTCTGATAGCGTTCCAGTTCTTCATACTCTCCCGTTTCCGTTCCCAGATATCTGCAAACCAGTTTTTTATCTCTCCTGCTGATATACGTTCCCGAACCGTATGTGTATCTTGGCCAGTCAAGATTATACAGCATGGACTTTCTCCAATTTCCGGTATCTGTCTCAAACGTAATAAAATCATTGGCGCTTTTGTCAATGTACACCACATAAAACGGATGCCTCGCTCCTGCCCTTACAAACTGGGTCAAGAATACAGAAATAACCAAATATCCTTTCTCTTCTTTTACCCGTAAATACCTGCCATATTTATAATTCTTATCCGCTTTCCAGTGCTGCGTTTTCACCGGCTCGTCTTTTTTTGCGGCCTTCATTAAATATGATGTAAGTTTTGGAGGAGCAATCGTCATTAATTCTTTTTTCTTCATACCAGCCTCTTCTCCTTAACATTTCCCATAAGCATCATAATACTTGTCTGGGTGATAGCGTTTCCCATCAATCTTTAATAACGCAATCTCTTCAATCTCCGGGCTGTCCTGTTCTTCCTTCAGGATCAGCAGGAACTCGCCTTTTCCCCCGGCTGCCTTTGGATTTTTCCCACGGACGATCCCAAAGCCATTCCCGGCTGTACCTGTTTCCCTGCTTACCATAGCGTTACACCGGCGTTTCGGATGTTCCACCATGTAAACTGCCGCCTCAAAAAGCATCTGCTCCAGTGAAAGACGGCGGACTAGCCGCATTTCCGTACAGGATATCTTGCTGTCCACCGCGTCCTCATCCAAATCTCCGGCCGCATCCACCTCATAATAAACAGAGTTGCGCCAGTCAGGATAATAATGAAAGCAATCCAGCGGATTCTCCGCACAATGGAAACCATTCTGTACGCAGTTTGCCTCTTCCGTCCGGTTTATGCCATTCTCCCTGAATTGAAAGCCAAGGCAGGTCAGATCCTTACGGAACCCTTTAAACGCTTTCATTCTCTTCCTCTCCCTTTTTCTCTTTGTCCTGATCTGCCATCATATCAAATAAGGATATCTGGACCGCCTTTTCTGTTGGTTTCTCCGCTCCTTTCTCCTGTTTTTCTGTTGCAGGCACTTCTTCCTGCTTCTGCTTTTCTTCACCTTTTTCCGCAGACTTTTCTTCTTTCCCTTCTGATGCACCTTTTACAGTCATCTTCCCAGATGAATCAGCATTCTTTTTTCGTTCTTCTTTCTTAAGAGCATTCAGCCGCTTTTTCCGTTCTGCTTTCTGCTCCTTTATCTCCTTCGCTTCGTCATCCAGGGCATAATATTCCTCCGCCCACTGATAAACCTTCGTTTCTGATATTCCCATGCCGACAGACTGATGCGCATGATCTGCCCGGCGGTTGGGATTGTTCTTCCCGCCAAACCGGTTATCATGTTCCTTTTCTGCCATCTGATAAGCCTGTTCCATGATATAGTTCATGCATTTGTGCAGAGTCTTCTGCTTTTTCAACACCTGGCTTCCAAACAACAAGCCTTTCTCTGCCTTCTCCATCAGGTGGTGTCCCACAATATCCGTAAAAAGCTGATCCTTCATATGCCACATCTCTTCCCGAAGCTTTTCCACCGCAGAAGTATACTCCTTTTCCGACAGCGGAATCTCTGCAAGCTGAAATCTCTTCCCCTTGATAAAATCTTCCACATCCTGCTTCGGGACCAGCCACTGGGCCGCTAACACCTTAAGTTCCGAAAAATTTTGGGAATTCCTTAAGTGTACTGCCATTGCATTTAATTCTTCCGTATTGTTTATCAATTTCTCATACACGGCTATTTCTCCTTTTCATTCTTAGATTTCCTATCTGCCCATTGCTACTTCATGCTGCAAAAATGGAGAGCCTTTTGACTCTCCACCGGTTATGCTGCATTTTCCTGTCTCTGCATCTCCTCTTCCATTTCCCGTTCTACCTCCTCAGCAATCCGCCTGCGCTCCTTATCATCCTCTTCTAAAAGTCCGACCAGCTCTACAAGGATGCGGTTACACCATTTGTTGGATTTCCACTTATCGGAAAGCTTTCTGGTTTCCTCCATCAGGTCTTCGTAGTCCTGCTCCATCATCTCCCTATTCCGGTATTTTTTATATACCTCATAGCATTCTTTCATGACCACCGGAACCGGTATCTTTGCCGCTTCATCCATATTGGAGAGAAGCCCCATCAGCATCCGGTGATAATCATATCTCTTGCACAGCTCTTCAATCCCCATCTGTTCTCTCCCTAAGTAAAGGGACATAAAATCATTAAAAATCACCGCAATCATGCTCTGGTCTACCATTCTTTTTCTCCTTTCAGATTTCTATACAACTGCCAGGTCATAAATACTCATCTGCCCTTCCACCTGCCAGTTTCCCTGAATTTCTTCCTGTTCTGTTTCAGAATCTGGTAGCGCCTTGAAAGAAAGTCCCCGCAGCTTTTTTGCTGTTAGCGCCAGGTATTCCTGTACGGCAGACTGTGCCTGCATACGGATTTCATCTGCACATGCCATGAAGCCTTTCTGTACTTCCGGCGGGATGGCTGAGACGCCGCCCCCTCCCATTGCATCCAGCTTTTCCTTCATCTCAATAAGCTCCTGCCGGATCCGATTCAGGATCGCTCCGTCCGTACACATACTGTCAGCATCTCCGTAAGCATATACCTTCTCCCATTCGTAGGACAGTCTGGCAAACTCCTGCTCCCATACTTTAGGCGGCTTTGCCTGCACCATCATTTTTCTATGCCTCCTTCCTCTTTGCCCTTTCAATCCTTCTTTTTACCGTAGACGGATAGCAGTCAAACGCATTGGAAATTGGTGTTAGTATATAAGTGTGGACAGGAAAAGTTGAACAATCTATACTATCAAGTGAAAGAGCAAAGGAGATGTTCAACATGGCGAAGAACCAAAAATCTTACACTCCGGAATTTAAACAGCAGATTGTGGATCTGTATAATGCCGGAGGAACCT
>CAJTDD010000013.1 GCA_910574885.1 Lachnospiraceae bacterium | reverse complement strand
TGGCCATTTTTTAGGGATTATTGCTTTTAATAACTAGTTTTTGAATGTATTATATAGTTTTGGGTGAGTTTGCGGGTCTATTCTATAGTCCGGTAAATTGGGAAAGTTTTATTTGATCGTGATTATCATTGCTTCTCTACTGGCGCCTTTAAGCCCGTATGATCCCAATGCAATCGACGTTTCTCATAAGATGGAGGGTCCATCGGTAAGCCATTGGTTTGGAACGGATGATTACGGTAGGGACTATTTGACCAGGGCGCTTTATGGGGGAAGGGTATCGCTGACCGTCGGATTCTGTGCGATGCTTGTAACGGTGTTCATCGGGACGGCAATTGGAATCTTGTCGGGATACATCGGCGGAAAGTTAGATACGCTGCTCATGCGCTTTACTGACATTTTCCTGGCGCTTCCGAGCATGCTGCTCATGGTGGTTATGAACGCATTTTTAAGACCAGGACTCGTGACCTTGATTATGGTACTCAGTATTTTCTCATGGGCATCGGTAGCCCGCATCACAAGGGCGGAGGCAATGTCTTTGAAGGAGCGTGATTTCGTCATTGCGTCGAAGAATCTCGGAAGTGGAAGCATACGGATTGCGGTGACTCACATCGTACCCAATATTTTAGGACCGGTCACGGTGGCAGCAAGTTTAGGAGTGGCAAATGCGATTCTAACGGAGTCTTCGTTAAGTTTCTTAGGGCTTGGGGTTCAGATTCCTCAGGCGTCCTGGGGAAGTATGCTGGAAGGAGCGCAGGCGCACATCATGGATGCACCCATGCTTGCCGTCTATCCGGGGGTGCTGATACTGTTTACGGTATTGAGCTTCAACCTGTTAGGAGACGTGCTGCGGACTGCTTTGGAACCTAAGATTGCGAAATAGGAGAGACGGGATGAAACCATTAATTGAAGTACAGAATTTAGCGGTATCTTACTACACGTATGCAGGTGAGGTACAGTCGGTCAGAGGCGTTTCCTTCCAGATTTCAAAAGGACAGACGGTGGCGATGGTAGGAGAGTCCGGCTGTGGAAAGTCCGTGACGGCAAAGTCGCTGATGGGGCTGATTGAGAAGCCGGGAAAGGTAAAAGAAGGAAGCAGAATCTTCTATGAAGGCCAGGAGATTTCGGCATATAACGAAACGAAATGGAATGGATTCCGCGGGAAAGAGATTTCCATGATTTTTCAGGATGCGCTTGTGTCCCTGAATCCGACCATGTGTATTGGAAAGCAGATTAAGGAAAATCTTGCAAACCATTTCCCGGAAATCGGGAATCAGGAGCAGGATAGACGTGCTGTGGAAATGCTTCAAAAGGCGGGAATTCCTGACGCAGTACTCTGCATGAGGAAATATCCCCATGAGCTGTCCGGCGGTATGCGCCAGAGGGTGATGATTGCAATGGCAATGATTACGAAGCCAAAGATGCTGATTGCAGACGAGCCTACTACATCTTTGGATGTGACGATTCAGGCGCAGATATTAGAGTTGATGCAGGAACTACAGGAAGAGACGGGCATGTCGATTCTGATGATTACCCATGATATGGGCGTGGTGGCTGACATAGCGGATGAAATTATTGTAATGTATGCGGGAAAGATTGTAGAGCGGGGGGCGTGCAGGGATATTTTCTATCATCCCCAGCATCCCTATACATGGTCACTGTTAAACTCCGTTCCGCGTATTGACACCGGCGAGGACAAGAAACTGGTCACGATTGAAGGAAATATTCCAGATATGACCTGCCCGCCCAAGGGGTGCGGTTTTTGTGAACGCTGCCCTTATGCAATGAATGTTTGCAGGGAATATATGCCGGATGCGGCAAAGGTCAGCGACGGACATGAGGTCTGGTGCTGGCTTACAGACAAAAGGGCAGACCTAAGCGGGATACCGTTCCAGATAGAAACGGATAGGACTGCAAAAGAACGGAAATTGGTTTCGGAAAACCGGGCTAAGGAAGAATCCGAACAGAAGGCGGTATGCCGGGAGGAAAACAGATGACAGATGAGTTGAGAGAGCGTAAGTATGCCCAAATCCCCGAACTGGAAGTCCGGAATCTGTGTAAATATTTTCCGGCAGGCAAGGGGCGTGTGCTGAAAGCTGTGGACGATGTTTCTTTTGTGATACGCAAAGGGCAGACGCTAGGGATTGTGGGGGAGTCTGGCTGTGGGAAGACGACCTGTGGAAAGACCTGCATTGGGATGCTTATGAAAAACAGCGGAGAAGTGCTTTTTCAGGGCCAAGATGTCCACGGCATGTCCAAAAAGGAGCGGTTTGCCTTTACCAGTAAAGTGCAGATGATTTTTCAGGACCCCTATGCCTCCTTAGATCCCCACCAGAAAGTATATAATATTATTGCGGAAGGAATCAAGGTACATAAGCTGGCGAAGGACAGGAAGGACGAGGAAGGTCAAGTCATGCGGCTTCTGGAAATGGTAGGGCTGAATACCGAACACGCTAACCGGAATGTCCATGAATTTTCAGGAGGCCAGCGTCAGAGGATTGGAATTGCCAGGGCATTGTCGGTGAATCCGGAATTTTTGTTCTGTGACGAACCAATTTCTGCGCTGGATGTGTCCATTCAGGCACAGATTATTAATCTTCTGGCAGAGTTAAAGGCTGAACGGAATCTGACCATGCTGTTCATTGCCCATGATTTGTCTATGGTGAAGCATATTTCCGACAATATTGGGGTCATGTATCTTGGAAATATGGTGGAAATGTCTCCATCCGTTGAGTTGTATGCGAAACCATACCATCCATATACGGAGGCGCTTCTCTCGGCAGTACCGATTGCTGACCCGGATGCGTCCGAAAAACGGAAACGTATCCTGCTTCGAGGGGATGTGCCAAGTCCGGTGAATCCGCCGGAAGGATGCCGGTTCTGTGAACGTTGTACAAAGTGCATGGAGGTGTGCAGGACCAAAAGACCGCCACTAAAAGAGGTTTCGGCAGGACATTTTGTAGCATGTCATTTGTATTCCTAAGGGTATCCCGTAATGCATGCCCCTTGCGGGGCTGGTGGACTAAAATATATGATTTTTCTGTAATTTTATGCAAGGATGCACTGGACAAGCAGGAAGAATCTATGTTATGATAAATGTCGAGACTTTGTGAATACTCTTTACTTGGTATCAGGTAGAGAGTATTTTTTATGTGCAGACCCTTGCAGCGAAAATATGCCACTGAGGCGGCGCACGGGCCGTGGGTTGAGTAGGGGAAGATGGCTCTTCCCTTCTCGATTGTATAGACAGTATCGATTAGGAAGGATGTTAATATGGAAGAAGTAAGGTTTGAAGATTTAGGACTGCGTCCGGAGATTATGCGGGCAGTGAAGAAAATGGGATTCGAGGAAGCGTCCCCGATTCAGGCGAAGGCAATCCCGGTAATGATGTCAGGACGGGATTTGATTGGACAGGCTCAGACAGGGACAGGCAAGACAGCCGCATTCGGGATTCCTCTCTTAGAGAAAATAGACCCTAAGAATAAAAAGCTACAGGCAATCGTGCTTTGCCCCACAAGAGAGCTTGCAATCCAGGTAGCGGAGGAAATCCGCAATCTGGCCTATTATATGCATGGAATCAAAGTGCTGCCTATTTACGGCGGTCAGGAGATCGTGAAACAGATCCGTTCCCTCAAGGGAGGAGTACACCTGATTATCGGAACGCCAGGGCGTGTGATGGATCATATGCGCCGCAGGACGATTAAAATGGAGCATCTTCATACGGTCGTGTTAGATGAGGCGGATGAGATGCTGAACATGGGATTTCGGGAGGATATCGAGACAATATTGGAAGAAGTACCCAAAGAACGGCAGACAGTACTGTTTTCCGCGACCATGCCGAAACCGATTCTTGACATAACGAAGAAATACCAGAACCATGCGGAAATGATCAAGGTGACAAAGCGTGAGCTGACGGTTCCCAACATTGAACAGTTTTACTATGAGGTAAAGCCTAAGAATAAAGAGGAAGTGTTATCAAGGATTCTCGACATTTACAACCCGAAGCTTTCCGTCGTATTCTGTAATACGAAGAAGCAGGTGGACCTTCTGGTAAACGGGCTTTTAGGCAGGGGATATTTTGCCGCAGGGCTCCACGGCGATATGAAGCAGGCACAGCGCGACCGTGTCATGGATGGATTCCGAAAGGGAAAGACGGATATTTTAGTGGCGACGGATGTTGCGGCGCGTGGGATTGATGTGGATGAAGTGGAGGCGGTCTTTAACTATGACCTCCCTCAGGACGACGAGTATTATGTACACCGTATCGGCAGGACCGGAAGGGCGGGGCGTGTGGGACGTTCCTTCTCCTTTGTGTCCGGCCGGGAGGTTTACAAGCTAAAGGAAATACAGCGTTACTGTAAGACGAAGATTTATGCTCAGAAAGTTCCATCGCTGAATGACGTAGCGAATACGAAGATTGAGAAGCTGATGGATACGGTCAACCAGATGATTGAAGAAGAGGATTTGACAACGTACTTGCAGTTGATACAGTCGGAGGTTAACGATTCTGATTATACCAGCATGGATATTGCGGCGGCTCTGCTGAAACTATGCGCAGGCGGGAAAGAAGAGCCCGCGGAGGTATTTGCAGATACCGGTGCGGAAGAACCGGGAATGGTCAGACTGTTTATCAATATCGGGAAAAAGGATAAGGCGAAGCCGGGAGATATCTTAGGCGCGCTTGCCGGAGAGAGTGGAATCCCCGGGAAGGTTGTCGGGACGATTGATATGTATGATAAATATACATTCGTCGAAGTGCCGACAGAGTATGCGCGGGAGATTATTAATTCTGTGAACCACACAAAGATTAAGGGAAAATCAGTGGCGGTGGAACCGGCAAACCAGAAATAGGGAGGTCAGTAAAAGCGGCTTTCTGCCATGTATAGCAAGGCTTTAAAGCTCTTTGGTATATATGGCAGGAAAACCGCTTTTTCGGCATCTATGAACGGATAGGCCAGATGAGTTAATCGATAAATTTCACTGCTGTTCCATAGCAAAGAACCTCGGCTGCGCCTTGCACGATGGAACTGGAGGCATAGCGGATATTGACTACCGCGTCGGCGCCCATCGCCTGTGCGTCCTCCGCCATCCGTTTTGTCGCGACAGCCCTCGCCTCATTCATCATCTCTGTGTAGGAAGTCAGCTCTCCGCCTACCAAGGTACGGAAACTGTTCATAATATCTTTTCCTAAATGTACGGATTGAATCATCGTGCCGCGTACCATACCAATCATCTCGAAATTTTTCCCTGTGATGTAATCTGTATTGACTAATAACATTTTATTTCCTCCTGTTTATTGTAGACTTAGTTTTAAAGAATTTGTATCGGTTGGTGGCTATGCCAGGTCAGAGAGAAAGGACATCCTTAATGGTATAGAATCCCGGAGCCTTATCTGCAAGGAATGCTGCACAGTCACAAGCGCCTCTTGCAAAACATTCCCAGTTGTAAGAATGGTGGGTGATTTCCAGACGTTCTCCCATACCGCCGAAGAAAACCGTGTGGCTGCTTGGGATGTTTCCCGCCCGCAGGGAATGGTATCCAATGGTTCCGGGTTTTCGCGGCGCGGCTCCTTCCCGCCCGTAGACTGCAATCTCATCCAGCTCTTTTCCAAGGGCATGCGCCATGATTTCACCCATTTCTTTCGAGGTTCCGCTGGGAGCGTCCTTTTTCCACTGGTCATGCATTTCCAGAATCTCAATGTCGATTTCGTCTTTCAGAGTCGAAGCGACCAGTTCCAACAGCTTGTTCATAACGTTGACCAGCTTGGAAGTATTGGCGGCGTAGAGCATAGGAATTTCTTTAGCGGCTTCTTGGAATCTCTGCATTTCCTCTGAACCAAATCCGGTAGTTCCGCATACCAGAGCTTTTTTGTGGGCGACAGCGAGATTCAAAACTTCCATCGCCGTTTCCTTTGTGGAAAAATCAATGATAACGTCGCAAAAGTCGATAACGCTTGCTAAATCGTCCGTTACCGGAACGCCAAGGATGGAACCTGTCATGGCAACGGTACCGAGATCTTGTCCGAGGTAGCTGCGTCCCTTGGGTGCGATGCCGGCGATTAATTCCATGTCGTCACGGGATGCCGCGGCCATTGTTATCAGCCGTCCCATCTTGCCCCGTGGACCGATTACGATTACTTTCATTCGTTGAACTCCTTTCGTGTTTCTTTGGTACATGTATAGAATTTCTTATATTTTAACACAGAATTGAAAATAATGCTTGCATTATTGGGAGATATTCGGTAAAATAACAATATCGGGGTATGGCTCAGTTTGGTTAGAGCGCACGGCTGGGGGCCGTGAGGTCGCAGGTTCGAATCCTGTTACCCCGACTTAATAAGAGGCGTGTTCCTTGAATTGGAGGAAACGCCTCTTTTTCAATGCAGAAAGGTATCTGGCGGGAAGAATGGTTCGTACATCTAAGTACGAAAAAAACATTGAATGACGATGGACGGCGACGTCTGCGCCCCCTATATGGCGACGGTTTTGGAATGATTGCCCTTCAGACGGAAAAGTGGATGATTGTACAGTTGTGAATTGATATAGTGATTCTGTATCATTACGAAGTAGATATGCATAAAAATAGCATAAATCATTAGGAAAAAAATGTATGTAAAAAGTTATATTAATATTGTATAATAAAGTTAGTATCTTTAAGGAAGATGGAGTGTTTACGGATAGATAGCATTATAGTAGAGATTTTATGAAAGGGCGGGATTTCTTGGGAAAATATGGTAATAGACGTAAAGTAAGAGAGTTGGAAATGGCAAAAAAAGAAACCATAAAGTAATGATTACAGACGAAGCCATTAGAAAAGTACCAAGAGTACAATATAAGAATATTCCGGAAAGTGAGTATAGTATCATTCAAGAGTTAGCAAAGAATGTATTATGGATTTCAAAAACAGAAAATAATTCTAATGAAGTGGCACTCACCTATAGTATGGACAGTACTGAATGTATTCAAAACGAAGAGGAGTATATAGGAGTGGCATTAGGTGGGGAACACGAGGTTGACCCATTAAGTAGTACAGTTGCATATCACTTGATGTCGTCTGCCAGAGATTGTATTGTTATTGTGTTGCATAACCACCCGTCATTATCTGATTTTTCGCTTTCAGATATAAAGTTTCTATTACAATATGCAAGTCTTAAGATGCTAGTGGTTATTACTAATTTAGGAAGTGTATCATATCTTGTAAAAGGGAGAAGGTATTCTTATGAAATGTCTGTAAAATTATTTAACGAATCAGTTAATTTGAGTAATAAAGCAAAAAATCTTAAAGGTTTACAAAAAGCAACAGATAATTTTTTGAAAAATTGTTATAGAGTAGGTATAGATTACGACAACCGATAGAAAGGAGATTATTCATGGAGGAACATGCTATCTTAAGTGAACGGTTAGAGGAACAATTGAAAGCTATAGAGTGGGCAAAAGCGGAACAGGAAAGGCTATTGAAAAAAAAGGGAGAACGTTTGTCGAAGGAACTTATGGAGAAAATGACACCGTTTATTTTAAATCAGAAAAAGAAAAGTCAGAGTAAATGACAGGTTAAGGATTATGGAGACCGTTTTACCTGTTGAGATAACCAAAGCTGCAGATTGCACGAATCCAGAGTACCAAGCGTTACCAACACCCACTAATGCGGAAAACCATTGTAGATATGGAGAGATTGGAGAAAACATTTGACAAAACGGAGATTGTAGTTAATAATTAGAATTAGGATGGAAAGTCGGGACGGACAGTCTAAAGATTCCGAAGAATTTACGGCGACTGAAAAAGAAAAGAACCCTTGAAAAGAAGTAAAGCAACGTCAATCTCCTTGCGCAAACGGGCGATTTGCAAGGTATTTGAAACAAGCCGAGGTGTTCGAATCCTGTTACCCCGACTGAGTAAGAGGCGTGATTTCTGAATTGGTAGAAACGCCTCTTTTTAGATTAAAAAAACACCTATAAAAAGTAATATTAGTATTGTATAACAGTAACAGATATATTTAGAGGTGATTGTATGTGTGATGTAAAAAAATTTGAAAAAATATATGAGGAAATAAAATTTCTTCAACCAGAAGATACATTGCAGCTTGTTTTGGAGGCTGAAACAGAAGAACAAAGAGATTTTTATGAAATGGTAGGTAATTTTTTGCTACAAAGAAAGCAAAGGCAGGTAATAGAAAGGAAGCTGTTTTAGTGAAAAAATATGTCTTGATAGCAGGAGTGAATGGTGCAGGAAAATCGACTTTATATCAGACATTACCCAATCTATCGGCAAGTACCTAAGTGGTTTGAAGGGGTATTCTAAAGATGAGTAAGCAGTAACAGGGTCAATTTGATAGGAAGGGGATTCTTTATGTCGGAACACGCTATCTTAAGTGAACGGTTAGAGGAATAGTTGAAAGCTATAGAGTGGGCAAAAGAGGAACAGGAAAGATTGTTGAAAATGACGGGTTGACAGTCCAAGGCAAGGAGGTCGATTATATGCCAACGATTGAACAGGTCGAGTATGAGAGAGTTGCCTATGTTAAGGGAATGGAAGAATATTTGAAGAAATTGAATTCTATGCCTGACAAAGAGGCGATCGAGAGATCAAGGATAAGCTTGGAGGGGGCTGGCATTCTGCAGGAAGATGGAGAATTTTCGGAAAGATATCGGTATAGCAGGGCATATACTATGCAGAAGGAATAAGAGATGTACAGCAATCTGCCGAATTTAATGATTGGATTGTTCTATTAAGGGAATTGGATTGTGCTGTGATTGAACGAATCCATCAGTATAATCGGGAATATAATTTAAGACCATATGATAGTGTACGAGGAGTGTTTAGTGAAGGAAATCCAGTATATGATAATTCGGAAATTAATGGACGGCGACGTCTGCGCCTCCTATATGGCGACGGTTTTGGAATGTCTGCTTTATCAAACGAGAGTGATTTTGAAGATGGTTGATGGTATACAATATAAAATGTGGAATAGATAGATACTGTTAAATGAATACGAGTATATTGTATTTAGAAAAAAGTAATGATACAATAATCAGCGATACAGGAGGAAATTCATATGGAAGTTGTAAGAAAATATGTTGATGCAAGATTATGAAATTACCGGATAATTTTAAAAATCAGAAATTAGAGGTTATTATCCTTCCAACAGAAGAAAAAGAATCTGTAGAAAAAAAAGAGAATGTGAAAGATATCGTTCAGTCGTTAGTTGGCGCAATTCCATATACAAATAAAACATTGTCTGAATTACGGGACGAAAGGTTAAGGAAGTATGAAATTACTGTCAAAAAATCAGAGATTACACATTAGATTTCCTGATGGATGCGAACCAGTTTACCGACAATCACAGAAGCGAATATTTCAATAATTATATGAAGTATTTGACCAGACAGTTTATGGGATACTTTGGAAAGACGACCCACATCTTCAACAAACTTATTCTCATGTATTTTTTTAAGGTTTGGTTTTCTGATTTGTTAAAAAAAAGCGATATCCGTGATGGACATCGCTTTATTCTTGTTATCTGTCTTTACTTCACAGCCCCGCATTTCGTACAGGTATGGTTCACCAGTTCCTGATTGGTCTCTGCCGGATGGTGTACGGTTTTTGTCTCTGCCGGATGGTTCACCGTCTTGTATTCTGCCGGATGATTTACCGTTGTATATTCGGCTGGAATTGTGATGGTTTCTGTTTTACCATTTATGCTTCCACAGTTTGCTGCTGCTGCGGGATTTGTGAATGCCAGTAATGCGTGCTGCTGAACTTCTGCTTCACCATACAGTTTTGCACCGCATGAACAGATGTTGTATTCTCTGGTAGTAGTCTGTGCTTCTCTTACACATACCTGTTCTGACCATGCCGCTTTCACCAGTACCTGCTCTGACCATGCTGCTTTGACCGTAACGGTCTCATCCCATGCTGCCTTTGTGGTTACGGTCTTATAGTTCGCTTTCCAGTTATGGCTGCATCCCTTCGGAGCTTCCGGCTTTGCGGTGTTATTGTTCGTCGTCGGCTGGCTCGGCTTCTTGTCATTGGACGTAGACGGCTGCTTGGACGGTGCGGACGGCTTCTTGTCGTCGGAAGTAGAAGGTTTTTTCGTATCCGTAGAAGTAGAAGGTTTCTTGTCGGAATCGGTCTTGTTGGATTCCGGCTTCTTATCCTCAGACTTGTTTTCAGACTTGTCTTCGGTCTTGTCTTCGTCTTTCTTTTCTTCGGTCTTATCCTCGTCCTTTGCATCTTCGTCCTTTTTCTCAGACTCCTGGTCTTTTAAAATCTCGTCCAGTTTGTCTTCGTTTCCTTTCGCAATGGTGTCCACCTTCACGGTGTCCATCTTGCCGATGGTCTCTTTTATGCTTTCCTCGGATTCGCCGCAAGCGGTTAAGCATGCAATCATCATCAGGGTTACGGTAAGCAATGTCATTCTCTTTTTCATGATAGATTCCCTCCTTATCCTATCATCTATGTTGCTCTTGTCAGTATGTAGCAGGAAAGACAGATTTAAGTCTTTCCTACATACGTTTCATTCTTCTCCATGGCCACGCACTCCTTTCTTAACTAAATCCGATTGCTCTATTTGGACAGAGGAAGGAATGATATACACGTCATCTCCCAGCATGCCTGTCAGGTTTTCCCGTACACCGGGATAGGTGGCAGCAACCGCGCCGTCTTGGAGCGCCGGGTTCGTTATAATAACGGCATCGCTTTGCCTTTCACATCCATATCTTTTTCCACTGAGGATTTCGCCCATGTACCTGATTTTTGCAGGGCGCAATAAGGGGTTATTATTCTGTGCAATCCTCTCCAATTCGTCTACGGATATCCCCCAATCATTTACCATGTCCATTGTTACGGGCATCCGCGCTATCCTGTCTTTGCTGTGGCACAAATCCGTGCTGTGAAACTCCCAGACCATAGCCAGGGCATATCCTTGAAACACTTTATGGGACGGTTCCTCATCCGTTCTATGTATTGGGGCTTACTGCTGATGAGCCGGCTGACAATCCGTTTCTTGAGATACTCGAAGTCGGAAACGTCAATGCTGCAGAAGTCTTCCGGTACATAGTAAAGAATCCGACTATTCAGGATATTCGCGATCACGCATTCCGGCGTACATTTTCCAGACAGGTATTCCCGGTAGTCGAGGGTTAATGTGTAACGTATTGTCGTGTTGGAACATGGACGGTTAATCTGTATTTGTGCATGCCCGTCCTTTTCATATTTGATATTTACCTTCGCCTTTTCCAGCTCGTGAGGAAGTCCGGCTTTCACGCCTTTACGTACGCATTCTGAAAATTCTTTTAAAGCCATTAATTTTTTCATCTTGATATTCCTTTCTGTGATATAGGTTTTATTTTCAGTTTTCCACCCGACCGAAGGTTTTTTTAAAACACCTCTTTTTGATTTGATATTTACCATTTTTATAGTTTATTTCGTTGTAAAACGGAATCCCTGTGTTATACTAATTATCATAACCATCCGGGCATCTTGTGATGTCAGTATTAAGTATTTAGGAGGAATTGAGATGTATAAGAATATTGAAAAACAGAAGAGCATGAAATTAAAAAATTTGGTGGATTATCAGGCAGGGCAGGTAGTGAGCAGGACGCTGGTGCAGAATGCCTCCGTCAGCATGACGATTTTCTCATTCGACAAAGGAGAGGAGATTTCCACCCATGCGTCCGGCGGAGATGCTATGGTCACGGTGCTGGAGGGCAAGGGCAGGTTTACCGTTGGGGGAGAGGTATTTATTCTTGAAGAAGGGGAGACATTAATTATGCCGAAAGACGTTCCTCATGCGGTATTTGGGGAGGAACGGTTCAAGATGCAGCTTACGGTTTCATTTTAAATATAACAAGATTTGGAAATAGGCTGCCCTGAAAATAAAATTTTATTCAGGGCAGCCTATTTCCATGCTAATTATTTGCAAAAGGGAACAAAAGGATACAGAAAAGATATATTCATATGATATGGTATCACCATACAGAAAAATTGTCCGGACATTTTCTGTAAACGATACACGGATTGACGGAATGTGGAGAACGTAGATATCTGTAAAAGATACAAGAACTGGCGAAATATGGAGAATATATATGGAACTAAGATTACTGATTGTGGAGGACGACGCTCTGCTTGCAGAGGCTGCAGCGGACTATTTTACAGGCAAGGGATGGAGTGTGGAGGAAGCGGAAGACGGGATACAGGCATTGGAGCGTTTGGAAACCCAAAGTTACCACTTGATTCTGCTGGATGTTATGATACCGGGCGTCAATGGCTTTGACGTGTGCCGGCGGATTCGCAAAGACTGTGACGTCCCGGTCATTTTTATCACGGCACGGGTGATGGAAGAGGATATGCTTAACGGCTATGCGCTTGGGGCGGACGATTATGTGACGAAACCGTTTTCACTCCCCGTATTGTATGCCAAGGCAATGGCGCTTACCGGGAGAGTACAGGGAATCAACGCTTTCGTGGAGCTTGGCGGCCTGAAAGCAGATATCCGGAGCCGAAGTGTCCAAAAAGGCGGGGAAATCATTCCCCTGCCGCCCAAAGAATATGAGATGCTTTTGTTCCTAATGCAGAATCCGGGGAGGGTCTACAGCCGGGAGCAGCTTTTGATTCGCTTCTGGGGATATGATTTTGACGGAAATGAGCGGGTAGTGGACAATCATATCAAAAAGCTGCGCAAGGCAATCGGTTCCTGCGGATGTACCATAGAGACTGTGCGGAAGTTCGGATATCGTTTATCCACGGAAAATGGCAATCCGTAATGAGGCGTAATGTGACGCCGGTTTACCTGTAATCTGGTTGACTGGCGCATAAATCGGAGGTGGTACGATGAATGGAATACGGAATAAAAAAAAGAAAAGATTCTGGAAACCGGCAGCCGCCGTTTTTCTTACCCTGTATCTGGCGACGATGGGGCTGGCAACGCTGCTGGTGAAACAAAAGTTTGAGGAGGACTATATCCGTACGTTTGAGCAAGTTGCGACATCCATCCACAGAAAAGCGACGGACCAGGAGGATTCTATGGCAGAGTCTGAAGAATTTACTGGAGAGGACAAGCGGCGGGAATATTATCGTTGTCTGGTAAATGAATATTTCTGGAGTACGACGAACCCCCAACTGAATATTGCAGTCGCCGTTTATGACAAGGAGCAGAATTTGCTGGCAAATAGCTATGATGCAATCGGCGATATGATGTATATGGCGAATACCGCCGGAATCAACGTTGGCCCTTTCAATCTGGATGATTATCTCACATTTAAGCAAAAAGAAGAACTGGCGGAACATTGCTGGAAGGAAAGACAGTCTACGGAAAACTATACGCTGCCGGGAAAATATAGATTCCTAATCCGCATATCTTCGGATGGAAAGGAATTGTATGATATTTTCGTCCAGGAACTTACGTGGGAGGAAGGAGAGGAGGCGAATGAAAAGCAGTATAAAAATCCGCTTACAGGGGAGATGGTTACACATGCAAGCGTCGGTCTGATGGTGGATTATGCCACGGGAAAAGAGTATGGCACCGAGCGGATTTTTCATGTCACAGACAGCAAAATCCTGTGGGAGTGGGCGAATCCGGATATTAGCAAAGAGGAGCGGGAAAATGGAGAAGTTCAGGATGCAGGCCTTGTATTTCCCTACATCACTTCTTATGAGAGATGGCACAGATGGAGCAGCAGTAAATATCTCCATAGTTTCCCGAATCCGGGAGAGTTTTTTGGAGAAGCGGAAACAGCAGAAGCAGCAGAAGCAGAATATCCCAGTATCTACAGTGAAAGAGAGGGACTGCTTTTCCGATGTAAGTATAAGCTGAAAGTGGAATTTGTAGACGACCCTTATGTCTATATGGAAATCCGCATGGAAGAAAGGCCCTGGAGCGATGCATTTGAATATATGAAATACCTCTATCTGGCGGGACTGCTCTTGACTGTCCTATGTGTGTTTGTGGTCAGCCATACATTTGAGCAGACCTATGCACGGCAGATGGCGTTGGAGGAAACGCGGCGGGATATCACCAACGCCATGGCGCACGAGCTGAAAACGCCTCTTGGCATTATCCGGAATTTTGCGGAGAATCTGATAGAGCATAATATGGAGGAAAAGAGGGACTATTATCTCACCCAGATTATCGGACAGACGGAGGAGATGGATTCTCTGGTGAGGGAAATGATAGAGATATCGAAACTGGATGATTCCGAGGAACTGGCGCTGAAAAAAGAAACAGTGTCATTTGGGGAACTGATTCGGGAGGAAATGAAGAAGTTTGAGCCGATGATTGACGAGAAGAATATTCAGGTGCAATATCAGGAAGACGCAGATTTCCTGGTGGAGGGCGACCGGGAATATCTTGGGAAGGCAGTTTGGAATCTGATTTCTAATGCCGTGGAGTATAATGTGCCTGATGGCAGGATACTGGTCAGGACAGAAGCGGGGAAGTGCGTGATTGAGAATACCGGGAAAACCATGGAAGAGGAACAGCTTCTGCATGCCTTTGATTTGTTCTATACCGGGAATAAAAGCCGGGGGAAGAAGGAGAAGCATATGGGGATTGGGCTGTTTCTGGTGAAGAAGATTTTAGGGCTTCATGGAATGGGAGTGATGATTGAGAATACAGAGGAGGGGATTCGGGTTACGGTGAAACATTTAAAATAAAAATTACCTTAATGCGGACGATAATCAAAATACAGTTTGACTTCCTGCATTCCCGCGTTGTATACTATGCTTACGAAGAGAAAGAGAAAGGAAAACAGCACAAGATGAAGTGTCCGTATTGTAACCAGTTAGATACCAGAGTAATCGACTCCAGGCCCGCGGAAGATGGCAATTCCATCCGCCGCCGCCGTTCCTGCGACGCCTGCGGCAAGCGTTTTACGACCTACGAGAAGGTCGAGACAATTCCCTTAATCATCATCAAAAAAGACAACAACCGAGAACAGTATAACCGGGGCAAGATCGAGAACGGAATCCTGCGGGCATGCTATAAGCGGCCGGTATCTGCAGTGGATATCCAGCGCACCATCGACAGGATAGAGACGAAGGTATTCAGCCTGGAGGCGAAGGAGATTCCCAGCAGCCGGGTAGGGGAGATTGTCATGGAGGAATTGAAGAATCTGGACGAGGTTGCATACGTGAGATTTGCGTCGGTTTATCGGGAATTCAAAGACGTGAACACATTTATGGACGAGCTGAAAAAGATATTGAAGTAGCCTTATAGAAAAATTGGAAGATATTTGATAGAGAAGATATTTGCTATGACGTGAATTAAGTGGTAGAATAGGGAAGAAGCAAAGCAGGAATCGTTTGCTTCTTCCTTTTTATAGCGCGGCATCCTACACATGTCTGGTATCGGGATGCATAGGCAACCGTCGGAATTAAGATTGTGAATATACGATAGATTGGGTGAGATAAATGAGAACATACAAATTGACCATCGCTTACGATGGCAGCAGATATCAGGGATGGCAGCGCCAGGTCACGACGGACAATACCATCCAGTTCGTCATGGAGTGGAGCATTGGCAAATTAGTAGGCTACCGGGTCCAGGTAGACGGTTCCGGGCGGACGGACGCAGGAGTCCATGCCCGCGGGCAGGTGGTTAGCGTGAAGCTGTCGAAACTTTACGATACCAATGAATTCAAAGAGTCTTTGAACCGGTATCTTCCGGAAGATATCCGTGTGGTGAAGGTGGAGCTAGTAAGGAACAGTTTCCATGCCCGCAAGAGCGCGAAGGGTAAGAAATACGAGTATTATATCGACTGCCGGGAGAAGCCGGACGTATTTTCCCGGAGATACTGCTACCATTATCCGGAGAAACTGGATATTGAGGCGATGCGCGATGCCACCAAGTATCTAATCGGCCCTAAGAACTTCATAAGCTTCACCGATGACAAGGAATGTAAGGATTCCATCCGGCGTATCACGAATATCAAGATTGTAAGCAATGGAGAGAAGGTCAGGATTACCTATTACGGCACAGGTTTCCTATATCATATGGTACGGATTCTGACCGGGACGTTATTAGAGATTGGGACGGGCAAGCGGGACGCCTCAAAGCTGCCGGTGGTGATAGCGGCGGAGGATCGAAGCCTTGCAGGATTCCTTGCGCCGGCAAGGGGATTGTTCCTGCGGAAAGTATATTATTAGTAGAATGCCATCGGCATAATACGGGAATCATGGAGGAGTTTCAACGATGAAATTTATATCATGGAATGTAAATGGAATCCGCGCGTGTGTGCAGAAGGGATTCATGGATTTTTTTCAGGAGGCGGACGCAGATGTTTTCTGTATTCAGGAAACGAAGATGCAGGAAGGACAGCTTGCCCTTGAGACGCCGGGCTATCATCAGTATTGGAATTACGCCCAGCGGAAAGGCTATTCAGGGACGGCAGTCTTTACGAAGAAAGAGCCTATATCTGTTTCTAACGGAATCGGGATTGCAGAGCATGACCAGGAAGGGCGCGTGATTACGCTGGAATTTGAGGATTACTATTTTATCACGGTATACACGCCGAATTCCCAGAACGAGCTGGCAAGGCTTCCCTACCGGATGGAGTGGGAGTCGGCGTTTCTGGCGTACTTGAAAAGGCTGGAAGAGAAAAAGCCTGTGATTTTCTGTGGGGATTTGAATGTGGCCCATAAGGAGATTGACTTGAAGAACCCTAAGACGAACCATAAGAATGCAGGATTTACCGATGAGGAGCGGGGGAAGTTCACAGAACTTCTTGAATCGGGATTTATAGACACGTTCCGGCACTTCTATCCGGATGTGGAAGGGATCTATTCCTGGTGGTCTTACCGTTTTAGTGCGCGCGCTAAGAATGCAGGGTGGCGGATTGATTATTTCTGCGTGTCAGAATGCCTGAAAGACAGGCTGAAGGATGCGAAGATCCTGACGGATGTAATGGGGTCAGACCATTGCCCGGTCATGCTTGAGATCAACTCGTAAATCGGGGTGGGGCAATCGCAGACTGTCTGGAGGATATGCTGTAGCGGGACACGCTGTCCCCCCTACAGATATCCTCCATCCACTCCGATCACCTGTCCCGTCAGATACCCGGGCGCATGGGCCAAGTCCCACGCCACCTGGGCAATCTCCTCTGCCGTTCCATATCTTCCTGCCGGAATCTCATTCTCTAATGTTTTCCGTTCTTCTTCCGATAACTGCATATTCATCTTGGTATCAATCACCCCGCAGGCAATAGCGTTCACTTGGATATTGCTGGGCGCAAGTTCTTTGGCAAGCGCCTTCGTAAGTCCGTTCACCCCCGCTTTAGAAGCAGAATAAGCCACTTCGCAGGATGCCCCCGAAGTCCCCCACATGGAGGAAATATTGATGATTTTCCCAGACTGCCGTGATATCATAGGAGGAATCGCCTTGCGGCAGCAGTAGAAGACGGAAGACAGGTTGGTATCAATCACTTTCCGCCAGTCATCGTCACCCATATCCATCAAAAGCCCTATATGAGAAATGCCCGCATTATTGACCAGCACGTCCAGACAGCCGCAGGAACGGTAAATCTGTTCAAACATGGACGCAACGTCCTTTGGATTCCCCACATCCCCGCAGACCACCTCGCAAGAACCCTGATATACCTCCTCGATTCCCCGCCGCACCTCATTCAGTTCATCCACCGAAGTGCAGCAGTTCAGGAAAACATGATACCCTCCCTTTGCAAACCGAAAGGCAGCCGCCCGCCCGATACCACGGGAAGCCCCCGTAACCAGTACATTTTTTGATTCCATCCCCAATTCTCCAATCCAATAAAATGCTTTATAAAATGTTTATAAATTATCTATTAAATCGCATCTTCGCGCCACCATTATACACCAGAATTCTTGTCAATAAAAGTCTCAAGTGCTATGATTTACATATTATTTTAATAATATGTAAATCAACTAACACACAGAAAGAGGGCTTCACATGCTATCAAAATTCAGCGTAAAAAAACCTTACACAGTAGTAGTAGGCGTAGTACTCATTATCATTCTGGGAGTGGTTTCCTTCGGCAATATGACCGTAGACCTTCTGCCGAGCATGAACCTTCCATATGCAATCGTCATGACCACATACATAGGCGCAAGCCCCGAGGAAGTCGAGCAGATTGTGACGAAACCTGTGGAGCAGACCATGGCGACGGTCAGCAACATCAAGACCGTTCAGTCTATTTCCAATGAAAATGCTTCTACGGTAGTCCTGGAATTTGACCAGACGGCGAACATGGATTCCGTTACCATCGAGATGCGGGAAAGCCTTGACCAGATTCAAGGCTTCTGGCCCGACGAAGTGTCGAACCCCATCATTATGAAACTGAATCCGGACATGATGCCGGTACTGGTGGCGGCGGTGAGCGCCGAGGGTGAAGACGCGGCGGAAACCAGCAAAATCATCGATGAACAGGTGATTCCCGAAGTAGAAAGCGTGGAAGGCGTCGCATCCGTCACCGTGACCGGAAGCATCGAAGAAACGGTCGAAATCACCGTCAACGAGCAGAAGGTCACAGAGCTGAACGACGAAATCAAGGCAGAAATGGAGCGGAAGGTAAACGAGGCAAAAAGCGCGCTGGATGAGGCGAAAGCCCAGGTCGCAAGCGGGAAAGCCGCTCTGGAATCCGGCAAGGCACAGGCTTCTTCCGGCTTAGCCGAAGCCGAGTCACAGATTTCTATGAAAAGCGAAGAAATCAAACAGGCTCAGTTGGAAATCACGGAGAAGATGGCTGAGTTAAATGTAGCCGAGACACAGCTTCAGCAGAACCTTGCCCTGATTCAGGCGGGAAAAGCAGAGGCACAGGCCCAGTTGACTCAGCTTGACGCGTCGAAAGCAAAATACGACGAGATTAAAGGTACGCTGGAATTGCCGGATATTGGGCTTACAGAAGAGCAGAAAGCAGAACTGGAAGCACAACTGGCCCAACTTGAGACAATCGTAGGCGACGGAGTCTACGAGACGGCGCGGGCGGCAATCGTGGCGGCTATTGAGCAGTTAGAACAGCAGGAGGCGGGGCTTTTAGAAGGCAAAAACCAACTGGTGGCCGGGAAAAGCCAGTTACAGGCAGTGCAGCAGCAAATCAACGAGGGAGCCATGACACTGGCCCAGGCAAGGGGAGAGCTTGCGTCCGCCCAGTTAGAGGCAGCGGTTGGTATCGGAGAAGGCACGGCGCAGCTTGCCGCAGGGGAATCCGCTCTGCAAATGCAGGAGGCGCAGATGGAATCTGCCATGGAAGAAGCCTCCGCCGGGGCAGAAATCGGCAGCCTCCTTACGGCGGACATGGTAAAGACCATCCTTTCGGCAGAGAATTTCAGCATGCCGGCAGGCTATGTGCAGGAAGAGGGGAGCGATTTCCTTATCCGTGTGGGTGAGAAATTCAAAAACATCGGAGAACTGAAAGACTTAGTGCTGGTGGATATGGAAGGAATCGACCCTGTGAAGCTGTCGGACGTAGCCAGCGTTGAAATAGTCAACAATGCAGACGAGACCTATGCGAAAATCAACGGAAACGCCGGCGTCATGCTGATGATCCAGAAGCAGACCGGTTATTCCACGGGCGACGTAAGCGATCGGGTGTTAGAGCGTCTGAAGCAGGTGAAAAAAGAGCATTCTGGCATTGATACGGTAGTCCTGATGGATCAGGGAGTCTACATCGACTTAATTGTTAATTCTGTGCTGGAGAACCTGGTGTACGGCGCGGCGCTTGCAGTCATTATCCTGCTGGTATTCCTAAAGAGCATCCGGCCAACGTTTGTAATCGCATGCTCTATCCCAATCAGTATCATGACGGCGTTAGTGGCGATGTATTTCTCCGGAGTCACACTGAATATCATTTCCCTGTCAGGGCTTGCGCTGGGAGTAGGTATGCTGGTGGATAACTCCATCGTCGTGATTGAAAATATTTACCGGATGCGGAACGAAGAAGGCGCGTCTGCAAAACAAGCCGCAATCGAAGGGGCGAGACAGGTGGGCGGGGCGATCGCGGCGTCCACCCTGACTACCGTATGTGTGTTCCTTCCTATCGTATTTACCTCAGGAGTCACAAGGCAGCTCTTTGTGGATATGGGACTGACAATCGCCTATTCCCTGCTTGCCAGTCTCCTGATTGCCCTGACCCTGGTTCCGATGATGTCAGCGGGGCTGCTTAGGAAGACGGAGAACAAGGAGTCACGGTTCTTTATCAAGGTGCGGGAGATTTACGGAACTATGCTCCGCTGCGCCCTGAACCATAAAGTCCTTGTCATCCTTGGCGCCTTACTCTTGTTCGCAGGCAGCATAGCCATAGAGCTGACACGAGGAACTCAGTTCATGCCTGACATGGAGAGTACCCAGATCAGCATGGATCTGGAGATGGAAAAGGGAACCAGTTTAGAAGAGACGGCCAAGACCGCCGATGAGGTGATGGAACGGGTAAGTAAAATCAAAGATATCGAGGATGTGGGCGGCCTGATGGCTTCAGACTCCATGATGGGAGGAGGGCAGTCAGAGAGCAACAGCATTTCCTTTTATGCCACGACCAAGGAGAATCCTTCCATGTCCAACGAGCAGTTGAAAAAGGAAATCGAGAAGGTTACGAAAGACCTTGCCGGAGAGCTTACGGTAAATATGTCCAACATGGATATGAGCGCTTTGGGAAGCGCCGGAATCAATATCCAGATAAAGGGTAAGGACTTAGACCGTCTGCAGAAGATTGCAAAGGATGTCAAGAAAATCGTGGAGGGCGTCAAAGGAACGCAGAACGTATCGGACGGAACCGAGGATAATAAGGAAGAGCTTCGGGTCATTGTGGATAAAGCAAAAGCGACGCAGCACAGCCTGACGGTGGCGCAGGTGTACCAGGAACTTTCCGGCAAGCTCTCGGAGGCGAGGACGGCAACGACGCTGTCCACGGACACCAACGAGTACGACGTCTATGTGCTGGACGACGCCAATGAAAGCCTGACCCGCGAGGATGTGAAGAACCTTACAGTCACGGCGCAGAAGCAGGACGGGACGAAAGAAGAGGTAAAACTTGGGGATATCGCCACGTTTGAGGACGCCTCCGGCCTACAGGCAATCAGCCGCATGGACCAGAGCCGCTATATGTCCGTAACGGCGGAGATTCAAGATGGGGATAATATCGGTCTTGTCAGTAATCGGGTGAAGAAGGCTTTAGGCGGTTACAGCGTACCGGAAGGCTATGAAGTCAGGATGACCGGTGAGGATGAGACGATTATGGAGGCGATGGTGGAACTCTTTAAGATGCTTGCCCTTGCGCTGGTGTTCATGTATCTTATCATGGTAGCGCAGTTCCAGTCCCTGCGCTCACCCTTCATCGTCATGTTTACCGTACCCCTTGCATTTACCGGAGGGCTTCTGGCGCTCTACATTGCCGGGATGCCGGTCAGCGTAATTGCCATGATTGGATTCGTCATGCTGTCGGGTATTATTGTGAATAATGGGATTGTCTTCATTGACTATGCCAATCAGCTCATTGAAAATGGAATGGAACAGCGGGAAGCCCTTGTGGAGGCGGGAACGACCAGGCTTCGCCCAATCGTTATGACGGCGCTGACCACGATCCTTGGCCTGTCCACCATGGCAGCCGGGTTCGGCATGGGGGCGGACATGGTCCAGCCGATGGCCGTGGTGACAATCGGAGGATTGATATACGGAACTGTATTGACTTTGTTCGTCGTTCCCTGTATATTTAACTTATTCCATAAAAAAGAAAAAGCGAGGCTTCGTGAAGGAATTGAGGAGGAAGAAAACCTGTTAGATGAGTAGCGGCATTAAGAGAGGTAAGAGTATGATTGACAGAGCAGTCGAATTCGCATTTAAGGCACACGAAGGGCAATTTAGGAAGGGGACGAAGCGTCCGTATATCGTTCATCCGGTGGAGGTGAAGGATATTGTTTCGACGATGACGAAGGATGAGGAGGTAATCAGTGCGGCTGTGCTGCACGACACGATTGAAGACTGTGAAGGGGTGACGCAGAGGATACTGGCGCAGGAGTTTTCGGAGCGGGTGGCAAGGATTGTCGCCCAGGAGAGTGAGGATAAGTCAAAATCCTGGATGGACAGGAAGCTCAGTACGATTGAACACCTGCGGAATGCGCCCAGGGATGTGCAGATGATCGGACTTGCGGATAAGCTGTCGAATATCCGGGATATCGACAGGGATTATCCTGTTCTGGGGGAAGAACTCTGGAACAGGTTCCGCATGAAGGACAAGCATATCATTGGGTGGTATTACAAGGGAGTCCGGGACGTTCTTAGGATACCCTTTGAAGGCGCGGAACCCTTTGAGGAGTATTGCAGGCTGATCGAGAAGAATTTTGGGGATTTTACGCCCGTGTACGGCAGGGCAGGATTGGAACTGAGTAATGATAATCAGCGCTAGCAGAAGAACGGATATTCCGGCGTTATATCCGGAGTGGTTCGTGAACCGCCTGAAAGCCGGGGAAGTGCTGGTTCCGAATCCATATAACCGTAAAAAGATAAAAAGGATTTTCCTGTCTCCTGAGACGGTGGATTGTATCGTGTTCTGGACGAAGAATCCAAGGCCTATGCTGCCGTATCTGCGCGAGATTGAAGAGATGGGCTATGAGTATTATTTTCAGGTGACAATCACAGACTATGAGTCAGATATGGAGGTGAATCTGGCGGATACGTCGGACGTGATGGCGTCCTTTGTGCTGATGAGCGAAAAACTGGGGAGGGAACGCATGGACTGGCGGTTCGACCCGCTCCTGCTCACGGAGAAGTATACCATATCCTATCATTTGGAGCAGTTCGAGCTGATGTGCAGGTGGCTTGCCAAGGCGACGACCAGATGTATCATCAGCTTCGTGGACGCATATAAGGGCAGTCCGTTCCGGGAGCTTACGGAGGATGAGATTCTGAAGCTGGCAGGGGGACTTAGCAGGATTGCCCGAAGTTACAACCTTCCGCTTTTTACCTGTGCGGAGAAGATGAATCTTGAGCGTTTCGGGATTGGGCACTGTGCATGTATTGATAAGGCGAAGATAAGAAGCCTGACAGGATATCGTCTGGATCTGAAAAAGGATGGCGGGCAGCGTAAGGAGTGCCGGTGTGTGGAGAGCGTGGATATTGGGATATACCACACCTGCATCCATGGGTGTAAGTATTGCTATGCCACGGGAAGCCAGGAGAATGCCCGGAACAAGTATGAGCAGCACGACCCGGATTCCCCGCTCCTTGTGGGGCATGTGCGGGGCGATGAAGTGATCAAGGAGCGGGCGGTTACGTCGGGCAGGGATATCCAGATATCGCTGTTTGATCTGCCTGGGATGTATACAGGATTTTGAGATGATTGAGCAGCAGGAGAAGCAGATGGCAGGCAAGGGCTAAGTGTCTTCTGGTTCCAGTAAAGACTCTGGCGTACACATGAGTGTGTGCGCCAGAGTTATTATTTTATCTGCGGATGCGCGGTTGATACTTTTGGATGAAAGATATAATATCAATTCATTGACAAAATAGTAACAGGGTGATATATTTAAACTATAGTTTAAACTACGGTCTAAAATAAGAATCAGTGCAGGAAACAAGCTGGTTTGTTCCGCAGATGGACTGCGGTTGATGAGAGGATTATGAGATGAAGAATATTACGAATATACAGAAGTTCTCGGTCCATGACGGGGACGGTATCCGGACGTCTGTGTTTTTCAAGGGATGCCCGCTTAGATGCCAGTGGTGCCACAATCCGGAGACCCAGCGCTATGAAAGGGAGATGCAGTACGATCCGGAGAAATGCACAGGCTGCGGCGCATGTGCGAAGATTTGCTCCAGTCAGGCAATCACAATGAAGGATGGAAGACCTGTACTGGACCGTAAAGCCTGTACCTTGTGCGGCAAATGTGAGAACTTCTGCCCGGCAGGAATCCGTGAGGCCGTTGGGCGTGAGTATACGGTAAAAGAGCTTGTGAAAGAGCTGATGAAGGACCAGATTTTTTATGAAGACTCCGGCGGAGGGGTTACGTTTTCCGGCGGGGAGGTTATGACGATGGATATGGAATATCTCCTTGCCGCCGCAAAGGAACTAAAGAAGCAGGATGTGACGCTTACCATTGACACCTGCGGGCATGTCCCATACGAGAAGTTTCAGGCAATCCTGCCTTATGTGGATACATTTCTCTACGACATAAAAGTAATGGATTCACAGCGCCATAAACAATATATGGGTGTGGATAACAAGCTGATTCTTGAGAACCTGGTCCGCCTTGCCAGGGACGGGGCGAGAATCTACATACGGATTCCCGTGATAAAAGAAGTGAACGGCAATGAGAAGAATATGAAGGAAACCATAGCGTTTCTGAAAGAACACGATATCCATCCGCCTCAGATTAACCTGCTGCCCTACCACGATACAGGGAGCGGCAAGTATCCGAAGCTGGATATGGAATATAAGGGAACAGATTTACATGCACCGGAACGGGCCAAGATGGAAGAGTTTGTCCGGCTCTTTCAGGAAGCCGGGTTCCAGAACACAAAAATAGGAGGTTAAATGGACATGGCAAAGCGTGGTATGAATGAAAGAATCCAGAAGCTCAGGGAACTCAGTGTGACGACACCGGTTCACATTGACCTTGAAAGGGCAAAAATCGAGACGGATTTTTACAAAGAAAACGATGGAAAATATTCCATCCCTGTCATGCGTGCGATGGTTCTCAAAGAGTATTTCTCTAAGAAGACATTGTACTTAGGCGACGGGGAGCTGATTATCGGAGAGAAGGGAAGAGATCCTCAGGCGTCCCCCACATTCCCGGAGCTTTGCTGCCACAGCGTAGAGGACATGGTGGTCATGAGCGAGCGTGAGCTGGTATCCTTCCACACCACAGAAGAAGACCGGAAGTTACAGGCAGAGGAGATTATTCCATACTGGACGGGAAGAAGCATGAGGGAGAAGATCCTTGCGCGGATGACCCCGGAATGGCATGAGTGCTACAGCGCAGGAATGTTCACTGAGTTCATGGAGCAGAGAGGACCGGGGCATACCTGTGGCGGGGAGCAGGTATTTACGACGGGATACATGGACTACAAGGAGAAGATCCGTCAGACCATGGAGGCTCTGGATTACATTAACGATCCGGATGCGGTGAATAAATGCGAAGAGCTGAAGGCAATGGATATTTCCTGCGACGCTGTGCTCATCCTTGGTGAGCGTTATCATGAACTTGCCCTTGAGATGGCAGAAAAAGAAGGGGATGAGACAAGAAAGAAAGAGCTTCTTCAGATCGCTGCGAACCTTGAGGTGGTTCCGGCGCACAAGCCCCAGACATACTGGCAGGCAATCCAGTTATACTGGTTCACCCACCTTGCCGTCACCACAGAGCTGAACCCATGGGACGCATTTAGCCCGGGAAGGCTTGACCAGCATTTGAACCCATATTATGAGAGGGATGTGGAGGCTGGAATCCTGGACGATGAAAGGGCGTTGGAACTCTTAGAGTGCCTGTGGGTGAAATTCTATAACCAGCCTGCCCCGGTGAAGGTGGGCATTACATTGAAGGAGAGCGCAACCTATACGGATTTTGCAAATATCAATACAGGCGGAGTGACGCCGGACGGACGTAACGGGGTGAACAACGTAAGCTACCTGATTCTGGACTGTATGGATGAGATGAAGCTGGTTCAGCCCAACTCGAACGTGACCATCAGCAAGAAGACTCCTGCAAAATTCTTAAAGAGAGCCTGCGAGGTTTCCAGGAGAGGATGGGGACAGCCTGCATTTTACAATACGGAAGCCCAGATTATGGAGCTGATTAACGCAGGAAAGAACCTTGAGGACGCAAGGCGCGGCGGCTCTTCCGGGTGTGTGGAGACGGGCGCGTGGGGCAGCGAGGCTTATATCCTGACCGGGTATCTGAACATCCCGAAGGTGTTCCAGCTGACGCTGTTCAACGGATTTGACCAGTATTCCGGGAAACAGATTGGCCTGAAACTGGGGTATGCGAAGGATTTCAAGACCTATGAGGAGCTGTGGGAGGCATTCAAGAAGCAGCTTGCCCATATCGTTGACATCAAGATTCGCGGCAACAACGTGATTGAGCAGTTGTATGCACAGGAGATGCCTGCGCCGTGCCTTTCCGTTGTGACCAATGACTGCATTTCTAATGCAAAGGATTACAATGCAGGCGGCGCAAGGTATAATACCAACTATATTCAGGGCGTGGGCATTGGTACGGTCACAGATTGCCTTGCCGCTGTGAAATATAATGTGTTCGACAGGCAGAATTTTACCATGGAAGAGCTGATTGAGGCGATGGAGCATGATTATGAAGGATACGATGCCATTTACCGCATGGTTCATGACAAGACTCCTAAGTATGGCAATGACGATGATTATGCGGACGATATCATGCAGGAGGTGTTCGAGCTTTACAGAAGCTCGATTACAGGGCGTCCGAACATGAAGGGCGGCAAGTACGGGGTAGATATGCTGCCTACCACCTGCCACGTGTACTTCGGCGACGTCATCCTTGCGACGCCGAATGGAAGGAAAGCCCATAAGCCGGTTTCCGAGGGCATTTCCCCGGAGAAATCAGCGGATACCAACGGGCCTACGGCAGTCATCAAGTCCTGTGCGAAGATGGATCACCTTGCGACGGCGGGAACACTGCTGAACCAGAAGTTCACGCCGGATGTTGTGGCGGGCGAAGAGGGGCTTGACCATATGGCAAGCCTGATCCGGTCTTATTTCTCCATGGACGGACACCATATCCAGTTTAATGTGATTGACCGGCAGACGTTGATTGACGCCCAGAACAATCCGGAGGAGTACAAAGACCTGATTGTCCGTGTGGCGGGATACAGCGACTTCTTCCGCAATTTAAGCAAGCCGCTTCAGGATGAGATTATCGAGAGGACGGAGCAGAATTTTAATTAATCACGGCATGGCCTGTGTAAGGGATGGGGAACAAAAATTTCCTCATCCCTTTCTCGTGACCTTTTTCTTGCTTTTCTGACAAAAAACCATTACAATAATGTAAAGTGATAAAGGATATGGTTATTATGGCAGAGATACGAAAACGGCTGGTATTCCATGGAAGAGTGCAGGGAGTCGGTTTCCGTTATACGGCAAAGCATCTGGCGGGTTCCCTTGGGCTGACCGGGTGGGTCAGGAATGAATATGACGGTACTGTGCGGATGGAAGTCCAGGGGCGGCAAGCCTTGATTTATAAGTTGATGGAAGGGCTGAACAGGGGGATGTATATTTCCATTGACTGGATTGATGAGGAGGAGATTCCGGTAGTGGAGGAGAGCCGTTTTAGGGTGTGTTAGGATACGAATGTAAGGAATCAGTTGGCAGCAGGATAGGAGAATGGCATGGGAAAAGAAATCAAGAAAAGCGTGAAGAGCAGGATAGTCTCCGCAGCATGGCAGTTATTTTACGAAAAAGGATACAACGGTACGACAGTAGACGATATCATTGAATTGTCACAGACTTCCAAGGGTTCCTTCTACTACTATTTCAGCACAAAGGATGAACTCTTGAATACGTTGTCTATGATTCTGGATGATTATTATGAAGAGCTGGAGTCAAAGATGGAGCCGGAGATGAATAGTTTTGATAAACTATTATATCTGAACTATGAGATGCATACGATGATGGAGGAGAAGATTAACATTGACTTGCTTGCCTCTCTGTATTCCACGCAGCTTGTATCAGAGAAACAGAGCCATCTGTTAGACCGCAACCGCAATTACTACAGGCTGTTGGATCAGATCGTGGAGGAAGGGCAGAAGCGGGGGCAGATACGCGGGGAGCTTGCGGTGAGCGAGGTGACTCGATATTATGCCATGTGTGAACGCGCCCTGGTTTCGGACTGGTGCCTGAATAAAGGAAGGTACTCACTTGGAGAGTACAGCAAGGAATGCATGCCCTACATGATGGAACACTTCAAGGCATAGGCGGCGCCGTACATTTGCATCTGCCGTAAGGGCGCTCCATCGGAAAGCAGGATAAGGGTTATGAAAGAACGGAAAAGGAGGCTGAAAGTATGGTAATACAGGGCCTAAAGAAATTTTCGTTATTAGATTATCCGGGGAAGATTTCCTGTACGGTATTCACGGCAGGATGTAATTTCCGCTGTCCATACTGTTATTATAAGCCGTTGGTGATGAATACCCACGAGAACAGTGAGATTCCTGCGGAGGAAGTTTATGCATTTCTGGAGAAATATCAGGGAATCCTGGACGGAGTCTGCCTGACTGGCGGGGAGCCGTTGATTCAGCATGGGGTGGAGGATTTCCTGAGACGTGTCAGGGAATTGGGATATGAGGTAAAACTTGAGACGAACGGGAGTTTCCCGGATAAATTAAAGCGGCTCGTTTCCGAGGGGCTGGTCAGTTATGTTGCCATGGATGTTAAGAATTCCCCGGAAAGTTACGGGAAGACGGTGGGGATTCAGGGGTATGACTTGGAAAATGTTAAAAAAAGCATAGAATTTCTGCTCAGTGACGCCGTGCCGTATGAGTTCTGTACGACCGTTGTGCTGGAATATCACCAGCGGTCGGATTTTGAGTCTATTGGGAAATGGATTGCCCATGCGAAACGGTACTATCTCCAACGGTTCTACAACTCCGAACATGTGATACGGCCGGGGCTTCATAAGTACAACGACAGTATCATGGAGCAGGCGTTAGAGATTGTCAGGAAGGAAGTGCCGCAGGCGAAGCTGCGGGGGTGGTAGAGGTATCTTTCAATGCACTGTCCCGCCCGATTTCAAAATGGTCTGCCTTCAGGATTGCGAAGGATTGTTCGGCATCGCCTTTTCGCATATATTCAATCATCTTCCTGAGATTTTCGTTTGTCTTTTCTATCTGCATCCCATTCCTGACGGCAAACTGCCCGATGCGGATCAGCTCGCAAAGGTTGTTTTCATAGATTCTGTTAATCCGTCCATTTTCAAAGATGCTGATAATCTCCATGTGCATGGCGGTATCTGCAAGCTCCCATTCATAGGTATTTTCGGCGGCGGCAAACATGCGGACAACTTTCTCCTCAAGGCGGTAAGAATATTCTTCATTCCGTCCGGAGGTGAAGATCAGACGGAATGCGGCGCCTTCTAACAGTTCGCGGATCTGGTAAAGCTCGTTGATATCTTTGTCGGTAATCTCCCGGACAGTTATGGATTTGTAGTAGTCGGAGACGATCAACCCTTCTGACTGTAACTTTTGGATGGCTGTCCGGATTGGGCTTCGGCTCATGCCGAGTTCTGCGGCAAGCAAGGATTCGGTGAGCGGCGTCCCGGGGGGATAGGTCAGGTTCAGGATATTCTCTTTTATCTTATCGTATGCCTGTGTGGCAAGGGATGCGGTCTTTTCAGCCATGGTTTTCCCTCCGTTTTGTCAAAAAATATTGTGCATAGATTAATCATACTATAAAAGGTTAAAACGGGCAACTGGAAACGAGTATTAAAAAATCGGGACAGCCGGGAAATCCCGACAGCCCCTTTTACATGTGAAATCCATCCTAATCAAAATCAAACTTCGTATACCTGGTATTCATCGCCCCATACCGCGTCCTGACCATCTCATTCCTCGCCAGCACATCCTCTTCGGTTCCCGTATACTGACACCGGATACAGTAATACTCCTTCTTATCCTTATCATAAAACATATCAATATCCAGATCCCGCATAAAGCAGGAAGGACATCTGTAATTTAATTTGCCTTTTCCAGATTGAGCCATGTCGCAAACATCTCCTTATCCTTTATTTTTTTCTTGTACCCCAGCGTGAACATCGGGGAAAATGCATACCCTTCCCGGATATACCCTTCCGCCTCTGAAGAAGCCGTCATAGAAACCTTCGTTTCAATCGCCGGAACTATGGCAGAAACAGCCGATGCGCCTTTAAGGCTCTCCTCACGGCAGCGGTACTCATACACGATTTCCTTCGGCTCACTGCCTTCACAGGTAAGGGTAATCCCCGTCATATCCTCCGGATATTCCGTCGTCCCATAACACGCCACCATATACTCATTCAGCTCGACCTCGGCAGACGGGTCGCTCATCTCAAGGACAGTGCGCTCAATTCTAATCGAACCGCTTCCCTCCTCGAAATATTCCTTTGTCAGAAGGGTCAGTGATAAATCGGCAAATTCAATGGTCACAGGGTCAAGGGTCAGAATCCTGGTCTTCCCTTCCTGAGAAAAATGCGCCTTCGTGCGGCACAGGCACAGATCCACTTCCTCGCCCTTGTAACTGAGCTTCGCGCTCCGAATCGTCCCTTCCCCCGCATAATGGGTGAAATATCCGGCCCGGTATTTCTCCTGAATCAAGAACGGATAAGAGGCATCCTGCACATGCTTCGTCCCGATACCGACCTCCCATTTAAGCTTCGCCGCATAGGGACGCAGATCAAAAATCGCTCCGCCCTGATCCATGCTTACCCCAGCTCTCATATACGGGTCGGTATACCAGAACACCTGCTTGTCAGAACCATAAAGGATGTCCCGCCACAGCGCACATTCCGGCTCCTTGTAGGACTTTTTCTCCCGGTAATAGTCCGCGAATTCAGACATGGTCATATCAATGAGCTTGCCCTCTTTCTTCAAATCACCGTAATACTTGCACCCATCCGAATAGGATTTCAGAAGCAGCTCATAAGGAGCTTCCCACCGTCCCATCTTATTCATCCAGCCAGGACCTACGAACATCATATTATAAGAATAACCGTTATTATACTTCTCCTGGGCACGGTACTGGTCGATGAGATTATAGAGATAAGGAAATTCCCAAGTTTTGGTATCATAAATCATGCCTCTGAGCACATTCTGGGGATGGGTTCCGAAGTTAGAGCCGTTGCCGTCATAACACGCCAGAAGATCCCTGGACAGATGGGGGATTGCCACAATCCCACTGTCCTCAGACTCATCCGCCGCCGGTGCATGGGTATTCTGCTTAGATGGAATCCAAGGCGCCCACGGACCGCCGTCGAACAGCGTATACCAGGAATTATTGCAGGTATGATAGGCTTTGGGACCCTCTTCCCAACACGTAGCAATGGCACATTTTACGGAAGGATATGTTTCCTTGATATAGTTGGTCAGATCCGCGTCCATATAGTAGGAACCGGTGGATTCCGGGTAAAATCCGAAAATATCGTGGAATTTGCCGAAAACATCATCCACAATCCGTTTCTTGTCCTCCATGGAGAACATCCAGATGCAGAAATCCTTAGTCTTATATTTCTCGCGGAACTCCTCACAGGGCAGCCCAAGAAGGGAGAGGGCAATCTCATCCCCATATACCTCATGGTCGTTTTTCGCGATTGCCACGGCTTCCTCATTAAAAAGAGCGGCATAGGTCATATGAATTGTGACTTTCAACCCATTTTCATGGGCAAGCCTCTGCTGGGTCTTGAAAATATCCAGAGATTCGGTCAAAAGTTTCTTGTCTCCAATATCCTCCTCTTTGCCGTGTCCTGTAACGGTGGCGGAATACTCCGGAACCATCTCGGGACGATGGATTACGTTCAGAATAAAATCACTCATTTTTTCAATACTCCTATCTATTATTTATAAAATATCCGGCATGTATGCCCGCCTGTGCGGGAAAACATGCCGGACATTTGTAAGCAAATTATTTGACAGCTCCGGTAATACCTTCTGCGAACTGTTTCTGCAATACGAAGAATACAACCATCGTAGGAATGGAGCAGAACAAAACGCCCATCATAATCATACCGTAGTCAATCTTGTAACCGCCAATAGTATTGGCAATCAACATAACCATATTCAATGACTTGCCGTCTGTCATGATTACCTTCGGCCACAGGTATGCATTCCATGCATTCATGAACGTGATAACTGCCGCCGCCGCATACGTAGACCTCATGGTCGGGAAGAACATGCGGAAGAAAATCCCGATCTCGGTCAGCCCGTCTAGCCTTGCTGCTTCGATGATGTCAACCGGGAATGCACGGGCATTCTGCCGGAACATCATGATCATGAAAGGCGTCGAAATCATCGGAAGGAAGAATCCAATCGTCGTATTCAGAAGTTTTGCCTTGGAAAACATCTGGAACAACGGAATCATCGTCGCGACCTGTGGAATCATCATCGCAAGCAGTAAGATAGAGAACAATTTATCCTTCCATTTGTCATGGTAGACCTCGAATCCATAACCAGCCAGTGAACAGATGAACAGACAGATCAAAGTCACTGAGATGGCGTAAACGAAAGAGTTGGTCATCGCACGTGCCAACGGCTGCTGTGCAACCAGGTTCCGGAAGTTCTCCGCCGCAAATGAACCAGGCATCAGACGTCCTTTAGAGATGTCGATGTAGTTATTCGTGGCAGCGGATATCATCCACAGGAACGGAAAAACTGAGATGATGGAAAAAATCGTCAAAAATATGTAGGTAGGAATCAGCCTGCGCTGAATCATAGATCTGTTCTTTTTCTCAGTCACGTGTATCACCTACTTTCAGATTAATAAATGCTAAGATAGCAACAATAATGAATACGAAGAATGCCATGGCGCTTCCATAACCAAAGTTCGGGGCGCGCAGGAAACAGGTATTATAAATATAGTGGGACATTGTAATTGTCGCATTTGCCGGTCCGCCGTTGGTCAGGTTGACAGACTCGTCGAACAACTGCAAAGTACCGTTGATGGACATGATAAATGTCATGATGATCGTTGGCTTCAGAAGCGGAACGGTAATCCCCCAGAAGGTCTTCCAACCGTTGGCGCCGTCGATCTTAGCCGCCTCATATACAGAATACTCAATATTCTGAAGCCCGGCAAGGTAGAATACCATGTTATATCCGGTCCATCTCCAGATCAGGGCGATAATAATTACCATCTTAGCCGACCATGCGGTTCCCAGGAAATTATACCCATGATCCAGAAATCCCATCTTGACCAATGCATTATTAATCAGACCATCCTGTGCGAACAGGAAACGGAAAATAATCGCATAGGAAACCAGTGACGTTGCACATGGCAGGAATACACAGGTACGGAAAAATCCTTTGAACCTCAGATCCTTATTATTCAGGAGTTGGGCTAACAGGATTGCAAGCACCAGCATGATTGGCACTTGAATTGCCAGATAGAAGAACGTATTTCCTACTGACCTAAGAAATACTCTGTCTTCAAACATTCGGGCATAGTTGGAAAAACCGGTAAATCTGTAGTTTGATCCTTTCCCTGTCTGCAGTGACAGAAGAAAAGCCCTGATCATCGGGTAGAAGCTCATGACTGCGATCATAATAGTTGCCGGAGTGAGGAATGCCCAGCCGGCGGCTTTCTGCTTAGCAATCAGGCTCATACCTTTCTTTTTAGGTTCCATAAAAAAACCCCCTTCGTTCCTTTAAGCTATATGTAGTTGTATAATAGTTCGGGGGAACCTGAAAGACGGTCCCCCCGAAAATATTATCGCGTGAATCAGACCGGGTATGTTTTATTCGTAATAGAATTCCGCATCTGCCTGAGCCTGCTCTAAGGTCTTATCCTTATCGCTGCCGGTCATGATATCCTGGATTGCCGTAGAGATAACCTCACGAACATCATAGTAATAAGCGCTTGTGTTGTTGGTAGGCGTCTTCTCAGCGTACTCTACGATTGTTGAGTAGATCGGCTGGTCATTCCAGAATTCCTGTGGAGCCTGATAAGCTTCGGACTCACCGGCAGGTCCCCATGTACCGATAGCGCCGGTAGTAGGTAGTATGTTCGCATACAGGTCTTCGCTTCCTGCAAATGTCTTGGCAAGGAAATCGAAAGCAAGTTCTGTGTTCTGGCAGTTGGAAGTTACATACCAGGAAGAACCACCGTTGTTGGAGTAGTTCGTAGCGTTAGCGCTCTTCACCAGCTTAGGCATATTGGTGATTTCCCACTTGCCGGCTGTGTCTTCCATACCCATAATCGTAGCCATGATCCAGTTACCATTGATCGTTCCTGCACACTGCTCGTTGGTGATAGAGGATACATATTCATCCCACTCGTTTACTTCGTAAAAAATCCCTTCTTTTACCATCTTCTGATAGATATCAATACACTCGTTCAGCGGATCGTTGCCAACAAGGTTCGGAGTTCCGTCTTCGTTGAACAGAGAAGCGCCTGCGGACTGAAGCATCATCATGATGATATCCTGGCTGTTAGCCTGTCCTGAAAGCATGTACTTGCCGGTCTTTTCCTTCACTACCTTACCAATCTCGATGAACTTGTCCCAGTCGATGTCTGTGATATCATCGATAGTATATCCTGCTTCCTCCAGAATGTCTGTACGATAACAGGAAACAACTGCGCCGTTATCGAATGGTACGCCGTAGTTCTTGCCGTCTACGGTAGAGTAGCTTAACTTACCTTCTGCAAACTGTGAGAAGTCAATTCCACTGTCTGTCAGGTCCGTAAATGCTTCCGGATAGAAGGAAACGAATTTCTGATAAGAGTTGTCCTGCATCAGCACGATGTCAGGCATCGTTCCGAAATCACCGGATTCTGCACATGTCTGTAACTTTGTCTCACAGTCGTCGGACAGGGTCTCAACTACTTCAAGCTCGAACTTGTCATTCACGGTATCCTTGTAAATCTTGCCGGCTTCCTCGATTGCAGGAATATTGAACGCCGGGTCCCATGTCCATACAACCAGCTTGTCCCCGCCGCCGGAGCCGCCTTCGTCAGAACCGGAATCTCCGCCGCTGCCAGAACCGCTGTCGTCGGAACCACCGCCGCCGCATGCTGCGAGTGAGAATGCCATTGCTCCCACAAGTAATACTGAAAGTAATCTTTTCTTCATAATCTTTATCCTCCTTCTGATTAATTACTTCATGGACATATTATATCAATATAAACGTCCCAAAAGTTGTTAGAATCGACTGTATAGTGTGCATAATCAATCATATATAGTGTTATTGTATGGGATTCGACAAGAAGAGACAGGTTTTTTGGTAAATATTTTGAGAATAAGATGACCCGAAGGCAGATGCTATACTTACACTAGATATAAAATGTGGTCAGCAAATCTGCCGTCAGGATGTAGGAATTTTATGACAGAAATACCCGGTCAGGATATCTCCGTTTGATGATCTGCAGCATATTATCGCTTAAATCCAGCAAGAGTTTAATTTTCTCACGGTTCTCTGTGATGATCATCGTATAATAAGGCGTGTCTTCCTCATAGGAAGTGTAGTCATACTTGGCCAGCCGGATACTTCCGCCTTCTTTCCGGTATTTTGCTACGGCGTCGTGCCAGCTCGGGGCAAGGACTTCCAGCGCTTCCATATCAAGGTAATGGGCGGAGCGGCGATGCTTTTTCCCGAAAATGACGTCGATGGTAAGATGGTTCTCCTCTAAGATATACTCATATTCCTTCCGGCTGTAGGTATTGTAAAAATAGTAAAGGACGACCAGCAAAAACCCCGGCAGCATGAATCCCTGAGACAGTGTGACGCCCAGAAGAAGCAGAATCACTGCAAAAACAATCATTGTTGTCCGGAGAAATCCTGTCATAGGTTTGGGTTTCCGAATTACCTGTTCTACGATCTTATAATTGTACATATTATTTTTCCTCCTGATTCATAAGCGGTGATATCATTTCATAAGCATCATATCAGTTCAGCCTTCGGAATTCAAGTGGCGTGACGCCTGTTATCTTCTTGAACATGGCGATAAAATGACTTGCGTCAGAGAATCCCGTCTCACCGGCAATCTGCTGCACTTCCATGCGGGGGGCAGATACCAGCAGTTCCCTTGCCTTGTTGATTCGGAAGGTGGTCAGGTACTCATAGGCAGAGCACCCGAGAAAACGCCGGAACAGGCGGGACAGGTATTGGGGCGTAACATAGACGCTGCCGCTTAGTTCCTGTACGGTGAGTTCCGTGTCATAACGGGTTTCAATCTCTTTTATTACCGGCGCCACATAACGCAGATACAAGGGCTCGTCAGTCAAAGCGCGGGTATGGCGGCTGCTGGTAAAATGCAGCAGCAAGCTATAACACCTAAGCGAAAGCGCGCGGGTATCGGCAGACAGGATGTCCCAGTCCTCCATGATTTCGTTGATGAGCGCGCCAATCATGGCGCCCTTTTCCTTATCTATCAATACGACCGGTTTGTTTCCCACCATCTTGTCGATGCTGCTGTCGATGGTTCCGGTAAATGTGGCAAAGGCTGTCAGCCATTCTTCGGTGTCCCGGGCGTAGGAATGATGGAGGTAAGGAGAAATCAAGATTCCTTCTCCCTCGTTCAGAACATATTCTGCCCCCTGAACCCGGACGGTCCCGCGTCCCCGTTCCGTCTGTAGATAATGGTAGAGGGGGAACCCCTTAGGACGCAAGACCCGGTCCTGGCTCCAACTGTGGCCGATGGAGTCAAATAAGAAAGGTTCGTTGACAGGGGAATTCCTGTAATGTATTGGCATCGTCATCACCTGTTTCAAAATGTTATATTATATAGTTTAACATATTACACTTTCTTTTGTCTATCCGTAATATAATAAGGATTGATAACAGAGAAAACTCAGGTATGTAAGCTAAGTTAAGGAGGAGTAACAATGGACCGAGTATTTGATTATGGCAAATTAAAAGACCCGCAGTATTTCCGTGACGGAAGGCTTGACGCCCATTCCGACCACAGGTATTATGCTTCGGTTTTGGATATGGAGACAGGTCATGAGGATTTCAAGGAGAGCCTGAACGGGCTGTGGAAGTTCCACTATGCAAGGAATTACAAGGCGGCAGTCTGCGGATTTGAGAAGACGGATTATTGCTGCAAAGACTGGGACGATATCCATGTGCCGGCACATATCCAGATGGAGGGTTACGACGTTCCGCAGTATGCGAATGTGCAGTACCCTTGGGAAGGGCATGACGAGATAGAGCCGGGAGAGATTCCAGAGTATTTCAACCCTGTGGCAAGTTATGTAAAGTATTTTACAGTACCGGAGCGTATGAAGGGAAGGCGTCTCTTCATCTCCTTTGCGGGCGCGGAGAGCGGGCTGGCGCTGTGGCTGAACGGGACGTTCGTGGGATACAGCGAAGACTCCTTTACCCCGTCAGAATTTGAACTGACGGAGTATCTGGTGGAAGGAGAGAATAAGCTGGCAGCGCAGGTGTTCAAATGGACGGCGTCAAGCTGGTGCGAAGATCAGGATTTCTACCGTTTCTCCGGTATTTACAGGGACGTTTATCTATATACGATACCGGATGTGCATGTGCGTGACTTAAAAATCTGCGCGATACCGGACGAGACACTGAAGAAAGCAGCGTTCGATATCCGTCTGGACATGATTTCGGCAGAAACGGCGGCGGGGAAGGCAGTGATTCGTCTTGCAAAGGACGGTGATACGGTCATTGAAGAAGAACTGGAGCTTGAGGCAGTGGCTTTCCGCTCATGGACGGTGGACGGGCCGGCGCTTTGGAGTGCAGAAGAGCCGAATCTCTATGACCTGACAATCGAGATTTACGATGCCGCGGGAACGCTTCAGGAAGTAATACCGGAGAAGGTTGGTTTCCGAAGGTTTGAGATGAAGGACAATATCATGACCCTGAATGGAAGAAGAATCGTGTTCAAGGGTGTGAACCGCCATGAATTTAGCTGTGTGAGCGGACGAAGCGTGAGCGAGGCGGAGCTTCGCAAGGATCTTGAGACGATGAAGCGCAATAATATCAACGCTATCCGTACCTGCCACTATCCGGACGGCTCTCTGATTTACCGGCTCTGCGATGAGTATGGAATCTACCTGATCGATGAGAACAACCTGGAATCCCACGGTACTTGGGATACGGCGATGCTGACAGGGGACGACTCAGGGGTAGTGCCGAACGACAGGCCGGAGTGGCTGGGCATGATGCTGGATCGTGTGAATTCCGTTTACCAGAGGGACAAGAACCACCCGGCAATCCTGATCTGGTCCTGTGGGAATGAATCCTACGGCGGAAAGGATATCTATGAGATGTCAGAGCTTTTCCGGAAGTTAGACCCGAACCGTCTGGTTCATTATGAGGGAGTACACCACGACCGCCGTTATAATGACACCAGCGATATGGAGAGCCAGATGTATACCTCCGTGGAAGGAATCAAGGAGTTCCTGGCAAAGGACAGGAGCAAGCCGTTCATTTGCTGCGAATATACCCACGCAATGGGGAATTCCTGCGGAGCTATGCACAAATATACGGATTTGACCGACACGGAGCCGTTGTATCAGGGTGGATTTATCTGGGATTATATCGACCAGACCATTTGCAAGAAAGACCGCTATGGGAAAGAATTCCAGGCATACGGCGGAGATTTCGGAGAGCGTCCGACGGATTATAATTTCAGCGCCAATGGAATCGTTTACGGAAACAGAGAGGCTTCCCCTAAGATGCAGGAGGTAAAATTCAATTACCAGAACATCACGGCAGAGGTTGGAAAGACCGAGGTCAGGGTAATCAATAAGAACCTGTTCGTCAATACGGATACTTTTGAGTGCCGTGTCACTGTGGCGCGGGACGGGCATGTGGTAAGAAGGGCTGTTTTAGAGACCCACGTGGAGCCGCTTTGCGAGGAAATTTATGCACTGCCGGTTCCGGAGGAGACACTGGCAGGTGAGTATGCAGTTACCGTATCTTTCCATCTGAGACAGGACGCCATTTGGGCGAAGCGCGGACATGAGGTGGCGTTCGGCCAGTATGTATATCAGGTAGAGAAGGCGGAAAAAGTATGCGATAAGGGTGTGAAAGTGATCAGAAGCACACACAATATCGGCGTGCGCGGAGAGCATTTTGAGGTAATGTTCTCGGTGCTGTCCGGAGGGCTGGTCTCCTACAAATATGCAGGAAAAGAGATGCTCAAATCCATTCCTAAGCCGAACTTCTGGCGTGCGCCTGTGGATAATGACTGCGGGAACCAGATGCCGGCGCGCTATGCCCAGTGGAAGATTGCAAGCATGTATGTTACCGATAAGGCAATGGGGGATGAGCTGTTTAAGATGAGTATGTTAGAGGCACAGGAAGGAGAACACAGCGCAACCGTTTCCTTTACCTATCATCTGTGTACCATACCGGCGGCAACATGCCAGGTGTCTTACGAAGTGTTCGGGGATGGGTGCGTGAAGACGACCCTTTCCTATGATCCGGTAAAAGAGTTGGGCGATATGCCGGAATTCGGTATGATGTTCAAGCTGGATGCGGATTATGACCATGTGAAATGGTATGGCCTTGGTCCTGCAGAAACTTATGCGGACCGCAAGAAGGGGGCAAAGCTTGGCATTTACGAGAATCTTGTGAAGGACAATATGGCAGAGTATATTGTTCCTCAGGAGTGCGGCAATAAGGAAGAGGTGCGTTATGCGGAAGTCACCGACCGTAAAGGAAGAGGAATGCGGTTTGCAATGACATCCGAGAATGGCCCCATGTGCTTCTCGGCGCTGCCGTATACTCCTCATGAGCTGGAGAATGCGATGCATCCGTTTGAATTGCCGGAGGTACACTATACGGTAGTCCGTGCCTCGAAAGCACAGATGGGAATCGCTGGGGACGATAGCTGGGGGTCATTGACTCATCCGGAGTATCTGATTGATGTGAGCAAGAAGATGGAGTTTAGTTTCTGGTTCTGCGGTATTTAAGGTATGTTTTAGGAGATATATAGGGGCAGTCGGGAATTATGAGAATAGCATATCCCGACTGCCCCTGTTTATCATTTACTTAGATGAGTAAAGACAAATATTGTTCATAGTTGACGCCGTCGTTGCGCGGTACATTTTCTTTGACGGAATCAAGCAATGCAAGTTCCAAAAATTCCCCAGCTTTCTCTATAATAGAAGGAAGGGAATCTCCGCGGGCAGAGCCGGCGGCGATGCAGGAGGCGAACAAGTCTCCCGTTCCAGAATAGCTGCCGCCAATATAAGGGAAAGAAAACAGGGAGGAGGCAGCCGTGCTGACCAGTAGATTTCCCATCTTTTTCGTGCCGTCCGTATCCTCAAAACGGATTCCTGTTACGATGACATGTTCTGGACCTTTCCTGCAGAAGGTCTGTCCGATTTCCTGAATTGCATCTATTAATTCTACCGAAGAAGTCTTTGCCATTAGGAATTGGTAGTCTGTGCCTGTCAGGAGGCATAATTCTGTCAAATTTGGCGTAATGATGTCAGCCTCTAAAGCTAACCTGTGCATCTGTTCAAGCAGCGCTTGGGTATAGAATGGGTAAGGCGTCCCGTCATCTCCCATGACGGGGTCTACCAGAAGGAATGTATCGGGGGTCCGGAAGGTGCCTAGGAAACGGAAGATCTGGCGGATCTGCATTTCCCCGGCAACGAATCCGGTATAGATGCCGTCGAACCGCTGCCCCATCTTTTCCCATTCGCTGCGGAAATAGTCCATTTTGTCCGTATAGTCGTCGCAATAATAGCTGGGGTATCCGGTTTGGGCCGTCAAGATTGCAGTGGGGAGGGGGCATGCCTGTACGCCCATTGCCGATATGACGGAGATTGCGGCAGTGAGGGAACACCGGCCGAAGCCGGAGAGGTCGTTGATTACTGCTATTTTCTTAGTCATAGAATTTATTTTCCTTATGTTAGAGTGTGTTGTCGGCGAATCTATTGCTGCAAATATCAAACGTCCGCCTCACAAATATACTATCATCAAAGTGGATATATTAAAAAGTCCAGATTAATAAAAAGAAACCGGACCAGTTTGTGACTAACTGCGGCTTTTCTTTTTAACAAAAATCGCAGAGTAGATTATTCTGCGACCAGGGAGAGGATGATTATCTGGTATTTATTACCCTGTGATTTACAGAATCCTTCGACTATATTATCCATGGGGCGGGAAATGCATATCCGGATGCATTTAATTCAGATCCGGTAGGTACGATTGAGGGTAATGTACATGGGACATACCGTCTGTTGGAGTATGCAAAGGGGCATGGCTGCAGACGATTCCTGTATGTTTCTACCGGTGAGGTATATGGGGAATGTGATGCAAGCCTTTCGCCTTTTCAAGAGCCAGCCAGCGGACAGATTGACATTCTGTCGCCCCGCTCTTGCTATCCAGGAAGTAAACGACTGGCAGAAACCTTATGTGTTTCCTACAGAAAACAGAAGGGGTTGGAAACCGTAATCGCCCGTCCTTGTCATACTTATGGACCTGGGATGCTGGAAGGAGACAATCGGGCGAACGCGCAGTTTTTAAGAAATGGCGCGCTTGGCAAGGATATTATCCTGAAGAGTAAAGGGAGCCAGATGCGGTCTTATGCATATACCGCCGATTGTGTATCGGCAATATTGACAATTTTGTTGGCAGGGGATGGCGGAGAGGCATATAACTGTGCAAATTCAGAGTCAAAATGCACGATTGCAGAATTTGCAGAGATTGTTGCAAAGGTTTCGGGCAGTAAAGTTGTATATGAAAACCCCAGTGCAGCAGATTTAGCGAATCGCAGTCCGGTTATGAGACAGGTTCTAGATACGAAAAAATTAGAGGGGCTTGGCTGGAAAGGCAGATATAGTGTAGAAAAAGGGGTTACACATACGCTTAGGATTCTGAAGGGTTTTAGGAGTCATCGGCAGAAATCCATTGTCTGTCCTTATATTTTTTGATATAGTAAACCTATACGGTACGGAATACAAGGAGGAAGAACATGTTACTATTATCAAAAGAAGATATCAGACAAGTATTTACAATGAGAGACGCCATAGAGGCGAATAAGCGGGCGTTTCAGCTATTGGTGGAGGGGAAATGCAACGCCCCCTTACGCACCAACATCCAGGCACCGAAGCAGGACGGCTGTTTCCTCTTCATGCCTGCCTACGTGGAGGAGATGGATACGGCGTCCCTCAAAATCGTCAATGTATTTCCCCACAACATTGACCAAGGATTGCCCGCCCTGCCAGCGCAGGTTATGCTGATTGACGGGAAGACGGGCGTTGTTAAGTCCCTCATGGACGGAATCTCTGTAACTCAGATTCGCACCGGTGCGGCGTCCGGTGCGGCGTTCGACATACTGGCAAAGAAAGAATGTAAGATTGGCGCATTAATCGGCACAGGCGGACAGGGCGCGGCACAGCTTGAGGCGATGCTGGAAGCCCGGCAATTAGAGGAAGTGCGGGTATGCGGCCTGCATTATGACCGGACGGAAGCATTTGTAAAGCAGATGCAGAAGGAAATGGAACGCTACGATGCCAGAATCCTCCCTGTCAAGTCTTCCGATGAGGCAGTGGAAGACGCCGACCTCATAATCACAGCAACTCCGGCAGAAAAGCCGGTATTTGACGGGACAAGGGTAAAGAAGGGTGCGACCATTAGCTGCATTGGCTCCTACCAGCATCACATGCAGGAGATGCCTCCTGTGATTCTGACGCGGGCGTCCAAGATTTATTTTGATTCGGAGGAAGCGGTGCTGTCAGAGGCGGGCGACATCCTGATTCCGCTGGAAGACGGAACGATAACGAAGGATAATTTTACCGGCGATCTGGGGAATGTGATTAAGGGTGAGGTGACAGGCCGTGAGAACGACGAGGAGATTATCGTGTTCAAGTCGGTCGGTGTTGCGACGCAGGATTTGGTCGCGGCAAGGGAAATCTATGACAAGGCAGTAAAAGCCGGTATTGGGACGAAGTGGAATTCCTAGTGTAGGAGATAGTGGAGGGCTAAAAAGATATCTTTTCAGCCCTCCGTTACACACTACAGATTCAAGTCTACATATCCAGTTTCCAGCCCATCCTCAGTAAAAGTCATATTCCCCTGAAAATCCAAATAGGATTTGTCCAGTTCGTCTTCGTTAACAAGCCACGCCAGATGTACTGTCGCGCTTTCTCCCGGCTTAATCTCCGGAATATAATTTTTTACGCCCAGTTTTCCGCCGAAAACATCCATGTAACCCATCTCATGCCCTATGTATAGATGCTCATTTTCTACATAATCACAGGTATCGTCCGTGCGGTCGAGGACCCGGAAGGTATCCCCGTCCTGTATGATTGGGATAAGGGAGGCGAAATACAAAGCGTCGCGGATTGTCTTGCTGCTTTTGTTCGTATATTCTACAGTCACATATACCAGCTTTAAAGGCATTTGTTCCGTGCGCACAAGCTGGTCAAGAGTCTCTTCGCCGTCGCCCAGTTTTATATAATTCAAGGTGTCGCTGGTAAGTTTCCCATCGGGGCCAACCAGCTCATGCCAGGCATCAGGAATCGCATCCTTGTTGCTCAGCAGAGAGAGGTCGTCCGCTGTTTGAACCTCTGTGACAGACACTTCCAGAGAGATAGGCGTGCCATCATCCTGGCTGGTGTGAATGTCAAATTTATCTCCAATCTGGTGTACGTTTGCCATGCCCTCCCCATTTGTTTCATTGAAATAATAATCATCTTCTTCGTAAGGCACGTCCTCTCCCTTATCTTCCGACAGCTCGTTAGAAGCGGCCACATCGCTCCAGCGGGAGAGCCCTTTGGTAGAAACCATTTTTCCGGTAGGGGTGAGGGTAATATTTTCCGCTATTTTTATCAGCTCGTTTTTATCGGCGTGTCCCCATGCTCCTACGGTAACGATTCGGTTCAGTTCCTCATACAGGATAAATATTTTTTCTCTTTTCCATGTGGTATCCTCCGTATAAGTATTGCAGATATAAACGGCGTCCTGTCCGTTTACCGTAAGTGTCTCGGCATCCTTTACGAATGATTCCGTCATCGGTTCAGCCGTATCCAGCAGTAAAGGTTCATCGATGGAATACCAGACGTCGTCCCGGGAAGGGGAGGTATAAGTATTCTTGACATTTTCCGGGTCTAATGCGAAGCCTTCCGGGATATAATTGACCTTCATTTCCACCTCGGCGACCTCGTCGGGCAGGGGGCTTTCGGAAGAAATATTAAGGCTTGCCAGATGTTCTTTTTTCTTCTCTAACTGCATCTGGTAAATGTGTTCTGCGGCAAATACCGTTGTGCCGATGCACAGGATCGCTGCTGCCGCAATGGCGGCGGCTCTTCGGTATGACCAGGATTTCCGGCAGCGTTTCTTGAAATGTATCGTATGTCCGCCGAAGTCCTGCTGCTTTATGGTATTTAATGTCTCTTCGATACGGTCTTTTACCCCATCGGGAGTCTTCGTATTATGATAGATGTCACGAATCTTTTTATTCTGATCCTGCTCAGTCATTTTCATAAGATTTTAATGCCTCCTTCCGTCCTCTTACAAGGCGCTGCTTTACCGCATTCTCTGATATTTCCAAAATCTGTGAAATCTCACGGATGGTATAGCTGTCGCCGTAGTATAATGCCATAACCATTTGGTTTGGCTTGCTAAGTTCTTTCAGCATTGCTTTGAACATGATGTTTTCCTCCATATCGTCGGCACAGGGCTCCGGGATATTTTCCAGATTATCCGTCGGTAGTTTTTTGCGGAGGATATCATTGCATTTATTAATCAGGATTCTTATCATCCAAGTCTTAAAATATTTCGGCTCTTTTAAGGTCCGGCATTTTTCCCATCCTGTCAGAAGGGTTTCCTGAATGGCGTCCGCCGCGTCTTCGTCATTATACAATCTGCTTCTGGCAATCCGGTAAAAGGAATCCTGATGGATGTGGATTAGCTCGCTGTATGCGTCTGCGTCTCCCTGCTGTGCCTGTTTTACCAAATGAATCATATGTACCTTCTCCATATCCTGTTTTATATAATAGCTATTATACATATTAGATGCGTACAGGGGCAGAAAAGGTGACATAAATTCGAGTTAGTTTACGGAAACAGGTTGACGGAAAGGAAATCCCATGTTATAGTCAATATAACAAAATTGTATACAAATTAAAATTTTGTATACAAAATAATATAAGGAAGGTATATCAGATGAAAATTGGATTTATCGGAACCGGAAATATGGCGTCAGCTATCATGGGAGGAATTATCAAGAAACAGATTATCGGGGCAGAAGAGATTATCGGGGCGGATTTATCCGCACAGGGAAGAGAGAGGGCAAAGAGCCAGTTCGGCATCCATGTGACCGACAGCAACAAAGAGGTGGTCGAGAAAGCGGAGGTCATCGTATTGTCTGTAAAGCCCCAGTTCTATGCAGACGTCATCCATGAGATACGCGGCAGCATCCGTGATAATCAGCTCATAATCACCATTGCGCCGGGAAAGACTCTGGCATGGCTTAGGGAGCAGTTCGGTAAGGATGTCAAAATCGTCCGTACCATGCCGAACACGCCGGCGTTGGTGGGAGAAGGTATGACGGCGGCTTGTCCCAACGAGCATATGACCGAGGAAGAGACTACATATGTGCGTACGCTTCTGGAGAGTTTCAGCCGTGTGGAGATTGTTTCGGAGCGTCTGATGGACGCCGTAGTTTCCGTGAGCGGAAGCTCTCCGGCGTATGTGTTCATGTTAATCGAAGCTATGGCGGACGCGGCGGTTTCCGGCGGGATGCCAAGGCCGCAGGCTTACCAATTTGCCGCACAGGCAGTTCTCGGAAGTGCGAAGATGGTATTGGAGACCGGGAAACATCCAGGCGAGTTAAAGGATATGGTATGTTCCCCGGCAGGAACGACGATTGAAGCAGTCCGCGTGTTGGAAGAGCGCGGCTTCCGCAGCGCAGTCTTTGAGGCGATGAAGGTCTGCGAAGAGATGTCGAAAGGGATGTAGGGAGAAAGACTTCTTAACGGTATTTTCTCAGTAATTTTTGTACCTCCGGAATATCGCGCAGGAAATCATATGCGTGATTTTCCGGATTTTCCAGTTCATTCAGGATTCCAAGACGCATGGTCTGCCCTATGTTTGTTCCTTTCAGCGGAAGGTGGCGGTACAGGGGAGAATGCTCCGGTTTCCATTCTTGATTGAGAGCCGGAAGCATTTTGTCCAAGGCGCTGATGCATCCGTCAATATCTTCTCTGGAGACGGCTAGCTGGAAATCCACAATGTGGACGTTAGATTCCCATAGGCAGAACAGTTCCGTAATCTGCTTTGCAATAAGGGTAATCTGTTGGGCGTCCTCTGTCCGTTCCTCTCGTATCGCTAATTCAATCAATGTGTACAGAGAGGACTGGACGGTTGTGATTCCCGACAGGACTTTCTGTTCAATTAGCTGCGCCGCTTTTCCCCACTCCTCCTGTTGGAGGTATAGGGAAGCCTCTAACTGTTTCTTGTCAATGAATGCCGCATCCGGTAGTTCTGCCAGTAATTTCTCGGCGGCTTCAAATTCATTCTTTCCGATTCGTTTTGATATTAGCATGGATTTTGCATGGCTGCAGACTTCCGGGTCACTGCTCTTGGAGGCTCTTACATATAACTCTTCAATCGTATCCATATAGGGGGCGACGTTAGTTTTGCCCATATGAGTAATGAAAAGCCCTTCGAGGGTCAGCGCCGTATTGAGAAGCAAGGCGTCGCAGGAAGGATATTCGTGGATTTTTTCAAGCGCCATGTGAAAAGCACTGTCCACCCCTTCTGTCTCGGCGGCGGAAACCAGTTTATTTAGGAAATGTCCGATTTCATCCCTTGTTAAATCTTCTTGAAAAGACAGAAGGGTGTTGAGGTCTGTATCGAGCAGCCGGGCGAGAGCCGGAAGCAGGGTAATATCAGGGTATGAAATTGCTTTTTCCCATTTGTTGACTGCGGGGGCAGAGACGCCCAGAAAAGAGGCCATCTGTTCCTGCGTGAAACCCTTTTCGATTCGTTTTTTTCGGATAATTTCGTTGATTTTCATAGCATGTGTCCTCCTGTTCTGTGTTTAGATGATTTCAACATCTGGCAAGTATCTGATATTAGGATAACAATAACAGACAGGAAAAACCATTGAAACATTGTATATTTTTTCATTTCGGAATTAACCGCAGGTTAATTTGTTTTAGCATCATGAAAGGTTTTGCATGGTCTTTTAATAGTATTTGCCATTATCATAGTCTGTTTACCGATCTCTGGATTGGAGAGACATACATTATGGAAGTATTTGAAGATGAAGAGTCGGTCGGGCAAGGAGAGATCCTAAGTGACGATTTCATGTATTGGACCGGTTATCTTTTTAAGGTCTGGAGCCTGACTTACCCGGAAGAAACGCCGGCGGAAATGCTGGCGCAGGCATCCGTGGATACACTGCGCCAGATGTTCCTTGGTTTACATGTGATGTCCTACGAACAGGCGATAGAAGAGTTGAAGGATTTGCATAAAAGCAGGCAGAAAGCTTAATCTTTCTTTGTTTCCCCAGACTCCTTTTCATAAAGATAAGAAATAATTTATATATTTTTTCCTTCATTAGTATAACACTCCTTCCCGCTCACCCCAAATTCCACCCGAAACGTACATCCCCCGCCTTCCGTGTCCAAGACTTCAATCCCCACTCCCAACTGCGCCGCAAGGGACTGCGCGATCGAAAGCCCCAGCCCGAAATGTTCTTTCTCCTTCCTGGAAGCGTCGCTGCGATAAAACCGGTCAAAAATCCTGTCCTTCTGTCCTTCTGGAATCCCCGGCCCATGGTCTGCAACCGAAACCGCGACCTTCTTCCCCTCCACCCCGGCGCAAATCTCAATGGATGGTTTCCCTTCATGGAAATTCCCCGGCCCCGCACATCCATAGGCAATGGCATTATCAAGGAAGATAGAGAGCATCTGGTGAATCCATTGGAAATTACCGGATACACAGGGAATCATCTCATCGGCCAGCAAGAGCCTAAGCCGGATATTTTTGGAATAGCAGAGCGGCTCATAGGTCTCAAAGAGCCTAAGAAGCAGAAGGTCAATTTCCACAGGCGCAAGCTTCCGTGGCTTTTTCCCGGTATCGGCAGAAGTCAGCCAGAGAAGATTCTTGATTAATTTTCCGGAACGGCTGCATTCGCTTAGAATAAGCCGGTTCATTTTCTCCGTCTGCTCCGGCATAGACAGGCTTGCGGCGGCGCAGTTCTGAATCACAGCCAATGGAGAGCGCAGTTCATGGGAAGCGGCGGCGATAAAATCCGTCTGCTTCCGGTGGTATTCGGCGACCGGCGCGACAGCCTTAGAAGCGACGAAACGGCTGACCAGAAAAAGCGCCAGTATCCCCAGGATATCCACCCCCAAAAAGAACAGAAGCCTTTTCGGTTCCTGCCGTTTCAGTTCCGTAATGTCCGAGAGCAGGGTCAGGGAACGAAACCCATCTTCCGTTGCAAGTATGACCACAATCCCTTGATAGGTATCATGGTTCCTGCCATGTACCGTGAAAATCGAAGACTTCTGCATGGTGGAAGAATAAGGGCGGGCAGAAGTATCGATATGCTCTTTTAGCGCCTGCTCCCTTGCCAGCTCGACCAGAACGTCCCGGTCTGTTCGAGGCGTCCAGGAGCCACTGAAGAGCAGAGGAACTCTGTTATCCTCAATATGGATAATCAGCCTGTGGTCATACTCCAGGCTCGCCAGCCAGTCATCCGAGAAAAAATACGCCCCTTCTAACTGGTAAGTCAGGTTCAGGATTTGATTCTGTAGATTAACCGCCTGTTCGCTCCGTGTCAGGGAGGCTTGCCAGAAAAAAAGGACGAACAGAATCAGCGACAAAATGAGGCTGGTAGGAATCAGGAACAAAAGAGTTAGATGCCGGCGTAGTTTCTGGATCATTCCCCTGCCTCCAGTCTGTACCCGATTCCATGAATCGTCTGAATCCGCACCCGGCTCTTCAATGTACGCAGATGTTTGCGCAGATAGTAGATATAGGTATCCAGATTCCCGTCCTCCACCTCTCCGTCAGGTCCCCAGACCCGTGTGTAAATAAGCTGGCGGGCAAGGGTCTGGTTGGGACGCGTAAGGAAATACTCCATCAGAACCGCTTCCCTGCGGGACAGGCGTATCTTTTTGTCCGGGGAAGACGCGCCTTTGATAGAAAGGTCAAGGTTTGCCGGAGAGAATTCCAAGTCTTCAAAACCAAGGGTTCCCGAAACCTCCAGAGTATCGGGACGGCGGCACAGCGCGCGGATTCTAGCCAGCAGTTCCCCAATATCATAGGGCTTCACCAGATAATCGTCCGCCCCGCTGTCAAGCCCCGCAATCCGCTCTTCCACAGAATCGACGGCCGTCGCAAGGATGACCGGGGTACGGACGTTATTTTCACGTATGATTTTAAGCAAGGCAATCCCGTCCATGCCAGGGAGCATCCGGTCTAAAATGATTAAGTCGTAGACCGACTGGCAGACGTAATAGAGTGCGTCAATCCCGCTGTGGACACAGTCGGATTCGATTCCATGGTGTTCAAACTGCAATTTCAATGTCTCACAAAGCTGTTCGTCGTCTTCAATAATTAAAATACGCATGCTAAAAACCCCTTATATTAATAGATCCTTAGGCATTATACCATAGAAATCTCAAAAAAATCTTTAAGATTTTTATAAGCCTCTCAAAGATTTTCCGAGATTTTATTGGTATCATAATCCCAAGAGCTGTTAAAAAGCCGAAAGGGCAGCATTGCCGAGGGCATTTTACAGTGAAAGAAAAACCAGAGTAAGGAGCAGCGCATATGAAAATGAAGAAAATATTCAGCCTTCTCATGGCGGCATCCCTCGCGGCAGGACTTGCTGCCGGCTGCGGGAAGGACGGCACAGACGGCAAAAAAGACGGCGAAGTTTCTGCAAAGGGACGCTATGTAGAAGAAGAAATCCCCTTGCCGGAAGGGGCGGGGGAAGCCTTGGGAATCCAGAATCAGGACGGCCACATAACCCTCTATGCCAGGAACGAAAACGACTACCACAGTTACATTTACGAAAACGAGGGGTGGACAGATTCCGGCAGCCTTCCGTGGATGACGGACGCCCACGAAAGGCTTGGACTTCCGATTGACCACATTTATTACGGAAAAGACGGCGGTATATATGGAATGGCAATCCCCGCATCAGACGACGTGCCATACGGCCAGCATATCTTAAAAGACGCCGGAGACACAACCGCCCTGGACTGCACCCCCGCGCCATGCTTAGAAGTGAACGCAGAGGGGTGGACGGATTTACTTGTAGATATGGCAGTGTTAAAAAACGGCACCATGGTCCTTGTGAACATGGACGGCATGGTGGAATTCTATCAGAATGACAAGAAGATTTCAGAGATAACCGAAATCCTCCCTATCGTGTCCGACCATCAGCCTGTCATGGGAGTATCCGACGGGAGCATTGCCATATTCGGAAAAGACCGGCAGAGCGTTGATTTCTACGACCCGGAGAATTTTGAAAAAACAGAGAGCGTGGAAGTAAAGCAGGAACTTGAGGAATCCATGATTGTACCGGGAGAATCCGGTGTCTGGTATCTGGTGAACCGGAAAGGAATCCAGAGGCTTACCGAGCAGGGCAGTATCGTGGAAACAGTCATGGACGGAACCGGCGTGCTGCTGAGCATGGATTCGGCGTACCTGACCAATTTTCTTTGGGGAAATAGCGGGGAATTCTACGGACTGTACCACATTGCCGAAGGCGGAGAAAGGCTTATGCGCTACCGTTATGACGAGGACGTCAAAGCCGTCCGGGACAAGAGCCTAAGCATCTACGGGCTGAACGAAAACCAGACGGTCTCTCAGGCAATCTACACCTTCCAGAACCAGCACCCCGAGGTCAAGGTAGATTACCACACAGCAGCAGGAAATGAGGATACGCCTGTCTCAGAGACAATCCGGACCCTGAACGCAGAGCTTTTGAACGGCGGCGGCGCAGACATCCTGATTCTGGACGGACTCCCGGCGGCGTCCTACATGGAAAAAGGGGTTCTGGCAGATTTATCGGATCTGGCAGGACGGCTCTCCCAGAAAGGTGTATTGATGAACTTGGTGGAAAATGCGGCAAGCCTTGACGGAAAGACCTACGCAGTCCCGGCAAGAGTCAGCCTGCCTGTGGTTTTCGGGGAGGATGCGAAGGTAAATGCATGCCAGAATCCGGATGCGTTCCATACTTATCTGGAACAGAACCCGGGAGAGCGGCTGTTCGGGACTACCACCCATGAACTTGCGGGAATGACCTTATTCCATACATTTTACGAAGATTTTACGGAGGATGGGGGCGGTCTTAATGAGGAGAAGCTTGCGCAGTTTTTGAATGACTGGATGAAGCTGTGCGAGGTGCAGAACACAAGGGGAATCGAAGAAGAATATGGGGCAAATATCTGGAGTCGGATGCATACCCGGTTTAGCTCCGGCATGGGGCTAAAGAACGACCCGGTGATGATTGAAGAAATAGGCGGCCTGATTTCATCCATGGTTCCCTATGCCCTGGCAAGGGAGGACGAAAAAACTCCGGGAAGCCTGAAGCAATACTATATCCCTCAGGTAATCGCAGGGATCAACGCATCCTCCGGGCAGCAAGAGCTTGCGGCAGAATTTATTGAGTGCCTGTTCGACGAATCCGTCCAGAATGGCGACAATTCCGACGGTTTCCCGGTACTAAGGAGCGCCCTTTCCTATCAGGCGGACTATGTAGAGACTCCAGATGCGTTGAAACTGTGCGGCAGTTCGAGCGCAACCAATCCGGAAACAGGAGAAGAGGTAAGGGTCGAGGCGACATATCCCACAAAAGACGAGGTGAATCAGCTGATACAGATCATAGAAGGGCTGAATGTCCCGTTTATGGTGGACGGCATGGTTTCGGACACGGTTCTTATGGAGATGGAAAACTGTTACAGCGGCAAGCAGACCCCAGAAGAAACAGCAAAAGCGATCTGCCAGAAGATAGACACTTATCTTGCAGAATAGGTACAATCTTATGAAGAAACAGGAACAGAAAACAGCATATCTGTTTTTGCTTCCAAGCCTTACGGGAGCGGCGGTGTTCGTGCTGATACCGTTTGCAGACGTCATACGCCGTTCCTTCCTAAAGGCGGTGGGCAATACCTTCGTGGGAATTTCCAATTATCAGGAAGTGCTGGGGAACACCGCGTTCCAACAGGCGGCGGCCCACACCTTACGGTTCTTGTGCATCTGCCTGCCGCTGCTTCTGATACTCTCCTTTTGCGCTGCATGGATGCTCTACCGTCTTCCGGCGGCAAAGGCAGTGTTCCAGACCGTGTTCCTGCTTCCCATGGCTGTCCCGGTGGCATCCTTGGTGGTGTCCTGGAAAGTCATTTTCCATGGGAACGGACTCCTGAATGAGATGTTGGCGCTGTTTGGGAGAGAGGGCCAGGACTGGATGAATACGGATACGGCGTTCTGGGTACTGGTATTTTCCTACCTGTGGAAAAACTTAGGGTACGATGTGGTGCTGTGGATTGCGGCGCTCTCAGAAGTGGGCGAAGAACAGTATGAGGCAGCAAGGGTAAGCGGGGCAGGGGCTTGGGCGTGTTTCTTTTATATCACACTGCCTCAGTTGAAACCGGGGATCGTCATGATTTTTGTGTTGTCCTTCGTCAATGCCTTCCGGGTGTTTCGGGAGGCGTACCTGATTGCAGGAGATTACCCTCACGAAAGTATTTACATGTTACAGCATCTCTTCAATAACTGGTTCACGAAGCTGGATATTCAGAAAATGAGCGCGGCGGCAGTGATGATGGCGGCAGCGGTCAGTATCCTTCTCTTCCTGTTGGAGCGGTGGAATGAAAGGCAGGAAACATAGATGCACAAAAAATTTATACCAGTGTACGTAATACTAAGTATCGCAGGCCTGATTATGATTCTGCCCGTTCTCATGATGCTGAGTAATTCCATCATGGGCGGACAGGAATTAAAAGAGGCATACGGCGCCGTATTAGGCGGGGATACCGGGAAACTGTCGGCAAGGCTCCTTCCCGTCTATCCCACGCTTGCGCCCTATGTGGAGCTGCTTTTGGATTCTCCGGATTTCTTCGTGATGTTCTGGAACTCTGTAAAACAGGTCTTTTCCGTGATGTTGGGCCAGACGTTCGTTGGGACGATGGCGGCATGGGCGTTCGCCAGATACGAATTTCGGGGCAGGAGACCACTGTTCCTCCTGTACATGATACTGATGGTCATGCCCTTTCAGGTGACGATGGTCTCAAGCTATTTGGTATTGTCCAAACTCTCCCTTTTGGATACCCATCTGGCAGTCATCCTTCCGGGAATCTTTTCTACATTTCCTGTATTCATCATGGAAAAATTTTTCCGCGCCATCCCCAAGGAAGTGTTCGAGGCGGCGAAAGTGGACGGCGCAGGAGAGTTTACCACCTTCCTGCGAATCGGGATACCCCTTGGAAGCCCGGGAATCATCTCCGCGCTGATTTTAAATTTTCTCGAATACTGGAACGCAGTGGAAGCGCCTATGACATTTTTAAAAACAAAATCAAAACTGCCCCTCTCCCTGTACCTGCCGGAAATCACCACAGACCAGATGGGCGTATCTTTCGTGGCGTCGGTGGTGATGATGCTTCCGGCGGTGCTGGGGTTCCTATGGGGAAGAGACTACCTGCAAAAAGGGATTGAGGCGTCGGGGCTAAAGGAGTGACTATGAAAAGAAAAATTTTGAACATCATCCTGTCATTTTTTATGGTGATGCTGTGCTGCACACTGATTGCCCGGGGCGCGGCGTCCCTGACCGTGGCCAAGGTCAAGACGGAAGGGTTAAACCGCGGAAGCCTTGTAGAGGAATTTGACGGCGAGGGAAGCATAAAGGCAAAGGATAAGATATACCAGTCTCTTCCAGAAGGGCAGAAATTAGTGGATATTCTGGCTGAACCGGGGAGCGCGGTGCATGCAGGAGAAGGGCTTCTCCAGTTTGACTTAGGGTATTTGGAGGAAAAGCTTAACGCACAGGCACAGGAAATCGAGAAACTGAGATACCGCATGGAACAGCAAAGGCTTTCGGGTATCCCACAGGCGAGGACTCCGGCGACCGCACAGGCGGCCCTCTCGGTTGACGAGGCGGCAAAAGCTTTGGATGAAGCCCAGTACAATTATCAAATGGCACAGAATCAGTACGACGAGACGGCAGCCAGAATCCCTTCCGGTTCTGAGGAGGAAGATGTGGCGCTGAATGAAGAATTGCAGCGTCTTGAGGCAGAGATAGACAATGCATACGCATCCTTTACGGCGGCACAGCGGGCGTATCAAACTGCAGAAGGGACGTACCAGATTGCCCAGCAGGACGAGGCAAACACTCAGGCAAATGAAGCCGCGGCTGGGGAGATTTCCCAGATGGCGCAAAATGAGATGCAGGTAGAGCTCACCGCATTACAGAATGAAATGGATAAGACCGTAAGGCTCAAAGAAGCAAATGGGGTAGTCACTGCGCAGGCGGACGGCTTATTTGAATCTGCCGGGGCGGCAGAGGGCAGCATCACCGCAGGGACAGAACAGATTACGCTGGTAGTGGGAAATGTAGAAGCCTGCGGCTTCATTCCGGACAATAAGATCGGGACGGTGGCGGCAGGAGACGAAATCCAGGTTACGGTTCAAGGAGAGACTAAGGCACAGACCCTTGAGATTGAACGAATCGGGCAGGACGAAGAAGGAAGATACGTCTGGTATGCGCCGCTTGGAGGAAACGCCTATCGCGTGGGAACAGGCGTGGCTTACCGGTATAGCAGGAAATCAGAGAACAGCTATGAGACACTTCTCCCCCTGACTGCTTTAAGGGAATCGGGCGGTAGCAGCTATGTCCTGACAGCAGAGATGAAACCGGGCATTTTGGGCGAGTCCTATACGGCAGTGAAGGTCAATGTCACCGTCCTTGAAAAGGACGACTACTCGGTGGCCGTGGAAACGAATCTGTCCAAGGATGCAAAAATCATCACAGAATCCAGTAAATATGTGAAAGAGGGTGACAGGGTACGTTTAAGCGAATAAAACCATATCTGGCATATATGTTCCGGTTGGCCTTCTTAGGCATCGGAATCGGGGCGGCGCTTGGATTTTATGCTAGGCTTGCCGGGATAGAGGGACAAATCGGCTTTTACTATTCAGAAAAGCTGCTGGCCAGAGAGCAGATTGACGGGTTCTGGGAACAGGCTTCCGATGACGCAAAACGAGAGATAAGGGACCTGGCACTGTTTCAGGAATCCAAGGGAAAGGTCTTAAAAAACGAAGATCTGAACCGGGAAACCAAGGTAAAACTGGTGGAGACGGCAGGCAGCATGAATCTGGTGATGCCGGGCAAACTGTGTGCAGGAACCTTTGTGACGGACAGTGATTCTAAAGGCTGTGTCGTAAGCAAAAAAACGGCAGATACCTTGTTCGGCTCTGTTGAGGCGCTCGGTGAGCAGCTTACCCTTGGGAAGGGCACCTATATTGTCCGGGGGATTGTGGAGACGGAGGGGCAGCTCTGTATGATTCAGGGAGAAAAGGGACGGGCATACTCCTGTATCCGAATCGAGGCTCCGGGCATCCCCCTGTCCGTGGTGCGTCAAAGGCTTACAGGGATTCTTCAGGAAGGAAAAGGATGGGTTTCAGAATGCGACCTGTATCTGGGGATTGGCAGGATCTTTCTGTATCTGCCTCTGTGGGTCATGCTTTTTTTGGCATTGAGCCGTATGGGGAAGCTGCTGCCGGAAATGTTTCGGTTCGTGACACCGATCGTGGGTTTTGGGGGCGTATGCGCCCTGCTGCTTTTGAGCCTGCATTTTTCCGACGATTATGTGCCGTCTGCATGGTCAGATTTTTCGTTCTGGACAGCGCTTATTGATGAGAAGAAGCAGGCGTTTTTCTCCCTTCTGAACCATCCTCTTTATGATGCAGATTCCCGGATGCTGGGAAGCCTGGCGGGAATATTGGCGGCGGCTGTTCTCCTATGCCTGATTGTCCTGAAATCCGGACCGTTGGTCGTTTTTAAGAAGTCCGGTTGCGAAATCGAGGAAAATTTACAAACAAGAACTCCATAGACCCATGTTAAAATAGAATATGTGGCTGGCATCAGATAACATAAGACGGGAAGAGGAAACGCAACGAGTATGAAACTACGCAGTATGGCTGCCGTCTGGGCGGCGAAAATAACAGAAAAGGTCTGTGTCCGTATCTTTCACAGGCAGGGCGTCACATGGGCGGGAAAGATTGCCCTCCTCATCAGCCCCACGATCCTTTCGGAACTTGCAGGACAGGTGAGGCAGGGGATTTTTGCCGTATGCGGGACCAACGGTAAGACGACCGTGAACAACCTGCTTAGCGGCGCGCTAAAGGCAGAGGGGTACGGCGTAATCTGCAACCAGACAGGATCTAATATGTTAAATGGCGTTGCGGCTGCGTTCGTCCTTGGGGCGTCGGCAGACGGAAGCCTTCACGCAGATTATGCCTGTATCGAGATCGACGAAGCGTCGGCACGGGAAGTATTCACACATTTCAAACCAAGCCATATGGTACTCACCAATCTGTTCCGGGATCAGTTGGACCGGTATGGGGAAATCGACGCCACCATGGATATCCTGAACAAAGCGATACAATCTGCTCCACAGATGAAGCTCATCGTAAACGGGGACGATCCTCTGTCTGTTTCCCTTGCATTGGACAGCGGCAGGGATTACGTGACATATGGAATCAGCGAATGCGTACATACAGGCAGACAGATACAGGAGATCCGGGAAGGAAGATTCTGCCGATACTGTGGGGCTAGGCTTACCTACCGCTTCTACCATTACGGGCAGCTTGGGGACTACCGCTGTCCGGGCTGCGGATTTGAAAGGCCCAAACTAGACTTTGCCGGAAGGAATGTAGAGATGGAAGGCGGACTTTCCTTTACGGTGGGCGGGAAATGGTTTCATTCATCCCAGCGCGGCTTCTATAACGTATATAATATCCTTGCTGCATACGCCGCAATCCGTGCGTCAGGGCTAAAGGCAGGGAATTTCCGGAAAGCCCTCTCTGATTTCTGCCCGGAAAACGGGCGGATGGAGGAATTTTGGGCGGGCGATATCAGAATTGTATTGAATCTAGCAAAGAATCCCACAGGATTCAACCAGAACATTGACGTGATGATGCAGGACGAGCGGCACAAAGACCTGGTGGTGGCGGTCAACGATAACGAGCAGGACGGCACGGACATTTCCTGGCTTTGGGACGTAGATTTTGAGCGGATTGCGGGGATGGAAGGTACTTTTGTCACGGTCAGCGGAATCCGCTGCCAGGATTTGATGCTTAGGCTTAAATACGCAGGGATACAGGCGGAACTTGAACCGGATGTGGAGAAAGCTGTGTACAGGCACATAGCGCAGGGGAGCAAGAACCTGTATGTTCTTGTGAATTACACAGCTCTTTATGATACCCGAAATCTTTTGAAGCGTATATGCGGGGAGGGACACAGATGAGGACGGCATCAGATATGAAGATTACCATTGGGCATCTCTACCCGGATTTGCTGAACCTGTACGGAGACCGGGGAAATGTGGCGTGTATGATGAAACGGTGTCTCTGGCGGGGAATCCAGGCGGAGACCATCGAGTTCAATACCGGAGATTCGATAGATTTCGGGAAACTTGACATCGTACTCTTAGGAGGAGGTTCTGACAGGGAGCAGATGATTGTCTGCCAGAATTTAAAGAGGATACGTGAGGCGTTCCGGGACTATGTAGAAAATAACGGCGTCGTGATTGCAGTCTGCGGCGGTTATCAGCTTCTCGGGAAATATTATCAGACAGACGCCGGAAGAATAGAAGGACTTTCCCTGCTTGATATCTACACAGAGCAGGGGGAGGGGCGGATGATTGGGAATATTATCCTTAGGAGCGAGCTGTCCGATATCCCGGTAGTAGGATTCGAGAACCATGGGGGGCGCACCTATATTAACGGCTGCCGTCCTTTCGGGAGAGTCTTGTACGGCGGGGGCAACGACGGAAAAAGCGGTTTCGAGGGGGTTGTCTATAAAAATGTAATTGGAACCTACCTCCACGGGCCCCTTCTTCCGAAAAATTCCCGGATATGCGACTGGCTGATTGAAAAGGCGCTCAGGAGAAAATATGGCCCGGTCAGGCTTACGGAATTGGATGACAGGCTGGAGAGGCTGGCGAACGCTTATATCTGCCGGAGGTTCCTAAAAAAGAAACTGGCTAGGGCGAACATAATGACCGAAAATTAGAAAACGCAGCGGGAGGGATTTGAACCCCCGGAGCCTTGCGGCTCTTCTGCTTTCGAGGCAGATGCCATCAGCCAACTCGACCACCGCTGCATATCTGACATTATAACACAACTACCGGCTGTGAGGGAATACCCAAATTAAAATTTTTTGTGAGTTTTATTTGCTGTTATATTGGAAATAAAAAGGAGACCTGTGCGTATGCACAGGTCTTTTGGAGGGGGATGAAAAAATCTATCTAAATTTTAACTTATTGTTAGTCGAAGCCCGGTAATCATACCTTACTTGAATATGTAATGTGAAGTACGACTACCGTCTTCTTTCATGTGATGAATTCATTATATAAAACAATTGTGACACAAGTATGTCAAAAACTGGAAATGTTTATAAAATTTCTTAAGAAAAACATAAGACGACCTAATAATTTTCGGTTGTGCCGGTAGATGTATAGACGAAAATAAGTTGACGGGGAAGAAATAGATTGGTAAAGTAAAGATATCATACATGCCCTGCGGTGGATTTTGTCCAATAAGGGAGAGAAAGAAGAATAAGATGAATAACGAAAAAGTAATGGATATGACCCGGGGACCCGTACTGAGCCAGATGGCTAAGTTTGCGCTCCCAGTACTGTTCGGGATGTTATGCCAGAGAATCTATAATTTTGCCGACACTTATATCGTAGGAAGGTTTCTGGGGGATGAGGCCCTGGCGGCGGTCAGTATTGCCGGGACGGCGATGTACATGCTGTTTTCAATCATGATGGGAGTGACAACGGGAGTCAGCGTGGTAATATCTCAGTATTACGGCGCACAGCAGGAAGATCAGATACGCCATACCTTTGTGGCGGGAGCGTATGTGGCGGCGGGGATGACGGCTCTGATTACGGTGGGAGGAATGCTGACGGTGAATCCGCTGCTTCGCATCCTTCGGACTTCGGAGGCGCTGCTTCCGGCGGCAGGGGCGTACCTTATGGTCATTTATGCCGGGAGCTGCGGGACGATGCTGTATAATTTCAGCTCGTCTGTGCTGCGCGCCTTGGGGAATTCCCTAGTCCCCCTGTTGTTCCTGATTGTATCCAGTGTGCTGAATGTGTTTCTGGACATCGTGTTCGTGGCGTGGATTCCCATGGGGACGGCGGGGGCGGCGTTTGCCACGGTACTTGCACAGATGATCTCCGGGATACTCTGTATGTGGTATGCATGGAGGATACTGCCGTTTCTGCGGATCAGAAAGACAGAATGGAAACTGGATTTTTATCTGGCGGGGCAGGTATTGCGTTACGGACTTCCTACGGGGCTGCAGATGAGCATTATTTCCATATCAGACATGACGCTTCAGGCAGTAATCAATACATACGGGACGACCATGATTGTTGCCTACGGGGTCTGCATGAAGGTAGAGGGGCTGGGGTTTCAGCTTGCAGACGCAATCGGCAGTTCCCTTGGGACATTTACCGGGCAGAATGTGGGCGCGGGTGATTTCGGACGGGTCAGGAAAGGGGTCCGCAGCGCGTATGTGATGAATGGGGTATGTTACGGTATCTTCTGTCCGGTGACGTTCGTGTGCGCCCGGCCGATTATGGAGGCGTTTACCCAGACGCCAGAGGCAATCCGGTTCGGCGTGGAATATATGCGGATATTTACGGGATTTTTCATCGCCGGGGGGATACTGGTAGTCTATCACAATATCCTGCGGGCGTCTGGGGACGTATCGGTGACGGTACTCATGGGAGTGAGCGAGGTCGTGACGAGAATCGGGTGCGCGTTATTGTTCCCAAGGCTGTTCGGATACCGGGGGCTTTGGTTCGTCTCTCCTCTGACCTGGATATGTGCGGCGCTTGTGGGGGCAGTGAGATATTATTCCGGAACATGGGAGAAGAAGGCGGCCGAGAACAGCGCCTTGGGAAGGATAAAAAGCGATGTCTAAGAAGAAAAAACCTAAGATAGAATTCCGATATTACAAGATGCCGGAAGGAAGCCCGATCCTTGCACTGCTGGGGCAGAAATGGGTGCAGACCTATGGCCGGGATATTGATTATCTGCATTTCCACAATTATATGGAGATCGGTTACTGCTACGAGGGCGAAGGGACGCTGACTCTAGGGGAGAGGGATTACCGGTTTACGGGCGGAGAGATTTCGATCATCCCCAGAAATTATCCCCATACGACGAACAGCGACCCGGGTACGATCAGCAGATGGGAGTATCTGTTCGTGGATGTGGAGGGGATTCTGGAAGAGCTGTACCTGAAAGGCGGTAATGTGAAACGGATGAAATACCTGCTCCACAGAATCAATTCACAGGCAATCTTCCGTGCAATCGAGGAAACGCCGGGCATTGCAAAGATGATACGGGGAATCCTTGATATTATGCGGGATACGAAGGAATTCTATTTGGAGGAAGCCAAGGGGCTTATGGCGGCGCTCCTGGTAAGCATCGCCAGAGAGAACCCGGATGAGAATGGGCCGCTGGAAATCAGCGGGAAGATTACGATACCTGTTTCCCGGGCGTTGGATTACATCACGCTCCATTATATGGAGCCTTTGAAGGTGGAAGATTTGGCAAAATGGTGCCATATCAGCGAGACGCATTTCCGGAGGGTATTTTCCACATACATGCATATGGGACCGTTGGAATACATTAATCTGGTGCGGGTGCAGACGGCATGTAATTATCTGAAAAATACAGATGAATCCATGACGGATATTGCGGGAAAATGTGGCTTTACGACGCTGTCAACATTTAACCGGAATTTTAAGCAGGTCACAGGCGTATCGCCCAGCGAATGGCGGAGGCGCCCGGAGAATTACGAACAGCAGTTATTGAAATACTGGATTCACTCGGAAGAAGGCTGGTAATATGGCGGACTTCATCCAAATAAGAAATACAAAAAAATAGGAAGAGGAGGGTAACATATGATACCAAAACCAAGAAAAATGCAGTTAACAGAAGGATTAGCCGGGCAGGATGTCCCGGTAAAGGAGGAAATCTGCACCGGATTGAAAGCGGAAGAATACCGTATCCGTATTTCGCCGGAGCAGATTCTTTTGGAGGGCAGCGGGGATGCCGGGCTTTTCTATGCCCGCACCACATTGGGGCAGCTGCGGATGATGTACGGGGAGGAATTGCCCTGTATGGAGATTGAAGACTATCCGGCGTATTCCTACCGTTCCTTCCAGATTGACTGTGCAAGGCACTATTTTTCTGTGGAGGAGTTAAAGAAAATGATCCGCATGTCTGCAGAGTTCAAGCTGAACCATTTCCACTGGCATATATCGGACGACCAGGGATGGAGGATTGAGAGCAAACGGTATCCCAAGCTCCACGAAATCAGTTCGGTGCGGGCGGGGGATCATTTTGGAAATTATCGTTCCGACCAGAGGTCAGGTGGTTTCTACACGCGGGATGAGGTCAGGGATATTGTGGACTATTGCGGGAAACTGGGGATTGAGGTCGTTCCGGAGGTTGACATGCCAGGGCATGTGACGGCGATTTTAGCGGCGTATCCACAGCTTTCCTGCCTTGGAAAACCGGTGGAGGTTGAAACGAGGGCGGGGATATTCAAGGAATTGTTCTGCGCCGGGAAAGAGGAGACTTTTACGTTCATAGAGAATCTTCTGGATGATTTGATGGAGATTTTCCCAGGGAAATATTTTCATATCGGAGGCGACGAAGCGCCTAAGGAACGCTGGAATGGGTGTGCATGCTGCCAGAAGCGCATTGAGGAGGAAGGACTCAAAAATGCCCAGGAGCTTCAGGGATACTTCTGTAACCGCATCGCTTCATATCTGTTGTCGAAGGGGCGGATTCCCATTGTATGGAATGAGGCTGTCTATGGCGGGAATCTGGACAAAGAGGTGGTGGTGCAGCTCTGGACAGAGGATAAGGATCATCAGATTCAGGCGCATCTTGACAAGGGCGGGACGGCGATTCTTGCCATGGTGGAGAACTGTTACTGTGATTATCCCTATGGTATGCATTCTGTGAAGGATATGTATGACTTGAAGGCAGACCCGGGGAAACTTGGAGCATGCGGCGGGGATTCTGTACTGGGGGCAGAATGTCTGGTGTGGACGGAGTTTATCCGGGATGACGAGCGGCTGGAAGAGCTGTGCTGGCCCAGGTTCGCGGCTTTGGCGGAAGTGGGATGGTGCGGCGAGGAACGTCCGGAGTATGAGGATTTCCGCAAGCGGCTTGAAGGGGCGTTCGGCCTGTTTGAGAAGAATGGGATTCATGCGATGAAGGTGGACGGATGGGAGCCGGATGAAGAGACGGCGGCAAGACAGGCGGAGGAATTCCGGAGGAATTTCTCGGAAGAGGACATGGAAGAGGCAAGGAAGGCACAGGAGGATATCTAATCCATTTTATTTTGAAAGTTCAGCGCTTCGGCGCTGAACTGCGCGAAAATGGGGTCACGAAGTGACATCTTCCTCTCCCATTTTCACGGCAGTGGCAGTCCCCTGCTATCGAATCTCAAGAGTCAGTATAAAATCATCCATCACAAACCCATTCCCAATATCTGCTACCTGCTCGTCCGTAATTACAAATCCCAGATGGTCATAGACTGCCAGCGTATTTTCATTATGCTTATTGCAGGTCAGCCATATCTTGTTAAGCCCCCGGTCTTTACACAAATCAACCAGAAAATGAAGCGCTTCTGTCGCAAGATGCTGGCCGCGGCATTCTTTTTTTATGTAGAGCTTGCTTAAAAACAACGCCTCTGCCTCCGGATGGATTCCCATGTAACCGGCGAAGGTGTGTGAGCTGAATAACTGGTAGTATTCATAACCATCCAGTCCAATTTGTTCCCGTAAGGCAGGATAGGACTGGAACTTTTCCACCATGTAATTCACCTGCGCCTCCCCGATGATAGGAGTAAAGTGCTGGTGCCAGATTTCTTCCGCCAGATTGGCGATTTCGTGGATTTCAGAGTCAGATTTCGCTGGTATTATGTTTACAGTATTCATATGGACCTCCCTTTATACAGCTATTTTACCATATCTTTTAGAATAGTTTTATAAATATTAGATTTCTCTTCTGGTATTATACGTGATATAATAGCAACGTACAAGAAAAAGTTCGTGAAGGAAATGAAAGCCAGATTTACAAAAAGAAGTTAGAAAACTAAATGAGTGTTCACGGAGGAAACATATGGGCGGGTTTGTCACATTAGAAGATGTAAAAAAGAGATACCGCATGGGCGAGGTGGAGATCATGGCGGCGGACGGGATTGATTTCCAAATCAATCAGGGAGAGTTCGCCGTGGTAGTGGGACCAAGCGGTGCAGGAAAGACGACGGTCTTGAATATTCTGGGCGGCATGGATACGGCGTCAGAGGGAAGGGTAATCGTGGACGGGCAAGATATCACTTCCTACTCCCAGAAGCAGCTCACGGCTTACCGCCGGGACGATATCGGATTCGTATTCCAGTTCTACAACCTGATTCCGAACCTGACTGCACTGGAGAATGTAGAACTGGCTCTCCAAATCTGCAAAGACCCCATGGATGCAAGGGAAGTGTTGGAGGAAGTGGGGCTTGGAGCGCGTCTCAATAATTTCCCGGCGCAGTTATCCGGCGGGGAACAGCAGCGGGTGTCCATTGCAAGGGCGTTGGCGAAGAACCCAAAGATCCTGCTGTGCGACGAGCCGACAGGAGCGTTAGATTATAACACGGGAAAATCCATCCTGAAACTTTTGCAGGATACGTGTCGGATCAAGGGTATGACAGTCATTCTCATTACCCACAATTCGGCGATCGCGCCGATGGCCGACCGTGTAATCAAGATCAAGAACGGACGGGTGGCGGACATTTTGAGGAATCCGTACCCGGTATCGGTAGAAACTATAGAGTGGTAGGGTATGCAGATGAAGAGGACGAATCAGACGACGAAAAAGAGAAAGAAGGCAACCAGGAAAGATTTCTATATGGAAATCCGGAAGAGCCCGGGGAGGTTTTTATCGATTCTGTTCATTGTTGCTCTTGGAGTCGCATTTTTTTCGGGAATCCGTGCCTCAGAGCCGGACATGAGACTGAGCGGGGATTCTTATTTTGACGAGGCGGAGTTGATGGACATCAAGGCAATCTGTACCTACGGCGTTACGGAGAGAGACGTGCGCGCCATGGAGAAAGCAGATGGAATCGCAAGGGCAGAAGGGGCGTACAGCGCGGATTTCCTCTATAGCGCCAAGGACGAGCAGCAGGTACTCCATGTCATGTCATTGCAGGAGAAGATGAACCGGGTGACAGTGAGCAAGGGACGGCTTCCCGAGAAAACAGGGGAGTGCCTTGCGGACGATAATTCGGAGTTCAAGATTGGGGATAAGATTGAACTGAAGTCAGGGACAGACGATGAGATTTCCGATACATTAAAGACGGATACCTTTGAGGTGGTGGGGCTTGGGAACAGCCCGTGCTATCTGTCCTACGGAAGAGGCAGCTCGACGGTGGGGGACGGGAGCATTCAGGCATTTCTTGTTGTGCCGGAAAATACCTTTGATATGGATGTGTTTACCGAGGTCTATCTGCAGGTAGAAGGTGCAAAGGCTCTGCTTGCATTTACCGACGCATACGATGACCGGATTGAGGAGATTCTTGCACAGGTGGAGGAACTTACGGACGAGCGCGCCCTGGTCCGTAAAGACAGCCTGAAAGACGAGGCAAATGAGAAACTTGCCGAGGCGAAAGAGGAGATGGAAGAAGGAAAGGAAGAGGCGGAAAAGGAGCTTGCGGATGCGGCGGAGAAGATAGCGGACGCAGAAAAGCAGCTTGCGGATGCCAGGGTGCAGATTGAGGACGGCAGGAAGCAGATAGCGGATGCGAAATCCACCCTGAACTCCAAGCAGAAGGAACTGGATTCGGCCAGAGCCGAGTACCGGTCAGGGCTTGCACAGTTAAATGACGGCAAGGCGGCATATGAGCAGGGGCTTGCACAGTATGAGGCGGCAAGGCCGGATGCGGAGGCACAGATAGCGGCAGGAAGGCAGCAGTTAGAGGGCCTGCAGGCGCAGATCGGGGCGGACGAGCAGAGTTATCAGACCGTACTCGATCAGATTGGAGCCATAAAAGCGCAGATTGAACAGATGCAGGCACAAGCCAGAAGGACGGGAATACGGAAGGCAGCCGGGGCGCAGCCGGAAGTTGTCCGGACGAGTGTACAGGATAGTTTCAGGAACGGAGATGTTTCAGGCGGTATAGGCGAGGGCGGCTCTTTAGACGGCAATGCCCCAGAAGATTCCGGGGATGTAAACGTTCCGGGAGATTCGGAGGGAGACGATAATCCGGGAGGCCCCGAGATCGAAATTCCTGCCGAGCTTTTGCAGCAGCTTGCAGAGTTGGAGAAAACGGCCCAGATGCTTACAATGAAGATTGAAGGCCAGCGTCAGGCATATGAGTCGGGAGCTGCCGAACTTACCGCAAGCCAGAAGCAGTTAGACGATACGGCAGCGCAGCTTGCCGCTACCAAGGCACAGCTTTCGGCGGCAGAATCCGAACTTGCGTCCGTACCTGCACAGCTTTCATCCGGACAGAAGCAGATTAATGCGGGATGGGGAGAGATAAAGGAGCAGGAAGCAAAACTTGCCGACGGCGAGGCAGAAATCCTATCCAATGAAGCAAAACTTGCCGACGCTAAGCAGGAATATGAGGACGGCAAGGTCAAAGCCGAGGAAGAGATTGCCGAAGGAGAAGAAAAGATTGCCGAGGCGGAAGCGGATATTGCGGATATCGGCTTGCCTAAGTGGTATGTGTATGACCGAAGCACTTTGATAGAGTACAGCGGATTCGGAGAAAATGCGGAGCGTCTCGGAGCAATCGGGCGGGTGTTCCCGGTACTCTTCTTCCTTGTGGCAGCGCTCATCAGCCTGACCAGCATGACGCGCATGGTGGAGGAACAGCGCACATCCATCGGGACGATGAAAGCCCTTGGTTACGGCAAAGCGGCCATTGCGTCTAAATATATCGGCTATGCGCTGTTAGCTACGGCGGGAGGGAGCATTTTAGGCGTCCTGATTGGGGAGAAGATTCTTCCATATATTATTGTTTACGCATACGGGATATTATACCAGCATTTACCGCGGATTCTCGTGCCTTATGACTGGGGGTATGCGGTGATGGCGTCCGGGGCTGCGGTGTTCTGCACCATATTTGCTACGGTCATGGCCTGCTACCGGGAACTGGATGCACAGCCTGCAGTATTGATGCGTCCGCCCACCCCAAAGAATGGACGGCGGGTGTTCTTGGAACGTATCGGTATCATCTGGAGGCATCTTAATTTTACGTGGAAATCCACCATACGGAATTTGATGCGGTATAAGAAGCGTTTCTTCATGACCATATTTGGAATCGGCGGGTGTATGGCGCTGATGCTGGTAGGATTCGGGCTGAAAGATTCCTGCTATGAGATTGCCGAGCTTCAATTTGCCGAGATTCAGTTCTATGACGGAAGCATTTATCTGGAAGAGGATATTACGAAGGAGCAGCAGGAAGAGCTGAAAGAGGCCTTGGAGGATGAAGGGCAGGTGGCCCGGTTTATGGATGCGGATATGCAGAATATCACGCTGGTAAACGGAAAGAAGGAGCGGGCGGCTTATGCATGTGTGTTCGGTACGGTGGAGGACATCCCCAAGTTCGTTGATTTCCATGACCGGAAGACGAAAGAACGGTACGAACTGTCAGACGACGGCGTAATCGTCAGCGAGAAGACGGCAAAGCTTTTAGAGGCAAAAAAGGGTGATACCATCGAGATTAAGGATGAAGAAAACGGCAATAAGAAGGTAAAGATTACGCAGATTTGCGAAAACTATATGGGGCATTACATATATTTTACGCCGGGCTGTTATGAAAATGTATACGGCCAGGAGCCGGAGTATAACAGTATCTTGTTCACGATGGCGGACTCGGCTACCAATACGGAGATGGAGAAGGTCGGAAGGGATATCCTGAAAAAGGACGGCGCGCTGAGCGTCAGCTATACCCATGATATCGAGAAGCAGTTAGACGATATGTTAAGGAGCCTGAACCTGGTCATTGTTGTCTTGATTATTTCGGCAGGGATGCTGGCGTTCGTGGTGCTTTATAACCTGAATACTGTCAATATTGCAGAGCGTAAGCGGGAATTGGCGACACTGAAAGTTTTAGGATTTTACAATACGGAAGTGGCAGAATATGTGTACCGGGAGAATATCCTGCTGACCTTCCTTGGGGCAGTCGTAGGAGTTGTGCTTGGGAAGTTTTTGCACCTTTTCATTATTGAGACGGTGGAGGTGGATTCAGCGATGTTCGGCAGGAATATCAATCTGCCGAGTTTTATCTATAGTCTGGCTCTTACGGTGGCATTTTCACTGATGATTAACGGAGTGATGTATTTTAAGCTCAAGAAGATAGATATGGTGGAGTCGTTGAAGAGTATTGAGTAGACCCATCTCTTTTATATTACAATAGAGACCAGTACAGGAGAAGGTGAGCGTTGTGAAAGGAAAAAAGAAGAAGCTCCCCATAGGAGTAGAATTTTTCAGAACCTTTAAAGAACAGGATTTTTACTATGTAGATAAGACAGGATTTATCCGTGACCTGCTGGAAGCAAGAGGTATTGTCAATCTCTTTACACGTCCGAGACGATTTGGCAAAAGCCTCAATATGGATATGCTCAAGACATTTTTTGAGATCGGTACGGATTCGTCGCTGTTCGACGGACTTGACATAGCGAAAGAAAAAAAATTATGCGAACAATACATGGGAAAATATCCGGTCATCACACTGAGTTTTAAAGATGTGGAAGGGGAGAATTTTACAGAAGCAACGGACATGCTGTGCGAAATTATCAGTGAAGAAGCGGGGCGCTTTGTCTGGCTCATGGACAGCCCACATATTTCCGAATATGATAAGTGCAAATTAGACGATATTTTGTCGAACCATTTTGAAACGAAGTCAAGCATATGCGTGAGCCTGAAATTACTTTCCAAGCTCCTCAGTACCCATTATGGAAAGCAGGTAGTGATCCTGCTGGACGAGTATGATGTGCCTCTGGACAAAGCCTATCAGTATGGATATTATCCACAGATGGTGCAGATGATGCGTCTGCTGTTCAGTCATACGTTGAAGACAAATCATAATATATTCTTGGCAGTTATTACGGGATGCCTTAGGATTGCGAAAGAGAGTATCTTTACAGGGCTTAATAATTTTAAGGTACGGACGATTTCAGACGTAGATTACGGGGAATATTTTGGCTTTACGGATAAGGAAGTCATAGAGATGCTTCGATATTATGGGATAGAGGAGACGTTTGAACGTATCAAAGAGTGGTATGATGGTTATCATTTCGGAAATGTGGACGTATATTGTCCGTGGGATGTAATCAATCAGTGTGATAAGCTCAGGGAGGATATCCATGCCCCGATGGAGGCGCATTGGGAGAACAGCAGCAGTAATGCTATCATACAGGATATACTTGAAAATGCCTCGGCAACCGTGAGGAATCAGATTGAGGCTTTGATTTCCGGGGAGTATATAGAGAAAGCTTTAATACCGGAATTGACATATACGGATCTTGGGAGTGAGGATCTTGAGACCCGCCAGACTTATCTGTGGAGCGTCCTGTTTACCACGGGATATCTTACAGAAACCGGAAGACCGGAAAATGGGCTTCATAAGCTGGTCATACCCAACCGGGAGGTCCGTGGAATCTATGAAAAGAAAATTAATTCATGGTTCAGAGTCAAGGTCATAGGAAATACAAAGAGATGGAAGGAATTCTGTAAAGCTATAAAGAGCGGTGATGCACAAGGAGTACAGCGGATATTTAGTGAGATCATGTCAGAGTCGATCAGTATTCGGGATACTGCCGTTAAAAAGGAAATGAAAGAAAACTTCTACCATGGTATGCTGTTAGGTCTTTTGCAGGCAGAAGGCGGTTGGAGCGTCAAATCGAATTCAGAGTCTGGAACCGGATATACGGATATATGTATTGAGATTCCACATGAGAAGATTGGCTGTGTCATAGAAGTGAAGTATGCAGAAAACGCACGTTATGCTGCTGCTTGTAAGGAAGCAATGAAGCAGATCGATAACGGCGGTTACACAGAGATCCTTAGGACGAGTGGGATGAAAGTGATTCACAAGTATGGAATCGCCTGTTATAAGAAGTCTTGCGAGATTGCATATGACATGGAGAAAGATGAGTGAAGGAAAGGAGGGCGCGGCGGATGGCGAAGGTATTTAACACGGTCGGTTGTTGTGAACCGGAATTAAACTATATGGTAGATTTGACCGGCCGTCTGACAGAGATTAAGGGCATGGTAGATGCCGGGCTGTATTTTACGATGAACAGGGCGCGTCAGTTTGGGAAAACAACGATATTGACAGCGCTTGCTGAATACCTGAAGAAAGATTATGAGACAGTCTACATGGATTTTCAGACGATGAGTTCATTAGCGTTTGAAAGTGAACAGTCATTTGTTGCGGCTTTTTCCGAAGAATTACTGGATTTGACTGAGAATTTGCCAGATGATATTGAAAAGAAACTTGCTTCATTTGCCGGGCAGACAGATGGTACAAGTTCCCTCCAGACACTTTTTAAAGCGTTGAAAAAATGGTGTGCTAAGGCGGAGAGGAAGATTGTCCTGATTATCGATGAAGTGGACGCAGCCTCGAACGACCAGGTATTTGTAGATTTCCTTGCACAGCTCCGTGCATATTATCTGAGGAGAAGAAAGTTCCCGGCATTTCAATCAGTGATTCTGGCCGGAGTTTACGATGTGCGCAGTGTCAGACGGAAAATAAGACCTGACGGGGAACACATGGAAAACAGCCCATGGAATATTGCCGCCAGATTTGATATAGATATGAGTTTTTCCTCAGATGATATTGCCGGTATGTTAAGGGAATATGAAAAGGATTATCACACTGGTATGGATATCACACTGATATCGGGAATGATTTACGCAATGACGTCCGGGTATCCGTATCTGGTATCCGGGATGTGTAAATATCTAGATGAAGAGATCGCGGGGACAGAAAAATTTAAGGATAAAAAAAGCGCCTGGACAAAGGAAGGGGTCTGTGAAGCTGAGAGAATGCTGGTGAAAGAAGACAACACTCTTTATCAGTCAATGATAAGAAAACTGAAACTCTATCCAAAGCTTCGGACCGTATTATATGAATTGCTTTTTACCGGCAGGCCGATTCCCTATACTGCAACAAATGATTATATGAAAGATGCGGTTATGTTTGGTTTTATCAGAAATGAGAAGGATACGGCAGTAGTCTTTAACCAGATCTTTGAATCGGTACTTTATAATTATTTCATCGCAGAAGAATTTTCCTCTAGTGAGTTTTATAAAGCAGGGGTGCAGGAGAAGAATCAATTCATTGTCGGAGGACATCTGGATGTCAGGAAGGTGCTTGAAAAATTTGTAGAAACTTTTGATTATTTATATGGGGATCAGGATGTTACTTTTTATGAAGATGTAGGGAGACGATATTTCCTTTTGTTTCTCAAGCCGATTATTAATGGTGTAGGGAACTATAGTGTAGAGTCGCGTACCAGAAATAATGAACGCATGGATCTGGTGCTGTACTATCGGGGAGAACAGTCGGTAATTGAGATTAAGATCTGGCGGGGCAATGCATATAATGAGCGTGGAGAAGAACAGCTGTCAGATTATCTTGATTATTTCCATCTAAAGAAAGGATATATGCTCAGTTTTAATTTCAATAAAAAGAAAGAAATTGGCGTAAAAGAGATTAGGGTAAGAGATAAAATCTTGATTGAGGCTGTGGTGTGATATTTATTTTTTATGCTTGCTCTGATAGAAGAAAAGTGCGCAGGGCTGCTGAAGGAAGGGAAAATTGAAATGCAAATCTGAAAAACAAAAGGAATTTGAGAAGAATGAATTGGAAATGAATGAAACACCTCAGACTCTATTATAAATACTCATTTAAAACTAAAAAATGATTCCAGATATCTCTTACCGGAATGCGGTCAGGTATTTTGGATTTGATTTAGAATGCCCCATTTTATAGAAATTTTATATTTTTAAGAAATTTGTTAGCACTCATTCGGAAAGAGTGCTAATTTTCTATTGACTTTTAAAATCACTCGTATTATCATATCATTTAGGCGAAGGACATCTGGTTTTCGTTTTTTAAGTTCCGGCACGCCCGCAAGACGTAAGATAGGTTCGGCGGGTTGATGGACTTCGTTCATAACGTATGTATAACATTTTGAAAATATTAAAAAATGAGGTAGGAGTGATAAGTATGGCAGCAAAGAAAGGAAATTTGTCAATCAGCAGTGAGAATATTTTCCCAATTATTAAGAAGTGGGTATATTCCGATCACGACATTTTCGCGCGTGAGATGGTATCCAATGGATGTGACGCAATCACAAAGTTAAAGAAATTGGATATGATGGGAGAATACCAGTTGCCGGACGACTACAAGCCGTCCATCAAGGTAGAGGTGAACCCGGAAGAGAAGACCTTGAAATTCACGGACAACGGTCTGGGGATGACCGCCGAGGAAGTGGAAGAGTACATCACCCAGATTGCATTTTCCGGCGCGACAGAATTTCTTGAGAAATACAAAGACAAGACTACGGAAGACGATATGATTGGTCATTTCGGCCTGGGATTCTATTCTGCGTTCATGGTAGCAGACGAGGTGCATATCGATACACTTTCTTATAAAGAAGGCGCAACCCCGGTACATTGGGTCAGCGACGGCGGCACAGAGTACGAGATGGACGAGGGGAATAAAGAAGGCGTAGGAACCGAGATTACACTGTTCCTGAACGATGACAGTGTAGAATTCTCCAACGAGTACCGCGTCAGGGAAGTCATTGAGAAATACTGTTCCTTCATGCCGGTAGAGATTTTCCTGTCCAAGGCGAATGCAGAGCTGGAGTATGAGACCATCGACGAGGCAGACCTGAAAGAGGACGACGTTGTGGTCGAGCATATCCACGAAGAAGCCAAGATGGAAGAGAAAGAGAATGAAGACGGCGAAAAAGAAATGGTCGAGGTGGAGCCGGCGAAGGAGAAGGTCAAGATTGAGAAGCGTCCGGTCTCATTGAGCGATATCCATCCGCTGTGGACCAAGCACCCCAACGATTGCTCCGACGAGGACTATCAGGAGTTCTACCGCAAGGTATTCTTAGACTACAAGGAGCCGCTGTTCTGGATTCACCTGAACATGGATTATCCTTTCAACCTGAAAGGAATCCTGTATTTCCCGAGAATCAATACCGAGTATGATTCTATTGAGGGAACGATTAAGTTATATAATAATCAGGTATTCATTGCAGACAATATCAAAGAAGTTATTCCGGAGTTCCTGATGGTATTAAAGGGAGTTATCGACTGTCCGGATCTGCCGCTGAACGTTTCAAGAAGCGCGCTCCAGAACGACGGGTTCGTCAATAAGATTGCCGATTACATTTCCAAGAAGGTTGCAGATAAGCTTTCCGGAATGTGCAAGACGAAGAGAGAGGACTACGAGAAATATTGGGACGATATCAGCCCGTTCATCAAGTTCGGCTGCTTGAAAGACGAGAAGTTCTGCGACAAGATGAAGGAAGTCATCCTGTTTAAGAATATTGACGGGAAATACCTGACCTTGAAGGATTGTATCGAGGAGAACGGCGGCGAGGTCGTTGAGGCCAATGAGAAGAAGGATGAGGCGTCCGAGGGTGAGAATGAGGACGAGAACAAGGTAGAGGAGATTAAGACCACTATCTACTATGTGACGGATGAGATTCAGCAGAGCCAGTACATCAATATGTTCCGGAATCAGGGACAGGATGCCGTAATCATGAACCATAACATTGATTCCCCGTTCATCACACAGTTAGAGCAGAAGAATCCGAATATCCGTTTCCAGAGGATTGACGCCGACGTTACGGATAACGTGAAGGAAGAGGTGGCGGAAGAAGAGAAGGAAGCATTCAAGGCAACGTCCGACAGCCTGATTGAGATTTTCCGCAAGGAGCTTGGCAACGACAAGTTGGATGTGAAGATTGAGAAGCTGAAAGATGAGAAGGTCGCATCCATGATTACATTGTCCGAGCAGAACCGCCGTATGCAGGAGATGATGAAGATGTACGGCATGGGCAATATGGGCGGCATGGATATGGGCGGAGAGAGCACGCTGATTCTGAATGCGAACCACCCGCTGGTGAAGTTCGTGGTAGAGAATAAGGAGAATGAGAATGTGTCTATTATCTGTAAACAGCTTTACGATTTGGCGATGCTGGCACATAAGCCGCTGAATCCGGAAGAGATGACGGCATTTGTACAGAGGAGCAATGAGGTCATGATGCTGTTGACAAAGTAGGCGACGTGACATTCAAATAATTGTGTTATCTTGCAGAGGCCATTATAATGATTAATATGGGAATTGAAGAAAGATATGGAAACGGGATTGCGCCAAAACGCAATCCCGTTTCTGGATTATATCTTATTGCTTTTTCAGCCGGAACTTCGATACCAGTTCATTCAGCATACTAGCCTGACCGGACAACTCCTCACTGGCAGAGGCGCTCTTCTCAGCGGTAGACAGGTTAGACTGTACCACATCGGAAATCTGTGCGATTCCCCGTGTCACTTCCTCCGTTGCCTCTGCCTGCTGAGCAGAATATTCCGCAATTCCTTGAATCAGCTTGCTCACCTCTTCCGCCTGTTCTACAACCTCCATCATAGAAGCTGCCGTATCCTCAGCCATGCTGGAACCTTCGACAACGGCTTCCACCGTCTGGTCAATCAGGGTGGTGGTATTCTTCGCCGCCTCAGAGGACTTGCTGGCAAGGTTACGGACTTCATCTGCGACTACTGCAAATCCTTTTCCTGCCGTACCTGCCCGGGCCGCTTCCACAGCCGCGTTCAGCGCAAGGATATTGGTCTGGAATGCGATGTCCTCTATGGTCTTGATGATGCTGTGAATCTCCGTTGACTTATCGCTGATCTTCTGTATCGCCGAATTCATATGCTGCATCTTCTCGTTGCTTTCAAGGATACGCGTCTTAACATTCCTCGATATCTGGCTTGCCTGTTTCGCGCCCTGTGCGGTCTTCTGGATTCCATCGGAAACCGCAGAAATATGGGATGCAAGAGATTCCACGGCGTCAGTCTGCTGGGAGGAACCCAGCGATAATGTCTGTGCCCCGTCGGAAACGTACTCGGAACCAGTCGCCACTTGGCCGGCCGCCACATTGATCTGTCCCAGCGTCTCGTTGAGAGACCAGGAAATTCGCTCTAAGGAGTCCTTAATCTTTGCAAATTCTCCCAGATATTCATGGGTAAGGGTAAATGCAAGATTACCCTCGGAGATTTCCTGTAATTTTTCGGATATCTCGTTAATATAGTCCACATAATCCCTGAGACGTACTACGGTCTTGCCGAAATTGGCCGCCAGCTCTCCAAGTTCGTCATTGGAAGTGTGCCGGATGGACTGCTCCAAATCGCCTTCTGCGATCCTTGATGCGACATTATTCAGTTCGGCTACCGGTTTCCCGATAATGTTCCTTACAAGAATGATAATCAGCACAATCATGATTAAGACTGCAAACGCGGCTACCGATGTCATAATGCTTGTCAAGGTATCCAAATCAGCAAGCACTTCGTCTCTGGAAACATAAGATACCGCCATCCAGTCACAGTTCGGCACAGTCTTCAATTCTATGTACATATCGTCATTGTAGAGGCTCAGCCCGGTAGCATTCTCCTGTATCTTCTTGGCAGCGTAGGCATACATATCGCCGGTGAATTCCGTTATGGATCGTCCGTTCATCTCCGTATCCGGATGGCCGATGATAGTTCCGGTCCTGGTATCTACAAGGAAAATCCCGCCCGTCTTTTCCAGCCGGATATCGGCTACGATATCGGATATGGAAGTCAGGTATACGTCCGCTGCCGCAACGCCCTTCACTTCTCCGGCGGCGGTCTTCAATACGCCGGACGCGCCTACAACATAGGACTGGCTGTCTTCGTCAAAGTACGCGTCGCCTAAAATGAAGTCTTCGGATGCCAACCCGTCCTTATACCACGATTTCTCAAGGGCATTGTATTCTGGACCAGGTACGAAGGATGCATGGTATAGAGAGCCGTCCGTCAGCGCCACATAGATTCCCGCCGGATATGCGCTGTTCTGGTTGGCCGTATGCTTAATGTATTCTACCATGCGCGGAACGTCCATATCTTCATATTGAATCGTATCCCGCTGGGTCTCCAGAGTCGCCAATATTCCGCTCATCCACGAGTTCACCTCCTGGATTGCCTTATCCGTAGTCTCTTCCAGCAGCTTCTCGCTCTTTGCCAGCAGAGCATCGGATACGCGGCTGCGGACGATCAGCAATAGTGCGCCGACCATAATTACGATGGTGACGACGATTGCAATGACCAGTTTCCCTGTAATGCCCCATCTGCGCATCGCGGATCTGGACGCCGGCCTGTCTTCAGTTCTTCTCTTACCTCTCATGTTCTTATCTCCTTTTACGATTAACTAACAAAAAGTATATGTAAATTATAAATGATTTATAAAAAAAATACAATGTCTCTGTTAAAAATATGTCTATTTTTCCCGGTCAATTTCCGCTCTTTTGAAAAATCCTTCCACATAGGCGTCCCATTCTTTCTCAAGAGATTTATCCATGGTGAATGTCCGCATGGAAATTCCGGTGATACATTGCAGGACGGCGCCGTCGTAATGGAAATTCAGGTACAGCCCCGTGATGTCTTCCGGGGAAAATGTACGTATCTGATGTCCGTCCAGAAAATCCCCGAAGTGCTCCGGCGCAAGGGAGAGGACAATCTTAAAATGAAGCGGCGTCCGTTTCCCTTTGATGAGGCTGAAACAGAAGTCCCGGACTTCTCTCCAGTAGGAATAATCCCGCGCAGGCTTTTCATCGAAAAAGTCTTTGTGCAGGAACCCGTCCAAAGTAAATTTGTTAAAGGTAGTGATTTCCCCTTCGATGAACGAAAATTTATCGAAGGTGTCCCTAAGTAAGAGGTGGGACATACAGGATTTTGCTGATAATGTGAACATATTCATATAAAAAACTCCTTTGCTGATTGTTAAAATCGTAGTTATTTATGATATAGTATAGCATATATTTGACTTTTACAGGGAAAAACAGTACAATACGGGATATAAATAGTGGCTTTAAGGAGAACGTATCTTGCGTGAGTAGAGGACAAGAGAAGACGAAGAAGAAAAGTGAAGAACGAGACGTCGTCCTGCGCCTGGCTGTCGCGGCAATGATTATCTGGATGGTCATCGGGGGCGTCGTGTTCGCGGTGGGCGTCATGAATCCCAGAGAAGACCCGAGAAAAGGGCTCGCGAAGCTTGAGCGGATGGAAGAAGCGGATACGGCGGCGATTGACGCGCAGATTCAGGAGCTTGAGGAGGCGGAGCGGGCGGCGGACGAGGCATGGGCGAACCGGTCTGTCAGCGAGAAATTTGCCAATTCCTATGTGCTTGGGGATTCCATTGCCCAGGGATTGTATGAGAACCAGGCGCTTGATAAGTCCTTTGTTACGGCGGAACGGGATACCGGCGTGTGCGAGACGGAGGTCAGCATGATTAAGAATCATGTTTCAAGGGCGATTGAAGTGGGCCCGCAAGTGTTGTTCCTTGCCTACGGGCTGAACGACATTAAGGCGGCGTCCGGGGATGCAGAAATATTTGGGGCCGCATACAGGCGCGTGCTTGACGAACTGAAAGAGAAGCTGCCGGATACGAAGATTTACGTCAACAGTATCCTGCCGGTTAAGCAGGAGGTCATAGAAGAGGATGAACTGTATGGGAATATTCCTGCGTATAACAGGAAACTCATGGAATTATGTGAGGAAGAAGGCGTGACTTTTATTGATAATGAAAGTCTGATTAAAGACGAATATTATACCGAGGACGGAATCCATCTGGCATCGGATTACTATGGGGAATGGGTGAATCACATGGCGGAGGCGGCAGAGCTGTAATGGTAGCGGGTTTATTTGACAGTGTTGTATTTTTATTTACATTCTTACCGGTTGTATTGTTTCTGTATTATCTGATGCCGGGGCAGTTGAAGAACGCTCTGTTGCTCTTGGCAAGCCTTGTGTTCTATGCATGGGGGGAGCCTGTGGCTGTTTTCCTGATGGTGGGGATGGCGCTTTTTACTTATGCCTGCGGGCTTAGGTTGGCAGGAGTTTTGAAGAATCGGAGGCGCGCCAGAGCTGTTATGCGCTTTGGCGTGGGAATCAATCTGGGGGTTCTCGTCTTCTTTCTATATGGAAGGACGGTTCTTGCGGGGCTTCAAGCTGTCTTGCCTGTTGACATTCCCTTTCAGGGGTTTGCGATGCCCATAGGGATGTCTTTCTATACACTTCAGATGTTATCGTATATCCTGGATGTTTACCGGGGGAATGCAAAGGTGCAGAAGAATCCGGCTGACCTTGTCCTGTATGTGTCTATGTTCTTAAAGATGCCGGGCGGTCCGGTAGTGCGGTATGCAGAGATGGAAAAGCAGCTTGGGGCAAGGCAGATGACGCCGGGCAAGGTCGGGGAAGGGGCGATGTATTTTATCCGCGGGCTTGCCAAGAAGGTATTGTTCGCAGATAATATAGGAATTCTCCACGCCGAGGTCATGGCGATGGGAGCAGGAGAGATGTCTGTGCTCAGCGCATGGCTTGGATGTCTGGCGTTCGCGCTCCAAATATATTATAATTTGAGCGGATATACGGACATGGCGTTAGGACTGGGAAAAATGACAGGCTTCGAGCTGCCGGGGAATTTCGAGTATCCTTATGGGGCGGGAAGTACGACGGAATTCTGGTATAAATGGCATATGTCCCTTGGGGCGTGGTTCCGGGAATACGTGTACCATCCCCTGGGCGGGGGCGATGTCGAGGAATCAAAGCAGGTGAGGAATATCCTGCTGATTTGGCTGCTCGTAGGCCTGTTTCATGGCCTTTCCGGGAATTATATTATATGGGGGCTGTACTGCGGCCTTTTGATGGTGGCGGAGAAGCTGTTTCTGTGGAGGATGTTAGATGAGATGCCAGGGTTTCTCGGGCATATTTACAGCATTGTGATGGTGATGATTGGCTGGGTATTCTTTTTTAATCCCAGAGTGAGCGAAGGCTTCACCTATCTAGGAACTATGTTCGCAGTGGGAGCGTCGGGCCTTGCGGATGACAGGGGGATGTACCTGTTAGTCACGAATGCTGCCCTTCTTGCCGTTATGCTGATAGGGCTTCTTCCGTTTGTACATAAAGGGTACGTTAGTGTGATGGACAGAGGCGCAAGAGGAATGGCGATGATAAATTGTGTCATATATGGGGTAATGTTCGTGCTGTGCGTGGCATATATCGTATGTTGAGCGGCTTGCATTACGGTGTGCCCTTGGGCATACCTTACTGGGCGAAGCCCACCCGCCTCATAGGGGCATGCATTACGGGACGCCCGGAGGGTATATTTTAGGAGAATATATGAAGCAGAGAAAACAAAAGGATTTTAAGCAGGGAAGAGCATACAGGAGAAAGACGGCGGCGCTTACGTTTTTCGGGATGTTAGTACTGATTTCCTTATTAGAACTGATTCCACTTGAGCAGGAGTTCTCCGAGAAGGAGAACCGTCCCCTTGCCACACGTCCGAAGCTGTCGCTGGAACATGTGGCTGACGGTTCTTTCATGGCACAGTATGAGGAGTTCCGCCAGGATCAGTTCCTCGTCCGCAATCTGTGGGTGTCCATGAAGAACCAGATGGACCTGCTGATTGGAAAACGGGAGTCTGGCGGTGTATTCAAGGGCAGGGATGCATATCTTCTGGAGGCGGTGGCAGCGGCAGACCAGGAGAAGATAGACGCGAACTTAAACGCCATGGAGGCATTCAAGGCGCGGTATGAGAAGGTTCCTATATATCTTGCGTTAGCCCCCAATGCCGCGAATATCTTATCGGATAAACTTCCCCGTTTTGCCGTGACAGAGGACCAGAATGCAATCTTCCGCTCCATCTGGCAGAATCTGGGGGAAGGCGTTACATGGGTAGATTTGAGCAAGACCCTTTCGTCCCACAAGAAAGAAGAAATCTATTATCACACAGATTCCCATTGGACAACCCTCGGCGCATATTATGCCAGCCAGCAGCTTGTGGAGTCTATGGGGCTTGACGGTGCGAAGACGCCGAAATGGGAGAAGTATGCGGTCACGAATATATTTACGGGCGACCTGTCGTTAAAGAGCGGATACCAGAGCGGATATCAGGAGTCCATCTACATCTATGGACCTGAAAATGAGAAGGAGATGCCTCAGATTGTGGCAGATTTCGGGGAGGGAAAGGTCTCTACCCTGTACGACCGCACGAAATTAAAGGAGCGGGATGCCTATGGCCTGTTCCTTGGCGGGAACTACGGGGTGGGCAATATCCGCACCACGGCGGATACCACAGACCGTCTGCTGTTGGTGAAGGATTCTTATGCGAACTGTCTGATTCCCTTCCTTGTGCCCTATTTCCGGGAGATTATCGTGGTGGACCCGGAGTACTATGAGGGGAATCTGGATGAGATTATGGAAGAAAATAAGATTTCCAGCGTATTATTTTTATATAGTGGAAATACTTTTGTACAGGACGGAAAGATAAGCGGAGTGTTGCAGGATGAGCAGGCTGAATAAATATCTGAGCGATGCGGGCGTGTGTTCCCGCAGGGAGGCAGACCGCCTGATTGAGAGCGGGCGTGTCACGGTAGACGGAAAGCGGGCGGTTCCCGGCATGAAAGTGGAGCCGTCTCAGGAGGTACGAATCGGAAAGAAGCTCGTCGGGGGAAGACGGGAGAGAATTGTGCTGGCTGTGAATAAGCCGGTGGGAATCATTTGCACAGAAGAGAGAAGAGAGCGCAAGAGCATTGTCCGGTTCCTGAATTATCCGGAGCGGATTACTTATGCAGGGCGTCTGGATAAGGACTCGGAAGGACTTTTGCTTATGACCAACGACGGAGACTTGATTAACGGGATGATGCGGGCGAGATACGGGCATGAGAAGGAGTATAAGGTGACAGTGGATAAGCCTGTAACGGAGGAATTTCTCCGGCAGATGGAAAAAGGAGTCCGAATCCGGGATCCGGAGAAAGGGCTTGACGCCCTGACAAGGCCCTGCAGGACGGAAATGGTGGGAAAGTATACCTTTTCCATTGTGCTGACCCAAGGACTGAACCGGCAGATACGCAGGATGTGCGAGTCGCTGGGCTACCGGGTGAAGCGGCTTATCCGGACTCGGGTCATGAATATTGAGCTTGGCGGCTTAAAGCCGGGGGCAGTCAGAAAATTAACAGAGCAGGAGTTAAAGGAGCTATATGAGCGAATCGAAGAAAGCCAGAATGTTAGAGTTAGTGGAGAAGCTAAATGACGCGGGACGCGCATATTATCAGGAATCCAGGGAAATCATGAGCAACCGGGAGTATGACGCGCTGTACGATGAACTGAAAGGGCTTGAGGGGGAACTTGGGATTACATTTGCCAACAGCCCAACTGTGAACGTGGGATATGAGGTATTGAGCGAGCTGCCTAAGGAACGACATGAAAGCCCCATGCTTTCGTTGGATAAGACCAAGGAGGTCGAGGAACTGAAAAAATTTCTCGGCGAACAGAAGGCGCTGCTGTCATGGAAGCTGGACGGCCTTACCATTGTGCTGACTTACCGGGGCGGGGAGCTTTTTAAGGCTGTCACCCGGGGAAACGGCGAGGTGGGCGAGGTGATTACGAATAATGCAAGGGTGTTCAGTAACATCCCTCTTAAAATTGCCTATCAGGGGGAATTGATACTGCGGGGCGAGGCGGTGATCGGATACCGGGATTTTGAGCGGATTAATTCTGAAATTGAGGATGTGGATGCGAAATATAAGAATCCCCGGAATCTGTGCAGCGGTTCGGTGCGCCAGTTGAATAACGAAATTACGGCGAAACGGAACGTAAGGTTCTACGCATTTTCTCTGGTGCAGGCAGAGAATGTGGATTTCCATAATTCCAGGGCCTGCCAGATGGAGTGGCTCATGGAGCAGGGCTTTGAGGTAGTAGAGTTCCATGCGGTGACAAAGGATACGGTGGAAGCCGAAGTTATTAAATTTTCAGAAAAAATTGCAGAGAATGATTTCCCGTCGGATGGTCTTGTGTTAATATATAATGATATAGCGTATGGGCAGTCCCTTGGGCGGACATCTAAGTTCCCAAGGGATTCCTATGCGTTCAAATGGGCGGATGAGCTTAAAGAGACGACCCTTACGGAGATTGAGTGGAGCCCGTCAAGGACAGGGCTTATTAACCCTGTGGCAATTTTTGAGCCTGTGGAGCTTGAGGGAACGACGGTCAGCCGCGCCAGCGTCCATAATATCAGCATCATGGAGGAATTAGAGCTTGGCGTTGGGGATAAGATTGAGGTGTATAAGGCGAACATGATTATACCCCAGATTGCAAAGAATTTGACCAGAAGCGGCGTGAAGGATATTCCCCACAGGTGCCCGGTGTGCCAGGGGGCGACGGAAGTACGGCAGGTGGCCAATGCGAAGGCTTTATACTGTACGAACCCAGAGTGTCAGGCGAAGCATGTCAAGTCATTTGCCCTGTTCGTAAGCAGGGATGCGCTGAATATCGAAGGACTTTCGGAGGCGACCTTGGAGAAATTCATTTCCTTGGGATATATCCGGGAGTTTGCGGATATTTTTCATCTGGACCGGTATCAGGAGGAAATCCAATCACTGGAAGGGTTTGGCGAGAAGTCTTACCGGAATCTGGTGGGTAATGCCGAGAAGGCGCGGACAACGACGCTGCCCAGAGTAATCTATGCGCTGGGAATCGCCAATATCGGACTTGCCAATGCGAAGGTCATCTGTAAGGAATTCCGATATGATGTGGAGAAGATGCTTGGCGCTACGGAGGAAGAGTTAAATGAGATTCCGGGTGTGGGCGGGGTGATTGCGAAGGCGTTCGTGGATTATTTTGCATCAGAGAAGCATGTGAGGCAGTTCCGGGATTTGCTGGAGGAACTGGTGATTCCCAAAGAGACGGCAGAGGAGACGAAACAGATATTTGCAGGGGTGAATTTCGTGATTACCGGCAGTGTGGAGCATTTCGCCAACCGGAGAGAGGTGAAGGAATTGATTGAGAGCCTTGGGGGAAAGGTGACGGGGTCAGTGACTTCTAAGACGAATTATTTGATTAATAATGACGCGGCGTCTACGTCGTCTAAAAATAAGAAGGCAAATGAATTGGGGATTCCGATTATTTCGGAGGAGAGATTCCTTGAGATGGTACGGGAAGGGTAGAGGGATTGCCTGTATAAGCAGGATTCTTGATTGGAAAGACATAAGATTAAGTGTGACGTAAGAAGGAAGGTAAGGCAAGATGTCCGAACAGGATAAGAACAACGTAGAGAAAGTGGGAAATGGGCAGGTGGAGGATACGAAGAAGCATCATGAGGACGAATATGAGAAGATTTGTTTTGTGTGCAGGCGTCCGGAGACGACTACAGGCAAGATGATTGATCTTCCCAACGGCATCTCAATCTGCAGCGATTGTATGCAGAAGAGTTTTGACGCTATGATGAGCGGGCAGGTAGATTACAGCCAGCTCATGAATCTGAATATCCCGGGCGTACAGATTTTTAATATGGCTGACATGGAGCAGAATGTCCCAAAGAAGCAGAAGATTAAGAAGAAAAAGGAGGGGGAAGAGAAAAAGCCCCTGATTGACATCCGCAATATCCCTGCGCCCCATAGAATCAAAGGGAAACTGGATGAGTATGTGGTGGGACAGGAGTACGCGAAAAAGGCTATGTCTGTGGCAGTCTATAACCATTATAAGCGTGTGGCGACGGACACCATGGATGATATCGAGATTGAGAAGTCGAATATGCTGATGATCGGGCCTACTGGTTCTGGTAAGACTTATCTTGTGAAGACGCTGGCAAGGCTTTTGGACGTTCCCCTTGCCATCACAGACGCCACTTCCCTGACGGAAGCAGGATATATCGGGGATGATATCGAGAGTGTCGTATCGAAACTTCTGGCTGCTGCTGGCAATGATGTGGAGAAGGCGGAACAAGGGATTATTTTCATCGATGAGATTGACAAGATTGCCAAGAAGAAGAACACCAACCAGAGAGATGTAAGCGGGGAATCTGTCCAGCAGGGGATGTTAAAGCTTCTTGAGGGAAGCGACGTGGAGGTTCCGGTAGGGGCGAACAGCAAGAATGCCATGGTTCCGCTTACCACTGTGAATACGAAGAATATTCTGTTTATCTGCGGCGGGGCGTTCCCGGATTTGGATAAGATCATTAAAGAGCGGCTGACGAAGCAGTCTTCCATTGGGTTCGGGGCGGAGCTAAAAGACAGGTATGACAGGGACAAGACGATTCTTGAGAAGGTGGCCACCGAGGATTTGCGTAATTTTGGGATGATACCCGAATTTTTAGGACGCCTTCCGATAGTATTTACCTTGCGGGGTCTGAGTGAGGAGATGATGGTGAAGATTCTGACTGAGCCTAAGAATGCGATTTTGAAACAGTATCAAAAGCTGCTTGCATTAGATGAGGTAAAGTTGGAATTTGATGAAGGCGCATTGGCGGCGATTGCGAAGAAGGCTGTGGAGAAGGATACGGGCGCAAGGGCGCTCAGGGCGATTATTGAGGAGTTCATGCTGGATATTATGTTCGAGATCCCTAAGGATGATAATATCGGGCAGGTGACGATTACGCGGGAATACATAGAGGGGACAGGCGGGCCGCTGATCATGCTGAGAGGGCAGGAGGTGCCGCGTATTACGGGTTAGATTTTTTGCTGTGAAGAATACGAGGAACACCTCATATACTAAGAGAAAAGGTATATGAGGTGTTTTTATGGATAGAGAAACTTGCCGGAAAATGATTATGTCAGAGGACTTTATTGATTTTATCGCTCCGGTTTACCGGGAGATAACGCCAGAGGAGGCGCAAAGGGCGATGGCATGCGTCCAGTCCATGGATTTTGGGTTTCAGGCAGTCTACGTAGAGAGGACGCTGACGGAGCCGGTATCTTTGGAATACTATCGTTACAATTCCATTCCAAACTGTTACCAGCTAATGGATTTACAGGCAATGGATGATGCGGGGATCAGCGTGGTACAGAGCTACCCGACGCTGAATCTTCAGGGAAACGGAGTCATGGTGGGCATACTGGATACCGGAATCGATTACCGGAATCCCCTCTTCCGAAATATCGACGGCTCCACGAGAATTGCCGGCATCTGGGACCAGACCATACAGGACGGCACGCTTCCCGACGGATTGGATTACGGAAGCGAGTACACAGAAGAAATGATTAATGAAGCGCTGCGCTCAGAAAATCCACTGGAAATCGTCCCCAGCATGGACACGGAGGGACATGGTACATTTATCGCCAGTGTTGCGGCTGGAAATGCCGATTTGGAACATCGGTTTATCGGAGCCGCCCCGGAGGCGACTCTTGCGGTGGTGAAACTAAAGCCTGCGAAAGCCTATCTCAAGGACTTTTACGTCATCCGCCAGGATGCGACCTGTTTTCAGGAGAATGATATCATGCTCGCTATGAAGTACATCAATGCCCTTGCGCGGAAACGCAATATGCCTTTGGTCATGTGTGTTGCCCTTGGCACGAACCTGGGCGGCCATAACGGAACCTCCCTTCTGTCTAACATGCTTGACGCTTATTCGTCGGTACTGAACAGGAGTGTTGTAATCAGCGCAGGAAACGGGGCGGTTCACAGGCATCACTTTTCCCGGGAACTTAGCAGTATGGATGATACCGCGGACGCCGAGATTCGTGTGGGAGAAGGGGTAGAAGGCTTCGTGGCAGAGCTGTGGACGGCAGTCCCCAATGTCATGACCGTTGCCATTACCTCTCCTTCCGGGGAAAGGACGGGGTATATTACACTCAAGCAAGGGCGGGAATACCGGGAGACTTTTGTGTTTGACAGGACAGAAGTGGAGGTAGAGTACCGGCTGTTGCTGGAGAACAATGATTCACAATTAATCTTTATGAGAATCCGGAATCCGGCGCCGGGGATCTGGAAAATCAGTGTGAAACCTGTGCTGCGCTCTGATGGGAGATTCCATATCTGGCTGCCAGTCCAGGACTTCCTGACCGGAGAGGTATATTTCTTAGAGGCAAACCCGGACACGACCCTGGCGGAACCGGGAAGCAGTTTAGTTGCGATGACGGTCGCATACTATAATGGAGTTGATAAATCAGTTGATATTAATTCCGGGAGGGGGTATACTAGAGATGGAAGAGTCAAACCAGATTATGCGGTGCCTGGCGTACTGGTATCCGGCGCCGGATTGAACAATGAGTTCGTGGTCCGCAGCGGTTCCAGTGTTGCGGCGGGAATCGCAACAGGGGCGGTGGCGCTTCTGATGGAATGGGTGCTGAACAATACGGAGGCGTGGGGTGTGAATTCCAGCCAGATTCGGAATATCATCCTTCTGGGCGCGGAGCAGAGGCCTGGGATGGAAAGCCCGAATCGGGAGTGGGGGTATGGAGCCATGAACCTGTATCGTTCCCTGGACATTTTACGCCAGTTGTAGTGAACGCAAGAAAGAGAGAAAAGGAGAAGATAAAATGGCAGATTTTTTTGGTGAACTGGGAAAGAAGATTTCAGATACGGCAAGTGATTTTAGCAAAAAAGCAGAGGATACGCTGGAGATTCAGAAGATTAAGAACGACATCCGTTCGATGAAGCGCTCCAATGAGCGGGACTTGAAGGATATCGGACGCATGGTCTATGAGAAGTTCCGGAAAGGCGAGGTAGACGATACCGAATACATTTCCTTGTGTGAAGAGATTGAGAAACGTGAGGAAGAGATTGAGAAGCAGGAAGAGCAGATCGTGAAGATCAAAGAGGAGATATAGAATGCTCTCCGCTATGCTGGTAATATTTGCAATACTGCTCGGCGCGGATATCATGATTAAGAAACGGGTGGAGGAAGAACTGAACCCAGGCGAAGAAAGGGAGCTCCCGGGCGGAAAGATTGTAATCCGTAAGGTATATAACCGGGGATTCCTGCTGAACCTGTTTGACGAGTACCCGGCGGCTGTGAAGGGGATGTCTCTGTTTGCCAGCGCCGGGGTGATGGCGTGGGATGTCTTGACATTTGCAAAAAAGAGGAATTATATCAGGAAATTGGGCATGACTCTGGTGAGCGCCGGGGCGGCGAGCAACCTCTTCGACAGGTTGGCGAGGGGGAAGGTAGTCGATTATATTGGGCTTAGGACAAAAAAGAAGCATATCGGGAGGATTACGGCGAATCTGGGGGATATCTACCTTGCTATGGGGAGCGTACTGGTAATGGCAGGAGAGATTCTTGCTGTGATACTGCATGGAAATCATCCGAAAAAATAAGGCATTGTCGGAATATGGCTGTTATGGGCATATTCCGACAGTGCCTTTTTTGTTTATGGCTGTGACCCGCAGCTAAAAAAATCCTTTATCTGTCCAAGGACAATCTCCATCAGCCGTGTCCTTGCCTCCACGCTTGCCCATGCAATGTGGGGAGTAATGAGCAATCTTCGGCTGTCCTGAATCCTAAGGAGCGGGTTGTCCGGGCTCATAGGCTCTTCGCAAAGAACATCCAGTCCTGCGGCAGCAATCTCCTTCTGTTCGATTGCTTCGGCAAGATCTTGCTCCACCACAATCGGACCTCTTCCAAGGTTCAGGAAGATGCAAGAGTTCTTCATTTTCTTAAATGCAGCGGCATCGAGCAGATTCTCCGTATATTCATTTAGCGGTGCGTGTACGGAAATGATGTCGGATGTGCTAAGAAGGGTGTCCATATCGGTCTGATAGTATCCCTCCTGAGGCGTACTGCCTGAGGGAGAGGTGTAGATTACATGGGAGCCAAAGGCTTCGGCGATAGAGGCCACCCGCCTTCCGATATTACCAAGCCCGATGATGCCCCAGGTCTTATTCTTCAATTCATAAAAATGTTCCTCAAAATGGGTGAATGACGTGTCGCACGCGTAACGCCCGTCTTTCACATAATCATCGTAATACCGCAGCTTTTCCAGTAAATAAAACAGCATGGAAAAGGTATGCTGTGCGACGGACTCCGTAGAGTATCCATTGACATTCCTCCATGCGATGTTGCGGCTGTTCAGATATTCTTTGTCCAAGTTGTTCGTGCCGGTGGCAGTTACGCACACCAGTTTCAGGCGAGGGGCTACTCCTATCGTCTCAGCATCAATCCGTACCTTGTTCAATACAATGACGTCTGCGTCTGCAATCCGACCGGGAACCTGGGCGGGGGTGGAGAAGGGGTACTTCACGACTTCTCCGAGCCGGTCATAACCGGACAGATCAATGTCTTCGCCGATTGTCTTAACGTCTAAAAATACAATCTTCATTATCATACCTCCTGAAATTGTGAAATAGGATTGGGGGAAAAAATCGGGAAACCCGATAGGATAGGGCTTCCCGCAAAATAAAAAGCGGGTGATGGGAATCGAACCCACGTATCTAGCTTGGAAGGCTAGTGTTCTACCATTGAACTACACCCGCATGGATATCGGGGTGACAGGATTTGAACCTGCGGCCTCCTGGTCCCAAACCAGGCGCTCTAGCCAAGCTGAGCCACACCCCGATGAGATATTCTTGTTAATTCTTTAACCGTGTTATATGATAGCATCTTTGGGAAAAAATAGCAAGTACTATTTTCAAAAAATGAAATAAAATATATACGGTCAGGAAAGACGTCGAAAATATTTTCGCAGAGTAGGTTACTCCACGAAAGAAGGGATAACTATTTGGCACGTAATATCCTGCAAGCCGCAGGAAGAATATAAAATTTTGGATATTTGCAATAAACACCTTTCCCCCAATTCACTCAGGAAAGGATTCATTTTAACCTATGACCGGATGCGCCGCTATGAGGGCAGATGGCATCTGGAACGAAACATTTTATTTCCAGCCCATGTATTTCTGGAAAGCGAAGACGAAAATCTTTTGGCGGACGAGATAAAAGCGTGCTTCTGCCTGCAGGGAATCAAGCTGTTTACCGTGGCAAGAAATGAAGAGATATTTCTGAAAAAGTTGTGTGGTGAGAGCCACAACTTGAACATGTCGGAAGGAATCATCCGCAGAGGTATTCCGAAGATTATTCGGGGACCGCTGAAAGGAATGGAAAGCCGGATTTGTAAAATAGACCGGCATAAACGTCTGGCAAAGGTGGAAACGACAATATATTCCGATGAACCAGAAAGCCGGATTTTCCCATATCTGACGGCAGGGCTTGAGATAACAGAAAAGGATGTGGAGATATGTCAATAAAACCATTTAAAAATAAGATATGGCTGGCGTCCCCCACAATGCACGGGGACGAGCAAAAATTTGTAAAAGAGGCATTTGACACAAACTGGGTATCTACAGTCGGAAAGAACCTGGAGCGTTTGGAGCAGGAAATCTGCAGCTATGTAGGCTGTACGCATGCAGTAGCATTATCGGCAGGTACGGCGGCGCTGCACCTTGCAGTCAAGTTAGCAGGAATAAAAAAAGGCGACAAGGTTTTGTGTTCGGATCTGACGTTCGCCGCCACCGTGAATCCAGTCAGCTATGAGCAGGGTATACAGGTATTTATCGACAGTGAGCGCGATACCTGGAACATGGATCCCGCTGCCCTGGAGCGCGCATTTCAAAAATATCCGGATGCAAAGGCGGTTATTGCAGCAAATCTGTACGGAACTCCGGCAAAGCTTTCCGAACTCCGGGATATATGCAGAAAATACCATGCAGTATTCATCGAAGATGCGGCGGAATCCCTGGGAGCGACATACAGAGGACAGCAGACCGGAACGTTTGGGGCATACAACGTCATAAGCTTTAACGGAAATAAGATTATTACTACATCCGGGGGAGGAATGCTCCTGACGGACGAGGAAGAAGCCGCAAGAAAGGTAAGGTTCTGGTCCACTCAGGCACGTGAAAATGTGCCGTGGTATCAACACAAAGAATTAGGATACAATTACCGTATGTCCAACATTCTTGCCGGAATCGGAAGAGGGCAGCTGCGTTATCTGGAAGAACACAGGATACGAAAAAAACAAATCTACCAAAGATATGAGCAAGGCTTAAAGGGATTCCCTTTGACCATGAATCCATTCCTGGAATATACAGAACCGAATTTCTGGCTTAGCTGTATTTTAATTGATAAGGGTATAGAAGTCTCTCCGGTAAAGATTAGAGAAAAACTTGAGGAGTATCATGTGGAATCCCGTCCCATCTGGAAACCCATGCATCTCCAGCCCGTATATGAAAACTACGATTTCGTTATGGCGGAAGAAGGGGAAGACGTAGGGAAAGATATCTTTTGCAGAGGGTTATGCCTTCCAAGCGATATCAAAATGACGGAGCAAGAGCAGGAAATCATTATGGAGCTTATAAAAAACTGTTTTGTATAAAAAGAAATGGATGGAATCATGATACAAGGTCATAAGGCTGGATTCTATGAGAAATACATAAAACGTCCCCAGGATGTTATCCTTGCCGTGGCTGCACTGATTATGTTAAGCCCGCTGATTGGGATTCTGGCGGTTCTTGTGGGCTGTAAGATGGGAACCCCAGTGATATTCAGGCAGGCAAGGCCTGGATTGGGCGGAAAGGTTTTCTACATATACAAGTTCCGTACCATGACGGAGGAAAAAGATTCCTGTGGCAAACTTCTTCCTGATTGCGCAAGGCTTACTAAATTCGGAAAGTTTCTGCGCTCCACGAGCCTGGATGAATTGCCGGAACTCTTCAACATTATAAAGGGCGATATGAGTATCGTAGGACCAAGACCGCTGCTTGTCGCGTATCTTCCGCTTTACAATGAGCGGCAGAAGAGACGGCATGAAGTCCGTCCGGGAATAACCGGGTATGCGCAGGTCAACGGGAGAAATGCAATCTCATGGGAGAAAAAATTTGAGCTGGATGTAGCGTACGTGGATCATATACGGTTTGTCAGTGATTGGAAAATCATAGCCAGAACCATTTCGGCTGTGTTAAGGAGAGAAGGTATCAGTTCGGATACATCTGTGACGATGGAGGAATTTCATGGGAGCAAAGAGTAAGAAGCTATACATCATAGGCGCCGGAGGATTTGGAAGAGAAGTGTCGTGGCTTGTGGAACGCATCAACGCCGACACCCCGAGCTGGGAGATTGCAGGATTTATTGACGACAATCCTGTGTTTCATGGAAATGAAGAAAGAGGATATCCGGTATTAGGCGGATGCGAGTATTTTGAAAACATTATGGAAGAAGTGTGGGCAGTCTGCGCAATCGGTTCTGCGAAAATCAGAATTCAGGTGACGGAAAAACTGAGGACATATAAGAATGTCAGATTTGCGACATTGATTGACCCAAGCGTCATGATATCAGAAGAAAATACGGTAGGAGAAGGTACGATTATCTGTGCCGGTTCCATTATTACGGTGGGGATTTCTATCGGAAATCATGTAATCGTCAACCTGGACTGCACGGTCGGGCATGACGATTCCATACAAGATTTTGTGACGTTATACCCAAGCGTAAACGTATCGGGGAATGTACGGATAGAGCGGGGAGCCGAGCTGGGAACCGGGACACAGGTCATTCAAGGAAAGAAAATCGGGCGAGATACCATAGTGGGCGCAGGAGCGGTGGTAATCCGGGATCTTCCCGATCGGTGTGTCGCAGTGGGGGTTCCGGCTAGACCCGTAAAATTTTTGGATTGAGGGAGAAATTGGATGAAAAGAGTATTAATGGCGGCTACCGTGCCATCAATGATAGGCCAATTTAATATGGAAAACATCCGTTTGCTCCTGAATATGGGATATAAAGTGGATGTGGCGTGTGATTTTAACGACACATCCGTGTGGCCGAAAGAAAGAACGCAGAAGCTAAAAAAAGAACTGGCAGGCATGGATGTAAACTGCATTCAATTAGACTTTTCAAGAAACCCGATCAATATAAAAAGCCATATTTCTTCCTACAGAAAAGCGGTAAATATTCTGAAAAAAGGGAAGTATGACTTTATCCATACGCATACCCCGATTGCATCGTCGATTGTGCGTATAGCGGCACATACAGCCCATACAAAAGTAATTTATACGGCTCATGGTTTCCATTTTTATGAGGGAGGTCCGCTAAAAAACTGGCTGCTGTTTTATCCTATAGAAAAGTTCCTCAGCAGATGGACAGATGTTCTGATTACAATTAATAAAGAAGATTATCACAGAGCGAAAACAAGATTCTATGCGGCAAAGACGGTTTATATTCCGGGGGTAGGGGTAGATATTGGAAAGTTTTCGGTTTGCCAAATCAATCGATCCCAGAAGCGACGTTCCCTGGGGCTAAAAGAGGACGATTTTGTTCTTCTATCTGTAGGAGAACTAAGCGAACGGAAAAATCAGAAGATTGTTATCGAAGCGCTTCACAAAATGGCGGAAAAGGGAGCAATCGCGAATATTGTCTACCTTGTTGTCGGACGGGGTGAAATGCAGGAGAGTTTGGATGGGCTTATCAGCGTATATGGGCTGAAGGAGCATGTAAAACTTGCAGGCTTTCGTTCCGATATCGACGAGCTATGCGAGATAGCAGACTGTTTTGTACATCCGTCTGTAAGGGAAGGTTTGGGCATAGCTCCTTTGGAAGCAATGGCGGCGGGACTGCCCATGATTTCGGCAGATGTAAATGGAATAAAGGATTATACTAAGGATAAAGTTACAGGATGCTGCATAGACCCTACGGATGTAGATCAGATGGTATTGGCAATCAAGAAAATGCATGAGGATGAGGACTTCCGGAAAAAGTGCATAGCCAATAATCTAAGAATTGCTAAAAAATTTGATATCAGAAATCTAAAGGATATTATGTCAGAAATATATCAGGGGGGGGGGTATAAGCATCTAAAGGCTGTTTTGCTCCGGCAGAAGAAACGAGAGGAACTTGGCGTAGGATTGGATGACTTTTGCATCCTCTCTGTAGGAGAATTGAACGTCAACAAGAATCATCAGGTTATAATCAGGGCTTTGAAAGAAATGGATGACTTAAAGACAAAATATTTCATTGCCGGAAAAGGGGAGCAGAAAAAGAAGCTGGATAAATTGATAAAAGAACTTGGATTATCCGGAAAAGTAAAGCTTCTTGGCTTCCGAAGGGATATTCCGGAACTGTTGCGGGCGTCTGATTGTTTTGCTTTCCCTTCTAGGCGGGAAGGGTTAGGGATAGCGGCAGTTGAAGCGATGGCGGCAGGCGTGCCTCTCGTTACGAGCGCGTCGGGAGGAATCAAGGATTACTGTATCAGTGGAATAACAGGATATCTGAGCAAAAAGGGAACGGCAGAAGAATACAAATCCTTGCTGGAACAGGTAAAAAATTGTGATGAAATCCAACCGGCAAACTTAAAAAAGTACAGCAGTAAATTTAATGAAAACTGTGTGCGCAAGATTATGCAATCCATATATAAGGGGATTTGAAAAACGGTACTGACTTAGAAAGGATCATCTGGGAAATGGGAAATATCATGAGTTTGTTTTTTTATATATGTATATTCATGCTTGCGTCAGCACATTTTTCACTTTACCGCTATAAGCAGAAAACAATCCATACCTATGGATTGTTTATGGCAGTATTGATTCCGTCCCTGATGTCCGGAATGCGTTATCAGGTAGGTACTGATTATGGGAATTATGATTATATTTTTACTTTGGTAAGAAGCAGTACATGGAAACAACTGTTTTCACGTGGATACTTAGATGTGTGGGAACCAGGATTCAAATTCCTTGTGAAGCTGCTTTCCGGTATAGGGAGCAACAAATTTATTTTTGGTATGCTTTGTTTTATCCCGCTGTCGTTAATTGTTTGGCAGTTAGTACACAACTACTCGGAGTATCACCTGACGACCGTGTATACGTTTTTTCTGTTTTTTGTATTCCCCATGTCGTTAAACTTGGTCAGACAATTTTTCGCAGTGGCAATCGTTTTTGCAGGAATGGAGTATATATTCCAGAAAAAGATATGGAAATATATCGCTTTTTGTTTTCTGGCTGTTCTGTTCCATGCGTCTGCTCTGCTGGCAGTCGTCGCATGCTTCCTATGGGATTATAAGAAAGAAGAAGTGAATAAAAAATTTACAGGGATAATTCTGCTTTGCTTTGTGATTTTTATCAACGTCTATAATTATATCATAAAATATATAGCTGGATTTATCACCTTTTTTAATAAATATGAGTATCTTGGCATCAACAGCATGAGGATGAACCGGGACTTATATGTGAAGATATTGATTCTCCTCGTGCTGTTCTTATTTATTAAATATATTAAACAACTGAACAACCGTTATATGTTTTTTGTAGTTCTCTACGCACTTGCAGTGATTATCGGATTTACAGGGTTCACCACGCCATTTTTCAAACGGAGTACACTGTATTTTGAGTTTCCAATCATTTTGTTATTGGGGAATCTACCGGAGATTTTTTCAGGGAAAGCGAATAAACATATCGCAAGAGGTCTTGTCTGCATATTAGGAATCGCATATTTTATTCTGGTTTGCATGATTATCGGAGACGGGAACGTATTTCCATATAGAATAAGCTAACAAAAAGAAAGCACAGAGGTTTTGGGGATGAAGATATTATCAATCATTGTTCCGTCATATAATACGGAACAATATATCAGAAAGAATATAGAATATTTTTTAGATAAAAGATTATCAGAAGATGTAGAAATTATATTTATCAATGACGGGAGTAAGGACAAAACGCCGGAAGTTTTGGAGGAATACTGCGAAAAGTACAAGGGATATATCCGCCTTGTGAATAAGGAAAACGGCGGACACGGTTCTGTAATCAATAAAGGAATTGAAACTGCGGAGGGTAAATATTTCAAGGTTATCGATGGGGATGATTGGGTGGAGACAGAGAATCTTGTCAGATTGGTTGGATATCTGAAAACCAGCCATGTAGACGCAGTCCTCAACGCATATTATAAGATGGATATGTCCCGGAATTATAAGAAAAAACTTATAACCGCCAAGTTACGGCAAGAGAAGGTTTATCCATTTGACGATGTAGTGGGCAGGTTAGAGCAGATAAGCATACATATGCTGACAATAAAGACGAGTATTTTACGGGAAAATCATATCAGGGTGACGGAAAACTGTTTCTATGACGATGTGCAGTACGCGCTGTTTCCCGTAACGTATATAGATACTTTAATTTATTTTCATTACCCGGTATACGATTATCTGGTTGGACAGAAAACGCAAAGCGTGAGCGATGCAAGCGTATTGAAAAATCATAAGATGATGCAGCGCATTTTGTTTGATTCTATCGATTATTATAAGTCGGCTGTGAAAAGCATGTCGTCTCAGAAAAAGGAATTTTTTATAACAAACCTTTTGATTCTTTCAAGGCAGAATTACAATATCTATCTAAAGAACCATAAAGTTAAAAAAGCATTCGACTGGTACAAAGAATTTGATGCTTTGTATCGAAAGTGCGCAAAGGATTTTTACCATATGACGCAAAGAAGATACCCATATATCAGAGCGCTAAAGAAAAGTGGAAAATTCGGATTCCATTTCATCGGTTCTTTGCTTAGGGGATATAAGAAACTATCCGGATAAAAAGTAATTCAAAGAGACAGGGGGAGTGAATGTGAAAATCATACATGTCTGTATGGTAGACGCATACGCTGAAAATTGGGCGTATCATAGAAATATTATTTCAGAAAAAAATAAAGCCGACGGCCATGACGTCGTGATACTCACAAACCAATATACCATGGATCAGGACGGAAAAGATAAAAAGGTAGAGCCTGGTGTTTCTTATACAAAAACAGGCATTAAAATCATTCGTTTAAAAAACCGATATGACTTTTTACCGGATGCATTTCAGACGCGTTACAGAAAAACAATATCGGTAAGGGACACATTAGAAAAAGAATGCCCGGATGTGATTATGGTTCACAATCTACAGTTTTATAATCTGGGGGAGATTGTAAATTACCGGAGAAGCCATCCCAAGGTACGGCTCTGCGGAGATACCCATGCAGATAAGTTTAACAGTTTAAGCGGAAACCATCCGCGCCGCTCCAGATTCATTCATTTCTGTATAGGAAAGTTTATGATTCGCAGGCTGTTCAGATATTTTGATAAATTTATTTACATATCCATAGAGACAAAAGAGTTCTATCGGGAAATGTATGGAATTGATTTATCCGGTGCAGTTTTTTCCCCATTGCCGTCTCCGATTATCGGAAAAGAAGAAAAGAAAAAGATACGGGATAGAATCCGGCAGGAATTAGGGCTGTCAGACGATATACTGCTTTTTGTCCATTCCGGAAAGATGGCAAAGACAAAACGAACGGCGCTTCTGTTTCAGGCATTGAAGCAGACGGATATCAAGTGTAAGCTGCTCATTATTGGAAGCATACCTGATGATAACAAAGCATTGCTAAAACAGTATATACAAAACGAAAGCAGAGCAGAGTATCTGGGATGGATGTCGGCGGATAAACTTAGGGAGTATATTGCTTCGGCCGATTTGTATCTGCAGCCAGGGACGCAGTCCGTAACGATGTGTAATTCCCTTGCGGTGGGAACGCCGGTTATGGTGTATCCTCACAAAAGTTACAGGGTATATTTCAATGGGTGCGAATATTGCGTAAAAAACGCAGACGATATTATCCAAGTTTTGAAACGGATAGGGCAGAACAGAGAAGAGTTAAAAGAAAAATCTGAAAAAGCATATCAGACAGCCCATAAATATTTTGATGTTGAAACTCAGGCGCAGATGCTCTACAACATGGCGTCTAAGAATCAGATTTTGTAGAGAGGCAGTTGGAGGAAAAATGAAAGACAAGTTAATGCAGGCAATCGCAGACAGAAATATTGCAGTTGGAGTTATAGGTTTAGGTTACGTAGGTTTACCCCTTGCAGTAGAAAAGGCAAAAGCTGGCTTCAGAACCATTGGTTTTGACGTCCAGAAGGAAAAGGTGGACATGGTGAATTCCGGCAAAAATTATATTGGCGACGTAGTAGACCGAGATTTAGAAGAACTGGTGAAGAAAGGGATATTGAAGGCAACCACGGATTTTAGTTTTGCGGCGGACATGGATTTTATTGCAATCTGTGTCCCTACGCCGTTGGACAGGCATCAGCAGCCAGACATCAGCTATGTCAGGTCGTCAACAGAAGCAATCGCACAATATCTGAAACCAGAGACAATCGTGGTGTTAGAGTCAACCACATATCCAGGGACTACGGAGGAACTGGTAAAACCAATTCTGGAAAAAGGTTCTGGCCTCACCTGTGGGAAGGATTTTTACCTTGGATTTTCTCCGGAGCGTGTAGACCCGGGCAACCTGCTCTATAAGACGAAGAATACGCCGAAAGTAGTAGGCGGTATAGGCAGAGATGCAACGGAAGTGATTGCCGCCATGTATCGCGCCGTGTTAGAAGGCGACGTCCACGAAGTTTCTTCGCCTGCTATTGCGGAGATGGAAAAAATCCTTGAAAATACATACCGGAATGTGAACATAGGGCTTGTGAACGAACTTTGCCGCCTGTGCGATGAAATGGGGATTTCCGTGTGGGAAGTGATAGACGCTGCCAAGTCAAAACCCTATGGGTTCCAGGCATTCTATCCTGGACCGGGGCTTGGAGGGCACTGTATTCCACTGGACCCTTATTATCTTTCCTGGAAAGCCCGGGAATACGGTTTTCACACAACGCTGATTGAAAATTCCATGGTTATAAACGACGGTCAGCCCGGATATTGCGTGGAGCGGGCAGAGCGAATTCTAAACCGTCAGAAGAAGGCGATGAATGGCTCCAAAATCCTTGTCCTTGGCGTGGCTTACAAACAGGATATTGACGATTACCGTGAAAGTCCCGCCTTACGCGTTATCGAAGAACTGATGAAGAATGGGGCGGAAGTTGAATATTATGATCCTAGAGTATCAGAATACAGATATCATGAACAGACTTACCATAGCATTCCTGCTTTGGAGGCAGAGATTGTGAGTACATATGACCTGGTAATCGTCACGGCGGCGCATTCCAATGTGGATTACGAGTTGGTACAAAGAAATGCGAAAGCAGTTTTTGATACAAAAAATGTCATGAAGTTTGTGCGTAACAGAGAGAATATAGAAGTTCTGTAAAGGATGGGGATGAAAATGAAATATGCAGTCATAGGCTGCGGCAGAATCGCGGCAAACCATATCAAGGCAGCAGTCGGCAACGGTCTGGAAATTACAGCCGTGTGCGATAAGGTTCCTAAACAGATGGAATCCCTCCTTGAAAAGAATGGGCTGGAAAAAGACGAGTCCATAAGACGGTATACCGACTATAAAGAGATGATAGCAGAGAATTCGATCGAGCTGGCAGGCATTGCAACGGAAAGCGGAAACCATGCGGAAATTGCTCTGTATTGTATCCGGCATGGAATCCATGTGATCATTGAGAAACCCATTGCCATGAGTATAGCCGATGCCGATGCGATTATTGAGCAGGCAAAAATCAATCATGTGAAGGTATCGGCATGCCATCAGAATCGTTTCAACATAGCGGTACAGGAGATGAGAAAAGCGTTGGAAGCCGGAAGGTTTGGCAGACTGTCCCACGGCTCCGTCCATGTGCGCTGGAACCGGAATGAGGGTTATTATTCCCAGGCATCCTGGAGGGGCAAATGGGCGACAGACGGCGGGGCATTAATGAATCAGTGTATTCATGGAATCGATCTTTTGCGCTGGATGATGGGAGACGAGGTGGAGGAAGTATACGGGCAGACCAGGCGGCAATTCCATGATTACCTGGAAGCCGAGGATGTGGGCATGGCGGTCGTGAAGTTCAAAAATGGCGCGGTAGCAACGATAGAAGGAACTACCAACGTGTATCCGCAGAATATGGAGGAGACGCTTTATCTGTTCGGCGAGACGGGAACGGTAAAGATAGGCGGTAAGTCTACCAACAATATTGACGTCTGGGAGTTCGCAGACGAAACCGACGAAGACGGCAAAAACAAAGGGCTTCAGGAAGCAACCAGCAATGTATATGGGAATGGGCATATCAGTTTATATGCAGACGTCATAGACGCAATTACCAATGACCGTAAGCCATATGTGGACGCCGTGGCAGGACGCAATGCGTTGGAGCTGGTACTGGCTATTTATAAAAGTGAGAAGGAAGGAAAACCTGTCAAGTTCCCGCTTAGAGATTTTTCGAGTATGGATATGGAGGGGGAGTTTTGAAACGATTCATCATGCTGATTGGCAGCAATGGAGGGCTGACAGGCGTATATCTTGCGAAGAATCTAAGAGAAATGGAATGCCTCACAATATATGGGGCGGATTGTTCAGAAGTTGCGGTCGGGAAATTTTTCGTAGACAAACAATTTATTCTTCCAAACGCCGATTGTCCGGAGTTTATAGAAAGTTTGGCAGATTTGCTGCAAAAAGAAAGAATTGATATCTACCTGCCTACCAACTCAAAAGAAATTAAGGCGATTGCAAGAAATGAACATATCTTGCGTCAGAAAACAGTGAGCAGGTTTATTGTTTCTCCAATTGAAACATTTGAAGCATTAGACGATAAGGAAAAAGCAAATCGTATCATGAGGCAAAACGGACTCCCGGTTCCCGAAATGATAGACGGTCTTACAGACGCGTATCCAATTATAATGAAACGCAAAATCGGCAGCGGCGGTAACGGAACGATACTTATCGAAAATGAGAAGATACATAGGGCATATTTGGAGTCGAAAGAAAATGTGGCTTTCTTTCGCATTGTAAAGGGAATTGAGTACACGGCAGACTGTTTGTTTGATGAAGAGGGAAATCTGATAGGATATAATCAGAGACAACGCTTAAAAATGATAGGCGGAGCCGTCTCTGTCACCCGAAATGATTCAGAGTTCCAGATTGAACCATGGTTAAAAATAATGGCAGATAACTGGCTGTTTCGGGGATGCGTGAATTTCCAATATATTGTAGACCAGGGAATCCCATATTTTATAGATATCAACCTGCGATATCCATCGGGAGGGCTTCCGCTTACAGTGAAGTCTGGATTTGACATTCCAAAATATGTAGTCAAGATGCTGTCAGGAGAAAAAGTGAGTCCGTATGTGAAAAGGTCAGGTAAGGAACGGCTTACCATGTACCGTTATTTTGAGGAGATTTTTGAAGAATGATAATTTTTGATTTTGACGGAACTTTAAATAATCTGTGGATGAGATTCCACCGAGTATTCTGCGACCTGCTATCTCTGGAAGATATCACATTGGAAACCTATAAAAAGGTAAAACAACTTCTTATCAAGGATGAATTGGTGGCTATGGAGTTTGGGAAAACGTTACCATACGATTATTTTTCGCGAAAGAGGGAGATGTTGGAAGCAAAAAAATACCTGGCGTTAGACGAATTATTTTTTCCAAAAGAGGATATTGAAAAATGGATTCATGAAAATCAAGGTATCATTGTTACAAAGCGATATTCACAGGCAAATCTGAAATGGCAATTGCAAACGCTTGGCTTGGACGTTCCGGTTGCGGTAGTAAAGGCGCAGTCGAAGCGTCAGTGGATTCAAGAAAATATTAGGAGTAAAGATTTAACTATCATAGGGGATTCTTTGATGGATTTGGATGCGGGAAAACTTCCATATGTAAAACCTGTCATGGTCGGCTATGGATTGGGAACCAGAAGCCAGTTTGATAAGAGTGCCCTTGGGTATACTTTGTTGGACGAAGTCCACCCGCCCGCAGGGCATGCATTACGGTGTGCCTTTGGGTATACATTTCTGGAATCGACAGAGGAAGTTCAAAAATATATGGAGGAGAAAAATGCAGTTTCGTGATTTAAAAGCGCAGTATCAGGCGTTAAAGCAGGATATTGACCATGCAGTATGGGAGGCTCTGGAAGATTGTAATTTTATCAGCGGCAGTCAGGTGTCTGAGTTGGAACATCTGCTTGCGGAATATGTGGGCGTGAAACATTGTATCACCTGTGGTAATGGTACGGACGCCATATCCTTAGCGTTGGCGGCATGGGGAATTGGAGCGGGGGATGCTGTATTTGTGCCGGATTTCACCTTTTTTTCCAGCGGAGAAAGCCCGGCGGGAAGAGGGGCGGTTCCGATTTTTGTAGATGTTGATGCAAGGACGTTTAACCTGAACCCTGTGAAACTGGAAGAGACAGTGCTTGCTGTGAAGAAGGAGGGAAAATACACTCCCAAAGCGGTAGTGGCAGTAGATTTATTTGGATTGTGTGCAGATTATGCTTCAATCAGATTAATCTGTAAGAAATACGGTTTGCTCCTTTTGGAAGACGGCGCTCAGGGATTTGGCGGGCATTTGAAAGGAAAGAGAGCCTGCTCTTTCGGAGATATATCTACAACCAGTTTCTTCCCGGCCAAGCCCCTGGGCTGCTATGGGGATGGAGGGGCAATCTTCACAGATCATGACGACTGGACAGAAACACTTCGCAGCTTGACCGTACACGGCAAAAACCGAGAAGATAAATATGACAATATCCGTATTGGCATGAATAGCCGGCTTGATACACTCCAGGCGGCAATATTGAAGGTCAAGTTCGAGGCTTTTCAAAAGTATGAGTTAACATCTGTCAATCAGGCGGCAAAGTGGTATGGCGAGGAATTGGATGGTTCTGGTCTGACCTTGCCTTTGATACCGGACGGCTATTACAGTAGTTGGGCGCAGTACACCGTGCAATTGCCGGAGGGCATCAACCGTCAGGAGGTCCAGGACAAATTGAAAGAAGCAGGTGTTCCGACCATGATTTATTATCGAAAACCTATGCACATCCAAGGCGCCTTTGCCGGAACGGATAGCAGCAAGGCATACTGTCCAGTAACCGAAAAGCTGTGCAAGACGGTACTGAGCCTGCCGATGCATCCATATATGGAGCGTAAAGATGTGAGGAAGGCTGCCGATATCTTGAGAAGTGTATGTGTGAGGTAAAAATGTGATGAAAATATCTTCTATTTCCAAGAAGACACGTTCCAGACTGTTTCTGGCGTCAATCATCATGAATCTGTCAGGGGCGCTTTTGTTGTTTCACTTGCTTCTCGTAAAATTAGATGTCATTTGTATCTCAGATTTTTATAATGGCAGGAATTAATGATTTATCACACGGCGTCGCACCGGAAGAGCTTGGAGACAATATGGACAAGATTGTCAAAACAATAGATAATTTTTTGCCAGATACGGAAATTTACATTCAAAGCGTATTACCGGTCATAGACAGTAAGGTCACGCTTGATGAAATCTGTGAGGCAAACATGGAATTAGAATCTGTTGCACAGGAGAATGGCTGTAGCTATGTTGATTTGTATGGACAATTTATGGATGAAAGTGGGGATGTAATTTCCCGCTATTTAAGCGCAGACGGAGTGCATCTGAATGGCGCCGGATATGCAGTATGGGTTGAAGCGATTGATAAATATATGATGTCAGAAAAATAAGAGATGAGTGGGAGTAAATGACAGAATTAATCAGAAGAGTATGGATTCAGTTAAAAACCGGGCTTTTCCAGATGTTTATTGCAAATATTCTCAACAAAATAGTGGGGATGGCGAGCAGTATGGTAATTACAAGGCTGCTTACGAAGTCAGAATACGGGATATGGAGTTTCGCGCTTAATATCTATTCCTATCTGCTTCTGGTCACAGGCTTAGGGCTTCTATCAGGAGCCTTCCAGTTCGGGGCAGAAAACAGGGGAACCGAGAAAGAATTTTCATATTACCGGTTCTGCTTAAACGTCGGATTGGTTATCGATGCAATCCTTGTTGCCATATTCATTGTATGGAGCCGCAAGATGTCTTTTTCATTGCCTGCGGCAAAACCGTACATTATTGCTATAGTTCCTTTATTATTGCTGGAATACGCTATGAACCTTCTTTTAACCATTTTGCGATGTGAAAGCCGTATTCATGATTATGCAAAGATATTAAACAGGAACACTCTCTTACTTGCTCTTGGGACGTGCGCTGGCGCTGTTTTTGGAATCAAGGGTGTAATTACCGGACGGTATCTGGCATATGCAATCTCTTTACTGCAAGTAATTCTGTATACAAAGAAAGAAATACGCAGGATGTTTATCGTACCTAAGATTAAGTGGAGAGAGACAAAGACATTATGGCATTATTCGCTCTTTACCGGGGCAAGTTCCGCACTGAATTGTATGCTGTATCTGCTGGATGTATCTATGATTGCCGCATTGCTTCAGGATTCTTCGGAGGTAGCGGTTTATAAAGTTGCCACATTGCTGCCGACTGCGCTGACATTTATTCCAAACAGTGTGGTTACATGTGTTCTGCCGGATATTGTCAGAAACAGAAACAATCATATATGGTTAAGAAGGAATGTGAAACGATATTTTATAGGACTCGGCTCCCTGAATTTTCTCATATGTTCGGTGTTGATTATTTTCGCACCGTTTGTAATCGGTATCTTATCCGGAAGTCAGTATTTGGAGGCTGTTTCTCCTTTCCGAATATTAGTGGCAGGGTATTTTATATCCGGAACGTTCAAGTCATTCAGCACCAATTTGCTTGCAGGATTAAGGCGCGTGAACTATGGGTTATTTCTCAGTGTTTCGGCAGGAACGTGCAATATTGTGTTTAATTATGTATTTATTCGGAAATACGGTATGGTAGGAGCGGCTTATGCGACTCTCGGAACGATTACGGTAGCCGCGGTTATGGCGTTTTCATATCTGGTTATGATTGTCTATGTTAAGAAGGAGAAACGATAGGAATGTTGAATGTAGAAAAGTGTATCTATCATTGTAATTCTGGCGAGAAAAGCAAATTAATCGAAAATATAAGGGGGGGGGGTATTGGGGAGCGCCCAAGGGCACACCGTGATGCATGCCCTGCGGGTTGGTGGACTTCGTCCAATATGGTATGGCTTAGAGAGCTTAGAGGTTCGTTTGCCTTGCTGGATGAACAGGAAAAAAGTGTGATATTGGGATGTGACATCATACGGAGTATCCCGTTGTTTTATTGTGTAAAGGAACATAGGATTTGGGTTGGCGATGATGCGGCAAAGATAGCGGAGAAAAGCAAGTCGGTATTGCAGGATGAAAATGTAAACGAGTTTTTAAGAGCCAGTTATGTTACAGAAAATGAAACAATTTTTCGGGGGATTTATCAGGTCCTTCCGGGCGAGTATGTGGTGATATCGAAAGAAGACGGAAGTATTTTCAGAAAATCTTATTATGAATGCCGTTATACCTGTGACGGTACAGGAGTGGAAAAGGAGTTTTTGGAAGAATTGGACGCCTGCCTTGACGAAGTATTCTGTGACATGATACAGCGTTTGGATGGAAGAACGGCGCTGATACCGTTAAGCGGCGGATGTGACTCAAGGACGGCAGCAGTAGTTTTAAAACGGCTTGGATATAAAGATATTGTCTGTTTCTCTTACGGGCGTGCAGGGAACGAGGAGTCGGAATGCTCAAAGGAAGTGGCAGAAGCATTGGGGTGTCCATGGCATTTTATCGAGTATAACGGGAAGGTTTGGAGAGATTTTTTCCATTCCCCTGACTATAAAAAGTATTTAGATTTTTCCTGCCGAGGGACGTCAATCGGGAGCATTCAGCCCCTTCCGGCGGTATTGGAGTTGAAGCGGAGAGAGCTTGCTGTGGAAAACGCCGTTGTTATTCCCGGGCATGCGTTGGATTTTCTTGCAGGCAGTCACATTCATATCGAAAACAGGGAATATAACCGAACCGAAATGGCGGCGATGATTTTACAAGATCATTATAATCTGCGGACATCGCCCACGGTTCAAAAAGCAGTCAGAAAATGGGTAAAAAATATTCCTGAAACACTGTCGCCAAGAGGTATGGTTCAGGAGTACATGCTGTGGGAATGGAAAAACCGTCAGGCAAAATTTATTGCAAATGACGTCCGGGCCTATGAGTTCGCAGGCCTGGATTGGGAACTTCCCTTTTGGGATAAGAGGCTCTGCGATTTTTTCTCCAAACTTCCAAGGATATTTCTGGAAGGTCGGTATCTGCAATATCAATACATGCAGAATTATATCGATCCTACCGTCGGGATACAGATGGATTATATGGACTGCTCTATGTCAAAGAAGGAGAGACGAAAATCAAAATTGAAAAAAATTGCTTTTCTGAGATATCTCAACCGTGTGAAGATTTGCCTCCGAAATTATAAACATACAGGCAATGCCTTTTATGATTATATGTCGGCAGGCGACTATTTGAAATGTATTTGCAAATATGGCTGGGACTTTAATTTGAATACAATAGAGGCAGAGGATTATATTAAATTATTTATAAAATAAATGGAAAGTGTAAAAGCATATGCGAAAAGTAATGAAACTGTTTATATGTGTAATCGAATGGCTGTTTGTAAAAATACTCCAGCCATTTTTCTATCGAAAACAATATCTGAAAGGGAAATGGTTTGAAAGCATAACGGCTTTGGGATGGCGGTGGGCGGCGACGGACATTGTGCATCGGATTCTGTTTCAAACGAATCTGGGCGTACCGTGGCCAGTGTCGCCTTATATGAAGTGTGGAAATAATATAGAGTTTCATGTGGACGACATAAATAATTTCCAGGGGGCAGGAAATTATTTTCAAACGTTTGCGGGTAAGATTACTATTGGAAAGGGGACTTATATTGCCCAGAATGTGGGAATTATTACGGCAAATCATGATTTGATGGAGCCGGACGTCCATCAACAGGGAAAAGAAGTGATATTGGGGGAAAAGTGTTGGATAGGTATGAATGCCGTGATATTACCAGGGGTTAAGCTGGGGGACCATACGGTGGTAGGAGCCGGTTCGGTAGTTACCAAAAGCTTTGAGGAGGGTTACTGCGTCGTTGCAGGAAACCCTGGAAGACAGATTCGTAGGTTGTAAGTATGCCGAAATTCAGGTTAATTTTCTCCTATATTGACAAAAATAATTTTAACGGATATACTAATAACCAGAAGAGCAGTTGCGAATTATATTTTATACTTGCAGGGAATATTCCATGGGATAAGTCTATGCAGGGCTGGGGTCACCCAATAAAGTATAGTTCGCAGCTGCTTTTTTTCAAGTGTCTGATAGAATCTTTTTTACAGTCGTTACAGGAGGTTTGATAAAATGAGTTACAAAATGAAATGGAAAGAATTAGGAATCGATATCATCGTCGATATTGCGGCAAGTATGCTGATTGCAGTGGGAATCTACAACTTTGCGCTGAACGCCAATTTTCCGGTAGCAGGGTTTTCGGGAATCGCAATCATCCTATACCATCTGTTTGGACTTCCAGTCGGCGCAGGAACCCTGTTACTGAACGTACCCGTCGCCATATTCTGCTACAAATTCCTGGGCAGGACATTCTTCCTGAAATCGGTCAAGACGATGATTATCTCTTCTGTTTTCATGGATTACATTGCCCCTATGTTCCCGGTATATGACGGCAACCGCCTTCTTGCGGCGCTTTGCATGGGCGTACTTGGCGGCGCAGGATATGCAATCGTGTTCATGCGCGGTTCTTCCACAGGCGGCCAGGACTTTATCAGCATGTCCATCAAGAAAGTAAAGCCGCACATGTCATTAGGAATCATCACCTTTGTACTGGATACCTCAACAATCGTTCTGGGGAGCTGGATTGTGTTCAAGGACATTGACGGTTTCATCTATGGAATCATCGTGACCTATCTCATGGCAATCGTGATGGACCGCATCCTGTACGGCGTAGACGAAGGGAAGATGACTCTTATTGTGACAGAGCATGGTGCAGAAGTAGCGGAATCCATCGACGAATACTCTGGGAGAGGCTCTACCATCCTCAAAGGAACCGGGAGCTATTCTAAGAAAAATAAGGACGTTGTCATGTGCGCCTGCAACAATAAGCAGATGTATACCATTAAGAAGATGGTGCGTAAGATTGACCCGCAGGCATTTACGATTATTATGGAGTCAAATGAGGTTGTAGGCGAAGGGTTCAAAGAAGAGGTATAATGTAGAGAATATGTAGAATCAAATCATTTTTTGATAAATCTGCAGGCAGTTTCAGAAAATAGTATAAAAAAATCGTGTGAATTTCATTGTAAATAGAGGGCCTTTTTTGTATAATTAAGATATAGTAGGAGCAAATGACATTGCATTTTATGTCGCAGAGTTTAAGTTACCGAGGTGATGGAATGAAGGACGATACAAAGCAGAAACAGGAAATAAAAGCAAAGCGTACTGCCAAAAACAGTGTATTTCTTGATCTTTTTCAAAATAAGAGTTATCTGTTAAAAAATTGTATAAAACGCTTCACCCAGAGGACACAGCAGCGACGGAGGATTCACTGACAGATGTAACAATAGAAAATGTGCTGACCGATAATCTATATAATGATTTGGGGTTTATTGTAGGTAATAAATTGATGATACTTATAGAGGCACAGTCTACATGGACAATGAATATTTTAGTAAGAGTTTTGTTGTATTTGGCGCAAAGTTATCACGAATATTTTCAACGAACCAGACAAAACTACTACAAAAGTAAGAAAGTAAAAATGCCAAAACCTGAACTTTATGTAATATTTACAGGAAATAAAGGGCAGAAACCCAATAGAATATCTTTATCAAAAGAATTTTTTGAGGATGCAGATATAGACCTTGAAGTAAAAGCAAAAATTATTTACGAGAGCGATAAGGACGACATTATTAATCAATACATTATTTTCTGTAAAGTTTTTAACGAGCAGACCCAACAGTATGGAATGACACAAAAGGCAGTTATGGAAACGATAAGAATATGTAAGGACAGGAATGTTTTAAAGGAATATTTGCATAGCAGGGAAAAGGAGGTTGTAACGATTATGATGAGTTTATTTGACGAAGAACAGATTATGAATTCATTCATCAGAAGTGAACGGCATGATGCAGACCGGGAAACGGCGGAAAGAATGATTAAAGATGGAGAAATGTCACTTGAAAAAATCGCACATTATATACCGTCCTTATCAATGGAGGAATTAGAGGAAATCCAAGCCGAGATTATTCAGTTGGCATAATTTAATCGAGTAGGGGAAAATCCTTTCCCCTACTCGAAGCCGCCCCTTCTATTTCGCGTACAGCTTCACCAATTCCATTACAACATCCACACTCTTGTCCATGCCTTCCACCGTGATATGCTCATAAGGCCCATGGTACGCATGACCCCCTGTCCCAAGGTTCGGGCAAGGCAGTCCCTTGAAGCTAAGCTGGCATCCGTCCGTGCCTCCGCGAATCGGAATCACAAGGGGCGTCACCCCCGCATTCTCACAGGCTGTCTTGGCATTATCAATCAAGTGCATGCATCCTGCAATAATCTCCGCCATATTCTTATACTGTTCGGTAATGGTAAGCGTGACCGTACCCTCGCCCCATTTCTCGTTGAGGTTCTTCTCAATCAACCGAAGAGTCCCTTTCCTTGCCTCAAAAAATTCCTTAGAGTGATCCCTCACAATATAATTCAACTGTGCCTTTGCACATTCACCCGACATGCTCATCAGATGGTAGAATCCCTCATACCCTTCCGTGCCCCGGCAGGTCTCCATGCCCGGCAGGAGTGAGTTAATCTCCATTGCGACCAGGCTCGCATTAATCATCGTATCCTTCCCGGAACCAGGATGCACATTGAACCCCTTCACATCGAACCTCGCCTTGCACGCATTGAAGTTCTCGTACTGAATCTCGCCTTCCGTATCTCCGTCCAGCGTATAAGCATAATCCGCCCCGAACGCCTCCACATCAAAATGAGAAGCTCCCGTGCCGACTTCCTCGTCTGGGGTAAATGCGACGCAAATTGTACCATGGGGGATATCCTCCTGAATCAGCCGCTCCACCATCGTAAGAATCTCTGCAATCCCAGCCTTATCGTCCGCCCCGAGAATCGTCGTCCCGTCGCTGGTAATCAGCGTCCGCCCCGCAAGGCTCTCAAGATGCCCGAAGTTATCCGGGCTTAACACAAGCCCGCTGTCCCCGAGGGCTAAATCCTTCCCGTCATAATTTTCCGTAAGTACAGGCTTGATTTCATGATCGCAGAAATCCGACACCGTATCCATATGTGCGATAAAGCCAATAGCAGGCTTGTCCTCCAACCCGGGAGTCGCCGGCAGCTTCCCATACAGATAACACTGGTCGTCCAGGCGCACATCTGAAAGACCCAGCTCCTTCATCTCCTGCTCTAGCAGGCGCGCCAAATCAAACTGGCAGGAAGAGGTAGGGACCGTCTCGCTGTTGTCATCGCTTGGCGTCCTTACGACCACATACTTGAGTAACCGTTCATATGCTTTCATAAATCACATTCCCCTTTTCTTAATATATTTCCGCAGACAGCCGCATATACTGTTGCGGAGCTTAGGTTTATCCATCTGTTTTCCAGTATAGCATAAATTTAAACCCTATGCATTAATAAATGATTCTATTTGTAGAAAAATAATCCTAAGTATGATACAATTCTTTTGGCGTACAGAAGTTGTTCTGTCCGTGGACAGTAAGGATACCCTTAGGGGATACCATAGAAAGAGACGATAACAGGAGGCATTCAGGTAAGATGAAATTAACTCAGTTGTTAGAGCATTTGGAATATGAAGTCGTCCAGGGAAATGACGGGATTAGCGTCACAGAGCTTATTAACGATTCCCGCAAAGTGACGGAAGGAAGTGTATTTGTCTGTATCAGCGGCGCAGTTTCCGACGGGCATAAGTATGCCAAAGAGGTGGCGTCGAAAGGAGCAAAAGCCCTGATCGTAGAGAAAGAAGTGGAAGTTAAGGAAGAAGTGACGGTCATTCGGGTTGATGACACCCGCTACGCCCTTGCGCTGATGTCGGCAGCGTATTTCGGCTATCCGGCAGAAAAGCTGAAGATTATTGGAATCACCGGCACAAAGGGAAAGACCACCACGACCTACATGGTAAAATCCATTCTGGAGGGCGTGGGACACAAGGTTGGGCTGATTGGAACGATTGAGGCAGTAATCGGGGACAAATCCATACCGGCGAACAATACGACGCCGGAGTCTTACACGATTCACAAATATTTTGCCGAAATGGTGGAAGCAGGATGCGACAGTGTGGTGATGGAGGTTTCCTCCCAGGGCCTTATGCTCCACAGGACGGCGGGGATTCCTTTTGAGATCGGAATCTTCACCAATCTGGGAGAGGATCATATCGGGCCAAACGAGCATAAAGATTTTGAAGATTACAAACGCTGTAAGGGAATCCTGTTCACCCAGTGCAGGCTGGGGATTGCCAATGTGGACGACCCGTGGTATCAGGATGTATTCCAGAATGCCACATGTCAGGTGGAGACATTTGGTATGTCAGAAGAAGCAGACTTACGTGCTACGGGCATTGAACATATCACAAAACCGGGATATTTAGGAGTCCGCTACCATGTAAATGGGCTGATGGATTTTGACGTGGAGATTGACATTCCGGGAGATTTCAGCGTCTACAACTCACTGACGGCAATCGCCGTGTGCCGGCATTTTGACGTGCCGGCAGAGAATATCCAGAAAGCGCTGAAAGTGGCGAAGGTAAGAGGGCGTATCGAGATGGTAAAGGTGTCGGATGCATTTACCATGATGATTGATTACGCACATAACGCCATGAGCCTTGAGAGCCTGCTCCATACACTGAGGGATTATGACCCAGGGCGTATCGTGACAATTTTCGGGTGCGGCGGCAACCGTTCCAGGACAAGACGGTACGAGATGGGAGAGGTGTCGGGGCGGATGTCTGATTTTACGATTATTACGTCAGATAATCCACGTTTTGAAGAACCTCAGGCAATTATTGATGATATCATCACAGGTATGGAGAAGACGGACGGAAAGTACATTGCCATTTGCGATAGGAAAGAGGCGATTCGGTACGCCATTGCACATGGCGAGCCGGGAGATGTGATTGTACTGGCGGGCAAGGGGCATGAGACATATCAGGAAATCAAAGGTGTGAAATACGACATGGACGACCGCAGCTTGATCCGAGAGGTGTTGGAAGAACTGCGGGGTTAGTTTTTGGGGAAATATATGTACGCAGATATAATCGTAGACATTACGCATGAAAAACTGGATAAAGTATTTCAATACGTCATCCCCCCAGAGTTGGAAGGCACACTTCGGGTTGGGACGGAAGTCATCGTCCCTTTTGGAAGAGGCAACAAGGAAATCCACGGCTATGTGACCGGTTTTTCCGAGAAACCGGGATACGACCCAGAGAAGATGAAGCCAATACTTGGAGTGGCAAAAGACAGCGTGGCAATCGAAGCGAAGCTGGTGGCGCTTGCGGCGTGGATGAAGGAGCATTACGGCGGAACCATGATTCAGGCATTGAAAACGGTCATCCCTATCAAAAAGCAGGAGAAAGCGAAGGAAAAAAAGCGCGTCTGCCTTCTGCTTGGCGAGGAAGAAGGAAAACGGCAGCTTGACAGATTCCTCCACAAGAACCAGAAAGCCCGGGCAAGGCTTCTTGCCGCCCTTTTAGACCAGCCGGAGCAGGATTATGATTTCTTGACGAAGAAACTGAATGTGACCCGGACAGTCGTGCGCGCCTTAGAAGAGCAAGGGATGATAGCGCTAAAGTCCGAAAAGGTGTTCCGCAATCCCATCCGCCAGAAGGAGAAAGCCAGGCAATTATGGGAATTTACCGCACAACAGCAACATGCAATCCATGTTTTCAGGGAAGACTATAGCCGTGGGCTTCGTAAGACCTATCTGATATATGGGATAACGGGAAGCGGAAAAACAGAAGTTTACATGGAAATGATTGCCGAAGTATTGGAATCGGGAGGCCAGGCAATCGTATTGATTCCCGAGATTGCGCTTACTTACCAGACCGTCATGCGGTTCTACGGCAGGTTCGGCGGCCGAGTGTCTATCCTGAATTCCAGAATGTCGCCGGGAGAGCGTTATGACCAGATGGAGCGGGTGAAATCGGGGGAGGTAGACGTGATGATTGGTCCCCGTTCCGCCCTATTCACGCCTTTTTCCCGGCTTCGGCTGATTGTGATAGACGAGGAACACGAATCTGCCTATAAGAGCGAACAGACGCCCCGCTACCACGCCCGGGAGACCGCAATCGAACGGGCAAAAAGAGAGGGCGCAAGCGTAGTCCTTGGATCTGCCACACCTTCTTTGGAAGCGTTCTATGCCTGCGAGTGCGGGCGTTTTCAGCTTTTAAAGCTAAATACGCGTGCCGGGGAGGGAGAACTGCCGGAAGTATACGTGGAAGATATGCGCAAAGAACTGAAGGAAGGCAACCGTTCCATTATCAGCGACCGGCTGGAAAAACTGATAGAGCATAGGCTCGCAGGAGGAGAACAGATCATGCTGTTCCTGAACCGGAGAGGATATGCAGGTTTTGTTTCTTGCAGGTCTTGCGGATATGTAGTAAAATGTCCTCATTGTGACGTTTCTCTGTCGGCGCATAAGGGCGGAAGGATGGTCTGTCATTACTGCGGGCATGAGGAACCGCAGGTAACTGTCTGCCCTTCCTGCGGTTCCCAGTATATGGGAGGATTCCGGGCAGGGACGCAGCAGATCGAGGAGCTGGTGAAACAGAAGTTCCCTGGCGCGCGCGTCCTCAGGATGGATATGGATACTACAAGGACGAAGGACGGACATGAGAAGATACTGGAAGCATTTGCCAGCGAAGAGGCAGATATCCTGATCGGAACACAGATGATCGTTAAGGGACATGATTTTCCCAATGTGACGCTGGTTGGAATCCTTGCGGCAGATATGTCCCTGTACTCGAATGATTACCGCGCCGCAGAGAGGACATTCCAGCTTTTGACCCAGGCGGCGGGACGTGCCGGCCGGGGGAAAGGCCGGGGGGAGGTCGTTATCCAGACTTACAGTCCCGAACATTACAGCATTGAGATGGCGGCGGCACAGGATTACGAAGGATTCTACGCTGCCGAGATGGAGTACCGTGGACTGATGGGCTACCCGCCTGTGGAGCAGCTTTTGGCAGTGCTGATGACGGGACCGGATGAGAAAATGCTCGAGACGGCTGCAAAGTATCTGAAAGAATTTGCGGTCAGGGTAGACAAGAAAGGGGTCTTACAGAAGATTGGTCCGGCAAGCCCTTATGTGGCAAAGGTCAGCGACATGTACCGGCGGGCGCTGTACCTGAAAGGGAGCGACGGCAGGCTCTTAATCGAGGTGAAGAACCGGATGGAGCAGTATATAGAGATGAATAAGGGATTTCAGGAAATGCGGATTCAGTTTGATTTTAATCCTATGAATGTATTTTAATTTAAGTATTTAGGCATACCGTGATGCATGACCCTGCGGGGCGGGCGGACTTCGTCCGGCATTGTATATTTTCAGGTGGAACATGACGGGTATGGTTTAGAATAAAACGAAGAGGAGAGCAGGCTATGGCAATAAGAAAGATTCGGGAACTGGGAGATGAGGTTCTTACGAAGAAATGCAAAGACGTAACGAAGATGACAATTCGCAACAGGATACTAATCAACGACATGCTGGATACGATGTATGAGGCGCAGGGAGTAGGGCTTGCCGCACCCCAGGTAGGAATTCTGAAGAAGATTGTGGTCATTGATATCGGCGACGGGCCAATCGTGCTGATAAACCCGGAGATTTTGGAAGTATCCGGAGAGCAGACCGGGGAGGAGGCGTGCCTGAGTGTTCCAGGGAAGGCAGGAACCGTGACCAGGCCGAACTATGTCCGTATCCGGACACTGACCGAGGATATGGAAGAGGTAGAGATGGAAGGAGAGGAACTCCTTGCCCGTGCATTCTGTCATGAAATTGATCATCTGGAGGGAAAAATGTACGTCGAGATGGTAGAAGGCGGACTTCACGATGCGGTATATGAGGAGGATGAGTAGATGAAAATTATTTTCATGGGAACCCCGGATTTTTCTGTAGGAACTCTGGAGGCGTTGGTTCAGGCAGGACATGAGGTGGTCCTCGCAGTCACACAGCCCGACAAGCCCAAGGGACGGGGCGGCAAGATGCAGTACACGCCGGTCAAGGAAGCAGCAATCAGACACCAGATTCCCGTATTCCAGCCCAAGCGGGTTCGGGCATTGGACTGTGTGGAAGAACTGCGGAAATATCAGGCGGACGTCATAGTCGTCATAGCGTTCGGGCAGATTTTGCCTAAGGAGATTCTCGAGATGACGCCTTATGGCTGTATCAACGTACATGCGTCTCTGCTCCCGAAATACCGCGGGGCTGCGCCTATCCAGTGGGCTGTCATAGACGGTGAGAAGGTCTCCGGCGTCACCACTATGCAGATGGACGAGGGGCTGGACACGGGAGACATGCTGCTGAAGACGGAAGTTGTGCTGGACGAAAAGGAGACGGGTGGGAGCCTTCACGATAAACTGGCGGAAGCGGGAGCAAACCTTTGTGTCCGGACGCTGAAGGAGTTGGAAGAAGGAACGGTCAAACCGGAAAAACAGGGTGAAAGCACGACGGAATACGCAAGAATGTTGGATAAGAGCCTTGGTGAGATTGACTGGAATCAGGACGCCGCAGCCATTGAGCGGCTGATACGGGGATTAAATCCCTGGCCGAGCGCATACACGGACTGGGACGGCAAGGTGATGAAGATATGGGACGCGCTGGTGGTGGACGCGCCGAAGACGGCAGAGTATTCAAAGCCAGAAGAGAATCGGGAGAATCTGGAACTGGAAGAGGACATGGGGGATTCTGGAACATCAGGGAATCAGGAGATGATGGTTCCTGGAACGGTCGTTGCAGTCGGGAAAGATGGGTTCTGTGTGAAAACCGGGCGTGGAACGTTGAAAATACTTGCGTTACAGATACCGGGAAAGAAGCGGATGGATGCGGGCGCATTCCTGCGAGGGTATCCGATGAAAGCAGGGACAGTTTTAGGAAATCATTAATAATTGTTAAATTTGTATGAAAAACAGGTATTTTACCTGTTTTTCATATATAATACTTTGTATATGTTGATGAACCATGTGTAACAGAGACATGTGCAATCGTGATATGTGTAATAGTGATAAGTAATCAGGAGGTGTAGTTATGTATTATGGTTATGGGATAGATCCCACATATATTCTGGTCATAATCGGCCTTATTATCTGTCTGCTGGCACAGGCGAAGATGAAGTCTACGTTCGGCAAGTATTCCAGGGTACGGAACCATTCTGGAATGACAGGGCGTGAGGCTGCGGAGCGGATTTTGAGAAGTGCAGGTATCCATGATGTGCAGGTGGAGCATGTCCCGGGGAATCTGACGGATCACTATGACCCAAGGTCTAAAGTCCTGCGTTTGTCTGATGCGACCTACAATTCTTCGTCCGTTGCGGCGCTTGGGGTGGCTGCCCATGAATGCGGGCATGCAATCCAGCATGATACGGGTTATGTTCCGCTTCAGATCCGAGGCGCACTTGTGCCTGTAGTGAATTTCGGCAGTGCTATCGCGTGGCCGCTGATTATTATCGGACTCTTATTCAGTAGCCGTTCTTCTATGGTATTTCTGAATCTGGGTATTTTGGCATTTTCCCTGGCTGTCTTATTCCAGATTGTGACGCTTCCGGTAGAGTTCAATGCATCGAGCCGTGCAATCCATATTTTAGGCGGCAGCGGGATTCTCTACGAGGATGAAGTGAATGCGACAAAGAAGGTGCTTTTTGCAGCGGCGCTTACCTATGTGGCAGGCGCAATTTCGGCGGCGTTACAGCTCTTGCGTATTATATTGCTTGCGAATAACCGGAGAAATTAAATTTAGATGCGGAGGATTATCTCATGGCACAATCCACGAATACCCGAGAATTGATTCTGGATATTTTAATCCAAATCACCCGTGGCGGGGAATATAGCCATATTGCGCTCAAGAACGCACTTGACCAGTATCAATATCTGGAAAAACAGGAACGCGCGTTCATTGCAAGAGTGGTGAATGGGACTCTCGAACGCATGATTGAACTGGATTACATCATCGACCAGTTCTCCAAGGTCAAGGTAAGCAAGATGAAGCCGGTAATCCGGACAATTCTTAGGAGCGCAGTCTATCAGTTAAAATATATGGATAGTGTCCCGGCTTCCGCAGCGTGCAATGAAGCCGTGAAACTTGCCGCAAAGAGAGGCTTTGGCAGCCTTCGGGGATTTGTCAACGGAGTACTCCGCAATATCAGCAGGAATTTGTCTGATATCAGTTATCCTTCCGAGGAGGACATGCTTTATAGTTTCTCCGTGCGCTATTCTGTACCGGAATGGATACTTGGGCAATGGCTGGCCGAATATGGGAAAGAGACAGTCCGTGCCATGGCAGAAGAGTTCCTGAAAGAAAAGCCGGTGACGGTCCGCTTTCATCCAGATAGGATATCCAAGGAAGAACTGATGCGTAAGCTGAAAGAAGAGGGTGTCTCCGTGAAGGAAGATGCAGAGTTACCTTACGCGCTTCACCTTTCAGGCCTTGACTATCTGATGAAACTGGAAAGTTTTCAAAAAGGATATTTTCAGGTACAGGACGTCAGTTCCATGCAGGTCGCACAGTGGGCGGCACCGGAGGAAGGCAGCTATATTATAGATGTCTGTGCCGCTCCCGGCGGCAAGGCAATCCATCTTGCAGAGATGCTTCGGAGAACCGGGCATGTGGAAGCAAGGGATTTGACGGAATATAAGATAGGGATGATACGGGAGAATATTCTGCGAAGCGGCATGACGAACATAGAAGTGGTGCAGATGGATGCGCGCCTGAGAGACGAGGCGTCCGTAGGGAAAGCCGATATTGTGATTGCAGATCTTCCATGCTCAGGACTTGGGGTGCTGGGAAGGAAACCGGATCTAAAATATAAGATGACTCAGGATACACAGCGGGAACTGGTGAAGCTCCAGCGGGAGATTCTGTCTGTGTCGGCAGAGTATGTGAAACAGGGCGGCAAGTTGATTTACAGTACATGTACCATTCATAAAGAAGAGAATGAGGATAATGCCGCATGGTTCGCAAGACAGTTTCCAGAATTTCATCTGCAGCGTGAACGGCAGACCTTGCCAGGGCGTGATTCAGGAGACGGGTTCTACATAGCGATGTTCCTGAGAATGTGAAGAGCTTGGTGATTTGCGATATGGGTTTATGATAGCAGTATTATATACCCAATGGCACACGGTGATGCATGCCCTGCGGGCGGGTGGACTTCGTCCAATAAGGTATAGAAAATATTATGGAATGTATGCAGGATATAGAAACGATTGAAGAGATAAATGTGAGAGAAGATATAGACGAAACAGAAAAGATAAATGAGACAGAAGATATAGGAGCGGAAGAGAAGATAGACATCTGCTCCTTGAATTATAACGAATTGGCGGAAGAGATCCACGCATTAGGTGAACAGCCCTTCCGCAGCCGTCAGATTTACGAATGGCTGCATGTAAAATTAGTCGGCAGTTTTGATGAGATGACGAATCTTTCTAAGAGTTTTCGGGAAAAACTATCAAAAACCTATGAAATTCCCCAGATGGAGCTGGCAGAACGCCAGATCTCAAAAGCAGACCCCACCGAGAAGTTTCTGTTCGGGTTAGGGGACGGCAACATGATTGAGAGCGTCCTGATGCGCCATCCCTATGGGAATTCAGTCTGTGTTTCGTCTCAGGCAGGCTGCCGGATGGGCTGCAGGTTCTGTGCATCCGCCATCGGTGGGCGAAAGCGGGATCTCGCTCCTTCTGAGATGTTAAGGCAGGTATATCAGATCCAGAAATTGACCAAAGAACGGGTATCCCATGTTGTCGTAATGGGAACGGGGGAACCTCTTGACAATTACGACAACTTTGTCCGGTTTATCCAGATGATAAGCGATGAGCGGGGCTTGCATATCAGCCAGCGGAACATCACGGCGTCCACTTGCGGGATCGTGCCCAACATGTACCGGCTGGCATTGGAAGGTTTCCAGATTACGCTGGCGTTATCCCTCCACGGCTCCACGCAGGAGAAGCGAAGGAAGCTCATGCCCGTGGCAGAGAAATACGGCCTTTCAGAAGTGCTCAAGGCATGCGACGATTATTTCCAAAAAACAGGACGGAGGGTAACGTTCGAGTATAGCCTGATTGCAGGTGTGAACGATACGGCGGAGGATGTGCGGGAACTTACGGCAATCCTGAAACCAAGGAACTGCCACTTGAACCTCATCCCCGTGAACCCGGTCACAGAAAGGAAATACAGAAGACCAGACAGGAAAAATGCCTGTGTTTTTAAAAATAAACTTGAAAAAAATGGAATTAATGTTACTATAAGAAGGGAAAGAGGCTCGGATATAGACGGAGCCTGCGGTCAGCTTAGGAGACGATACGCTGCCGCGGACGGGAGAACCAGATGAAGATATTTGCAATGACTGATGTAGGGAGAAAGCGTGAAGTCAACCAAGACTATGTATATGTGACGGATAAGCCTATCGGGCCGTTTCCGAATCTTCTTGCGGTAGCCGACGGAATGGGCGGCCACAAGGCAGGAGATTTTGCGTCAAAATATACGGTGGGCGTACTTAGGGAAGAATTGGAGAATACGCCCCTTAACAAGCCGGAAGAGATTCTGCGCAACGTTGTCAGCATTGCAAACGATAAGTTAATCGAAGTCGCATCTGCGGATATCAAGCTGGAAGGCATGGGGACGACACTGGTGGTGGCGACGGTTGTTGGCAATACTTTGTATTTTGCCAATGTGGGAGACAGCCGTCTCTATTTAATCAATGAGAAGATACGCCAGATATCCAAAGACCATTCTCTTGTGGAAGAGATGGTAAGGCTTGGAGGCATCAAGGCGGAAGAGGCAAGGAACCATCCGGACAAGAATATCATCACAAGGGCAATCGGCGTGAAGGAAGGCGTGGAGGCAGATATATACGAGTTCCGGCTCAAGAAGGGGGACATCATATTGATGTGTACGGACGGATTGAGCAATATGGTAGAGGATGAGGACATGTTTGATATCGTGCGCGGCTCCCGGGATGTGGTGGAGGCAGTGCAGATGTTGATTGAGAAGGCAAACAGCAACGGCGGGAGAGATAACATAGGGGTTGTTATAGCAGAGCCGCTTGCAGACGAGGTGAGTGTATGAGTGTGAAAGACGGGATTATCCTTGGAAAACGATATGAGGTGCTCAGTAAGGTAGGGGCGGGCGGTATGGCTGACGTATACAAGGGCAGGGACCGCATGCTGAACCGTTACGTGGCAATCAAGGTGTTAAAAAAGGAATATAAAGAAGACGAGAATTTTGTACGTAAGTTCCGCTCGGAGGCTCAGGCGGCGGCCGGTCTAATTCATCCGAATATTGTCAACGTATACGACGTCGGAGAAGACCGGGGGCTGTATTACATGGTCATGGAGCTGGTCGAGGGGATTACGCTGAAAGATTATATAGAGAGAAAGGGCAGGTTGTCCCACAAGGAAGTCATCAGCATCGCGATTCAGATGTGTACGGGTGTGGGAATCGCCCATGCGGCAGACATTATACACAGAGATATCAAGCCGCAGAACATCATCATTTCCAAAGACGGCAAGGTGAAAGTGACGGATTTTGGGATTGCCAAGGCGACTACGTCCAACACGGTCAGCTCCAATGCTATGGGTTCCGTCCACTATACGTCGCCGGAACAGGCAAGAGGCGGGTTCAGCGACCAGAGAAGCGATATTTACTCGGTGGGCATTACCCTGTACGAGATGGCGACAGGGCAGGTGCCGTTCGACGGAGAGTCCACGGTATCGGTTGCAATCAAGCATTTGCAGGAAGAGATTACCCCGCCGTCGGAGATTGTGCCGGATATTCCCTATAGTTTAGAGCGGATTATTCTGAAATGTACCCAGAAGAACAGTGAGCGGAGATACCGGAATACGGATGAGTTGGTTCAGGATTTGAAGCGTTCCCTGGTAGACCCCAATGGGGATTTTGTGGTGATACCGCCGCTTAGGGGAATGAATACTGTCATTATTACCGGTGATGAGCTGGACGATATCCGAAGTTACGACGATGACGACGAGTATGACGAGTATGGCGGCGATGGTTACGGCAGTGACAGTGATAACCGTTATGGTACAAATGGTTATGACGACGGCTATGGAGAGCATCATGATTACGACGACGGCTATGGGGACGACGATGATTATGACGGCTACGGAGACGGTAATGATTATGATGACGATGAAGACGACCGTGATTATGATGACGGTTTTGACGATGACGACTATGATTCACGCGGAAGGAGGCGCAGGGATTCCGACGATGTGAACCCGCGCATGAACAAGGTGATGAAGATTCTGACGATTGTGGTAGCGGTCATCATCGTGTTCATATTGATTTTTGTAATCGGGAAGGCTGCGGGACTGTTCAAATTCACGCCCAAACTGAAAAACGAGACGACAGAAGAGGAGCAGGTAAAGGTTCCCAATGTGGTCGGGAAGACGGAAGAAGAAGCAAAGAAAGAGCTGAACGGGATGGGGCTTGGTTTTAGGGTTGCTGAGCGGAAGGAATCCAACAAGTACGAGGAAGGAACGGTTTCGGAGCAGAAGACGGAAGCAGGTAAGAAGGTAGATAAGAATACGACGATTGTGGTAGTGGTAAGTTCCGGGCTTGTGGGTACTAAGATCGAAGTCCCGGATGTCAAAGGCCACAATGAGAGCGAAGCGCATAGTATGCTGACTCAGGCAGGCTTTAAGAAGATTTCGTCGGAATTTGTATACAGCGATACCGTAGCCGAGGGGGATGTCGTTGAGACGACCCCGGCGGCACATGCGCAGGCTACGGAAGATACGCAGATTATTATGAAGGTCAGCAAGGGCGCAGAGAAGAAGACTGTCCCCAATGTCATCGGCCAGGCAGATGCGGATGCCCAGAATGCGATTATTGCGGCAGGGCTTAACGTTGGTACGGTAACTTATGATTGGAATGACAGTGTTCCAGAAGGGCTTGTCGTATCCCAGAGTGTTGATGGAGGAAAGAAAGTAGCGGCAGGTACGTCAGTCGGTCTGGTGGTAAGCCAGGGACCGAAGCCGCCGGAAAAGGTAGCGGTTCCGCCTGTGACCAATACAACTCTGGAGAATGCAAAACAGCTTTTGAGCAGTGCAGGGCTTGCGACCGGAAATGTGGTTTACCGGGATGACAATTCAGTTCCGTCTGGAACTGTCATCAGCTGCGATCCTGGTGTTGGCAGTACCGTAGAGGAAGGTACGTCCGTGAATCTTGTGGTCAGCAGGAAACCGGCAGAGCAGACACCCCCGCCGGATACAGGCGATGATAACCAGACTGTGGAGTAGCGACGTTTATGCAAGGTAAGATTGTGAAAGGGATTGCCGGATTCTACTACGTACACGTAGTAGAATCCGGTGTTTATGAATGTAAGGCAAAAGGTATCTTCCGGAAAGAGAAGGTCAAGCCTTTAGTGGGAGACAATGTAGAGATTGAAATACTGAACGGGGAAGAAATGACCGGTAATATCATTCGGATTCTTCCGCGGGAAAATGAGCTGGTACGCCCAGCGGTGGCTAATATCGACCAGGCATTGGTAGTATTTGCCGTATTGCGCCCTGCGCCCCACTATAACCTTCTTGATCGTTTTCTTGTCATGATGGAGCGGAAAGGGATTCCGGCTGTATTGTGCTTCAACAAACAGGACATAGCCGATGAGGCGCAGATTGAGGAGCTTCGGGCGATTTACGGGGGATGCGGGTATCCTCTGTTGTTTACGAGCGCATTGGAAGGAAAAAATATAGATCTTGTGAGAGACTGCTTAAAGGGAAAGACCACGGCAATTGCAGGTCCCTCCGGCGTAGGGAAATCCACATTGATTAATATGCTGACGCCTGAGGCGAATATGGAGACAGGCTCCATCAGCCGTAAAATCGAGCGTGGGAAGCATACGACCAGGCACTCGGAACTATTCCCCATAGACGGGGATTCCTATATCATGGATACGCCGGGATTCAGTTCCCTGTATGTCAATGATTTCGAGAAGGAAGAGCTTAGGCAATATTTCCCGGAATTTGCGGAATATGAAGGAACATGCCGTTTCAATGGCTGCAGCCATGTGCATGAGCCGGGATGTATGGTAAGGAATGCGGTAGAGAATGGCAGAATCCATCCTGTCCGCTATCAGGACTATACGGAGATGTATGAAGAATTGAAGAATAAAAGGAGGTATTGAGTATGGCATGTATATTAGCCCCGTCAATCTTGGCGGCAGATTTTAAGGAGCTGGGCAGACAGATAAGGACGACGGAAGAAAATGGAGCCGCATACCTTCATTTTGACGTCATGGACGGGATGTTCGTCCCTAGTATTTCTTTTGGGATGCCGGTGCTGGCGTCCATTCAGGGAGCGGGGAGTCAGGTAATGGATGTACACTTGATGGTACAGGAACCCATCCGGTATATTGAGGATTTCAAAAAGGCAGGGGCAGACTTGATAACCGTTCATCTGGAAGCTTGTGAGGACGTAAAGGCGACGTTAGAGAAGATACGATCCTGCGGGCTTCGGGTGGGACTCTCTATCTGTCCGGAGACGGAGGGCGGGGCAGTAAGGGATTATCTGAAAGAGGTAGACATGATTCTAGTCATGAGCGTCCATCCAGGGTTTGGAGGGCAGAAGTTTATTCCAGAGTCATTGGACAAGATTCGTCTGATTCGCCGGATGGCAGATGAGCAAGGATTGTCCTTGGATATTGAAGTGGACGGAGGTATCTACCTCTCCAACGTCCGTGAAGTCCTTGAGGCGGGCGCCAATGTGATTGTTGCAGGGTCGGCGGTATTTGGAGGAGACCCAGGGAAGAACACGAAAGATTTTATGGAGATTTTGAGAGAATATGAGTAAAAGAAGTATCATTATCAGCGGAGGGGAACTAGATGAGGCATTGACGCTGTCTGTCTTGAACCAACAGGAAGAACGGTGCGTAATCGCGGTAGATAAGGGTGTGGAATTCCTGTATTATCACCAGATTATGCCGGATTATATTGTGGGAGATTTTGACAGCGCCAAGGAGGAAATCCGGGATTATTATAAGAATAAAACAAATGTTCCTGTTCGGGAGTACAATCCGGTAAAGGATGCTTCCGATACGGAGATAGCAATCCGTCTGGCCATGACCCTTGGCAGTAAGGAACTGGTGATTCTCGGTGCAACTGGCGGCAGAATCGACCATCTCTGGGCAAATGTGCAGAGCCTCATGATTCCGTTTAAGGCAGGGATTGATGCAAAGATTCTTGACAGCCAGAATTTGATTACTATCATCGGAGACGGCGAGACCCATATCCGAAGGGATGAGGCTTTCGGCGATTATTTCTCCGTATTCCCGCTGGGGGAGGACGTCTTTGGCTTCAATATTAGCGGTGCGAAGTATCCGTTAAGGAACCATACGCTGCCGCCCTATAACAGTCTTTGTGTGAGCAACCAGATTGCAGAAGGCGAGGAGGAGGCTGTGATCCGTTTCCCGTCGGGATGGGTAATCCTGATGGAGACGCGGGATAAGGATGGAGAAGAAAAATAGATACGTATAAAGAAATGGAATCACCCTATGTCCGACGGCGGATATGGGGTGATAGTTATGGTACAATTCTTTAGGAAAGTATCAGATTCAGGGCAGACGAAAAGAGCAGCTTTATACAAAAGATAAAACTGCCCTGAATGTGATTCTTTCCGATTGTACCAGACTGCGGACCTTTAGCCAATAT
>CAJTDD010000012.1 GCA_910574885.1 Lachnospiraceae bacterium | reverse complement strand
ATAAAATACGGAAAACAAAGAAAAGCTTCTTCCTCCCCGTAAAAGTCCTCAGGAATAAATTCAAGGGAAAATTCCTTGCAGCGCTTGATGCCCTTTATCAAAGCGCCAGCCTGGAGTTTTCCGCTTCCTGCGAAGAACTGCGCAGTTCCTATGAATGGGCCACATTCCGCAATTCCCTTTACGAAAAGGACTGGTGCCCATACATTAAGGAAACCTTTAACAGATTTGGCAATGCCCTGGAATATCTTGGACGATATACCCATAAGATTGCCATTTCAAACAGCCGTATCCTGGATGTGGATGAACAGGAAACCACTTTTTCTGCCAGAGGAAAAAGGCCCGGCAATCCGCGTAGGACTATCACCCTGGAAAACACGGAATTCATCCGGCGTTACCTGATGCATGTGCTCCCTCCCGGTTTTCAGAAGATCCGCTATTACGGCTTTTTAAATAACCGGTATAAAAGCAAGAACCTGAAACTGATCTTCAAAATCCAGGGAGGACAGCGGTTTAAAGAAAGGTATGCCGGACTATCTATAGGAGAGCTGCTGGCTGTGGTCTGGAAGATTGATATACGCATTTGTCCGGAATGCGGGCGCCACAGGATGCAACAGGCCGGAAGGACATATGGTTCATCCTGATACAAACTTTTTCTTACTGAATAAATTTTTTAAAAGCCTCCGCAAGAAGGCTTGCGAAGCATGCCTTTTTACCGGATATATTTGTAAATCTACACAAAAAACAGATGCTTATGCCAGGAAGTACCTGCAAAATCTGTGCAGTTTCACTAACTGTGAAAAATACTTCCTCCATACACATATTGGCTAAAGGTCCGCAGTCTGGTACAATCGGAAAGAATCACATTCAGGGCAGTTTTATCTTTTGTATAAAGCTGCTCTTTTCGTCTGCCCTGAATCTGATACTTTCCTAAAGAATTATAACACTCATATATATATTTGGCTAGTTATTTAATTTATGATGTACTAGAAGCCTGGTACCTTCCCGGAGCGCGTAGCTATTTCAATCCACACTCCCGCACAGGGAGTGACTACAAAAGAGAGCGGGACGCGAACACATGATAGGCATTTCAATCCACACTCCCACGCAGGGAGTGACCTCCGGGAACATATCAGCTCTATTAAACACTCCTAATTTCAATCCACACTCCCACGCAGGGAGTGACGCATCCGTCTTGGCTCATTAAGACAAGTAACATCATTTCAATCCACACTCCCACGCAGGGAGTGACTTTTCTGAAACTGCGGATTCCCCATCATCTGTTATTTCAATCCACACTCCCACGCAGGGAGTGACCGTAACGGCTTCCTTCCCATCCCCATTCTGTGTAATTTCAATCCACACTCCCACGCAGGGAGTGACAACGCTTGTAAAATATTCCGTCTTGATTGCGTAATTTCAATCCACACTCCCACGCAGGGAGTGACCATGGTAATTCTTCACACCATACAATGGTGTTTGATTTCAATCCACACTCCCACGCAGGGAGTGACGAGGTTATTGCATTCCCGGTGGACGATCTCGCGAATTTCAATCCACACTCCCACGCAGGGAGTGACTCGTCCCATTTCAATCCCTCCTTATGTTTCACGTATTTCAATCCACACTCCCACGCAGGGAGTGACCGCAGCTGGTAAATGGGACAATCGGTGCCTGGGCATTTCAATCCACACTCCCACGCAGGGAGTGACGTATGCGGCGCTGGCGGAAAGTTACAATCCATTAATTTCAATCCACACTCCCACGCAGGGAGTGACCTCTACGGGTATCCGCTCCTATTGCATGACCGCGATTTCAATCCACACTCCCACGCAGGGAGTGACGTATGCGGCGCTGGCGGAAAGTTACAATCCATTAATTTCAATCCACACTCCCACGCAGGGAGTGACTCAATGTTTGCAAAGATGTATGCGGCACTTACAATTTCAATCCACACTCCCACGCAGGGAGTGACCGGGGAGCTTCCCGGAACCTGTGCTTTATTGCTGATTTCAATCCACACTCCCACGCAGGGAGTGACCGGGGAGCTTCCCGGAACCTGTGCTTTATTGCTGATTTCAATCCACACTCCCACGCAGGGAGTGACCGAGTGCGGGAATGACATTGGAGAGGCAATCATTATTTCAATCCACACTCCCACGCAGGGAGTGACGTCAAACCAGACCTTTTCCCAGTCGTGCTTACAATTTCAATCCACACTCCCACGCAGGGAGTGACCGCCTTATATGGCTGTATGATAAACCCATGAAAACATTTCAATCCACACTCCCACGCAGGGAGTGACCTTCCGGACTTGGGATTCTGACACGCCAAGGCCTATTTCAATCCACACTCCCACGCAGGGAGTGACTTTTGCATTATAAAACAGATACCGCTCTTCTTTATTTCAATCCACACTCCCACGCAGGGAGTGACTCGGTGTCGTCGCAGAGACTCCGGCCTCCAGCGTATTTCAATCCACACTCCCACGCAGGGAGTGACTCGGTGTCGTCGCAGAGACTCCGGCCTCCAGCGTATTTCAATCCACACTCCCACGCAGGGAGTGACTCTGCCAGATCCTCGGCCGCCTCGGCATATTCAAATTTCAATCCACACTCCCACGCAGGGAGTGACCCGTCCACTTCGGTGTAGGTGTCCTCATAGCTCAGATTTCAATCCACACTCCCACGCAGGGAGTGACTTCTGGGTCATCTACGTCCGGGACGTCTACCAGAAATTTCAATCCACACTCCCACGCAGGGAGTGACGCGATGTAGAGATGTATCTTGATATGTTTTGTAAAATTTCAATCCACACTCCCACGCAGGGAGTGACTTGATTTTTTCAGCATCCGAGATATTTACAAGGATTTCAATCCACACTCCCACGCAGGGAGTGACACCCAGAACCGCCGGTTCCCAGTCACGTCCTTCAGATTTCAATCCACACTCCCACGCAGGGAGTGACGCGGCGGTGCGGTTGCGGAGGCAGATTTCTTTTTATTTCAATCCACACTCCCACGCAGGGAGTGACCGCCAATGCATTCAGGAGCCGTTCCCTGTCATGCTGATTTCAATCCACACTCCCACGCAGGGAGTGACGAGCATTGGGAGACGCTTATGAGGGTTCAGATTCAATTTCAATCCACACTCCCACGCAGGGAGTGACCGGTGAGCTTCAGGGAACGTGTGCTTTACTGGTGATTTCAATCCACACTCCCACGCAGGGAGTGACTTGCAATCAATTTTTCTGTTATGTCCTTGTTTTTATTTCAATCCACACTCCCACGCAGGGAGTGACGGTTTATCTGCCTGATAACCGCCTTAATAGCATCTATTTCAATCCACACTCCCACGCAGGGAGTGACCATTCTCCCTCAAAAGTAACTGCTACTCCGTCGAATTTCAATCCACACTCCCACGCAGGGAGTGACAATTATTGGCGACTATGATGATATATGCTTACGAATTTCAATCCACACTCCCACGCAGGGAGTGACATGTGATTGAGGAATCCTAACAGCAAGTGCTTTATTTCAATCCACACTCCCACGCAGGGAGTGACGAGCTTGCGGCAAAAGATGCTACTATTGCAGCGCAATTTCAATCCACACTCCCACGCAGGGAGTGACGCCGGTAACGCAGGTAACGACACCGTAAGATAGCGATTTCAATCCACACTCCCACGCAGGGAGTGACGTCGATTTTCCCGGCAATTCTCTTACTAATCACCGATTTCAATCCACACTCCCACGCAGGGAGTGACCTATAAACACTTTTCTACACCTCCACTAAATTCCATTTCAATCCACACTCCCACGCAGGGAGTGACGTCTTCAGTTCCACAAACACCGGCCTCCGTTCCGATTTCAATCCACACTCCCACGCAGGGAGTGACCTTAACATATTCTTCCATCAACTCTTTTTTATTATTTCAATCCACACTCCCACGCAGGGAGTGACCAAACTGATCATCACTGATATAAGGCTTTGGATAATTTCAATCCACACTCCCACGCAGGGAGTGACTCATTCACGGTTTCAATATTGCTTCGGGGTTTATTATTTCAATCCACACTCCCACGCAGGGAGTGACAAAGTTATCCAGTATCCAGATGTAAAATTAAAAATTTCAATCCACACTCCCACGCAGGGAGTGACCCAATGCGATTAATGATAATGGGACAGTAAAGGGAATTTCAATCCACACTCCCACGCAGGGAGTGACTTCTGGATATTCAAACCCGGTATCGCAGTATAAGAATTTCAATCCACACTCCCACGCAGGGAGTGACGACTACCGGGTTTGCGATTGCAAGTGAGCGTACAATTTCAATCCACACTCCCACGCAGGGAGTGACCTTTTTACAAGTCCCGGTCTTTACATTGCAGTCAATTTCAATCCACACTCCCACGCAGGGAGTGACCCGTTTCACATCTTCCTCCGACAGCCAAACTTGATATTTCAATCCACACTCCCACGCAGGGAGTGACCGCCTCCTCGAAATGCGGGGATGCAAAGTCTTGTATTTCAATCCACACTCCCACGCAGGGAGTGACTGCCTCCTTTACTTCCGGGACTTCCACCGTTGCAAATTTCAATCCACACTCCCACGCAGGGAGTGACTGCATGGCTTGCCAATAAATTTCCCACGGAAAGATTTCAATCCACACTCCCACGCAGGGAGTGACAATGCCTCATAGGGTACTGGCAATCCTAAGGGAATTTCAATCCACACTCCCACGCAGGGAGTGACCAAAGCCCTTGTGGATCTGGCAAGACACAGATGGATTTCAATCCACACTCCCACGCAGGGAGTGACAGCAAATATAAATAAAATCTATTCCTCATACTCATCTATATTTGTCTATTATTAACAAACTCTTCCATTCACTTACCTACCTCATCCACATTCCTCTCCACCCATCCGCTCCATTCCAGTGCGAACCCTCCCCGACTTCTATGTATACTCCCCCTTCGCAACTACAAAATCAGCACCCCTTCCTGCTCAACCGTCTTCTTCGCACCATAATGCTCTATCTTACTCTGATACTGATTCCCAAGATAATAGAACCTCAAACTATCCTTATCCAAATCTACGATCTTCAGCAACTGATTCTTCAGCAATTTACACTGCCCCGGGTCAACAATGCATTCAAATACCGAATTCTGCACCCTCTGTCCATAATCCACGCACTGCTTCGCCACTTTACGCAACCGGCTCTTTCCTTTGGCGTCTTCCGTATTCACATCATACGTAATCAACACAAGCATATTATCCCTCACTTCCACAAAAACGGCGGATACCCATCTATATCCCCCCGCAAATACCTTGCAAGCAACAACGCCTGTACATGGGGCACCAGCCCCCAGCATATTTTCTCCTGCAGATAAGGATGCGTGATCTGCTCTCGTTTTCTCTCCTGCCACGCCGTCAGAAATTTCTTTCTTCCATCATCCGTAAACTCCACGGCTCCGCTTTCCGATATCCGAAAATGCTCCCCCTTAATCTGTCGGTTATTAATCAAGGTCAAAACAAACCGATCCACCAGCACGGCCCGCATTTCTTCCATCAAATCAAGCGCCAGAGACTTCCTTCCCGGACGGTCCCGATGCAGGAAACCGACAAAAGAATCCAGACCCACCCCTTCCAACGCTCCCGCACAATCATTTGCCAATAAAGTATATCCAAAAGACAGCATGGCATTCACACGATCCAGAGGCGGACGTTTATTCCGCCCCCGAAAGAAAAACACCTCTTTTTGATTCAAAATAAGCTGGTCAAACACTCCAAAGTACACCGAAGCACACTCGCCTTCCAACCCCCGGAGCGAGTCCAAATCCTCCACGTACCTTATCTTTTCCATGGCATTCGACAAATACTGTTCCGCGTTCCGGCAGTCTTCCTCATTTACCCTGAGAGAATGATCGCGCAGCGTCCTGTCAATGCTCCAACGGCAATTAAATACCTTTCCTAATATAAAATTTCTCGCTATCAGACAGCTATCCTCTTTTCCATCAGATATCCGATACTGCTGTTTCCTCAGCAATACATTCCCCTGGTTTTCACCCACCACCCTGCATAAAAATTTCCCAAAAGGGCTAAAAAATGCCAGATGAATCCCACGCTTTGCACAAGCTCCCATAAAAGCGGGAGTCGCACCATTATAGGTAAAGCAAATGATGCTCTCCAACGTATGCAGCGGAAATTGCCCAGCCTTCGTTTTATTAATCTCTACGCAGACTGTCTCCCCTTCCAGTGATAAAAAAGCATTCTCCGTTGTGATAAACAATGTATTCAACAATTTTTTCATACCATTATTCCCCCGACAGGCTGCCTTCGATATAAGCAGAAACCGATTTTACCCTTCCAAGCCTCGGCACACATATTTCTTTCAGTGAACAGGCATTGCAGCCCTTCTGCGGTTTCACTCTCGGCGTATATCCCTTTTCCCACAGATCATGCATTTCTTTTGCCATATCAAATACTTTTCGCCTAAGCTCATCCGTAAATTCCACCGCCTTCCTCCGACGGTTCTCTCCATAAAACAAACTCCCGCCCGGAATACGGCAGAGCAGCATCTCTTCCAGACAGATCGCCTGCCCGCACAATTGCAGCTCATCCGCTTCATTCAGTTTGGGCAGGCCCTTTTTGTATTCCACCGGATAAGGCTGCCACAATCCCTCATAGGAAGCCAGTGAAACGCCCTCCGCAGACTTATGGAACTCCACCACATCACAGATCCCCGACATTCCTAACTGCGCAGACTTAATCGGAAGCCCTCGTGTAATGAGCAAGTCTCCCCTCTTTTCAATCCGCCCCTTGTCATGCGCCACAGCATGGAAGATTTGTCCGTCCACAGTCCGTTCATTCTCCGCCCACTGCTGTTCAATATGTATGAGCGCCCACTGCCTTCTGCAATATGCAAAATGCTGCAGCCCGGATAACATCAAATAATCATCTTCCTGATACATCTCTTCTATATCCCCTCAATCACCTCTGGCTCCAACTCCGGCAGAGCATCGATCCTAATCTCATAATCATCCACAGAAGCCGGCGCTAACACACCTTCCTTCAACGTAATCTTCAAAGACTCATGTACCTTTGCCGCCGAATACTGACCAATCTTATTCTTGTGCTTCCACCAGTAAACAGAAACCACCTCCATACTGCCATCCGGTCTTGCCGAAGACGCATCGTTAATGAACAGTGTCCGCAGCGCTTCCTTTAACTTTTCCGCATCTTCCTCCGAAAATCCGGTCTTCTCAGCCAATTGTACATTTACGGACCCCTTCATACGATACAGCCCGAATTCCACAAAATGCTTCGTACCCATCGTATCGGAACTCTTTCCTTTCTCCGGCTCGTTGTTGACGCTCTTCGTAATCTGCATACTGTTGACATCAATGGGAGAACAACTGACTGCCTGATGGATAGATACCGGGCCGCGCACCCCCACGGAGACGCCCTCTTTTTCTTTTTTATCCTTATTCGGTTTAAATGCAAATACCTGTCCGAACGTGCGCACGTCCAACCATTTCTCACATGCTTGTCTGGCATAATCATCACTGGACTCATACTTCGCAATATTCTCGGAAGCCCGCTCACTTAGCGAAGTACATTCATCCATGCTGCGATCGGCTGACTGCACGAAAATCTCCTCTCCCATATCCTGAAAACGGTTCCGGATCTTTCTTTTCAGGCATACGTCTGATATCTCTCCATGTCCTGAGTACGTTGTCCTCGGCCTGTTTCCATTCAGCGGATCTCCATTGGGATTCGCATTTACCACCTTAATCAATACTGTAAAATCAATCTTATTCTGCAAATTACTCATTCTCCTGTTCCTCCTCTTTTTCTTCCTTTTTCTTATTCAATTCCGCTCTCTGCAGGTAATACCCTAATAAATATGTCTCTTTTAACTCCTGATTTAACGCCATGGCATCTTCATCCTGAAATGAAGTCACAATGCTGGCAATCAGCCCTTTGTAATATTCCCTGAAACCCGGACGCAATTTCTGGAAATACGGATTCAACAATCCTTCTAATATTTTCCAGCTCTGCATGGGATGGTTTACAAATGCCGACTGAAGGCGGATCGCATTCGGCTCCCGGGATTCCCCTCTGTCATATGTGATTCTCTCAACCTTTTCACATACTGCCAAAAGCCTTCCAAATAAATAACTCCTGTCGTGATTTTCTAAATCCAGTTTCATCTCCTCTTTCTCCCCCTGTCCTTGTTTATTTTTTTCATAGTAATATTTACTGATCAATGCACATGCCGTAGACAATACCCGTTCCCGATTTCCTCTGGTGTAAGCCATTGGCGTAGAGGCACGGATTGCCAGGGCATGTACGATATCATATGGAATCGGCTGCTTTTCAAGCATACATTTCAAAAGACGCTGGGTATGCTCTTTCAGGACCTTATCGCCCGCTTCGATAAAATTTCCATTCTCTCTCCCGAATGCGCACTCTACAATCCTGCGAAAAATCGGCGTCTCGACAACATAATAGGGCTGTTTCTTCTCATTAAATTTCAAATACTGCCAGTTGCATGTCCTCCCCCAGTAAAAAATACGTTCCAGAAAATCCGTTGCCGCCTGTTCATGATAATATGTCACAGATAAACGCCCTGTCGTTGCCGCATCCAGCCCCATGACGATGATGGAATCCGTTTCTTCAAACTGCTCCTGATATCCCATCAACGTTTTTCTTAGCTGCTTACGGTAAGAAATCTCCGTATAATCGTCCTCCTCGTCATCAAAAAGTCCCAATTCCTCAAACAGGTTCGGGGTCTTCTTTCCGTCAGGATTCCAGCAGATAAAGGTTCGCTTGTCCTGTGTTCCCACGTATACGCCTTGTTTCTTGACTAGCCATGTCAATGCGCTGTGTATTTTCTGAGATGCCTCATAACTTAATGCATATGTCTGTTCCGAGTTCTGAAACCTTCCACGATAGGTATAACCAATTCCGTCATTTGCCGACACTAATTTTGCACCGTAGTCAGACGCCACAATGCCTTTTGGATGATTCGTGGAAATAGTCCTCTCTTCGCCCGTATAATAACAGACATCTTTCTTCCCCTGCTGCCCCTTTAAATAATATTTCGTATAAGCCTCAATCAAAGACAGGTCTTTCCAAGTGCAGTCCTCTTCCTGTATGCCGTCAAATACCCGAAACCTTACAAGCGCTTTATCATAGGGCTGTCCGCTGATTTTTTTCTTTTCAAACATTCCTTCTGACGTCAATTCAACCAGGCCTGCTTTCATCAAATCTGAGATTGTCATCTTTTTAGAAAGATAATGATAAACTGCCTTTACTTTCGGGTGAGAATCTTCGGACTTTTCCCATTTTTCTAAATTTTCTAAAAATGCTTTGAACTTTTCCCCGGCGCTTTTTTTCTGCTTCTCATCCTCACAATATTCTGGGAAATCCCCTGCAATATACGGGAGCATATCACATAATGCATGGGGAGCAACGCCGGAGCTTCTGCCTGACGACGATTCCGTGACGGGAATTAATGTCACGGACTCCTTCTTATCGACCACCTCTGCCGCCAGAAATTCCCCTTCTCTATTTAACGTAATTTCAACCTGTGCATTGGCGTTCATATGGGCGACCGGCGTAAGCGGGACCTCGTCCTGCTGACTTTTGCCGATATTCCTTTCATATGTTTTATATAGCTGGCTCATCCATGACATCCATTCCCCCTCCTTCCTCGCTGATTACGGAAAAGTTCCCCGACGCCTCGTCGAACTTCTTCATGTCCATTTTCCTCACGGGCCTGTGGATACATTCCCACGGCGGCAGGAATGCAATCACGCCATTCTTCATCACTGTCTGCCACAGCCTTACCGTCATCTTTCCTTTTGTTTCTTCCGAGTACGCCTCGTCCGCATAGGTAATCCCATGGTACATCATTCCAAAACTCAGCTCTGCAAGCTCGTCATAGAAACCTTTCCCTTCTCCAAAATTACAAGGCTCTACATATCCCTGACATTCCCTTGTCCCAAGAAAAATATCCCTCCTGCCGCCCCGCTCGATCATTCTACGGGCAATATTATGGTGCTTATTCTCATTCCGGTCTTTTGCAAGCTCCGGACGGTTCTCATTCCAGATAAAATGCGCCCTCACCTGATACCGGCAATCTTTCAGGTATGTATAATAAGAAAGGTCATTCTTATCATTATAATATTTAATCGGACGCACTCCTTTCGTCTCCGTCTGAATCTGGTTCATGATCCGTACCTCATCAATGATCCAGATAATCGTCGGTTTCCAGTACACGCTTTGCAGGATTCCCTTCAACGCTTCATACGTGGGCACCTGGTAGGAGAACTTCTCTCCACCTACGCGCGTGACCGGGTCTGCGAATAACCCACACTCTCCCTTCACTTCAAATTCTACCGAGTTCCTGTGCTTCATTCCTTCCTCCTTGCTTTCTCTTCTTTCTAATGAATATCAATTTCTGTAAATTACAACTACAGTATAAAATTAACAGCCGCCTGCTCTTCTGTAACTGTCAGCCCAAAGCAATCATCATACGCTTTCCGGTCTAATACCCATGCCCTTCCATCCAGAACTGCCGAAAGCAATCCTGCCTGATAGAGCTTCTCCTTCTGCCATTCGTATATACTAATGGTGTATTTCTTCGCCTGTCCCATGATTTCCCTGAATTTTCCGAAATCAAACCAGCTATCCTGCATCGAATACAACTGCTCTGCTATTTTTGCGCCATTTCCATAAGGAACCAGAATATCCGTTGTATCCTGGTCAAATACCCGGAAATTTCTTCCGATACTTTTAAATGGCTGCTTCAAAATATATGCTGCATTTTTACTTTTATTGACACCTTGCTCTGCATCATCGTTCTTATTCGACAACAAATCCGCTAGATATACCGTCCTGCGGCAATCCTGAATCGGATAGCGTATCTCTTGTTCCGTTTCCTTGAACAGATACCGGTAAAACCTCCGCATTGACTGTTCCTCCAAAAGCCCGCTTTCCCAGCTTGCTTCAGTATTCAGCTCTTTTCTTGTTTCCAGCTCTTTTCTCGTGCTGTCCTGCGCCTTTTTGATTTCCTTTAGCATGCTCAGGTTTTCATTTTTCAATTTAATCAGGTATACTTTGCCCAACTGTCCATATTCATTACTTCGGTTGCATCTTCCTGCCGCCTGTGCAAGGTTGTCAAGACCCGCCATCACCCGCACGACACTTGCAAAGGATAGATCCACCCCAGCTTCAATCAACTGCGTAGATACACAGACTACCTTACGTATGCCATAGCTTTTCTGGACGCCTTCTACTCTGCCCTCAACGTCTCCGACTGCATTCTCATCTCCATTCTCCGCGGCATGCTGCACCCTTCTCAGGCTCTTTTTCAGACTTTCCATCACCTTCCATCTATGTTCCTGGCACATCGCCGTTGACAGGTGATAGATGTCCCAACCCAGATCTTCTGCCTGTCCTTTCAGCTCCTCGAATAACCGCCTCGCTTCCGACTTCGTATTGCACACGGCCAATAAAGAATCCGATTGCAGCATCAGCTCATTGCAGAACCCGGCGCACTCTTCCCAATCCATTCCATATTTATCTGTATAGTCTATCACATCCGCCCGCTTAAATACCTGCATCTGTTCCCTGCAAAGCCTTACCAGATCCGGCTCCTTTGCCAGATGAAGGGGCCATTTCAGCTCTTCAAAACAAGGCTGGGTCGCCGATGCAAGCACAATAGTCGCATTACAGAACTGCCCAAGGAAATTCATTGCCATATTGAACATGACCGTCGCCTTCTTAGGAAGCGACTGTACCTCATCAATCACAATCACGCTGTCACATAAAGCTTGCATCCTTCCTACCGCAGAGGTCTGATGAGAAAACAGAATGTCCAATAACTGAACCAGTGTAGACACCACAATCGGATAGTTCCAGCTATCGGTCAGATATTCGTAATGATCCAATTCTTCTCCACTCATCTCCTGTTCTCTGACCACGTTAGAATGATGCTCCAATACTTCACTCTCGTCAGGCACAAACTCTTTTATTACCCTCACATTCTGATCCAGAACGCTCAAAAGAGGGATGATAAATATGATTCTTTTCTTGTTATATTTTTCTGCATGCGCCAAAGCATACCGCAATGTACAAAGTGTCTTTCCGCCTCCGGTCGGCACGTTCAGGCGATAAATGCCCGGTTCCCTTCCCGATGCTTTCAAGCATTGGATAGAAATCGCATTCCTAACGCGGTTTATGGGAGAATCCGCTCCCAACTGTCCTATCTTCATTTCAAAGTATTCTCTTTGTCTTTTCCAGTCCGCCCTATTATCCTCATTCCCTTTGCCTCCCATAAATTCACTGGTATCCCTTCGGTCTCCATAAATAACTGCCGACAAGATAAGCCTGGCCAACATACTTATCTGAAAAAAGACCCCCTTACTGTCTTTCGGATACATGTCCTTCGCCTTCTGGAAAAATATTTCTATCTCCTGCGCCGACTTTTGAAAAATCCTATCCAACACATCTTCTTCCATCACATATGTAAAATAATTATGCATCGCTTCTTGATAAAATATTTCTTTCCGGTTTTTTTGAAGGCGATGCAGGAAACCATTTTCCCCATTCAAGTCCACACAGTCAAACATTCCATGGTGGGAGCCAACGGCATAGCCCACAATCTCGCATGCCATTTTCTCCCATATTGCCGACGTGCCTGTATGGTAGCTCTCCAAAAGCCATACCACGCCGGCAAAGGTATGGTTCACAGAACCTCTGTCTACTTTTTCCCCCTGATACGCCTTTTCTATATAATCAACAAACTCCGTCTTGGCTTTTCCCGCATCATGCAGAATTCCCGCCAGAAAGGCGGTATGGCATAAGCCGGCGCTTCCTATGTTAAGAGCCGCATACTTCCCCGCATTCAGGCAATGCTCTCTCAAGCTCTGTTCCACCCTTCCATTGCCGGCATCCGTTATGTGGGCAATCAACTTCATCAAAATCCTATCCTCCTCCGATTCATTCCTTACGATCTTATACGCATCTTACACTATACCTATTATGCCATAATTTCCCATTTTCCTCAACCACGACTATTCTAAAAGTTCCTCGTCGTCTTACATTTTTATTATAATAATAATATTTTTGTGAAGTATTGTAGGATATGTCAAGTATTTTTTGGCTATTGACTGAATTTTATATTGAATTTTATGAGACATCGTGAGATAATAAAATTGTTAAGAAACATGCAAATTTAGCTACAGATCGAAACGGAGTAATACTATGGGATTTAACAGCCTTCAGCAATACGTTACTATTGTTGAATTTCTTGGAAAGACTCTCGGCCCGGATTATGAGATTGTTCTGCAGGATCTGAACCCGGAGCATCAAGCTATTGTCGCAATCGTCAACGGTCACATCAGCGGACGCCGGGTCGGCGGTCCTCTGACCGATGCCTCACTTCAAATGCTTTCGTCCAGGGCTTATGAGTCGAATGATTTTTTATGTAACTACAGGGGCATTGCCGGAAATGGACGTGTCCTCCGCTCTTCTACACTGTTCATCAAGAACGAGGAAGGCAATCCGATTGGGTTTCTTTGCATTAATTTTGATGACAGCAGATTTGCGGAATTGAACAACAAACTGCTTAATACAATACATCCTGAATTTTTCCTTGAACAGCACGGTCCGGTGGAGCATTTTGACAGCCAGGAACCTCCTAAGAACACCTTTTCTTCTTCGGATTCCACCACGGAAAGCTTTTCGATGGATATCTCTTCGCTGATGCAGAAGATGTTCGACGATGCTACCATGTCGCTTACTACACCAATCGACCGGCTGAACCAGTATGAACGCAAAGAGATTATTGAGCGACTGCAGGAACAAGGATTGTTCCAGCTCAAAGGAGCGATTTCCTTCGTTGCGAAGAAGTTTTCCTGCTCTACCGCGACGATTTACCGGTATCTGAGCGAAATCAGCGATTAGACGGCAGTAATAATAACCACCAGCCTGGCATTTCCGGACTGATGGTTATTGTATATCTATGAAACGACAGCCTTCCCGCCCCCTAAGGGACATGCATCAAGGGATACCCTTTGGGTACACTAAGCCAGAATCTTCTCTAATGCCCCAAATAGCGCCTCAACATCAATCGGCTTCGCAATATGTCCGTTCATCCCGCTTTTCAGAGCTTCCTGCCGATCCTCCTCGAATGCATTGGCAGTCATGGCAATAATCGGTATCTCAGCCAGTTCCCGGTTCTTTAGTCTTCGGATAGCTCTTGCCGCCTCATAGCCGTTCATATTCGGCATCTGGATATCCATCAGGATCAACTGATAATACCCTGCCTCCGACTTCTCGAGCATATCCAGCGCTTTCTGCCCGTCTTCGGCAATCTCCACCGTAACTCCTGCTTCCTCCAAGATTACCTCCGCGATTTCCTGATTCAGCTCGTTATCCTCCGCCAGCAAAATTCGCCCGGTAAGGCATCCGATCTGCGCCTGTGCATCTCTATCTCCAAACTCTTCCTTCGCATGGACAAGCGAGTACAGGCACCGCCTCAGCTCTGACAAGAACATCGGCTTGCCGCAGAACGCCGTGACTCCCGCATCCCTTGCCTCTTCCTCAATCTCCGCCCAGTCATAGGCAGTCATCAGGATAATCGACACATGCTCGCCCATTTCCTTGCGTATCCGCCGCGCCACCTCGACGCCATTCATATCCGGCAGCATCCAGTCAATAATGTATACACTGTAAACGTCATTGCGCATGACTGCCTGATGGGTACGAAGAACCGCCTCTTTCCCTGACAGCGTCCACTCGGCGCGCATCCCAATCTGTTCCAGCATGTAGGACACACTGTCGCAACTGTCAAAATCATCGTCCACGACCAAAGCCCTAAGCCCCTTCAGTTCCGGGATATCCTGCGGCTCTTTTTCTTTAGAAGGAAGACGGAACGTAAACCCTACCGTGACCTCCGTCCCCACATTCAGCTCGCTCTTTATGGAAATAGAGCCGTTCATCATATCCACAATATTCTTCGTAATCGCCATACCAAGCCCAGTTCCCTGAATGCCGCTAATCGTCGAATTGCGTTCCCGCTCAAACGGTTCAAAGATATGCTCCACAAAATCCTGGCTCATGCCGATACCGTTATCCTTGATATTGAACTCATAGTTTGCACTGCCATTAGGCGCCCCCGGCCTCTCCGTAATCCGCAGGCTGATAATGCCGCCTGCGATTGAATATTTCACCGCATTGCTCATCAGGTTCAAAAGTACTTGATTCAGGCGCAGCTTATCGCAAAAAATCTCCTCGTCAAACACATCCACCGTATCTATGTACAGCTCCAACTGCTTTTTGTGGATATCCGCCTGTAAGATATTGCGCAGACCATGTAATATCTCCGGCAGGCTGCATTTCTTCTCATCCAGACGAATCTTCCCGCTCTCAATCCTGCTCATATCCAGCACGTCGTTAATCAGGCTCAGTAAGTGGTTCCCCGACGTCATGATTTTCTGCAGGTATTCCTCCACCCGCTCCCTGTTGTCAATATGGGTGATTGCCAGCGCCGTAAAACCGACGATTGCATTCATCGGCGTACGGATATCATGGGACATATTGGACAAGAAAGTGCTCTTCGCCTTGCTGGCACGGTTCGCCTGCATCAACGCATCCTCCAGCAGATTCTTCTTCTCCATCGCCTCCCGGATCTCGCCGTCCACATTGCGGAAGCCCATTACGATTCCCTTGCTCTCGTTCCACTCCCCGGTACGCACCACCTTCATCTGGAAATACTTTGTATTCCCATCCCAGGAGACACGGTGGTTGACGAAATGCTTCCCCTTTTCAGCCAGCTTGTTCATCAAGTTCTCTCTCGAAGATTCCTGCCGGAGCATATCACGGTCTTCCTCGTAAACAAAGGCTTGTATATACTGCTCCATGCTCTTTTCCAGAGAAATTTCTCCACGAAAAACAGAACCAAACATCTCCGTCTGATCCTTAGAACCTTGAAGCGGAATCCCTTTCCCTGTACTAAGGTCAAAATAGCACACCCTGTTATAGTCAATGCTCAAAGCCTGGACTAACTCCTGATTGTGCTGGTCTTTCCTCTTCTCTTCTAACTTCTGTGTCGTGCAGTCTAAAAGGAAACGCTGGTAGAACGCTTCTCCATTCTCCTCCAGAAGCTTAATATTCCCCATCACATGAAGAAGCTTTCCGTCCTTATGCTTAACGCGGTATTCCACGCTGGCGCTGTCCCCTTCCTTTTGCAGCGCCTTGATACTATCCCTAAGTTTCGGTTTATCCTCATCCAACACGGAATCCGCCACCATACAAAATCCTGCTTCCATCATCTCTTCCTGAGATTCATACCCCAGAATATTGAGCGCCGCCCGGTTGATGCTGACGATACGGGTTCCATCCACAGTATGGCATAAAATTCCGCAATCCATGGTCGTAAACACTGTCTCCAACGTCCGGTTCTTCTCCATGATTTCCTGCTCATACGCGCGCTCCTGAGTCACATCAATCGCAACGCCAACCGTCCCCATCACGCGTCCGTCCAAATCATATAACGGAGACTTATATGTAGTCAGAAGCCTCATACCGTCCCCGGTCTTGATGGTCTCCTCGGAAATACAGGTCTTCTGGCTGTTCATGACTTCCCGCTCAGATTCGATACATGCCGGGTCATCCGCTTCTACATCCCAGATATATGCGTGTCCCCGCCCCTCCACCTGTTCCTTTGTCTTGTTGACTGTCCTGCAAAAGCTGTCGTTCACTTTCTCATGTATTCCGTCCTTATCTTTGTACCAGACAAGGTTCGGGACATTGTTGATTGTTGCCTCGAAAAACTGGCTGGTCTGCCAGTAGTCCTTCTCCATCTTATATGTCTGCTGCCACTTCTGAAAACGAAACCTTGCCTCTGCATCCGTCATGGGCATGACCCATATATCGCGGACTGCTTCCAGATACTCCTCAAGCTCCGGTATCTGACTCTTGTCTGCAAGCACAATCAGATCCGTTTCCGTCTTCTTAGCTTCAAGCAATGTCGGTAATCTCTTTTGAACCTCCCTTCCCATAAGGTTCAAAACAATTACATCCGCGCCGCAAGCCTGTTCTGTTTCCAGTTCCACACTCTCGAAAAACTCATGTGCAAAGTGCTCAAACGGAAGTATTTCCTTGATACTCTCAAAGACGCTGCATGGACAACCTGTTAAATAAAATCGTAAATGGCAATGATACATTGTCCGTTCTCCCCTCTATATTCTGCAAATATTTTTCTGATGACTGCGACCTTCCGTGTCGGCACACGAAACTGATAACTACGCATTATATATTATCTATTTTATCAACTGGCAAATTCCATGTCAATATGCTTTGTCCGCGGAAATCAACTATGGAAGGCTGCTGTTACTGCTTACTCCTGAGCCGTGCAGGATGCTGCCCCGCCCCTACATAGCCCCATAAGATTGTATTCTTAGTTATGTGTGATATAATATACCTTAATGGACGAAGTCCACCCGCCCCGTCAGGGGCATGCATCACGGGATGCCCTTTGGGTATACCTAACTGGGCCTGACAACCTGAGACGCCAGAATAAAACAATGATTTCAAGGAAAGGATGAGGAATGCACTATGAAAGAATCAACCAGACAGATTGCAGAAAGATTTGAATGTAAATACACCGTTTTTGAAAAGGGTTCCGACCCAGAACTTCTGGAACAGGCTTACCGCACGGCATTTGACGCAGGCAAAAAAGGCGGATTCTTCCCGGCTATCCTCCTGTTGGAAGACCACGTAATCGAATGGCTTGATTACGCCGCAAAGGAGATATGCAGCAGAGACGAACTCATTGCAGGATGCGGAGATGACGGAAAGGATATCCTGGAAGAACGGTTCAAGGGTTATATGGATGATTATGAAATCGACGATGTGGACGATTTCATTGGAAACGAGACAGATGGGGAAATCGTGAACCATTTTTGCAGCTACATCTCATTCCGTGCCAACAAACTGGAAGAAGATGTACTGCTCCTTGAGATTCCGGTGAAAAACCCGTGGGAAATCATCGCCTACCTGCCCATGGGCGGCTGGAATGACTGCCCCGCACCGGAAGAAATGATATCTGTCTGCAAATACTGGTATGAAAAATATCAGGCAGTTCCCGCAGCGTTTACCAGTGACGTGATGGAATTCTATGCACCTGCGAAACTGAACGGGGTTGACAGCCTTGAAGCCGCCAGGGAACACTATGCTTTCTGCACGGACAGAGTCGAGCAGGGAACCCAGACTTACAAAATTTCGGAGCTTGCGGCAGGGCTTGAGGAATCGGACGTGTGGTATTTCTGGTGGGATTAGCTTCTTGACAAAACTTTTAAAAAACCTTTTTGACTCTGAGAAACTCTTCAATCCCCTCCCTCAATCCATCCGCAAAAGCTCATGGAACAGAACCGGAGGCGGGCAATGGTTCTTTTCGATATACCGGCATGCCAGCAGCGGGCGCAGGGCATAAAGATATTTCTTATATTTTACCTGCGCTCCCTGCAAATGGGCATAAAAGGTATTGGCAGCCGTTCCGCGGTAATGATGGACAGCCGCCTTCTTTTCATCCAGACGCAGATAATCCTCGCGTTTTCTCTGGTAAATGAACCGTACGTCATAATCACTGTCCGGTGATGCGAACCCCCATGCCCTGCTTCCGGATTCTACGGCAAGGAGGATCTTCACATCCTCTGCTTGTTCGATTTCGTCTAACTTCCTGTGAATCTCTTCTAATATCTCTCTCATTGAATCACCTGTCATGCTATAACTGGTTTCCACTTCTTATAACTGGGTACTCTATGCTCTTCCTATTCACATACTCCACAAACGCCCCCACCTGCTCCATGTGAGGCTCATCCGGCAGCGTACAGTTTGCCGCCGCCATTTCCAGGCGCTTCTCATAGTCCGATACAATTTCATAGAAATCCGCCCCAGCAATTCACAGGTATTCGGATTACATTCCAGCAACAGGCGGATGATTTTGTTGAAAGAATAAATCACCGTATCCGTTTGCCTGTCCTCATACTGCTCGAACCGTGTCAATCCTAGCAAATCAGAGGGCATGGAGAGGGTGACGCCGCGGAAATCAACGTCGCTGTTCTCATTGCATGTACCATAGGCATGGCTGCCGCCAAGCCCAAGAAGAATCATGCGGCTGCCAAGGCGTTCATTTGTTCTGAGGAAGTCATATTCTTTTGTGAGCATCAACGCTTTGAAATCCATAGGAATCCCCCTTCATGATTATAACGGCACAACTGTATGCGGTTTTTGCTCCTGTTGAACCTGTCTCCACACGAGCCTTACAGATGAAAAACATGCCCAGATTGCCAGACCATATCCAAATATCAAATCCTTTATCACGCCTCCTACAATCTCAGGCTCTTCTAAAAGCGCCGGCACCAGCGAAAAGGAATCAAGCAGAGAAAGATAGTACTCCTTCCCCAGCTCTTTATATATCGAAAATCCTAACGAGATATACTCTGCCCCCAGAATCATCAGGCAGGAAAGGACAATACAAATGACGATTCCCTTTCTCGAAAGCTTTTTCCCAAGCATCTCATAGCCCTTCATCCCGCAAAATACAATTGCATATCCGGCAATTCCGGCAATGAAGCCAACCATGCCAATCGCTACCCACAAAGCAGTTCCCAGCAATGCGCCTCCAACCGCACCGATGAATCCCAGAAAAACATTCTCCTTCCGTATGCCTTGTCCGTTCGCCCCGCTCATCTCTTGTGTAAAGCAATTCTCGCAAAGCAAGGCAGGCATTCCATCCACAGCCGCGGCCCGTAGGGGAAGTACATTCTTACATCGTGAGCAACAGTTAGGTATTCCACACTCCATACATTTTGAAGTGATTTCCGAGGCAATGATGGTCAGATTCTCCTTATCTTCCTGCTCCATGGAATCTATCTGTATCGTGACTGTATTCCTTCCGTTATACCCCGCATACCGGACAAAGGGATGCCTCTGATCCAATACTTTAAGGAATTCTAAAAAGTTCTCTTTTTTGCCGCTCCTCTCTATATCTCCGTGAAGCTGTATCCGGAACTGGTTCTCCGCCATAATCGGCACAATCAAAAGCGCGATTCCATTCACGGCTCCATGCATCACATTGTGGACTTTCTCGTACACAAAACCTTCTGGCATGATATTTTCAATCTGTACATTCATTGTCTTTTCCTCCCGTGATATTTATTCTGTTTTTAGTTTTTACTCCTTTATGGTACAAATCTAATGATTATATGCCGAAAAAGCAATATCATATGCAATGATATAGTATACCCCTGCTAAATATTTTCCAATAACCCTATAATCATTAGCTACTCTTATTACATCCAATTTTGAATCTGGGCTTACTATATTCGTATGTTTCAATGATGCTTGCATACTCTTTGTAAATTGTTTAAACGGCAACGTTTCGTATCCGGTTTTCTTCTTTTCTGTTCCAAAATTTCTCCATGTTTTTCCAGTCATATTCTTCATCTTACTTCTAAACTGCTCATAAAACCTCAGTCTTTCATTCTTGTCCCGTATACCGTCAGGACTATAACTGTTATTAGATATCTCATGCTCAAAGCTGATGGCTATATGTTTCTCTTCGTTCGCACGTCTTAACCGCTCTTCTACTTGTTTATCAATGAAATCTTTCTGGTCATCCTTAATTCTTGACATAGTTCTCCTTAAAATATTCCATAATCGACTGTCTCGAAATTTCTGAATTGAACCTCCTGCCTCCCTGAGTTGCATTAAGCCACGGACTTTCTGCATGAGTCTTATTCCGCAGCCCGGAAGCTGAATATTTTCCAAAAACGGCATAGACATCCTCAAGCAACTCTTTATCTTCCTCACTGATTTTAGATAAACTTCTTACCATATCCTCCTCATCTGTCTGCAAATCATACGCATTGCCAAAACTTCTCCACACTTCTTCTACTACCGGGCCATGCTCCCATGCCAATATCTTTTCATCAAATAGCGACCCCCTATCCAATGCGAGCGAGCAACCCTCTGCATAATATAGCAGCTTCAAAAGTTTCAAAAGTGTCATCTTTTCATCTTCTCCATTATTGACATCCTCACAATTCCTGTCAATAAACCATCTTGCAATATCGATTGCCTTATACTTTTTCATGACGTACTCCTTCTTAAATAATATTACCGCCACTTATGTCTAAAAAAATTATATCACGTACTCTATTCACATGTCAACCAAAACAGAACAAATGTTTGTTTTTCTTAATTAATTTTTCTTCCGCTTTTCTGACTCCTTTTTCAGATAAAAAGAGTTATATTAATTGTAAGACGTTTTACACCATTACACCAGGGAGGAGATTAGCTTTGGAGGACAAGGAGCTGATTCGGCGGATTCATAACGGACAAACAGAATATTTGAACGAGATTGCCGGCAAATACTATGACGACATCTATTATTTCTGCTGCTACCAGACCGGCAGCCGGGAAGATGCCTACGACCTTGCACAGGATACCTTCCTGCGTTTTATAAAATATGTAGACCATTATCAATACCGCAACCTAAAAGGCTATCTCCTGACCATCGCCATGAACCTGTGCCGTGAATACCTGCGGGCAGATACACGGCCGCTTAGGAATCCAGAATCACTGGAATGCATAGAAACTCTGCAATCCGCAAATCCCCCCAGCAATCCGCATACTTCGGAAAACACGCTGCTCCTGTCTGACGCCCTTAGAAAAATCCCGGAACCCCAGCGGGAAGCCGTGCTCCTCCATCACTTTTATGGATATAAGAACCGAGAAATAGCCCGGATGACCGGGGTCTCTTGCGATGCAGTAAAATCCCGCATCCGTCAGGGACTTTCCCGGCTGAAAGAACTGCTTCATCAAAGTGATTTTACTTAAAATGAACCTAGAAAGGAGAATTCATTGAAGTGATAATACACAAAAACAATACTGAACCAGAGAGAATTAAAAAAACGGTTACAGAATGGAAATTCCCGCTGGACGAAACGAAAAAGGCTCAAAAGTTGGCCGCAATCCGGCTGGAAGCCGCCCGGAAGCAGATTCGGCATTATCCCACATTCTGGGAACAGCTATGGAACCAGCTCCGTTTCCGTTCATGGAAACATTGGCTTCTCCAAGGGCTTCTCCTGCTGACGGCCATGTTTCTGGTAATGATCTTACGCAGACGGCAGGCAGACGGCACGGAAACCCTCGCCGCATGCTCCGTATTTCTGGTATTTGCAGGAAACATCTGCCTTGGCCATGTAGCGAACCTGTTCTCCTGGCATATGGCAGAGCTGGAACAGACCCTTTACCTGAATTTAAAACAGATGGTATGTATCCGGATGCTGGAAGCTGGGATTGCCGATTTCGCCATTTTGTCCTTATTTTTAATCCTTACAGGAGATGGAAATCCTGGGGAGGTCCTAGCCTCCTTGACCTATATGCTGGTTCCCTTCCTGTGGTCGGACACCCTGTACCTGCACATGCTGGTACGCCTTAGAAATACTTCTTCCGGTTTCCGCTCGTTTGCCCTTGGCTTACTGTGCGGTATCCTTGCGCTCTTTCCCCTGTTATGGGATTCTGCGTATCAGCCGGGATACTTTATCATCTGGCAGATATTGGCTGCCGCCGGACTGCTCATGTGCATAGCACAAATCTGCCGTCTGCTTGGCAGCATTGAAAATGGCGACAATATCTGCCTGAATTAAACCATCCACAATTAAACCATTCACGCCAAAAACGGCAAAACATTTTTACAGAAAGAGAGGTAACTATGCCTGAACTGACATTAGACCGTATCACCAAACATTTCAAAAATAAAATCGCCGTAGACAACGTATCCCTGACCTTACGCGAAGGCGTATACGGTTTTCTGGGCGCAAACGGCGCCGGCAAGACCACGCTGCTGCGCATGGTATGCGGCGTTCTGAAACCGACGGCTGGAGAAATCCGCTGCAACGATATGGAAATCGGCAGGCTTGACGGCGATTACCGCTATCTTCTTGGCTATCTGCCTCAAGATTTCGGATACTACCCTGACTTCACGGCGAAACGCTATCTGGAATATCTTGCGGCATGTAAGGCAGTCCCCAAGGACCTTGCCAAAGAAAAAGTCCGGGAAATGTTAAGCCTTACCGGCCTTGCCGGCGACCAACACAGCAAAATCCGTACCTTTTCCGGTGGAATGCTAAGGAGGCTCGGAATTGCACAGGCGCTCTTAAACGACCCGGAAATCCTGATTCTCGACGAACCCACAGCCGGGCTTGACCCCAAGGAGCGCATCCGTTTCCGCAATATCATCAGTTCCCTGTCCAAGGGACGTATTATCATCCTGTCTACCCATATCGTCTCTGACGTAGAATTCATCGCAGACCAAATCCTGCTCATGAAACAGGGGCGTATCATCCAACAGGGAACCGTCGCAGAAATCACCGAAAGCGCAGCAGGGAAGGTGTGGGAATATCTGGCAAACCCCGAGGAAGCAATCCGGCTCAATGAGATTTTTGCCGTCAGCAACCTGAAAAACGAAGGGGAAACGGTACGCCTGCGTCTTGTATCGGATACATGTCCCTGCGAAGGCGCGGTTTTGGTATCCCCCAGCCTAGAAGACGTATATCTATACCTTATCGGACGTTAGTCCGACCGCCCCCTTAGGGGCTTGCTTCACGGGATACCCGGATGGGTATATCATTTTGAGGAGGTGTCTAAACATGTGGACAATCTGGAAAGAAGAACTTTATAAGATTAAATCCCGGAAAATCATCTGGCTTGGCGTATTCCTGCTGCTGGCTTTTGCGACCATACGCCTGTACAACGAATGCTGCCACTATACAACAACCATAGACGAAACCGTTTACCGCGGACAGGAGGCAATCCGTCAAGATAAGGCATTGGCAAGCCGCTATTTGGGGCTTCTGACCGAAGATACCATTGCCCAAATCTACAAAGACTACGGCTTCTTCTATTATGATGCGAATGGAAATGCAATCGGGAACTACTTGAACCGTTTTGTAACGGAAGAATTTACCAACTTCCTGCAGACAGACGGGAATAACCCGGATGAAATCCATTTTCGTGAAGGGGCAGAATGGGAGCATAACTGTGCATACCTTCTGGAAAACGAAGTACGGTTCGACTATGTATACGGATGGAATGACTTTGCTGAAATGTATGTCTTAATCATACTTGCGCTGTTCGTCGTATTAATCTTAGGCCTGTCCCCGGTCTTTGCCGAGGAGTACCAGCTAAAAACGGCGGACATCCTGCGTACCACACGCCGCGGAAGGGCAAGCGGAATCTGGATGAAAATCCTTGCATCCGCCTGCTTCGCAGTCGCCCTGACTTTAGGAGCCTGCGCCTATCTGTGGGGAATCTACCTTGCCGTATACGGAGTACAAGGACTGGATGCTTCCTCCATTCTCCTGAATTTTGCCACGCCTTTTGGCTACTGCCCGGAAAGCGTCCTTGGCTTTTTCCTATATATCACATGCCTCGGCATCATTGGAGCCCTGCTCCTCACCGGCATGGTGGCAGGAATCTCGGCGGCGTGCCATAGCCCTTTCCTTGCGCTGATACTTGCCCTTTCCGGCTATCTGTTCCCCGTTGTCTGGATTAAGATTCTTGGAAGGATGCTTCCCTTAGACATGGCGCTGTCAAGAATCATAAGCCATTTTATGACTTCCATGCCGATCTACCTTCCAATGAGCACAGGATTCGGATTCTCCGCAAACCAGATGGCGCTTCATCTGTGTATTGCGCTCGCAGTCGGCGCCGGAGGGATGTTCACCGGATATTACCGGTTCCGGCGCCATTAGATGTCCTACCACTTCTCCCTTCCGGCTTTGAAACTATAAACAGGGAGAAGCCGCCCCCTGACCTCTACGGTATCCTCAATTAAGCCTTCTATCTCTCCAAGGCTTCGATAGGCAAACGGCGCCTCGTCCAGCGTGTCTTTTCCGATACAAGTGCTGTAGATTCCCTTCATCTGCGCCTTGAACTGCGGGACGGTAAATCTCTTTGCCACCTCTTCCCGCTTCATCTTCCGTCCGGCGCCGTGGGGAGCGGAATCATTCCAATCCCCATTCCCCTTTCCAACTCCAAGCAAGATACCGTCCCGTGCGTTGACGGGAATTGCCACCGGCTCGTCTTTCTTCGCCGAGACTGCCCCTTTGCGCAGGATGGCCTCATCCCCGGAATCATCGATATAATTATGGACGGAGGAAAACTGCTCCTGAACCTTCCATTTCATGCCTTTCGCCAATTCATCCAGAATTGCCTCCCGGTTAAGCATAGCATATTCCTGCACGATACGGACGTCATGAAGATACTCCTCCATCAACCTGCCTTCCAGATAGGTCAGCTCGTAGGGAACGGAAACGCCTTCTTTTTTCAATGCCTTCTGACCTTTCGTCAGATAGTATTCCGTCACCTCTTTTCCAAGCCTGCGGCTGCCGGAATGGATTGCCGCCCAGAGATATCCTTCTTTATCCTGGTCAATTTCGATAAAATGATTCCCACCGCCAAGAGTTCCAAGACTCAATCCCAGCTTCTCGACATTGATATGCTCAATACAATGCAGCCCCATGAAATCAAAATCCGTAATAAACCGATGTGGTTCCTGACGAATCTGGAACCCTGCCGGGACACATCTCCTGATGACCTTATCTAATTTCTGAAATTCTGCCTTTTTCTGTTTTAATCTCGCCAAAGTGACGCCGCATCCGATATCAATGCCCACGACATTTGGCAGTATCTTATCTCCTATACTCGAAGTAAACCCAATTGTCCCTACCTTTCCCGGGTGTACGTCTGGCATGATTCTGATTTTGCAGCCCGCAAACGCCGCATTGTCACAAAGCATCTGAATCTGTGCAGATGCATAATCTTCAATCTGTTCTGTGAATATTTTTGCTGAAGTATAGACTCCATCTACTATTTTCATATAATCCTTTCTCTGCTAATATGTCCGATTCCAAACGGTGCTTTCCTGCAAAATGAGTACAAAAAAGACACCCCCAAAATAGGGCCAGAGATGACGGATTGCCTGAAACGGCTCTAAACCTTACGGCAGCCTTGGGTAAATGGACATGGATAAAACGACTGTTATCTCGTCCTGAAATGAAATTCGGACAACCCGCTCTCTTTGAAAACCGTTGTTAAGTTACTGAATACATAATCTGAATAACTCATAATTGTCCTCCTTTCATGCAATGAATCTGTGATTTCTAAATTACTATGTACAGTATAGAGGGATAGGGGCGGATTGTCAACCCTCAAAACGATATTGTGCTTGACGATTTATATTGTGAAAACTTAAACTTTCATTGTCCCCCACAAGTCCTTATGCTATAATAACAGATGTACTGATCACAAAGGTATTCTGATGATATTTCAGCATATGCTGCGTGAAAAGGCGCACAGATTCAGATAGGATTACTGGGTAGGGATTTCCTGCCCTTTTAAGGACTGTCCATACAGACCATCAGGACCTGACGCCTTACTTGCGTCAGGTCCTTTTATTTGCACAGGAGTGATTTATGCAGAAACAAATATTTCTCATTGACAAACTAAAAGAAGACCGCACTCTCACAAAGCATGAATGGGTACAGCTCATCACGGAACGTACTCCCGAAGCCGCCGAATACCTATTCGCCCTCGCCCGGGAAGAACGCCACATCCATTACGGGCATGACGTCTATATACGCGGACTGATTGAATTTACCAACTACTGCAAAAACGACTGCCTGTACTGTGGAATCCGCAAAAGCAATTCCCATGCCAACCGCTACCGGCTCTCGGAAGAGGACATCCTTGACTGCTGCCGTACCGGATATGGACTGGGTTTTCGCACCTTTGTACTTCAAGGCGGGGAGGACGCATTTTACACGGACGAAAGAATCGTCCGCCTGATAAGCAGTATCAAAGACCGATACCCAGACTGCGCCCTTACTCTGTCCATCGGCGAGAAATCCCGCGAAAGTTACAGGCAATATTTTGAAGCCGGCGCCGACCGCTACCTTTTACGCCATGAAACCAGCAACTCCATCCATTATTCCAGGCTTCACCCGCCTTCCCTCACCGCAAAAGCAAGGAAGGAATGTCTGTGGAACCTGAAAGAAATCGGCTATCAGGTGGGAACCGGATTCATGGTCGGTTCGCCTTACCAGACGGCAGAACACCTGGCGGAGGATATGCTGTTCATACGGGAACTAAATCCCCATATGGTCGGAATCGGTCCGTTCATCGTACACCGCGACACCCCATTTGCAGGCCAGACTTCCGGCACGCTAGAGCTAACCCTGTTCATGCTGGGACTTTTAAGGCTTATGCTCCCAAAGGCACTGCTTCCGGCGACCACAGCCCTTGGAACCATCGACCCCAACGGGCGGGAATTAGGCATCCTCTCCGGCGCAAACGTGGTGATGCCGAACCTGTCGCCGACTGGCGTCCGCAAAGACTACTCCCTGTACGACAACAAAATCTGCACCGGCGACGAAGCCGCAGAATGCAGAAGCTGCCTGGAAAGACGCATGGAAGCCATCGGCTACCGAATCGTCACCGCACGGGGCGATTCTCTGAACTGACAAAATACCCAAATGGCACACCGCAATTCATGCCCCTGACGGGGCAGGTGGACTTCGTCCATTAAGGTATCAATATAAATCATAATTAGGAGGAAAAAAACATGTATGACGTCCATTCCAAAAATCCCGAAGAATTTATCAACCATGAGGAGATTCTGAACACTCTCGCCTATGCCGACGAGAACAAGAACAATTCTGAACTCATCGAATCTCTGATTGAAAAAGCCGCGCTGCGCAAAGGACTGTCCCACCGGGAGGCATCCGTCCTTCTTGCCTGTGACGATGCGGAAATGAACCAGAAAATCTTCCGGCTGGCAGAACAGATCAAGAAAGACTTCTACGGCAACCGAATCGTCCTATTTGCGCCGCTGTACCTGTCCAACTACTGTATTAACGGCTGCACCTACTGTCCGTACCACATGAAGAACAAGCACATTGCCAGGAAGAAACTGACACAGGAAGAAATCCGCCGGGAAGTAATCGCCCTTCAGGACATGGGGCATAAACGGCTTGCCTTAGAAGCAGGCGAAGACCCGGTCCACAATACCATGGACTACTATCTGGACTGCATCAACACCATTTACAGCATTAAGCATAAAAACGGCGCCATCCGCCGGGTTAACATCAATATTGCGGCTACCACCGTAGACAATTACCGTCTGCTGAAAGAAGCCGGTATCGGCACCTATATCCTGTTCCAAGAGACATACCATAAAGAAAGTTATCTGGAACTCCACCCTACCGGCCCTAAGCACGACTATGACTATCACACTACGGCCATGGACCGGGCCATGGAGGGCGGGATTGACGACGTAGGCGTGGGGGTACTCTTCGGCCTTGATAAATACCGCTACGAATTTGCCGGGCTTTTGATGCATGCGGAACACTTAGAAGCCGCCTTCGGCGTCGGTCCGCACACCATCAGCGTGCCAAGGCTGCGCAATGCCGATGATATTGATGCGGATTCCTTTACAAACGGTATCGACGACGACACATTCGCGAAAATCGTTGCCTGCATCCGAATTGCTGTTCCTTACACAGGCATGATTATTTCCACCCGCGAAAGCCAGAAGACCCGCGAACGTGTGCTCCATCTGGGCATTTCCCAAATCAGCGGCGGCTCGAAGACCAGCGTGGGCGGTTACTGCGAGCCGGAGCCGGAAGACGCGAAATCCGAGCAGTTCGACGTCATCGACAACCGCACGCTGGACGAGGTGGTAAGGTGGCTGATGGAGATGGACTATCTTCCCAGCTTCTGCACGGCGTGCTACCGGGAAGGACGGACAGGCGACCGTTTCATGTCCCTGTGCAAAAGCGGACAGATTCAGAACTGCTGCCATCCCAATGCGCTGATGACCCTTGAGGAGTACCTGATGGACTATGCTTCCCCGGCGACTAAGGCAATCGGGGATAAGCTGATTGACAAAGAAGTCTTGAATGTGCCAAACGAGAAGGCACGGGCAGTCGTACTTGAGAACCTGAAACTGATACGTGAAAATAACCGGAGAGATTTCCGTTTCTAACATCCTGCCCCGGTCCACTCCAGACTATGGACGCGTCCGGGGCAAAAACGAACTATACAAAAGTACTTGAAAAGGAGAAACCACATCATGAGTTTAAACGCCACACCCTCCGGTGAACGTATACACATCGGCATTTTCGGGAAACGTAATGCGGGAAAATCAAGCATCATCAATGCATTGACAGGGCAGAGTCTTGCCATCGTTTCTGATATCAAGGGAACCACCACGGACCCTGTGCTAAAGGCAATGGAGCTTCTTCCCCTGGGTCCGGTGGTCGTCATTGATACCCCCGGGCTTGACGACGACGGCGAGCTTGGCAGCCTCAGAATCCAAAAGGCATACCAGATATTAAACAAGACGGATATCGCCGTCCTTGTTCTGGACGGTACAGTGGGCATGACGAAGGAGGACGATGCAATCCTGAAAAAGATAAAAGATAAATCCATTCCTTGCGTCATTGTTATGAATAAGTCCGACCTGCTCCAAAGCCCCCCGCCTAATCCACAATATACCGAGGGGATGCCATCCGGCACAGCAACTGCCGGCAGCGCCGCTGCCCCTCCCGTTATTTGGGTAAGCGCCGCTAAGCAGGCCAACATACGTGAATTAAGAGAGTTAATCGCCTCTCTTGCCCCCGGCGAGGAGAACAGGCAGCAGCTTGTCGCGGACCTGATTCATCCTTCCGACCTGGTCGTCTTAGTTGTCCCAATCGACAAAGCCGCGCCCAAAGGACGCCTGATTCTGCCGCAGCAGCAGACAATCCGGGATATTCTTGAAACAGGGGCGGTTTCCGTCGTCACAAGGAATACGGAGCTGAAAGAAACCCTTGCATCTCTAAGCCGGAAGCCCTCCCTTGTCATTACGGACAGCCAGGCATTTGAACAAACCGCCGCCGATGTGCCGGACGATATCCCTTTAACTTCATTTTCCATTTTGTTTGCAAGATATAAGGGAAACCTAAGGACCGTGGTAAATGGCGCAAAAGCCCTGGATACCTTGAATGACGGTGATACCGTGCTGATTTCCGAAGGATGCACCCACCACAGGCAATGCGGGGATATCGGTACGGAAAAACTGCCGGCATGGATGCAAAAGCACACGGGAAAAGAACTGAATTATGAATTCACCAGCGGAACCGAATTCCCTTCCGGCCTTGGGAAATACCGGTTGATTGTACACTGCGGCGGATGCACGTTGAATGAACGGGAGATGAAATACCGCCTGAAATGTGCCGAAGACGCCGGCGTGCCGATTACAAATTATGGGACAGTCATCGCCTATATGAAAGGAATTCTTGAAAGAAGCACCTCAATCTTCCAGTTGTGATACTTTACTTGATTTTATTACTGGAACGTAGTACAATATTTCATTATTAATCCATTTATCGGGAGGTAACACTGCGTGGAAAAAGGTATCACGACTGGAACAGGAAATGCGGCCGAACCGGCGGCTTTCGACTTAAACCCTTTAACAGGGCTGCATTATATGCGAAGCTTTATGCATGCGGCGAGGATTTATCTGGAAAATGTCCAGCCAGGCGCGTATGCCATGGCGGCAATTGATATTGAGCATTTCAGGATGATCAATACATTTTGCGGCAGAGATAAGGGGGACGAGCTTCTTATCTTTATTTCAAATTGCCTGAAACGTTATACGAAACAATACGGCGGTGTCGCCGGACATTTTAACGGGGATGACTTCTGCATCATCATTCCGTTCCAATTGGAGCTGTTCCGCGCCATTTGGGATGAAATCGCTGTCAGCATGGGGCAGCTCAACGGAATCGCCCATTCCCTTCCCGCTATCGGCATTTATACATTGGACGACCTTACGCTCCCGCCGGAGGTCATGTACGACCGCGCCACCATGGCGCTTTCCTATGCACTGGGAAGCCATATGAACCGGATTCGTATCTATGACCCCGTCATGGAGAATTCTCTGGAGAAGGAATGGCAGGTACTCTCTGATGTAAAGGTTGCGCTTGAGAATGACGAATTTACATTCTACGCACAGCCACAGTATGATATCACCACCAGGAAGATTGTCGGTGCGGAGGCGCTGGTGCGCTGGATTCATTACGGTAAGCTTATATCCCCCGGGATATTCGTTCCCGTACTGGAAAAGAACCAGTCTATCACGGCGCTTGACCAGGCTGTCTGGACGAAAGTAGCTGCTTGGCTGCAAGGCTGGATCAACAAAGGCTACCGCCCGGTTCCCATTTCCATTAACATATCAAGGCTGGATATCCTGACCATTGACGTACCTGCATTTCTGATAGAACTGACCGATACATATCAAGTACCCAGAAAATATCTCAAGTGCGAGATTACGGAAAGCGCTTACGCAGAAGACGGGCAGCAAGTCAACGATACGGTAAAGCGGCTGCAAAAAGCCGGGTTCCAGGTCATGATGGACGATTTCGGAAGCGGCTATTCTTCTTTGAATACACTCAAAAGCATGGATGTAGACGTCTTGAAAATTGACATGTGTTTTCTGGAGATGGGCATAGAGGAGGAACGCCGGGGTCTTGGCATTCTTGAGTCAGTGGTGAACATGGCCCGCCTCCTTGGAATCCCCATTGTCCTGGAAGGCGTGGAGAACCAGCATCATGAGGAGCTGATGCGGAATATGGGCTGCCGTTATGCCCAAGGGTACTATTATTATAAACCTCTTCCCATCAACCAGTTTGAAAATCTTCTGGCTGACGAACGGAATCTGGACTTTAACGGCCTGTGTGTCAAGCAGGTGGAAGCCCTCCACACAAGAGAGTTCATTGACGGCAACCTGTTTACGGATACCATGGTCAATAATATTCTGGGGGCGGCGGCATTTTACGATGTATACGAGAACCAGATTGAGATTACCCGTGTCAACGAACAGTATTTCAGGCTTGTAGGCGTGGGAACCAACGATACAGAGAATTATGACAAGAAACTCTGGGATCATGTCCGGGATGATGACAGGCCGGTGCTGTTCTCCCTATTTGAACAGGCATATGACAAACGCCCTGGCTGCGCCGAAGGTTATATTCATTTTATCCGGATGGACGGCAAGGTGCTGTGGATTTTCATGAAGGTATTTTTCCTGCGGGAAAAGAACGGCCATAAGATGTTCTACTGTTCCCTCGTGGACGTTACCTCTTTCCGGGAAAGGGAACTGCAGAAAAAGCCATATAAACCGGAAATCATGGAATTTACAGAACAGGAACAAGACAAGCTGGAACACTATTACGGCAATATTCCATGCGGATACGGGCTTGCCAAGATAATTTTAGATCCTTCCGGAGCGCCGGTTGACTATGAGATTATCTATATTAACCATGAGATGGCGAAGACCTGCGGCGGAGATGTCAAATTACTGCGGCACTTGATTCTGAAAGCCTTCCGGGATGACCAGAAAGAGCTGTTTACCAAAGCCTACCAATCGGCGTTTCGGGGAGAAACTTTAACCCATTACGCATACAGCTCCATTTCCAGCCACTACCTCCAGCTCACGCTCTACCAGCATGAGTATGGGTATGTCGCCTGCCTGATGCGGGATGTTACCCATATGCAGATCCATGAGGGTGCGCTGAACAGCATGGTGCTTGCTTACCGTGAGGTTTATTTCCTTCATCTTCGGGATAACTACTGCCGGATGATTTATCCGGACGCTAATGGCCTGATGGAACGAGGGAATTATGAAGCAGTCGTGAACCGGCATTTCGGGACAGGCAAGATTTTAAAATATGATGAGAAAAATATCCGTAAATTCCTTTCTCTGGATAATCTGCGATCCATCCTTGCGGTGCAGGACTCCACGGAATACCGTTACCGAAGGAGCGCGAAGGACTCTGGCATTGCAGACGAATGGTGCCTCACCAGCGTCACCATCAGCGAGCGTGAAAAAGGGATTCCCAAGACTGCCGTAATTACAATCCGGAGTATTGATAACATTATCAAAGACGAGGAGGAGAAACGCCATCTGCGTATGGCCCAGTCCCTTGCCAATATGTCGGACGGCTTCTTTATCTACCGGGCTGTGGACGATGAACGGATTCTGTATGCAAATCCGGCGATTATGACCATATTTGGATGTAATACGATGGATGAATTCATGGAACTGGTTAACGGGTCGTTTAAGGGGTTGGTCCATCCCGAAGACCTTGACCGGGTAGAATGGGAAATCCGGAATCAGATTCAACATTCCAACGAAAACATGGATTATGTACAGTACCGGATTATCCGGAAAGACGGTGAGATTCGCTGGCTGGACGACTGCGGGCATCTTGAGAACTCCGAATGGGGGGAAGAACATAGGTTGTTCTATGTATTTGTCAAGGATATTACGGAGCAGATTACGGAGATCCAGAAAGAAAAACTGTTGAATTCCAATCAATTTTACCAAAAAAAAGTGGACTGCTGCACTTAACGCAGCAGTCCTTTTTTATGCGCAGACCCGTGCGCCGCTTTTTATTTTAACTGCCCAAGGATAGAATTCCCAATCGTCCCCTCCGGCATAGCAAGCCCGAAGTTGTCTGCAATCGTCGCACCAACCACGGCAAATGTCTGCATGTCTTCTAATTTTCCAAATCCTTCCATAGACGGAGAATAAGCCAGGAACGGAACCCTCTCTCTCGTATGGTCTGTCCCCGTGTGGGTCGGGTCGTTTCCATGGTCAGCCGTAATCATCAATAAATCATCTTCTCCTAAAATTTCCAACAATTCCCCCAGTTTAACGTCAAAACGCTCCAATTCCTTTGCGTAACCTTCCACATCCCGCCGATGCCCCCATAGGGCGTCAAAATCAACAAGATTCACGTAACACAGCCCTTCAAACTCCCTCTTGGCAATCTCAATCGTCTGCTCCATTCCGTGGACGGAGCTTTTGGATTTGTTGGACTCCGTAAGCCCTTCCCCGTCGAAGATATCGAATATTTTTCCCACGGAAATGACGTCAAGCCCCGCATCCTCAAGCACGTTGAGCGCAGTCCTCCCGCAAGGCTTCAGCGCATAATCATGGCGGTTGCTGGTTCTCCTGAACTCGCCCCTTTTCTTCCCCACATACGGTCTTGCGATAACGCGCCCTACCTTCCATTCGTCCTTCATGGTAATCTCCCGGGCTATCTCACAGCAGCGGTATAGCTCCTCAAGCCCAAATGTCTCCTCATTTCCGCAGATCTGCAAGACTGAATCGGCAGATGTATACACGATCATATGCCCTGTGGCAATCTCTTCCTCCGCCAGCTCTTCCAGAATCTCCGTGCCGCTGGCGCTCTTATTGCCGATGATTACACGCCCCGTCCGTTCTGAAAGCTCATCAATCAGCTCTTTGGGAAAACCATTTTCCGTGAATGTCTGGAACGGCTCTGTGATATAGAGTCCCATCATCTCCCAGTGTCCGGTCATCGTGTCTTTTCCGGCGCTGGCTTCGCTAAGACAGGCAAAATATCCCATGGGACGTTCCACAGCCTCCACCTGTTTCAGCGGATGAAGGTTCGCCATTCCGAGTTTCTGCAGGTTCGGGATATGGAATTGCTCCATCCTCTGAGAAATATGCCCCAGGGTATCCGTCCCCGCATCCCCATAATCCGCCGCGTCCGGCAGCGCCCCCACGCCAAGGGAATCCACTACAATCGTAAATATCCGTTTGTATCGCTTCATTTTAACACCCCTCTCTTATCCTTTCGCATCAATGGCGGAAATACCGACTTTGCAATGGCTGTTTCTCCCGCATATCATGCCATATTCGTGACGATTTTCGTGACCAGTTCTTTGAAAGACTTTGCCACACGGTCTGCCGTTTCCTGCACTTCTTTGTGGTTCAGCTCCTGACGTGACAGTCCTGCCGCCAGATTGGTGATACAGGAAATCCCGCAGACCTCCAGTCCCATGTGGCGCGCCGCCATCGCCTCGCACGCCGTGCTCATGCCCACCGCATCTGCGCCCCAGCTCCTTGCAAGCCTGATTTCCGCAGGCGTCTCATAACTTGGACCGGTAAACTGGACATAGACGCCTTCTTTAAGATCTATCCCGCAATCTGCCGCGCACTCCCTGACCACGCCTTGAAGCCGGTTACTGTATACCTCGCTCATGTCCGGGAACCTGGTCCCTAACTCTTCGATGTTCGGCCCAATCAGAGGGCTTGGAACCCCGATAGTAATGTGATCTGTGATCATCATAAAATCCCCCGGCTTGAATGTCTCGTTGACACCGCCCGCCGCATTCGTCAGAAGGAGCTTCTTTGCCCCAAGCAATCCCATCAGGCGGGTGGGAAGCACAACGTCGGACATAGGATATCCTTCATAATAATGTACACGTCCCTGCATGATAACCACCGGCGTCTCTCCCACGTATCCGAACACGAACCGCCCTTTATGCCCCTTGACAGTCGAAACCGGAAAGCCGTCGATTTCTGCATATTCCATAGTATCTTCGACCTTGATTCCGTCTGCGTAATCTCCTAGTCCTGAGCCTAAGACCAAGGCAACCTCGGGTTTAAAATCAATCTTCTGTTTTACGCTGGATAGACATGTCATTAATTTTTGGTACATGATAAAACCTTCCTCTCTGCCCTTATATTTTACATTCATTATACCTAATTTATGTGTTATAAAAAATGACAATTGGCGTAAATTGATATATTTTGAAAATTTAGGAGATTTGGACAAATTTATCCATATGTTTTTAGATACATTTCACAAATACAGTATTGAATGCTACCCTCTCTTGAGCATCCGCGCCTTAAACGCCTTTATTTTTACAAGATACCCGCTGGTGTATATCACTCCCGTCAGCATCACGCCATAGGCAAACCCCAACGCACAGCTTGCAATATCCTCCTGAATTCCTTTGTTGTCGGCAACCCCCAAGTATTCCATAACAAGATATATGGTAAATGCAATGACTCCGCACACAGACAGAATGCACATTCGCCTTGTCACCTTCTGTTTCTCATGATTGCTGTAATCTGCTACCTTCAATATGGTATCTTCCATCTCTTTATTCATCTTCTCGCCCTTCCTTTCTCCATCTAAGATTTCTCTGATTTCCACCTCATAATAATCCGCAATCTGAATCAGGATATCCAGATCCGGCATATTAGCCCCTGTCTCCCATCTGGAAACCGTCCGCCCTGAAACACCAATTATTTCCGCGAACTGTTCCTGCGTGATTCCTTTCTCTTTCCGCAAGAGCTTTAGGAACTGTCCAATCTTTTTTAAGTCCATCCTGTTTCCTCCTTCCTGGTGTATATTCAGAATAATCCTTTCCGCGGAGAATGAACACGACACAAAGCGAGAAATGCCGCATTTTCTCTACTGGACATGGGATGTCTACTCTGATTTTGCCTGTTTCCATCATCCTGACATTAAATAAAGAATGTACACGAAGTTTCCTATATGACAAAAAGGGCATGGTTCTTCCCATGACCATGCCGCAAAATTTACGAATCATATTTCCAAACTGGCCCGCCTTCACATCTTTCCAGCGCAGGGCATTCTCCTTGTACATAAGAATATAACTCCGTCTCCGGTGTTCTGCCAATCACCTCGTTAAGCCGGGAAAGCATCTTCTCTTTGTCTCTGGGCAGTCTCCCCCGCACTCGGAACCTGATAAAATCATGAAATCCATCATACAAAATATCCGCGTCCAGTCTTTCGAGGAGGCAGCGCTCTTCTACAAGGTTCTCCCGTTCTGACGCCGGGATAAAACTGCCGTCCAGAATGTTCTGGTACAACGGAACCTCTTTATGCAGGAACATGGAAAAGTTTACCACATGAGCCGGTTCTGTCTGATTCAGGAACTCTGCCAATGCCTTTGCATTCTCGGCCCCTCTTCCTTTCCCTGCAACACCCGTCATGATATGGGCGTCGAATACCATGCCTGCATGTTTCAGACGCCGGATTGCCTCATATGCCTGTTCCTGATTGTGGTCTTTCTCCATAAATGCAAGTACGTCGTCAAGCCCGCTCTCAATGCCAAGATACAGATGCCGCACCCCCAGCCTCCCAAACTTACGAAGCTCCTCATCCGAACGCTTGCGGATACTTGTCACGGTGGCGTCCATGTTGATTTCTTCACAATCCGGGAAATACTGCTGGATCATCTCAAGAATCTGAATCAGCCGGTCATTCTTCTGGGCAAATGCGTTCCCGTCTCCAAGAAAAATCCTCTTAGGGTTCCCGCCGACTCCTTTGACCCTTTTTAGCTCTTGCTCAATCTGTTCAAGGGGCAGCTCCCGGTAGCTCAAGTGCCGGAACAGGTTGCAGAATTTGCAGCGGTTGTAGGAACAGCCTACCATGATTGGCAGCATGAATGAAGCGCGCTCCATGGGCGCACGGCAGATTTGTCCTTCGTATTCCATAAGCTCCAACCTCCTTTATAGTTGCATCATATGCTTTTTTTGAAGCCTTGTCAATGCTAAAAATAAATTTGCAAATTTGCAATTTACCGCCTAAAAAGAGGCTGCTACAACAGCCTCTACATACTTTTATATCTTATCCACCCAAAAGCATACCGCCTGTTCCAGCAATTTGGCGCACCCCGCCACTTTGGCGTCATAATGCCCCGTAAACCGCTCGTCACAGACATACATACTGGCAACCCCCTGATGCATTTCCTTCGTATACTTCTTCCACGTCATGCAAAGCCATTCCTTATGAAGACCCGCAATCCGCTTTGCCTCCTCACTGTCCGGTTTCACTCCCGTGGCAACCCCATCTTCCAGGAGGCTCTGAATCTCCTCCCCAAGGTTCTTGAACCTCTCATAATCAGCCTCGGACATATCAAGCATCTTCTTATTCGCTGCATCCACCTCGTCATTCCCATATTTCTCACGGATTTCACTGCCGTATTTTTCTTCATTTTCATGGACAATCCGCTCCTTAAATGCCCTAAACCTCTCCGCATTACTCATCTTACATTCTCCTTTCACCTGACGTATCGTCTGTTCCACTGTCCGAATCAGAGACTCCACATGTTCCCTCTGCCTAAGCAGCTCCGAAAGGTGTTCTTCAAGAGCATTCCTGATATCAAAATCTTCCCGATATAAAATCTGCCGAATCTGCTTCAAACCGAATCCTCTTTCACGGTAGAAAAGAATCTGCTGCAGCATGGCGACCTCTGTTTCCCCATAAAAACGATACCCGGCGTCACTTACATAGAGTGGTTTCAACAGCCCGATTTCATCGTAATAGCGAAGGGTACGCGCGCTCACCCCCGCCATCTCGGATAACTCTCTGATACCATATTCCATTAAGGCTCCCTCCCTTCGGTAATTCAAGGATAAGGCTTTACGTTACGTCAAAGTCAAGTCATTATTACAGATTTATCAAATTAAAAATACATACTCGTTCTCCGATGACAATTCTTCCTGAAAATGATATCCCAAACGGTCGAATCCTTGTATTTCTTCCACATCCAGAATCCCCTTCTCTGCCATAAAACGTACCATCTCTCCCCTTGCCATCTTCGCCTGCGTCCCCTTCTGCACCACCTTATTGTCCTTCTGCTCCCCAAAAACACAGGTAATATAAGTATCTTCCGGTTTCAGATATTTTTCAATACATTTTGAATATTCTTTCGACGCAAGGTTCAGGATGATTCCATCCTCACCCCGTACTTCATAATACAGCCTATCTCCCCAGAATTCATACAAATTCTTCGTTTCATTAACCCGTGCTTTCGCCTGCATCTCCAACCGATACGGCACAACCCCATCCAAAGGCTTCAACACACCATAGAACCCGGATAGGATACGCAGGTGTTCCTGCACATAATCCCATTCTTTCCGGGTAAATACTTCCGGCGCCATATACTGATACTGGATTCCTTCGTAAGAAACCAATGCCGGTGTTAAGTTCCTCCTAAGGTTCATATCCTGAAACCGCCGGTAATTCAGTTCTGCAATCTTATCGTTACATTGCCACAGCTTTTGTGCCTCAGGGAAAGATAAAGCGCGAATCCATTCCATCAGTACGCTTGTTTCCTCCAAAAATATGGGAAACGTGGGCTGTGGGAATGTGTCCGTATCTATATTCATTTTCTTTGCCGGGGAAATAATAATTCTCATTATACTACCGCCTCAATCAGAGTTTTGCCATCTAAAAAGTGTTCTTTCACTCCAATCTCAAAAATACGATTGGCAATACGTACGAACCCCCCGTCCTTTTTCACAAATCCAAACATCTCCGCCATTTCAATTACATACTGATCCGGATTATAAAGAATACTCTGACCCTGGAACAACAACAAATACAACATCTCTTTCAACTCCGGATACAGTTCCAGCTTCCCCACCAAAGAATCAAACAATGTATTCTTTTCACCAAGCAGACAATTAACCGCATCCAACAATCCTTCCCTTGTCCACGCGCTGCGCTTGTCCGGAAAGTCTTTGCTGCCCGCCACCCATTCATCAATTAGTTTGCATAACTTAGAGATCAAGAACGGATATCCATCTGTGTAATCGTAAAGCATCTGGGACATATCATGGATATTCATTCCTGTCCCATAATCGTACTCATACTCACGCAGCATTCCCTCTATATCTTCTACAGAGAAGCTCATTTCTATCAAAAAATCAGCCGCAATATTCCAAGGACTGTTTACTTTCCCTTCATCTTCCGCGGCAATTTTACGTTTCAGGTTCTTTACATCATATACTCCGGCAAGAATCACCGACTGAAACGCCGGCTTTTTGTCCCTGTGGATATAATACCCCCTGAGCATTGCGAGGAAATCCAAAAACACCTGATTATTCATTGTACTGTCCACTTCGTCAACAATCATGACTATCTTCTTCTCCGATTGTCCACACCACCTGCTCAGACAGCGAAATAACACCGAAAGCGTCGCTCTCCTTTTCATCCCGCCTGAAAACTCCTCTAACTCCTCCCGGACATCTGGCGGAATCTCTGTCTTCTCTTCCAATGCATCCAAGATTTCTCTGGCAAATGCCTCCGTAAATAACTCTTCTGCCCCAAAATCCGTCTGGCTTATCGTCTGAAAATCTAAGCTCACCACCAGATAGTCATCTTCCAAATACCGCTCCAAAGCCTTTAAGGTCGTCGTCTTACCGAACTGCCGCGCCCGGTTAATGGTAAAATATTCTCCGGCGTCAACCATTGCCTTTATCAGCCCTAACCTCCCCGTCAAATCCACCATATAGTGCATTCCCGGCTTACAGTCACCATTCACGTTAAAATATTTTCTATTCTTCCTCATAAATAAAAATCTCCTCAATACTCATCCCAAAATACCGGGCAATCTTAAACGCCAGCCCGATTGACGGGTTATATCTGCCGTTTTCCAGAGAGCCGATCGTCTGGCGCGATACCTGCAGCGCCAAGGCAAGCTCCTCCTGCCGGATTCCCCGCTGCCTGCGCAGCTCTTCCAAACGATTCTTCATACAATTCCATCCCCAAATTGAATCTAATCTGCCCAACAACTTTACCGTAATCCACGGCGAAAGGCAGTCTTCCCGGAAATCAAGAAACACTTTACCATAGGGAAAGTGTGCTTTCCACCTCTATGTTATCTTAAATCAACTGGAAATGTCAAGCGCTGACGCTTAGATAGGATATTTAAGCGGCTGATATTAACGGACAAATAGAAGGTACAGCGTCAGTACATAAAAAAATGCCGCAAAAGCAGGGGGACTGATTCCCCTGCTTTTGCGGTATATTTTCCTTAAATCCCGGCAAAAAACTCCTCGATTACCTCTTTCCAGTCCCCCTTGCAGATAATATGATGATTACTAATCGGACGTCCGGAAAAATATCCCGTCCCATCCTCCAGCTTTAATCTCATCTGCGACCTGCAAAGGTCGCTTCTGTGCAGCGTTTCCAAAAGCTTAGCCCTCCCGGCATAATACCGTTTTAACGTACCGTCACACTTAAAAACCGTCATCTCCTGGGGCGCAAGGTCACAGGCGACCGCCACGCCGATTCCCGACTCAAAATGGGTCGTCAGGCTGTATGCATCCGGCATATCCATAGGCAGCGTACAGTGGGCAAAGATAATCTCCCCCGTCTCGGGCTCCATGCAGCTTGGATTCGCCATAAACCCAGACTCCCCGGTCAACGCGTAAAGGACAGCCATGCTCACAAGGCTTTTCTGATCTCCCTCGCACGCCGCAGGAATCCCTTCCGCATTCAAGATTGCAAGGGCAAGGCATCCCGTCGTATGAATCGCGTCCAGCAAATCAAAACATTTGACCGTAACTCCATGTAAATCATATTTTACAATCAGCCTTTTCAGCGCGCCGTACACATTCAGCGCTTTTTCCGTCTCCTCCGGTATGTACCCCTTCTTCTTTAACTCCTCTGTATAGAAGTTCTCGGGATACCCTCCCTTATGGTATTCCTCCACCAGCTCGGAAAGGTCATAGAGCGCAAGCTCCATGCCGCTTACTTCCTTCAAAGCCTGAAAATCCGCCTCACTGGCAATCAGCCCTCCCGGCGCCCCAAAACATCCAAGACGCATCCTTGAAAGCCGCTCCTTCGCCTTGGCAGCTCTCAGTAAGACCTTGAGCCTCCTGGCAATCGTCTCAGGAGAACCGTGGAGGATTTCCCCTTTCAGCCCCTTTTCCTGCAAAAATCCCATAATCTCCATAGAAGCCGCCAGAGAATTATATCCCGGAGTCGTCAGAAGGATATAAGGCTCCTTCGTCTGCAGATACGCCTCCCGAAATCCCGGTTCCGCCCCGCCTGAGGCAATAAAATACACCGGCAGCGCCTGCGCCTTAACCTGCTCCATCTCCCCGCACACAACCTTCTCGCCCAACGCTTCGCTTAAATTCCCCAGAAACTCCTCGCTGTACGCCGGAATATTCCTGTCGTTGCACTCAGCCGGCCCCATCAAAAATTTCACTTTCAACTCGCCCATATGATTTCTGCTGCCAAGCCCATTACGGGCGGCAGCATCCTCCTTCCTACTTTACCCTCAATGTCTTATAGATGTAGTCTTTGTATTTCTCTGCATATAGCTTACTGCAAATATACACATTGGGCTCTTTGCCCGTCACGTTATTCACATCAACAATCAGCGCGCCATAGCACGGACCGCCGGAAATATCCACCTCACAGTAATATTTTCCGCAGCATTCGATACAGTCCGGATATAACGCCGCCGCCATTGCAGACGGGTCGGCCATATCCAGATAGTCGTCCCCGAACCTCTCCCGGTTCATCTCTAACAGATTCTTGTTGCAGTCAATGGCAAATTTTCCCAGAGGACCGCTGTCCCTGATTTTGGCAATCTCCTGAGGATTCAGCATACTGTCCCCTAAACAGGCGTCCCAGCCTACGAACATTACATAGCCAAGCCCTGCCTCCGTCACGATTTTCGCCGCCTCGGCGTCCTGCCAGACGTTGAATTCCGCAAGGGGCGTCACATTGCCTGCGCCAAGCCCTGCGCTTCCCATGATAATAATCTTTCCTGCCTTCTTCATTGCTTCGTAATCCAGCCGTATCGCCAGAGCAAGATTCGTAAGCGGCCCAAGAGCCACGATGTCGATTTCCCCAGGCTCGCTCTCCCTTAAAGCATCCAGCATTTTCAGGACTCCATTTCCTTGCGCCGCCGAAAGCCGCTTTGGTACAAGCCCGATGTCGCCCATGCCATCGTTTCCATGAGTCTCATAGGCATAGGTCATTTCACGCAGCAGCATATCCTTAGACCCTTTATATACCGGCGGCTCATAAGTCCCGGCATATTCTATCGTTGTCAGCGCGTTTACCGTTGCCTGCTCCATAGGGACATTCCCCGAAACCGTCGTAATCATTACAATCTCATAAGCCCCATCATTCAGCGCCATTGCAATCGCCATTGCATCATCAGAGCCGCAGTCCGTATCAATGATTATTTTCTTCTTCTCAGCCATAGCTATCTCCTGTCCTTATCAATTAATAATTTCACCGCGTCCCACGCCAATTCGATGGTATGGTCGTTCATGCTGCCATAAGCCATGATTGCGCCCGCCCGCGCTCCCCTTATGGATGATACGATAAATAATGCCGCCGTCTCCATCTCCGACGCCATGACGCCGCTCTTCTCCCATGCCTCCCATCTCTGGTAAAGCCTTCCGCTGTTGGGCATATGCTCCGGGTCATGCTGCCCGTAAAAAGCATCCTTTGACTGGGCGATTCCTTCCGCAAACCGGTATCCCTTCGCCTGGCACGCCGCCGCAAGGGCGTTGGTCACATGCCGGTCGGCCATTGCCGGATACTCCACCGGCACATAATGAAGAGTTGTCCCTTCATCCCTGACCGCCCCGGTAATAATGACACCTTCTAAGCTCTCGTCATAGCTTTCCGGGCAGACCCGGCCGCAAGTCCCCACACGGATAAACGTGTCCGCGCCGCAATGAATCAGCTCCTCAAGGGCGATTGCGGCGGACGGGCATCCCATGCCGGTACTGGTAACAGATACCTTTTCCCCGTTCAGCGTACCCGTCCAGGTCTTATGCTCCCGGTTGTGCGCCACTAACTTTGGCTCGTCCAAATACTGTGCTATGATGTCTGTCCGAAACGGGTCGCCGGGGACTAACACATACCTTCCCACGTCGCCCTTTTTGCAATGGATGTGGTACTGCCTTCCATCCGCTGTCAATACTTCCTTACTCTGCATTGCCACTGATATTCCCTCCTTCTTCTGCCGTACTCATTTTCAGCACGGCGGCTGCGATGATACTGATTATAATCATAAGCGCCGCATAACCAAAGGAACATCCGATTCCCAGCTTCCCTACCAAAAACCCGGTAATGACCGGGGTCAGGATATCCGACGCCCCGCCCGCCGTGGCGACCAGAGAGCTTGCAATGCTGATATGCTTATAACCAATCCTTGTCGCAATCGTTACAATCACACTAAATAAAACACCCAGGAAAAATCCTGCTATAAATAATCCCACAAAATAAACCGGCGTCCGGTTGATGAAAAGCACAGTCCCGATTGCCGCCAGCGCACACAGGCAGTTCACCAGAAGCGCCTTCTGTATCTCTGCCTTTTTCAGCACAATCACAAACACAAACGAACCCACGACGCACCCGACGTTATAGACGGTCAGCATAAATGCCGAGACAGACTGCGAGATTCCAAGGCTCTCGGCAAAGCTGGAAGTATAAAGGCCGATGGTATTAACCACGGCGCTGTATGCCGCACAGACGATAAGGATTGCCCCATATGCAAGAAATGTATTTTTTGCATACAAAGGTTTTACCCCTTCTTCCCCGCAAGCCTCCTGCCCCATCCCATCCATTTTGGCAAATGGAGTACAAACCAGCATCACCACAGGCACGATGAGAAGGATATAATAGGCGTAATAAAAAGGCCTGTCTCCTGAAAGCAGTACGCCGATGAGAAAGGGCGTCGCAAAATTCCCAAGGCCGAACAACGCCTGCCCGGCGCTTAAAGAACCTGCGTAATTCTCTTTAAACGCCGCGCTTAAAAGCACGGGACAGACCGTATCCTGCGCACCCATCCCAACGCCCCCTAAGAATGCAAAGACCAGCCCGGCATAATAATTTACCACCGTCGGAACGCCCAGAAGAAATACTGCAATCAATGCAGTCCCGCCTGAGAGCACCTTCATCGGCCCTGTTTTTTCCACCAGGCGCCCCGTCAGATACACGGTAAAAACCCTTCCCATTGCATAGGCCGAGCCTAAGAGCACGACCCGATTTAATTCCATGCCATACATTTTCACCAGATGGGGCAGGCTGCTGCCCACGACGATGCACGCCGCCCCTGTAAGAAAATACATTGCAAATGCCAAAAATGCGATTAATTTATAGTTTTTCTGCATAAAGTTACCTGTTCAAAATCCCTTCCACCGCATCCTCGATGCTGATGATGCCGCCGCGGATGCCAAGCGCCCCCAACACCCTGCTGACGTAAGGCTGCTTTAACATCGCCTTTTCCAATGAGGATATCCGTCCCCATGGCAATGACCGCCGCAATGGTCACGAATTTCCGGGTAGACAGAGGAAGGTTCAGGGGGTTTTCATCCTTAAACCTGTCCATTCCTGTAAGGGCAAGGGCTTCCTCTACCCTTCTGTCTTCTTCCTCCCGGGTAAGTTTCAGGGTCTTTGGCCCGAACCTTACTTCGCTCTCTACGGTAGCGTGGAAAATCTGGTCGTCCGGGTTCTGGAATACATATCCTACGATTCTGGAAATCTGCGCCGTCGTATAGTCCTTCGTATTCATTTCCCCAATCAGCACGTCCCCGCCCGTAGGGCGCAAAAGCCCATTCATCATCTTGACCGTCGTGGTCTTGCCCGCACCGTTCTGTCCTACAATCGCCACGTTATCTCCCGCTTTGATTTCCATATTGATGCCGTCTACTGCCAGAAAACCGCCGGGGTAGGAAAAACTTACGTCCTTTAATCTTAAATCTCTCATTGCCTCTTCCTTTCTTTCAGCGCTCTTGCAATGACTTCGACTGCCTGCTTTTCTGTCACCGGGATTTCCGATATGGGCAGTCCTCTCTCCCTGAGCATGCTTCCCAATACCGCCACCTGCGGAAGGGACGCCCCCCGTTCAAGCAGCGACATATCCGACAGTATCTTCCCTTTATCCCCTGAGGCAATGACCTGCCCTCCCTGAAATACCAGGACCTCGTCTGCATATTCGGCAATCAGATCGATTTTATGCTCTACAAGGATAATGGTCTTCTCCTTTTCTTTCAGCGTCTTGATGATTGCAAATACACTCTCCGTCCCCTCCGGGTCCAACTGGCTGGTAGGCTCGTCGATAATGAGGATATCCGGCTCCAGGACAATGACCGAAGCAAGGGCAACCCGCTGCATCTGCCCGCCGGACAAATCAAAGGGGCTTTTCATGGCAAGCGCTTCAATGTCCGTCATTTTCATGACATCAACCACACGCCGCTCGATTTCCTCGGCCGGGACACCAAAATTCTCAAGCCCATAAGCTACCTCTTCAAATACCGTATCCTTTACTCCGCTGATTTGGGTAAATGGATTCTGGAACACGTATCCGATTTTGGCAGACAGCTCCCCGCCATATTCCGTGGTCTTTTTCCCTTCCACCAGCACCTCGCCTTTCAGCTCTCCTTTGTAAAAACTGGGGGCAAATCCCCTGAGGAGCGCGCAGAAGGTGGTTTTCCCGGATCCGTTTTCCCCGACGACGCCGTAAAACTTACCCCGCTCAATTTTCTGGCTCAAATCCTTAATTGCCGGTTCCTTCGCGAGAGGATAGGAATATGTCACATCCTTACATTCAATTACAACATCCATAATGCAATCCTCCCCCCTATGATAATCACTGTAACCACAACCGCCGCTGCCACCGCCGTTTTTTCCGCCCCTGATTTCTCAAGGTTGAACAGATGGGTCTTTTCTCCCTGCATGGAAAATCCTCTTGCCTCCAATGTCAGCACCCGCTCCTCAGAGCCGATGACCGCCCCTAAAATCAGCGGAACCAGGGATGGGAAAAATGCCTTCGCACGTACAATCATATTCCCTTCTGTTTCAACGCCCCGCGCCTTCTGTGCGTTCATGATGGTCTTGCTGTTCTCGCTTAAAATATCAATCATCTGCAAGGTAGAAGTGAACACATAAGCCGCCTTATAGTTCATTCCCGATTCCTCCAACGCCCTTGCAATCTCCTTGTTCTCCGTGGTCTGAAAAAGCCATACGAAGATGCCGGCGATGTTCATAATCATGAAGGACAGGGAGACTGCCGTCTTTAACCCTTTTTCACAGATTTTCAGGAAGCCGAATCTTACCAGCACCTCCCCGCCTGGCACAAGAAAGGTCTGTACCAGAAGGATAATCAGCGCAATCAGCGCTACCGCTTTTAAAGCCTTCACACATTTTCCCAACGCGCCGCTTGCCAGACATAGAACCGGTATGGCCAGAAACCATGGTATCAGGAGCAGCGACAGTCCTGCCTTGGTAAAATGAACGGTTCCAATCACGAATGTACATACCGTATATAAGACGACGATGAACAGCTTCACCGACGGATAAAGCCCTGCCAGCTTGTTTTTCTTATGAATCTGTATTCGTTCTGTATATGTTTTCTCCATAATCATTTACTCTCTTTAATGTAATTGCTTCCGCATCCAAACTTCACCAGCGTCCTTGGCGGGATAACCTTAATGACCAGCCAGCAGACGACAAATGAGATGATTCGGTCAAGCACGGTGAAGATACCCTCTGTCCCGAAAAATGCAGCCCAGATATTCGCTCCTGCCGCCATGGCCGCCGCAGTGATGATGGACGTACCGCCTCCGGTCACGCCTCCGTATACGAGTACGACGATTGGGGCAGATGAAATAATGGATACCGCCGCCATCAGGAGCATGGAAATCAGCCATTTCCACCACACGCTGAACATCTTCTTCCTTGCGAGGAAGCCTGTCACAAGGCCTGCAAGGATATTGACCGGTATGAACGCAAAGTTCACGGGGTTGGCAATTCCTGTTACCACATTGGTAAAGCCCCCGGTCGCCGCCCCTACCCACGGCCCGCAGAGCATCGCCGCAAAAATCGTGCCGATGGTGTCAAGATACATGGGCAGCTTCAGGATTGACGCCAACTGCCCTCCGACAAAATTGACCGCCACGCCCACCGGGATAATCAGCAGCGCCAGCATTGAAAAGTCTTCCTTGATTGAGTATTTCTTTTGTTCCATTCTCATTTCCTCCTTTTAGAATAAATTGGTTGTTGACTTCATTGTAGTATAATTCTATAATACAGAAAATGACATCTGTCAGTTTTTTAGACATTTTTTACAACTAAAGAGGTGTTTCTCACTTTTATGCACAGCAATATAACCAAAGCTCTCCGTATCATACTCAAAGAAGAATATAACAAGAAAAATCCTCTGGTATCGCTTCGCGGCATAGCGCCGGAGGGCTGCCTTGTGACGGCCCGCGAAAATGAGACCATCATTTACCAGAAGGACCCTGCCGCTTACCTGTACATGCTGCTTTGCGGACGGGCGGTGATTCTGAACCAGATATCATGGAACAGCGATAATGTCATTGACTACGTGGAATCCCCGCATATATTAGGGCTTGTAGAATATCTGAATAATATTGATTACTATACCGCCTTCGTTGTCGCCAAGACCCGGTGCGTCATGTTCCGCATCCGCGTATCCGATTTTGTGCAGATTATCAAAACGGATGCTTCCCTTTGCTATCCCACCCTGGTTATTATGGGAAAAATCACGGACTCCAACATGAACCATGCCGAACGGCATAAGACCTTCCATCCCAAGGATATTTTAGGACACTATCTGTACCTTCGCGCCAGTTCTCACCTTCCGTATACCTGTCCCCTGACCAGAAACGCACTTGCCGAGGAATTGCATATTAATCTGCGGACTCTTTACCGCCATATTGACGATATGGAAAAAAAGGGGTATCTTACTCTTAGGAAAGGAAAAATCGTTATCGAAGAAGAACACTTAGAAAAGCTCGCCGACAGGTACGGCGACATCATTTTATGAGGAGGACGCCATGAAAAAAATAGTCTTTGTATCACACTGTATTCTTAACACCGCATCCAAAGTCATTCTCTACAATCAGGAGGAGATGGACGCCGAAGAATCGCTCCGCAAGGAATTCTTGCAAAAGGCGATTGCCGATGACATCCATATCATCCAGCTTCCCTGCCCGGAGTTCACCCTCTACGGCGCCAAGCGCTGGGGGCATGTAAGCGACCAGTTCGACAATCCCTTCTTCCGCTCCCACTGCCGCAGGATTCTCTCCCCGGTCATCGAACAGTTGAAGGAATATCTGGCAAATGAAGGCTGGTTCGAGATTCTCGGGGTAGTGGGCGTAGACGGAAGCCCGAGCTGCGGCGTGGATTATACCTGCCGCGGGAACTGGTACGGCTCTTTTGAGTGCCGGACGGATCTTGACGAAACTCTGGCGGACTGCCGGTTAGAGAAGGGGAGCGGAGTATTCATGGCTGTTTTAAAAGAGATGCTTGGGGAGGAAGGCCTGGACGGGAAAATTAAGGTGACTTCCCTGTTCGCGCCGGAGCCTGAGAAGTGTATGGGGCTTATTGGAAAGCAGGGTTGATGGAATGGGAAGTTATCTGAATCCGGGAGCCGGGTTATTTGAAATGTCGCTTAACTCGGAAATCTATGTAGATAAAAGCAGGCTGATTGAACAGACTAATCGACGCATAAAAACGCAGCAAAGATTCATATGTGTCAGCAGACCCCGAAGGTTTGGGAAATCTATGGCGCTTCATATGCTTGCCGCATATTATGGCAGGTCAGAAAATACAGCGGATTTGTTCGGTGGGCTGTCTGTCGGCAAGACAGAATCATATAAAAACCATTTAAACCGGTATGATGTCATACGAATCAATCTCCAAGAATTTGTAAACGCCGCGAAAGGCATAGACGCTATGCTGAAAATGCTGAATGATTACCTGATTTTTGATTTACTTGAGACTTACCATGATATAAGGTTTCGGGACGAAAAAAATCTCATTCAAGTCATGAAAGATATTTATATCAAGACAAATCGTTCCTTCATCATTTTGATTGATGAGTGGGACTGCCTGTTCCGGGAATACCAGCAGGATAAAGGCGTACAGAAACAGTACCTTGATTTCCTTCGGGCATGGCTCAAAGATCAGGAGTATGTGGCTCTTGCATATATGACAGGGATTCTGCCAATAAAAAAATACGGCTCCCATTCGGCCCTTAATATGTTTACGGAATATTCTATGACCGATCCGGGAAATCTGGCTGAATTTTTTGGTTTTACAGAGGAAGAAGTAAAAAAACTCTGCACGGAGTACGGCATGAATTTTGAAGAGGCAGAAGCATGGTATAATGGATATCAGCTTTTAGCGCATGAGAAAAAGGGTTCCCGGGCGTATGCGATGTACAGCCCAAAATCCGTTGTAGAAGCAATGATGAGACATAAGTTCGGGACTTATTGGAACCAGACGGAAACATATGAAGCGTTAAAAATGTATATTCAGATGAACATGGACGGCTTAAAAGATTCCATCATTGAGATGCTTGCAGGAGGAGTGATTCCAATCAATACCGGAACCTTCAGCAATGATATGACCTCCTTTGCATCAAAGGATGACGTCATGACTCTTTTGGTACATCTGGGATACCTGACCTATGACAGTGAAAAAGGGACGGTATCTATCCCGAACAAGGAAGTCTTGCAGGAGTATGCGAATGCCATCAGTACGATGGAATGGCGTGAGGTAACAGACGCGATACAGGAATCACGGAAGCTGTTAGAAGCGTTATGGAATTTAGACGGAGACAAAGTCGCAAAAGGAATTGACCAGGCGCACAGAGAAATTTCTATTCTTCAATACAATGATGAAAATTCTCTGAGCTGTGCAATCAATCTCGCTTTTTATTCCGCAAGAGAGTATTATACCATAATACGGGAATTGCCGACGGGAAAGGGATTTGCCGATATTTGCTTTCTTCCAAGGAAACTGCATACAGATAAGCCGGCGGCAGTCATTGAATTAAAATGGGACAAAAGCGCGAAAGGTGCGATTACACAGATTAAGAAAAAAGAATATGTGGATGCATTGAAAGAGTATCACGGCAATCTGATACTTGCAGGTATTAATTATGATAAAAAGACGAAAAAGCATAGTTGTGAGATTGAAAAAATGAACTTCTAAGGTTCGTCAAGAAAAATGTGTAAGTTTTTATCCACAAAGGGGATGCCGGGAGATGGCTGCACAGCATTTCCCGGCATCCCCGGTTTTCCTATATAAACAGTTCGTTCCTTTTCCTCTCTTTACACGCCTTCTTTAACTTCTGCGCCCCCGCCGCCGCCAGTACCTTGCTGATACTGCGGTTCTTCTGGGGACAGACGGCGATGCAGCGCATACAAGTAATGCATTTGCTATGATCCGTACTCATGGGCATATCCGTCGGGATTGCTCCTACGGGACATTTCTCGGCACAGAGTCCACATTTTGTACAATTTTTTCCAGACCTTGGTTTCATTGGTACGCCGTCGAAGGAGCGGTATGGACGGTTTCCCGGAACGTGGGGTGTCTCCGTGAGGCTGCCGTTTTGGATTCCCCGCTTAATCTTGTCCGTGAAATCCACTAACTCCCTTCTGTCTTCCTCATCCGGGCGACCTGCCCCAAACTGGCGCATGATGGAATGCTCCGCCACAGCCGCTATCGCCGCCACAGGGCAGAACCCGGCTTCTATCAGGGTATCGTTAAGCTCCAGCATCGTATCGTCATAGGCACGGTTGCCATACACCGTGACCGGGACTGCCTTTGCATGGTTTCCCTTCATCTGTCTTAACCTTTCGCCTACAATGGCGGGAATCCTTCCCCCATAAGACGGAACTGCCACGATGCACACGTCTTCTTTGTCGAATGCATAGGTTGAAAAATCTGTAAATCTGTCTGTCAGGTCTATGAATGAACTTTCCCAGCGGAATCTGTCCATAATCATGTCCGCGACCTTCTTTGTTCCCCCGGTAGGGCTAAATGTAATCTCATATAATTTCATCATGTCTTTCCTCCTCGGTTTTGTCACACTAGCATCACTCTTATGGAACTTGGATGACTTCACACTCACATCCCGTCTGCTTCCGGAACTCCTCCATGACCAAATGAAGCGTGCCTTCTTCTAACTGCCCGCGTACCTTTATCTGTACTTTCTTCCGCTCCGGAAGATAAGAAGGGTTCTTCACAGGCGTCATGTGATGCTTCATACATAGCAGCTGAATATAGTTAAATAATGCATTCTGATTTACCTTATCCCCAATCTTTATCCTCCACCCTGTCTGGTTCGCCAAATCCTGAAGAACTGCTCCATACCGGCTTCCAATCATCGGGGAAACAAAGCTTACCTCCAGGTATTTTCCCTGGGAATCCTGTTTCAGGCTCTTCTTATCCGGTCGATGGGCAAGACCTGAAAAGGCTTCGTCAATCCTCTGAAATGCCTGGTTCTGTTCCGCCGCCCCTGCTGTGGAATCCATAGGCATAAAGGCAGCATGCAGCGCATAGCCGGTCTCTTTCTCTCCCTCCTCATGCAGCTCACAATCCGTTTCTGTCCTCCCGTTCACCGACAGATTCCAGCCGGTCTCCAACCGGAAACGCCTCGCCGCCTCCCTGTCTGAATCCCCATATCCATCCTCGGAAAGTGTAATCGAATAACATTTCCTATCCTGAAAATAAGAAGTTTTCATAATCCGCTCTCCAAAAAGGAGCGACAGCAAAAGCCCCGCCGCATTGTGGTTCATAGCCGGATGAACCCTCACGTTCCATCCCGTCTCTCCGGCGAAAATGTCCGACTTTTCCTGAAATGTTTCCATATCCTGGCTGTCTGGATAATCAAATTGAAGCAGTACCTCTTTCCGCTCAAGATGGAAACTGATTTTCCGGTAGGGGAATTCCTGAAACAGAGCTAAAATCCTCTGCTCCAACTCCTGCATCGTCAACTCCTTAGGCGTATTCGCCTCTGCGACGGCTTCCGGCGTATTCGCCTCAAACAAGAACAGCCTGCGTGCATTGGGTGCAAAATATTTGCTTTGAAGAAAAATATCCTGCATCTTTTTAAGAACTCTTTCCTGTGCTTCCCTCTCCCTTCCATGCCAGATCTGTGCAATCTGGGATACCGGGAACGCCTTCCCGAAATAATGCTCCCGCCAGAAATCCCACAGCGTTTTCTCATCCGCTTCCGTAAAATCCCTGTCCATCTGCAGGGTATACTCCAACTGAAACTCCGCCTGCTTACGTTTCTTGCGCACCTCCACCTCATACGCCTGCCCGCACTCAGGCAAATAAATCTGCCGCCGGTAATCCTCAGCCGCCAATTCACTTCCCAGCTCGTCAATCGCTTCCCGGTTCCCATGTACCAGAAATACCCGCCGCGAGGACAGCCGCTCCAGAAGCGCCATAATCTCCGACTTATCCCCGTGGGCAGACAGCCCCACCTGCTCGATACGGCATTTTACAGGAACGGTACTGCCATTGACCGTCAGTTTCCCCCCTTCTGGGTCATGAAGCAAGTCAAGAAGCTGCCGCCCGGGGGACTCTTCGTCCTGATACCCTGTGATTATGATGCATGCATCCTCTGAAGATGCCAGCAGCTTTGCATACTGGGCGCTGGGACCTCCGGTCAGCATGCCGGAACTGGATACCAAGATAACCGGCTCGTTTCCCGCCAGCAATTCTTCCCGCTTCTGTGTCGGAGCCACAGGCGCAATTTCCTTTGTATAGAAAGGTTCATTTCCTTTCAAAATCCGCTTTCCCAGTGCATTTTTCAGATAAATAGGATTCCGCACGTACATCCTGTTGATATCTCTGACCATGCCGTCTACGAACACAGGCACAGAGGGAATCTCCTGGTTCAGAAACGCCGTACGCAGAATCAGCAGGACTTCCTGCGCCCTCCCCAAGGCAAATGTGGGAATCAAAATTTTCTTCTTCTGTGCAATGCATTCCCCAACCAGCTCCACCAGACGCTTCTCCTCCACCATCCGGTTTGCATGCAGCCGATTTCCATAGGTTGTCTCCACAACAGACACATCCGGACGGAGCTTGGGAATCCGGATTCCTTCAATGGTACGCTGGGAAAATGCGGAGAAATCACCGGAATAGAACAGGCTTCCTTCCTCCGTAACCAGATATATGCACGCTGCCCCCGCAATATGCCCCGCCGGGTAAAATGTCAGGGTAAATCCGTCAAGGATGGGAAAAGGCATCTGATAACCGATGGGATGGATGCGCTCCAGCATGGCAAGCACATCCTGTTCTGAATAGTGGGGAATCTCGTCCTCCCGGTTCTTCATAATCTTCAAACTGTCGTAGAGCAGTACCCGGGTCAGATCCTGCGTCATTGCAGTCATATAGATCTGTGCCCGGGGGTATGCCTTACTGATCATCGGAAGCGTCCCGATATGATCCATGTGGGCATGGCTTATGATAATCGCATCCACACCGCCCTGCTCTTGTACTGTCCGGAAATCAGGAATCGGATCTTTTGACGCTGACTGACGGATGCCGGAATCTAAGAGGATTCCCTTGCCTGCAATTCTGATATAGATGCAGCTGCCTCCAATCTCCATGGCGCCGCCGAGAAAATGTAGGTTCATGTGATTCCCTTCCTTTCTTTCTGCCAAATTCCATTTATCCTTCATCGTGATAAAAATTCTATCTTTATAGTTTAACATCCATTCTGTGAAAATCAATGCTCAATCCGCAATATTTTTATAATTTTATCTCATATGCTTATTGCTTTTCCTTCTTTTATGCAATATGATAATAACTAGCAAGTTAACATGGACTGTATGCCGACCGCTTGATGATTGGGGATAACGGTCATGCAGTCCGAGATATCTGCAACAGAACAGGAGGATTTATAATTATGGCGAATATCTTAATTACCGGAGGCGCCGGCTACATCGGCAGCCACACAGCTTTGGAGTTACTGAACAAGGGGTATCAGGTAACTGTATATGACAATCTTTCCAACTCTTCCGAGGAATCCCTGAAAAGGGTAGAGGAACTTACCGGGAAGAAGGTCACATTCTATGAAGGCGACGTGTGCGACGCTGACAGCCTCCGGGCATTGTTCGAGAAAGAGTCCATCGACGCTGTGATTCACTGTGCCGCACTGAAAGCGGTAGGCGAATCTGTCCAGAAACCATTGGAATATTATCATAATAATATCACCGGAACGCTGACCTTGATGGATGTCATGCGCAAAGCGGGTGTGAAGCGGATTGTGTTCAGCTCTTCCGCCACTGTATACGGGAATCCGGAGGTGATGCCCATTACTGAGGACTGCCCTAAGGGCCAGTGTACCAACCCTTACGGATGGACAAAGTCTATGATGGAACAGATTATGACAGATTTACAGAAATCTGACCCGGAATGGAACGTGATTCTGCTTAGGTACTTTAACCCGGTAGGAGCGCACAAGAGCGGGCGCATTGGGGAAGACCCAAAGGGTATCCCGAACAATTTGATGCCTTATATTTCTCAGGTTGCCGTTGGGAAGCTGGAAAAGCTGGGCGTATTTGGCGACGACTACGATACTCCGGATGGCACGGGCGTACGTGATTATATCCATGTTGTGGATCTGGCGCTTGGGCATGTGAAGGCGATTGATTATATTATGACCAATCCGGGGCTGGATGTGATTAACTTAGGTACTGGTACGGGTTATTCTGTGCTGGATATGGCGAAAGCATTCGGGAAGGCTTGCGGGAAAGAGATTCCTTACGAGATTAAGCCAAGAAGAGAAGGGGATATCGCTATGTGCTATGCAGATCCGGCGAAGGCGGCGAAGGTGCTGGGCTGGAAGGCAGAGCGAGGGCTTGATGAGATGTGTGAAGATACTTGGAGATGGCAGTCACAGAATCCGAATGGGTATCGTTAGGCAAACTCCTGGAAGGACTTGCCGCCTGTATTGTTAAATTAAGATTTATCGGAGGAAGGATATGAAAATACAATGTGTTTGGGAACACAATGGAAATGACAGTATTTTGTATTCTAACAATTTTGTTGGAGCATATACACGCGGCGAAACAAAGGATATCGCCCTTCAAAAGATGGCAAAAGAGATTGAATCTTATTTAGAATGGAAAGGTGAAGCAGTTCCAGATTCTTTGGAAGCGGTAATCGTACAGGAGAAATCATCTACGCTTGTAATTTCAGACGCAGATTCGGATGTCCTTTTTACGGAAGAAAAAAAACCTCTGTCGAAATTGGAATACGAAGAATTAAAAGCACTTGCACTGAAATCCGCACAGGATTTTCAAAATTTGTATGAAGCGATTCCTGACAAGAATAGAAGTTGCCTGTTGGCTCGGAAAACATTTTACGGACAAGTTCCCCGCACAGCATTTGAAATGTATGAGCATACAAAAAATGTTAATGATTATTACTTCGGGGAGATTGGTGTTGTAACTGACCACGAGGGAACGATTGTGGAATGTCGGCGGCGAGGTTTTGTGTTACTCGAAATTCAGCCTGATTTTTTGAAGAATACTGTTTACCTGGGGAGCTATGGCGAAGAATGGTCGTTACGGAAGGTGCTGCGGCGTTTTATCTGGCATGACCGTATCCATGCAAAAGCAATGTACCGAATGGCAGTTAAAACGTTTGGGGACAGTATTCCAAATGTGTTTTGCTTCGTATGAATTTGAAGGAAAAATAAGCATATCTCATAGAAGAACCTGTGCCAAAAAGCGCAGACTTCTGATTGGATATGCTTATTTTATAGATTTTTTCTGCCATCCTCTTAGACCACAGCTTCAATCAGAAGTTTTTCTCCTAGCTGAAACTGTTCTTCCCCGCGCCTGTTATACTCTTCCCCATGCCAAATCTATAAAACAGCCCTTATTGTCATAGTATAACAACTTTGGGCTGTTGAATCAACGTAATTCAGTTCATTCTGTCAGATACATCTTCCCAGACAATCGCTCAAATCTTCTTGTTTTTCTTGATAAATCCGCCCTGCAAAAAAAGCTGTCAGCATGATTTCCAAACTGTTGGCATCCCGAAACCTATACTTTTTCGTAATGGCTTTTTGTATGACTCTATTAAATTCCCGGATTCCATGCTGCAATCTCCCCACAGGCAATCATTTCCCCTGCATCTCCCGAAGGCTGACTACGGAAATCATCCGCTTTCTCATGTATGATAACCGTCCGCCCAACCACATCCTCCGGATAAAACCGATCCGTATACACAGCCATCCATGCCATCCCATGATTGCTAAGTAACGGCGGCAGATCACCTGCATGTTCCGGGTGCGGGGTTCCCTTGGGGTTATAATGCCCGTGTGCATCTGCAAATTCATTCTGCATATTTCCTGTACACTTGCCGCCCTCATGAATGTGAAATCCGTGAAATCCACTGCTATTGTCTTTTGCCTCTCCCGGCAGACCGCAAACGGATACTACCAAAACCGTTCCCCCGTATGTATCATAAAATGCAGCCTTTCCTTTTATATTGGGATGTTCCTTGTTTCCTTTGATTACTGCATAAGCAGCGGGATTCTCCTTGATATTCATCATATACCATCACACTCCTCGCACTATCTTATGCAATGAGACATATGGATATACCATCAAAACTATGGGCATATTTAAATGTAATACCATCGTTTGACCTACAAACTGATATTTATCTTCATTGAAAACCATGAAAACTAATGTTAGAATATATATATTCAAAAACAAAAAATGGAAGGGCGGAATCGAAATGGATGAAAACCAACAAATTACTTATATGCAGGCAAGACTAATTCGCCTTGCATCCGAAGAATGGAATCTGTCAATTAAAACTGTCGCCGCTATTTTTGAAGAAAATAATGTTTTCCGGTTTATCCGGGAATGCTTCGACATTTTCCATGTAGAGGGAGACTATGCTGTCCTTGATAACATTGTAGAATATCTGAATAATAAGGGGGCGGAACTCAATGTTAGAATTAGTTGACGGATTAACCCTTTATCACGGAAGCTACTGCAAAGTAAAACAGCCGGAGGTTCGATATGGGGCAAAATACAAGGATTTTGGGCAAGGCTTTTATCTAACCTCTTCAAGAAAACAGGCTCAAAATTTTATACAGACCTCCATTAAAAAAGCAGTTCTCAACGGAAAGATAGACGAACAACAAAACTATGGTTATGTTTCATCATATAAGTTTACGCCGAACAAAAAATTAAATATCCGGATATATCCAGCCGCAGATACAGACTGGCTGCATTGCGTTGTCGCCCACAGGAGAAAGAACACGTTTCCTATAATTGTCGAGGAGATGAAGAAATATGACATCATCGGCGGTAAAATCGCTAATGACAATACGAATGCAACGATCGCCGCTTATATAGCGCTGGCATATGGCGATATTGGCACACAGACGGCAGACGATATGTGTATCGGTTTATTATTGCCGGAAAGACTGTCGGATCAATTTTGTTTCAAGACAGATGATGCGCTTAATAGCCTTTCATTTGCAGAAAGTGAATGTATATGGATATAGAAAAAACACTTCCGAAAGAAAAGAAAAATAATGCAATCGATATGCTTGTCACCTTGATTGTGGGCGAGTTATCTGAAGAAATGGGAATAGATCCTGATACCCTGCTTCCAAAGTTTCTATCTTCCAAGACAGGGGAACTACTTTACGATGAAGACTCCAAACTATGGTGGAACGGACCGTCTTATATCGCAGATATGTATAAAAAGGAAGTCGCTATGCTAAAATAAAACTACAAAACATTCAGGAGCAAAAACGATTATGGGCTCATATTTAAACAGCAAAAAAGCCTGTCTTCTCTATCAGGACGAAACAGAGGCAACATACTTCGTTGATAAAACGGCAATACTCGACGAGCTGATTCCTCTTATTGAACAGAGAGATAACACCACCCAAAAGGGAAAAGCAACAAATATATCTGCATTACCCGCCCTCGCCGCTTCGGCAAATCGGTTATGGCAAGTATGATTGCAGCATATCTTGGAAGAGGCAGAGACAGTGCGTCTGTTTTTGACAGACTTGCAGTAAGCTCAAGGAAATGGTACAGGTCGCATCTCAATCGACATAATGTAATCTATATCTCATTGAATTCTCTTCCCGCGAACTGTACATCTTACCAGCAATATATCACCCGGATTAGCGAACGCATCCTACGTGACCTGAAAGCGGCATATCCGTCATATGAAATTAACGAGACAGATGCCATCTGGGATGTTCTAAACGACATTCTCGAATCAGAAGAGGAAAACGTAAAGTTTATCTTTATATTAGACGAGTGGGATTTCATTTTCCACAGAGATTTTGTGACGGATAAGGACAAAGCTGAATATATTGATTTTCTGAGCAACCTGCTAAAAGACCAGCCTTATGTGGAACTCGCATATATGACCGGCATTCTGCCGATTGCAAAATATTCCAGCGGTTCCGAGTTGAATATGTTCTACGAGTATACTATGGCTTCTGAGGAGAGATTCAGTGAGTATTTCTGTTTCACAGAAGAGGAGGCAGATACCCTCTTTGCCAGATATCAGACCCTAACTGCCCATCAAAAGATAACATTCGGCGGATTACACGCATGGTATAACGGATATCATACCAAAAGCGGAAAACGGGTTTATAATCCCCGTTCTATCGTTGCAGCATTGACTAACAACAATTTAGGAAATTACTGGACAAGCGCCGGTCCTTACGATGAAATCTACTACTATGTACAACATAACACGGATGCCGTAAGAAATGAACTGGCTCTGATGGTTTCCGGGATTCCGGTTCCGGCAAGCATTCAGGAATATGCCGCAACCTCCATGAATCTCACAACCCGCAACGAGATATTCTCTGCAATGGTTATATACGGGTTTCCTCAGCTATGAAAATGGTTATGTCAATATTCCAAACCGGGAACTTATGGAACGTTTTGATGATATGCTGAAAAAAGTAAGTCTCAATACCTCTGTTATCTTATAATAATGAGGCTGATTTGACAGCCCTTGTAAATCTTGTCTACCTTGCGGCCAGAGATTATTACAGAATCGAACGAGAGGACAAGGCAGGAATCGGGTAGCATACTTGCGAAATTGAAGTGCTGAGGGAGAGACTGTAGAACATTAAAGGAGATGATGCAAACGAATTGCTGGTTTGCACATCTCCCTATTCATGCCGCCCCTACTAATTTTTGAGAACTCTGACTTTCACGATACCCACAATTAAAGGTGTTCCAACCAAACTATGAGACTTCAAGCCAAGCTATATTCCTAAAACTTCAACTCCCGAATATTCCCAAGCGTCTCCCCATAAGCCTGCCCCTTCCCAAATAACAGCGTCGTCCCCAGCACGAATCCCCTGACGCCTTTCGGCGCAAACTCCATAATCTTCTCCGCACTGCACGCTCCGTCCCAGTAAATCTCGAAATCCATATCCTCTTTCATGGACAAGAGCTTCGTAATCTTCTTCCCCACATACGGCAGATACATCTGCCCCGCATTCCCGGGGTTCACCGACATCACCAGCACCTTCTTCACAATCCTCAGCATCTCCATCACCGTCTCCACCGACGTCCCAGGGTTCACCGCTATCCCTGGCACCATCCCCGCATTGATAATACTCTGCAAAGTAGTTGACGGATGGTATTCCGCCTCCGGATGGATATACACCGTATCCCCTGGACGCAGGTGGTTCAGAAACAAATGAATCCGGTTGTTGGGGTGCTCTATCATCAGATGCACATCCAACGGTTTCTTCGTGGCTTGTGCTATGTAGCGCATATCGTTCAGCGACATGGCGAAGTTCGGCACATATCTTCCATCCATGATATCTATATGGAAGGAATCAATCCCTCCCTCCTCCAGCGACTTCACTTCTTTCTCCAAATTCCCATAATCCGCGCACATCATAGACGCCATCAGCTCAAAACTCATCTCCTGCTTTCTCCATCCGTTCTTTCTAATTCAGCACTGAAATATGCTATCGTCTTCTCCAGCCCTTCTTCCAGCGGAACCGACGGTTTCCAGTCCAGTTTCCTTTCCGCAAGCTCTATCACCGGCTTCCTCCTAACCGGATCATCCTGGGGAAGAGGCTGATATCTGATTTTAGATTTACTTCCCGTCAGGCAGATAATCTTTTCCGCCAATTCTTTCACCGTAAATTCACCGGGATTCCCCAAATTCACGGGGCCTGGGAATCCCTCTTCGCTGTTCATCATTCGATACATGCCTTCCACAAGGTCGTCCACATAACAGAAACTTCTTGTCTGATTCCCATCCCCATATACGGTAATATCCTGCCCCTTTAACGCCTGGACGATAAAGTTCGAGACAACCCTGCCGTCCTCTCGATCCATATTGGGACCATATGTATTAAAAATACGGACCACCTTGATATCCACGCCATGCTGCCTGTGATAATCGAAAAATAATGTCTCCGCCCCACGTTTCCCTTCGTCATAACAAGAACGAATCCCGATTGGATTCACACTGCCCCAATAGGATTCCGGCTGTGGATGAACCTCCGGGTTTCCGTAAACCTCGCTGGTACTTGCCTGCAGGATGCGCCCATGCACCCGTTTTGCCAATCCCAGCATATGAATGGCTCCAACCACAGACGTCTTGAGCGTCTTAATGGGATCATATTGGTAGTGAACCGGACTTGCCGGACACGCCAGGTTATAGATCTGATCCACTTCCACAAACAATTCTTTCGTAATATCATGCCGCAGAAACTCAAAATTATCATAATCCAAAAGCTTCATGATGTTCCGCTTAGTCCCCGTAAAAAGGTTATCGGCGCAGATTACCTCATTTCCTTCTTCTACCAGCCTCTTACATAAATGAGAGCCGATAAACCCGGCGCCGCCTGTTACCAATATCCGTTTCATATGCCCATTCCTCCCCTTCCTAAGCTCCATTCCATCTGTCTATTTCTCCTGCAAAACAGGTCTTACTCCAATCTGATAATAGTCCAGCCCATATTTTTTGACGTTCCGGGGTTCATATTGGTTCCTTCCGTCAAAAATCACCGGCGTCCGCAGCAGTTTCTTAATTTCATAGAAATCCGGGCTTCTGAACTCCTTCCATTCCGTTATCAGAATCAATGCGTCCGAATCCTTCAGCGCTTCATATTTGCTGTCACAATAACTGACCCCCACATTGTCTTTCAGATAAAACCCTTTCGCCTCCTCTACCGCCTTAGGGTCATAGGCTTTCACCTTTGCCCCTGCCCGGGTCAGCCTGTCAATGATAGATATCGCAGCCGATTCCCGCATATCGTCTGTGTCAGGCTTAAATGCAAGTCCCCACACAGCGAATGTCCTGCCGGAAAGCTCCTCCCCAAACCGTCCTATCACTTTCTCCACAATCACATTCTTCTGGTCATTGTTCACATCCTCCACCGACTGCAAGAGCCTGGAATGATACCCTTGCTCCCCTGCAGTCTTAATCAAGGCTTTTACATCTTTCGGGAAACAGCTCCCCCCATACCCGCACCCCGGGTAAATGAATGAAAACCCAATTCGGTGATCGCTTCCAATCCCCCGGCGGACTTTATTCACGTCAGCCCCGACCCTCTCGCAAATGTTCGATATCTCATTGATAAAAGAGATCTTCGTGGCAAGCATAGAATTGGCGGCATACTTCGTCATCTCTGCGCTTGCCGTATCCATCAGAATAAAACTCTCAGTATTCATCACATAGGGCTTATACAGCTCCCGCATCACATCTGCCGCATCCTCACTGTCCACGCCTATCACAATCCGATCCGGCTTCATACAGTCCGCAACGGCATTTCCTTCCTTCAAAAATTCAGGGTTGGAGATTACCTCAAAGGTCAGGCTGCTTCCCCTTCTGTCAAGCTCTTCCTGGATTGTCTGGCGGACTAAACCTGCCGTCCCAACCGGCACCGTAGACTTGTCCACAATGTACATACGCCTCTCCATGTTCCTGCCAATACTTTCCGCCACAGAGAGCACATACCTCAGGTCTGCGCTTCCATCCTCCCCCATAGGGGTTCCAACTGCGATAAAGCAGATCTCACTGACTTCTAAGGCCTCTCTGATGTCCGTTGTGAAATGCAGGCTTTTCATCCCATAATTCTTATGAACCTTCTCCGTAAGCCCAGGCTCATAAATCGGAACAATCCCCTTCTTCAGGTTCTCAATCTTTTCCCTGTCCACATCTACGCACCAGACATTATTTCCCATTTCCGCAAAACAGGTTCCGGTCACAAGCCCTACATAGCCGGTTCCCACCACTGTCACTCTCATCTTGCATCCTCCATTGCCTGCGCAACCGTCTGATCCATATCCATGTATCGATATGTCCCAAGCCGGCCGCCAAATTGTAAATTCTCTTCTTTTTCTGCCAGTTCTTTATACTTTTGGTATAATGCATGGTTTACGTCATCCCCGATTGGATAATAAGCCTCCATTCCAGGCTCCCACACCTGGGGATATTCCTTCGTAACCACTGTCTTCCCCGGATTGCCCTCTCCAAAGGTAAAATGTTTGTGCTCTATGATCCGTGTGTAGGGAACTGCATCATCCGTATAGTTCATGCCCGCTGCCCCCTGGTAGTTCTCCGTTTCCAGAGTTTCGGTTTCAAACCGCAGGCTCCGGTACTGTAATTCCCCGAACCGGTAATCAAAATATGCGTCAACCATGCCTGTATACACAATTTTTTCTGCCAGCTTTACAAGCTCCTTTTTTTGCTCCAGGAAATCAATCCCAAGCCTTACCTCAATGCCGTCCAGCATTCTACTCACCATTTCCGTATAACCACTCTTGGGGATTCCCTGGTATGGATGGTTGAAATAATTATTGTCAAATGTCAGACGTACCGGAAGACGTTTAATAATGGAAACCGGAAGCTCCCTGCACGAACGCCCCCACTGCTTCTTTGTATAGCCTTTGATAAGCTTTTCGTAAATGTCCGTCCCAACCAGCGAAATCGCCTGCTCCTCCAGGTTCTTTGGATTCAAAATCCCTGCTTCTGCAACCTGCCTTTGAATCATCTCCTGCGCCTCTTCGGGAGTTCGTATCCCCCACATCTTAACAAACGTATTCATATTAAACGGCAGATTGTATAATTCGCCGCGGAAGTTCGCTATAGGTGAATAGACGAAATGATTAAAGCTGGCAAACCGGTTGACGTAATTCCACACCTTTTCATTTGCAGTATGGAAAATATGGGGACCGTATCGGTGGACTTCAATCCCCTCCACTTTTTCAGAATAAATATTCCCGGCAATGTGATTCCTCCGGTCAATCACCAGGCATCGGAATCCCTGTTCCGTCTTCTGCTGTGCAAAAACTGCGCCGTACAATCCTGCGCCCACAATCAGATAGTCATACATATTTTCTCCTCCCTTAAAATTGCGCATTCTGACTCCAATTCCAGGCATGTGCAACAATCTGTTCAATCTCCGGATACACCGGTTCCCACCCAAGGACACGTTTGGCCTTCCCGCAGCCTCCAACCAGAATCGCCGGGTCGCCGGGTCGCCGGTCTTCATACATCACCGCAAATTCTCTTCCCGTCACGTTCTTTACCGCCTGTATCACTTCAATTACACTCGTCCCACGTTCATTTCCCAGATTAAAAAAGCCGCTCTTTCCTTGGCGCTTTAGATATTCCAACGCTAAATAATGCGCCTTTGCCAAATCCATCACATGAATATAATCACGGACACAGCTTCCGTCCGGCGTTTCATAGTCCGTCCCAAACACTTTGACGTCCTTCCTCCTGCCCGCTGCTGCATCCAACACCAGAGGAATCAGGTGCGTCTCCGGACTATGGCTCTCCCCAATCTCGCCCTCCGGATCCGCCCCGGCCGCATTAAAATAGCGAAGCGCAGCAAATCTTAGTCCATAGGCTTTGTCATAATCCCGGAAAATCCGCTCCACCATCAGCTTCGACGCCCCGTATGGGTTGATTGGGTCCTGCCTCTGTTCTTCGGTAATCGGAACCGCCTCCGGTTCCCCATATGTGGCGCAGGTAGAGGAAAAAATAATCTTTGCGCATCCATATTTCCTCATGACCTTCAAAAGGTTCAGCGTATTTGCGACATTGTTATAATAGTATTTCTCCGGCTGTTCCACTGACTCGCCTACATACGCATACGCCGCAAAATGGAATACTGCGTCAATCTCATGCTGTTGGAATACGGACTCGATATCTTCTTCGCTGGAGAGATCCCCCTTTACAAACGTCCCCCACTTTACCGCTTCCCGATGTCCATAGACGAGATTATCAAACACAACCGTCTCATATCCTTTCCGATTCAAAAATTTATTGACATGGGAACCGATATACCCGGCTCCCCCGCAAACCAAAATAGCCATGAAACCTCCTATACAAACATCCGCCGTCCTGTATGCCGGATATTCAAATCATTCTGATGGTATAAAAAATAGAACGTAAACAGGCTCTCGCTCATATAAGCAAGATACCGGTCCCGCCGCTCTTTGCCCTTGGGTTTTGACAGCTCCTCCGTCCTGAATAGAACCGGGAACAGCCATGCACAATAGTCCGCAAACACTCGCTCCTTCGCCAGGATTAGATTATAGTTATAAAAATACGGCTGAGAAAATATCTCTTCATACCGATCGGCATACTCCGGATGGATTTCCTGCAGCGCGGCAAGAGCCGCCTCCCAGTCTTCCTCCTTAACATATCTTGTATGGTGCTCCCGAATATCCGGCAGATGAATCAGCGGATACGGCAGTACGACGTCAACGCCGTTCTTCTCCATCCCTTTCAGGTCATTTTCCGATATATCCAACGACCTGCGGTAATGGTATACGCCCACATAATCTTCCGGGTTCTTCAATGCATTTTTCCATATCCAGTAAAACGCCGTCATCTCACAATAGTTCGGATTCTTTTCGGAAATGTGCTCCCCCGCATTGTCACAGAAGTCCACGCCCTCCGCCAGGCTCTTTGACGGATTCCCGCTGCATCCCAGCAGGATTGACCGTACATAGTCCGGAAACACAGGCGGAACCGACAGCTTTTTATCCCTGCAAAATTTAGCCGCATAAACGGAAATTCCCGGCATCTCCTCGCCACTTTGGAGTTCATGGATAGATGAGAATATTCCTCGCTGTCCATAATACTGTTCCAGCAGTCTTGATTCCATACAGGCGTCAACCGGGACAAAGTCCATGAATCCATACCTTCTCAGAAGTTCCTTTGCCTGACTTTGCACATCGTCCGGCACGGCAATCCAAACCCTGACCCTGCGTTTATCCTGCTCCGTCATTCGCTGCGCCGCCGTCTTAACCTCTTTGACCGGAAGACCGTCTATCTCATGAGGGTTATTCTCTAACGAAGTCACCAGGAAACCTTCTATATAAAAATCCCTATGCAAAGCCCGCACCGCTCTGTATGTGCTGATGGCTATAGACTTTGCTCCGAAAATATAACCTCTCATTTTGTCCCTCTTTCCGAAGGATCAAACCACAGGATTTTTTCCGGCGCAATTTTGCGCTCGGTTAATACCCCTCTGATTTCATCCGCAGTTTCTTTTTCATTTACGGCAATCAGGATATAGTCATACTCTGCTCCATCGACGTCCTCTACTGGGTGAATCTTGACGGCATCCGTCTCAAACCTGTCATAATTTTTATCCACAACCATGACAAGTTTCATGCGCCCGCTCCTTTGGATATCCTCAAACCAATCGCTGCCCACGTCCCCGAACCCGTAGATGACAACTCGCGCACCGTCAGGCATAAGGGTGTCCGGAAATATCCACCGCTTACCTTCTTTCATCCACCGCATACGTTCTTGCAGACACCCCATGTCTGAAAGAAGCTCCTGTACATACAAATCCCTCTCCGCTACTGTCTGATTTAATTCCCGGATACGGGTACACAAAAATTCGATCTCACTAAGTTTCTCTATTCTATGAAGCGTCTCGCACACAAATGGATCATCATAATATTCTGACGGATACCCCACGATTTCCAACTCCTCTATGGCTCTTTCCGTCAAAAAAGAATAATATTCTGAAAAATATTCCGCAGTTGTGATAGAACAAACATTCCAGGTAATATACTTGGCGGCTCGGTTTACAAAACTCCTTTTAAGCATCGGAAACAATCCCCGGCTTTCCAGCTCTTTTTTCTCCTCGGCAAGCATCTCGTAACCACAATGCCAGAACCTCTCCCGCGTATATTCAATGGATGTAATCACATTGGTTCTATGGATTACCAACTCGTCTCTCACGGCGACGATTGCTTCTGCCTCACCTAATGATAGGTCTACGAACAGCTCGTCATTCGCGACCCGCGTCCCTTGAAACCGCAGGTTCTTCTCACGGATAAACCCGGCGCGGTACATCTTATCCCACGCCCATCCCGCGGTCAGTTGGAAAATATACTCCGGGACATCTTCCTTTGAAAATACTTCTTTTTCTGGCAGTAACTCTAAATTTAAAGCTCCCGCTAACTGATGCTCCTTCTTCGCCTTCTCATCAAAGCCGCGGCTCTTACAGATGGCGATGTCCGCATGGTTTCTCTGCATGGCTGACACCATTTTCTCAACCAGGGACGAATCAAAATAATCATCCGCATCCAGAAATATGACATACTCCCCTGTTGCCGCATCAAAGCCACGGTTTCTTGCAATCCCGGCATACTGGTTCGTCTGCCGTATCAATTCCACTCTATGGTCCCGTTCCTGGAAAGATTGTATCCGTTCTGCGCTCCGATCCGTTGAACCGTCGTCTACGAATATTACTTCTATGTTCTGGTAGGACTGGGAAAGAATGCTTTCCATGCATTCTTCCAGATATATTTCCCCATTATAAACCGGCACAATGACCGATACTTTTATTTCATCCATAGTCACACCATAGGTTCTACTCATAATCGCACCTGCGGAAGTTCTGCCAGATCAGTTTATCTTTGGGAATCCCCAACTGTCTCAGATATTCTGCTGCCTGTGATGCGATTTTCTCATCATCGATTGCGATAATTACATGGTCAAACTCTTCCCCACGCGCTGCTAATTGTTCCGGATGCTCCACATTCCAGTCTTCCGGCTTCTCCTCATACCGCATGTCCACCCATAGGGCAAGTCTGGCATAGAGGGTGTTGTCCAACTGTTTTACAAAATCCTGTCCTACATTTCCTGCGCCATAGATGACTACCCTGCTTTCCGTTTCCACCCACTCATAGGGAAAACGGAACCCCCGGAAACAGCTTAGACGTTCTTTGTTTTCCCGCTCAATCCGGATGCTGTTCTCTACCACTTTTTTTGTAATTCCCGTTTCTAAAACCATATCCCAGAAATAGTCTGCAAAAGGGAGGGAGGGGTAGACCCAAGGCTTCCGATCCCCTGCGTAATGGATGATCCATGGGTCTTTGGAGGTCTGCTCATACTTTTGCCGGTATCCGTCGTAGATGCCGTCTAACCGCCAGATAAATTCCCACTGGAAGTTCCAACGGTCGTCTATGAACTCCACATTTCCGTATGCGGCAAGATTCAGCACATCCTGATCCGGAAATATGTATTTTCGTGTCTTATTTTTATAATCCTCTGATAGCGCATTGAGTCCGAAATCTTTAATATTACACTTCTTATATTCTGATGTATCAATCACCATTACACCTGCATTAAACATATTTCTAATATCCATGCCTAATTCTTTTGCATGATGATCTAAATAAGAACAAACCACATCATGCACTGCTGCTATTGGATGACCATTCATCTCTACATCAAAAAGCAAAGAGATATCTCCCAAAATGAGCATATCAGAATCTAAATATATACATTTTTTATATTCCTGTAATATTTCGCTTAAAAATAATCGATAAAACGTTTCTACAGAGAAAAAAGAAAGTTCCCGCAGATCCGCATCCTTTACATATGGCAGGATATCCATGCAGGTAACAGACGCATACTCGTTTTTAAGTTCTTCTAAAAATTGGATGTTTTCCGGCGAAAGATCCACCATAAAGACACGGATATCATAATAATTATTTTTATCCGCATGTTTCAACAAAGAATATATGGCTAGGTAACAATAAAGCGCATACTTATTATTCGTAGAAAAAACTATCGGAATTACTTTTCTTTCATCATTCATTTTATCTTCTCTCCTTCCATCACCTTTTACCGGATATCTACTTCCATGGCATTATGGGGAATAATAGCAATAGCTTTACAGATATTCTCTCTACCCACATTCATAGCAATTAGTTGTTCCCTGACTGTCTCTATATTCGATGTCATTGCTATAATAAAAACTGTTTTTCCGTCGTTCAAATCATCCAGCCTATCAGGGGCTATAACTTCTTTGCCCATTAAATACTTCCCCCATTTTGCTGCGTCATTGTCACTGAAGCACGCCACTCCTTCATAATCATTCTTACGAAGCAGAGCATACAGAGATGTCCCTACCTCGCCCGCACCAAAGATAACGGCTCTTGGATAACCTACAATATGCTGATAGAATCTATGGCGGCAATCTCGTTCAATCTCTTCAATCTGCTTTCTCAACGCATCAAACGCATCCAGGTCTTTGAACAGGATGTTCAGACTTAATGAATTCCCAATCCCCTCAAATGATTCCGAATAATAAGGAAGCCTGGGATAAACCATCTCCGCTAATTTTTTAAATTTGTTTACAGCACGCTCTATATCCTCCGTAAACTGCCCCTTCTCTGGCAGTTTCCCATAGAATCCAAAAAATATAGAGCAGAATCGCTTAAATATGACGGCGCAGACATTCCCGTCTGTTACCTTGAGGCTTGACAGATATTCTTCTGAATACTCCGCTTCCTGTACCACATTCACAACACCTTTCAGGTTATAAACGGATGAACCAATATTGTCTCTCCTGTACTTATTCGCATCTACATGTACATACATAGCGCGTTTTGCCGCAAGAAATGTCTGCATCACAAACCCCGTATCCTGAAAAGCAGCCCCCGATGTCTCATTCAGCTTAATTGCATGCCTTTCAATGAATTCCCTTTTATATATTCCATTCCACATATTGACGTCACGGTAAAGGATATCCGGATAATCCGTCGGCTTGATTATCTTTCCATAAAGCGCATTTCTGTTTCCTGCAAGAATGTGGTAGTTTAAAAAAATACGCTCATCTTTATCTATAAACATATCGAAGTCTGACCTTATATAATCCAGGTCTTCCTTTTCCGCAATACGGGCTAATTTTTCATACATTGTTTCGGAAATATAATCATCCGATTCACAGAATCCCACATATTCGCCTTCTGCCGCTGCTATTCCTACGTTATATTGATATCCCATACTTTTTTTGTCGGCGGTCAATAGTTTTATCCTGGCGTCCTTTTTTGCATATTCTTTCAGAATCTCCAGCGTTCCGTCTGTGGACCCCGCATCAACGGGTATGATTTCAATATCTGAAATCGTCTGTCCTACAATGCTGTCCATACATTCCCTAATGTATTCTGCTCCATTTAACACTGGTATGATAACCGATACTTTTGCCATACAATCCTCCCTATGTATAAAATTGGTAATCCGTAACCGCAATCCGGTAGATATCTTTATTTTTTGCAAAATAGAATGATGTTAATAGTTCAGCCGCATAAGCAATCCGCCTGTCCTCCGTTTGCACATTCCCTTTTTGAGTTTCAATCTCCGACATTCGGAACAGGATTTTAAAGACCCATTCGCAGTATGCATTATAAATATCGTTTCTGGCAATCACCATATTATTGGGGTAATAAAAACAACTGTCTAAGTATATCTGGAATCTTAGCGCATCTTCCGGCGCACATTCCCTTACAGCCTGTAACATGGATTCGTATACGCCTTTCTTCACAGGCGTTTCGGCAAGGAACATATTTCCCACTCCATATGGGACATATCTCGGTGTAGTCAGAATAGCGTCAATTCTGCTCTGTTCCAACGCCCGTATTTCCTCTTCCGATATGATAAAATGCCTTCTATAATGGCATAAGCCTTTGTATGCCGCATGATTCCTGTTCTTCCAAATCCAGTACGCTCCGGTCATTTCTGCAAAAATACGATTTTGATCCGTAATCGTTTCCCCCATATCATCGTAAAAACACTGAAACACTCTCTTTAAATCTCTTCTTTCTTCTTGCGAAGACATGAAATTTGCGGCGTCTTTTTCTTTCCTTCTGCCCGCATGTAACGGGACAATCCAGGGATTATATCCTCTCATGGATAACGATGCGCTGTCATTCTCACTGAATATCATGTACACTTGCATGAGATCCGCAAGCGGTTCCGCCCCTTCGGTCCATTCTCCTGGGATTTTATGAAGATTTCGATATTGTCCCAGAGTTTCTTGATATTCCTTTGCAAAATCACAGTTTGATACTGCGCGGAAAATATCCTTTGTATTTTTATAAAAAAGGGTTGGAAACTTGAAATATATATGCGATGGTATTGCATCAACCATGATATCCATCCAACTGATATCATGGTCGTTTTCTTTCAGATGGAATGTTAGCTCGGGATGATTCCGACACTCGGAAATCATCCGCCGGCTTTTTAGTGCGGACATCTCTTCCAGTCCCACTCTGATAAATTTCCTGAATCCCTTCTCTTTTGCATACCCTGCCACTGTGCTATGGAATTTTCCCGGCATTGCAATAATTACCGTCAGCTCGTCGCATTGGCCTATATATGCGTCAATCTCTTTTACAGGATATCCTTCCAACTGCTCAGGATTTCCCTTCTTTTCCGTGACAGCAAATCCAACAATCTGGCTTCCTTTCCCGTTGTCCACCAGGATGCGGCAGCACTCAAGGGCGACAAGGTGCGCTCCGTAAATCAGAAGTTGTCCGGATATATTTTTTAATGTTGAGCTTATCCTGGATTTCATTCATTTATCCTCTCGTCCTTCACTGGCTCTTCTTGCTTTTTTTGTATTTCTGCTCTATCTTCCTGTGTCTCCTTTCGTTCTTCCTGCTCTTCCTTCGTTTCCTGTTGCTTTTCCTGTGCTTCCTTTTGTTCTTCCTGCTCTTCGTTTTCTTCTTTCTGCTTTTCTTGCACTATCTCTTCGTTTACAACAGGCGTCACCTGCCAAATCACCGTTATCTTAGGATGCACATTAAGATCCATCCAATTACCATTAGGATTACACGCCCCCACAAAACCAAAAGAATACTCATCATATGCATTTCCCTTTACAGCATGAAGCTCTTCTGTAATAGAAGCCCTCCCAATTTCATCTAATGGCTGTATATATCCTGAACTATCAACAAGAGCCAGATAGATACTTGCCGCTTCATCCTCAAAAAAATCATTCTGCGCAATACATAAATTATCTATCTGGTCGAGCCATGCCGTAACAGTTACTTCTACTGGAACAGTTCCCTTATTCGTAATTGTCAGCATATCGCTTCGGCTTGAAAAATCATAATCACCATCTACGTTTTCAAAAAAAAGTGTCGCACCTGTTTCAAACGTACTTGAACCATATTTTGCCCCATCTGTTTCAGTAATCAGTCTCTGAGGATCAAGAATAAAATCAAACGGAGATGGCTCTTCTATTGTGGGCAACTCAATAGAAACGGTATCTTCCGCTTCACTCTTCCACTCCTCCTGATCCATTGCTTTCAAATCCTTTGAAAAGACCGCTGAAAAGACAAGCGCTATTAACATCCGTTTCAAAATTATCACTCGGCGTCGCTTCATATTTTCCTCCCTGTCGGTTATTCCTGCTCATCAATCGCATATAACACTGTTTCCCATATATATGATGTATAATGCCGAATATATAGTTTATATTCTGGATATAATTGCAGGATATAGGAACTTAATTTAATAAAATCTATCTCTTTATGATAGATGCATATAGCCAGTCTTGGATGATCTCTCCTGATTGTTTTACTTGCGCCAATAAGCGCATTCATTTCACTTCCTTCAACATCCATTTTGATAAAAGAAACCTTTTTTTCACCTACAATACGATCTATATCCACTGCCTTAACTATTGTATTCCCATTACAGTTCTGATGCGAACCCACCCCAGCCTCCACAAATAAAAGTTCATCTTCCTGATTCCAAACTGCATAATTATGGACACTAATATTATGAAAATCAGAAAATTGTCGAACTACCTTCTTGTACATTTCATGTATAGGTTCAAATGCGATTACTTCATTATAATCAGATTCCGACCATTTTATAAAATCTAAAATAGTTTTCCCGTCATATGTGCCTGCATCAATAAATACCTCTCCCTTTTGATAAGGAAAGACATCAAAATATTGATTTCCCCGAACTGAGTACATGTACCTATATTTAGGAATAATGATTCTTTCTTTGTCTACATCGCACATAATTAAATCATGAAATATTTCATATTTAAAATTATTAGATGCAACAATAAATTTTAAATCCTTGTATTTTTCTTTTATTTCTTCAACAGATAATATTTCTAAACCCTCAATAGTACCCTTTTTATATTTGTCATAAAAACATACGACTCTATATCCCCAGTAACCTAGAAGCCTTTTGGTAATTTTCCCATCATGCCCACCACCGCATACTACTAATGGTTTTTCTATAGATGCGTCCTCTAAGCCATCAACATTCTTCCAGTCATGATAATAACTGCCCACAACATCAAAAAAATCCTCCTCCCTATTCTCAAAAAAATAAAACCTTGCATTAAATAACACCCTTGATTCCTCATCTTGCAAATGTCGATATACGTTCTCTATTTTTTCAAACCACTGCAACTGATTCTCCATTATACTTCCCTTTCACTCCATCTCTACAAATTCCAACTACATCTAAGACAAATAATGTTTATAGTCCTCCGGAAGCTTCATCCAATCTCCCATAATATAACCAAATTCTTCTGGGGAATAATTTCCAATGCCCCCGCAATGAGTAAACGTCATTTCACCAAAATATATCTTTCCATCTACCTGATATAAATCTACTCTCACATGGCGAAAACCCTCCGCCAATCTTTTTGCCACTTCAATCATTTCTTCCAAAAAACTTGGTTTGGGAATGACTGAATCCGGATCTGTCTTACACAACAATGAATAAGGCAAATATTCCCATTGTGGCGAATATAATGCTTGCGTATGTTTCTCCCTCCGACCAAAATCTGTCTGAATCAGCTTCACTTCACCATCAAATACAAATATTTTATAATCTGGGATATCCATTTCTCCAGGTACTATCAAAAACTCTTCAGCAATAATTTTTCTATCTATGTTGGTATATTGGAGTTCCAATCCTGCAATATCCGTATAATTCGTAGCCATCCACTGGTCAAACTTATTCTTCGTCTCTATGAGATCCATTGTACATTTATCCTCTACGATCTGATTCCATCCGCATCCATGATTACATTTTAATACAAACTGATCTGGCAGACTTCTAAAATCGATATCGTCAAAACAATCCCATACGCCTAATAGCGGAATTAAATATTTTTCTCCTATTTTATCCTTTACATATTTTCTAACTTTATATTTATCAGTCAGTAAAGTTTTTTGCTCTGGATTATCGTAGAGTTTTATCCACTGCATTTTTTCATTATATGTACATAAATTCTCCCAGTCTAATCGTTTTCCTGTATTTGCAAAATACCAGGCAGATATAAATTTCTTTTTTTCAACGCCTATAAAATTAGAATATTTTAATGGCAACGCTTTCCGCTTTTCAATCCGTTCAAATCCCAACATCTTCAGATGCTTTATAATTTCTTTATGGTAGCTCTCCGACAGTCCTAATATAACTCTCACATCCTTACAGACGCATTGATAATCTTCTATTGATTTAACTGGAAATTCCCACAACATTTCCGGATTGTTTTCCCTATGCGTCACTGCAATCCCATATATATTTTCTTTTCTAAGTATAGAATTTGCTAACATTTGTCTTGCAATATTTCCTGCTCCATAAATTATCGTCTTCAACTCAATTCGCCTTTCAATTTTTCATATATCCTTTTTCCACAACTACAAAATTCAGTCCTTCTGTCTTTCGAGTATCTTTCAGCTTGCACGATTAATTGTTCTAATCCGTCTTTTTCATCGACTAAAATCCATTCCCGCTTTTCTTGAAAAGCCTTTTGATTCATGTTCTCTATGCATCTTCTAAAACGTCTATTTTTTGACTTATCACTTTCTTTTCCGACTTTAATTAATTTTATATTACCGTTGAGTCTGTCTATCGCTAATATGTCTGAAATAGCATTAGAGAAAACATAATAACTGTGTTCTTCTTTTATCATATCAAGCCATTCCCAAGAAGTTTCACTTCGGTTAAATATTTCATTCAAATCAATGTATTCCATACTAAAATCTGTAATATTTACTACAATTATAGTTTGTCCAATTTGTGGAATTAAGTATATTTTATTTTCATTTAGAAATGATACGGCGCAAGTGTCGTTCATAACATTAAACTTGAACGAAAGTATTTCCCTTTTTTTATATACTACATTATTTATCAGAAGTCCATTTTTCAATTTCCATGGCACATATATCTCATAATCTCTATATTTCAAACAGCTTCTAAATCTTCGCGTTCCTCCTTCTAATTCTTCTAATCTAAAAATACCAGATACAATATCGTAACGTACTTGTATCGTTCCAGCCCAAGGTTGGAATATCATTTCTGTCCCATATAAAGAGCTGGTTCTCCAATTTAATATTCCTTCTGTAAATACTAAACGCTCTGGCAATTCAACCTTACTCAATTGCCCATTGGATAAATCTAGTTTTAAAAACAAATTATATCCAACCGGCATCATCCATAAAATATTTTCATTCTTCTGGCAACAGAACTTTTCTGCAAAAATTCCATCTACTCCATGAATCACGGTTCCCTCTTTAGGAAGTTCGATATAAGTAATCTCTTGTGATTTTATGTCAAAACATGCAATATTTTCTGCAAGATAGGGTATAAAATATATCTTCTTTCCCCATATATATGCCTGAAAATATAACCATGCTTTCTCTTCTTCATCATAAAAGTAGTCTATAAATGTACATTCTCCATTATCCAGATCCAACTGATACAATCCATTGCTAAAACGGTCTGAAAAATACAGTATATTTTCTATAACCGCAGCAGCCATAACAAATCTCTTCATCTTTAATCCATACCTATATACGACAAAAATTTTCTTCTTGTTTCGCCATACTCTTTTGAAAATTTCACACTGACGCTATCATCATCTTCAAATTTTTTATAATACTCTATTCTCTCATTTAACAAAATCCCCCCTGGTACGCCGCCCAATATGACCACTCGCGTTCCAAGCATCAGCGCTTCATCCACATCATGGGTTATAAACAATATTGTTTTTTGAGATTCTTTCCATATTTGCCTTACAAATCCCTGCATCTTTTCTCTGTTTAATGCATCCAGAGAACTAAACGGTTCGTCCATCAAAAGGATTTCTGGATCATTAATCAGTACCCGCGCAATACCAACGCGCTGCTTCATGCCCCCCGACAATTCATACACATATTTTTCCGATGAGTCCTCTAATCCTACCTCATGCAAAACCTCATCTGTCTTTTTCTGTATTTCATCTTTGGGTAATTTTCGCATACGAAGCCCAAAATTAATATTTTTCCTTACATTCATCCACTCATACAGATTTGGCTCCTGAAACACAACGCCTCTGCGCCGGTCAATTCCTTCGATTGGAATCCCCTTGAATAATATTTTTCCTTCTGACGGATTCACAAATCCGGCGATAAGATTTAGAAGAGAAGTTTTTCCACATCCGGATGGTCCAAGCACACACACAAATTCCTGCGGTTCTATGTTCATATTAATTTTTTTCAGGACATATGCATCCTTCCTTTGCCCGTCGTATGATAAGCTTACATCCAACAACCTGATAATCCCATTCTCCATCCACATCTGCTCCAATCTGTTCCGGCTTCTTAACTATCTGATTCTTCTAATACCATCTCAATATATTTTCCATTAATCGCATTTTCAAATACCTTATCTTCCGGTATCATTGGTATATTTCCCTGCTCTTTTAAAAAGATGGCAGCATCTCTTAACACTTGAGACATCTGCCCTGCATGGGCGGTTCCGCCAAGATAGCGTTCACTAATCTGCTCTTCTGCCGAAGGGTATACAAATCCATTTATCTGTTCCCTGGCTTCCTCCACTGAGATATCAGCAGCCCCCGCTATCGCTTCTGCCGAGCTTTCCAGTTCGTTTTGAAACTTATTTAAACCATACATCTGAGCCTTAACATATTTTTTCACAATATCCGGATATTGTTCTGCAAATTCAGTTCTCACAACCGATACATCCGCCGTAACCGCGCCGCTCTGAGCCTGCTCCTCACTTGATGTAATAATAACTCCTCCATCGTCAATCAATTTTCCCAGAACCGGATACCATACATATGCGCCGTCAATATCCCCCCTCTCCCATGCTGCCAATATATCTGCGGGCTGCATGTCAAGGAGTTCCATGTCCGACGACGAAATATCTGAATTTTCTATTGCATTTTGCAGGCTAAAATGTGCCGTCGAAACAAACGGAGCTGCAATCCGTTTCCCTTTCATATCATTTATATCATTTATTCCAGCGTCCTTTTTCACAATCAGGGATTCTGCCGAGCCAATAATGTCGTTTATCCAGATCACTTCTATTTCCATATTGCTAGATAGTCCTGTCGCTACAACCGATGTCCCCATAATCCCAATATCAATTGAACCACTAGCTAATGCGGTATTGACATCAGATCCGGAATCAAACTGAACAATTTCTACGTTTTCTCCCAGATATTCTTCATATTTATTTTCATAACGTACAATCAATTCAGGCGTAATTAATTTTTGTAACCCTAATGTGACTTTTTCTGGGGATTCAGGAACTTCCCCGGAGTGATTGTCTGTACTGTTTTCTTTGCATCCAGTCACTCCTATAGTTAAGAATATAAAGATAAATAAAAGTAAACTTAGTTTTTTCATCCATACTCTCCTATCTGTTTTTTCCTTTCCAATGAACTACCTTAGCTTCAATAGAAAGCATGAAAGAATTAATTAAAATCCCCGTTATCCCCATAATAATGACGCCCATAAAGACGATATCAGAACGAAGCCATTTCGACGCATCCAACACCATCCATCCCAATCCAGTCTTAGCCGCCACCATTTCTGCCGCAACTAACGTTGTATACTCAACGCCTACCGCAATTCGGATTCCGGAAAAAATATCTGGTAAAACCGCTGGTAAAATTACATGGAAAAAAACTTGATACTTATTTGCACCAAGCATTTCAGCTCCAACAATATACTCATTTTTTACTTTCCCGACTCCCGATACGCATGCAATATAAAGCGGAGCAAATCCTGCCAGATACAGCAACATTATTTTTGAATTCTCACCAATTCCCATCCATAGTACAAGTAACGTATAATATGCAAGAGGCGGTAATGGACGATAAAATTCGATAATCGGATTTAAAAAATTGGAAATCATTCTATATCTGCCGCAAATCAATCCTATCGGTATAGCCGTAAATACAATCAGCACAAATGCGGTCAACATTCTCTTCATCGATCCTATAAAATGAGAGAGTAAATTATACCCGTCCGGTCCATATCCTTCCTGCAAGACTTCCCAAAAGCTTCTCCACACTGCGCAGGGCGTCGGCAGGATCATAGGCGAAATATCCGTATATGTCGAGAGAAAATACCATAACAGGAAAATACTTAACACCGTTATGCTAACTGCTGCTTTTGATGTTATTTTTGTTTTCATAGTTAATATTCGATTTTTAAAATGCGGGGCATTCTCTTTAAAAAGAGAATGCCTCACATTCATTAGACATCTATTGAGTTACTCTAAAGGTTGTCTGCATTGTTTTTCCATTGCTCAATGTTACCTTAACGCCGCGGTCTGCTCCCACTGCGCCTGCTCCCCATGGAGCCGTAGTACCGTTAATCTTCAAAGAAGAGCCTGATACTGTATATACTGAGGATGTAATCTCTGCAAAAACATTCCCCAAGGAATCCAATGCCTCAACTTTAGATACTGTAGCTGTATCTAATCCTGCCATATCAAACGTATTCTCTGTGTTTGCTCTGCTGTATGTACCATTTAACGTGATTGTCGGAACTACCGGCGTCTCAACCGTCGCCGCATCATCTGTCACATCCACATCCCATTTAACGGAAACCGCCGGTACAGCTGTATCAGCCTTCCATGTACCGTTTGCGTTTGCCGCCCCATTGATCTGGAAACTATAATCAGCAAATGTAAATGCCGAAACATCTGACTTTAATGCATAACTATATTTCTGTGTAGCCGAATCATATTTGTACTCATATGCTCCTTCTGGTGCTGCGCCCAATACAGCCTTCATCTCTGCGCCTGCTGCCGTGAGAGCTTTTTCCGTACTTCCTTCAACGGAATCTGTTATCCCAAGATAAACTTCAAGCGCTGTATTGTCAGCAGCGAAAGTCTTAGAAGTCGCAAGCGCTGCCGCATCGGCTGCACTATCAGGCGTTGCCGTTGCCGTTACCGTAACAGACAGATTCTTTGAACTCTTATTAACAATCGTCGCAGCATCGCTTGTATTGCTGTAAGATGAAGTGTCTCCGTCTACATTTTCAAAGAAAACTGTTCCCTCGCCAAATTCCTTACCTTCATATTTTGCTGCATTTGTCTTACGGATTAATCCTTGCGGGTCAACAATGTAATCATATGCTGCTGCAGATGCTGTCGGAAGTACCGCATTGTATACGCTGGTATCCACAACTCCTTCAATTTCTCCTGAACCGCCGGATGTTCCTGTTCCAGCGGGCGTTGTACTCGCGTCTGATGCAAAAGCAACCAGAGATGAACTCATCACCATTGACGCCGCCACTGCCCCGACCATAACTTTTTTCGTAAATCCTTTCATGTAACATTCCTCCTTATAATTTAAATATGTGTTTCATAGAGAAACCTTAATTTTCCACCATGACCGTCAACCCCATCCGCAATGTGCTGACCGTATTTTGGTCTTCATCTATCAGATGGTAAGTCAGCACGCAATCATAGGTTCCCGCTTCAAGTTCCTTATCAAGCGTGATCGCCTCAAGGTGGCTGCCTCTCGGTATAACCGGAGACTCATAGATTGTTTCTTCAGTATCCGATAATTCCACATCAAAATAGACATCATTTGTATTCGCAGGCACATTTTCAACGTAAGCATTTTCAGAAGCAGATGTGCCGTCTTTAAAATTCCATGTGGAATTCATCCTTACCTCATACGTGCCTGGCTTAACTGTTTCGTGATTAAACAGATCTTCTGCCACATCTTCGGCATTATCCTCATTAACAACCACATTTCGCTTAGGCTTGTCATCCGTTTTCTGTTTACCAAGAAGAACCTCAATGATGACTGCAAGCAAAACAATTATAATCAAAGCACACACTATAAGCAGGGGTTTTCCTCCTTTCTTCCCCTTGTTTTCATTGATGTCTGCATTACCATTAGACATATCAGATACCTCCAAAATCATATTTGTCCTTTTTGAGGGACGTATGCTTAAAGCCTGTTTCCAGACATAAAGCCGCTCTTTCTATCTTCTGTTAATAAAATAAGGCACATTGGACATCTTTTGATGCTGCGGACAAATTTCCCTCCGCTTCGCTCCCTGCTACATCATGTCTTGTCACCAACCGTAGGTTGATGACCTGCGTGCGCATCCGCGCACTTCTTCTTGTCTTGTCACCAACCGTAGGTTGATGACCTGCGTGCGCATCCGCGCACTTCCTCTTATCTTGTCACCAACCATAGATTGATGACCTCCGACATGTTCACAAGGTCTTGGCATACCCAATACTCAGATTGATTCACATCCACCCGACTTCTAATGCCGTTCGTTTTTTTATATCATGAACGCCCTTCTTAGTCCTTCCGGTAAAATCCCGGCTCATCACCGACATTTATCTAAAACGGCTGTCCTTATGATCCACTTATAATTCTTCTCCTGGCATCAGGAATAGCTCCCCCTTAGGATTCAGCGCCCCTTCTCCCTGCCCCCTCTTCTTCACATTCCGCGCCGTGTTCACTTTCTCCTCTGCGCGATATCCGCACACCGGACAGACAAACTCTCCTTTTTCCTTCCTCCCCAGCTCCCCGCACTCGCTGCATTCGTTACTGATGTTCTTCCCCAGTACTTCCACAATCTCTACCGCCTGCTCCTGGCACTTCTGTTCCAGACGTTTCCGCATATATCCCCTCTGCCACTGCGCCATGGAATGATTAATCTTCTTATTCACTCCTCTTGCATGGGGCTTGGGCAGCTTTACCAGATAGATCACCTGGGGCTTTTCCTCCTTCAGGAAGCGGTTTAACTCCTGATTCATATAGCTGTGCAGTTGTTCCTCCAACCTTCTCTTCTTCGCAGAATATTTCTTCCTTCCCGGATTCTCGCCCCGGTTTCGGTTATAGCTTCCCGTCTGCTCCCGAATCCAGTCTGCATACGTGGTCTGATACTTACCCAATTCTTTGCCATAGCAATTCCCTTCATCCGTTGTCAGCATCGTATACAGCCCGACCGCCACCCCGACCTGTTTCCGGTAATCCTCATGGCTGTGGACTGCCACACGGATGGGAGCTTTAATCTCTATCTTGTGTTCCTCCGGGAACAGCTTGATATAGAGCTGGCTCTTGTACTGGTTTCCGTCTGTCAGCGGCACAAAAACACGTTTCCGCTTTTCCTTGATGGAAATGTAAATCCCACGGTCCCCATACCGGTACGCCCGTTCCGCTATAGAAAACCCGTCCGCCCTGTCCGTATGGAGCTTCACATGGTGTTTGCGCACCTGCCTGCACAGATATTTGTGCAGCCTCTCTGTATCCACCTTCGCAGCCACTTTTTCGTACTGCTTCTGCACGGCTCTGGGCAATTCGATTGGTTTCTGGTTCAATACCTGTTCAAAAGCATTGTTCACCTTGAGCAAAAAGCGGAGATAGTGTTTCTCCTCCTCGGAAAACCCTTCATTCTGGTTCAATAATTTCAGAATCTTTGTCTTCGTCCGCGTCCACTGGCACTTGATATCCCCTAAGGCATCGAAGATTGCAAGATAGAAATACACCGAGGGCATACCCAGGGATTCCCGGAAACCGCTGCCCGTCATCTCATTCTGTACCGTATAACCGGGATAGAGTTTGGACAGGCTGGCAATTCCCCCGAACCGTGTATACACGTAGTTCTTCACTTTCTTATAGTCCCCGGCAACCTCAAGGAGCTTGTGCATATCCTCCGCCGAAATCGGCTCTTTGTTGTACTGGTGAATGGTTTTGCAAATTTTTTCTGACGGCATAACCTATCTCTCCCCCAGACGGAAAACCCCGCCAGTCCGAAAATGTATACTTTTTCGTAACAAATTTCCCGGAAAAAATTTTAGACATATATTACAAAAAATAGGTGTTAAGTTTATTGACGGATTGTCGATAATATATTAGAATGGTTAAGAAATCAACGAAAAAAAGCCATTACGAAAAAGTATACTTTTTCGTAATGGCTTTTTAATCTATAATAAAATTAGTTCCCAATCAACACCTCATTCCCCCGAAAGGCAAACCCATACTTCCGTATCCTCTCCCCTGGAATCCCTTTTGCGGCCATCCAGGCAGCATACTCTTTCCGCTCTATCTGCTCCAACGCCGCCTTTACCGTATCCAAAAGCTCCTTTTCATCCTTCTCATCCTGTACCTTGAATTCAAGAATCATAGCATCGTCCGCTCTATTGAGCGGCTCCAGCATCACATCATATCTCCCAAACCCACTCTCTCTATTGGATGTAATCACATAACGGTCGCTGAGTTCCACCATAAGCCCCAGGACAAAACCATGATAAAAACGTTCCGGTTCTTTTTTGGAAGGTTTCTTCCCCGTATCAAAATAGCTGAACATCTCAGAGCTTACACGGTTCATATACACATTCATAGCCTTTAAATCATCTGAAAGCAACGCCTTAATGAAATCATTATAATCTGCCCTGTTTTCTGCGAACCATCCTTTTATCATCCCGCCAAACATCCGCCGCACTTCAAGATTCGTCAGAGCCAGTTCATAATTGACTTCACAGAAATTATCCTCTATCTCCTCATACCTTTCATAGCTGACAACTTTCAAATATCCACTGGCAAGAAGCAAGCTCCAGATTGCCCATTCATTGTAATCTAGCTGGTCATACACAATCTGTTCATCAATGGGCGTAATAAGATGTTTTCCATTAAGAAGTCCTTCAAAGGCTTTCTTCACCTCTCTATTCCCTTCCCTAAGGAGCTTATCAACCAAACGGTTAGAGCTTGTATTTGCCCAATACAATCCTACTTTTTTCCTGTCCAGATAATTTATAATCGACCATGGGTTATAAATGTCTGTCACCTTGCCAAATGTAAACCCGTCATACCACCGCTTCACTTCCTGCGCCCTGTCGGACAGTCCAAATTCTTCCAATGCAGCAAATACTTCTGCTTCTGTAAAACCAAATGCATCCTCATATTTCTCGGACGTTGTGGTAACTACCGCTAAATTATTCAAATCTGAAAAAACCGATTCCTTGCTTATTCTGGTAATCCCCGTCATAACCGCACGTTCCAGATACGGGTTCTCCTTAAACGTAGAATGAAACATACTCCTGAAAAAAGGAACCAGTTCATCCCAATATCCGTTTACATATGCCTCCTGCATCGGTGTGTCATATTCATCCAGCAGGATAATCACCTTTTTCCCATAATAACGGGACAAGAAGTCTGACATCTTATGGAGCGCCCAGGCTGCCTCCACATCCTCCATGCCGCTGTTTATACTCCGAAAATAGATCTTCTCATTTTCCGTCAGAAGCTCCCCTTCAAGCAAAAATATATTTTTATTATATATATTTTCTATAATTCTATTTATAGATCGCTTTATCCCCCTATCATCTGACTCTTTCACATTAGCAAATGACAAACGGATAACCGGATAACCTCCTTGCAGGCGTTGGTATTTTTCGTCTTTCCAAATATCAAGCCCTTCAAACAATTCCTTTCTTCCTGCATACCTGACAGAAAAAAATTTTTCTAACATACTTATGTTCAATGTCTTACCAAATCTTCTCGGGCGTGTAATCAATGTCACTTTGTCATCTGTTTCCCACCATTCTTTAATAAAATGAGTTTTATCTATATAAAAGATGTTGTTTATCCGTATCTTCTCAAAATCTTGATGACCAATGCCTGCCACTCTACCCATATGACACCTCCGCATATTCTGCCACTGCCCAGATATGATACCTTATGCAGTTCTCTCGCCACTCTATTTCCCAACCACACAATCAATCAACGCTTCCACCGTCGCATTCTCCGCCGCGCACGCCTGCATCCCGACGCCCTCGGCCGTCCGCCGAGTCTTTTCCCCAATGCACACGGCGCGCACCCTGTCATAGGGGAAATCCTCCCCAAGCATCCTACAGAACCCCTCCACCGTAGAACTGCTGGTAAATATCACCCCGGTAACAGAGCCATTTCCCATAAACGAACGCAGCATCTCCCCTCTTTCCTCCAAAAACTCCGTATCATAAACAGCCAAATCCCGATATCCAATCCCCGGATTCTTCTCTATCTCTCCCAGAATCTCCTTCCCGCCCCGCAAAGACCTTGCAAGCAGAACCCTCGTCCCGTCTGCAAGCGACTCGGCAAGCAATTTTCCCAAGGAAACACCGTCATAATGTTCCGGCACATAATCCGCACGAATCCCTCTTTTTCTCAGTTCATCCGCCGTTCCCTCCCCAATCGCCGCAAACCGCATATGGGCCACGGCCCGCATATCCATGCCATGCTCCAGCAACAGTGCAAAAAACCTTTCCACACCGTAGGGAGAAGTAAACGCCAACACCTGATACTGCTCCAACCGCTCCAATTCCGTCCCAATCTCCCGCAGACCCATCGTTTCCGTAATGGGCACAGTCCGAATGGTCGGTACGGACAGGACCTCTGCTCCCAGCTCCCTTAATCTGTCCTGAAGTCTGCTATCCCGCCCTTCCGGACGTGTGACAAGGAATTTCTCCCCAAATAAAGGCAGTTTCGGATACCAGGCAAATTCATCCGCCAGGGAACACACTTCCCCCACCACAATCGTAGCAGGCGCTTTCATCTGCTGCTCTCTGGCAGCCTGTGCCAGCGTCCCGACCGTCGCTACGGCCCGCCTCTGCTTTGCCGTCGTCCCTTGCTCAAGGATTGCAGCCGGAGTCGCCCCGTCCATCCCGGCGCCCATAAGTCCGTCCATAATCTCTGCAAGCGCCCCCACGCCCATAAGAAATACAAGCGTCCCCCTGGTCTTAACAAGCGCCTCATAAGGAATCACCTGGTTCCTTCCCGCTCTGTGATGCCCTGTGACAATATGTACGTCCGACACATAATCCCTGTGCGTCACCGGAATCCCGTTATAGGCAGGTACGGCAAGGGAAGAAGATATCCCGGGGACAACCTCGAACGGAATCCCGGCCCGGCACAATTCTTCGGCTTCCTCTCCGCCCCGTCCGAACAGGAAGGGGTCGCCGCCTTTTAAACGCACCACCTTTTTCCCAAGCTCTGCCTCTCTTACCAGGATTCGGTTAATCTCCTCCTGAGGCGTGGCATGCCTTCCCGGGGATTTTCCCACGGCGATGAGTTTCTTACCAGAGGGTATCATACAAAGTACCTCTTCCCCCACAAGCCTGTCATAGACGATACAATCCCCTTCGCCAATCAGACGCTTTGCCTTCACCGTCAAAAGGTCGGCTGCCCCAGGCCCGGCCCCTACAAGCCATACTTTTCCTTTCCCTGTCTCTTTCATTTCGTCCATATGGTTCGCTTCTCCTAATCTATACGCCATATCTATTTTTTTGCACGGTACTATTCTTCAATTTCTTCGCCAGAGATACCCCCAAATCCGCCGCCTCCGGCCGATGCCCCGACACGCACATTTTCCCGTAATCGCCGCTCTCTTCATTATAATACAGCCCCCGCACCCGCATCCACCGCTCGTCGAGAATCTCCGCGTATACCCCAATCGGCAGGGAACACCCGCCGTTCAGATACGCTGCATACGCCCGCTCGGCAGCCGCACATTCTTCTGCCTCCGAATCAAAAAATCCTTGAAGGAAGCTGTAATCTTCCCCCGCCCTTCCCTGAACACAAAGGATTCCCTGGCCGGCCGCAGGAACCATTTCTTCCACTGTAAAATACCTGCTGATACGTCCGTTAAGCCCAAGCCTGTTAAGGCCAGCCGCCGCAAGGACTAATGCGCCATACTCCCCGCTGTCCAATTTTTCAAGCCTTGTCAGGACATTTCCCCTGACGGTCTTGACCTTTGCCTTAGGGTAAATAGATTTAAGCTGCAGAATCCTTCTATTGCTGGAACAGCCAATGGGGGCGCTGTAATCGTATTCTGTCTTCCCTTCGGGCAGGACAAGCACATCCCTGGCATCCTCCCTCTTAGAAAATCCAATGATCGGAAGCTTAGGAGAAATCTCCATGGGCATATCTTTCAGGGAATGGACAGACAAATCCGTCTGCCCCTCCAGAAGAAAGGCGTCCAGTTCCTTGACGAACAGACCTTTCCCGCCAATCTCATCCAGCTTCTTAGACAGGATACGGTCGCCGGTAGTCATGACCTTCACAAGCTCCGCCTGATATCCTTCGCAGTGAGTTTCGATATAATCCGCCAGCATTTCCGCCTGGATACATGCAAGACGGCTCTTCCGTGTCCCAATCCTGATCTTCTTCATACATTTCTCCCCTGAAACGACTTCTTCCAAACTAAGTCACTTTTTCTATAATCGCCAGATTCCACTCTTCTGCTTCCATTATCTTCTCACCGAACAACATGGCAGGAATCTAATATAGCGCACTGCGCACCATGCCCCTAAGCTTCACCGCCACGCCCACCGCCGCAACGCAAAGGATAAAATCTTCCCCCACAGTCAGCAGAAAGCACTGAAACAAAAGAATCTGCCACGTAACCTCCTGAGAGATTAAGATGCGGCAGACCAGCCAATAATACAACACTCCGATTCCATAATACACCAACAGCCCGGCAACCGAAACCAGCAATAACTTGAAATAATTTAACATCCGTATATTTTCACACAGCCAGGCCATCCCGTACGCGGCCGCCGCAAACCCAAGCAGATACCCGAACGTCGGGCGAAGCAAGTAAGCAGGGCCTCCTCCTGACGCAAACACCGGCACACCGGAAAGCCCCACCAGAAGATACACCCCGACGCTTGCAAAAGCCAGCCGCTTGTTCAGCAGAAGGCCTGCCAAAAGCACGAAGAACCACTGCAAGGTAAAATGCATGGGAAAGGGTTCCGTGGGCAGCGTTACTTTGACGAATGCCCCGGCGGCAATCAAAGCGGCAAACAGCCCGCCCGTACTCAATTCCCGAATTGTTAAAAACCGTCTCTCATCCGACATACGCTTCTCCACTATGCAGCACGCTGCCCGAAACCTGCCCGGACAGACTGCTTATCTAAACAACTTATCCTACCGTAATCTGCCCCAGCGCCGCTCCAATCGGAGCCGCTATGGTAAGTTCCGCCCCGACTTCCCTCGCCGTTGCACTCTTATTAATGACCACCAGATGTTTTCCCTGGAAATAATCAATGAAACTCGCCGCAGGGTAAACCACCAGCGAAGTCCCGCCAATAATCAAGGTATCCGCCCGGCTGATTGCCTGTATGCTCTTCTTTATGATTCCTGAGTCAAGCCCTTCCTCATACAGCACCACATCCGGCTTCACCACGCCGCCGCAGGAACACGCAGGCACCCCCTCAGAATTCTTCACATACGCCGCATCGTAAAAACTGCCGCACTTCTGGCAGTAGTTCCGGTGGATGCTCCCGTGCAATTCCAGGACATTCTTGCTGCCCGCCGCCTGATGCAGACCGTCGATATTCTGGGTAATCACGGCAGACAATTTCCCCGCTGCCTCAAGCTCGGCAAGTTTCAAGTGCGCCGGGTTCGGCTTAGCGTCAAGGAACATCATCTTCTCTTTGTAGAATTCATAAAAACCTTCCGTATTCTGTACGAAAAAACTATGGCTTACAATCTGCTCCGGCGAATACCGGTATTTCTGTTGATACAGCCCATCCGCGCTCCTGAAATCCGGGATATTGCTCTCTGTGGAAACTCCCGCCCCTCCAAAGAATACAATATCACGGCTGTCATCAATGATTTCCTGTAACCTTTCTACTTCCTTCTCATACATGGATTACCCCTCCTTCTTCTTACTGTATCCGGCGAAGAATTCTGACAATGCGTCCAGCGTCTTTAAGAGCACCGGCATCTCCGTCTCGTCCAGTTTATCCACCACTGCCTGAGTCATCTGCCTGTGATAGTCTTCATGATGCCGGAAAGCCCGGATTCCTTTCGACGTCAGCTTCACGAACACCACCCGGCGGTCCTCCTCGCTCCTGCGCCGTTCCACATACTTCTTATTCACAAGACTGTTCATGGCAGTCGTAAGGGAACCCACCGTAATATTTAATTTCCTGGCAATGGAAGACATATTCTTACCGTCGCCTGTGCCGACCGCCTCGATGACATGCATATCATTATTGGTCAGATCCTTAAATTCCTCCGTAATGATTGCCTTCTCCTCAAGCTCCCAAATCTCATTGATTAGATTTACCAAGACATTATTAATCGTCACATACGCCTTATCCATTCCTACATTTCTCTCCTTTTCAAGGAACCCGCTCACTCCATCGTCTTCTATTATACCCTCTCTGCCACCAGAGAATCAACCACTTCTTTTACAGTTTCCAATCCATTTGCCTTATAGGCATATGCACCGCAGAACAAAAGACCTTCGTCCACCTCGCCCTTAGCCGCATGGATGAGAGCGTCTGTGATACAATAGGGAATTTTTGCCGGGTTACAATTTTGAAGGCATCCGTGGCATGGACTGTGGGGAATCTGCTCCCCCGCCATGACCTTTTTCATAAATGGATTTATAATCCCACGCCCCGGCATCCCCACCGGGCTTTTCACGATGGCGATATCTTCTTCCTTTGCGCGGATATACGCCTCCTTGTATCGGATGTCGGCGTCGCACTCTTTCGTGGTGACGAACCTGGTCGCTACCTGTATGGCGTCCACGCCGAGGGAAAACGCATGCTTCGCCTGTTCCCGGTTCTCGATTCCCCCTCCAAGCGCCGTCGGAATCCTGCATCCATATTGTTCCTCATATGCTTTTACGGTATCCAATATTTTCCGTACTTCCTCGTCGTATGTCTCATGATGCAATCCCGCTTCTGAATTCATCTCCTGCCTGTAGACATCTGCGCCATACACGCTTAACTGCTCCTTTGTAAATCCCAGATGCCCGCCCGCCTTTGGGCCTTCTATCACCAGCAGGTCGGGCATGCGCCCGTATTTCTTCCCCCAGTATTTCAGGATAACCTTCGCCGACTTCTCCGTAGATACGATGGGAGCCAGTTTCACATCGGAACCCCCGGCAATCCTCGGCAGTTCTGTCGGAAGCCCGGCTCCGGAAATGATGATGTCCGCCCCTGCGTCAATCGCCGCCCTGACATATTCCTCATAGTGGCGCATCGCCACCATAAGATTGAACCCGATGATACCATCCGGCGCAATCGCCCTTGCCTTGTCATATTCTTTCTTGATTGCCCTTAAATTCGCCGCTTTCGTATCTGTATCAAAATCAGGCTCCCGAAAACCAATTTGGGCGGCAGAGATAACCCCTATGCCGCCCGCTTTCGCAACTGCTCCCGCCAGATTTCCAAGGCTTACTCCTACTCCCATTCCACCCTGTAAAAGCGGGACACTTGCTTCTATATTTCCTATTTTTAATTTTTTCTCTATCACGGTTATTCTCCTTTTTTCGTACCCCGCCCGCATATCCGCCGCAGACGGACAAACCTTTGCACGGCAATGGCAAGCCGTCTTTACATATGGCGGAACCTGGCATATCTGCGCTCCGTAAGCTCTGCCTCAGACATTTGCCCGTATCGCAGCAAAAACTCTTCTATCTTATCTGCCAGATTCCCCGTCACCTCTTGTATATTTTCTATCGTGTAAGGAGACGGTTCTGCCAATACCTGCTCCACGATTCCCATCCGGTACAAATCCTCTGCCGTCAGCCTCATCACCTCTGCCGCTTCTTTCGCCTTAGAGCTGTCCTTCCACAAAATACTTGCAAATCCTTCCGGCGACAGGATGGAATAGATGGAGTTTTCCAGCATCCAAACTTCGTCTGCCGTCGCCATGGCAAGGGCGCCGCCGCTTCCGCCTTCTCCGATGATGACGGAGAGTACCGGAACCTTCAGGCCGGACATCTCATAGATATTTCTGGCAATCGCCTCTCCCTGTCCCCTCTCTTCCGCTTCCAGCCCGCAAAATGCGCCCGGAGTGTCCACAAAACAGATGACAGGACGATGGAATTTCTCTGCCTGCTTCATCAGCCGCAGAGCCTTGCGGTATCCGTCCGGGGACGGCATCCCAAAATTACGTTCAATGTTCTCCTTGGTATTCGTCCCCTTCGCCTGTGCGATTACCGTCACCGGACGTCCGCGGAATCTTGCGATGCCTCCGATAACCGCCTTGTCGTCCGCAAAATATCTATCCCCGTGGAATTCCATAAAGTCTGTGAATAACTCCCGGATATAATCGCTTCCCACCGGACGGTCATTCATTCTCGACAACTGGACACGGTCCCATGCCCTGGCAAGTTTATTATTGATACCCAAGGGGCATCCCGCAATACATGTCTCTTCCCGGCTCTCCGCCAGAATATGCCGCCGCTCCCCCGCGTCTTCCAGCCCTGTCTTATGCGGCAGCGATAACTGCTCTTTTCGCCCTGTCTCATGCAGCTCCAAGATCTGCGAAAGCGTCTCCCTAAGCCGCGGACGCTCCACAATCCCGTCGATAAAACCATGCTCCAGCAAAAACTCCGACCTCTGGAATCCTTTGGGCAATTTCTGGCCAATCGTCTGCTCAATCACCCGCGGCCCTGCGAATCCAATCAACGCCTTTGGTTCTGCCAGAATCACATCCCCCAGCATGGCAAAGCTCGCCGTCACGCCCCCTGTCGTGGGATCTGTCAGCACGCTGATATACAGAAGCCCCGCATCGCTGTGCCGCCGAAGCGCAGCCGAGGTCTTCGCCATCTGCATGAGGGAGACGATTCCCTCCTGCATCCTGGCTCCCCCGGAACAGGCAAACAACACCACCGGAAGCCGTTCTTTTGTCGCACGCTCCACAGCCCTTGCAATCTTCTCGCCTACCGCTTCGCCCATGCTCGCCATGAGAAAACGCCCGTCGCACACGCCTAAGACCACATCCGTCCCGTCAATTTGCGCTTTCCCCGTAACAATCGCCTCGTTCAGTCCCGTTTTCTCCCTTAGTCCGCTGATTTTCTCCTCATATCCTTTGTATTCCAGCGGGTTTTGTGTCATCAGCTCAGCATCCCATTCCTCGAATGTATCCGCGTCTGCCACCATCTCAATCCGGCGGTATGCGTGTACACGGAAATATCCTCCGCACTTGGGGCAGATGTAAGCATCACTCTTCACATCCTTTGCGATAATTGCACTGCCGCATTTATTACATTTCCGCAAAAGCCCTTCCGGCACCTCCGGCCTCGCAGAATTCAACGAAATATATCCTTTTCTTCCAGACGCAAGCCTGGTCTTCTTAAACACATTATCCAACTTCATAAAACGCCGCCCCCTTATCGTGCAAATCCATCCCACACCGAAGCCTCAGGCCAGGCTTATTGATGACGCACAGCCTCCGCCAGCTCCTTCTCATGCTTTGCAATGAACTCAATGTCAAAATTACCGGAAAGATAATCCGGCTGGCTCAAAATCTCATACTGGTAATCCACATTCGTCTCAATTCCCTCGATAATCACCTCGCCTAAGGCGCTCTGCATCTTCCGCACAGCCTCGCCCCGGTTCTTCGCCCAGACAATCAGTTTTGCCACCATGGAATCATAGTAAGGGGGAATGGTATATCCGCTGTAAATAGCAGAGTCAATCCGGATTCCCTTCCCGCCCGGCAGATACATATCCGTCACCGTCCCGGGAGACGGGCGGAATCCCTTTCCCGGGTTTTCCGCATTAATCCGGCACTCAATGGCATGACCGTTCAGCCGGATATCACTCTGTGCAAAGGAAAGTTTCCTCCCGGACGCAATCCGGATCTGCTCCTTAATCAAATCAATCCCTGTCACCCATTCCGTGACCGGATGCTCTACCTGAATACGGGTATTCATTTCCATAAAATAAAAATTCCCATTCTTTTCCAGAAGGAACTCAATCGTCCCTGCATTCTGGTATCCGGCCGCTTTCGCGGCACGTACTGCCGCCTCTCCCATCCGCCGGCGCAAATCCGGGGATAACGCCACAGAAGGGGACTCTTCTATCATCTTCTGGTGGTTGCGCTGGATGGAACAATCCCGCTCTCCCAGATGAACCACATTTCCGTAATGGTCGGCCAAAATCTGGAATTCAATATGCCTTGGATGCTGGACAAAATGTTCGATATACATGGTATTGTCGCCAAACGCCATCTGGGTTTCTTTCTGGGCCGTCTGGAAACTCTGCTCAAATTCCTCCGGTGTGCTGGCAATCCGCATCCCTTTCCCGCCGCCGCCAAGCGCCGCCTTGACAATGACCGGATAGCCGATTTCTTCCGCAATCTTTGCCCCTGTCCCGGCGTCATAGATTGGCTCCGTGCTTCCGGGAATCACGGGAACACCTGCTTCTGCCATGGTGTTTCTTGCCTCTTGCTTATTTCCAAGCCGGGCGATGACCTTGGAGTCCGGGCCGATAAATGTAATGCTGCACTGCTCGCACAGTTCTGCAAACCTGCTGTTTTCCGACAGAAACCCAAATCCCGGATGGATGGCGTCCGCCCCTGTTATAATGGTGGCGCTGATGATACGGTCCATGCTCAGATAACTTTCCGATGACGGAGCCGGACCGATGCAGACCGCCTCGTCCGCCAACTTCGCATGAAGCGCCTCCCTGTCCGCCTCTGAGTAAACGGCAACCGTCTCGATACCCATTTCCCTGCAGGCGCGTATAATGCGCACGGCAATCTCGCCGCGGTTGGCAATTAATACTTTTTTCATCCTATATTTCACCTATCCAATCATGAAAGTTAATTCCGCCGTCACCACCGTCTTCCCGTCCACGCTGGCAGCCGCCTCGCCGACTCCTACCGGCCCTTTCCGCTTGATAATGCGGGTTTCCAGACGGACCTTGTCGCCGGGTACGATTTTGCCCTTGAACTTGCATTTATTGATGCCGCCGAAATAAGCCGTCTTTCCTTTGTTCTCTTCCTCGCCAAGGATTGCCACCGCCCCAACCTGCGCTAAGGCTTCCACCGTCAGGACGCCAGGCATCACAGGTTCTTTTGGAAAATGTCCCGCGAAGAATTCTTCCCGGTAGGTGACGCATTTGTATCCCACCGCAAACTGTCCCGGCTCATAATCTTCGATGTAGTCAATGAGCAGGAACGGATGCCTGTGGGGAATGATTTCCTTGATTTGATTGATATCCAGATTCATAATTGCCTCCTGCATTCAATTAACAGATTCGGAACAATGGCTGCCCGTACTCTACCGGTTTCCCGTTCTTTGCCAATATCTCCGCAACCGTCCCGTCATACTCGCTCTCAATTTCATTCATCAGTTTCATCGCCTCGATAATCGCTAAGGTCTGCCCTTTCCTGACCGTGTCGCCCACTGCCACGAAGGGGGCCGCATCCTCGGACGGGGCGGCGTAGAACGTCCCGACTAAGGGCGATTCCACGATTTTTCCTTCCGCCATCCGGCCGGATATTCCTGCAACGGCAGCGTCCGCGGCATTGTCTGCTGTCGGGGCATTTTCCAAAGCGGATGCCGGCGGATTTGCCGCCGCCGAATTAACTGCCGACAGATTTCCTGCCAAAGTATGGCTTCCTGAAACCATGGCTTGGTCTATCGTATTTCCCACATTTACTCCGGGCGCGGCAACGACTTGTACCCGCCCCTCCTTCTTCGTCAGATGCAGTTTCATTCCGTTTTCTTCATATTTCAGCCCGGTCAGCTCAGATGCAGACACGGTTTCTATCAATTTTATCAGGTTTTCAATCTCCATATGCTCTTGCATCTCCTACCCCTCGTATTTTTTCAGCAGCAATGTTGCGTTATGTCCTCCAAATCCCAGAGAGTTGGTAATTGCATAACGGACTTCCTTTTCCACCGGCGCGCCCACTGCATAATTTAAGTCACATTCCCCATCCGTCTCCTTTGTTCCCATGGTCTGGTGGATGAACCCTTCCTGAATCGTCTTCACGCAGGTAATAAACTCCACTCCGCCCGCTGCGCCCAGCAGATGCCCGATCATGGATTTGGTGGAATTAATGACCACATTCTTCGCACTATCGCCCAATGCCAGCTTGATTGCCCTTGTCTCGAACAAATCATTATGGTGAGTTCCGGTTCCGTGGGCATTGATGTAATCTACCTGTGAAGGGTCAATGCCGCCTTCTTCCATGGCAAGGGTCATTGCCTTCGCCGCGCCTTCGCCGTCCTCTGCCGGGGAAGTAATGTGGAATGCGTCGCCGGTAGCTCCGTATCCCACTGCCTCTGCATAAATCTTGGCTCCTCTTGCCTTCGCGTGTTCCAATTCTTCTAAGACAACCACCCCTGCGCCTTCTCCCAGCACGAATCCGTCCCTCTCTTTGTCAAATGGAATGGACGCCCGTAATGGGTCCTGGGACGTGGATAACGCCGTCAGGCTCGTAAATCCCGCGACTCCGGTGGGGCAGATACAGCTCTCCGTGCCGCCTGCAAACATCACGTCTGCGTCGCCCCACTGGATCGCCCGCATGGCGTCGCCGATGCAGTTCGTCCCGGATGCGCACGCTGTCACCACATTCGTACATTTTCCTTTCAGGCCTAACTGTATGGAAATATTTCCCGCCGCCATATTGGAAATCATCAGCGGCACCATCAGCGGATTGACCCTTCCCGGGCCTTTCGTCCGGATTTTCTCATACTCGCGCTCCACCACCTGAAGGCTCCCGATTCCCGAACCGACGATGACGCCCGCCCGATAGGGGTCTTCGGCCGTGATATCAAGGCCAGAATCCCGATAAGCTTCTTCTGCCGCCACGACCGCATACTGAGAAAATGGCTCCATCCGTTTCGCCGCCTTGAAATCCATATGGTCTTTTGCCGCAAAGCCTTTGACCTGTGCCGCCAGCTTTACTTTATAATCGGAAGTATCAAACCTGGTAATCTCGCCGATTCCAACGGTTCCGGATTTCACGCCGCTCCAGAATTCTTCTACGGTATTCCCAATTGGCGTTACAGCCCCAAGCCCAGTCACTACAACTCTTCTTTTCATACTTTTGTCATTCCTTTCTAAGATACGAGGGATGTTCCCTGCAGCTCATATCATTCCCGCGAACCGGTTACATGGCCATGCCGCCGTCCACATGCAGCACTTGCCCGGTAATATATCCGGCATCCTCCGACGCCAGAAATGCCGCTGCCGCCGCCACTTGTTCCGGCTTCCCGAAGCTGCCCAAAGGAATCTGCGCTGCGGACGCCTCCCGGACTTTTTCCGGCAGCACACTCGTCATATCCGTCTCAATAAATCCCGGCGCAATCGCATTTACCGTAATGCCTCTCGATGCCAGCTCCCTTGCCGCCGCCTTGGTAAGTCCGATGATTCCGGCTTTGGACGCGGCATAATTCGCCTGGCCTGCATTGCCAGTCACTCCCACGACGGATGACATGTTGATGATGCGCCCGCCTTTCTGTTTGAGCATCTGGCGGCTTGCGAACCGTATCGTATGGAATGCGCCTTTCAGGTTCGTGTCAATGACCTTGCCGAAGTCTTCTTCCGTCATTTTCATCAGAAGCCCATCTCTGGTAACGCCTGCATTGTTCACCAGAATATCAAGATGTCCGTATTCTGTAATCACGTTCTGGATAAATGTCTCACATTTCCCATAGTCGGACACGTCGCACTGGTAAATCGCCGCTGTGCCGCCTGCTTCTTCTATCTCCTGTTTTACTTTCTCGGCGCGTTCTTGTGAACCGTTATAGTTGACGACCACAAATGCGCCCAATGAAGCCAGCTTTTTGGCAATCGCCCTGCCGATTCCCCGTGACGCGCCTGTCACGACTGCTACTTTTCCTTTTAACATACTTGCACTTGCCCTACCGCTTTCTTAATTTTTCACCATCTTATGTTCCGCCTTCTTAATCTTTCGTTTGGCTTTCACATAAGCCGCTTATCGTCTTCTCCACATCATCCCAAGACGCGATGTTGTATACCTTCACATCACGCTCAATCTTTTTCATGAATCCTGCAAGGGTCTTACCCGGGCCAATCTCTACAAATGTGTCCACGCCCTCCCGAATCATGTATTCCATGCTCTGCATCCAGCGCACCGAAGAGCTTACCTGTTCCTTGAGCAGTCCCTTGGTCTTTGCAATGTCTTCTACCTTCTCTGCCGTTACGTTCGTCACGTAGGGTATCTGCAGCGGATGAAGCGTTACCGCCTCAAGCTCGGCCGCCAGTTCTTCTCCTGCCGGAACCAACAGCGGGGAATGGAACGGTCCGCTGACGTTCAGCATCATCACGCGCTTTGCGCCTGCTTCTTTCAGCTTTACGGACGCGTCTTTGACCGCCGCCGTTTTCCCTGTAATTACAATCTGTCCCGGACAGTTATAATTCGCGATTGTCACGTCGCCGGGATTTCTCCCCTCCTGCATCTTCGCTAGCGTTTCCTCAATCTTAACACTGTCAAGCCCCATGACTGCGCACATGCCGCCTTCACCAGCCGGTACTGTGTTCTGCATCAGAATCCCGCGCTTTCGCACCAAACGGATGGCGTCCATATCATCCATCCCCCCTGCCGCCGCAATGGCGCAGTATTCTCCAAGACTCAACCCCGCCGTCATATCCGGCCTAAGCCCACGCTCTTTTACCACCCGGGTCATGGCAAGACAGGTCGTGACAAGCGCTGCCTGGGTATACTCCGTAAGGTCCAATTTCTCATTTTCCTCGAAACACAGCGCCTTCATATCAAGCCCAAGCATGCGGCCAGCCTCATCGAAGATTGCCTTTGCAGTCTCGCTCTTTTCGTAAAAATCTGCTCCCATACCAGCCTTCTGGGCGCCTTGCCCTGGGTAGATAAATGCAATCTTAGACATAGAATCCAGCTCCTTTTATCAATGCGTCTGTTTCGCTTACCAATTTGTCAATCAGTTCTTTGCAGGTCAGCTTCTCCTTTACCATGCCGGCAATCTGTCCTGCCATTACGCTGCCGTTCTTCACGTCGCCTTCTACCACCGCTTTGCGCAGGCCGCCAAGGGTAAGCTCTTCTAACTCTTCAAAGCTTGCGCCTTTATTTTCCAGCTCAATATATTTCTTCGTCATATCGTTGCGCAATGCGCGGACGGGATGTCCAGTGGTTCTTCCGGTGACTCTCGAATCAATATCCTTTGCGCCGATGATACGGTCTTTGTAATTTTCATGGACTTGGGATTCTTTCGTCACGACGAAATGCGTCCCCATCTGTACGCCTTTTGCGCCCAGCATAAACGCCGCCGCGATTCCTCTTCCGTCTGCGATGCCGCCGGCCGCAATGACCGGGATATTTACCGCATCCACAATCTGCGGGACAAGCGCCATGGTGGTATTTTCTCCGATGTGCCCTCCGGCTTCACAGCCTTCTGCTACGACTGCGTCTGCGCCGCAGCGTTCCATCCTTTTTGCCAGAGCTACGGAAGCAACCACCGGAATCACCTTCACTCCCGCTTCTTTCCACATCTTCATGTATTTCTCGGGATTTCCTGCGCCTGTAGTCACTACCTTGACCCCCTCCTGGGCAACAGCTTTTGCCACCTCGTCCGCATAGGGGCTCATCAGCATGATATTGACGCCGAAGGGACGGTCCGTCAGCTTCTTTGCCTCCTGAATCTGCTCCCGTACCCACTTACAAGGCGCGCTTGCGGCGCCAATCAAGCCAAGGCCGCCTGCATTGGACACGGCTGACGCCAGATGGTACTCTGCGACCCATGCCATTCCGCCCTGGATAATCGGATATTCAATTCCTAATAATCTGGTCACTTCTGTCTGCATAGTGAAAACCTCCGTTGGTTGATGCTTTTAATTAATGCTTTTTATTCCTTATGTTCGTTGATGTAATTCATAACGTCTCCCACTGTTGCGATTTGCTCTAAGTCTTCTGTGGGGATTTCGATTTCGTACTCGTCCTCCAACGCCATTACCATCTCGAATAAGTCAAGGGAATCTGCGCCTAAATCATCCTTGAATGAGGAAGACTCGGTAATCACTGCGCTGTCAACTCCTAAATTTTCTGATACGATTTCTTTGATTTTCTCTAACATGATTCATTCTCCTTTTTTCTTTTCTCTTTTTTGTTTCTAGTGTGCTGACCGCATTATATCTGGCGAAACTCCGCAGGATATTCGTTCATCTGCAAGGCGGATTTTCGACGGCGTAGCGGTGGCTACGACTAGAAAATCCAACGCGGCAGATGGGCGAATAGACAAGGAGGTTTGCCTGAATATAAAGCGGTCAGCACACTACCCCCGCCTGGTTGATGTTTTGTCCTCCTTACGGAGCCGCTTCACTTACTGCCTCAGGCTGCGCCACTCTACAATCGAGGCTCCCCATGTAAGACCTGCGCCGAAACCTGCCAGCACAAGTTTCTGCCCGGCGCGAAGCCTTCCCTGCCGGTTCATTTCATCCAGCAGAATTGGGATGCTGGCAGACGAGGTGTTCCCGTATTCCTCAAGGTTCATGGGGAATTTTTCCATCGGCTCGCCAAGGCGCTTCGCCACGACTTCCACAATCCTTCGGTTCGCCTGATGCAGGATATAATAGGTGATTTCCTCTGGGTCTACATGATTGAGGGCAAGGACTTCTCCGATGACTTCCGGTACATTTTTTACGGCAAATTTGAACACTGCCTGACCGTCCATCTGCATGTAGTATGATACATCATCCCCGCTCCCCTTATGACAATTCAGCCCATTGTAATCATGCCGGCTCTTACAGGTCAGCGCCGCCCCTCTACCTCCGTCAGAATGGGTGACTGGGAGATAGGTGCCAACCGCCTTCCCGAAATCCCCTGCCCGCAATACAGCCGCGCCCGCGCCGTCCCCAAACAGGATACAGGTTCCCCTGTCTTTCCAGTTGGTCAGGTTCGACAGGCTTTCACTCCCGATAATCAGCGCCGTCCGGTAAATGCCTCCGGTAAGGTACGCCATAGCCGTATTATAGGCAAGGACGAATCCGGTACAGGCTGCGCTTAAATCAAAACAGGTCGCATTCACTGCGCCAAGTTCTTTTTGGACCTCACATGCCGCACAGGGAAGAATCAGGTTGGAGGATATGGTGGAAACTAAGATTAAGTCAACCTCTTCCGGCGGCAATCCTGCGTCCTCAAGGGCTCTTCGTCCTGCCTCTGCCGCCATGGAAACGGTAGTCTCATTCTGTATGATATGCCGCCGGGCAATCCCTGTCCGCTCCCGTATCCACTCGTCGCTGGTGTCTACCAACTTGGCAATATCGTGATTATCCATTGTATATGACGGTATGTATGAACCCGTCCCGCATATTGTCGCTGTCATATGAATTCCTCTGATTTATTTTGAAATTAAATTATTTTGATTTTCAAAGTATATAACAATTTATTTTGCTTGTCAAGTATTTTGAATATCAAAATATTATTTTCTCGTTATTTTAGCCAGATACCTCCAATTAGACTAAGAGATATCTGGCATGCCTGCTTAATCGTTCTTTATCATCTATGTATCTAACGCCACATACTTTTGTAGCTCCGGATATTTTACAGCATGTTGGCGAACATAACATCTCTTAAACGCTGCAAATGAAGATTCCCGCCTTAACAAACTACGGATCGTTCTCATAACAACCTTTGAATCTGGATTTTTATGCATTTTTTCAAGCTGTTTATATAACAAATTCATCTCTTTTTGAAGCAGTCTCAGCCGCTCGTCGCACGTATAAGTTCTCATACCCGTATTTTTCAAAGAAAATGTCTCATTAATTAAACTTGCCGTCCGTTCCAGCATTTCATTATCCGAGTCTGCTACATCTACAACTACATCATTATTCTGAACACAAAAATGCAGATATTTTTCAGGGTCCTGCTTGCAGCAATCTAAAATACCTTTGTCATATATGCCTTTGTTCTTTACACCATTGCAATGCCCGCATGCCCAGAACAGATTTTCCCAGTCAAATTTTCTCTCTGGATACTGCCCGTTCTTATGTGGGAGCAAATGCTCCACATTAGGGTCTTGCAGCTCTTTCAGCCCGCAGATGTAACATTTGTTATGGAAATCTTTTTTCAGCCTATCTATTACATCCTGCTTATCATACCTTCCGCCCACTTTCTTTGCTTCCTCAGCCAATGACTCAGGCGCGGGAAAAGAACGTTCTACCTTAACCATCCATATCCTCCCGACTCATGAATTCCAATTTCAACCTTTGATATTCCGTAGCAATACCAATGGCTAAATAATCAGGAATCTCATCTAAATACATCTCCAATTCCGCAATCTCACATATCTCATCGTCTGATAAACTCTCTTTTTTGACAAGACTCTGATATTGTTCAAACTTTTCCTTCAATACATGGGACAACTTTTCTGCGCGGAAATATCCCTCCACAATACCATCATAAGGCACATCCTGAAGCCCGCCTTCTACTAAGACTTTGTTCTCCAAATCATAGATTACAACATCCTTTAAACTATTCAATATAAATGGCGAATGTGACGTTACAATAAATTGAATATTAGGAAACATAGCCGTTAACAAAGGCATAATACTTTTCTGTAATTCGAGATGAAGATGGGTTTCTATCTCATCCACCAGCACAATCCCCGGAAGATTGAAATTAAAAGAACGTCCGGCCTGCTTCTGCATACGCATCATAATATCCAACACAATATCCAATACCGCCTGATACCCGCTGGACAACGTATGAAAGTCAAAAGTCTCCTTGCCATGCTGAGCAATATGAAATTCAAAAGTTTCTTCATCAAATATTAATCGAATTGTTTCATCTGCAAATATATTTTTTAAAAGATTCTCTAAACATTCAAACCAAACTTTTATCTCATCTGCCTTTTCTATCTTCTGGCTGCTTCTTGCCAATGCCTCCGTCATCTTCAAATCCAATAGATACTTAACGAACTCAGAACGTGGGAATTCTGTCATCCTGTAATCATCTTTTAGCTGTATTTTTTCAACATGCCTGGGCTGCTCCGCCTGAAAAATTCTATCTGCGCTATAGTATGCCGATATATAATGATTCTTTTCTTTTAATGCATAAATATATTTCGCTTCTGTATTAAATCGTATATCTACCCCTCTCCTGCTCTGGAGCAAATCCTCTTCCCTTCCACATATATTTCTTTCTAGCCTGAATAATTCATCTTCTTTTTCACCTCTTTTAACCGCATCGTCTCTCGCATTCTTCGCCTGACACAGCCACCCTTCTTTCTCATGAAAGAACTCGTCTGTAAATACATTATTTATATAGCCAGCCATAGCTTCCACTACGCTAGTCTTTCCACTGCCATTTTTCCCTGTCAGAATCAAATGCTTCATCCGGTCATCCGCCAACGGTATAGAAATATTCTCCAAATGCCGAACCTTGTCGATATCTAATTTAGTTATAAATAACTGCGTCATTATACCCCTCCGACTCCAATACTATACTTCATCCATTAAGGTTTAAAATCATAGATGCTTACGATACCATGAAATCACATCATTTCTATTTCCGGCAAACCACTGCGTGGTAAAGTAGATATTCTTCCCCCCATAAACAATCGGTTCTTTCCGGTATCTGATAACATTACTTTTACCACGGTTATCTTCCCTGTTATCTGCCAAAATCGGATAATCTGTTTTGCTGAACAATTGCTTAGAATATTCTTTTCCTTTAAATTTTTCTATTTCCTCGTCTGTGATATTGCCTGACTCAAATACTTTTTTGAACAATTCAAATGCCAATGCCCCCACTTTCAGAGCGCCATAAGTACTTTCATCATTAATATTGAATTCGCCACGATTCCCCTCCGTCCCTATGCATTCATCATATGGAATCCCGGCGCTGTCAACCCATTCTTTTTGTCCTCTGGCATTCCTTCCGAGAATAAGCGACGCAGCCAGAGAAATACTTTCAAACTCATAGTCGGAATGAAAGACGCCGTCAACAATTACACCATCCCCACAAAGGCTTTCACGCAGCCTGTATGCATTCGGATAATTTATTTCAAATTTATCTACAGTCCCATCCGACATCTTACTGCCTGCCTTTACAACGAATCCACCCTCTGTCGGATAGCCTAACGAATCCGCTCCCCTTTTATTAGAAATATAAAACAGAGCCGTATCATTTTCCGCCGTCTCTTTTTTCTCTATATCTTCTATATATTCCAGCCTCCAACATTCTATGAACTTACCCATAAGCTCTTTCTGCCTTGACTCTACAATTTCAGGAGTCCATGTGTTTTCACCCAGCACTTGCGTTGTCAGAGGATAGGTGGTAGTACCGTTCTTCCCTTTGAAATAAATCTCCTTCTTTCTCTCAAAATCAAAATTCCGTGCCTCTGAATTCTTCTTTCTGGTCAAAGGCACAAGATTGGCGATCCGGTTGATCCACAGTTCGCGCACCGCCGTATCCGGCCACAGTTTCTCCCATTCAGACCCGGGCTTTACCGTTTGCGGAAGGACATGCTCAATCGTAAGTATATTTGGCTCAGAATCAAATCTGGCAGCCCCGTCGCTTACGAACGCATTCAGCCTTAATATAATATAATTCCGCCTTACCCCTGTAAACTTGTATATTTCCCCGTTCAGCGCATCTGCAAACTCCTTCCGTTCCCCATTTGACAGTTCTATTGACGACAACGGGTCGTCCATGCTATGGAAAGGATTCATCTCCATCTCCTCCAAAAGCAGTTTGTATCTTTCAATACGGCGGTTGATATCTTTTGCCGTAACATGGAGGAATGATGCCAGCCTTTCCAGCCTTTCCATAAACCAAAGCACATAATCCGGTTCATTTTTATGTTCGGCCATGAACTTAATTGCCGATGGCATCCAGTCTGAATTGCCGACTTTATTCAGCCAAAACAAAGATTGGTTTACCTGTTCCGCATTTTTCACAGCGACATAATTTTTATTGGTCAGAATCGTATATGCCTCCGCATATGGTTCCAGAATATCGTCAATCAATTCTTTTGGCGTGACCTTTGTCAATACAGCTTGCCGAAATTCATCCAGGAGATTCTGTTTCGCTTTTGCCTTTGCGAAAATCATGCTTGTATGCGTAAAAACCTCATTGAATCCTGAGCGCGATGTCTGTACCTCCAAATCTTCCCACTTATCCGTATAATCCTGCTGTTCCTTTTCCGGTATCTGCCCGATGACATCTGATTTAATGATATCCACCGGCATCAGATTTAACCCCCTGCTATTCATCACCGAGAAGACCCTGAACGCCGACTGTTGGCTCGGTGAATAGACTGCTACAAGGTAACATCTTGTAACCAAAAATCTACAAAAATCAGTGACTTTTTTCTCATCTCCCCCGCAAAACCCATCCATCTTTTTTATGAACAGGGCACAATTCTCCTTTATATGCTGCTGCGATTCATTTGGCAGGATTTCCATATCTAATTTTGCAAGCTCAGTCAGTTTTACATTCTGTATATATTTTTGAAAGAAATCCTGATCCTTCTGACGGAGATGAAGCCTTGGCAAAGGCTCAAGGCCTTCCAGTTCATTTCCCGGCTCCCGGAGATATTTATAACAATTGCCCCGATTCTCCCCTGTCAAGTAAGAGGCGATGACTGCAAACAAAATCGTAAGCGTCGTAAGCCTCTGCTGCCCGTCTATTACATCTGCATGGGGCTTGTCATCATCTTTAATTAAAACTATGCTCCCCAAAAAGTAATTATCTGCCTCTTCTTTCAGATAAAAATCCTGCAGATCGTCGAATAATGTTTCTGCCTCTTCTTCCGTCCATGCATAAGGTCTTTGGTATACCGGAATGTAATAATCAAATTCTTCACTGAATATCTTACTTAAAGGATACTCTTTTCCCGTAATCTTACTGCCCATAATCATCCTCTTAACGTTCTTTTCTTCCTTACATAGATAAGGTTTATTATAACCTTTTCCAATGCATTTGTCACTATCTTGCTGAAATGGAATGGAAATAAAAATTTTTTAGCGAGTGATTGACATAGAATGGTTTTGTTTGTATAGTACTACCATAAGGAGAAAACGATTCTCCCCAAAAATAGTGTTCGCTCCCTGATATGCGGCTTAATTCTCCGTCCTGTTCTCATTCTTCCATTCCATAATCTGATGATATTCTGTATCGGAAAAATCCAAATCTGATACAAAGGGATCCGATACAAATCCGGATCTTGTTTCCCTTCCTCTGCGGATGATAAAAGACGGGTTTCTAACGGTGCGTATTCATTTATTTCCATAAATCGAATCGCAATCAGACGGTTGAACCAATCCGATGCACTTGTTTCAATCATATTCTCATAGGCTCGCACATAACCAATCATTTCCGTTTCGTTAAGGAGCCTGCGAACCAGTTTCTCTCGTTGGAATATCTCTATTCCCGGATAGAAATCGGTTTATCCGCACCAATCTCAAAATATTGAATCTCTCTTGTTGAAGCTTTCAGAGGTTCTTGAATACCATTTTCAGTAATACCAAGAAATCCTGCCCGTGTAACCATCTCTTCTCTTAACTTTACGCGTGCCCATATTGAAAAGTTCTTAATTGCTGTTTTATTCATTCGTATGATCCTTACTCGTTGATTTCATTGTATTAATTAGAAAAATAAATCCTGTTCACCATCCTGTTCATTTTGGACAGGATGAGTTCTCATCCTCATTATCTTTCTTATTTCCTTTCACCCATAAAACTTCTGCACAGTTTCTCTAAAGCTTTATACTCTAATGCAACTTTTACATATCCTGCCGATAAGTCATTTTCTGTTTTTGCTTATATAACAATTTTGCATTAGAAAGAATTTTATCTTGGTTTTTACGAATAAATATAATTTCATTTTGCACCAAATCTTTATATGTTTTGTCCGGCTCATTTTCGATCTCATAAAGCTGCAATTCTGATGGTGGGACTGGTATCATATGACTGATTCGCAGAGTTCCCTTTAATTCCTTTTGTCCCTTTGAATTTTTTACCACGATCCGTATAATCGGAACAATACTCTTTTTAATTGCCTTTTTCTCACCAGCAATCTGATAATCTGATTCTTTTGGCGAAGACATCGGTATATAATAATGGTAATTTCCCAAACATAATACAATACCAACATACTTTCAGGTATGAATTCTCGTTGTTTCCTTATTTGAATATACCTTAATGGACGAAGTCCACCCGCCCGAAGGGCCTGCATTACGGTGTGCCCTTGGGTATACATTTGGGAACACTTTCCGCAAATACTCTATGTATTCGTCTGACACACTATACAGTTTAAATTCTTCCATTCTAGCCCTTTCTAAAAAAAGAGGGAGCATTACTGCTCCCCACGAGTTTAAAATCTTCCACTATCTGGCAGGAACTCTCCAAAGATAGTTTCCTATCTGTTTTTATTATATGCAATTATATCACAAAAATCAACAAAAATATTACACAACACTGAGTACCTTCTGAGTCTGCGTATCCTGCTCTAGGAAAACACACAAAAACCTCTCATTCACACTCTGAATCCGCCTTGCAACGACTGTACGAATCTCATTCGCTCTCGAAGGACTTACTGCGTTATATAGATTTTCTTCTTCACTTAGCCGCTTAATCTCAGCCAATGTCCTATGTTCTTCTAAAATCATGATCACAGTCTGGCGGATCTTCCTGTACCACAGATAATCCTTGGTTCTACATGGATATCTTTGATTTAAAACATTTAATTCAATCATGTATTTTCCTCACTGATTGTCTTTCTTCAAATAGATCCTGGCTTAAATACTAACAAATCCTGATAATCTGCTCATACAGCAAGATTTCCTTATTCCCAATATTCTTATTATCATGATAATGCCCAAAGAACCATTTTCGATACCGGCACATCTCCTTAATCTTTTCAAAATACCGGGTCAGAATATTCGGCTGGTACATCCCGCCCGCAATCCGCTCCTGAGTACTGCTCGCACAGCAATGGGAAAAAATAAAGTCCACGTCCCAATCATTCCGAATCAGGTTCCTAAGCCCCTCCGCCAGCTCATCCTCCGAGGGCATCTCTTCCTTCCACCAGCTCACATGGTTAATCCGGTACAATTCATTCTTTTTCTCAAGCTTCCTTTGCTTCGCCTTCAGATTCGGGTCAGAAGCCTCCAATACCCCTCCCGAAATATCGTGGCTCTTAGCGCCGCCGAACGTAAAGACCCTATACCCCTCTATATCATAGATCTGCCCGCGCATCAGGTGTATGACCGACGGCATGATATACTGCACCTTTCCGCCGTGCCACTGTACCACCCTGTGTTTTTTCAACAAATCATAATTCTCATGATTCCCATCCACCCAGAGAGTGGTAAAGGGCTTGCTATCCAGCCATTTCAGCCAATACTTATGTTCCTTCGACTCATCCCAATAGCCAAAATCCCCACAGACGATAACATAATCGTCCTTCCCCATCTCCTTCTGCTCCGGGAATACTGCCGTGCTGAATCTCCGGTAATCCCCATGGCAATCTCCGGTAACATATATCATATTCCCAAATCTCCCTGCCTTCGTCTCTATCTGCTTCTATCCTGAACCTTCCGGCCTGACTAACGCCTTCTTTTGTCTCTTTTCTCTTCTAATCTAAGATTCTACCATCTTTTGTCTCTTCAAGCAACGAATTTCTGAATCTCCTGTCAACCTCCTGTCAGCATTCATAAAAACGGAAAAAGCAAATAACATAATATAAACGATGTTTCATCAGACTTGAAATATCCATAGCTTTTGCATATAATAGGTAGTATCAATCGGAAAGCAGGTATTTATATGAGTGATAGAGAAAGAATATATCAGTTGTTAGATGTTGTGCCAGAATACAAAATAGGCTATGTAATAGCCTATTTACAAGGTATAACCGAGGGTGAAGATGTAAAGCCAAATAGAGAAACTTTGGAGGCATTTGCCGAAGCAGACCAGATGAGACGGACGGGAACAGGGCATCGATTTGATAATCTTGATGATTTATGGAACAGCTTGGAGGAATCATAATGCTAAACGTTATTTACACTGGACGCTTTAAAAAGGATTATAAAAAATGCATTAAACGCGGTCTTGATATAGACTTATTAAAATCAGTTGTGAATATATTGGCACTTCCGGCAACATTACCTGTAAAAAATCAGGATCATGATTTGAAAGGAAATTATAAAGGACGCAGAGAATGTCATATTACACCAGACTGGTTATTGATTTATGAAGTTGACGGGAACGACTTGTATTTAGACAGGACGGGGTCACATTCAGATTTATTTGATGAATAAAAAAAGGGGCACGCTTGCGGAAGGATTCCTTGTGACAACAGCCACCGCTACGCCGCCGAAAATCTGCCTTGCTGAAGAACGAATATTCCGCGGAGTTTCGCCAGATATAATGCAGACTATTGTGCTCCATTGCCTACACCAATTAGGAAATGGAGCCAAAACACATAAAATATGTTAATACTGCTTGACAATTAAAATATATCATTTCGTAAAGATTTTCATATCTGGAAATCAATTTCCTCTATTTTTTAACCATTTCACATGAATGACAAAAACGAATCGTGCCTTTACAGACATATTTATATAAATGTACAGGCAAACTTCGCTTCAAGTAAATATACCTTGTTGGACGAAGTCCATCCGCCCCGTCAGGGGCATGCATTACGGTGTGCTCTTGGGTATACATCTCAAAATAATATATATTAAAATTATATATACATTGACATTATATATTATATATTATATAATATACTCACAAAATATATATTAAGAAGGTGAACCGAGATGATTTTTCCAATGAACGCTCCTATGTTCGACCTGCTGGTATTATCAATCACAGAGAAACAAGATGCCTACGGCTATCAGCTGAGCCAGGTCATCAAGCAGGTGTCCAACACAAAAGATTCCACACTCTACCCGGTTCTCAAGCGGCTGCAGGAACAAGGATTCCTCACCGTCTATGACCAGTCCTACCAGGGACGGAACCGGAGATACTACCGGATAACCGAATCCGGACGGCGGCAGTACCGGATGCTGTCAGAAGAATGGGGTTCCTACCGGGATGCGGTAGACCAGATTGTTAAGTCAGGAGGGATGGCAGATGAATAGAGACGAATACATGAAACGCCTGGAATACAGGCTCAGAAGGCTTCCAAAGGAAGACTATGACAAGGCAGTGTCTTACTTCACGGAATACTTTGAAGAAGCAGGACCGGACAAAGAATCGCAGGCAATCGAAGACCTTGGTTCCCCCGAGATGGCGGCAGACCAGATCATACGCGATTTCGCAATGGAGAATGCGAACAGGCCCGTGAAGGATGTACGGCGCGGCATTTCCGCCGTATGGGTGGGAATCCTTGCCGTTTTCGCAGCCCCAATCGGCGTCCCACTGGCATTGACATTCGGGATATTGGCCCTCACATTCGTGTTCGTTATCCTGATGCTCGTATTCTGCGTATTTATACTGACACTCTCCGTCGCTGTTTCCGCAATTCCCTGCATCGTCATCGGTGTGTGGATGCTGTTTACCTCATTTGCAGACGGAATCGCCACCATCGGAATCGGCCTGCTGGGTCTTGGGATTGGATACTGGCTGCTGATAGGAAGCGCCGCGCTTGGGAAAGGAGTCCTTCGTCTGATGACCCGCCTGTTCGGCAAAGCAGCGGAAGGGAGAAAACGCTATAGCGAAAGGAGAAGCATACAATGAAAAATAAAAGATTTTGGATTACTGCGTCAATCATCTGCGTTATACTGGGAATCATCCTCACGGCGGCAGGACGGCTGATGGGAGGCCATGCCGGATTCTACATTGACCAGAACGGCGTCCATGCTGCCGGCAATACCGAAATGGCAGAACCCATGCAGGACTCTATGGACTTAAAAGGATTTGACAGCCTGGAGATCCATGCAGATTACGCAGACGTGGAACTGATTCTTTCCGACAAATTCTCCGTCGAATATTGTCTCAGGGGAACCAGCGGGAAGCCCGTCTGCGAAGTCAAGAACGGCAGGTTCATCTTCCAGGAATCCAAACGTTCCCACTCCTTCAATATGGGATTCTTCACAGGCACGATGGGCGTGGTCTTTCATGAACCCCGCTATTTTGTAAAAGTGACGATTCCCAAGAAGACAAAGCTGTCCGAAGCAGTATTTGACATAGAAAGCGGGGAGCTTGCCATTTCCTCTATTCAAGCAGATACGCTAAAAATTGACGACGAATACGGGGATGTCAATCTTGAGCAATACGATGGCAAAGCGCTGGATATCCGGCTTGAAAGCGGCAATCTTTCTCTTGGCACGGTAAATGCAGCACAGGCAGACCTTCGCAATGAATACGGAGAAATTAAGATATCCGAGGCTGCCGGCAACAACCTGACGGTTCAGATGGAATCATGCGGCTTGAAAGCTGACCGTATCAATTTCTCCGACACAGAAATGTCCAACGAGTACGGCAGCGTGACAATCGCAGACGCCGCCGGCGACCGCCTGACCATGCGGATGGAATCTGGGGACTGCAAGATTAAGCAGATGGATTTCTCCGACACAAAGATTACCAATTCCTACGGCGATGTCTGCTTAGGGATTTCCGGGAAGACGGAAACCTACGGGCTTAACCTGAAAACAGAGTACGGCGATATCCGCGTCGGAAACCAAAGGATCGGAGACGACGGCGACGAGATCATCTACACATCGGCCGGAGACAGCCCGAAAAAAATCGCGGTATCCTGCGAGAACGGAAATATTGAAATTCAATCTGCCAAATAAGCAGGAAGGGAATGCCGGGAAATGAGGTTTTTACATTTCCCGGCATTCCAAGCAACAGTAAGCCGCAATTACAGCATCTCAATAAACGCCGCAATCCTTGTATTTAACTGTCCGATATCTGCCTGAGAATAGTCTGTCTCCACATTGATATATGGAATTTTCTTCTTCTCATTCACGAACCTGCGGATGGACATTGCCTCCACATTATATGTATGGCATGCCTGAAGCGTCATCTCAACGACACCGTCCACCTGATACTCATCAATCAGCCTGTCCAGAAGATCCAGACGGTTCGGATTCGGGGTCATGACAGAACAGCCGATATTCAGGTAACGTCTTGCCAGCGCATCATAGATGTCCGGATTCTCCTCATCCACCAGCTTGTCGATGGATTTTGCACCGTTGCAGTTCTCGTAAGTCACTACCACGCCGCCGTTGTCCTCAATGGCCCGGATGACCTTCTCCGTTGCGCCGCCCACCGGACAGCCGCTCACCAGAATACGCGGCATCTTCTCTAACATCTTGCCCTCCGCATACTCCTTCTCCACTTTGTCCGCCAGGGCATTCACCTCCGCCGGGATGGCCTTCCTGTCAAACTTGAACGTACTTCCGTACAATACCTTGAACAAATCCTGCCCCTTAATCGGCACCGGATCATGCTTCATGACCTCATAAAGCCTTTTCAGTGATCTGCGCACTTCATTATTGGTCTTGACTGCACCGCGGATATCCTCCTCCGTAATCGTGACGTCAAACTTCTTCTCCAGATATTCCTTGAAACGGATAATCTCGCTCTTCCACAGCTTCAGCGCCTCTTCGCCCTGGGTGTTCGGCAGCTCCATCAAGAACACATCCTTAAATTCCATCATATACTCATACATCTTCTTCTTCCCGTCGCAAGTCGTTTCCCCCACGACCACGTCGGAAAAATAGAAGAACGGACATTTATCCGTCTTTGCAAATCCATAGCTGGACTTAATCAGCGGACATAAGTTCTTAGGCAAATCCTTCTCCGCCTCTGCAATCGTCTCGTCAGACGTAGAACACAGCCCAACGGTCGCCGCTCCCATCGCCATCGCGATTTCCTGCGGGAAATATGTACAGTAAGCGCCGACTACCGGCACTCCCTTATCTTTCAGCTCTTTCATTGCAAGAAAAGACTTCTTCCGCTGCTCCGCAAATTCTTCAAATACTTCTGGTAAATCCTTGATAATTTCCATATGTTTCCTCCTTAGCGTTTCGCCATATTTGTCCTACTACATATCATACCACTTCTAAGGAGTATCATAAAATTGAAAATGATGATAAACTGCTATATATATAGTTTTTTTCTATATCTATACCCAAGGGCACACCGTAATGCATGCCCCTGACGGGGCGGGTGGACTTCGTCCAATAAGGTATAATTTAGAATTTCGCGCGCTTACATATAAAACCTCTCGTTATTAACCCCCTCAACGCCGCAAAACCCCCGCATAATGCCCAAATGCCGACGGAATCGGATACGCCTCCTCAATCTCTTCCGGCCGGATAAACAAAAACCCTCTCCGGTTCGTCTTCTCTAACTCATCCACAAGAATCTCATACCCCGTCATATGCCACTCAATATGGCTGAAAATATGTTTCGCCTCGCCAAGTTCCCTGATCCGTATCGGCGCAAGTCCTATCTCCTTACTGTAAGCCGCCGCATCCTCCATGCTCATGCGCCCCGGTTCACTGGGAAATTCATATAATCCCGCAAGCAGTCCCTTAGAAGGCCGTTTCCGAATCGCAATCTGCCTCCCGTCCCGGAACACGAAGACAGTCCTCTCCTCAATCTTCCTTGCCTTCCCTTTGCTTTTGACCGGTATCTCTGCAATCACTCCCCGCTTTCTCGCCTCGCAGAACCCAGCCACCGGACACTCCCTGCACTTAGGTTCTCCGTTCGGCACACACACGATAGCTCCAAGCTCAATCAGACCCTGGTTAAAATCCCCCGCCGCATCTTCCGGAATCACCTGTTCTAACGCATCCTCCATCTTCTTTCGGACGCTCTGTTTCATAATATCCTCAAAACTCCCCGTAAGACGCGACACTACCCGCAGGACATTGCCGTCCACGGCAGGCTTAGGGAGTCCGTATGCAAATGCGCTGATTGCCCCGGCCGTATAATTCCCGATTCCCTTTAAGCCACGGATCTCCTCATAGGTTTCCGGGAAACGCCCCTGATAATCGACCATAATCTGCTGCGCCGCCTTCTGCATATTCCGTACACGGTTATAATATCCCAAACCCTCCCACAGCTTTAACAGCTTGTCTTCCTGGGCCTGCGCCAACTCCCTGACCGTGGGCAGTTCCTTTAAGAAACGCTCATAGTAAGGCTTCACGGCTTCCACCCGAGTCTGCTGCAGCATAATTTCCGACACCCATACCCGGTAGGCGTCCGGGTTCTTGCGCCAAGGCAAATCCCGCTTATGTTCCCGGAACCAGGCAACTACAGGTTTTACAATATTACGCAATACATCTTCCTGTCCTTCCCCTTCCGGCCCCTTCAAGCCCCCAAGTTCCTGCCCCTGCAGGATCACCGCTACCTGCTCTGCAATATGAATCGAATCCTTTTCCACATCACAGTCATACGCAATCACACGGACGCCGTTTGCAGCCGCATCTAAAAGAGCCTCTCCAAAAGCCGGATGTGTATCCATGTTCGGCGTAAAATACCTGACGCCCTTCATCTGCACCACGAAGAACACATAGGCTTCATACCCTTCTCCCACAGCCGCCTTCAATTCCTCCACATGCTTCACGGCCCGCTCGCTTGGCGCGTCCGGAAACCGCACAATACCGTCTTCCTCCAGCGTAACACCCTTCACCTCGATAAATATCTTCTTTCCGTCAGCCTCCACATACAAGTCAAAACGAGATTTGCCATAGGTATATTCCGGCTGTATTTTCGCAATATCCCCAAAAAGATTCCCCTCTTCAAGCCACTCCTTCACAAGCTTATTCGGAACCTGGGAATCCATATTCACAAGCCGGCCGCCCTTCCATACGGCAATTAAGTCCCATCCGGTCTTCCTCCCTGGACTGTCCGCCTCCTGCACATACACGATTGCCCCCGGTGTAAGCAGCTCGGCGCACCGCCCCGTATTTTTTACATGGACAGTCTCCCTCTTTCCATCTATGTCCACATACGCAATAAACCGATTGGGGCGTTCCCGAAACGTCCCCTGCCGGATGTTATCATAATTCATCCCATATCTCTCCTTCTATACCCAAGGGCACACCTTATTGGACGAAGTCCGCCAGCCCGAGCAGATAATCCACAGCCCCCAAAAGCTCCTTCTTCTGCCCCGGAAGCACCCCCTGAACCGTAAACTCATCCAAAACCGTCGTATCCTCAAACAGGCAGTCCGTAACCGTAAGATTCTCAATCAACAGCCTTTCCTCCCGCAAAATCTCCTTAGGCGTCATCTCATCGAACATTCCTGCCTTAGCTTCTTTATAAAGAGGCGTACCCTCCCACAGCTTCAATTTCAGGCACCAGATATTGCGCGGATGCACCTGATTTAACAGCCTTGCCGTCTCAATCGCATGAAGCCGCGAAAAACTACGCCCTCCAAGCCCAGGAATCACCGTCACATAATAATCAATCCCCGCCCGGTCTAGCCTAAGCAGAGCTTCTGCAATCTGCACCGAAGTAACCCCTTTCTTCCTCGCCTCAAGAATTGAGTCGCTCCCGCTCTCCACCCCGATATGCAGCGCCTGAACACCTTCCTTTGCAAGCCGCAAAAGCTCCTCGTCCGTCTTTCTGAGTATATCGTCAATCCTTGAATACATGGCATACTCACTAACTTTCGGCATAAACTTACGAACCAGCTCCATAATCCGGAGAATCTGATCCGCACCCATGCAGAACGCATTCTCCCCAAGGAAAAACAGGCGCGTATCGTCCGGGCGGAGCTTAGCAAGAATCTCCAAATCATGTTCAATCCTCTCAAGCGGATGAATCCGAAACGTATCCTTTGCAAAATCACAGAACGTACACTTATGCCAGCTACAGCCCAGCGCCACTTCCAGCGCCGCCGTCGCCTGTTCATGGGGCGGCAGGTAAATGGTATCATGTGTGTAAATCGACTGGTATAACTCTTCTCGCGTCATAATAAATCCTCCTTAGGGAATTTCACATTCATAGCAAATGTCTCCACACATCCTAGATTATCATAAATACCCGCCAAAAAAAAGCACAGAAAGAAAAAAGCCCGAAACTCCTTACTGTCAAGGAAATTTCGAGCCTTTTCCATCAAACCCTAACCAAGGGCACACCGCAAGATTACTTCGTAATCAACTCCACCTCTACCGGAAGTGACTTCTCCACCGCTTCCCCGGCAATCAGTTTAATCGCCGTCAGAACCGCAGTCTCTCCCATAAGTTCCGGCTTCTGCGCCACCGTAGCCGTCATCTTCCCGGCATTCACCGCGTCTACCGCGTCATCCGTGGCGTCGAACCCAACGACCTTGATATCCTTCCCGCTGGCCGCAATCGCCTGCAGCGCCCCGAGAGCCATCTCATCATTGTGGGCAAACACACCTTTGATAGAGGAATCCGACTGGAGCAGATTCTCCATTACCGACATTCCCTCCGCACGGTCGAAATTCGCGCTCTGGATCGCCACCACGTTAAGAGCCTCATCCGCCGCTTCATGGAAGCCGGCTCCCCGGTCAATGGTCGCAGACGCCCCCGGCACGCCCTGAAGCTCCGCCACCTTTTCGCCTTCTCCAATCTGCTCAATCAGATATTCCGTAGCCATCTTCGCTCCTGCCACGTTATCAGACGCAATCTGGCAGTCCACATCGACGCCATTTACCACACGGTCAACCGAAATAACCTTAATCCCCTGGGAAACAGCATTCTGCACCGCAGGTGCAACCGCGTCAGAATCCACCGGATTTACAATCAGCACACTCACATTCCTGGAAATCAAATCCTCAATATCATTCTGCTGCTTCGCGCTGTCGTCGCCCGCATCTGCCACCGCCAGCTTAACGCCCTCTTTTTCTGCCGCTTCCTCCGCCCCTTCTGCCAGGGATACGAAAAACGGATTGTTAAGCGTAGAGACCGACAGCCCGATAGAACCATTCCCGGTACTCTCCGCCGCCTCCCCTTCACCGTCAATGGTGATTGCATTACATCCGGCAAGCCCGAACATCATACACAACACGATCATGATACTTACTATTTTTTTCATGCTTTTTCTCCTCTTTTCTTAATACTATCCATTTGCCGCCGCGCGTAATCCTACCGCTTCCGGTCTGACAATACCGCCACCAGAATTACCAATCCCTTAATCACATCCTGATAATAAGAAGACACGCCGAGAATGTTAAGCCCGTTATTCAGCACAGCGATAATCAACACACCGATAAACGTCCCGTAAATCTTACCGCGACCGCCGCTCATACTCGTACCGCCAAGGGCTACCGCCGCAATCGCATCAAGCTCGAACCCTTCCCCAAGTACCGGCTGTGCAGAGCCAAGCCTTGATAACAGAATCAGCCCGGACAACGCTGACATAAATCCTGAAATCGCATATACAATAATCTTCATCTTATGGATGTCAATACCAGCCAGTTTCGCACATTTCCAGTTGCTGCCCGTCGCATAGACCGCACGCCCGAAGGTGGTCTTATTCAGCAGGAAATAGAATCCGGCAAAAACCAAAAGCAGCAGGATTACCGGAATCGGGATACGGTAGAAATTCCCTCTTCCCACCAGCTTCAGCACAAAGCTATCCCCAAGGTTCGAGATTGGCTTCCCGCCTGTGAAAATCATGGTCGCGCCGCGGTAGACCGTCATCGTGATCAACGTAGCAATGAATGCCTGCAATCTGCCTTTCGTTACCAGCAGGCCGCTGATTGCTCCAAGGCCCGCGCCGATTACCAGCGCCGCCAGCATTGCCGCCCCTGCCGGGACGCCGTTTGAAATCATGCCCGCGCACAGCGCCGTACTAAGCGCAAGGACAGAACCTACCGACAAATCAATAGCGTCCGTCAGGATAACACAAGTCATACCAAACGCAATCAGTCCATTGATGGACGACTGGCGCAGCAAAGACAAAAAGTTGCTCCACGTCCGGAATTCCGGACTTACAATACCGATTCCCACGATCAACAGCACCAGCGCAATCAGCGCCCCAAGATCCTGCATATGATCTGTAATTTTCTTCTTATTCGCTTCCATTAAATTGTACCTCCCGTTGCTAACGTCATAACATTTTCCTGATTCGCTTCTTCCCTATAAATAATTCCCCTGACCAGTCCTTCACGCACGACCATCACCCGGTCGCTCATGCCAAGCACTTCCGGCAGTTCGGAAGACACCATGATAATCGCCACCCCTTTTGCCGCAAGGTCGTTGATAATATTGTAAATCTCCTTCTTCGCACCGATATCCACACCCCGGGTAGGTTCATCCAGAATCAGAATCTTGGGGTCTGTATAGACCCATTTCGCAAATACCACCTTCTGCTGGTTTCCGCCGCTTAGATTATTACACTCATGGAATGGTCCAAAGCACCGGATACGCAGTTCCTCAATCCCCTTTGTGACCAGTTCTCTCTCCTTCTTCCGGTCAATTACATGGTTCTTTGAAATAATCGGGAGGTTGGCAAGAGAAATATTCTTTTCAATGCTTTCCTCCAGCATCAGCCCTTCCACCTTCCGGTCTTCCGTAATAAAGCCAATCCCATTCTTCATCGCCTGAATCGGAGACTTAATCTGCACTTCTTTTCCGTCAATCTCAATCTTTCCTGAATCATAAGGGAGATTTCCGAAAATCGCCTGCATGATTTCCGTCCTTCCTGCTCCCATAAGGCCGGACACCCCAAGGACTTCCCCGGCTTTCACCTCGAACTCCACATTCTCGAACACGCCCTTTTTGGTCAGCCCGCTTACTTTCAGGACAGTTTCCCCAATCTTACAGTCTCGTTCCGGATACCGCTCCCCGATTTCACGCCCAATCATCAGCTTCACGATATCGTTCATGTTCGTCTCCGGGATATTTCTGGTTCCCACATATGTACCGTCCCGCAATACGCTGATTCTATCGCACAGCTCGAAGATTTCCTCCATTCGGTGGGAAATGTACACGATGGACACTCCCGACTTACGAAGGGACTTTATGACCTCGAACAACACCACCGTCTCGCTCTGGGTCAGCGCGGCAGTAGGCTCATCCATGATAATGACCTTAGCGTCCACCATCAGCGCCTTACAGATTTCAATCATCTGCTGCTGCCCTACGGACAGGTTGGACATGACTTCTCCCGGGTCGATCCGCACGCCCAGACGCCCAAGGGCCTCCGTCGCTTTCTGCCGCATTGCCTTCTGGTCGCAGAAACCGAACTTTTTCTTGATTTCCTTCCCCATGAACAGGTTCTCTTCCACCGTCAGATCAAACAACACATTAAGCTCCTGATGGATGAACACGATTCCCGCCTTCTCTGCCTCCTGAGGATTCTTATAATTTACTTCCTGGCCGTCCACAATGACAGTCCCCTTGTCTTTCGTGTAAACGCCGGTCAGAATCTTCATCAGGGTAGATTTTCCGGCGCCGTTCTCTCCCATGAGCGCATGGACTTCCCCATGCCCAAGGACAAACCCGGCGTCTTTTAGCACCTGATTCGTTCCGAAGGATTTGTCAATCCCCTTCATCTCAATCTGCATTTCTTTTCCTCCCTTGATTTCTTAAAATAAACATGCGGACTGTAGGATGATGTTGGCGTATGGCGTTGTCTCCCCCGTCCTGATTACCGCTTTGCATGTCTTTGTCTGTGCTTTCAGCTTTGTATGGGATACATATTCCACACTGCATTCTGTATCCATCTTATTTACAAGCTCCAGGATTTCCTCGTGGATTTTCGGGTTCTTCTCCCGGATTTCCTCAGCCAGAACTACTTTTTCAATCTTCATTTCCTTTGCCACTTCTTCCAGCACTTCCATAAAGGACGGGACGCCGAGCTTTAGCGCAAGGTCGATGCGCTCCGTCTCCTCGGGGATTGGCAGGCCGCAGTCTCCCACGGCAAGAGTATCCGTATGCCCCATGTAGGAAAGCACCCTTGAAATATCTGCATTTAAAATTCCGTTTCTCTTCATTGTCCTTATCTCCCCATCGCTTCTTTTACTTCATCGTAGGTCGGCATTCCGCCCTGTGCCCCGAACTTTTCCGTAGACAGCCCTGCCGCCGTATTGGCAAATGCAAGAGCGTCCGCAATATCCTTCCCTTCCATCAACGCCACCGTAAACGCCCCGTTCAGCGTATCTCCTGCCCCGGTTGTGTCTACCACATTCGCCTTTCTTGCGGGAACAAGGATGACCTCCCCACTCTTTCGGCATGTGCTTACCCCCCGGGAGCCCTGAGTGATGACCAGCTTTTCCGGATACTTCTTCATCATATCCTCAAAGGAAATGCCTTCCCCGAACAGAATCACTGCCTCGTGCTCATTGGGCGTCAGGTATGTAACCTTCTCGAGAATCTCCTGTTTTACCGGCCTTGCCGGCCCCGGGTTCAGGACTGCTTTTACGCCGTTCTTTGCGCACAGCTCAATGACATATTCCACCGTCTCCTGCGGGATTTCGTGCTGGAGCAGGACAATCTCGCACTCAAGGAGAGAATCTTTGATTTCGTTAACATAATCAATGTCTACACAGTCGTTCGTTCCTGCAACTACAATGATGGTATTGTCGTTCTCTCCCACCGTAATCATTGCAAGCCCGGTAGGCACACCTGCTACCGTCTTAATACACTTCGTCTCAACGCCCATATCCTGTAGGTTCTTCACAAGGCTTACCCCTGCCGCATCATCCCCGACACATCCGAACATCTCAACCTTAGCGCCAAGCTTCGCCATAGCGACCGCCTGGTTCGCGCCTTTTCCGCCCGGGATGTACTTCAAGTCTTCACCTTTGAGCGTCTCGCCTTTCAGGGGGATTCTTTCTGCTTTCACAGTCATATCCATGTTGATACTTCCGACTACTCCAATCTTTCCCATAATTTTTACATCTCCTTTTTTGAACTTGTTTCATGTGGCTTTCGTTTCCCACGAATTCTCTTCCTCATGATTTTCGTTTCTCGTGACTTCCTTTTATGTTTGCATTTCTTGTATTTCACATTATAAACTTTTATATAAAATTTTCAATAGATTTTCATATATTTTTTACCTGTAATTCACGATTTGTTTATTATATATAATTTAACATTCTTATTTTTGTGCATATTGCACATATTTTATTTTCTACATCTAAGTCATTTTAAAACTTTCCAAACTCGATTAATAAATCAATAAATAAAGTTTTATATAAAATTTTATATAAAAACCATACTTTATTCCATTTTCTGCATCAAAAAACTGCTGCCGTGCAGAACATTCATCTACACCCGCAACAGCTCTTCCATTCTCTTTTCACTCTTCACAATTTCCTAATATCCTTAACGCTGCCCCTCTCCACAAATTCTGCGCAGACCTGAATCTTCACCTTCGCCCTGCCGTCCTTCTCACCCATAGCCAACAACTCACGGACTGCCCGCGCCCCAAGCTCCTGCTTATATACATGCATCGTAGACAAGGGAGGGTCTGAAACCTGGCCATAGGCGACGTCGTCAAACCCAATCACAGAGATATCCCCGGGGACGTCATAACCACATTCTTTCATCGCCCGCATACACCCGATGGCAATCACATCATTGTCCGCAAAAAACGCCGTCGGCAGCTCCTTCGCCCCGGCAAGATACTCTTTCATCTTCTGGTACGCCGTCTCAATCCTGGTTCCTACCGTCGCAACATACTCCGGTTTTACCGGCAATCCGCAACGCTCCATCATACGGTAATATCCCGCCTCACGGGAACGAAACGCCTGAATCCGGAACTCTCCTTGCAGGTAGCCGATCCGTTCATGCCCCTTCCCGGCAATGTATCCGACCGCCTCCTGCGCCGCTTCCGTATCATTTATCAGCACACTGTCAAACCCATATCTATCGCTGCGCCCATCCAGCAAAATAATCCGGTTTTTCGCTCTTTCATAAGGAGCGTAATCCTCTTCCATCATCTCCGTCCCGAGAAGAACCACGCCGCTGTGCATATCCGACAGAATGTCAAGAAGCTGTTCCTCATAATCCGAATCACTGCTGTCCACGTAACAAAATACAGTTTCATACCCCATCAGCTTCGCCTGACGCTCCACGCCTTCAATCACGGCCGGGTGGAAAGAACTGTCGTCAATAATCATCCCATTCTTCCGGAATATGACGAACCGAATCTTGGTGATCTCTTCTTCCACCCGATATCCCAGCTCCTCCGCCGCCTTCCATATCTTCTCTGAAGTATTTCTGTTAACTCCCTTTTTATGGTTCAATGCATTGGATACCGTAGACATGGAAAACCCTGTTATTTCGCTGATTCTACGTATATTTACCTTCATATCTTTTTGTCCTCTCACATCAAGTATGTTTTATTATAGCATACTGATGCGAATTTTTAGATAAGAAAGATAAAATTTTATAAAATTTTTTTCAGATTATGGCACGCCGTAAAATGATGTTCCCCTCTATCCTCAAGCTGCGGTGTTTCCGTCCTGCACCGCTCAGTCGCATAACGGCATCTGCTGGCAAACCGGCACCCCGCCGTGCAATTCATCGGGCTTCCGACCTCGCCTTCCAGCGGAATCATAGATTTGTTCCGCTCAATCTGCGGGTCAGGAATCGGAATCGCAGATAATAATGCCTTTGTATACGGATGTATCGGATTCGCATACAATTCAGCGCTAGACGCAATCTCAACAAGCTGCCCCATATACATAACACCGACCCTGTCGGAAATATGCTTTACCATTGACAAATCATGTGCAATAAACAAATATGTAAGCCCAAGCTCTTTCTTTATTTGAACACTTCTTCCGTAACAATGCGAAGTGAACATTCCACTTATACTTTTAACAACTCAATACATGACTGCAGATCATCAAGATTGATAATGCTGTTCGGAGAATGGCCGTACCTTGTAGGAATCGAGATTCCCACTGCCTTTACTCCCCGGTAAGATTTATTGATTGCCCCGGCATCGGTTCCTCCGTTCACCAGCACGTCGAACTGATATGGAATCTGATGTTCCTTGGCACATTCGACCATCTGGCCTACCATGTCTTCATCACAGGTTACACAGGCATTGCTGATACAGATTGCAGCCCCCTTTCCCAATACCGCGTTTCCATGTTTGTCTCCCGGTACGTCAAAAGAACCTGTAATATCGATTGCGATTCCAAGATCTGGCTTTATTCTTTCCGCCGATGTGGTCGCCCCGAAAATCCCTACTTCTTCTTGCACCGTAAATACAAAATAGACGTCGTGATAAGGGGTTTTCATCGCCTTTAGCGTTTCCAGCTGCACATAGCACGCGCTTCTGTCGTCAAAGGCTTTTGCCATCACGTTTCTTCCGGCAAGTTCCTGATAGTTTCCTTCAAACATCGCGCAGTCGCCCACCTTCACATACTTTTCTGCCTCTTCCTTTGAGCCTGCGCCGATATCAATATACAGTTTATCTATGTCGCCGCTTTTAAAATCTTCTGGTTTCTCATACGCCGCCACAGTTCCAACCGTCCCGTTTTGGAACACCACCCGGTTCATAAACGAACAGTGGGCAGAAACCCCTCCGACTTTTTTCACTTTCAGGAATCCTTCATCCGTAATCTTCACAACACACAGCCCGATTTCGTCCATATGCGCCGCGACCATAATTTTTTTCTTATTTTCTCCGTTTCCCCTTTTTAACACAATCAGGTTGCCCACAGCGTCTCTAACGATTTCATCCCCATGGGCTTTCACCTGTTCCAGGATATAATCTGAGACTGTTTTCTCATAACCGCTTACACCCCAGATTTCCGCCAATTCTTTCAGCATATTCCTTCCTCCTTCGTTATATAATCCTATATGTTTTGATTTCATATGGCTTTAATATAATTTCCGCCAAACATCCGCTTATGGGAATTTCTCTTTCATTGTCTTCCAGAAGGTTACACTCATACATCCGGCTGACCGTTTCCGGAAGGGAAATCTCCGTCTTCGTATACCTGTTTCGGTTCTCATACATACGGATAATCCTGCCGTTTTTATCTTCTGCCTGCTTTATGACCTCGATGAAGCAGTTTTCGGCTTCACATTTGATAAATTCTTTTCCGGCTTTCCCACCTTTGTTACGCCCCTGCAAAACCACCACCGGCGGCACGTTTAAGTTGTACGCCATTTCGATTGTTTCTGCTTCCTGCCACCTTCCCGCATGGGGATAAATCGAATAAGTGAAATCGTGTTCTCCTATATCTGCATTTTCATTGGGATAAATACCTGCTTTTATGAGCGTTAAAGACAAATTCCCATCCTTAATTCCATAACCGTATTTGCAGTCGTTCAAGAGGCTGATTCCATTATTTTCTTCTGATAAATCTGCCCATTTATGTCCGCACGCTTCAAACTTTGCAGTATCCCAGCTATGATTATTGGTCGTCTCCCTTTCTATATTTCCAAATTGAATCTCATACGCCGCTTTTGTCGTATTGACTTCAACCGGGAAATTAACCCTTAACAGGACATTATGCTCTCTCCAATCTACATGCGTCTCGAAATCAATCCTGGGCACATCATAGTAAAGGTGGATTTTCTGTATTACTGTGGAATCTGCAAACTGTTTTATGATTTCCAGAGTCTTCCTCACCTGCCCGTCTTCTAAGACCCGCACATCAGAAACCTTATCTGCGTAATAGGGTTTTTTCTTGTAAAAAATGTCGATATCCCAGTTATCCCAATTCATAGGACGGTCTTCATATGTTATGATTTCATTGGCTTTTTTGCCGTCCTTAATAAGCTGTTTTCCCGTCTGCTTTTCAATCAGAGACACAATCTCCATGCATTCGTTAAAAGTAACGCTGTAGAACCGGTTTTCAAAATGTCCGTCCCACTGACACGAATGTTTTTTCTCATCGCCTGCTGTATAATAGAAAACCTTACAGCCAAGTTTCGGTATCCCCTCTGCATAAAATACAATTTTGCCGTCAGAAGTCCTCTGGAACGCAAGCTCTCTCCCGTCTTCCTCTGTAACCTTTTCAACCGGCACCTGTTCGAGCCCCTCTACAAAAATGACGTCGTTCCTTACATATCCCTGCGTATGATATACAACAATCGCATGGTCCTGTGTATCCACCGTCTTTGCTCCTTTTTCAGCAATTGCCCTTAAAGTTTCTTCCCCTCGTTTCTGTATTTCTTCATACTCCTGATCACTTTGGCGGTAAACCGCTTCAATACAGCTTCCAGGAATAATATCGTGAAACTGGTTTAGAAGAAGTATCTCCCATCCCCGTTCAATCACCTCCGACGGATATGCACCCCCCTGCTCCCGCAGCATAGACGCCAGTGTTTCTAACTGCATATATAAAATTTCGTTTTTCCTGTTATACCGCTTGTTTTTTGCTATAGACGTCAGCGTACCCCTGTGGTACTCAAAATACAATTCTCCATTCCATTTCGGCATATCCGGAAGCCCTGCAACCTTCTCGTAAGTCCGGTCAAAAAACTCCCTTTCAAACTCCTGTTCAATCCTGGGAATGCCAGGTATGCCGTACCGGAGCCTCTCTGCATTTTCAAGCATCTCCTTTGTCGGGCCGCCGCCTCCGTCCCCAAATCCAAAAAGCATGATCGTGTTTTCCGTCAGGTCACGGTTTTGGAATCTTTTAAAAGTTTACTTAACGAGAATTCGGATATTATGTCCGAATTCTTTTTTTCTACCAGTAACCCAAATTTTTTAATTATTACTTGACAAGTACCTCAAAATGTGCGGCCTTTTTCTGATTACTCAGAAAAAGGCCAATTAATCAGGAACTGTTTATTCATTATTTACTTTCACCTGATTAAGGAGGTACTTTTATGAAATACGCTGATGTTGTCAAAGCAATGCTGCTCGCTTCCATCCATGAGCTTGCTGCCAATCCCCAAAATTATGCTCTTCATCCCGGTAAAGACTTTTCGCGTAATCGAAAACTGGGATTCAAACATCTTCTCCTTATGCTCCTGACTATGGAAGCTGACTGTATTAAGGAAGAACTTTACCGCTTTTTTGGACGTTCTACGGATGCTCCTTCAAAAGCTGCCTTTTATAAACAACGCAAAAAGATTAAAAATGATGCCTTTAGAAGCCTTCTCGTTTCTTTTACTCAAAAGTGTAAAAAGAAGTTGTTTAAAGGCAAATATTCCTTAGTCGCTTGTGATGGTTCTGCGGCCGATATTTTCAGGAATCCGGATGATCCGGATACTTTCTTTGAACCAAATGGAAAGTCCACCAGAGGATTTAACCAAATCCATATCAATGCTTTCTTTTCTGTTCTGGACAAAAAGTTTACGGATCTCTTCATCCAGCCTTCCCGGAAACGCAATGAATACAGCGCATTCTGCCAGATGGTTGACCGTTCCGAAGCAGATACCCCTGTCATTTATTTGTGTGACAGAGGCTATGCCTCTTATAACGCTTTTGCACATGTAATTGAAAATGGGCAGTTCTTTCTCATACGCTGTACCGATGCCAAGACGGAAAAAATTCTGGGGGTTCCTTTAAATGGCGTCAGGCAGCTTGATTATCATGTGGACCGTATTTTATCCAGATCACATTCTAAGAAAAAACGGCTTCATCCTGAACTGGAAGAACAATACCGGTTTGTGTGCCAGGATGTCCCTATGGATTATATTACACAGGACCATCCCGAATACAGACTGTCCCTGCGCATCATCAGGATTGAATTATCGGAGGGCTGTTACGAAAATCTGATCACAAATCTTCCGGATCTTGATTTCGATATCGATGATTTCAAGGACTTGTACCACCTAAGATGGAATGAAGAAACTTCTTTCCGTGACCTGAAATACCCATTGTGTCTCAAAGCATTTCATTCCAAAAAATATGAATACATTGTACAGGAAGTATGGGCAAGGGCAATCCTGTATAATTTTTGCTCGGAAATAGCTATGGCAGTAGAGATCCCTGAAAAAAAGACGAAACATGTATATCAGGTTAACTATTCGGAAGCAATCAAAACATGCCGGGACTTTTTGAGAATACATGATGGGACAACAACATTAGACGTGGAGGGCCTGATCGCTCAGAATATCCTACCGGTCAGACCCGGGCGAACCTTCGCACGCCAAGCAAGGTTCAAACTTCCAATCAGCTTCTGTTATCGAAACTAACAAAAACAGAGCTAAACATACTAAATATACCTCAAAATGAGACGAATGAAAATGATTTTTTTAATTTCATAAATTCGTCTTGTTGTTATGTCTTTCTATTGCCATAAATCCATACATTGCACCACAAAATCGGGAGTACTCCCCATTTTACAGCATTCCATCTGCATTTGGGAATAGAAATCCCCCCTCTTTTTCTTAAGTTGATAGAAAATCTGGTCGAAAACAACAGATCACATTATTATTTAGAAGTTAAGTAAATGACATTGCACTTATATACTAACACCAAAGATAGGAGAGTACATCTGTGATCTCGCCCGCATTTTGAATCACACATTCCAGTGCTTCCGACATCAACCCTTTATTTCGATATGGCTCAAGCAACCTTATCCCAACATTTCTTGTATTTGGGTCATTGTCCGCATCTTCGTTCAGTCCTATTGTACCAATTATGGTTCCGTTCTCTTTCAAAACAACAGCATAGTTGTTTTTTGCAGACAGCAAATATTGTATTGTGCTTATATCAAAAACCTCGCAGCCAATATCGTCTGCAGTCCAATCACACAGAATGAGTCTGCTCGTTTCAAGTGTTCTCATTTTATCCCTCCGATGATAAATAAACCTGAATCAATCATAATGTAATAGTTATTTGTACATGCGTAAATCAGATATATACAGGCGAAAACTTATTTTTATCCATAGTTCTATTTCCCTTTCCTTAATAATTTCCCACAAATACCGATTTTCTCAATTCTATAAACTGGATTTTATTTATTCTGCCAAACGGGAGAATAAATTTGGAAGTCTGTCAGGCAAATAGTTAATATTTTTTTCCACACTCTTTCCTAAGTCAATTTTAACAATAAAACCGCCATATTCATCTCGCTTTAATAAAACACATCTTCCTGATGGGTCAAAAACATATGCTAATGGAATTTTACCAGCAAAATGAGAACACCCAATAACATATACTTCATTTTCAATGGCTCGTGCCTTTGCTAATGAAGTCCATTGTTCAAACTGTAAATTATGATACATTCCTGTTCCGATTATATTAATCAATAAAACCGGATTATCCAAACACATAATCCTCGCTACCTCTGGGAAATGTATTTCATAGCAGATTGGTATTCCAACCTTTCCAAATTTAGTATTTACGCAAGCAATTTTCCCCCCATTCCGTTTTCCTTTTTGCTTTTCTCCTCTAGTCAAAATACACTTAGTATATTTATCAACGATTTTACCATTATCTATGACCAGTGCTTTTTGCTGTCCGTTACTGTCTAAATCCTTGAAACCAGTAATAACATATTTTTCTTTTTCTTTTATAATATCAATTGCTTCCTGCAAAATATTATTATCTAAAAAACCTTCTGGGAAAATATAAAGGTCTGCATTATTTTGCGATAAAAAACTATTTAATTCTTGTACACTGTTATTTTCTTGTGGAACAGCTAACAAAACATTCAAATTCATTTCCCCCCTGTGTTCAAAAAATCCCGATTGTTGCTGGAACTATTATATAGCTTTAACTTGCTAAATGGAATAGACTCTCCGAAAATTTTCAGGCGACAAGTTCTACAAAGGGGTAGCTGGCAAAGCCAGCGCAGGGGAAAGGTGCAGGGCAGCGAAGCTGACCTTTTCCCCTGTGATGATTGGAGCAGATTGGAAATCTACGGAAATCATCCGCTGTCCGCAGGGCGCACAACGTCCAGTGGACGTTGGCTCTGCGCCGACCGTTGCCGTGTGCCAGTGGCACACGTTTGGCAACGACCGAAACGGAGTGGAGAAGCGGCAGCGGAGAAGCCCCCGGCAGGCGCAATGCACCACTTCCCTAAGTGGTGTATAATTGCGCCCTATCCAAGAACTCGGATAGGGCGCATTATCCGAGATTTTTAATTATCCGAGGAAATTCTTAAAAACCTTTTGTATGCGGGGGTTCATGCAAAAAATCTCGGATAAAATTTATCCACATGGGCATAGTACAGTTAAAGCTATCAAACAGGATGTTTTAACTATGGGTTACCATACAAGGGAAACCAACACAGTGCCATGCGGATACCACGAATTGAATCCGGAAATGGAGGCTCTTTTAGCGGAGTACCTTGAAGACGGGAAACGC